>NZ_JACVTO010000010.1 GCF_016518545.1 Pseudomonas sp. S30
GGTGGTGGCGCACGGGGAAGTCACGGACAGGCTGTACGAGGCACCGGTCGGAGAAGTGGAGGAGCAGTTGGCCGTGTTGTGGGTGCAGATGCTGCAGGTTCCGCACGTGGGGCGCCATGACAACTTCTTTGATCTGGGGGGGCACTCGTTGCTGGCAGTCCAGTTGATTTCCCAGATCAGGAAGACCTTTGAAGTGGAACTGCCGATCGCCGAACTTTTCAAATTTCCGGTTCTGTCTGCACTGTCCGACGCGATCTACCAGATGTATATCCAGCAGTTCGATACGGCGGAGCTGGAACGTATGTCTGCCGAGCTTGATAGCTTGAGCGAAGAGGAACTTCAACGGATGTTGGCTGAAAGCGATCAGGGTTTCGATAACCTTCAAGACCCGGTGCCACAAGGAGATATTCAGTGAGTGATTTGCAAGGTACGGATACCCAGTCATTTAGCCTGGAGTTGATCAAGCGTGAGCTGCTGATGCGAAAGCTCAAGCAGAAACCGGCTCTTCGCGTACATAGCGCTGCTTCCACGATGATACCGCGGGCGGACAGAACCCAGGGCTGCGACTTGACGTGGGCCCAGGAGCGTATCTGGTTCCTGAGCCAGATGGAGGGGGCAGCCGAGGCCTATCACATGACCTGTGTCTCCCGGCTCAAGGGAGTATTGGCGCAGGATACTCTGCAAGCGGCACTCGATACCCTGGTGGAGCGGCATGAGTCGTTGCGCACCACATTTGTCATCAGGGAGGAACGCCCTGCACAGCTGACGCACTCACCGGGGGGGCTTCAGATCGAATATGTCGATCTGAGCGAACAGGGACTGGAAGGGGCAGAGCTCAAGGCCCTTGAACTCGTGCACAGGTTGTCCCAGCGGCGATACAGCCTTGGGCAGGGGCCCTTGATCCGTTGCCAACTGGTCCGTCTGGCCGATGAGCAGCATCTGCTCACGATAACGATGCATCACATCATTGCGGACGGTTGGTCCGTCAACCTTCTCATGAATGAGCTGGCGACCTTGTACAGCTCGTATTCGCAAGGCGCTGGCAATCCCCTTGCACCGTTGGCCATACAGTACGGCGATTATGCGGTCTGGCAAAGATCGGCGCTCTCCGGCGCGTTGCTGGACAGTCAACTCGATTATTGGAAGGCTTGCCTGAGTGGCGCTCCCGCAACACTGGAACTGCCCGTGGACTTCCCTCGACCGGCGATCCAGTCGTTTACCGGCAGCACCCACTCCGTGTTCCTGCCAGCATCCGAGTTGGAGAGCGCCAGGCAGTTGGGCAAGGAGAGAGGTTGGACCATGTTCATGATCATGTTGGCCACGCTGCAACTGCTGCTGGCACGTTGGTCTGGTCAGAACGATATTGTCTTGGGAACCGTGACCGCTGGGCGGAGCCGCTCTGAAATCGAATCTCTAGTCGGTTGCTTCATGAACTTCCTGCCCTTGAGGGGTCATGTGGATCATGAACTCAGCGTGGAAGCGTTCCTGGCGCAGACGCATGGTCAGGTGGTTGCGGCGTTCAGTCACCAGGAATGCCCTTTCGAGAAAATCGTCGAGGCTCTCAACCCGGTCAGGAATGTGGCTTACAACCCTCTGTTCAACGTTGGCTTTCTGCTTCAGAACTATAGGGGGGCGGTCGATTTTTCCCAAGGCAGGAGCCGTTCGGGCGAAACTGTTGCGCCCGCGCTGGTTGCAGAAGTCGTCGATTTGCCGACGGCATCTTCGCTTCTGGATCTACGGTTTGTGGCGACCGAGGTGGGCGAAGGGCTGCAACTCAGCTGCGAGTACAACACCCAGTTGTTCGAGGAAAAGAGCATCAAATATCTGCTGGACGAATACCAGCAGTTCTTCTCCCGACTGGTCATGTCACCGGCGGCGCCGCTGTCCAGTTTTAAACTCGGCTCACCGTTGACCGAGCAGACCAGGGTTTCGAAGAAAAGAGAGCGCAAGCTGCATCTCAACATCGCATCCACATTCACTGCCGACTACGTTCTCCCTACACTCAAGTTCTGGAGTGATGCCCTCGGCTCGACGGCTATCGTCGGCCTGTCACCCTATAACCAGGTCATCCAGACATTGCTCAACCCTGCCGGCCTGTTCTCCAATGGTCAGGGCGAACTGAATGTCTGCCTGTTGCGTTTGGAGGATTGGCTGAGCCCGGCAGACTTCGAACGTGCGACGGAACTGCCATGGACAAAGGTCAACGAGCAACTGCAAGATCGCCTGATGGAGTTTGTTGATGCGGTCAAAGCATACTCTGGGCAGAACACCCGTCCATTGCTGTTGATTTCATGTCCCTGCTCGGATGCTGTCATAAAGGTCCCGCAACTTCATGAAGCCCTGGAATCGGCGGAGCAGCATCTGAGCGATCAGCTCTCATCGATCAGCCATGTGCGCTGCATGCTCTCGGAAAGCCTGCTTGCCCGGCATCCGGGACTTGAATGGAGTGACAGTTATGCCGAAGCGCTGGGGCATATACCGTACACCAGTGCCGGATTCGCCGTTCTGGGAGAGGCAATCATTCGGCACCATCACGCGCTCAGTTACCCTCCGTACAAGGTGATCGTCCTAGATTGCGACAATACACTGTGGAGTGGTGTGTGTGGTGAGGTGGGGGCCGAGGGCGTACTGCTTGACGAGCAAAGCGAAAAGCTGCAGTGGTTCATGCGCGAGCAATTGGAGCAAGGCATGCTGTTGTGCTTGTGCAGCAAGAATACCGAAGAGGATGTATGGGACGTCTTCTCCAAACGCAAGGAGTTCCCTTTGCAGCGGGAACACCTGGTCGGCGCTCGCATAAATTGGCAGCCTAAGAGCGAGAATATCCTGAGCTTGGCAAAAGAGCTGAACCTGGGGTTGGACAGTTTCATCTTCATTGATGACAACCCGGTGGAGTGTGCTGAGGTTCTGGCCAGTCTCCCCGACGTCCTGACCCTGAACCTGCCTGCCGATCGCATGCAGACAGCTGCCTTTCTGCAGGGAACCTGGGCCTTTGACAAAATCTGTGTGACAGATGACGCCAAGGGGCGTTCGGCGCAGTATGCGCTCAATAGAAAGCGCGATGCCCTGCGAAAGAGCGCGTCGAATTTCATGGAGTTTCTGGCGGGGCTCGAGATGAGGGTCGACCTCTGCCAGATGCGCGTAGAGCAACAACTGCGCATTGCCGAGCTGACGCAGCGAACCAACCAGTTCAACCTTTCTACCCGGCGCCGCAGCGTGGCGGAAATTGTCAGCTTGCAGAATGTGCAGGCGCTATATTTCTTGGCTGTTCAAGTCGAGGATCGCTTTGGCGACTACGGCCTGACCGGTGCGGTGTTCTATCGTGCGTCTGCCCCGCTATTGGAATTGGATACTTTTATCCTGAGTTGCCGGGTGCTGGGCAAGGGCGTCGAATATATTATCCTGAACAAATTGGCTGATATCGCCCTCGAACAGGGCTGTGGGTATATCGTTGCGCCGTACCTGGCCACAGCAAAGAATGAACCGGTTCATAATTTCCTGAAGTCCCTGGGAGCAATAACCTGCATCGGCCGCGACGAGGTTACTCACTATTTCATTATCGAGGTACACGAGGCGCTGACGGCTCGTTATGAGCCCGGCTCAACCCAGGAAGATGTTGACGATTCACCTTCATTGGCCTTTGCGAGCCATACCGGCCACCAGGACTCCAGAAGGCGTGTCGATAGCCTGCGCAAGATTTCCGAAGTGTTCAGCCAGCCTGAAAGCGCCTTGGCTTACATAGAGAAGTACAAAGACGCTTGTACCACTCGCTTGCGCCAGCCGTTCACCCGGGCCTGTACCCCAACTGAGCTCAAAATGGAAAAGATATGGTGTCGGGTGTTAGGTCTCGACCAGGTGGGGCGAGAGGATGATTTTTTTGAGATCGGCGGCCACTCCCTTCTGGTTATCAGGCTTTACCAACTGGTCCGTGACCAGTTTGGTGTCACCCTTCCCATGTCCAATATCTTTACGTCTTCGACCCTCAAGGCATTTTCCAGCCTGATCGAAGCGCCAGCCGTCAAACAGTCATTGCTGACACCTCTTGGCAGCAGCGATGGTGAGCAGCGCATATTTTTCATTCATCCGGCTGGTGGTACAGTGTTTGCCTACAGAGCACTGGCGCAGGGGCTTTCGCAGTCGATGTGCGCTTTTGCCATACAGTCTCCGGAGGTCGCCGGGTATGATCTGGCCGGCTACACTCTGGAAAGCCTTTGTGAGTGCTATGTTAGGGTAATCAACGAGTTTCACCCCATTGGAAAACTTCGACTGGCGGGATGGTCCCTGGGAGGCAAGATTGCGTTTCAGATGGCGATGTTGTTCGAGCTCCTTGGCCGCGAAGTGGAATGGGTAGGGCTTTTAGATTCTGGCTTCGACACCGACTTTCATAACAGCTATGAGGCTTTCCTGGCCTCCGTTTTCCTGCACCTGAATGCGGGCGATCTGATGCTTGACCCGGATCTGCGTACGGTGCTGGAGCGGGTTCAGGCGCTTGCGCGGGCGGTAGAGGGGGACTTCGAATGCGTCATTCGTAAAAACCCCGAGTGGCTACAAGAACATGGTGTCGCTGAACATCACCTAGACTTTCTGCATCAGCAGTACTTGATCCAGTGCTCTCATGCCGCCTTGGATCCGCAGTTCAAGCCACATGCAATTAATGCCCCATTACATGTGACGTGGGCGTTGGATTCGTTGCAACTCAACCAGTCGAAGCCTATCGACTGGTTATCCTGGACAAAAAACAAGTCGGCCAGTACACAAATTAGTCTTCCCGGCACGCATTCCAACGTCATAACTAAACCAGAGAATATTGATTCGATAATACGGTCATGGACCTGATTGGCTCGGCATTCATTTAATAAATATTAGGCTCTGTCTGAAATTCGGAGAAATCCAACTCTCGTGCCGCGAGCGTTGAGATTTGTAAGGTTTTCAGCCATCTATGGAAAGGAATCCAGCGATGGCTAAGCGCTATGAAATTTCGGATGAAGCATGGGATGTGGTCGCGGATCTTTTTAACCCCAACCCACACCAGAGGTAGACCGCGAGCAAGTGATCGCCTGATGCTCGATGGCGTGCTGTGGTTATTGCGCTCAGGTGCTGCTTGGCGGGACGTGCCCGAGTGTTTCGGGCCTTGGCGGACGGTTTATCACCGCTTCCGAGTTTGGCGAAACCGGGGAGTGTTTGATCAGATGCTCAAGCGATTGCATCTCAAGCTCAATGATCAAGGGCTCATTGACCTGCAGACCTGGATGATCGATTCAACAGCTGTTCGTGCTACCTGCGCCTCATCAGGTGCAGGTAAAAAAGGGGGCCTGATGAACCTGCCGATCACGCCCTAGGTTGCAGTCGAGGTGGCCTCACTACCAAGATCCATATGCTCTGCGATGGCAACGGCGTGCCATTGCGTTTTCTCCTTTCTGGCGGTCACGCCAGCGATATCAGCTATGCACAGCCACTGCTGAACGATGTCTGCATCCCGACGAGCAAGCGTGGCCGACCTCGCAAGCGCTGCCGCTGGCTTTTGGCCGACAAGGGCTACGACGCTGATGCGCTGCGGCGTTTCTGTGACCGATACCGCATGCAGCCGGTTATTCCTTTGCGTTCGATGAAGCGCAAACCCAAGCCCGGATTGCCCCGCCTGTTTGATCGCCCAAAGTATCGCCAACGTAATGTGATCGAGCGAATGTTCGGTTGGCTGAAAGAGAACCGCCGACTCGTGACACGCTTCGACAAGCTCGCAAAAAGTTATGGCGCGATGGTCTCACTGGCTTGCGTCATGCGATGTCTGCGACACCTTTTTTCAGACAGAACCTAGTGCTTTGTCTCTTTTCCAGTCTCAAATTTGCTTGAGTCTGAACTATTTACAGTAGGGGGTGATTCACAACCCGACAATGCATAGCAAGCCCATTCCTCCATAAGCTGTTTCCGTTTTTCCAACAGGTCGCCACGCCGATAAGCTGCTTCTGTCGCGTTACTGACTTTATGCGCTAGCGCCATTTCAGGAACGATATTGGAGAAATGGGTTGTCTCGGCGGCCCAGTCTCTGAAGCTTGACCGAAAACCATGCATGGTGATGACTTCACCAGCTTCGTTACGCCAACCTGGCCCGCCGTTTCTCAGCGATATCTCATCCATGCCTCGAATTTTCTGCAGCATGGCCATGTTAGAGAGGGGCCGGCCAGCAGTACGACCGGGGAACAGCAACTCGCTGTCGTTTCCAACCTTGAGCCGGCGCAGTGTTTCCAAGGCAGCCTTTGATAGGGGGACCCTATGTTGGCGGCTGGCTTTCATGCGTGCTGCTGGAATGGTCCAGATTTCCTCTTCAAGGTCGATTTCGTCCCAGCTACTTCCTATAACCTCGCTGGTTCGCAGGGCGCACAGTACAGTCAATTCAACTGCAATTGAGCTGAGGTCCGCGGAGCTTCTGAGGGCTGTCATGAAGGAGGGAAGTTCCTGCCATGGTAAAGCTGCGTGGTTCCCACGGTCTGCCATTCGTCTTCGGGGTAAGAGCTTGTCAAGGTGGCCTCGCCATAATGCGGGGTTTTCACCCGAGCGCAATCGGCGAGCTTTCGCCGCATCTAAAACAAGCTCTAACCGATTTCTCACCCTCGCAGCTGTTTCAGGCTTTTGAGTCCATATCGGATTCAATATTTGGAGGATGTGATCAGTCTCAACCTCGTCCACCGGCTTGTTCCCGATGATGGGAAAAGCGTAGGTGGTGAGTGTATTGGTCCACTGCTGGGCATGCTTGGCGTTTTTCCAGCCGGCTCTGTGGGCTTCGATGTAGTCCTCGGCCACTTCTTTGAAGGCCCTGGTGGGGGGCGCTTCTTCTTCATGTTGAGGCTTGGAAAGTTGTTGTCTCAGCAGGACGGGATCTGATCCGCCTTTGACGATCTTTCTTGCCTGGCTGGCTGAGTCCCGGGCTTGGGCGAGCGTGATGTCGTCCACGGTACCCAACCCCATATCCCTGGATCTCCCATTTAATTTGAACCGGTAAATCCAGCTTCCTCTGCCCATAGCCGACACCTTCAGATACAAGCCCTGGCCATCGACGTGCATGGCTTTTTCGCCCGAGCGCAGTAGGCGCTCCACTGACTTGACCGTTAACAGATTCGATTTCATCGTCCTTCTCCTCACCCTCAGCCCATATTCCAGCCCATACTTTGGATGCTGGCTTGGGTTGGCCCTCAATCGGCCTCAGTGGACAATGGTAACGCCTGATGCTTGATTTAGAGGTGCTGCTCGTCGGGGGAACGTACAGCGGTGGAAGTCGGTGGAGGACTATATAGCGGACTACGCTTCCGCCATCATTTCTTCATGAAAGCCCTGATTCATCAGGGCTTTTTTGTGTCTGATCGGTTTAGCCCATACCCCGGCCCAGGATTGGGGCGCTGGTCTTTCGGACCACTACCCACATGCTCCGCTATCGCCTCCAGATCAGCCGGTCAGGATGATCACTTGTAGCTCAGAGGCGTATGAAACGCAGCCACGAGGGCGGCTCTCGTGACTTTACAGTGTTTCAAGCAATCACACCTCGAGCAGCTAGCGGCGAGCGCGCACCGCACGTCCTTTAGCCAGAAACCAGTTCTTGGTCAGTGTCGGTCGTCGGCTGCGTTTCCCTAGCCTTTTTTCCCGGTACCCCACACACCCTCGGCACGACGACCGCCCACTGGTCGCACTTGCAGTATCCGCGGAATGCCTCGTCACTGTCTTCGGCGTAACGCACCAAGATGTCGGCCACCTCACAGACCTGCATGTCGAATTCGGGCTTGAACGCGTTCGCGGTGCGCCCGACCACGGTTCCGGTCGAGTCGAGCATCAGGTAGCGAGCGCTGTTCTGCTCCTTGTGCATACTCAATGGATCACCGCGGCGCAGTCGAGCGAGGGCCGAGTGAATGTCTCGGGTGGCGTCCTGGCGGCCCGCATACCCCAGGTCGATGTCTTTCAGGCTCAGTTGCAGATAGCGTTTGTCGAGTTCGGGCAAGGGTGGGCCGTTGAACGATTCGCATGCGATCTCGACAGGCAGGGAACCGCTGAAGGCGTTGTCGGCGCTGAATTCGCAGAGCGTCAGTGTCTGCTCCGCGCGGGTCATTCCGACATAATAGAGCCGTCGTTCGTCATCCAGCTCGGTTCCCTTGGATTTCCAGCCGCCGTCCAGGAGTGCGACATGGCGGAATTCGAGACCCTTGGCCGAATGTACGGTTCCCAGGTACAGGCCGCTGGTGGGCTGTCGGCGGATCTCTCGGGCATAGTCGTACAGCCAGGCCACGATCGACGCACTCTGTAGTTGGCACTCGCCCAGTTCGCCTGCCAGTTCATCGAAAGCGATTTCGAAGAACGCCGCTGAGTGTTCGTCCAGCACACCCTGAATGCACTGTAGTGCCTGTTCGGCCGTAAGGGCCTGGGTCTGTCGGTCCAGGCAGTCGATGGCCGCCACGAACGTACGCTGGCGGATCATGGGCAGTCCGTTGTCCTTGTCCGCTGCCAGGTGATACGGGACGCCATGGTGCTCGCACCAGGCCTGGACCGTCGCCAGATAGTGGTGAGTCCTGGCCAGCACCGCACAGCCGTCCCAGACACCGTTCTCGAGAGCCAGCAGCCGCTGCAGTTCGCCCAAGGCCGCTTGTGCCTGACAATTGCCTTTCGCTTCGTCGGTGCGATCGATCAGCAGTCGGAGCACCTGGCCACGGCGATGCGGATCCAGCGTCTGCCAGTTTCCGCCCGGCGGATCTGCACGGCGGCGCGCGTCGATGCGGACAGGCGCCTCGCTTTTGAGGCGTTGGCCATTGAGCCCGATCACGTGGTTGGCCGCAGCGATGATGCAGCCGCTGGAGCGATAGTTCTCTACCAGAAAGGTATCGCTGGCCGAGTAGCTGGTGCGGAACTCTTCGATATAACGGTTGTTGGTGTCTCGCCAGCCATAGATGTTCTGGTCGTCGTCACCCACCGCGACGATACAGGGCTTGCCTTCGTCCGAGGCGCCGCGATCGGCCAGAGCGCTGACCAAGCGATACTGCAGCTCGTCGATGTCCTGATACTCGTCGACCAGAATGAATCGATAGCCGCGCAGCAAGGACGCGCGCAAGTTGGCGCGAGCATCGTCGAGATCGTCCTCGCTAGGTGGGTCGCCTTCGTCCTCCACCGGCATCAGCAACGAGCCCTCGAGCAGGTCGACGGCTTCTTTCATCAAGTGTTGCAGCGTGTTCTCGTCCGTTTCTTCGCCTCGTTCGAAGCGGGTGCCGGTCAGGCGCAGGGCCAGGCTGTGATAGGTCATCACGCTGACACCGTAGGCATCGGCGCCTACCAGGGTGACCAGGCGTTTGCGGATCTGATTGGCGGCGTGGCGATTGAACGTGAGCGCGACGATGGCGCTTGCGGGCACCCGACGGACCCGCAGCAGGTAGGCGATACGGTGCACGATCACCCGTGTCTTGCCAGAGCCTGGTCCGGCGAGCACCAGGCGATTGCTGTCCAGGTCATCGGTGACGATGGTGCGCTGGGTATCGCTCAGCGCCAGTACGATACTGTCCCAGGACGCTTCGCTCGTGGCGTACTTGAGCACGGCTTCACGACCGGCGAAATAGCGTCTGAGAAAGCTTGCCTGATCGCTGCCGAAATAGTCGGCCAGCAAACCCCGCGCCGCGTTCGGGTCTTGTTGGGCACGCTCGGCGTACTCACGCATCACGTGTACCTGGATACGCTTCTCCCGGTAGTGCTGGTCGAGGCGCTCGTAGTCGTCCTTGAGGAATCGCGGACGTTGAAGGTCGACTTTCAATGTCATCGCCCGACGCATCACGGTAACGCCATGGTTGAGGCAGAGCACCTCCTGGCGGTGCAGGAACAGCAGGATGCGTTCGACGTACTTTTCGCGTTTACCAGGCACAAGCTGTTGCAATTCCAGGTCCTGGTCGAGCAGCGCGACCAGCTCGCCGAACGTGGCGCTGACCAGCTGGTTCTTGCGCCGCGCCGTGAGCTTGTCCAGCAGATGTTGGAGTAGCTTGCTGGCTACCACGCCACGGATTGTGCTGACGGCGGCGAGCCCGTTCCAGCCGTGTGGGTGGCGCACGCTCAGACGGATGTAGTCATGGCTGAGCTGGCGTAGGTCGAAGCTATTCAGCCGCGGCTGTTGGTTGCCATCACGATCGGGTGAAAGGCCTCGCAACAAGCGCAGCACGTGCAGGGGCAAGATATCGTTGCGTGCCAGCCGAACCTTGAGTCCCGAGGTGAGGGTCGAGACATTGATGTCCTGCCAGGAACCGTCGGTGGCCTCGGGTGACTGTTCGGCCATGACGTCCAGCAAGGCCTTTTCCAACGTCAGCAATTCCTGCAGCCGATGCATTGAGTTTTCCGTGCGGCCGTTGCTCAGCACTGCGGTGAACTGCGTATCGCTGACCAGCAGTTCCCGTGCCTCGAGGTCCTTCAGGATGTGGGCGACTTCCTGAGGTTCGAGGCTGGTCAGCGTCACCAGGTTGTCGGTATTGATCCTGTCATCGCCACTGGCCCGGCATAGATAGCCGTAGATGGCCAGGTATTCTGCAAGACGACGCTCGGGCAGGGTCGATGCGCGCAGACGGCGCTCGGCCTCTTCGCGGGTAACGGTCGGGCGCGACGGGAAGATCTGCGTGTGATTTTCCTCGCGTGTCAGGTAGCCGCCGCGCTCCAGCCAGGCCACCGCGGTGATCACCTTGGCATCGGCGTCGTGTGCATCGCTTTCGAAGGATGTCTGGATAGCATCATCCATGATGATTTCGCCGGCAGTGATCACCAGCTCTTTCTGGCCTCGTCGCCTGAATTCGCTGTTCAGCTTCTTCTGGATCTGCTGGATGTCGCGGTGGCTCAGACAGGCGCGTTCGCACAGTCCGAACTGAGTCTCGATGTCCTGAGGATCATAGAGCAGTACAGCCAGTGCCGGCTGCTGGTCGCGACCGGCACGTCCGGCCTCCTGCAAGTAGTTCTCGAGCGATCCCGGTACGTCGGCATGCACCACCAGGCGCACGTCTTCCTTGTCCACGCCCATGCCGAAGGCATTGGTGGCGACCATGATCGGAATCGCTCCGGTCTTGAACTTCGCCTGGACTTCCAGCTTTTCGGCAGGTTTCATTCCGGCATGGAAGTGTCGGCAGGCCAGGCCCTGTTGCTGGAGGAATCCCGCCAGTTGTTCGGCCGCTTTGCGACTGGACACGAACACCACGGCTGCGCCCGGCTGTTGCGACAACACCTCCTCGAGAAGCCGATGTACCCGAGGCCATTTTTCAGCTCGGGTGCAGGGCATCACTTCCAGCCTGAGATTGCTTCGCTCGTGGCTGCCGAGGAACTCCTGAAACCTGACGTTCAGGGCATCCTTGAAATGGGCGCGAATATCGGCGAGTACCTGGGGTTTGGCGGTGGCCGTGAAACAGCCGATCGGTGCGGGTTTGCGGCCGGCGTGGTACTTGGCGATGTAGCGGGAAACGTAGTGGTAGTCGGGCCGGAAGTCGTTCCCCCACTTCGACAGACAGTGCGCCTCGTCGAAGACCCATCCGCCGACTTCGCGTTGTTCGATGGCGCTGCAGAACGCGCGGCTGCGAAATTGTTCGGGAGAGACCAGCACAATACCGATATCGCCCAGGCGGATCTTGTCCAGAACATCGGCGCGTTCGGGCATGGTTAGCAAACCGTTGAAGGCTGCGGCGCAATTAACGCCTTTTTTCAGCAGGCCGTCGACCTGATCCTTCATCAGCGATTGCAGCGGCGAGATGACTACGGTGAGGCTGGCGTTGCGATGGAAGCGATTGAGCGCGGGCAGTTGATAGGTGATCGACTTGCCGCCGCCGGTAGCGAGTACGGCCAGGACATGTTTGCCCTGCATGCCTGCCAAGGTGATGTCGTGCTGCAAGGACTTACCAGAGGGCTCCTGGCGAAAATCCGCGTAGTTGAAATAGCGTTGGAGCTCGTGACGGGGGTTGTGGGTGGTCTGGCAGTAGCGGCAGTCGTCACGGCCACAGGGGCGGTCGCGCAGCTCGCGGATCAGTGCGCCGACCTTGGGGAACTGATGACGTACCCAGGGCGCCAGCACCGAGTTGCCGCCTGACACGCGCAGCCAGGCCAGCACGTAGGCCAGGGGCAAGTGCGCTTTTTCATCGTGCAGATCTTCGGCCAGAAGAGTATCCAGGCGGGTACGGCACACCTTGAGATCACGGTGGGTATGAGGATCCTTTTCCACCAGTTGGCGCTCGATAAGGGGGGCAATCTCCTCGACCGCCACCGCGGTACGCCCCGTCAGTGAGGCAAACAGCCCACCGGCGTCCCGCTCCGGCGTAGGTGCCAACAGTGCCTGATAGCACAGCAGTTCGTCAGGCTCAGCCCGATGCAGCTCGGCGAATGCCTGGCGCTGGTCGTTGAACAAGGTCAGGGTAAGCCGGCAGTCTGCCAGTGGCGAGTTCAGCGTATCGCGAACCAGCTTGTAGTCCTTCACCAGCCGGTGATAGGGATTACGTGGAAATGCCAGAGGCGAGAGACGCAAGGTGTCCACGGCAGGCAATTCGTGCAGCAGCATGTTGGAAGCCTGCTGGCGCAGGATCCGCAGATCGTGGTTGATCACATTGTGCCCGAGCAGGTAGTCCGCCCCATTGGCCAGGTCGTCTACCTGAGCCAGTACTTGTGGCAGATCCTTGTTGACGTCGAACTCCAGCGCGACGTCCCTGTCCTCGCGCAGGGCTGCGACTTTGAAAATTTCATCTGCCTTGGCGGGATTGACCTCGAGGTCGATGACGAGACTTTTATCCTGGGCGAACGGAGACATACCTTACGCAATCCTTGCTTCGAGTCCTACAAACCTCGCAGATTACAGGCAAAGACACGAACGCAAAACTCCAATGCATATCACTTTGCCGATAGTGCTATGGCCTTGATCAGCGGGTTGACCTTGACTCTTCTCCCTTCGCCTGCCGCTGAGCAGCACACCCTGACTGTGAACGTCTGGCTAAACCGGTTCAATCCAGCTCCAGGCCTTGAATCCATATGCCACCAATCTCCGGATGCGCATCGGGTTCCCGCCGATGGCTGACACTACGCCCACGGCGGCGTTGGCGACGGATCGAGTCGCCAGGGTCCATACCCTGTCCAGATGAGCAGGCCAGACTCTTGCGCGCTCAGCACGACCGCATCTTTCCCGTACCGACGATGCCTTGAACGAAGCCGATCACCTGCTCGCGCACGTCCACGCTGGCGTTCCAGTGCGATTGGCCGCTGAGCAGGCTCAGCACGGCGTGGGCAATGGCGTGGGCGAGGGAGGTTGGGCCGCTCAGTCGGCATTCCTCGGCCACGATGTCCACCAGCAAGTTGGCGTAGCGCTCCTTGAGCCGCTCCACTTGGGCCCACTGGTCCGGGTCGAGGTTGATCGCTTCGCGCGTGAGCAGCGTCAACTGGTCCGGTCGGGATTGGCGATAGGTGATGAAGGCCAGTACGAACCCTTCCAATCGATCCTCCGGTGTGTGCAGGCCCTTGAGGCGTTGGCGGGTTTCGTAGAGCAGGTCGGTGAGGCTCGACTCAATCAGTTCGAACAGCAGGGCCTGCTTGCTTTCGATGTGGTGATACAGCGAGCCGGCCCTGACGCCCAGGTGGCCTGCGAGGTCGCGCAGGCCGATGGCCTGGTAACCATGCTGCGCGAATAGTCGAGTGGCCGCCGTCAGTACTCGATCACGGGCGTGCGCTGAGTCGACGGGCAAGCGGCTGGCGGCGGGCATCGAGGAACCTGTAGGCGTTTTGATGTTTGACCAAATGTAAGACAACAGGCATCTTACGTAAAGACTCAATCATGGAGGTGTTGCGTGGACAAGCAGACGGTGGTGATCGTGGGCGGTGCGTCGGGCCTGGGGTTGGAGACGGCGCGATTGATGGTCAAGCGCGGGGCCGAAAAGATCGGTCTCATCGACCGCAATGAACAGTTGCTGGAGCACGCCTCCCAGGCGTTGCGCGAGTTGGGTGCGCAGGTTGCCGTAGCGGTCGGCGACATCGCTCGGCGCGAGACTGCCCATGGCGCGTTCGATCGGATCGTCTCGTCTCTGGGGAGGGTGCACTGTCTGGTCAATAGCGCGGCCATCTATCCACGCAAGGACATTTTCGAGATCACCGATGAAGAGTGGGATCTGGAGAATGCGGTGAACATCAAGGGCACCTACCACATGATGGTGGCCGCCGCGCGGCACATGCAAGCCTACGTGGCGGCCCCGGCGGTGACCGGCCGGATCGTCAATGTCACGTCCGTGGATGCCTTCAAGGCCCACCCGCAGAACGCGCACTATGCGGCAACCAAGGCAGCGGTGGTGAGCCTGACCAAGTCGTTCGCCCAGGCCTGTGCCAAGGACCAGATCCTGGTCAACTCGGTGGCGCCGGCCGGCTTTGCCACCGAGCGAGCCAGGCAACTGGGCTTTCTGGGGGAGCTGGCCGCGGCCAACCCGCTGGGGCGCGCCGCGGAGCCTGCGGAAATCGCCGAGTGGATCGTGATGATGGGTAGCAGCCGCAACTCCTACGCCACGGGCGAAAACGTCATCGTCAGTGGAGGCTACATCTATGCCTGAAGCAGCCTTTCCAGAGGGATATCGCCATGCGCTGGTGACCGGAGCCACCAGTGGCATTGGCCAGGCCATCGTGCTGGCGCTGCGCGATGCCGGAATGGAAGTGATCGCGCTCGGCCGTAGCGAGCAGGCGTTGGCGGAACTGGCTCGCGAGCCTGGGGTGCGCACCCTGCAGGCCGACGTTCGCGATGGCGAGGCGCTGAGTCAGGCGCTGGCAGGTCTGGCTATCGACGTGCTGGTCAACAATGCCGGGATCCTGTCGTCACGCGCGGCGTTCCAGGACATCGAGCCGGAGCAGATCGATGCCATGCTCGACATCAACCTCAAGGCGCCGCTGCACCTTGCCCGGCAGACGCTTCCAGGTATGCTCGAGCGGGGCAGGGGGCACCTGTTTTTCATCGGTTCGAGCGCGGGGCGGGCGGCCCATCCTGGGGCTGCGGTGTATGGCGCTTCCAAGGCGGGTGTGAGTCTGTTCTGCGACGCGCTTCGCTGCGACCTGCTGGGCACCGGCATACGGGTGACCGAAATTGCGCCGGGACGGGTGCAGACGCAGCTGTATCGCACGGCAATGGGTATGCAGGCAGCGGGGAGCGAGCTGTACGACGGTTACGAATCGATACAGCCGCAGGACATCGCCGAGCTGCTGCTGGCGGCACTGAAGATGCCTCGCCAGGTAGACGTCTCGCGCCTCGAGGTCTTTCCCACCGCTCAGGCGGTAGGGGGCGGGCGAATGGTCAAGACCTTGGGCTGAGAGGCGGGGTGACGGGATCGCCTGAGTGTTCTGCAGGCGGTTCGCGGATCGCGCGGCATGAGAATCACTGCTTGACCACCTGTAAGACAACATATAACTTACGACGTGTCGCCTGTGCAGCTTCAGGCGATGAGCTCGATACAACTACAAGGCTTTATCAGGGGATATGACGATGACTGCGACATCATGCCGGGTCGGCGTGGACATAGGCGGCACCTTCACCGATATCGCGCTGGACGTGGACGGCGTGCTGTATTCGACCAAGATCCTGACCGACTACGCATTGCCTGAGCGGGCCATTCTTTCGGGCGTGCGCCAGGTCGTCGAGCAGGCGGGCCTGAGGCTTGCGGACATCGACCAGCTGATCCACGGCACGACCCTGGCCACCAACGCCCTGATCGAGCGCCGTGGCGCACGCACGGCCTTCATCACTACCGAGGGATTTCGCGATACCCTCGAGATGCGTACCGAAAACCGTTTCGAGCAGTACGACATCAACATCGTCCTGCCGCCGCCGTTGATCGAGCGCGACCACCGCTTCACTCTGCGTGAACGTCTGGACGTCAAGGGCCGCGTACTGATCGCGCCCCAGCGCGCCGAGATCGATGCGCTGGTCGAGCGGATCGCCGAAGGCGACTATGAAAGCGTGGCCATCGGCTTCATCCACAGCTATGTCAACGGTGCCCATGAGCGGCAACTGCGCGACGCGTTGCAGACGCGCCTTCCAGGGCTTTCGGTGTCGATCTCCAGCGAAGTCTCGCCGCAGATGCGCGAGTTCGAACGTTTCAATACCGTGTGTGCAAACGCCTACGTCAAACCGCTGATCAAGTCGTACCTGGATCGCCTGGTGGTCACCTTGCGCCAGGAGGGCGCCGAGTGTCCGGTGTTCATGATCCACTCCGGCGGCGGGATCATCTCGGTCCAGAGCGCCGCCGAATTTCCGGTGCGGCTGGTGGAATCCGGTCCTGCCGGTGGGGCGATCTTCGCCGCCGACATCGCCCGCCGCTACCGCCTGGACAATGTGCTGTCGTTCGACATGGGCGGCACCACGGCGAAAATCTGCCTGATCGAAGACCAGGTGCCGAAAACCGCCAAGACCTTCGAGGTGGCGCGCACCTACCGTTTCAAGAAAGGCAGTGGCATGCAGATCTCCATCCCGGTGGTGGAGATGGTCGAAATCGGCGCTGGCGGAGGGTCCATCGCCAGTATCGACAGCATGCGTCAGATCCGTGTCGGCCCGCACAGCGCGGCTTCCGAACCTGGCCCGGCCTGCTATGGGCGGGGTGGGCTGGAGCCGACCATCACCGACGCCAACCTGCTGCTCGGCCGGTTGGATGCCGACAACTTCGCAGGCGGCGCCTTGCGCTTGTCCGTATCCAGCGGCGCCGATGCCATGGCCCGGGTGATCGGCCAGCCATTGGGCATGGCTCCTGAAACCGCAGCCTTCGGGGTCTGCGAGGTGGTCGACGAGAACATGGCCAACGCCGGTCGCGTGCATGCGGTCGAGAGCGGCAAGGACATCGCCGACTACACCATGATCACCTTCGGGGGCGGCGGTCCGCTGCATGCTGCGCGGCTGTGCGAAAAGATGGGGGTGTCCAGGTTCATCGTGCCGGCCGGTGCCGGTGTGGGCTCGGCCATCGGCTTTCTGCGCGCGCCGTTCGGCTACGAAGCCGTTCGCAGCGCCTTCGTGCGCCTGTCCGAGTTCGATGCGCAGGCGGTCAATGCCGTGATCGAAGAGATGAGGGTGGAGGCGCTCGGGTTCCTGCGCCAGGGCATGCCCGAAGGCGAGCCGCAGATGGAGTGCACCGCCTTCATGCGTTACGTCGGCCAGGGCTGGGAGATTCCGGTGGCCCTGCCGTTCAAGCGCTTCACGGCAGCCGATACGGCGCATTTCAAGGCTGTGTTCGAAGAGGCCTATACCCGCTTCTTCGGTCGTCCCATCGAAGGGCCGGATGTCGAGATCGTGAGCTGGTCGGTGCGGGTCAGTTCGCCGCTGCCACCGGTCGATCATATCGACATGGTGAGCGCCGCCTATCGCGCCCAGGAGATCGCTCGACGTCAGGTGTTCGACGTCGCTGCAGGCGGTTTCGTCGACGCCGGTATCCATCCCCGTGAAGCGCTGCAGGTAGGCGCGCGCGTCGACGGCCCGGCGATCATCGTAGAGCGCGAGACTTCGACCTTCGTAACGTCCAACTTCACGGCCACAGTCCAGCCTGATGGCTGCCTGCTGGTTGTGCGCCGCTAACGCCTGACTCGGAAGACAGAACCATGAGTGACATGTTGATCGACATTCAAATGCAGGTGATGTGGAATCGCCTGGTCTCGGTGGTCGAAGAGCAGGCGCTGACGCTGATCCGTACCGCGTTCTCCACCAGCGTGCGCGAGGCCGGCGACTTGTCGGCCGGCGTGTTCGACCGCGCCGGCAACATGCTCGCCCAGGCGGTCACCGGCACGCCGGGGCACGTCAACACCATGGCCGAGGCCGTGGTGCATTTCATCAAGGACATTGGTGAGGACAACATCTTCGAAGGCGATGTGTATGTGACCAATGACCCGTGGAAGGGCACTGGCCACCTGCACGACATCACCATCGTTTCGCCCTCGTTCTACAAGGGCAAGCTGATCGGGTACTTCGCCAGCACGGCTCACGTGGTGGACATCGGCGGTCGCGGCTTCGGGCCTGATGCGCGTGAAGTGTACGAGGAGGGCCTGTTCATCCCGATCATGAAGCTGTTCGAGCGCGGCAAGGTCAACCGCGACCTGATCAACATCCTGCGCAACAACGTGCGCGAGAACGATCGGGTGGTCGGCGACTTCTACGCGTTGTCGGCCTGCAATGAAACGGGTCACCGTCGCCTGCTGGACATGCTCGAGGAGTTCGCCCTGGACGATCTGGAGCATATCGGCGGCTTCATCCTGGAACACAGCCGGCGCGCTACTCTGGAGTGCTTCAAGTCGCTGCCGCACGGCACCTACAGCAACAGCATGACCCTGGATGGCTACGATGTACCCGTGACGCTGGCGGTGACGCTGACGGTCGGCCCTGACGGGATCAAGAGCGACTTCACCGGCACTTCGGGCATGAGCCAGTTCGGTATCAACGTGCCTCTGGGATACGCCAAGGCCTATGCCTGCTATGGCCTGAAGTGCATCGTCGCGCCGCAGATTCCCAACAACACGGCTTCGCTGGCGCCCTTCGAGGTGACGGCGCCTGAAGTTTGCATCCTCAATGCCAAGCACCCGGCGCCCGTGTCGGTGCGCCATGTCCTGGGCCACTTCGTACCGGACCTGGTGCTCGGCGCGCTGCACAAGTGCCTGCCGGGCGAGGTGCCGGCCGAAGGGGCCAGCGCCTTGTGGAACCTGCACCTGAGCGTGCGGCCGTTGCCGAGTAACGCCGAGGGTCGCCACGCCGAAATGCTGATGTTCAACAGCGGCGGCATGGGCGCTCGCTCGGCGGCCGATGGTCTGAGCGCCACCGCGTTCCCCAGTGGCGTTCATACCATGCCGGTGGAGGCCACCGAGCACGCAGGACCGGTAGTGGTCTGGCGCAAGGAGCTGCGTGAGGGCTCTGGCGGTGCTGGCCGGCTGCGCGGCGGCCTGGGCCAGGAGATCGAGGTGTCGGCGGCCGAGGGCTACAGCTTCCGCTTCAGCGCCATGTTCGACCGCATCCAGTATCCGGCTCGCGGCCTGGAAGGCGGACGCTCAGGCGCCGAAGGCTTCGTCGGCCTGGACGACGCCAGCCTGTTGCGCGGCAAGGGCCAGCAGTGGGTCCCGGCCGAGCGCCGCCTGATCCTGCGCCTGCCCGGTGGCGGCGGCTACGGCGACCCGCGTCAGCGCGACCGCCAGTTGGTGGAACGCGATCTGCGCTACGGCTACATCAGCGCCGAACAGGCGCGTGACGACTACGGTTTCGACGCCGCCAAGGAGGGCTGAGCGATGGACATTCAAAGCAGTCGGGTGCGTGCGGTGAAGAGTTCACCGAGCATGGCGGTGTCGGTACTGGCCAAGCAGATGCTGGCCGCAGGCGAACCGGTGATCAACCTGGCGCTCGGCGAGCCGGACTACAACGCGCCGGCGCATGTCATCCAGGCCGCATATCAGGCGATGCTGGCCGGCAACAATCACTACACGGCGCCCAATGGGCTGGAACGTCTGCGCCAGGCGGTGGTGGACAAGTTCGCCCGGGAAAACGACCTGATCTACGGCCTTGACGAGATCTGCGTGGGTAACGGCGCCAAGCAATTGCTGTTCAACGCCTTCCTGGCAACCCTGGAGCCGGGCGACGAAGTCATCACGCCAGCGCCTTACTGGGTGTCGTACACCGACATGGCGATTCTCAACGGTGGTGTGCCGGTGGTCATCCCGTGCGGCGCAGAGCAGGGCTTCAAGGTCACGGCCGAGCAATTGGACGCTGCGATCACGCCGCGTACCCGCTGGGTCATGCTCAATTCGCCGAACAACCCCAGCGGTGCGATCTTCACCCGTGAAGAGCTGGCGGCGCTGGGTGAGGTGCTGGAGCGCCATCCCCATGTGTGGGTGATCTCGGACGAGATCTATGAGCACATCGTGCTGGGCGACCAGCCCTTCGTGTCGTTCGTCACCGCGTGTCCGCAGCTGCGGGAACGTACGCTGCTGATCAACGGCGTGTCCAAGGCCTATGCCATGACTGGCTACCGCCTGGGCTACGCAGCAGGCCCGAAGGCGCTGATCGTGGCCATGAACAAGACCCAGTCGCAGACCACCACCTGCCCCTCGAGCATTTCGCAGCTGGCGGCGGCGGCGGCGCTGGAGGGGCCCCAGGATTTCGTGCGCGAAGCCAATCGCGAGTATCAGGCGCGCGGGGCGCTGGTGATGGAAGGACTGGCCAGTATCCCGGGCCTCAAGTTGCAGATGCCGCAGGGGGCGTTCTATGCCTTTCCCGAGGTCGGCGCTTTCATGGGCAAGCGCACCCCGGACGGACAGCTGATCGCCAACGACACCGACCTGTCGGCCTACCTGCTGCGGGTTGGCAAGGTGGCCACGGTGCCGGGGTCGGCATTCGGCGTGGAGCCCTATGTACGACTGTCCTTCGCCACCTCTCGTGAGCAACTGCAGCAGGCACTGGAACAACTGAGCGAAGCCTTCGCGGCGCTGAGCTGAGCAACCGAATTCGAATCGAGGGACATCATGAGCAAGCCATTCAAACGTCTGTTGATCACCGGTGCTGCCGGCCGTCTGGGCAGCGTGCTGCGCCGTCACCTGGCGCAGTTCGCCGATGAACTGCGCCTGACCGACATCGCCGACCTGGGCACGGCCGCACCCCACGAGGAGCTGGTTCGCTGCGACTTGGGCAATTTCGAGGACGTGCTGCCGTTGACCGAAGGTGTCGATGCCATCGTACACGCCGGTGGCGTGCCGCTCGAGGACACGTTCGCCAAGATCCTCAACGGCAACATCGTCGGCACCTACAACATCTACGAGGCGGCGCGGCGCAACGGCGTGAAGCGGGTGGTGTACACCAGTTCCAACCATGCCATCGGCTTTCATGACCGCACCGAGACCCTCGATGCCACCGCTGCGCACCGGCCAGACAGCCTGTACGGGGTGAGCAAGTGTTTCGCCGAAGACCTGGGTCGCTACTACTGGGACAAGTTCGCCATCGAGTCGGTGAACCTGCGCATCGGCTCGTCGTTCCCCGAGCCGCTGGACCGCCGCATGCTCGCCACCTGGCTGTCGTTCGATGACTTCGCGCAACTCACCGAGCGTGCGCTGCTGGCGCCCCGCGTCGGACACATGATCGTCTACGGCATGTCGGCCAACCGCGAGAGCCTGTGGGACAACCGCCTGGCCTCCTCGATTGGCTATGTGCCCAAGGACAGCGCCGACCACTACCGCGACAAGATCCTGGCCGAGCATGCGCCTCTGCGCCCGGACGAGCCGGCGGCACGTTACCACGGCGGCAACTTCGCCGGGGCCGGGCATTTCGAAGACCCCAAGTAGCCGATCTGATGGTCCGGCACGGCGGACAGGGCCACGGGCGTGCCCGAAAGTACTGTCCAGGCCGTTGCCATGCACCCGTAGACGTCCCTGGCGGGCGACCCCGCTGCTGCCGGGGGCCCCGTTTTCTCAAGAGAGCTCATTCCATGGCTAGCACCGCTAAACAACAGAACTACGATGTGGTGATCGTCGGCGGCGCGGTGAACGGCAGCGCCACCGGCTACTTCCTGGCGAACAATCCCGATTTCCAGGGCTCGGTGCTGGTCATCGAGCGCGACTGGACGTACAACAAGTCGGCCACCGCGCTGTCGAGCAGCTCGATTCGCCAGCAGTTCTCCAACCCGATCAACATCGAGATTTCCAAATTCGGTGCCGAGTTCGTACGCCAGTTCCCGGAGGTGATGCAGGTCGACGGTGATCGTCCGGATCTTGCATTCCACGAAAATGGCTACCTGTTTCTCGGCGACGACAAGGGTTTCGAGGTGTTACGCCGTCTTCACGATACCCAGGTGTCCCACGGCGCCGACGTGCACCTGCTGGACCCCGAGCAGCTCCAGCGCAAGTTTCCCTGGGTGAACATCGACACCCTGGCAGGCGCCAGCTACGGCCAGACAGGCGAGGGCTGGTTCGACAGCCTCGGCATGCTCAATGGTTTTCGGCGCAAGGCGCGCGCGATGGGCGTGGAGTACATCGAAAACGAGGTGGTCGACATCCTGCGCGAGGGTGACCGCATCATCGCCGTGCAACTGGCCAGCGGCGAGCGCATAGGCTGTGGCGTGCTGGTCAACTGTGCCGGCACTCGCGGTACCCAGGTCGCGCGCATGGCGGGCCTGGACATCCCGGTAGAGCCGCGGCGCCGCTCGTTGTTCGTGTTCGATTGCCGCACGCCGCTGCAGGGCACGGTACCCCTGACCATCGATCCGACCGGTGTGTTCTTCCGTCCGGAAGGCCAGTTCTACCTGGGCGGCACCTATCCGAAGGTCGACCCGCAGGTGGACTTCGACGACTTCGACGTGATGCACGAGGAATTCGACGAAGAGGTCTGGCCGATCCTCGCCGAGCGCGTGCCGGCGTTCGAAGGCATCAAGGTCGTCAACTTCTGGGCCGGGCACTACGACTTCTGCGTGCTCGATCACAACGCCATTGTCGGGCCGCACAACCAGGTCCGAAATTTCCTGTTCTGCAACGGCTTCAGCGGTCACGGCTTGCAGCAGGCGCCGGCGATCGGCCGCGGGCTGTCCGAGCTCATCACCTACGGCGGCTACCGCTCGCTGGACCTGGGGGCGCTGTCCTATCAGCGCGTCATCGACAACAAGCCGTTCCTGGAAGATTCGGTCATCTGATCACGCAGCCTGTGGGAGAACAACAATGAGCAACTGCGAAAACTACCGCAGCGGTGGCCAGGTCCTGGTCGACGCACTGCGCATCAACGGTGTCGAGCGTGCCTTCTGCGTGCCGGGTGAAAGCTACCTGGCGGTGCTCGATGCCCTGCACGACGTGCAGGACCAGATCGACCTGGTGGTGTGTCGCCAGGAGGGTGGCGCGGCCTACATGGCCGAGGCCTACGGCAAGCTCACCGGCAAGCCGGGCATCTGCATGGTGACCCGCGGTCCTGGCGCCACCAATGCGTCGGTAGGGGTTCATACCGCCTACCAGGACTCCACGCCGATGATCCTGTTCATCGGCCAGGTCGCCCGTGACCAGATCGAGCGCGAGGCTTTCCAGGAAGTCGACTACCGCCGCATGTTCGGTCAGATGGCCAAATGGGTGGTGCAGATCGACGATGCCGCGCGCATTCCAGAGCTGGTCAACCAGGCTTTTCAACGCGCCATCAATGGTCGGCCCGGGCCGGTGGTGGTGGCGCTGCCCGAGGACATGCTGACCGATCGGGTGCAGGTGCAGGATGCGCGACCTGCTCAGCGCGTCGAGGCTGCACCGGCGCCCCAGGCGCTGGAGGCCCTGCAGCAGTTGCTGGCCAAGGCCGAGCGTCCACTGCTGATCGCCGGAGGCGGCGGCTGGACAGCCGAGGCGGTGGCCGACCTGAAGACCTTCGTGCATACCCAGAACATACCGCTGGCAGCATCGTTCCGCTGCCAGGACCTGTTCGATAACACCGATTCGCACTATGCCGGCGACCTGGGTCTGGCCGCAGGTCCCGTGCTGGTGGAGGCCGTCAGGCAGGCCGACCTGCTGATCGTGGTCGGCGCGCGGCTGGGCGAGATGACCACGGGCGGCTATGCCCTGGTGGACATTCCCGTGCCGAAACAGGCGCTGGTGCACGTACACGCCAGTGCCGAGGAAATCGGGCGGGTTTACCAGCCGACGGTGGGCATCAATGCCGGCCCCGGCAGTTTCCTGCGCGAGGTCAACCGACTCCCGGCGGTGCGCCCCCAGGCGTTCGACGACTGGACCCGCAGCCTCAACAGCGGCTATCTGGGCAACTTCGACACGCCACGCTCGCCAGGCGAGGTGCAGATGAGCGAGGTGATCGCCTGGCTGAACGCGCACCTGCCAGCCGACAGCATCCTGACCTGCGGCGCCGGCAACTACACCGGTTGGGTGCACCGGGGCTACCAGCACCGCCGGTTCCGCACCTTGCTGGGACCGACGAACGGCTCGATGGGCTACGGGGTGCCGGCGGCTGTGGCAGCCAAGCTGACCTATCCGGAGCGCACCGTTGTGGCATTCGCCGGTGACGGCTGCTTCCTGATGAACGGCCAGGAGCTGGCGACGGCAGCGCACTATGACGCGCGCCTGATCACCCTGGTGATCAACAACGGCATGTACGGGACCATTCGCATGCACCAGGAGCGCAATTACCCCGGTCGCGTTTCTGGCACCGAGTTGCACAATCCGGATTTCGCTGCCTTGGCCCGTGCCTACGGGCTGCATGGGGAGACCGTCACCCGCACCGAGGATTTCGTGGCGTCCTTCGAGCGCTGCCAGGCCAGTGGCAAGCCGGCGCTGATCGAGATCCAGGTCGATCCCGAAGCGCTGACCCCGCGCATGACCCTCAGCCAGATCCGCGACAAGGCCTTGCAGGCCCAGCGCTGATTTCACCTCGGGTGGGGCGCAGCATGGCCCCACTTTTTCATCTCATCGAGCGAGCCAATCGACATGAACCTTGCCGATCACGACCTGCTGCGTGAAAACTGCTACATCGACGGAACCTGGCAAAGCGCCGAAGACGGTCAACGCATTGCCGTCATCAACCCCGCTACCGGCCACGTGCTGGGGCACGTGCCGAGGATGGGCGCTGCCCACACCCGGCGCGCCATCGCCGCGGCCCAGAACGCCCTGCCAGCCTGGCGCGCGCTCACCGCCAAGGCGCGTGCCGAAAAGCTGCAAGCCTGGTTTCGGGAAATCATGACCCATCAGCAGGACCTGGCGCGGATCATGACGGCCGAGCAAGGCAAGCCGCTGGCCGAGTCTGCTGGTGAAATCGCCTTCGCCGCCGCTTATGTGGAGTTCTATGCCGAGGAGGGCAAGCGGATCTATGGCGATGTGATTCCCTCGCCTGCGGCCGATCGTCGGCTGATGGTCACCAAGGAGCCGATTGGTGTCTGTGCGGCAATCACGCCGTGGAATTTCCCGGCGGCGATGATCACCCGCAAGGCCGCGCCGGCCCTGGCGGCCGGTTGCACGCTGGTGCTCAAGCCCGCCTCGCAGACGCCGTTCAGCGCCCTGGCGCTGTGCGTGCTGGCCGAGCGCGCGGGTATCCCGGCCGGTGTGCTGAATGTGGTCACTGGCGATTCGGCAGCCATCGGCGCCGAGCTCACCGCCAGCCCGGTGGTGCGCAAGCTGTCATTCACCGGTTCCACGCCCATCGGCATCCAGTTGCTGCAGCAGTGCGCGGCGACGGTGAAGAAGGTGACCCTGGAGCTGGGGGGCAATGCGCCGTTCATCGTGTTCGACGATGCAGACCTGGAGAAGGCCGTGGAAGGGGCCCTGATCGCCAAGTTTCGCAACAGCGGGCAGACCTGTGTCTGCGCCAACCGCTTCTACGTGCAGGGCGGCCTCTACGAACGCTTCGTGGCGCGTTTCGCCGAGCGCGTGGGCGAGCTGGTCATAGGGCCGGGCGATGAGCCCACTACCCAGGTCGGCCCGCTGATCGACGGGCGGGCAGTGCAAGGCGTCCAGCAATTGGTGGACGACGCCGTACAGGCCGGCGCGCGAGTGGTCAGCGGCGGGTGTCGGCATGCGCTGGGCGAGGCTTTCTTCGAGCCGACGCTGCTGGCGGACGTGAGCGCCGAGATGCGTGTGGCGCGAGAGGAAATCTTCGGGCCGGTGGCGCCGATTTTCCGCTTCGAGACCGAACAGGACGTGGTCACCCAGGCCAATGCCACCGAGTTCGGCCTGGCAGCGTATGTCTATACCCAGGATGTCGGACGGGTGTGGCGGGTGAGCGAGGCCCTGGAATACGGCATGGTCGGCGTGAACGTTGGGGTGGTGGCCACCGAGGTGGCGCCTTTTGGCGGTGTCAAGTCCTCGGGCCTGGGGCGCGAGGGGGCGCGCTACGGCATCGAGGATTACCTGGAGATCAAGTACGTCTGCCTGGGCCTCTGAAGCCAGCGATCGCCGCCCCTTGGGGGCAACTCTACGGGGCATTCTGCGCTGGACGGCGATCGGCTCAGGGCTTGCTGTCGAGCAGGCGCTGGTAACGCGACAGGCTTTCTTCCAGATGCTTGCGCAAGGCCGTACGCGCACCGCTCACATCGCCCATGCTGATCGCCGAAAGGATGGCGCCGTGTTCACGACCGATCTTCTTGATGTGCGCCTGGCGGTTCTTGCCGGTCACCTGGCCGTGCTTGAGGTTGAGGTCGAGGATGATGTCCGGGCCCAACGCCTCGAGCAACTGGGTGAAGTGGGGGTTCTGGGTGGCGCGGGCGATGGCCAGGTGAAACTCGAAATCAGCCTTGGCCTCTTCCTCCTGGCTGGCGCCGTCGAGGGTATTGAAGCGATCGAACGCTTCGGTGATGGCGGCCATGCTCGCCGGGCTGCGACGCTCGGCCGCGCGTGCCACCGACTCGGTTTCGATGCCCAGGCGTAGCTCGAGGATCTGCGCGGCGGCGCGCACGTCATCGACGATGCTGTCGATGGCGAAGCCGATGCGCTTGACGTCCTGCTCGACCACGAACACGCCGACACCCTGGCGCGCAATCAGTCGCCCGCCCAGGCGCAGCGAGGCGACGGCTTCGCGCACTACCGGCCGACTGACGTTGAACTCCTTGCACAGCGCCTGCTCGGACGGCAGCTTGTCGCCGGGACCATAGGTGCCGTTATCGATCCGGCTCGACAGCTCCTGGATCACGGTTTCGGCGAGGTTGGCGCGGCGCGTACCTAACGACGCATTCATAAGCAAGGTGCTCCTGGAACGGGTGGGCTCATCACGGGGTATCTCCGGCAAGTGGCGCCTGGCGCGCTCGTTTTCATGGCGGGAACCATAGCGCACCTGCGGGGAAGGTGGGGCTAGGTTATCAAACAACTGACACGGCTTGTATGACGAGTGGTCTCGGGTCGCGCGCCTCATTCGTCTGGCTGATGGTTTTGCGACACCGCTATCATACACCCATTGACAGTTGCCTGCTGACTGTTATCTTACAAGTGCAACGGCAGTCCTGCCAGTTCGCATGCGGTAAGTGATGTCGAGGTTCATCCAAACACAAGTGGGAGCTGAGCATGTACAAGAACAACGGAGGGCGTTCAGCCCTCGCGACCGCGTTGACCGTGCTGATGACCATGGGGGTGGCGCAGGCGGCGGATACCCAGGTGGTCAGGATCGGATTCGCCGGGCCGTTGACCGGCCCCTCGGCCCATCAGGGGCAGGATGTGGAGCATGGCATCCAGATCGCGGTGCAGGAGGCCAATCAGCAGCACCTGAAAATCGGCGACAAGCCGGTCGAGTTCAAGCTGGTGTCCGAAGATGACGTGGCCGACCCACGCACCGGCACGGCCGTCGCACAGCGGCTGGTGGATGCGAAGGTGGCCGTGGTGATCGGCCATTACAATTCCGGCACCAGCATCCCGGCGTCGAAGATCTACGCCGCTGCCGGCATCGTGCAGATCTCGCCTTCGGCCACCAACCCCACCCTGACGCGCCAGGGCATCCCGTCGGTGTTCCGGGTCGTCAACGACGATGCGACCTTGGGGCGCTATGCAGGCAATTATCTGGTCAAGACGCTCCAGGCCCAGCGCATCGCCATCTTCGATGACCGCACCGCCTACGGGCAGGGGCTGGCCGATGAGGTCGCCAAGGCGGTCAAGGCGGCCAACGGCAACGTCGTGGTGCGTGAGTACAGCAACGACAAGACCACCGACTTCAACGCCATCCTCACCACCGCCAAGGCTCGCCAGGCTGACGCCGTGTTCTTCGCCGCCCTGGACTACCAGGCCGCCGCCATGGCCAAGCAGATGAAGAACCTGGGCCTCAAGGCACGGTTCATGAACATCGGCAACCTGCCCAACGACAGCTTCAAGCAGATGGCTGGCAGCGCCGCCGAGGGCACCTATGCCTGGAACTACGGCACGCCGCTGCTGGAGATGCCCAAGGGCGCTGCCTTCGAACGCAAGCTCAAGGACACGTTCGGCGTCGGTGTGGTGCAGTCTTCGCCTGCCGCCTACGACGCTACCTGGGCAGCGATCCAGGCGATGGTCACGGCCGGATCGGACGATCCCAAGCTGTACCTGCCGGTGCTCAAGCAGCAGCGCTACGAAGGTGTCACCGGCACCATCGCATTCGATGAGCAAGGCAACCTGAAGAACCCTGCGGCAACCGTGTTCCAGTTCATCGATGGCGGCTGGAAGACGCTTTCGGTCGAGCGCGACTGAGCTGAACCACACATAACTAGCGGGCACACGCCGGCACATAACAAGAAGACTTTTCCCACCTGCCAGGCCAGTTGGCCGCCTCGCGCGTGCGCGATGCGGCCGACCCAAGCAGTTTCGAGGATTCAGCACGTGGACGGTACATTCGATATCTTGTTGCAACAGGTGCTCAACGGGCTGGTACTGGGCAGCATCTATGCGCTGGTAGCATTGGGCTACACCATGGTCTACGGCATCATCGGCCTGATCAATTTCGCTCACGGCGAGGTGGTCATGGTCGGAGCGATGGTGACCATCTCGGTCCTGACGCTGTTGACGGGAGCCGGCTTCGCCCCCGGCATCATCACCTTGCTACTGGCGATCATGGCGGCGGCGGTGGTCTGCATGCTACTGGCCCAGGGCATGGAGAAATACGCCTACCGGCCGCTGCGCAAGGCGCCCCGGCTGACGCCCCTGATCCTCGCCATCGGCATTTCCATCGTCTTGCAGAACCTGGCGATGATGATCTGGGGACGCGGCTACAAGACCTTTCCCGAAGTCGTGCAAACGCGGTCCATCGATGTGTTCGGCGCGACCATCACCAATGTCCAGCTGGCGATCATGCTGATCGCCGTGGTGATCATGGTCGGCCTCTGGCTGCTGGTGGACAGGACCCGCCTAGGCAAGGCCATGCGCGCCACCGCGCAGAACCAGGAGGTGGCCGGCTTGATGGGTATCAACATCAACCGGGTGATCAGCGCCACCTTTCTGATCGGCGCCGGCCTGGGGGCCATCGCCGGGGTGATGCGAGCGATCAACTATGGCCAGGCCGATGCCTACATGGGATTGCTGCTAGGGCTCAAGGCGTTCTCGGCGGCGGTGCTGGGCGGGATCGGCAACCTGTTCGGAGCCATGGCCGGCGGTCTGCTTCTGGGCCTGATCGAGTCGTTGGCGGCCGGGTACATGAGCCAGCTCACCGGCGGTTACCTGGGGGCCAACTATCAGGATATTTTCGCCTTCGCGGTGCTGATCCTGGTGTTGCTGCTGCGTCCCAACGGCTTGCTTGGCGAACGCCAGGCCGATCGAGCATGAGGGCGCTGTCATGAAAACCCTCAAGGGCCATTACCTGGTGCTGTTGCTGGCATTCATCGCCTTGCCGTTCCTGATCGAAGCCATCCCGATGCTGGGGCCCACCTGGGTGCGCATCCTCGGTTTCGCGATGCTCTACGTTCTGCTGGCGCTGGGACTCAATATCGTGATCGGCTATGCCGGCCTGCTCGACATGGGCTACATCGGCTTCTACGCCATCGGCGCCTACCTGTATGCGCTGCTGGCCTCGCCGCACTTGAACCTGGCGGGTCTGGTCAGCGGCGTGCTGGACTGGCCGCTATGGGTGATCATCCCGCTGGCCGCCGTGGCGGCAGCCGTCTGCGGGGTGTTGATCGGCGCACCGGTGCTCAAGCTGCGTGGCGACTACCTGGCGATCGTGACCCTGGGTTTCGGCGAGATCATCCGGATCTTCATGAACAACCTGGACCAGCCGGTGAACCTCACCAACGGTCCCCAGGGCATCAGCGACATCGCGCCCCTGCATGTGGACGCAGGGCCCTGGTTGCATGCGCCGGGCGAGGGGCCGGCGCCGCTGCTGTCCTTGCAGCAGAGCTGGAGCCTGTTCGGCCTGCCGGTATCGCCGGTGATCAACTACTACCTGTTCTTCCTGCTGATCGTGGTGCTGTGCATCGTGCTGTCCAAACGGCTGGAGGTGTCGCGCATCGGCCGCGCCTGGATGGCCTTGCGCGAGGACGAGGTCGCGGCCCAGGCGATGGGCTTGAACAAACGCAACCTCAAGCTGCTGGCCTTCGCCATGGGCGCCACCTTCGGGGGTGTCTCCGGCGTGCTGTTCGCCAGTTACCAGGGCTTCGTCAGTCCTGAGTCGTTCACCCTCACCGAGTCGATCATGGTGCTGGCCATGGTCGTGCTCGGCGGCATGGGATCGATTCGCGGCGTGGTGCTCGGCGCGCTGATCCTGTCGGTGATGCCCGAGCTGTTCCGCGACCTGGTGAGCTGGATACAGCCGTGGGTGATGGATCACGTCACCTTCATCAGCCGCGACATCCTGCGCAATGTGCTGGATGCCTCGACCCTGCGCATGCTGGTGTTCGGTCTGGCATTGATCGTGGTCATGCGCTGGCGCCCCGAGGGGCTGTGGCCGTCGGATCGACGCCGTGCCGAGCTGCATGACGGCGACCCGCAGCCACCGGTCCAGACCGCTGCACTGAACGCCGCGCTGCCCGACGCCGGCAGTGCTCGCGCCGTGGACATGCCACTCAACGAGGTGAACAAAGCATGAACGACGCACTTCTGGAGTTGCATCAAGTCAGCAAGTTCTTCGGCGGGCTGCAGGCGCTGCATGCCATCGACCTGACCATCCGCCGGGGTGAAATCCGTGGGTTGCTGGGCCCCAATGGCGCCGGCAAGACCACGTTGTTCAACGTGCTCACCGGCCTGTACCGCGCCGAACAAGGGCGCGTGCTCTTCGACGGCAAACCGCTGGATATCCGGCAACCGCACAAGGTGGTGGAGGCGGGCATCTCGCGCACGTTCCAGAACATTCGTCTGTTCCACAACATGACTGCGCTGGAGAACGTGATGATCGGCCGGCATGTGCGTACCCGCAGCGGCGTGCTCGGCGCGATCCTGCGCACCCCGGGCTGCGTTCGCGAAGAGCGTGAGATTCGTCAGGCCGCGCGCTACTGGCTGGACTACGTGGGCATCGCCCATCTGGCCGGTGAGCTGGCCAAGCACCTGTCCTACGGCGATCAGCGGCGCCTGGAAATCGCCCGCGCCCTGGCCACCGAGCCTCGGTTGATCGCCCTCGACGAACCGGCAGCCGGCATGAACGCCTCGGAAACCGAAGGCTTGCGCGAACTGATGTGCAAGATGCAGGCAAGTGGCAAGACGGTGCTGTTGATCGAGCACGACGTGAAGTTGGTGATGGGCCTGTGCGATCACATCACCGTATTGGAGTTCGGTCGCAAGATCGCCGACGGTCTGCCGGCGGACGTGCGCCGCGATCCGCGGGTGATCGAGGCTTACCTGGGTACGGAGGCGGTGGCATGAAGCAGTTATTGCAGGTGGATCGATTGCAGGTCGCCTATGGCGCCATCCAGGCGATCAAAGGCATCGACCTGGAGGTGGGCGAGGGCGAGATGGTCGCGCTGATCGGCGCCAACGGTGCAGGCAAGACCACTACGCTCAAGACGCTCGCCGGCCTGCTTAAACCCAGCGGCGGGCGGATCACCTTCGATGGCCAGGCTCACGCGGCGATCAAGAGTCACGATCTGGTTCGCGAGGGCCTGGCCCTGGTGCCGGAAGGGCGGGGGATCTTCCCCAAGTTGACGGTGCAGGAAAATCTCGAGATGGGAGCCTATTCGCGGCGCGATGGCCAGCAGGCCATCGGCCTGGACATCGAGCGGTTCTACGGCATCTTTCCGCGTCTGAAGGAGCGGGCTTCGCAACTGGCCGGGACGTTGTCCGGCGGCGAGCAGCAGATGCTGGCGATTTCCCGTGCGCTGATGGGCAGGCCCAAGCTGCTGCTGCTCGACGAGCCCTCGATGGGACTGGCGCCGATCATCGTGCAGACCATCTTCAGCACCATCCGCGAAGTGGTCAAGGGCGGGGTGACCTTGTTGCTGGTGGAGCAGAACGCTCGCCTGGCGCTGCAAACCTGCGACCGCGCCTATGTGATCGACTCGGGGCGCATCGCGCTCAGCGGTCGCTGCCAGGACCTGCTGCACGACCCGCAAGTACAGAAGGCTTACCTGGGTGAGTGACGCGGCAGACCGGCGCTGATCTCGCCGGGGCACGCTTCGCCGCGCGCGTAGCGGGCCGACCGGCGCACTACCGACGGCCGGGCCCTGCAGGGCTGGCCGACTTCATCACTGTCGCCCGCTGCGGCGCAGTGCCTGCTCACATTCGTCGCTGGCTCAGGCGCGGCGACGTCGATCAAGGGTTTCAGATGACGTCGACTCCACAACAACAAGGCACTCTGCAACACGGCCTGACCTCGCGTCAGGTCTCGATGATCTCCATCGCCGGCATCATCGGCGCCGGACTGTTCATCGGCTCATCCAACGCCATCGCCGCAGCCGGACCGGCCATTCTGGTGTCGTACGCCCTGACTGGCTTGCTGGTGCTGCTGGTGATGCGCATGCTCGGCGAACTGGCGGTCGCCAATCCGGACAGCGGTTCTTTCTCGACCTATGCCAGCCAGGCGATCGGTCCCTGGGCGGGCTTCACCATCGGCTGGCTGTACTGGTGGTTCTGGGTCCTGATCATCCCGGTGGAAGCCATCGCCGGTGCCGACATCCTGCATGCCTGGTTTCCCGATGTTCCCGCGTGGCTGTTCGCCTTCCTGATCATGGCGCTGCTGGCGGGCAGCAACCTGGTCAGCGTCAAGAACTTCGGTGAGTTCGAGTTCTGGTTCGCCCTGGTCAAGGTGCTGGCCATTGCAGCGTTCATCGTGGTGGCCGGCCTGGCGGTGGCGGGCGTGTGGCCACTGGCCGAGGTGTCGGGCGTCAGCCACCTGTGGGCTGATGGCGGCTTTGCGCCCAATGGCTGGGGGGCGGTGCTGGGTGGGGTGCTGATCACCATCTTCTGTTTCTTCGGCGCCGAGGTGGTGACCATCGCCGCGGGCGAGACCGACAACCCCAAGCACAAGATTCGCCGCGCGACCAACCTGGTGGTCTACCGTATCGCCATCTTCTACCTGGCGTCGATCTTCCTGGTGGTGTCGCTGGTGGCCTGGAATGACCCGGCACTCAAGAGCGTGGGCTCGTTCCAGCGGGTGCTGGAGGTGCTGAACGTACCTGGGGCCAAACTGGTGGTCGATATCGTGGTGCTGGTCGCGGTCACCAGTTGCATGAACTCGGGGCTCTACACGGCCTCGCGGATGCTTTACTCGCTGGGCGCCAGGGGCGAGGCGCTGCCGATCACCCGCCAGGTCTCGCGCACGGGGGTGCCGTTCGTGGCGGTCGTATTCTCCACCTTGGCCGGGTTCGCCGGCTGCGTGGTGAACTACTGGTTTCCCGGCCAGGTGTTCAGTTTCCTGCTGTCCACCACGGGGTCCATTGCGCTGCTGGTGTATCTGGTCATCGCGGTGTCACAACTGCGGATGCGCGCCAGGGCCGAGCGCGAGGGTGTCGAGCTCGGGTTCAAGATGTGGCTGTTCCCCTGGCTCACGTGGCTGGTGATCGCCGCCATCCTGCTGGTGCTTGGCTACATGCTGGCCAGCGAGGCCTACCGCTACCAGGCGTCCATGACGGCAGGGGTGACGGTTTTCATCCTGCTGGTGTGTTTCACCCGTCAGCGTCGAAGCCGGTGGATGCAGGCCATGATGCAGCGCTAGGGGAGGGGCAAGTGGGCAGGGTGTTGCCTGATGGCCTGTTGCATTCATGGCACACGTTTCCAGCCCCTGCCTGTCACGCTGTCCCAATGACTGAAGCGTTAAACGCGGAACCGCGCCACCATTTGGTTAAGGTTGATAGCCAACTGGGACAACTCCCCGCTGGCGATCAGGGTTTGCCGCGTGCCTTCGCTGCTTTGCAGCGCCAGATCGCGGATGCTGACCAACGCTCGGTCCACCTCGCGGGCGACATAGGCCTGCTCCTCGGACGCGGTCGCGATCTGTTGATTGCGGTCGTCGATCATCTGCGCGGCCTGGGTAATCACGTGCAGGGATTGGCCGGCATCGTCTGCCGTGCCCTGGGTCGTGTTCACTTCCCGCAGGCTGTCGCCCATGGCAGTGACCACGGCCGTACTACGGGCCTGCATCGATGCGATCATGCTTTCGATCTCACCGGTGGAGGTTTGCGTGCGGTGCGCCAGGGCGCGCACCTCGTCGGCGACCACCGCGAAACCGCGGCCCTGCTCGCCTGCACGGGCAGCCTCGATGGCCGCGTTCAAGGCCAGCAGGTTGGTTTGTTCGGCTATGGCCCCAATCACGCCAAGCACCTTGCTGATGTCTTGAGTCTGCCCGGCCAACTGCTGCACTTGCTCAGCGGTGAGATCGACGCGGTCCTTGAGGCTGCGCATGGCGACCAGGGTCTGGCTGACCTTCTGGTTACCGGCCTGCGCCGCGACGGTCGAGTCCTTGGCCGCCTGTGAGGTGGAGGTAGCATTGCGCGCCACTTCCTCAACGGCGGTAGTCATCTGGTTCACGGCCGTCGCCGCCTGGTCGATTTCGCTGTTCTGCTGCTGCAGGGTGCGGTTTGCACTTTCGGTGATAGCCGTCATCTCCACGGCCGCAGCGCTCAATTGCGCCGAGGCATCGGAAATCTCGCCGATGGTGCTGCGCAAGTTGCCTTGCATGGCATTGAGCGCCGTCATCAGCCGGCTGGCTTCATCGGCGCCGACCACCGTCACGGCGGCGCGCAGGTCACCCTCGGCGATGTTCCTGGCCATGGACAGCGATGCCGCAAGCGGCACCACGATGCTGCGCGTGAGCAGCACGGCGAGCACAATGGTCAGCAGCAACGCCGCACCGACCACCACCGCAATCACTCCCTCGCTATGGACATACACGTCGGTCGCTTCGGCCCCGGCCGCGGCCGCGCCTTGCACATTATGCTCGCGCAGGCGTGTGAGCTCTGCCTGGTAGGCCTCGGCATGTACCTTTTGCTCGGTGTTGGCATACGCCACTGCCTGGGCGTGATCGGTGGCATCCAGCGAGACGATATGCGCCAGGCCGTCAAGGAAGGTGGCCATGCGCGTGGCGGCCGCCTCGAAGGCTTGGCGTTCCTGCTCATCCGAAACCAGGTGCTTGCGATAATAGTCCGTGCGCTCGTTGAGCACGTCACGAGCTTTATTCAACTGATTGATTGCGGCTATGCGGTCTTCGGGCCCGGTGGCGGCCAACAGCCGGATGCTCTCCAGCCGCGCCCTGAGCACAGCGACCTGGACATCGTCGGCGACTTGGGTGCTTGCCAACCAGTTGGTCTCGATATCCTGCTCGGTGGCGCGCAGCTTGCCCAATTGCAGGTAGGCGAACCCGCCCAAGGCGATCACCAGCAGGGTGATCAAGCCAAAACACAGCGAAGCCCTAGGGGCAATGTTCAATGAGCGGAGGTTCATGAGCGTGGTCCCGGCAGTGGCCTCGCACACCGAGGCCATACCCAGTTATCGACTGCTTGAACGGGGGCATGAGAGTAGACAAGGGAAATACGTGCACAGGGCTAGGAGGCGCAGAGGCGAACTTGGAGGGCGTTGCCAGAAAGCGTGCGGGTGAAGATGCTCATATCACGAGGATGTCAAAATGATATTACTTGGCATACAATCGCCGCCGGCCGATTTCCGGCCATGCCAATGAAGGCAAGATGGAGCAGTATCGATGACGTTTCGGAAGATGGTTGGGGCAGTTGCGGCGGTCGCGTTCGTTGGCATCCAAGGGTGTGCAAGTATTGTAGGTGAGTCTCGCTACCCGGTGGCGGTATCGAGTGCCCCCCAGGGAGCAACCTTCGAGATCACCGACAAGAACGGTACCGTGATTCATTCCGGCAGCACCCCAAGCTCCGTCACGCTGAAGTCTGGAAAAGGGTATTTCACCGGGCAGACCTACACACTGCATTTCAAAAAAGACGGGTACCCAGATAAGACCATCGAACTCGATTCCAGTCTGAGCGGTTGGTATTGGGGCAACATCCTGATCGGTGGCCTGGTCGGCATGCTGATCGTCGACCCTCTGACTGGAGCGATGTACAAGCTTCCTGACTCCGCCTCTGCCGACTTGGGTAAGCCTCTGGCCGATAATGGCGCGAAAACGCTTCAGGTGGGCGTCATCGACGATCTTACGGCTGTTCAGCGAGAGCGGTTGGTGCCGGTGAACTGATCCGTCCTTTCACGGACGACGAAAAGCCCGCAGTGCCATGTGTGGAGCGAGTCTGGTCACGCAACCGGCAATGCACAACGTGTGAACGTCTAGTCCTGAGTAGATTTGGACCTGCTCAGGCAAGCCATCAGGCTCAAAACAGCCACTGCTGACGGACTTTGCCCCCAAGTAACGCATCGATAACTTGCGCATGGTCGAGAGCGAAGACCTTGCACCATAGACTGCTTCGGATCGACAGCATCCATCACCAACGAGTCGCTCTCGATCCAGAACTCAGCCTTCAGGCTCGCAGCACCTCGAACCCGTGCGTGCCATCGCGCTCGAGTTGCGCGACCAAACCAAACTCCCAGTCCAGATACCCTTGCATCGCCTCGTGGGGATTGTCCGTGCCTTCGTATGGACGTCGGTAGCGGTCGGTGCGGGGCACGGCAAGGCGTGTTTCGCCGGTTTCCAGGGGTTGCCCGGCAGCGATCCAGCGTGCGGTGCCGCCTTCGAGCAGGTAAACCGGGATCCGCGTCAAGGCTTGCAAATCGCGGGCGGCGAAACGTGCCAGCAGGCTGCTGCCGCAGGTCAGCACGAAGCGCTTGGCCTCGGGCAGACTTTCCAGGGCTTGCGCCAGCTGGGCGCGGATCGCCCAGTAGGCGCCAGGGATGTGGCGTTTGACGTAGTTGGCACTGGTGGTGAAGTCCAGCAGCACGGTGGCGTCTTGCTGGAGCCAGCTGGACAGCTGCTCGACGCTGATCTCGTCAGCCGCAGGCAGCTCGGGCAGGGGGGGCTGCCATTCGCCTGTGCTGGTGAAGTCCTCGGTGGACACCTCGTCGAGCACGGCCACTTGCCAACCCATCTGTGCCAGCCACGACGCGCTCATGTTGGCACGTACGCCGTCGTCATCCACCAGCACGATGCGCGCGCCGCGCACGCTGGCCACATGATCGGTCTCCTGGACCAGCTGGCCACCCGGTACCGAGCGGGCACCCGGCAGGTGCCCTGTGCTGTATTCCTCGGGTGTACGCACGTCGAACAGGTAGGTGGTGCGACCGATCTCGGCCTGCCAGCGAGACAGCCCGGCAAGGTCCAGGCGCAGGACCCCGGCGCGGTCGGCCACGGCTCTGGCCTGCTGCCCGGCGTTGGCGCGGGTGTCGGCGGCCACTTCGGCGAAGCGGCGTTGCTGACCGTGGGCCAGTTGCTGGCCGGCCAGGGTCCAGCCGATGGTGCCGTTGCGCAGGGCCGCCACTGGATTGGGAATGCCGGCGTTGACCAGTGACTGGGTGCCGATGATGCTGCGGGTGCGCCCGGCGCAATTGACGATCACCTGGGTGCTGGGGTCCGGCGCCAGTTCCGCCACGCGCAGCACCAGTTCGGCGCCGGGCACGCTGATGCCACCCGGGATGCTCATCGTCTGGTACTCGTCGAAACGGCGGGCATCGAGCACCACCACGTCGGCGTTCTCATCCAGCAGCGCCTGTACCTGCTCGGCGGCCAGCGACGGCGTGTGGCGCACGCTCTCCACCAGTTCGCCGAAGGCTTTGCTGGGGACGTTGACGTCGCGAAACAGCTCGCCACCGGCGGCGCGCCAGCCGGCGAGGCCACCCTCGAGTACCGCCACGTCGCGGTAACCCAGTGCCTGCAGGCGTTGCACGGCGACGCTGGCGAGGCCTTCGCCATTGTCGTAGACGGTGATAGCGGTGCCTGCTCGGGGCACCCGGGCGAGCACTTCCAGCTCCAGTTTGGACAGGGGAATATTAGCGGCGAACAACGGGTGTTCCTGGGCGAACGGATCTTCTTCGCGCACGTCGATCAGGGCCAGTTCCTCCCCGACCAGCAGGGCGTGGCGGATATCGCGGTAGCGGCGGGTGGTGACGTTGCTCATCTGACAGGGTTCTCTTTGGACAGGTCCCAGAGGTTGGGCAGGTGGGTGTTGGAATAGCCGGAAATGAACGGTTTCTCGCTGCCGTCTGCGGTGTACACCGCGCGTTTGACCGCGCCGATGTTGCCGCCGTAGACGTGGATGCTGATCGATACCTGGTCGGCGAAGGCATTGCTGACCTGATGGATATCGCCAATACGTGGCGACACCGCTTCGACCTGGCCGGGTGCCAGGCGCACCGGCGGGCCATCGGGCGAGAGCGCACCCTGGGCATCGCGCAGGAAGCCTTGCGCCACCTCGGCGCCGCGCAGCATGCCGATCAGACCCCAGACGCGGTGGTCGTGGACCGGCGTCTGCTGGCCTGGGCCCCAGACGAAGCTCACCACGGAAAAGCGCTGGCGCGAGTCGCAGTGCAGCAGGTATTGCTGATAACGCTGTGGATCGGGCTGGGCGAGGTCGTCGGGCAGCCAGTCGTCGTGGGCGACCAGCTCGGCCAACAGCTGCTGGCCGCGGTCGAGCAGGGCGGCTTCCTCAGGCTCCTGGTCGAGCAGGGTGGCTAGGCGCTCGATGAAGTGGCGCAAGCGCTCCGGGCGCAGGTTCTGGGTCATGGATCAGGCTCGGCTTTCAGGTTTCGAGCAACCCTAGCAAACCTTTTTTGTATTCTCAAAATGCAAATTGATAATAAGCTAATATGCAAAATATGCATTTACAGATGGCGCGTTCTGTTTTGAAATGATTTCAGCCAATCGCATGAGGTTATGCCTAATGTGCATTTCACAGCGCGAATACCAAGTATTAGATTATAAGAAATTGCAAATCAATGCCGTAAGGCTATAAAAAATCCTGACGAGACCGCACGCGCGGATCGCCTCGACCACCCCAGAGCGGGTACAGGGAGACGAACGTGCGCTACATCAAACATCTGGCCGCCACGCTGCTGGCCACCACCTTCAGCCTTGCCGCAGTTGCCCAGACCTTGGTGGTCGGGGACCAGAGCTACAACGCTCGCGCGGTGATGGAGGCAGCGGGCGTGCTCAACGACCTGCCCTACACCTTGGAATGGAAGCAGTTCACCGCTGGCTCGCCGGTGGCCGAAGCACTGAATGTCGGCAGCCTCGACATCGGCCTGCTCGGTGACGCGCCCCCGCTGTTCCTCGGTGCTCTGGGAGCCCCGATCAAGGTGATCGCCGTCAGTCGGCAGAACCTTCAAGGCGTGGCCATCCTGGCGCGCAAGGATTCGTCGATTCACAGCCTGCAGGACCTGCGTGGCAAGCGCGCGGCGATCTGGAAGGGCTCATGGAGCCAGCAGCTGCTGTTCAGCGCCCTGGACAAGGCAGGCGTGCCTCGTGATGCCCTGGAGCTGCGCTATCTCAGCGCCCTGGATGCCTCTCACGCTCTGGATGGCGGATCGGTGGACGTGATCGCCACCTGGGAACCTTACGTGACTCAGCAGGAACGCCAGGGGGCCCGGGTGCTGGCCACCGCCGAGGGCGTGATTCCGGCGCAGAGTTTCGTGGTGGCCAATACCAAGGCCGTGGAGCTCAAGCGCGCGCAGATCGCCGACTTCCTGCAGCGCCTGAAAAAAGCCCGTGACTGGACCTTGGGCGATGCCGCCAATACCGAGGCCTACGCCGACGCCTGGGCCCAGCGCACCCGCGCCGACCGCGACATCGCCCGCGCCTGGTTCGCCCGTGCGCGTACCGACCTGGCGCCGCTGAGCCCCCAGGTGATCGCCGATGCGCAGAAGACCGTGGATTTCTTCGCCGGAATTGGGCTGATCAAGGCCTACCCGGCGGCGAACCTGTTCGACACCTCGTTTGGCGCAGCCTTCCAGGGCCCCGTCGCCAGCAGCCGGTGAGAGGACTCCCCATGAGCACACGACAGATCAAACTCGGCGCCCTGACCATGGGCTGCGGTGGCCCAGGTCGTCACAACCTGTGGCTCGACCCCGAGCTGCCGGCCGACGCCAGCGTCAACATCGACTGGTACATCGACATCGCCCGCCAGGCCGAAGCCGCGCTGTTCGACCTGATATTCATCGTCGACAGCCAGTTCATCACCCCTGGTTCGCCTTCGCATTACCTCAATCGTCTGGAACCGCTCACCCTGCTGTCGGCGCTGGCGGTCAGCACCCGTCACCTCGGCCTGGTCGGGACCCTGACCACCTCCTACAACGCACCGTTCAACGTCGCCCGCCGGCTGGCTTCGCTGGACCTGATCAGCAAGGGCCGTGCCGGCTGGAACGTGGTCACCAGCGGCGATGCCGGCACCGCCGGCAACTACGGTCTGGACGAACACTACGACTACGACACTCGCTATGCCAGGGCGCAGGAGCATGTGCAGGTGGTGCAGGGCCTGTGGAACTCCTACGAGGACGATGCCTTCCCGCGTGAACGCGCCACGGGACGCTTCCTCGACCCGAGCAAGCTGCATGCGCTCGAGCACAAGGGCGAGCACTTCTCGGTGGTCGGGCCGCTGAACATCCAGCGCTCAGCCCAGGGCCAGCCGGTGATCTTCCAGGCGGGCGATTCCGAGCAGGGGCGCGAGCTCGGCGCCGCTACCGCCGATGTGGTGTTCACCCATGCCGCCAGCATCGAGCAGGGCCAGGCGTTCTACCGCGACATCAAGGCCCGGGCCGAGCGCCTGGGGCGTGACCCGGAGCAGTTGCTGGTGCTGCCGGGGGCGGAAATTTATGTGGGCGACAACGATGAGCATGCCCGAGAGATCGAGCGCCACTATCACCACACCGATCACAGCTTCGAGCTGGCCCTGAAGGAATTCGGGCGCAATTTCGGTTGGCATGATTTCAGCCAGTACGACCTCGATGCGCCATTTCCGCAACAGAGCCTGGAGTTCGCCCGCAGCAGTTTCTTCACCAACGCCAAGCGCATCGCCGACCAGGCGCGGGACAAGGGCTTCAGCCTGCGCCAGGCGATCGAGTTCGGCCGCCAGTTGCGCCCCGGCGCCTTCGTCGGTTCCGCGCAGACCGTGGCCGCGAAAATGGCCGAGTGGTTCGAGGCACGGGCGCTGGACGGGTTCAATATCTACATCGGCCATCCCGGGCAGTTCCGTCGGTTCACCGAGGAGGTGATACCGTTGCTGCAGGAGCGGGGCCTTTACCGCACGGCCTACGAGGGCAGCACCTTGCGCGAGAGCCTGGGGTTGCCGATTCCACGCTTTGGCCGCCAGAGCGTCAGGGCTGCCGTGCAGCCCTGAACCGGTCAGAAGGTGTAGGTCATCCGCCCGAAGTAATAGCCTCCGGTGAATCCATAAGGTGAATACGCTCCATAGCCCCTGACCATGGTCTTGCTGCTCGGTGCCTGGCGCTCGGGGTAGACATCGAACAGGTTGCGCGCCCCGATCGCCAGTTCCAGATCCTTGGTCAGCTGATAACCCATGTCCAGGTCGGTGATCCAGCGCGCCTTGTATTCGCGGTCCAGCGAACGGTCATTGGCAGCGTTCACCTCGCGCCAGGTGCCGTAGCGGGTCAGCCCCAGGTTGACGCGGTAGCGGTCCAGGCGCCAGTTGCCACCGAGAATCAGCTTGGTGTGGGGCTGCACGTTGGTGATCAAGTTGCGGGCCTGACGGTTCATCAACTCATAGGACGCGCCGAGTATGTCGACGCTTTGCTGGTAGTCCAGGATCTCGGTGTCGTTCCAGTTGAACGCTGCCGTCCATTTCACACTGCCCGCGCCGCCCAGGTTCTGGTCGTAGCTGCTCACCAGGTCCAGGCCCTTGGTGCGGGTGTCGGCGCCGTTGGTGAAGTACTGGCCGCCCGAGGTCGAGTCGATGCCGTTGGCCAACAGGGTCTGGGTGACTTGCGAGCCGAGCAGGGTGCCGGTCAGGGTGATGCGGTCGCGCACGTCGATCAGGTAGGCGTCGGCGCTGAAGGCCAGGCGCTCGCTGGGCTGCCAGGTCAGACCGAGGCTGTAGTTGGTGGACTTTTCCGGCTTCAGCGCTTCGGCGCCCAGGGCCTTGGCTGCGGCCGAGTCTACGGGCAGCACGCCATAGTTGATCGACTGGTACACCCCCTCGACCACCCCGTAGGTGGTGGAGCGGGCGCTGAACAGGCTGTTGGCCAGCGACGGCGCCCGGAAACCGTTGCTCACCGTGGCCCGCACGGCCAGTTCGGGTGTCAGCTCATAGCGGGTGGTGAGCTTGCCGCTGCGGGTCGCGCCGATGCCGCGGTCGTAGTGCTCGTAGCGCAGGGCCGCGCCCCAGTACCACTGCGCCAGGGGGTTGAAGCCCAGGTCCAGATAACCGGCGTAACTGTTGCGGCTGGCGCTGCTGGCTTCGGCGGGGGAGATGCCGTTGGTGACCTGGGCGCCGGAGGCCGCGCAATTGCCCGGCGCTGCGCAATAGCCTCCATCGATCCAGCTGGCCCGATCGCCAGCCTGCACCTGATACGTATCACGGCGCTGCTCCAGGCCCCAGGAAACGTCCAGCGGCTTGGCCAGGCCCACCTCGAAGCTGCGGCGCAGGTCGAGGTTGCTGGTCAGTTGCGAGCTGATCCAGGTGCCTGACTCGAAGTGGTCGGGCGTGGCCTCGCCCAGGGAGGGGTTCTGGTTGTTCCAGGTACCCTGTTCGGCCTGGTTGCGCCCATAGGTGCTCGACAGGTCCCAGTCCCATTCTCCGACCAGGCCCTTGGCGCCGAAGGCCGCCTGGTAGTCGTATTCCTCGATGTACCAGGTGGGTGTGTAGCCGCTCGGGCGACCGTTCGGCCCGGTGGTGATGGTGTTGACGATGGTCGGCAGTCGGAAGTTCTGACCCTGTTCGGCCTTGCGGTACGACCAGGTGCTGAACGAGTACAGGGTCAGGTCGTCCTGTAGCGGCAGCTCGGCGTTGTAGCCGAGGGTCAGCAGGTTGATCTTCGGCGTGCCATAGCCGCCATAGGTGACCTTTCCGGCGCGGTCGAGGGCCTCGGCCGCGCTGTAGCCGTTGGCGCTGGCCTTGTTGTCGTCGTTCTGGCTGCGGGCGTCGAGGGCCAGTTGCAGGATGCCGTCGTGGCCGATTTCCATGCCCTTGTTCAGGCTCTGCTGCACGGTCTGCTTCTTGCCATCGTAGCCCTGGCCCACCGTGCTCACGGCGGTGCCGCGGGTGTCGGCCTTGAGGATCACGTTGATCACCCCGGCGATGGCGTCGGAGCCGTACTGGGCGGCTGCACCGTCACGCAGCACCTCGACGTGATCGATGGCACTGATGGGGATCAGGTCGAGGTCGCTGGGGGCCGCGCCGGCGTTGATGCCGCTGATGTTCAGGGTGGCGCTGGTGTGGCGACGCTTGCCGTTGACCAGCACCAGCACCTGGGCGGCGTTGAGGCCGCGCAGGTTCGGTGCGCGGGCCATGCCGCTGGCATCCCAGCCGGTCTTTTCCGGCAGGGTCAGCGACGGCACGCTGGCGCTGAGCGCCTCCATCAGGCCGGGCTTGCCGGTTTCCTGCAATTGCCGGGCACTGATCACATCGATCGGCACCGGGCTGCTGGTGACCGTGCGTTTTTCACTGCCACGGTTGCCCGTCACGATCACGGTGCCCAGAGCCTGGGCGACAGGCTCCTCGGCACGGGCTGGTGCCGTGTGCAGGCTGGCCGCCAGGGCCGCGCTGAAGAAGGGGACAGTCTTGAAAGCTTGCTTCATGCACGCAATTCCTTGTCTGACATTGGCTGTCCGTGTTCACGGCGCCTTGGCTGCGATCGCGTCGATCTCCACCAGCGCACCCGGCAGCGGCAGGGCCACCACCTGGATCGCCGTGCGAGTCGGTGTACGCGGCTGTGTAGCAGTGGCGAAGAACTCGGTGTAGGCCGCTTGCAGCCCGGCGAAGTCGAGGGCACCGCCATGGGCCGGGTCGCCTACCAGAAACACCCGCAACTGCACGATATCGCCCAGGTCCAGGCCCTGCCCCTGCAGGGTCGTGCGCAACTTGTTCAGCACCGAGCGGGTCTGGGTTTCGGTGTTGCCCAGCGCGGCGATGCTGCCCTTGGCCGCATTGGGGTCGGCGATGTCTGGCAGGGTGCCGCTGACGAAGGTCAGCTGACTGCCAGCTGGCACGGTGATCAGTTGCGAAATGGGAAAGTTGGAGCCGGGTGGGGCGACACGCTTGATGCCCTCGGCGTGGGCGTTGAAGGTGAGCGACACGAAGGCTGCGGCAAGCAGGAGAACACGAGGCATGACAGAGGGTCCTTGGGGTCAGGCGGCGGCGCCGCGGGTGGTCTGGCTGGCATGGCGGGCGATCAGGCCGACCACCCGGCGTGCGGATTCGGCGGCACTGTTCTGCCAGATGCCCACGCCGCCATGGGCCAGCGCATCGCTGGCCAGCCAGGTGCGGCCCTGGGGCTGGTTGAGCAGGTCGTAGCCGGGTTGGGCGACCTCGTCGTGGACGATCCAGGGCGCTTCGCTGAAGGGGATCTTCGACCAGTTCACCACCACCGGCCGGCCCAGCTTGGCGCTGTGGCCGGGATGCAGTGATTCCACGGCCTGGCGCGAGGAGGCGATCTGTGCCTGCAGCGACTTGGCGGCGAACTGCTGCGCCACTGCGCCCGTGTTGTAGGTGGCGACCAGCACGCCGTGGGCGCTGTTGAGCTGGTCGCTGGGGTACCACAGGGTGCGTGCCTCGTGGTTGATGTAGCTGAGCCCGCCGTAGATCTGGAAGTCGGTTTCCCAGAAGCGCGGGGACTGCCAGGCGACCTTGTTGGCCTTGTCGCCTTCGGCACTGGCGATGGCTTGCCTGAAGGCCCCGTCGAAGTTGTTCGGCAGCTTGGCCAGCAGCGGCAGGGGCAGGGTGACGATGGCATAGTCGGCGTGCTCGACGTGCTGGCGTCCTGTCCTGCGGTCGCGCCACTTCACCTGGGCGCCCGCTTCACCGGTCTGCACCGCCAGCACTTCGGCACCCAGGCGTACGCTGTCCTGAACCCTTCGGTAAAACGCCTTGGGGATCTGGTCCATGCCGCCGACTGGCTGGAACATGGTGGAGGAGAACTCGGGAATCTCGTCGAACACCAGCGGCAGCAGCAGGTTGCTGTCGAGCAGCTGGTCCAGTGGCAGCGGCTGACGCTGCACCGGCGTCTGGTCGCCGGCGCCGGCGAAGCGGGTGTAGCCGGCGCGCACCGAGCCTCGGTACTGCTGCTGGCTGTCGAGGTCGCCGTATACCTTGAGGAACTCGAGCAATGCCTTGCGCTGGCTGCCGTCGAGTTCGGCATCCAGGCTGTTGCGGCTGACGCTGCGCGCCAGCAGTTCGCTGAAGTGCCCGCGCGTGTCGTTGACCGCCTGGCGCAGCAGCAGCGGCGGGCGTGTCAGGTCTGGCTGGGCCAGGGCGTTGCGGCTGCTGTTGACCAGCACTTGCAGCTCCACGCCCAGCTCGCGGCAGTAGCCGAGTATGGTCAGGTGATGGCTGGGCAGCCGTGCGGCGCCGGCGTTGAAGAAGTGGCCCGAATCGAACTCGACGGTCTGCGAGCTGCCATCGTCGTGTTCGATGCGGTCGCCCTGGCGCAAGGTCCAGACCCGGCCGCCGACGCGTTCACGGGCCTCCAGCACGGTGACCGAAAATCCCGCCTTGCGCAGTTCGTAGGCCGATACCAGGCCAGAAATACCGGCACCGACAATCACCACGCGCTTGCCGTTGCCGCCGTTCGCGGCCAGGTGCAGGGGCTGGAAAGTGGCGGCCAGGGCAGGTTGCCCCAGCGCGCCGAGTGCCGCTGAATAGCTGCCGATGGCAGCGAGGCGGATGAGCAGATCTCTACGGGACACACCCATGTCGCAGGCTCCGAAAAGGTTGGTTTCGGACAGGCGCAGCGAGCGGGCGGAGCGGGAGTGAAGACCCGACGGCGGCTGGCGCAAATCCATTTGCCTCCGCCATGTCGGGGTCGGTTTACAGAACTTAATGGACTTTAAGAAGGTTGTGAAAGTCTTTTTGGTTCTACCTTAATTATGTATAAATATGATAATCAATTAAACATAAAATGCTTAAAGCTGAATTTATGCTCATTGTGTGCAGTGTTTGACCGTGCAGCAGCGAGCTCGCCAGCGCGGGGCTCGAGGGCACCCTGGAGTTATGCCGTCCGTGACGTACGCTGCGTCTCGAACTGCTCGACCCGCTGGCGAATTCGCGGAATGAGCGCCTGCCCATACTCCACGGCGTCGCGCAACTGCTCGAAGCCGCGGAACAGGAAGGTGCTCACACCCAGTTCGTAATAGGCCAGCGCCGCCTCGGCCACCTGGTCGGGCGTGCCCACCAGCGAGGTGGAGTTGCCTGCACCGCCGCCCAACGCCGCGATTTCGGTCCACAGTCGGGTGTCGTGCACCTTTCGCTGGCTGGCCAGTTGCACCAGGCGTTCGGAGCCGACGTTGCTCTTGCCGAAATTCTTTTCGCGGCGGTTGCCCTGGCGGATGCCGATGCGCTGCCGAGCGTCGGCCAGGATGCGCTCTGCCCGTGCCCAGGCTTCGTCTTCCGTGGCACCGAGGATCGGCCGCAGCGAGAGGCTGAAGCGGATAGCGTGCTCGCGCCCGTAGCGTGCAGCCGCCTTGCGCACCTGGGCGATTCGTTCGCGCACCTGCTCGAGCGGCTCACCCCACATCATGTACACGTCGGCATGACGGGCCGCGACCTCCACTGCCGCGTCCGAGGCGCCCGAGAAGTAGACCGGCAGCTTGCCCTGCGGTTTGACCAGGGTGAGGTTGTCCTGCACCCGGTAATGCGTCCCGTGATGGTCGAACGGCGTGGTCTGCGTCCAGGTGTTGTGCAGCACCTGCAGGTACTCGTCGGTGCGGGCGTAGCGGGCATCCTTGTCGAGGAAGTCGCCGTCGCGTTGCAGGTCGCCGCTGTCGCCACCGGTGATCACGTTGATCGAGGCGCGGCCACGGCTCAGCTGGTCGAGCGTGGCGAACTGGCGCGCGGCGAAGGTCGGCGCCTGGAAGCCAGGACGGTGCGCCACCAGCAGGCCGATGCGCTCGGTCAGCGCAGCGACGTAGCTGGCCAGGATCATCGAGTCCGGTGCACTGGTGTTGACCGCCAGCAGGGCCTTGTCGAAGCCGGCGTACTCCTGGGCCTGGGCGAAGGCCTTGATGAAGTCCAGGTCGACGAGCGGGCCGCGCGGAGCCTGGGATTCGCTGCTTTCCTGGGGGCCGATCAGGCCAATGAATTCGAGCGTCATGGGATGGAACTCCTGTTCATGGGGCGGCCCTCAGGCGAGGGCGGCCTGGCTGCGACGTTGGCTGTTACGGTTGGTCGGTACGCTCAGGCCGAAGCTTTCGCGCAAGGTGCTGCCGGGGTACTCGCTGCGCAGCAAACCGCGCGCCTGGAGCAGGGGCACCACCAGTTCGGTGAAATACTCAAGGCCATCGGGCAGTAACGAGTTGATGATGAAACCATCGGCGGCGCCGCCTTCGAACCAGGCTTGCAGGGCATCGGCCACCTGCGGCGCAGTGCCGGTGAAGTCCCGCCGCGGACGCGAGAAACGCAAGGCGATTTCGCGCAGGCTCAGGCCCTCGTCGCGGGCCAGTTGCTTCAACTGGTCGGCGGTGCCTTTGTGGCTGTTGTCGCCCAGAGCGCCCAGGTCGGGGAAGGGCGCATCCAGGTCGTGGTGGCTGAAGTCGTAGTCGTTGAACGGCCGGCCCAGGGCGACCAGCGCGTCTTCGATGCTCACCAGATCCACGGCCTGCTGGTAGCGACGCTCGACCTCGGCCTCGTCGCGGCCGACGATGGGGCGAATGCCCGGCAGGATGAACAGCTGGTCCGGATCGCGGCCATGGGCCGCGGCGCGTTGTTTCAGGTCCTGGTAATAGGCGCGGGCGTCAATGATGGACTCGGGGTTGACGAAGATCGCGTCGGCGTTCTGCGCGGCGAAGTTGCGACCGTCCTCCGACACTCCGGCCTGGAAGATCAGCGGTTGGCCCTGGGGCGAGCGCTGAATGTTCAGCGGGCCCTTGACCTGGAAGAACTCGCCTCGATGGCCCAGGGTGTGCAGCTTGGCCGGATCGAAGAATTCGCCAGTCTGCTTGTCGCGGGTGAACGCATCGTCTTCCCACGAGTCCCAGAGGCCCTTGACCACTTCGACATGCTCCCGGGCGATGCGGTAGCGCACGGCATGGGGCGGGTGTTCAGCCTTGCCGAAGTTGTCCGCCGTACCCGAGAGCCAGGAGGTGACCACGTTCCAACCGGCGCGACCGCCGCTGATCAGGTCCAGCGAGGCGAACTGGCGGGCGACCTGGAAGGGCTCGGTGTAGCTGACCGTGACCGTGGCCACCAGGCCGATGTGGGACGTGGCGGCGGCCAGCGCCGAGAGCAGGGTCAGCGGCTCGAAGCGATTGAGGTAATGAGGGCTGGAGCGGGCGTGGATGTGCAGGCTGTCGGCGATGAAGGCGAAGTCGAACTTCGCGGACTCCGCCAGTTGCGCCTGCTGCTTGTAAAAGCCGAAGTTGACGCTCGCGTCGGCCAGCGCCTTGGGGTGACGCCATTCGCCCCAGCCATGGCCGACACCGTGGATCATTGCGCCGAGATGAATCTGTCGTTTGCTCACGTTCAATACCTCTGGCCGGATTGGCCTCACTGTCCGATCCGCGCGACACGCCCGTGCCGCGTGGCACCACGATCAAACCGCTACGGGCAGCACGCTGCGCGAGTGTCCGGGTATCGCCTCGATCAGCGCGCGGGTATACGCGCTGGTGGGCTGGCCGAAGACCTGCACCGCCGGCCCTTGCTCCACCACCTCGCCGCGCCGCAGCACCAGCACCTGGTCGGCCATGCTCGCGACCACCGCCAGGTCGTGGGAAACCAGTACGTACGCCATGCCCAGGTCACGCTGCAGCTCCTCCAGCAGGGCGAGGATCTGTGCCTGCACCGACACGTCCAGTGCGCTGACCGGTTCGTCGAGCAACAGCACGTCCGGCTCCAGGGCCAGGGCCCGGGCAATGGCGACCCGCTGGCGCTGGCCGCCGGAGAGCTCGCGCGGCAGGCGGTCGAGGAAATGCACCGGCAGGTGCACCCTGGCGATCAGTTCCCGCGCCTTGCGCTCCAGAGCCTGGCCTTTGAACAGGCCGAACGACACCAGCGGCTCGACGATGCTGTCGAACACGGTGAACCGTGGGTCGAGTGCGGCAAATGGGTTCTGTTGCACCAGCTGGAGGCGCCGGCGCAGGGGGCGGAACTGCCGCCAGGTGAGCCCGCTGACCTCCTGGCCTGCGAACTCGACATGCCCTTGGCTGGGCTTCTCCAGGCCCAGGGCGATCCGCAGCGCGGTGCTCTTGCCCGAGCCGGACTCGCCCACGATGGCCAGGGTCTGACCGGCGTAAAGGTCCAGGCTCAGGTCATGCAGTGCCGTGAAGTGGGCGTGCTGCCCTGGCAGCGCGAAGCGCTTGCCGACGTTGCTCAGGCGCAGCAGCGGCACCTGGCCCGTCACTGGGCCGGGCCTGCGCCGCGCGACGAAGGCTGGCGCCGCATTGAGCAGATCACGCGTGTAGGGATGCTGTGCGCCCCAGAGTATCTGCCTGGGGGAAGCATGCTCGATGAGCTCGCCCTGCTTCATCACCAGCAGGCGGTCGGCGCGGTCGCAGGCGATGCCCAGGTCATGGGTAATGATCAGCAGCGAAATGCCGCGTTCGGCCACCAGCTGTTGCAGGTGGTCGAGGATGCGCCGCTGTACCGTGACATCCAGCGCGCTGGTGGGCTCGTCGGCGATGATCAACCGCGGCTCGCCTGCCAGGGCAATGGCGATCAGCACCCGTTGGCGCATGCCCCCGGACAACTCATGGGGGTACTGGCGAGCCCGCAGCGGCGGCTCGTCCAGCCCGACCTGGGCCAACAGAGCGAGGACATCGCTGTCCACTTCGGGGTAGCGTCGGCCGCGCGCCAGCACCAGAGCCTCGGCGATCTGCCGGCCGATGCGCAGGGTCGGGTTGAGGCTGACTATCGGGTCCTGCGGCACTAGGCCGACGGTACGCCCGCGCAATTGGCGTTGGGTACGTTCGTCGGCCTGGGCCACGTCGATGCCGTCGACCCACAGTTGGCCCTGGTCGATACGGGCATTGTTCGGCAGCAGCCCGAGCAAGGCGTTGGCCAGGGTCGATTTTCCCGAGCCGGACTCGCCGACGATGGCCAGGGTTTCGCCCTGGGCCAGGCTGAACGAGAGCTGGCTCACGGCTTGGGTGCGGGTCCCGGCGAAGGCGTAGCTGACACTCAGGTCGCGGACCTCGAGCACGTTCGACTGGCTCATCGGGCATGCTCCTCGGCGCTGCGCGCCAGGTGGTTGAGGCTGAACACCACGGCCACCACGAACAGCCCCGGCAGCAGGGATACCCAGGGCGCGGTGATGAGGAAGTGGCGGCCGTTGGCGATCAGCGTGCCCCATTCCGCCGCCGGCGGCGCCGCGCCGAAGCCCAGAAAGCTGAGCCCTGCCGTGGCGAGGATGGCGGCGCCGAAGTCGAGGGTGGCGAGCACCGCGACCGGGCCCCAGGCATTGGGCAGCACGTGGCGCAGCAGCGTGCGTGCCCAACTGGCGCCACCCAGGCGTGCGGCTTCGACGTAGGGCAGGGTCTTGATCCGCAGCACTTCGGCGCGGGTGGTGCGGGCGAAGCCCGGGATGATCCCGACGCCCACGGCGACGGCCACCGGCACCGTGCCGAAGCCGATGGCCGTGACGATGGCCAGCGCCAGCAGCAGGCCGGGCAGGGCCAGCAGCACGTCGATCAGGCGCATCAGCGCAGCGTCGACACGACCGCCGGCGAATCCCGCCAGCACACCTATGCCCAGGCCACCGAACAGGGCGATGAGCACCGCCAGCAGGGCGGCCATCACTGACAGGCGTGCGCCGTACACCACCCGGGTATACAGGTCGCGGCCCAGCTCGTCCGTGCCGAACCAGTGCGCCAGGCCGGGGGCGCTGAGCTTTGCGGCGGGCGCGGTGGCGTAGGGGTCGTAGCTGGTCAACAGCTGGGGTGCCAGTGCGGCGAACAAGGCGAACAGCACGACCAGCAGCGCCAGGCTGAAGCCGGGCCGGCGCAGCAAGGGAGCCAGGCTTCGCTGTGCGCGCTGCCAGCGGGTGCGACGCTTCCAGGCGTCCGCCGGGCGCGCCTGGCCGCTGGCCTGGGCCGAGTCGCTCCGGTTCAGAGGGATATCGAGGGTCATCTCAGTTCACCTTGGCCGTATCGGTGATACGCGGGTCGAGGTAGGGGTAGAGCAAGTCGACGATCAGGTTGACCACCACGAACGCCGCGGCCGAGACCGCGACGATCGCCAGCACCACGGGAATGTCCTGGCGCAACACGGCCTCCTGGGCCAGGCGACCGACGCCGTTGCGCGAAAAGATGGTCTCCACCAGCACGGCGCCGGACACCGTGTTGCCGACCTGCAGGCCGACCAGGGTCAGCAGCGGCAGGGCGGCGTTGCGCAGGCCGTGACGGGCCTGCACCTGGGCCCTGCTCAGGCCCTTGGCGAAGGCGGTGGTGATGTAGGGTTCCTGCCACACGCCGTGGAAACCGCGTTGCAGTACCTGGGCGTACACGGCGGCGCTGGGTATCGCCAAGGTGATCGCCGGCAGTACCAGGCTGGCAAAGCCCTGGCTGCCGGTCGCCGGGAACCAGCCCAGGCCGAAGGCGAACACCTGGATCAGCAGCAGGCCCATCCAGAACACCGGCACGGAAAAGCCCAGCGAGGGCAGGCGCGCGAGGGCCGTTTTCAGCGGTCGCCATTGCAGGTAGGCCGTCAGGTAGGCCAGGCCGATGCCGGCCAGCAACGACAGCACGATGGCGCTGCCAGCCAGTGCCAGGGTCTGCGGCAGGCGCTCGGCCAGCAGCGCGGTGACCGGTCGCCCGAGTGACAGCGACTGCCCCAGGTCGCCCTGCAACGCGCGCCACAGCAGGTCGAAGTACTGTTCGAACAGTCCCTTGTCCAGCCCGTAGTAGGCGCGGGCCTTGGCCAGGTCCTCGGGTGACAGGCCGTCGGCTTCCATGCCCGAGGCGCTTAGCATGATCGCCAGGGTGTCGCCGGGTAGCAGGTAGAGAATGAAGTAGGTGATGGTGTAGGCGCCCCACAGCACCAGTAGCGCCTGGCCGATGCGGCCGCTCAGGTAGCGCTTCATGGCTGGCTCACCTGGATGTCGCTGAACAGCGCGATGCCTTCGGCGGTCCAGCGGAAGTCCTTGACCCGCGGGGCGGTGGCGGCCTGCCAGACCCGCTCGTACAGCGGGAACGCCGAGGCTTCGTCGATCAGCAGGTCCTGTAGCTGGCCATAGGCTTGAGCCCGTTGTGGCTCGGCGGTGGCGGTGATGCCGTCGTCGAACAACGCCTGGGCCTTGGCCAGCGTCTGTGGCTCGTAGGTATTGGTGGCCAGCGTGGCGCTGTTGGCCGAGCGGGGGTCGAGGATGGTCTGCAGGATGATCGGGTCGGCGCGGGTCATGTAGGTGGACGTCAGGTCATAGCTGCCGGCGGCGTTGCCTGCGACCCATTCGGCACGGGTCAGCACATTGAGCTTGAGATCGATGCCGACCTTGCGCAGTTGGTCCTGGACCAGCACGTCTCCGGCGCTTTCGGCCGGGGTGATGTTGTAGCGCAGGGTCAGGCGCTGGCCGTTTCTGTGCCGATAGCCGTCTTCGCCCTTGTGCCAGCCGGCAGCGTCCAGCAGGCGCTCGGCACCTGCCGGGTCGTAGGCCAGCTTGCCGGCCTGGGATTTGAAATACGGCGTGGTGACGTCATACACGCTGCTCACCACCGGGAAGGCGGCGTTGTATACGGTATGGGCGTAGCTGGTGCGATCGATGGCCTTCTGCAGCGCCAGGCGCACCTGGCGGTCGGCCAGCAGGCGATCGTTGCGGGTGTTGGGGTAGAGGTTCAGGGCCGGACCTGGCAGCGAGCGGCTCTGGATGGTCGCGCCCTTGGACTGGAACAGCTTGAGGTCGACTTCCGAGAACGGGTTGCGTGGCCACAGGATGTCGGCCTTGCCCTGCAGGAACAGCCCATTGCGCACGCTTTCCTCGGGGATGTAGCTGATGTCCACGGCTTCCACATGGGCAGGCCCCTGGTTGCGCATGTTGGCCGACGGCCAGGCGTAGTCGGCGCGCTTGACCAGCCGCGCGCCTACCTCGGGTGTGTAGTGGTCGAGGATGAACGGGCCGGTGCCGATGATCTTGCCCAGCGAGCGTTCTTGCGCGCTCAACTGGTAGGAGGCCGGCGCAAGGATCGCCAGATTGGTGGTGGACGTGGCCTGCAGGAAGCCTGCATTGGGCCGTGACAGCACCAGGCGCACGGTGAAGTCGTCGATCACCTCGGCATGGTCGTAGCCGGCCAGGTAGGTGGCGCCGAAGGTGGCGGGCAGCTGGGTGGCGAAGGCCTTGTTGCTGTCGAAGGCCGCTTTCACGGCGTGCGCATCGAAGCGCTCGCCATTGCTGAAGGTGACGTCCTGGCGCAGGTGGAACGTGTAGGTCAGGGCGTCGGCACTGATTTCCCAGCGCTGGGCCAGCCACGGGATGATGCGCCCGCTGTCCGGATCCTGGTCGGTGAGGGATTCGGCGACGTTGCGCAGCAGCACGCGGTGTTCCAGCCAGTAGACCTGGAAGGGGTCGACGCTGACCAGCGTGGTGTTGTCGCCCCAGAAGGCGACGCTCAGGGTGTTGCGGGTGTCGTGGTCGTCGGCCGGCGAGCAGGCGGTCAGGGCCAGTGCCAGGGAGCCGATGGCGAACAGGCGGCGCAGTGGGGGCATGGAGGGGTCCTTCATGAGAGTGGGTCAGCCTGCCCCGCGAGGAGGCCGGCACAGCCAGGGACTGGCGGTCAGTCCTGGTAATCGCGGCCCTCGCGGTCCAGTTGTCGGATCAAGGCATCCCAATGGCGCTGGATGCCTTCGCCCTTGCCATCGGAAAAACGCTTCGATTGCTCATGCACCTTGGCAATCGCAGCTTGCGGCGCATGCAGCAGCTGGTCATTGCCGCCGGCCTGTGCCGCCACCTGGATGTTGCAGGCACGCTCCAGCCCGTGCAGTTCGCGGAACGCGTGTTCCACGCTGATGCCGCCGGTGAGCAGCCCGTGGTTGCGCAGGATGAGGATGTTGCTCTCGCCCAGGTTGGCCACCAGGCGCTGCTGCTCGTCAAGATCGAGGGCCACGCCCTCGTAGTCGTGGTAAACCACCCGGCTGTAGTAGGCCAACGCATGCTGGGAGATTGGCAACAGGCCGTCGCGCTGGGCCGACACCGCCGCACCGTCGCGGGTGTGGGTGTGCAGCACGGCCTTGAGGTCGGGCCTGGCGCGGTGAATGGCGCTGTGGATCACATAGCCGGCCTGGTTGATCCCCAGACCCAGCGGGTCGTCGATGATCGTGCCGTCGACGTCCACCTTGACCAGGTTGGACGCGCTGATTTCATCGAACAGCAAGCCGAAGGCGTTGATCAGGAAGTGCTCCTGCGGCCCCGGCACGCGAGCGGAGAAGTGCGTATAGATATGGTCGGTCCAGCGGAACAGGGCCGCCAGGCGGTAGGCGGCAGCGAGCTTGACGCGGACCTCCCACTCCTCGGCGCTGACTCGCTCGCGCACGGTATCGGAACGAGAGGTGACGGCAGACAGTGAACTCATGGGGTGCTCTCCGGTAATCAGTAGCCGCGTGCGGTGTCGACCAGATTGGCCAGGGGCAACTGCTCGCGGTAGCGGTGGAAGTTGGCGATGAAGGCTTCGAGGAAGGCGGGGTAACCCTCTTCGGAAATGGCCGAGGTGTGTGGCGACAGAAACACCCTGGGGTGCCGATACAGCGGATGGCCAGCCGGCAGTGGCTCGGGGTCGGTGACGTCCAGGCTGGCACGGCCGATCGTTCCGCTGTCCAGGGCCTCCAGCAGGGCCTGCTGGTCGAGCAGTCCTCCCCGGGCGATATTGATCAGGTGCAAGCCAGGGCGGGCATCCCTCAGCACCTGGCGGTCGATCAGGCCGCGAGTGGCGGGGGTGAGCGGGGCGGCCAGCACCAGATGGTCGCTATTGGCGAACAGCTGGCGCAGGTCGTCGACACGATTCACGCCGGGTATTTCGGCGATTGGCTGGCCGGGGCGGCTCAGCGCCAGCACGCGCATGCCGAGTGCCGCGGCCTTGCGGGCCAGGCTCTGGCCAATGTTGCCGAAGCCCAGAATGCCGAGGGTGCGGCCGCGCAGCGGGGCCAAGGGGGTCAGACGCCAGTCGGCATCCTTGACCCACAGCGTGGGCAGTTGCTTGGCGGCGGCGAATACCAGGGCCAGCGCGAACTCGGCCACCTGCTCGGCGTTGGCGCCCTTGCCGCTGGTCACCGGCGCGCCCTCGAAGACCCACCCGGGGTAGAAGTCGATGCCCGAAGAGACCAGCTGCACCCATTTCAGACCCCAGGGCCAACCTGGAGGCGGGCTGTCCACGCGTCGCCCTTGCACGTTCACAGGACGCAGGATGAACACGTCGGCGGGTGCCTCGAGGGCCAGCTGGCCGTGGGCGATGTCGATCACTTCATGGTCCGGCAACCGCTCGCGCAATTGCTGGTTGGCCTGGGCGTCGAGCTGGCTGGCGATGATCGAATGGCTCATGGCCGACCCTCTGCCAGCGCAGCGCGGCCGACCTGGCCGAATACCACGTCGTCCTGTGGCGTATGAATACGGCTGCAGAGCACGTCGCGATAGTGCCGCTCCAGCGGGTTGCGCCGCGACAGCCCCGGATTGCCAGCGGCCTCGATGGCCAGCGCCACGGCCTGGATGGCGTTGGCGCTGACCAGGTGCTTGAGCTGGCCGGCATGCTGCGCCGCGGTGTGCCCGGCGACAGCGCCGTCGAGCAGGCTCTGGTTGGCGAACAGCAATGTGTCGATGCGGCCCAGCACGTCCTGGAAACGTGGCAGGGTCGCCAGCGGGGCACCCAGATTGGAGGGGGTGCGCTGGGTCAGGAAACCTGCCAGCCAATCGCGGGCGGCACGCGCCACACCGTCATAGACCGCCGGCAGCAGCACGGCCATCCACAGCAGGCCCTGGCCATCGAGTTCAGCCTTCAGGGCACTGGCGGGGCTGACGCTGACGGCGTGGTCGAGGGGGATCAGCACGTCGTCGAATTGCACTTCATGGCTGCAGGTGGCACGCATGCCCAAGTGGTCCCAGTCGTCGACGATGGTGATGCCGGGCGTGTCGCGGTGCACCAGGAAACCGCCTACCAGCGGGTCGGCATCGTCACTGCGCCCCCAGACCAGATACCAGGTCAGGCCGTGGCTGCCGGTGGAATAGATCTTGCGCCCGCTCAGGCGCCAGCCTTCGCCGGTGCGCCGGGCGAGGGTGGCGGGCAGGCCGCCGCGGGCGGGGGTGCCCAGTTCGGGTTCGACGCGCAGCGCGTTGATCAGGGCGCCCTGTCGCACGGCATCGCGGGCGACCCGATGACGCAGGTGCTCGGGCCAGCGCGCCTCGTCCTGCAAGCGAAAATGCTGCAGGTATTGCATCACCAGGATCAGCGCCGTGGCCGGGTCGCCCTTGCCGACCGCGCCAATCACCCGGCGAGCGCTGGCCAGGTCCGCGCCGCTGCCGCCGAGGCTGCGCGGTACGGTGAAGGCGAGCAGGCCGTGCCGGTGCAGCAGGTCGAAGTTGTCCCGGGGGAACTGGCCACTACGATCATAGCGCTCGGCGTTGGCGGCGAGGGCCTGCGTCAGCTCGGCGAGGGCGCTGTCGGAGGGGTGACTCATGGGGTTTCATCCCTGAATGACGGTGAGTGCCTAAGACCGTATTCTTATGGATGAGCGCTGTAAAAGTCTTTTTCGTTCTATGCTAATTATCAGTTTATAGAATTTATACTTTTAATGGTTATGCGAAAATTGCATTTATTGGCGCCGATCGACGTCGCTCGGAGCCGTTTCAGCTCAGCAGCCTGCGCCCGGCCACTTCGCCGAAGAGCTCCACGGGCTCCTGCAAATTGCCCAGGTAGCGCGGATGGAACAGCCACAGGTCCACCTGCGGCTTGAAGTCGCTGACATTGAGCACGTCCAGCGCATCGCGATGCCGGCTGGCTTGCAGCAGCGGCTCCAGCACCAGGCCCAGGCCCTGCCCATTGGCGACCAGCCCCAGTTGCAGCTCGGTGCCGAAGGTCTCCAGATTGATCGACAGGCTCAACCCTTGCTCACTCAGCGCACGTTGCAGCCCGGCACGGAATCCGCAGCCGTCCGGGTTCAGTACCCAGCCCCGGGTGTAGCAGTCCTTGAGCTTGAGGTTGCGCTTGCTCGCGCTGCCCTTCGCCGCCACCACTTTGAGCGGCATGCGCGCGATGGACTGGCTGGCGATCCCTTCGGGGAAGATCTTGCCGGGCGGGAACAGGGCGGCGGCCGCGTCCAGTTCGCCGTTTTCCATGCGTGCGATCAAGCTGCTGCCCCAGCCACTGCTGACCTGGGTGCGCAACTGGGGGTAGGCCTCGCGGATCTGCGCCAGCGCGTCGAGCAGCACCACGTCACCCAGCGTCTGGGGAATGCCGAGGCGCAGGGTGCCCGAGGGGGCGCCATCGTTGGCCACCAGTTCGCGCAGCGAGTCGATCTCGCGCAGGATCGCCTTGCACTGCTCGTAGACCCGCAGGCCCATCGGCGTGGGTTTCAGCGGCTTGGTGTTGCGGTCGAGGAGGGTGGCACCCAGATCCTCCTCGAAGTTCTGCACACGGCGGGTAATGGCCGGCTGCGTCAGTTGCAGGGCCTCGGCGGCAAGGTTGGTGGACTGGCAACGAATGACCGCGACGAAGGCGTCCATGTCATCGATTTTCATAATCGGCGCTCACGAGATCGAACGAAAAATAAGGTATCAGCATAATCGCAATGGCAAGTAATGCCATCTGTACCGAATGATCTTATAAAAATGCATATTAGGTTATTCCTAAAACTAATTTAATTTATTTTGAAGTAGTCGCTAGAGTCGCCTGACCGGGTCGCCTGACGCCACCCGTCAAGGCATCGAGGAGCGCCATGTCCATTCGAACGAAACTCTTGACCCTGGCTGCGGGCCTGCTGCTGATCGCCCAGGCGAGTGCCGCCCAGCGCCTGACCCTGCACATCGGCGACCAGAAGGGCAACATGCGCGCCCAACTGGAGGCGGCCGACGCCCTGCGCGATTTGCCCTACGACATCCGTTGGGCCGAATTCCCGGCCGCGGCGCCGTTGGCCGAGGCGCTCAATGCCGGCGCGATCGACGCCGGGATCATTGGCGATGCGCCGCTGTTGTTCGTGCTCGCCTCGGGCGCGCCCGTCAAGGCCGTCGCGGTGGACAAGTCGGACCCTTACGGTACAGCGCTGCTGGTGCGCCCCGACGCGCCGCTGCACGAAGCGGCGCAACTCAAGGGCAAGCGAATCGCCACCGGCCGAGGTTCGATCGGCCATCACCTGGCCCTCAAGGCTCTGGAACAGGCCGGGCTGGACGAGAAGGACGTGGACTTTCGTTTTCTCGGGCCGGTGGACGCCAAGATCGCCCTGGCCAATGGCTCGGTGGACGCCTGGGCTACCTGGGAGCCTTATACCGCGCTGGCCGAACTGAGCGGCCAGGGAAGGGTGCTGGTCAACGGCCGCGGCCTGTCCAGTGGCAACAGCTTCCTCGCGGCCACCGACAAGGCGCTGCAGGAGCCTGCCCGACGGGCCGCCCTGCAGGATTACCTCAACCGGCTCGCCGAGGCGCAGGTGTGGGCCAATCAGCATCTGGACAGCTATTCCAGGACGCTGGCCGCCATCATCGGCTTCCCGCAGGACGCCGCCCGTCTGCAGTTCGAGCGGCGCCAGCAGCATTGGCAAGTGATCGATCCACAGACCGTGGCCACGCAGCAGGATACGGCCGATTTCTATCACGCCCACGGCTTGATGAGCACGCGTCTGGACGTGGCACCGACCTTCGCCAGCGGCTTCACCGTTCCCGGTAGCGCCAAGCTGGCCGCCCAACCCTGACTCTGGAGATATTCTCGTGCGATCGAAGCTTTTACGCCTGTTTGCGCTGGCCGTGCTGGCCAGTGCCTCGCTGCCAGAACTGGCCCGTGCCGACCAGACCCTGCGCATCGGCTACCAGAAGTCCTCGACCCTGCTGACCTTGCTCAAGGCCCGTGGCAGCCTCGAGCAGCGGCTGCAAGCCGAGGGTATCCGCGTCAGCTGGCACGAGTTCCCCAGCGGCCTGCCGCTGTTGGAGGCGCTGAACCTGGGCAATGTCGACCTGTCGGCGGATGTCGCCGATACCGTGCCGGTATTCACCCAGGCGGCGGGTGCGAAGCTGACCTATTTCGCCCGCGAGACGGCCTCGCCAACGGCCCAGGCGATCCTCGTGCCGCCAGACTCGCCGCTCAAGTCCCTGGCCGACCTCAAGGGCAAGCGCGTGGCCGTGACCAAGGCCGCCGGCAGCCACTATCTGCTGATCCAGGCGCTGGCCAAGGCCGGGCTGACCTTCAAGGACATCACCCCGGCCTACCTGATTCCCGCCGACGGCCGAGCCGCTTTCGAAAACCACAAGGTCGATGCCTGGGTGACCTGGGACCCTTACGTGGCCAGTGCCCAGCGCCAGCAGAACGCGCGCATCCTGGCCGATGGCAGCGGGCTGGCGAGCTATCAGCGTTATTACCTGGCCGGCAGCGACTACGCCAAAGCCCATCCCGAGGTGCTGCAACAGGTTTACCTGGCGCTGCGCGAGGCCGGTGCCTGGACCAAGGCCAACCCGGCGCAGGCCGCGCGTATCCTTGGTCCGTTGTGGGGTAACCTGGACAGCGCCACGGTGCAGCAGGCCAACGCCCGACGCAGTTACGATGTGCAGCCAGTGAAGCGCGAGAACCTGGCCGAGCAGCAGCGCATCGCCGATGCGTTCTATCGAGCAGGGCTGCTGCCCAAAGCTGTGGATGCCAGCGCGGTAAGCCTGTTCGAGCCTGCGCAGAACTGACCCTCGCGTCTGGCTACCCTCAGCCAGCAGGCTCGCTACCGGACCCGATGCGCAGCAAAGGGGTGTCGCGAACATCCGCGAGCGTACCCGCGCCACTTAGCTGCATGACGATGCGCAGTTCCTGTTCGAGTTGTTCGAGCACCGCTTGCACGCCATGCCTGCCATCGAGTGCCAGGCCATAGAGGACCGGTCGCCCGATGGCGACCAGGTCGGCACCGGCGGCAATGGCTTTGAACACATCCAGGCCGCGGCGAATGCCGCTGTCGAAAATCAGCGGCACCCGTCCCCTCACTTCATTCGCGACCCGTTGCAACGACTCGAACGCGGCTGGCGAGCCATCGAGCTGGCGGCCGCCGTGATTGGAGACCTGTATGGCATCGACGCCGTGCTGGAGAGCGGCGCGTGCATCCACAGGGGTGGTGACGCCTTTGACGATCAAAGGCAACCCGGCGCTGTGGCTACGCACGAAGTCCAGGCTGTCGAGGCCCAGGCCACTGTCGAAAGACAAGTCCAAAAGGCGGCGGCGGCCTTCGCTGTCGAGAAAGTTGCCAGGCGTCGGCAGGTGCAGGGCATTGCGGCGATCATGCTCTCGGTTGCCCCCGACCGTGACGTCTGCGGTCAATACGATCGCCTTGTACCCGGCAGCATGGGCACGTTGCAGCAACTCGCGGTTGAAGCCGCTGTCGCGCGTCAGGTAACACTGGAACCATTTGTCACCTTTACTGGCCGCCGCGATCTGCTCCAGATTTTGCATGGCGACCGTACTCACACCCAGCAAGGTCCCGTAAGCCGCGGCCGCGCGTGCCGTTTCCGACTCGGCCGAGGGGTGAACCAGACCGTGGTGCGCCATGGCGCCGACCATGATCGGCGCCCTCAGCTGGCTGCCGAAGATCTGAGTATGAAGGGTTTGCCCAGTCGAGCCACTGAGGACACGCTGATCGACCAGGACCCGGGAGAAAGCGAGGCGGTTCTCGCGCAGGGTCTGCTCGTCACCCGCACCTCGAGCGATATAGTCCAGTGCCGGGCGTGGGATGAGCCCGGCGGCAAGGCCTTCGAGCTCCAGCAGGTTGAAGAATTTCACAGACGGCCGTCGCATCGGTCCTCCGGTTCAGCCTGGGTCAGAAATCGTAGGCGATCTTGCTGTACCAGAATCCCCCGCCTGGGTAGAAAGGTGGGGATCCGTAGTTGTACTGGTAGGCGGCCTGGGCGATACCGTTGTTGTCGGGGCGCACGTTGAAGATGTTGGTGCCGCCGATACTCAGGGTCAGGCTGTCGAACAGCACATAGGACAAGTCGAGGTCGGTGATCCACTTGGCACCGAAGCTGCGGTCCTGCGCAGGGTTCTGCTGCCAGGTCTGGACCTTGCCATAGCGGGTGGTCTGCAGATTGGCGGCGAAATCGCCAAGGGTCCAGTTGGCGCCCAGTATCCACTTGCTGCGCGGGGAAGCCGCCACCAGCAGACCTTCGGCCGCATGCCCCACTACGCTGACGCCCGAATTCTGCAGGGCGGCCGGCGTGCTGCGGCTGCCTTCGACGGTCGTCTTGTTGTAGTTGAACGCAGCGCTCCAGCGAACCTCGCCCCAGGCGCCGAACCGGCTGCTGTGATCGGCCACCAGGTCGATGCCGCGCGTGCGGGTATCGAAGGCGTTGGTGTAGTAGCTGACCCAGGTATTGCGCGCCACCCCCACGGAGCTGAGGATGTCGCCAATGGCGCCGTTGCCGTTGCTGCGGTCATACAGGTTTTCACTGAGCAGGATGCGGTCGTCGATGTCGATGACGTAGGCATCGGCGGTGAAGCTGGTCCGCGGGGCCGGTTGCCAGGTGATACCCAGGCCTGCGTTGCGTGATTTCTCGGGTTTCAGATCCGTTGCGCCCAGGGCCTGGGCCGCGGCGCTGTCGGGCGTTGCGGTATAGCGCAAGGCGGGCACCGCGTTGCCATTGGCGTCCGCTGCCGTACGGTTGTCGGTGACGGTGTAGCCGAGCTGGGTCAGGGAGGGCGCCCGGAAGCCCGAGCCCAGGGTGCCGCGTACGGCCAACTGGTCGGTGAGTGCGTAGCGGGAATTGAGCTTGAAGCTGTAGGTGTTTTCCTCGATGTCGTCATAGTGCTCGGCACGTCCGGCGACGCCGACATACCACTTTGGCGTGAGGTCCAGCCCCAGGTCCAGGTAGGCCGCATAATTGTTGCGGCGCAGATCCGCTTCGTCCTGCGGGCGGATTGCCAGGACCCCTTGGGCGCCCGTGGATGGTTGCGCCCCGTTGGCAACGTACAGCGGGCTGCCCACCGGGAAGGTATAGGGCCCGACACTGTAGGCCCGGGGGTCACTGCCCGCGAAGGTGCGCAAGCGCTCCCAGCGGTGCTCCAGTCCGACCGACACCTGCGTGGGCACGGAGAGGCCGAACAGACCCTCGAAGTGGCGCGTGATATCCAGGTTGTTGACCCATTGCTCGAACTGCAAGGTAGCCAGGTCATCCCACTTGGTTGGCGACTGCGGGCCATAGGTGGGGTTGGCCGTCAGATCGCTGGCGTGTTCGATCTTGTCGCGGCCATAGCTGGTGGACAGGTCCCAGTCCCAACTGGCCGCGTTGCCCTTGCTGCCGAAGAGGAACTGATAGTCGGTGTCCTTGAGGTTGTTCAAGGGGTAGTAGCCATCCGGAAACAGTGCCGGAATCGACGCGGCGCCGTTGGCCGCCCGCAACTGATTGTTCGCTTCGGTCTTGCGTTCGCCATAGGTGGCGTAGGAGTAGAGCTTCAGCGCCTCGGACAGCGGCAACTCGGCATTGTAGGCCAGGTTGAACGCCTTCAGGTCAGGATCGCCGTTGCGGGTGCTGACATGATCCCAGGCAGCCTGGCGGTCGTCCTCGAAAAACGCCCGGACGCTCTCCGGCGATTTTCCCACCCAGGTCGCCGTCCCGCGTTTGCGGGCATCGGCAGACAGGTGCAAAAAGCCCCCATCACCCAGCGCGAAGCCATGATCGGCCGCGCTCTTGATGGTTTCACCCTCGCCTGAGAACAGCTGGCCGTAGCTGGCCTCGGCATGACCGCCCGAAGCCGAGCGCTTGAGGATGATATTGATGACCCCCGCCACGGCGTCCGAGCCGTACTGGGCGGCGGCGCTGTCCTTGAGCACCTCGATGTGGTCGACGGCACTGACCGGGATCATGTCGATGTCCACCGCATTGGCACCGCTGGTGTCGGTGCTGCCATTGGCAGGGGCGGCGCCGTTGTGGCGGCGCTTGCCGTTGACCAGCACCAGCGTATAGGCCGGGCCGAGGCCGCGATTGCTGAGCGGGCGAACCTGTGAGTTGAACCCGGCGATGTTGGTGCCGAAGTTGAACGAGGGCAGCAGTTTGGAGATGGCCTCGGACAGTTCCGCCCGGCCGGTCTTGAGCAGTTGCTCGCTGTTGATGATGTCGATGGGTGTCGGGCTGTCGGCGACGACACGTTGCTGCCCTCGCAGACCGGTGGAGACCACCGAGACCGTGTCGAGCCGGGTCTCTTGGCCGTCGGCTGCCTGCACGGAAAGTGGCGGCAGCGCCAGGCAGGCGACGAGTGCTGTAAACCCTGATCGCAATGCAACGGGCGGGCGTTGGTTCATGTTCGACTTTCCTTGTGTTGGCAAGCGGCAGTCATAGGCCGCGTGTTGTCCAGCCAGCACTGGCCCTCGGTACGGGTACAGGATGCTTGCTCCGGATTCAGGAGCGCGGAGGTGATAGGCGAGGGGCTGCAGGGAGGCGAGGGCGTTGGCATGCAGCGTCGATCTCATCACGGGTGGGGAGGGGCGATCAGGCAGATCGCCTTGGCGCCCCAGCGTGATGAGGTGGCCGCGTAAGAACGTATTCTTATATTTTTGAGGTGTAAAAGGCTTTTTGATTCTATGCTAATTATTATATTTACTGATCTATTTAATGATTAAATATGCGTACAAGGAATCTTATACTGCGGCTGATAGACACGTGCTTGCGGTTGGCCATGCCGCTTGTGCGATGAATGGACGAAATCCGGTTTATTCACTGCCGATCCTGACCTTGCCAGTGGGTTTGGATCATCGCCTGCAGCTCTCCTGGTCAGCCTGTCGTCGCCCTGGCTCCAGGCAATCCGTGCCATTCAGCGTCATGCCCGCTAGGATAGCGTCCTTTCCATTTGAGATAAGGGCAGCCCTGATGCCTGTACCACACCTGCGATCCGCCACGCCCGCGGATGCCGAGCGCTGCTATCACATCGAGACGTCAGCCTACGAAGGCGACGAAGCCGCCACGCTGGAAAAGATCGTGACGCGAATCGCCCAGTATCCCGAAGGATTCCTGGTGCTGGAGCTGGAGGGGACGATCGCCGGCTTCATCAACAGTGGCTGTGCCCATGAGGTGGTCATGTCCGATGAGGCGTTCAAGGAGCTGGTCGGGCATGATGCGCAGGCGCCGAACGTGGTGATCATGTCGGTAGTGGTCGATCCTGCCTTCCAGGGCCAGGGCCTGTCCCGACGCCTGATGAGCCATTTCGTGGAGCAGATGCGCGAGCGCGGCAAGGCGAGCATTCACCTGATGTGCAAGCAGAAGCATATCGGGCTGTACGAAGCGATGGGATATCGTTACGTGCGGCCATCGAGTTCCGAGCACGGCGGCATGACCTGGCACGAGATGGTCATGCCTCTCTGAGCCGCACTCGGATCACTCATCCATCAGCCAAAGGAGTGGCATATGAACTACGTGGTCATCGAGAATCATCGCAGCGAGTATCCCAGGCCGATTCACTTCGTCAGGGGCGCGCTGCTGCAGATCGGCCAGCGTTACCAGGGCGAACACGACTGTCAGGACTGGTACCTGTGCAGCTGTGGCGGACAGCAGGCCGGATGGGTGCCGGGTCAGTTGATCGAGCGCCTGGGCGTCGGCGAAGGCAGGGCGCTGGAGTCGTACTCCGCCCATGAGCTGGACGTCGATCCCGGCCAGGTCATGGTCGGTCTGCGGCCGCTCAACGGTTGGCTGTGGTGTCGCAGCCAGCGCAACGGCGAGCTGGGGTGGCTGCCATTGGACAAGCTGCGCCGACTCGACTGAACAGGGGCCTCGGAATCCATCTGATACGCTTTTTTTCAGGAAACCTGAATCTGTAACCGTATCAGTCGAGGCGGGAAAATATCGCTTGTGCCCCGCCGTGCAGGCTGCGACGGACGGGCACGCGAGGCTGCACCCCATTCCCGCGATGCAGCCGCGCCATCAGTCCCTACCGTGTCGAGGTTCCAATGGGCAAGCTTGCGTTTTTCCTGGGCGGATTCCTGCTGCTGACAATTCTCATCGGCCTGCTCGGCACCATTCCGCCGAGCTGATCCGTACCCCTCCCCACCCCTCGTAGTGCCACGTGAGCCTGTCTTCCCTGGGAGACGGGCTGCGCTGCGTCGACACGTTTCGAGCCCTGCTGAAGGGGCTTTAGTACCGACTTCCGTACGATAACGCCTCATGCGAGATGGGAAATCTGTCCACAGAAAAAGTGGGCATCTCTGTGGATAAAGCGCTGGAAGCCAGGTAGGCGGCGGGCCTTGTCAGATTGAGCAGATTTTGTACAGGGATGTTGCCGCATGGCACCTGCCGCGGTCTCGCCGACTACCCCCGCGCGGCGTTGCATGACGCCGCTTCACATTACCTGTCGCTGAGCCGCTTCGACCCGATTACGGCCCTGCGCCTTGGCCCGGTACAGGGCTTTGTCGGCGTCGAGCAGAAGCGCATCGAGATCGACCATCGGCCGCTGTTCGCTGCAACCGCTGATACCGATGCTTACGGTCACGCGCAACGGGGCAACGCCTCCCGCTATTTGCAGCTCCTGTACGGCGCGACGCAGGCGTTCGGCAGTGAAACCCGACTGCGCCGGCGCCAGGCCAGGTATCACGATGGCGAATTCTTCGCCGCCCAGGCGTGCGAACAGTTCGCCATCGTGCAACTGCGCTTGCAGGGCCTGAGCACACTCACGCAGCACCTGGTCGCCAGCGGCATGGCCGTGCCGGTCGTTGATGGCCTTGAAGTGATCGATGTCGAGCATCATCAGCGTCAGCGCGGGTCGATCCGGATGCTGACGATGCGCCTCCAGCAGCGCATTGGCCTTTCGCGTGAACGCACTGCGGGTGAGTACGCCGGTGAGGTGATCGAAGCTGGCCTGGTGTTCCAGCCGCGCCAGCAGCGCACGATTGGCATTGCTGACGCAGGCCACCACCAGAGGGCCGAGCACCAGCATGGCGATGCCCAGGCGCGCGGACATCAGTGCGGTCACGCCGACCTCGCTCTGCGGCATGCTGAAATGCATGAGGTCCTGCGCCACTGCCACGATCAAGGTACTGCCCGCGATCAGGGTCAGCAGCGACAGCAGGAACGGCGAGTAGCTCAACGCACACCACAGCAACGCCGAAATTGGAAAAGCGATCGCCCCGGGGCCGCCGAAGATCAGGCTCACCACCAGTGAAGCCAGCAGCATCAGCAAAGGGGAAAGCGCGATGCGTTGCCCGCGGCTGCGCAGCAGGGCAGCCAGGGACGGGAACGTGAGCATGATCGGCAGCACCAGTACGCTGGTGGAGAACTGCTCGCTGAACCAGGCCAGCCAGGTGGAGGTGAGCGACTGCTCGAACCAGGGGCTGGCCATCAGGCAGGCAAGCGAGGCAGCTACCATCGCTCCCGCGCCGCAGGCCGCGAATGTGCGCACCACCCCATGAGGGGTGCGCAGTCGGCGATGGCGCCGTGGGAGGTTGGCCAGCAGGCGCCAGAACGTGACGACGGCGCCCAGGTTGCACAGGTTCAACCACAGCGCCGGCCGCCATTGGCTGCCGCACAGCAGATCGGCACCGACCATGCCCAGGTAGATGAGCACGATACCCGTGACGTTGGCGTGGCGGTGATGGCGCAGCAGCACGCCGGCCAGTACGGCATTGACGGGCCAGAACAGCGACAGCGATTCGATCGGTCGAGCCAGAATGCCGCCCAGGGTCAGCGCGAAGGTCAGACCGAACAGCAGCAGTGGGGGCAGCAGACGCGACTGGGCTAGGAACACCATGGGCTCGACCACAAGCGAATAGGTAGGCCAGGACGACGGCGGCAACACCTGGGGCACAGGGTGTGAAGTGTGGTTCAACGCGTCGATTGATGTCAATTGGGTATTATTTGGTCGCAATCCCCGGAGATAGCCTGCTGCGAGACGATGTGCTACGCACGATCACTACATCCCGTAATACCACGGCACCATGACCAGGCTCACCCCTATCACCAGCAGCGTGAAGGGCACGCCCACCCTGACGAAATCAGCGAACCGGTAGTGTCCCGGACCCAGCACCAGGGTATTGACCGGCGAGGACACGGGGGTCATGAACGCGGCTGAGGCGGCCAGTGCCACGGTCATGGCGAACGGATAAGGCGACATGCCCAGCTGCTGCGCCGTGCTGATCGCCACAGGCGCCATGAGCACGGCGGTGGCGGTGTTGGAGATGAACAGCCCGATCAGTGCGGTGAGGATGAACAGGCAGGCGAGGATGGCGGTCGGCCCGGCATCGCCCAGCAGATCGACCAGGCCGGTCACCGCCAGGTCGATGCCGCCGGTCTGCTGCAGCGCCAGGGCGAAGGGCAGCATGCCGACGATCAATACCAGGCTCTGCCAATGGATGGCCCGGTAGGCGCTGTTCATGTCGATGCAGCGGCCTGCGCCCATCAGCAGGCAGCCGATCAAGGCAGCGATGACATTGGGCACCGCCGCGCTGACCATCAGCACGACCATCACCGCCAGGCTCATCAGCGCATAGGGCGCCCGCGCGCGGGCCGGCGCCACCTGGTCGATTTCTGCCGGGAGGCTGAGCACGATGAAATCCTGGGGCTCGGCCTGCAACTGGCGCACCGCCTTCCACGGACCGATGACCAGTAGCGTGTCGCCCAGGCGCAGCTTTTCCTCGACCAGCTGGCCCTCGACCGCCGTGCGATCACGGCGCAACCCCACCACGTTCAGACCGTAGCGGCTGCGAAAGGCCAGTTGCAGCACGTTCTTGCCGATCAGCGCCGAGCCGGGTGGCAGCGAGACCTCGGCCATGCCGATCTCCTGGGACTGGTCGATGAAGTAGGCGGCCTTCAAGCGCAGCGGCTCCAGTTGCATGGATTGGCACAGGCTGCGCAGGTCGTCATGGTTGGCGAACAGGTCGAGCAATAGCACATCGCCCTGATGCAGCACGGTACCGGAGTCGGCGGCGATCACTCGAGTGGTGAACTTGTGCTGGCGCTCGATACCGACCACGTTGGCACCGTGGCGTGTACGCAGCTCCAGCTCGCCGAGGGTGTGGCCGATCAACGGCGAATGCGGGCGGATGCGCAGCCGGCGTTCGCGCCCGCCGAGCTTGTAGTCAACGACCAGGTCGAGCAGGGTGCGTCGACTTTCAGGGCGACCGTCCTTGCGCACGTCGCCACGCAGCCAGTGCCGGGTCAACAGCATATAGCCGATGCCCAGCACCAGTATCACCCCACCGAACGGGGTGAAGCTGAAGAAGGTGAAGCCTGGCAGGCCATGGCGAACCAGTTCGCCATGCACCACCACGTTGGGCGGGGTCGCCACCAGGCTGAGCATGCCGCTGATCAGGCCCGCGAAGCTCAGCGGCATCATCAGCCGAGAAGGCGACAGCTTCAGCCGTGCGGCAATGCTCAGCACCACGGGAATGAAGATCGCGACCACGCCCGTGGAGCTCATCACCGAACCCAGACCGGCCACCGCGACCATCAACAGCACCAGCAGGCGCGCTTCGCTGCGTCCGGCCCGTTCGCTCATCCATTCGCCGATGCGGTAGGCGACACCCGTGCGCACCAGGCCTTCGCCGATGACGAACAACGCGGCGATCAGCACCACGTTCGGGTCGCTGAAGCCGGCCAGGGCCTGTTCCACGGTGAGAATCCCGGACAATGGCAGGAACAGGATCACCAGCAACGCGACCACATCCATGCGTGGGCGGTTGACGATGAACAGCGTGACGACGACGGCGAGCAGGCCGAGAACCAGCAGCAGGTCGGAGGACATGGGACGGGTGATCCTTCACGGTTGCAGACGACAGTGCGTAGTGTGCCACCGGCCAGGCTGCGCGTCCTTGACGTGCTGCAGGGTTTGCCCGGTTGTCGCGCACGCGCCGTCACACGATGGCGCAAAGCTGCCCTCGGCGTGGTCACATCCTCAACGAACCGAAGCGCTATCGAGGAACCTCAATGCCCGCGCACATCGAAGACTACGCCATGCTCGGCAATTGCCGCAGCGCCGCCCTGGTCAGCCGCGATGGCTCGATCGACTGGCTGTGCCTGCCGCGTTTCGACGCCCCTGCGGTGTTCGCCGCCTTGCTCGGCAATGAGGAAAACGGGCGCTGGCGCCTGGCGCCAAGCGATCCGGTGCAGCGCTGTACGCGGCGTTACCTGGAGGACACCCTGGTGCTCGAAACGGTGTGGACCACCGCCACCGGCCAGGCGCGGGTGCTGGACTGCATGCCGATGGGCGAGCAGAACGCGGTGCTGCGGATCGTCGAGGGCATATCGGGCCAGACGGCTTTCGAACTGGACCTGGTGATGCGCTTCGACTATGGCCGCAGCGTCCCCTGGGTGGAACGCCTGGACCCGTTGAGCCTCAGCGCGGTGGCAGGTCCCGACAGGTTGATCCTGCGCAGCACGGTGGGCCTGCATGCCATGGATCATCACAGCGTCTGCCGTTTTCGGGTGGCGGCTGGCGAACGACAGGTGTTCGCCCTGCGCCACGAGCCGTCGCACTTGCCCAACGGCGCGGACTTCGACGCCGACCAGGCGCTCACCGATACCATCGCCCACTGGCAGGCGTTCGCCGCACGCTGCCCGGACATCGGCCCCAACAGTGCACTGGTGCGCCGATCACTGCTGACCCTCAAGGCGCTCACCTACGCCCCCACCGGCGGCATCGTGGCGGCGGCCACCACGTCGCTGCCCGAGCGCATCGGCGGCGAGCGCAACTGGGATTACCGCTTCTGCTGGCTACGTGACGCCACCATGACGCTGCTGGCGTTCATGAACCTGGGTTACTTCGACGAGGCCCAGGCCTGGCGTGAATGGCTGTTGCGCTCGGTGGCCGGCAACCCCGAGCAGATGCAGATCATGTACGGCCTTGGCGGAGAGCGGGACCTGGGCGAGTACACCCTGCCTTGGCTAAGCGGTTACGAGCAATCCAGCCCGGTGCGAGTCGGCAACGCGGCGTCCGCCCAACGCCAGTTGGACATCTATGGGGAAGTGGCCGATGCCATGAGCCAGGCGATCAAGGGCGGTCTGCCCCGTCATCCGCGCAGCGCCGCCATTTCACGCCTGATCATGCCGTACGTGGAAAGCATCTGGCGTGAAACGGACGAAGGCATCTGGGAAGTGCGCGGCGGGCGTCAGCATTTCGTCCACTCGAAGGTCATGGCGTGGGTCGCGTTCGACCGGGCCGCGAGTCTGGCGCAGACCACTGAGGAAGGCGGTGAACAGAGCCGGCATTACCGGAAGGTGGCCGAGCAGATCCACCGCCAGGTGTGCGAGCAGGGCATGGATCCGAGCGGGCAGTATTTCGTCCAGGCTTACGGTTCGGCGGATGTCGACGCCAGCCTGTTGCAGATCGCCCTGACCGGATTCCTGCCTGCCGACGATCCGCGCTTCCTGCGCACGCTGGAGCAGATCGAGCAACGCTTGCTGAAGAACGGGCTGTTGCTACGTTACGACACCGACAGCGGCAGCGATGGCCTGACGCCGGGAGAAGGCACCTTCCTGGTCTGCTCGTTCTGGCTGGCCGACGTTTACGTGCTGCTGGGTCGACAGGCACAGGCGCAGGCGCTCTACGAGCACCTGAGCGGCCTGTGCAACGACGTCGGGCTGCTGGCCGAGCAGTATGACCCGGCCGATGGTCGCATGCTGGGCAACTTCCCCCAGGCCTTCAGCCACATCGGCATCATCAATACCGCGTTGAACCTGTACCGGGCGCAATGCCCGGCGAAGGACCGGGCCAGCAGCACCTGAGGCGTGGACGGACCGCAGCGCTGGAAACGAAACACCCCGCCGAGGCGGGGTGTTTTCGTTGCTGCCAGGGCATCAACCCGCCAGATGCAATCCGGCTTGCTGGACCAGGTCCAGCAGCGGCTGTGGGTAGACGCCCAGCACGAAGGCCAGCACCGCCACCGCCAGCAGCATCACACCACCGGCACGCTGCTCCCAACCCAGGGGCGCGTCATGGCGGCGCAGGTTCGGCTCGGCCAGGTACAGCGTCACCATGACCCGCAGGTAATAGTACACACCGATGGCGCTGCCGATCACCAGTGCCCCCACCAACCACCAGAGGTGCGACTGCACGCCCGTGGCGATGATGTAGAACTTGCCGATGAAGCCGGCGGTGAGCGGGATGCCGGCCAGCGACAGCATCATCACCGTCAGCACGGCGGTCAGGTACGGACGGCGCCAGAACAGGCCGCGGTACTCGTACAGCGCATCGGCGTCGCGACCCGCGTAGGGCGAGGACATCAGCGTGATCACGCCGAAGGCGCCGAGGCTGGTGATCACATAGGTGACCAGGTACACGCCCATGGCTTCCATGGCCAGGCCTTGGCTGGCCACCAGCGCGATGACCAGGTAGCCGAAGTGGGCGATGGAGGAGTAACCCAGCAGTCGCTTGAGGTTGCTCTGGGTCAGCGCCAGCAGGTTGCCAACCAGGATCGAAGCCACCGCGATCACCGCCAGGACCGTGCTCAGTACGCCGCTGCTGGCGGCCGGGGAGAGCATGAACAGGCGCACGACCACGGCGAACACCGCGACCTTGCTGGCCGTGGCCAGGAACGCGGCCACTGGCGCCGGGGCGCCTTCGTACACGTCCGGGGTCCACAGGTGGAAGGGCACCAGCGACAGCTTGAACGCCAGGCCCACCAGCATCATGCCCAGGCCCAGTTGCGCCAGCAGGCTCGGCAGGCTGGTCGCGGCCAGGGCCTTGCCCAACTGGTCGAAGGTCAGGCTGCCGGCGTCGGCATACAGCAGCGCCATGCCGAACAGCAGGAACGCGGAGCCGGCCGCCGAGAGCACCATGTACTTGATGCCGGCCTCCAGCGAGCGCTTGTTGAAGAAGGCGTACGCCACCAGCCCGTAGACCGGTACCGACAGCAGCTCCAGGCCGATGAACAGGCCGGCCAGGTGGTTGGCGCTGACCAGCACCAGGCCGCCGAGGGCAGACATCAGCAACAGCAGGTACAGCTCTTCACGGTTGCCCGGGAAACCTTTCGAGCCTTCGCCGAGGTAGGCGTGGGCGAGGGTGACGCAGGCCAGGGTGGCCACCAGCACGATCGCCATGTACAGGCAGGCGAACTTGTCGATGGTCACCAACGAGGTCACGGCCAGGGGCGCGACCTTCAGCGCCGGCAAAATCGACAGCAGGGCTAGGTTCAGCCCCACGGTGGACAGCAGGAAGGTCTGCGAATGGTTGCGCTTGAAGGCGATCGCCAGCATCACCACCACCGTGGTCAGGGTGGTGATCAGCATCGGCGCCAATGCGATGAAGTGTTGAGTGGTGAATTCCATAGCGCTCTTACCGGGCCGAAGCGAGTTGAGTGAAAGCGGAGCCGAGCCACTGCTGCACACCGCTCATGGTGGCGGCAGAAGTGTCCAGGAATGGCTGCGGATAAACGCCCAGCACCACCAGCAGCACCGCCAGGCCCAGCACCATGATCAGCTCGCGCGCGTCCATGCCGGCCAGCACGCTGTCGCCCTTGCTCGGGCCGAAGTAGGCGCGGTGGATCATGATCAGCGAATAGACCGAACCGAACACCAGACCGGTGGTGGCGATCACGGTGATCCACGGCACATGGGCGAAGCTGCCGATCAGGATCAGGAACTCGCCGACGAAGTTGCCGGTGCCGGGCAAGCCCAGCGAAGCCGCCGCGAAGAACAGGCTGATGGCCGGCAGGTAGGCGATACGGTGCCACAGGCCGCCCATCTGGCGCATGTCACGGGTGTGCAGGCGCTCGTACAGCTGACCGGAGAGGATGAACAGCGCCGCGGCGGACAAGCCGTGGGCCAGCATCTGGATCACCGCGCCTTGCAGCGCCTGCTGGCTGCCGGAATAGATGCCGATCAGCACGAAGCCCATGTGCGAGACGCTGGAGAAGGCGATCAGGCGCTTGATGTCGGTCTGCGCGAAGGCCAGGAAGGCACCGTAGAAGATGCCGATCAGGCCCAGGGTCATGGCGATCGGCGCGAACTCCGCCGAGGCGTTGGGGAACAGCGGCAGGGCGAAGCGCAGCAGGCCATAGGCCGCGGTCTTCAGCAGGATACCGGCCAGGTCCACGGAACCGGCGGTCGGCGCCTGGGCGTGGGCGTCCGGCAGCCAGGAGTGGAAGGGCACCACGGGTAGCTTCACCGCGAAGGCGATGAAGAAGCCCAGCATCAGCAGGTACTCGACCCCGGCAGGCAACTGCGCCTTGAGCAGGTCGCTGTAGTTGAAGGTGATGATGCCGGTGGTGTTGTAGTTCACCAGCACCAGGCCGAGGATCGCCACCAGCATGATCAGACCGCTGGCCTGGGTGAAGATGAAGAACTTGGTCGCCGCGTAGATCCGGGTCTTCTTGCCATCGGCCGAGCTGTGACCCCAGAGCGCGATGAGGAAGTACATCGGCACCAGCATCATTTCCCAGAAGAAGAAGAACAGGAACAGGTCCAGGGCCAGGAACACGCCGACCACACCGCCCAGGATCCACATCAGGTTGAGGTGGAAGAAGCCCACGTGGCGCTGGATCTCGTTCCACGAGCACAGCACCGACAGCAGGCCGAGCAGGCCGGTGAGCAGGATCATCAGCAGCGACAGGCCGTCCAGCGCCAGGTGCAGGCTGATGCCGAAGCGCTGGATCCACTGGACCTTGAACTCCAGTGCCCAGGCGGGCTCGGCGCCCGGAGCAGGGGCCAGGGTGTAGTTGCCGGTGGCCCACAGCCACAGGCCGATGCCCAGCAGCAGGGACATGGTCAGCAGCGCGATCCAGCGCGGCAGAGTGGCGCCGAAGCGCTCAGCCAGCCAGCACAGGAAGCCGCCGATGAAGGGGATCAGGATCAGCCAAGGCAGAATCATGACGGGTTCGTTTCCTTTCGCAGAGTCGCAAGGTTCGCGAGGTTCGCAATATTCATGGTCATGCCGCAGCCACCACCACGGCGCCGAGTACCAGCACGGCACCGATGGCGATGGAGGCGGTGTACCAGCGCAGCTGACCGGTCTCGGTCTTGCTCATGGCAACGTGGCCGCCGCGCGCCATGCGAGGAATCAGGCCGATACCGCGGTCAACCGGATCCTTGCGCAGCAGATGGCTGATCAGCAGGTAAGGTTTGACGAACAGCTTGTCGTACAGCCAATCGAAGCCCCAGGCCGCGAACCACCAGGCCGACAGGAAGCGACCAGGGCCGCTTTGCGCGATGGCCGTGACCAGGCGGCGCTTGCCCAGGAACAGCACCGCGGCCAGCAGGATACCGGCCAGGGCGATGGCGCCCGAGGCGATTTCCAGCGAGTGTTTGGCGGCGCCACCGGCGTGACCGGCGCTCTCGGGCAGCACACCGGCCAGCGGTGGATGGATCCAGGCGCCGACGAAGGTCGACAGCACGATCAGCACGCCCAGCGGCAGCCAGTGGCTGATGCCGTGGCCGGCATGGGCTTCGGTCTTGGCTTCGCCGTGGAAGGCGATGAAGATCAGGCGGAAGGTATACAGCGAGGTCATGAACGCGCCCACCAGGCCGGCGTACAGCAGGTTGCTGTGGCCGCTGGCGAAGGCCTCCCAGAGGATTTCGTCCTTGGAGTAGAAGCCGACGGTGAGGATCGGCAGGGCCGCCAGGGCCGCGCCCCCCACTACGAAGCTGGCGTAGGCCAGCGGCAGCTTCTTCCACAGACCACCCATCTTGAAGATGTTCTGCTCATGGTGGCAGGCCACGATCACTGCACCGGACGCCAGGAACAGCAGGGCCTTGAAGAAGGCGTGGGTCATCAGGTGGAAGATCGCGGCATCCCAGGCACCCACGCCCAGGGCGAGGAACATGTAGCCGATCTGGCTCATGGTCGAATAGGCCAGGATGCGCTTGATGTCGGTCTGCACCAGGGCGGCGAAGCCCGCCAGCACCAGGGTCACGCCACCGACCACGCCGACCAGGTGCAGGACCTCGGGCGCTAGGGTGAACAGGCCATGGGTCCGGGCGATCAGGTAGACGCCTGCGGTGACCATGGTCGCGGCGTGGATCAGCGCCGAGACCGGGGTAGGACCGGCCATCGCATCGGCCAGCCAGGTCTGCAGCGGCAGCTGCGCCGATTTGCCGACCGCACCGCCCAGCAGCATCAGGGTAGCGAGCACCATCCAGGTGTCGCCGGCCTTGAATTTCTGCGGCGCCAGCACCAGCAGCTCCTGCACGTTCAACGTACCCAACTGGGCGAACAGGATGAACAGGCCGATGGCCATGAACACGTCGCCGATGCGGGTGACGATGAACGCCTTGAGCGCCGCGTTACCGTTGTTGCGGTTGCTGTAGTAGAAACCGATCAACAGGTACGAGCACAGGCCCACGCCTTCCCAGCCGAAGTAGATGAACAGCAGGTTGTCGCCCAGGATCAGGAACAGCATGCTGGCGATGAACAGGTTGGTGTACGAGAAGAAGCGCGAGTAACCGGCTTCGCCGCGCATGTACCAGGAGGCGAACAGGTGGATCAGGAAGCCCACGCCGGTGACCACGCCCAACATGGTGACCGACAGGCCGTCCAGGTACAGGGTGAAGTTCGGTGCGAAGCCGTCCACCGACATCCACTGCCACAGCAGTTGGCTGTAGGCGCCACCGGCGGGCGGGGCGACGTTGAACTGCCAGATCACGTAGGCGGCGGTGGCGGCAGACAGACCTACCGAGCCGACGCCGATCAGTGCCGACAGGTTTTCCGAGAAGCGCCCGCGGGAAAACGACAGCAGCAGGAAGCCGATCAGGGGAAAGACGAAAGTCAGGAAGAGAAGGTTCATCCGCGCATCTCACTGGCAGCATCGATGTCGAGAGTGTGGAAGCGGCGATACAACTGCAGCAGGATCGCCAGGCCGATACTGGCCTCGGCGGCTGCCAGGCTGATCACCAGAATGAACATCACCTGGCCATCGGGTTGCACCCAACGCGCGCCGGCGACGACGAACGCCAGTGCGGAGGCGTTCATCATGACTTCCAGGCTCATGAGCACGAAGAGGATGTTGCGCCGGACCATCAGGCCGACCAGACCTAAGCAGAACAGGATCCCGGCGACCGCCAGACCATGTTCGAGAGGGATAGCACCCATGATTTACTCCTTCGCCTCGTTGCGGCCCAGGTGGAAGGCGGTGACGGCTGCCGCCAGCAGCAGCATCGAGGCCAGTTCGACCACCAGCAGGTAGGGGCCGAACAGACTGACACCCACTTGCTTCGGGGTGATGGTGGTGCCGCTGATGGCCGCACCGCTCGGGGTGACGAACAGCACGTACAGCAACTCGGCCAGCAGCAGCGCGGCGAGAATCACCGGCCCGCCCCAGATACCGGGCTTGAGCCAGCCGCGCTCCTGGGCGACCGAGGCCGGCCCCAGGTTGAGCATCATCACCACGAATACGAACAGCACCATGATGGCGCCAGCGTAGGCGATCACTTCCAGGGCGCCAGCGAAGGGCGCGCCGAGGGCGAAGAAAATCATCGCCACCGAAATCAGCGAGATGATCAGGTACAGCAGCGCGTGCACAGGATTGGTCCCGGTCACCACCCGAAGGGTGGAGACCACGGCGATGCCCGATGCGAAGTAGAAAGCGAATTCCATCTTTCTGTCCTTATGGGAGCAAGCTCTTCACGTTGATCGGCTCGGCTTCGTTCTGCGCGGCGCCTTTGGGCTTGCCGGCGATCGCCATCCCCGCGACGCGGTAGAAGTTGTAGTCAGGGTTCTTGCCGGGGCCGGAGATCAGCAGATCTTCCTTTTCGTACACCAGGTCCTGACGCTTGAACTCGGCCATTTCGAAGTCTGGCGTGAGCTGGATCGCGGTAGTCGGGCAGGCTTCCTCGCACAGGCCGCAGAAGATGCAGCGCGAGAAGTTGATGCGGAAGAACTCCGGGTACCAGCGGCCGTCGTCGGTTTCGGCCTTCTGCAACGAGATGCAGCCGACCGGGCAGGCTACCGCGCACAGGTTGCAGGCCACGCAGCGTTCTTCGCCGTCGGGGTCGCGGGTCAGGACGATGCGGCCGCGGTAGCGGGGCGGCAGGTACACGGGTTCTTCGGGGTACTGCAGGGTGTCGCGCTTGCGGAACCCGTGGGAAAACACCATAGCCAGGCTGCGCAGCTGAGTGCCGGTGCCCTTAACGATGTCGCCGATATACTTGAACATGGGTCAAATCCTCACTGGGCCGCGACGGCTGGCGTGTTGTAGAGCACGATCGCAGCGGTCACCAGCAAATTGATCAGGGTCAGCGGCAGGCAGAACTTCCAGCTGAAGTCCATCACCTGGTCATAGCGCGGGCGCGGAATCGAGGCGCGCAACAGGATGAACAGCATGATGAAGAAGCCGGTCTTGAGCGCGAACCACAGGAACGACAGTTGCGGCAGGATGCCGAACGGGCCGTGCCAGCCGCCGAAGAACAGGGTGACCAGCAGCGCCGAGATGAGGATGATGCCGATGTACTCACCGACGAAGAACATGCCCCATTTCATCCCCGCATACTCGATGTGGTAGCCGTCGGCCAGTTCCTGCTCCGCTTCCGGCTGGTCGAACGGGTGACGGTGAGTCACGGCGACGCCGGCGATGAAGAAGGTGCAGAAGCCGAAGAACTGCGGAATGATGAACCACAGGTTCTGCGCCTGGTACTCGACGATGTCGCGCATGTTGAACGAGCCCACCTGCACCACTACGCCCATCAGCGCCAGGCCCAGGAACACCTCGTACGACACTGTCTGCGCCGAGGCCCGCAGGCTGCCGAGCAGGGCGTACTTGTTGTTCGACGACCAGCCGGCGAACAGCACAGCGTAGACCGACAGGCCGGCCATGGCGAAGAAGAACAGCAGGCCGATGTTCAGGTCGGCGACGCCCCAGGTCGGGGTGATCGGAATGACCACGAAGGCGATCAGCAGCGCGCTCATCGCCACCACCGGTGCCAGGGTGAAGATCACCCGGTCGACGAAGGGAGGGTTCCAGTCTTCCTTGAAGAACATCTTCAGCATGTCGGCGGCGATCTGGAACATGCCGAACGGCCCGACCCGGTTCGGGCCGTAGCGGTCCTGCCACCAGCCGAGCAGACGGCGCTCGACGAAGCTGAGCAGGGCGCCGCTGACCACCACCGCCAGCAGCACCACGATGGCACGCAGCACGGCGAGGATCGCATCGATCACTTCGGGGGTGAACCAGCTCATTGTGCTGCCTCCTGCAGGCCTTCGACGGGTGTACCGAAGATGGCGGGCGGAATGCCAGCCAGGCCTTTCGGCAGCGCCACCAGGCCAGCGCCCAGGGCTTCGTTGATGCGCAGCGGCAGGCGCAGGGACACGCCGCCCACGGTCAGGCTCAGCAGGGCGCCATCGTTGACCCCCAGGCGGTCGGCCTCGGACTTGGCCAGCCCCACGTAGGCGGCCGGAATGCGCGACTGCACCGGCGCTGCGCGCGACGAGCTCTCTTCGCTGCCGAACAGGTGGAAGAAGGGTACCGCGGTCCAGGTGCCACGGGCCGGATTGAACGCGCCCGGGATGGCGTCGAACCAGCTCAGGCCATCGCCCTGGGGCTCGATCAGACGCACCCCGGGGTCACCGGCACGCAGGTGGCCACCCACCTCGTCCTGGAACTTGTTCCAGGCCTGCGGCGAGTTCCAGCCCGGCGACCAGGCGAACGGCACCTGCTGGCGCGGCTCGGCCGACCCGGAATAGCCTTCCATGGAGAAGGCGAAGGCAGTGTCCTTGTCCTGTGGGGCCCGTGGTTCGTGCACGCTGATGTTGGCGCGCATGGCGGTGCGGCCCGAATAGCGCAGCGGCTCGCGCGCCAGCTTCAGGCCCTTGATGCGGAACGCGGCGCTAGGCGCGGCGTTGACGATCGCGGCCAGTTGCGGTGCAGCCGCAGCGCAGGCGTCGGTGACGTGGTCCAGCTGCGTCCAGTCCACCGGTTTGTTCAGCAGGGTGGCACGCAGCGCGTGCATCCAGCGCCAGCCTTCGTGGATCTGGATGCTGCTGTCCAGGTACTGCGGGTCGAAGACCTGGAAGAAGCGCTGGGCGCGGCCTTCCTGGCTGACCAGGGTGCCATCGCCCTCGGCGAAGGACGCCGCAGGCAGCACCAGGTGCGCGCGTTCGCTGGTGGCGGTCCTGGAATGGTCTGCGACGATCACCACCTTGGCGGCCGCCAGGGCGGCGTCGACCTTGGCGGCCGGCACGCGGGCGTACAGATCGTTCTCCAGCACCACGATGGCGTCGGCCTTGCCGCTGATGACGGCGTCCAGCGCCGCATCAACGGAGTCACCGCCCAGCATCGCCAGGCCCAGGCTGTTGGCCTCGGGTACCACCAGGCTCAACGAGCCGTTCTTCTCGCGCAGTTTCAGCGCCTTGGCGATGTTGGCCGCCGCCTCGATCAGGGCAGGGTCGGCCAGCGAGGTGCCGGCGATGACCAGCGGACGCTGCGCCGCTACCAGGGCATCGGCGATGCGTTGCGCCAGTGCCTGCGCCTCGGCGTCCAGGCCGGCCACGGCCGGGGCGCTCGGGTCGATGGCGTGAGCCACGGCGAAGCCCAGGCGCGCGAGGTCGGCGGGTGCGGCGTGAACGCACTCTTCGGCGACGTCGTCGAGTTTGGTCTCGGCCAGCGAAGCGATGAACAACGGATACAGCGCGTGCTGGCCGATGTTCTTCACCGCAGCGTCCAGCCAAGGCTGCACTTTCATGCCTTCGGCCATGGCCTGGGCCTTGCCCTTGGTGGCCTGGCGTACGGCCAGGGCGACGCGGGCGGCGGTCTGGGTCAGGTCCTCGCCGAGCACGAACACCGCGTCGTGGTCTTCGATGTCGCGCAGGGTCGGCACCGGCAGCGGGCTGCGATTGAGCACGTCGAGCACCAATCGCACGCGGGCCAGCTCGCCCGCTTCCATGCCCGTATGGAAGTAGTCCGCGCCAACCAGCTCGCGCAGCCCGTAGTTGCTTTCAAGGCTGGCACGCGGCGAGCCGATGCCGACGATGGTGCGCCCGCGCAGCAGGTCGGCGGCCTTGTCCAGCGCCGCATCCAGGCCCAGTGTGCTGCCGTCGGCCAGCGACGGCTGGCGTGGACGGTCCTTGCGGTTGACGTAGCCGTAGCCGAAGCGGCCGCGGTCACACAGGAAATACTGGTTCACCGAGCCGTTGAAGCGGTTCTCGATGCGGCGCAGTTCGCCATAGCGCTCACCGGGGCTGATGTTGCAGCCGCTGGAACAGCCATGGCAGATGCTCGGGGCGAACTGCATGTCCCACTTGCGGTTGTAGCGCTCGGAGTGGGTCTTGTCGGTGAACACGCCGGTGGGGCAGACCTCGGTCAGGTTGCCGGAGAACTCGCTTTCCAGCACGCCGTCTTCGACGCGACCGAAGTACACGTTGTCATGGGCGCCGTAGACGCCCAGGTCGGTACCGCCTGCGTAGTCCTTGTAGTAACGCACGCAGCGATAGCAGGCGATGCAACGGTTCATCTCGTGGGCGATGAACGGGCCGAGGTCCTGGTTCTGGTGCGTGCGTTTGCTGAAGCGATAGCGGCGCTCGTTGTGGCCGGTCATCACCGTCATGTCCTGCAAGTGGCAGTGACCCCCTTCCTCGCACACCGGGCAGTCGTGCGGGTGGTTGGTCATCAGCCATTCGACGACGCTGGCGCGAAACGCCTTGGATTCTTCATCCTCGATGGAGATCCAGGTGCCGTCGGAGGCTGGGGTCATGCAGGACATGACGATGCGACCACGGGTGTCGTTTTCGTCGGTGTACTGCTTGACCGCGCACTGCCGGCAGGCGCCGACGCTACCGAGCGCCGGGTGCCAGCAGAAATAGGGGATGTCGAGGCCGAGTGACAGACAGGCCTGTAACAGGTTGTCCGCACCGTTGACTTCGAGCGCTTTGCCGTCTACGTGGATAGTGGCCATGGTTCAAAGTTCTTCGTTGGCCCGCGTGAGCAGGCGTGGCTAATGGAAATCGGTGAGCCTGTGGCACGCCGCAAAGTCTCGGGCCGGCCGTCAGGCTGGCGGGTGGCACGGACCACCCGCGTTCATCTTGTTATGCGCCGACCGTGATCGGCTGTCCCAGGTTCGGGCGCAAGGTGTCGCTAGCGCTGGCAGGCGCGACACCGGCCTCGAACTCGGCACGGAAATACTTGATGGCGCTGCCCAGTGGCTCGACCGCACCCGGTGCGTGAGCACAGAAGGTGCGGCCAGGGCCGAGGAAGTTGACCAGGCCCAGCAGGGTCTCGATGTCCTCGGCGCGGCCCTGACCTTTTTCCAGGGCGCGCAGCATCTTCACGCTCCAGGGCAGGCCGTCGCGGCAGGGGGTGCACCAGCCACAGGATTCCCGGGCGAAGAACTCCTCCATGTTGCGCAGCAGCGAGACCATGCTGACGCTGTCGTCGACCGCCATGGCCAGGCCGGTGCCCATGCGGGTACCGACCTTGGCGATGCCGCCGGCGTACATCTGCGCGTCCAGGTGCTCGGGCAGCAGGAAACCGGTACCGGCGCCGCCGGGCTGCCAGCACTTGAGCCGGAAGCCATCGCGCATGCCGCCTGCGTAGTCTTCGAACAGCTCGCGGGCGGTGACGCCGAATGGCAATTCCCACAGGCCCGGGTTCTTGACCTTGCCGGAGAAGCCCATCAGCTTGGTGCCGTGGTCTTCGCTGCCTTCGCGGGCCAGCGACTTGTACCAGTCGTTGCCGTTGGCGACGATGGCCGGCACGTTGCACAGGGTTTCGACGTTGTTCACGCAGGTCGGCTTGCCCCAGACGCCGACGGCGGCGGGGAAGGGCGGTTTGGAACGTGGGTTGGCGCGGCGGCCTTCGAGCGAGTTGATCAGCGCGGTTTCTTCGCCGCAGATGTAGCGGCCTGCGCCGGTGTGGACGAACAGCTCGAAGTCGAAGCCGCTGCCCAGGATGTTCTTGCCCAGCAGGCCGGCGGCCTTGGCCTCGTCGATGGCGCGATTGAGGTGCTTTGCCGCGGTGGTGTATTCGCCGCGCAGGAAGATGTAGCCGCGGTAGGCCTTCAAGGCACGGGCGCTGATCAGCATGCCCTCGATCAGCAGATGGGGCTGTTGCTCCATCAGCATCCGGTCCTTCCAGGTGTTGGGTTCCATCTCATCCGCGTTGCACAGCAGGTAGCGGATGTTCATGGATTCGTCTTTGGGCATCAGCCCCCACTTCACACCGGTGGGGAAGCCAGCGCCACCACGGCCCTTGAGGCCGGAGTCCTTGACGCTTTGCACGATCTCGTCAGCCGACATCTGCGCCAGCGCCTTGCGGGCAGCGGCATAGCCGTTCTTCGATTCGTACTCGGCCAGCCATACCGGCTCGGCGTCGTCACGCAGGCGCCAGGTCAGCGGGTGGGTTTCGGCCGTGCGCGCGATGCGGTTGGCCGGACCGAAGGATGTGATGGTCATGCGTAACCCTCCAGCAGCTTGGCCACGCCGGCAGGCTGCACGTCGCCAAAGGTGTCGTCGTCGATCATCAGCGCCGGGGCCTTGTCGCAGTTGCCCAGGCAGCACACCGGCAACAGGGTGAAGCGCCCGTCGGCGGTGGTCTGGCCCAGGCCGATGCCCAGCTCGCTCTGGATCTGGCCGACGACCGATTCATGGCCGCCGATGTAGCAGACCATGCTGTCGCACACGCGGATGATGTGCCGGCCTACGGGCTGGCGGAATATCTGGCTGTAGAAGGTGGCCACGCCCTCGACGTCGCTGGCAGGAATACCGAGCATTTCGCCAATCGCATGAATGGCGCCGTCCGGCACCCAGCCGCGTGCCTTCTGCACGATCTTCAGGGCTTCGATGGACGCCGCGCGCGGGTCCTCGTAGTGGTGCATCTCGTGCTCGATGGCCGAGCGCTCGGTTTCGCTCAGGGCGAAACGGTCGGTTTGGATAAGCGTGCTGTTCATGCTTAGCGGTCCACGTCAGCCATAACGAAGTCGATACTGCCCAGGTAGGCGATGAGGTCCGCGACCATGCTGCCTTTGATCACCGAGGGGATCTGCTGCAGGTGCGGGTAGCTCGGCGTACGGATCCGGGTGCGGTAGCTCATGGTGCCGCCGTCGCTCGTCAGGTAGTAACTGTTGATACCCTTGGTCGCCTCGATCATCTGGAACGACTCGTTGGCCGGCATCACCGGGCCCCACGAGACTTGCAGGAAGTGGGTGATCAGGGTCTCGATGTGCTGCAGGGTGCGCTCCTTAGGCGGCGGCGTGGTCAGCGGGTGATCCGCCTTGTACGGGCCTTCGGGCATGTTGCGCAGGCACTGGTCGATGATGCGGATGCTCTGGCGCATCTCCTCCACGCGGACCATGCAGCGGTCGTAGGCATCGCCGTTGTGCGCCAGCGGTACCTCGAACTCGAAGTTCTCGTAACCGGAGTAGGGGCGCGCCTTGCGCAGGTCGAAATCGCAACCGGTGGAACGCAGGCCGGCACCGGTGGTGCCCCACTCCAGCGCTTCCTGGGTGTTGTAGGCGGCCACGCCGATGGTACGGCCCTTGAGGATGCTGTTCTGCAGGGCCGCCTTGGTGTATTCGTCCAGGCGCTTGGGCAGCCACTCGACGAAGTCCTTGACCAGCTTGTCCCAGCCGCGCGGCAGGTCGTGGGCGACGCCACCGATGCGATACCAGGCCGGGTGCAGGCGGAAGCCGGTGATGGCCTCGATCACCGTGTAGGCGCGCTGACGGTCGGTGAAGGTGAAGAACACCGGGGTCATGGCACCGACGTCCTGGATGTAGGTGCCCAGGAACAGCAGGTGGCTGGTGATGCGGAAGAACTCGGCGAGCATGACGCGAATCACGTCGACCTTCTGCGGCACCTGGATGCCGGCGAGCTTTTCCACCGCCAGCACGTAGGGCAGGTTGTTCATCACCCCGCCCAGGTAGTCGATGCGGTCGGTGTAGGGAATGAAGCTGTGCCAGGACTGGCGCTCGGCCATCTTCTCGGCACCACGGTGGTGGTAGCCGATGTCCGGGACGCAGTCGACGATCTCTTCGCCGTCCAGTTGCAGGACGATACGGAAGGCGCCGTGGGCAGAGGGATGGTTGGGGCCGAGGTTGAGGAACATGTAGTCCTCGTTCGCACCCTGGCGCTTCATGCCCCAGGCTTCAGGATTGAAGCGCGCCGACTCCTCTTCCAGCTGTTGCTTGGCAAGGTTCAGCGAGTAGGGGTCGAACTCGGTGGCGCGAGCCGGGAAGTCCTTGCGCAGCGGGTGACCTTCCCAGGTCGGCGGCATGAGGATGCGCGACAGGTGCGGGTGGCCGGCGAAATCGATGCCGAACATGTCCCAGACTTCGCGTTCGTACCAGTTGGCGTTGGGCCAGATACCGGTCACCGACGGCAGGTTTAGGTCACCTTCGCTGAGCGACACCTTGATCATCACGTCGCTGTTACGCTCGACCGACAGCAGGTGGTAGAACACGCTGAAATCGGCCGCAGGCAGGCCGCGACGCTGGGTGCGCAGGCGCTCGTCGACGCCGTGCAGGTCGTACAGCATGCTGTAGGGCTTGGGCACGTGGCGCAGGAAGGACAGCACGTCCCGCAGTTGGGCACGCTTGACCCACAGCACCGGCATGCCGGTACGGGTCTCCTGGGCGACGAACGCGTCGGCGCCAAAACGGGTGTGCAGTTCGACGACCACATCCTGGTCGTCAGCCTTGTAAGGCGGAATATAAATAGCGGTGTCCGCTGTCATGGTCTCGGTCGCTTTGAGTCAACGTAGAGAATGAAGCCAGGCCGCCGACTCCCTCGGGAGTGGGCGGCAGATCGCTGGATCAGACTTCGTCGGGGCTGCGCAGGTTGGTTACCGCGATACGCTGTTCGCGACGCAGGTCCTTCTGGGCCGGCATCTCGGCACGGTAGATGCCTTGATCGCCCACCACCCAGGAAAGCGGGCGTTGCTCCTGGCCGATGGATTCCTGCAGCAGCATCAAGCCTTGCAGGAATGCCTCGGGGCGCGGCGGGCAGCCCGGCACGTAGACGTCCACGGGGAGGAACTTGTCGACCCCCTGAACGACCGAGTAGATGTCGTACATGCCGCCGGAATTAGCGCACGAACCCATGGAGATGACCCACTTGGGTTCGAGCATCTGCTCGTAGAGGCGCTGGATGATCGGCGCCATCTTGATGAAGCAGGTGCCGGCGACGACCATGAAGTCGGCCTGGCGCGGCGAAGCCCGGATGACTTCGGCACCGAAGCGGGCGATGTCGTGGGGCGCCGTGAAGGCCGTGGTCATTTCCACGTAGCAGCAGGACAGGCCGAAGTTGTACGGCCACAGGGAGTTCTTGCGACCCCAGTTGACCGCGCCGCGCAACACATCTTCGAGCTTGCCCATGAAGATGTTCTTGTGGACCTGGTCCTCGAGCAACTGGTCGGTGACGGTTTCCCGATCGCCTACCGGGTATTGCTCGTTGGGGGCATCCGGATCGATTCTGGTGAGATTGTATTGCATTGCCAAAGCCTCATTGTTTCAGCTTCGCTTGCCGCTTGCGACGACCTTCGGGTGCCCAGTCAAGGGCTCCGACGCGCCATAGGTAGACAAGACCTGCCAACAGAATTGCTATGAAAACGAGTGCTTCGACGAATCCGGTCCAGCCGCTTTCGCGGACGGACACAGACCATGCAAAGAGAAAGAGGGCTTCGATATCGAAGATCACGAACAGCATCGCGACCAGATAGAATTTGGCGGACAGGCGCAGGCGGGCGCTGCCGACGGGCAGCATGCCGGATTCGAAGGGTTCGTTCTTGGCGCGACCCCAGGCCTTGCTACCGAGCAGGCTGGACAGGCCGAGCATGAAGGCGCACAGGCCGACGACACCCAGGAGGAAGATGGCAAAGCCCCAGTTGTGGGCGATGAGTCCTGCCGAATCGGACATGCTTGTAATCCTTATACAGAGACCCAGCTCTGCAGTCTGAAATAAGTAGAGCGGCGACGCCTTGTCGCGGGTGCAGTGACCAAATGTCGCAGCTGAATCAATCTCGCTGATTTTATGGGTAAACCTGCGGCAAGTAAAATTTCCGAAGCAAATTTATGCGCCGCAGTTACCACGCGATCGGCGCGTAACTGGCTGAAGGCCTTGAGATTCGGGCATTGCAGCTGAATTCTCAATTATGTTTCTTGCAAGTGGTAATGAATTGCAAGTTCCGTAATGATAATTAATATCGTTTAGGGCGTGATCCTTTAACTTGGTAGTAACGAGGCCTTCGAAGTTGTCCGCACCCCCACGGGCACTTGCAAATGCGAAAGACTCCTGTTCTACCGGTTTTTTCTCCAACGGATAGCGCTCTGGATCAATGCTTTGGCGGTTGAGTTCAAGCATAGACGGGATATGCGGGGAGGGTGGGCTGCGCGGCGGCGCAGGTCGGCGAGGGTCTGGGCACACTCGGCGCTCATCGGGACCGGTGCATGGCGCTATCAGCGTTCCACTCCCTGGGCTGCGCCTGCGAAAAAGCCCGAGGCGCTCGCACGCCTCGGGCTCTCTGGACGGGTCGAGCCGATCAGTGGAACTGTTCTTCCTCGGTCGAGCCGGTGAGCGCGGTCACCGACGAAGCGCCGCCCTGAATCACGGTGGTCATGTCATCGAAGTAGCCGGTGCCCACTTCCTGCTGGTGTGCCACGAAGGTGTAGCCCTTGTTGGCGTCGGCGAATTCCTGCTCCTGCAGCTTCACGTAGGCGGTCATGTCGTTGCGGGCGTAGTCGTGCGCCAGGTTGAACATGCCGTGCCACATGTTGTGGATGCCGGCCAGGGTGATGAACTGGTGCTTGTAGCCCATGGCCGACAGCTCGCGCTGGAATTTGGCGATGGTGGCGTCGTCCAGGTTCTTTTTCCAGTTGAAGGATGGCGAGCAGTTGTACGACAGCAGCTGGTCCGGATATTCCTTCTTGATCGCTTCGGCGAACCGACGCGCCTCGTCCAGGTCGGGCTTGGCAGTCTCGCACCAGATCAGGTCGGAGTAGGGCGCATAGGCCAGGCCCCGGGCGATGGCCTGGTCCAGGCCGGCACGCACCTTGTAGAAACCTTCGCGGGTGCGCTCACCGACCACGAAGGGTTGATCGTAGGGATCGCAGTCGCTGGTCAGCAGGTCGGCAGCGTTGGCGTCGGTCCGTGCCAGGATGATGGTCGGCACGCCGCAGACGTCCGCTGCCAGGCGGGCGGCCACCAGTTTCTGCACGGCTTCCTGGGTGGGTACCAGCACCTTGCCGCCCATGTGGCCGCACTTCTTCACCGAGGCCAGCTGGTCTTCGAAGTGCACGCCCGCCGCACCGGCCTCGATCATGTTCTTCATCAGTTCATAGGCGTTGAGCACGCCACCGAAACCGGCTTCGGCGTCGGCGACGATGGGCGCGAAGTAATCCACATAACCGGCATCGCCCGGGTTCTTGCCGGCTTTCCACTGGATCTGGTCGGCGCGGCGGAAGGCGTTGTTGATGCGCTTGACCACGGTGGGCACCGAGTCGACCGGATACAGCGACTGGTCGGGGTACATGGACTCGGCCGAGTTGTTGTCGGCTGCGACCTGCCAGCCGGACAGGTAGATGGCCTGGATGCCGGCCTTGACCTGCTGCACGGCCTGGCCGCCGGTGAGGGCGCCCATGCAGTTGACGAAATCTTTTTCCGGGCGGAAGGAGGGGTGCGCGCCCTCGGTGACCAGTTTCCACAGTTTTTCGGCGCCCAGGCGGGCCAGGGTGTGCTCCGGCTGCAAGGAGCCGCGCAGGCGAACGACATCGGCGGCGGTATAGGTACGGGTCACGCCTTTCCAGCGCGGGTTTTCCGCCCAGTCTTTCTCGAGGGCTGCAATTTGCTGTTCGCGTGTCTGTGCCATGGAAATGAACCTCGTCGCATCGATCTTGAAGGTAATTGTGCTGATGCCCAGGTGCCCGATCAGGAGCGAACTGTCCTTGCGGCAGGCGTGAGGCGAACGAGAAGGCACGAGGGAGGGGCGCGGATCGGAGCCAGGAGGCCTGCCGGGCAGATGAATGCCTGGCGAGCGCCGAAGTGCCGATGCTGCAGTGGAGCTCATCCATCCCTCGAAACGACTTCCGGGTCGCACTCGCACGCTCGTCGAACGGCCTTGTGGGCGGTGTGGACACGAAGCGCCTCCGGGGTGGCGAGAGGACGCTCCACAGGGCCTGGTCAGGCCCCTGATCAGCGGGAGCGGGGCCATCATGCCCCTGGCCAAATTATCCTGTCAAACGATTTGTAGTGCTTTTTTATACCCACTACATCTTTGGTCTAAGACGACTCTTTGGTCATTTTCGAGGCCTTCGGTCGAAGCCGCGAAGGCCCTGGGCTCAGTCGACGAGGTCGACTTTTACCCGCAAGGTCATGTTTTCCCCGCGCTGCGTGCTGTAGGTATGGCTGGAAGGGTCGATCTTGGCCTGGCTTTGCTGGTTGTACCCCCCCAGTTCGATCCACTGGCCGAGCGTACCGGTGACTGTTGTGTCGGTGCTCTGAACATTCACTACATCCTGGCGTTCGCGGCTCATTCGGTCGTTGTTCGTGCTGATTTGCAGCCTGACCGTATCGCCGGTCACCGTGGGCGTGACGTAGAAACCCTGGGTCACGTTGCGGTACCGGGTATCGCTTTGCACGCGACCGTAACTGTCGCTGGAGGTGCTGGTCACGGGGATGCTCTGGCCTGTCTGGATCAGGGCAGGCTGCCCTTCGCTGGCACGCACCTGCTGCAGGCCTCCCTCGCGATTGCCGGTGCCATACTGGATGATCCGCGCATTGCCGCGGGTGTCCTGGTAGTTGCTGTCATCGGTGTCCACGCTGATCAGCAACCGCCGGGGCATGGTATCGAGTTGCTGCAGCAGGCTACGCAGCTCGGCGATGCGCTCGGCGCTGGCGTTGACGATGAGTTTGTCTTCGAAGGCGCTGACGGTGCCGTCCTTGCCCAGGAAAGACTGAGCGCTCGGCAGCAACTCGGCCGTGCTGCGATGCTGCAGGGGCAGTACTTCGGTAGCTGCCTGGGCCGAGACACTGGAGGCCAGCAGGAGCACGGCAATGAGGGGGCGTAGCGGCATGGTCGGGGTCTCCACAGGTGGAATCGACATGATGGCAAATTTACTCGGATTGTGCCGCGCCGGAATCACATACAACGCACATCTCAGCCCACCTCTACTGGCCGCTGCATGACAAATTCCGTAACATCGCGCTCCTCTTTTCGCCCCTGATCCGAGCACGGCCCGCCCGTGGCTCTGGCAGACAGTTTCCGGGATCGTCATGAAACCTGCTCGACTTCGCGCCGAGGTGCTCGCTGGCCTCACCACCTCCTTCGCTCTGGTGCCCGAGTGCATCGCCTTCGCCCTGGTGGCCCATCTCAACCCGTTGATGGGCCTGTACGGGGCCTTCATCATCTGCACCCTGACCGCGCTGTTCGGCGGGCGTCCGGGCATGATCTCCGGCGCTGCCGGCTCGATGGCCGTGGTGATCGTGGCGCTGGTGGTGCAGCACGGTGCCCAGTACCTGCTGGCGACCGTGCTGCTGGGTGGTGTGGTGATGGTCCTGTTCGGCGTCCTGCGACTGGGCAAGCTGGTGCGGCTGGTGCCCTATCCAGTCATGCTCGGCTTCGTCAATGGGCTGGCGATCGTCATCGCCATGGCCCAGCTGGAGCACTTCAAGCACGACGGCCACTGGCTGATGGGCACGCCGCTGTACCTGATGCTCGGGCTGGTGGCGCTGACCATGCTGGTGGTTTACCTGCTGCCGAAGCTCACTCGCGCGGTGCCGCCGGCATTGGTGGCGATCCTGGGCCTTGGGGTTCTGGTCTATCTGCTCGACCTGCCCACCCGCACGCTGGGGGACATGGCGCACATCGCTGGCGGCCTGCCGCAATTGGCCCTGCCGCAGGTACCCTGGTCACTGGAGACGCTCAGGATCATCGCGCCCTATGCCGTGTTGATGGCCATGGTGGGGCTGCTGGAAACCCTGCTGACGCTCAACCTCACCGATGAGATCACCGAGAGCCGCGGCTTCCCCGACCGTGAATGCGTGGCGCTGGGAGCGGCCAACATGGTTTCCGGGCTGTGCGGTGGCATGGGCGGCTGCGCGATGATCGGTCAGACGGTGATCAACCTCGGCTCCAACGGGCGCGGCAGGCTTTCCGGTGTGGTGGCCGGGGTGATGATCCTGCTGTTCGTGCTGTTCCTGTCGCCGTTGATCGAGCGCATTCCGCTGGCGGCGCTGGTCGGCGTGATGTTCGTGGTCGCCCAGCAGACCTTCGCCTGGGCATCGCTGCGGGTGTTGCACAAGGTGCCGGCCAGCGATGTACTGGCCATCGTCGCGGTCACCGTGGTCACGGTATTCACCGACCTGGCGGTGGCGGTGATGTTCGGCATCGTCATCGCAGCGATCAACTTCGCCTGGCAGCATGCCCGCGAGCTGTATGCCGACAGCCACGACGACGGCGAAGGTGGCAAGCGCTACCAGGTGCACGGTACGCTGTTCTTCGCGTCCACCACACCGTTTCTCGATCAGTTCGACCCAGCCCGTGACCCGGCCAGCGTCACCCTGGACTGCAAGCACCTGAGTTTCGTCGACTACTCGGCCGTCGCCGCCCTGAAGACGCTGCGCGAGCGCTATGCCAAGGCCGGCAAGCACCTGCGGGTGGTGCACCTGTCGGACCGCTGCAAGAAGCTGCTGCGCCGTGCAGGCGAGCAGCACTGAGATCGACGGTCGCTCAGTCGACCTGCGCTTGCAGCATCCACACACCTTCCACTTCGCGGGCCAGGCCGCTGGCCGGCAACAGGGCCAGCAGGCGCCCGTGCAGGGCGCTGTCGGTGAAGGTGCGGACGGTGTCCAGGTCCAGCGCCCCGACCGGGGTGAGGTCGGCCTTGGTGTAGGACAGCCAGGCCTTCTTGATCATTTGCAGCACGTCGCTGCCAGCGGTGCTGGCAAAGCGGCGATGCAGCGCCCGACCCTCGAGTTCGAAGGTATGACGGTGAGTGAAACCGCTCTCGTCGCCGCCCAGTTCGAGGCAGCGGTGGCAGCGGCAGGCGCCGTCGCCGAAGGCGTTGCGCAGGTAGGCGTTGAAGTCCGTGACGGGCTTGAGGGACAAGCGTTTGTCGACCTCGAACAGGTCGGCGATCAGGGGTTGTTCGGCGCTCACGTGGTGTCCTCGTCTGGTGGGGCGTGCTTCGGCGGGCACCCTAACAGATCGGCGTCGGCAGATCACCTGCGCGCGCACCGCCGGCCCGGGCTAGAGACAATAACCCGCGCCTGCCGTACTCTACGCGCCCACTTGCCGTTACCCCGAGGAACATCGCTTGAGCACCCAATACCCTTACATCGCCACCGTCACCGTCAGCGCCGAAGATCGCGGTGGGGATGCCGAGGCGTCGGAAAATCCCGGCATGCGCGTGGGCTTGGAGGCAGTGACCGAAACCCTGAAGAAGGTCCACTTCGTCGGCACGTTGGCCGCGCCGGAGAAGCCGGCCACGCATATCTGCGTCACCCTGGAAAATGGTCTGACGTACTACGGGCCGATCGTCAATGGCCACGCCGAGCTCGAAGGCGGCTGGATCGCCTTCGAGTCCGACATGCTCACCCCGCAGGAACTGGGTCTGTGAAGATCAATCCAGCTCCGCCAGGCACCGTTCGAGAATCGCCAGTCCCTGGTCGAGCAGCTCGGGCTCGATGGTCAGCGGTGCCAGCAGGCGAATGATGTGGCGCGCCTTGCCGCTGGGCATCAGCAGCAGGCCGCGCTGCCTGGCAGCGTCCATCACCTTGGCCAGCTGCGCGGTCGCAGGGCTGCCGTCGGCATTGACCAGTTCGATGCCACGCATCGCGCCGACTCCGGTGAGCCGACCCAGGTAGCGACACGATCCCTCATGCTGCCAGCGTGCATGGCTCGAAGCGATGGCCTGGGCCTGACGTTCGCCCCAGGTCGCAAGATTCGCATCGCTCATCTGCGCCAGGCTGGCCAGCGCCGCGGCGCAGGCGATCGGATTGCCCGAGTAGGTGCCGCCCAGCCCGCCCCGCGGCAAGGCGCCGAGCAGGTCGCGGCGGCCCATCACCGCGCCCAGGGGCATGCCGCCGGCGATGCTCTTGGCCAGCAGCAGCAGGTCGGGCTCGATACCCAGTCGCGGGAAGTCGAAACGCTGCCCGGTGCGGCCAAAGCCCGACTGGATCTCGTCGATGATCAGCACAATACCGTGGCTGTCGCACAGCCGGCGCAGCGCTTGAGCGAAGGCCGGATCCAGCGCGAGAAAGCCGCCTTCGCCCTGCACGGGCTCGAAGATGAAGGCGGCCACGTCCTCCAGGGCGATCTCCACGCTGAACAGGCGCTCCAGCGCCGCAAGCGCCTGCTCGCACGTGATGCCGGTATCGCGGCTGGGGTAGGGCAGGTGGTACACCGGACCAGGCAGTTCGCCGACGCGCTGCTTGTAGGGCGCAACCTTGCCATTGAGGTTCAAGGTGGCCAGCGTGCGGCCATGGAAGCCGCCGTCGAAGGCGATCACGGCCCGCTTCCCCGTGGCGGCACGGGCGATCTTCAGCGCGTTTTCGGCTGCCTCTGCGCCGCTATTGGTCAGCATGCCGGCCACGGGATAGCTCACTGGAACGAATTCGGCCAGGCGCCCCATCAGTTCCACGTACGGCGCATGGGGTGCGGCGTTGAACGCGTAGTGGGTCAGGCGTGCGGCCTGCGCCTGTATCGCCTCGACCACTGCCGGGTTGCAATGCCCCAGGTTGAGCACGCCGATACCCCCGACGAAATCGATGTAGCGCTGGCCCTCGGTGTCCCAGACCTCGGCATTGCGGCCGTGGGACAGGGTGATGGGGTGGACGATGGCGATGGAAGAGCTGATGGTGTCCTGGTTCATGCCGCGCGTGACCTTGTTCGAATGTCGCGCTATCCAATCGCGCGAGACAGGTTCGGGCAAACGAATTATTCGATTGGGGTCATTCCCAGGATTCGTGACGTAATTGTGGCCGCAAGATCGGCACTAGTGGCTGGCGGCGACCTGTTCCTGAATCCACTGCACGAAGGCTTTCACTTTGGGCACCTCGGCGGCGTGCTCGGCATGGGCCATGAAGTGCCGGCCATTGCTGGGCAGTGGATGGTCCCACGGCACCACCAGCTTGCCTTCGTGCAGTTCCTCGGCCACCAGGTAACGGGGAATCAGCGCGATGCCACAGCCGGCGATGGCAGCGCGGATGCACAGGTAGAAGGTGTCGAAACGCGGTCCATGGTAGCTGTTCTGGCTGTGCAGCCCCAGGCCCAGGAACCACTCGTGCCAGGCTTCCGGCCGCGAGGCGCACTGCAGCAGGCGATGCTCGGCCAGCGCCTGGGGGCTGTCCGGGCGATGGCTGGACAGCCATTGCGGGGTACAGACCGGCACCACTTCTTCGCTGAACAGCTCCACGCACGTGGCGCCCGGCCAGGTGCCCTGGCCGAAGAAAAAGGCGATGTCGGCCTTGGCCCGCACCAGGTCGAAGGGTTCCAGTTCGTTGCGCACATCCAGGTGAATGCGCGGGAAGCGCTCGCCGAACCCCTTGAGGTGAGGCACCAGCCAGCGGGCGCCGAACGTGGGCTGGGTCGCGATGCGCAGCACTTCGGTTTCGTCGCCATAGCTGAGGATGTAGCGGCTGGACATGTCGATCTGGGTGAGGATCTTGTTCACCTCGGTGAGGTACAGCGCCCCCGCTGGGGTCAGGTGCAACCGGCGACGGATGCGCTGGAACAGCGGGTGGCACAGCATGTCCTCGAGCTGCGCCACCTGCTTGCTGACCGCACTCTGGGTCAGGTGCAGTTCCTGGGCTGCGCGGGTGAAGCTCAGGTGGCGCGCGGCCGCTTCGAAGCACTGCAAGGCGGTGGTGGAAGGCATGAGGCGTTTGGACATGACAGGCATTACCGATTGATGAAATGTGAGGTTCATTCCGTGGAGGAATCTACTGCGTCGGACAGCGGGGCGTAGATTACTACGGGTCCGGACGGAGGATGACAACGGCTCGCTGCACGGCACAAGGTTGCGCATTCGGCCAGAGGCCGCTTCGCGCGCTGAGCGCCTGGTGTATCTCAGCCGCCCACACCTCAGGAAAAGTGCTGGTCAGGCGCAATTTTTTGCGTTGGTCGTGCGCCCGCCCACGCGGCACAATCACTCGCCGTCGGCCTGTGCGCCACGCGCCCTCGCACCAACTCGTCCAGGAACACGCCTCCGTCGATGTCTGCTTCACGCCCTGAAACTCGTCTGCAACGCCTGCTGCCGCGCCCCTTGAACATTCCACCGGCTCAGTGGCTACGGGCTGCGGTGGGGCGCTGCTTGCCCTGTTTCTCGCTGGCTGGTCATGCAGCCTGGTGTATGGCCCCTCCATCGCGCTGCACCTGCTCGGTCCCCTGGCGGCCTCGGCGGTGCTGGTGTTCGCCGTGCACTCAGGGCCTTTGGCGCAGCCCTGGCCGGTACTGGGCAGCTATGCCGTGGCGGCGCTGCTCGGGCTGGTGCTGCGTGAGGTACTCGGCCCGCACCTGTGGGTCGCGGCGCTGGCGCTGGGAGCTGCCTTGCTGCTGATGGGCCTGCTGCGTTGCCTGCATCCACCGGGTGGCGGGGTGGCGGTCAGCGCTGTGCTGGCCGATCCGAGTCTGGCTGGACTGGGCGATCATCTGCTCGCTCCGGTCATGCTCAACGCCGTGGTTCTGGTTGGCGTGGCCGTGCTGTACAACCGCCTCACCGGCGTAGGCTACCCGAAGCGGGCCAGACCGCGCGCCGAGCCGCACCTTACACAGGATCCGCCACCGGATGAGCGGGTGGGTGTCCGCGGCGCAGACCTGGACAGCGCGCTCGAGGAGCTGGGTGAATTCGTCGACGTCACCCGCGAGGAACTCGAGCGCATCATTCTGGCCACCGAACGACACGCATTGCAGCGCAGCCTGGGCGGTATCACGGCAGCCTCGGTGATGTCCCGCGACGTGCAGTCGGCCACCCCGCAGACCACCCTGGATCAGGCGTTCGACCTGCTCGCCCAACACGCTCTCAGAACCCTGCCGGTCATGCAGGCCGGGCGCCTGGTCGGCATCGTCGGCGTCGGCGATCTGCTCGCTGCGGCGATTGCACGGGGGCGCTTCAGTTGGCGTGGCGCGTTCGCGCGTCGGCCGCTGCGACTGGCCGGGATCATGCGTGAGCCGGTGCACAGCGTCGCCAGCGACCATCCGCTCGAAGGGCTGTTGCCGCTTCTGGGCCAACAGGGCGGGCATTGCCTGCCGGTGGTCGACGGCGACACGCTGGTCGGCGTGGTGACCCAGACCGACCTGATCGCCGGGCTCAGGCGCCACCTGCTCAGTGCACCGGCGCCGCAGTCAGGCCAGCGGGTCCCAGCGCTGTGACCAGTCGCTGCGATTCTCGGCCAGTTGGCCACGCAGCACGGCCAGGGCACGCTGAAGCCACTCGCTGTCACGCTCGCGTGCGTATACCAGGTAGGTGGGGTAGGTGAACTCGGGCGCCTGGGGTACCCGTTGCAGAATGCCCCGGTCGAGATAGGCCTGCACCACACGGGTACGGAAATAGCCGCTACCGCCGTGTTCGAGGATGAATTGCAGGGCCAGCGGGCCAAGGTTGAAGCTCAGCGCCGGGCGCGCCAGTTCCGGCAGCGCGGCATCGTGCTGGCAGCGAAACGCTTCGCCCCAGTCGATGTAGATATAGGGCGCGGGCTGGTCGCTGCGGCAGATGCGCACCAGCTTCTCCTCCATCAACTGCTCGACTTGGAGACCGGCGTCGTAGCGTGGTTCATAGACCAGCGCAGCATCGAGCAGGCCCGTGTCGACCTTGTGCAGCAAAGTCTGGCCGTCGCCGACCTCGCAGTGGATCGACAGTCCGGGCAAAGCTTGATGCAAGGCACTGACCCAGTCGAGCAGTAACGGGTTGCCCAGGCTCACCTCGCCGCCCAGGCGCAGGACCTGGGCGCCGCCTGTTGGCAAAGGCAGGTCACGGCGCGCCGCCTCCCAGGTGTGCACCAGCTGCTGGGCATAAGCGATGAAGGCTTCGCCATCGCGGGTCAGGCTGGCGCCGTTGCGACTGCGCACGAACAGTTGGCAGCCGAGCTGCTGCTCCAGGCGCTGCACCCGCGCCGAGATGGCCGTCTGCGAGACGAAAAGACCTTCGGCGGCGGCTACCAGGCTGCCGCAGCGCACGATTTCGAGGAAGGTTCTGGCTTGATCGATGTCCATGGCGCTTCAGGCGGGTGCCAGCCACTGGGCCAACTGCGCGAAGCGTGGTCGCGCGCTCACCTGCGGCTGCTGGCAACGTTCGGCCAGGGCCTGCAAGGCGACATCGGTTTCCACGCAGCTGTCGAGCAGTTCCTGGAGCAGAATGCCGAAGGCGCGTACCTCCAGGCGTTCGATGGCCTGTCCCGTGGCATCGTCACCCTGCGGATGGAACGAAGCGGCGCCGAAATCCCCCAGCAGGCAATCGCCCTCGGTATCGCAGAGAATGTTGTGCGCGTAGAGGTCGCCATGGTTGATGCCGCGGGCATGCAAGTGCGCGGCTGCCGAAGCGATGCCCGCCAGCAGGCGGCGCGCTGCGCGCAATGTGGGGCGAGGTGCGCAGGGGTAGCGATCGCGGGTGCAGCTGTCCAGGCTGGGTGGGCCGGCGAGGTTGAACCAGTCCGGATCGATCAGTCGCATCACCAGCGCAGCCCGTTGCGAGGGATGATCGTCGATGCGTCCGATCACCCCCACCAGGTGCCTATGGTCGCCAGCGACCAGGCAGGCGCGCATTTCAGCCAGGGGCGATCCATCGCTGGTGACGTCGCCCTTGTACAGCTTGACCGCCACCGGCTCGGTTTGGCCGAGCCGCCGTGCGAGATAGATCACGCCTGAGGCGCCGCAGCCGAGCGCCTCGTCCAGTTCTAGATCTGCCCATGCGATGCGCGGGCAATCGGGCTGCGCTGTCGCTGTGCTCAGGGCTGGCGCCAGCGGGTTGTCGGCGTAGGCCAGCCAGGCCAGCCGGGGCAAGCTCAGCAGCCAGGGGGGCAGGGTGGTCAGGCGGTTGCAGGCGATGCGCAGCAGTTCCAGGCGTTGGCAGGCTGCCAGGCTGTCCGGAAGATGGGTCAGGCGGTTGCCGGCCAGCATGAGCTTTTGCAACTGCGCGCAGTGCCCTAGTGCTTCGGGCAGACATTCGAGCTGATTGTCCGTGAGCACCAGCGAGCGCAGGCTGCTGGGCAAGGCCTGGGCGTCGATCTGGCGGATGCGGTTGCTCTTGAAGCCCACCGTTTCCAGGCGTTCGCAACGGCCAATGGCGTGAGGCAGATGGACGAAGCGGTTCTGCGAGCAGAACAGCACCTTGAGCCGGGTCAGCCGATGCAGGTCCTCGGGCAGGTCGCACAGGGCGTTGCCGCTCAGGTTGAGCACTTCCAGGGTGTCGGCCAGATCGAAGATTTCCCGCGGAAAGGTCGACAGGTTCTGGCACAGGTCCAGGCGAACGAGGCCGCGCAGGTGGCCGGCTTTGAGGTCTTCGAGGCTGTGCATGGGGGCGTCTGCAAGGCGTGGGAGGGCCATTCTAAGGGGCGCGGCGGGCATTGCAAATCTGCACAAGGGTTGCGAGACAACTCCCGTGGCGCTGGTGCCTGGGCAAGCCATACTCAAGGCTGGCTCCTCCATAACAACAACTACAGGGTTGCGCACCCATGAATTATGAGCACAGCTATGCCCAGTCAATCGCCGATCCCGCCGAGTTCTGGCAGCGGCAGGCCGCATCACTGGCCTGGTACCGTTCGCCCACCCAGACCCTGCAGCCCCAACCTGATGGCACGCATCGCTGGTTCGCCGACGGGCGCCTGAACAGTAGCTACCTGGCGCTGGATCATCAGGTCGCACAAGGGCGCGGCGAGCAGGTCGCGCTGATCTACGACTCGCCGGTGACGGGCGTCGCCGAGCAGTTCACCTACCGTGAGTTGCTCGACGAAGTGGCGCGTCTGGCCGGGGCGCTGCGCGCGCTGGGCGTAGGCAAGGGCGATGGCGTGGTCATCTACATGCCCATGGTGCCGCAGGCCGCCATGGCCATGCTGGCCTGTGCGCGCATCGGCGCCGTGCACTCGGTGGTGTTCGGCGGCTTCGCCGCCAACGAGCTGGCCCTGCGCATCGACGACGCGCGCCCGAGCCTGGTGCTCACTGCCTCCTGTGGCCTGGAATTCGACCGGGTGATCGACTACCTGCCGCTGGTCGATCGCGCGCTGCAGCTGGCGCGTCATCAGCCGCGTCATGTGCTGGTCCTGCAGCGGCCTCAGGCGCCCGCGCAGCTTTCGCCAGGGCGGGATCTGGACTGGCAGGCCACCGTGGCGAGGGCCGAACCGGTCGAGGCGCTGCCTCTGGATGCCGGCGATCCGCTTTACATCATGTACACCTCCGGCACCACCGGCAAACCCAAGGGGATCGTGCGCGAGAACGGTGGCAATGCCGTTGCGCTGCGCTATGCCATGCAGCAGATCTACGGCATGCAGGCCGGTGATGTGTGGTGGGGCATTTCCGATGTGGGCTGGGTGGTGGGGCATTCGCTGATCGTGTATGGCCCGCTGATGTGTGGCTGCACCACGGTGCTGTACGAAGGCAAGCCGATTCGCACGCCGGATGCGGCGGCGTACTGGCGAGTGATCGAGCAGTACCGGGTGAACGCGCTGTTCTGTGCGCCCACCGCCATGCGCGCGATTCGCAAGGAAGACCCGGACGGCGCGCGCCTTCGGGATCACGACCTGAGTTCGCTGCGTCAGTTGTTCCTGGCCGGCGAGAAGCTCGATTCAGCCACCCATCGATGGCTGGAGCAGGTCACCGGCAAGCCGGTGCACGACCATTGGTGGCAGACCGAAACAGGCTGGCCGGTCACTGCCCCCTGCGTGGGCCTGGCAGGCAGTGCGGCGCGGCCGGGGTCGAGCAATCGCGCGGTGCCTGGCTACCATGTCCAGGTGCTGGACGACGAGGGCCGGCCAGTGGCGGCGAACGAGCAAGGTGCCATCGTCATCGCACTGCCGTTGCCTCCCGGTTGCAGCCAGACCTTGTGGGGCGACCATGGGCGCTACCTGCAAGCCTATCTAGAGCGCTATCCGGGTTACTATCACACCGGTGACGGTGGCTACCTCGACGAGGAGGGCTTCGTCTACATCATGGGGCGCACCGATGACGTGATCAACGTCTCCGGTCATCGGCTGTCGACCGGTGAGATGGAGGATCTGGTGGCGCAGCACCCCGCCGTGGCCGAATGCGCCGTCATCGGCGTTCATGACGACATCAAGGGGCAGGTGCCGCTGGCGCTGGTGGTGCTCAAGGACGCGCAGACCATTACCGAGCCACAGCTCCAGGACGAGCTGGTGGCGCGTATCCGCGAGGGTATCGGCGCGCTGGCTTGCCTGCAACGGGCCAGAGTGGTCAAGCGGCTGCCCAAGACCCGTTCCGGGAAGATCCTGCGGGCGGTGCTGCGCAAGATCGCCGACGGCCAGGCGTACGTGCCGCCCTCCACGCTGGATGACGGGGCGGTGCTCGCAGAGATCGAGGCCGTACTGGCGGACCTGCCGCGGGCGGGATGAGTCGGCCAAGTGCGCTGTGCCCGCAGTGACGCACCGGCAGCGCTCAGCCGCTGGCGCAGTGCTGCTGCAACTGCCCCAGCCGGCTGCGGGTGCGCATCAGGTCAGCTACCGTACCGCCCAGGCTCTCGGCCAGGCTGTGCCTGGCCAGCACCAGCAGGCGCTTGTCCTGGTCGTAGAGCACGTCGACCAGGTTGACGAAGCGTTGCTGGGCGGCCAGGGAACTGTTCGCCAGATCGTCCAGGCCGTCGAGGATCCAGTCATCGTAGCGCTCGGTCAGGGCCAGGTAGTCGATGACGGCGGTGGGGCGCTCGCAGAGGTCTTCGAAAGCGAACATGACTTGCCGCTCGGCACTGTACAGCGCTCTGAGCGGCCGCCTATTGATTTCCAGTTGCACGGGCTGCGGCGAGGGAACGCCGAGCGCCTGGCGCTGCGTCGAATCGGCCGGCCACGCGTAGCAGCCCTGAGTGAAACGTTGTTGCTCGCAGTGTGCTGGCAGCGTGCGGAAGTCCACGTCGCCGCCGACCTCGAGCACCAGCATGCGTGTTTCGATCAAGCGAATCACAGGCTCGAAACGCTCGTGGTACAGCGGATTGGGCAGCAGACCTTCGGGGGCGTAGTTGGACGTGAGCAGCACGAACAGGCCGCGCTCGAACAGCGCGCCGAACAGCCGAGTCAGCAGCATCGCATCGCCGATGTCATGCACGTGGAATTCGTCGAAGCACAGCACCTGGCAGTCGCCGATCAGTTCATCGAGGGTGACGCCCAGCGGATTCGACTGGCTGCGGTGCCGGTGCATGCCCTGATGCAGCCTGCCGAAGAAGTCGTGAAAGTGCAGGCGTTTCTTGCGTTCGAGCGGCACGGCAGCGAAGAAACCGTCCAGCAACCAGCTCTTGCCCCGGCCCACGGAACCATGCAGGTAGAGGCTGCGAGCCTCGCCTCGGGCAAGCCGGGCGAGCTGCGCGGCCATGCAGTCGATGACCTGTCGCTGACCCTCGCTGAGGCTATAGTCACGGGCCTGTGCCAGCTTCTCGAAGTGTGTGAGCAGCGTGGTATCGGTCGGCGAAGCGCCAGGCTTGGCGAGGTGACGCAGGCGGGCAGGTATCCAGGCAGGCAAGGCGGTTGCTCCGGTATTCAAGGGCTGACGCAGCTTGCGTGAGCCTGCGTCGTTTGACCAGTCTTGAATGGGTGCCTTGGCTATCGCTACAGGAGATGGCTTGGGGTTCAGGCCTTGCGCTCCAGTTGCCGCTCGATCATGAACTTGACGCTCAGGCGACGCTCCTTCAGACGACGCAGATCCTCATCTTCGAAGTTGCCGGCAGAGATGGCCTCAGCGGCGAGTACCTGGTTGTCGATGTCGACGTAGTCGTCCAGCAGACGGTCTAGGGCTTTGTCCTGCTGACGGCGCTGTTGCACGATTTCCCGAGGATAATGCAGGTCTTGATAGAGATCATGTGAAACTGGCATGGCGCCCTCCTTGTAATGCGCAAGTGATGGTTACTTGCTTGGAATGGGCAATGGCCATTGTGTTGAAGCGAAGCGGAAAAAAACCGATAAATGGTCATCGCTCGAATCAGCTCGGGCAGTGGATCGCCAGAGCGGCGAGTAACCAAAGGATCGCTTTTGGTTCGGACCAGTAACTTGCTGTTTTTCGAGTATTTTTTTTGAATCAGGGCTTCCCATGCGCGCAACCGGTTGGTATAGTGTCGTCCATTCCAGCACAGCAGCACTCGCAGCTGTCAGCGATACAGGGGCGTCGCCAAGCGGTAAGGCAGCAGGTTTTGATCCTGCCATGCGTTGGTTCGAATCCAGCCGCCCCTGCCATTTTCCTTCGTTGATCGAATCATCCAGCCGAGCCATCGGACTGGAATTTTTTCGTTTGCGCTCGAAAAGCCTGGCGCGCCGAAGCGCGCCGTTCTCAGGCGTGGACGCTGGCCAGAAGCTCGGTCAGGGCGCGCGTCAGCTCCTCGGCCTGCACCGGCTTCTGCATGACCAGGCTGCCTGGCAGGTCGAGGCCCTCGAGTTCGGCATAACCCGTCAGGAACACCACGGGCAGCTGCGGGTAGCGCTGGCGTGCGGCCCTGGCCAGCTGGGCGCCGTTGAATTCGGGCATGGCGAAGTCGGTGAGCAGCAGGTCGATATCCTCGTCGAGCAGGGCCAGGGCCTGTTCGCCGCTATGGGCCTGGCGAACCTGGTATCCATACAGCCGTAGCACGTCCCCGACCATGTCGCGCACCAGATGATCGTCGTCGACCAGCAACACCACACGGTCGTGCCCGCTCAGCGAGTTGGCTTGGGCCAGTGCCACGCCTACGGGCTCGCTCACGTCTACCTGCTTGACCGCCGGCAGATAGACGCTCACGCGGGTACCGACCTCGGGCGTGGTCTCGATGCGTACTCCGCCGCCAGACTGTTTGGCGAAGCCGAAGACCTGGGCAAGGCCCAGCCCTGAGCCCTTGCCGATGTCCTTGGTGGTGAAGAATGGCTCGAACACCCGGGCAACCACGTCCTCGCTCATGCCGCACCCGGTATCGCGGATCGACAGCATCACGTAATCCCCAGGCTCGGGATCTTCGGGGCGTTCGGCGCGCACGTCCACGTGCGTGTTGCGCGTCGACAAGGTCAGCTGGCCACCAGTGGGCATGGCATCGCGTGCGTTGATCGCCAGGTTGAGGATGATCATCTCGGTCTGGGTAGGGTCGGTCAGGGCTTGCCAGAGGCTGTCGTCCAGCTCCAGGCGCACCGAGATATTGCCCCCCAGGGTGCGGCGCAGCAATTCTTCGAGACCGCTCAAGGTCCGGTTGAGATTCAGCGGCACCGGTTCGAGTCGCTGGCGACGGGAGAAAGCCAGCAGCTGCGAGGTGAGCTTGGCGCCACGCTCGCCTGCCTCGCGCACATGCTTCAGGCGACTGCGGGCCTTGTCCAGGTCGCCCTTGACCAGGTCGCGTTCGACGAAACTGGTACCCGTGAGGATCACCGTGAGCAGGTTGTTGAAGTCGTGAGCCACCCCGGCGGTCAGCTGACCCACCGCTTCCAGGCGCTGCATCTGCTGCAAGGCGGCTTCGATGCGCTCGCGCTCCAGGATCTGATCGCGCAGGCGACTGTTGGCCTCGGCCAGCCCCAGGGCGGATTCACGTTCGCTGCTGATGTCCCGGGCGACCACGTAGAGCAGGGTGTCTTCCGGCACCACTACCCAGGACAGCCAGCGCTGCTGGCCGCCAGCATGCTGGATACGGCCGACGAAACGGGCGCTGGTGCGGCCATGGGCGAGTGCGGCCAGCTCTTCGAGAAAGGCCTCCTGCTCGCTCTCGGGCAGCAGATGAAGAATGGACGTCTGGCTGAGGCGCTCGCGGCTGATGCCCAGTACCGCCTCCCAGGCGGGGTTCAAGGCCACTGGCGTGAGGTCCTTGTTGAGAACCGCCAGCAGATCCTGGGACAGCTCCCAGGCACGGTCACGCTCGCGCGTCCGGCGCTCCACCCGTTCGCCAAGCATCTCGTTGAGCTGCTTGAGGGCCTGGGTGGCCTGGCGCTGCGGATGGATATCCTGCAGCACGCCGGAAAAGCGCACACAGCGTCCGTCGACGAATTGGGTCTGGCCGGTGGACAGCAGCCAGTGCGGCTCCAAGGGGCTGTTGCGGGTGGTACGAAACTCGGCGCGGTAGTGGCCGTCACTGTCCGGCTGCATGGCCTCGGCGACGGCTTGTCTGACCAGTGCGAGGTCGTCCGGATGGATGCCGTCATAAAACACGTCCAGCGTCATTTCGGTGGCCACCGGCAGCCCGAACAGGGTCTTGCAGCGGTCATCCCATACCAGCAGGTCTTCCTGCGGGCGGTAGTCCCAGGTGCCCATGCCGGCCGCATCGATGGCGATGCGGGCGCGCGCCTCGACATCGGCCAGGGCTTCCTCGGCACGCCGACGGCGCTGACGCTCCTGAACCTCGGTGAGCGCGCGCCGCACGGCCTTGGGCAATAGCGGCAGGTTCTTCTTGAGCACGTAGTCGGTGGCGCCGAGGCGGATCATCTCCACCGCGTGCTCCTCGCCATAGATGCCGGAGAGGAAGATGAACGGCACATCGGGCGCCAGGCGCTGGGCGATCGCCAGGACATCGGTACCTGAGGAGCCGGGCAGCACGCAATCGCAGAGGATCAGGTCGAAATTGCCGTCGCGCAGCGCATTCTCGACGCCGGCATGGTCGAAGACCACGTGCGACTGCACCTGGAAGCCGCTGCGCTCCAGGCGCATCAGGCTCAGTTCGGCGTCCATGGAGCTGTCTTCGACCATCAGCAGGTTCAACGCGGTGGACTGCATCGCGTGCGCCTTCAGTTGCTGCCGCGGCGGTTCAGACGCAGCGAGCCGGGCGGAGGTTCGTTGAGTACGGCCCAGAAGATCCCCAGATCCGAAATGGCGGCGACGAACTCCTTGAATTCGACGGGCTTGACGACGTAGGCGTTGACGCCCAGCTCGTAGGCGCGCAGCAGGTCGGGTTCCTCGCGCGAGGAGGTCAGCATCACCGTCGGGATGCTGCGCAGCTCCGGGGTGTCGCGCACTTCCTTGAGCACTTCGAGGCCGTCGACCTTGGGCAGCTTGAGGTCCAGCAGCAGCACCGCGGGATTGCCGTCGTCGCGGTCGGTGTAGGCATTGCGGCGCAGCAGGTAGTCGAGCGCATCGGCGCCATCGCGCAGCACGATGACTTCATTGGCCAGCTGGCTGCGTTCCAGGGCCAGGAGCGTCAGCTCCAGGTCACGAGGATTGTCTTCGACCAGCAAGATCGGTTTGAGCATGATGGGTACTGTTACCTCAGGTGTTAACGGATGACGGGCAGGGCGAAGTGGAAGGTGGCGCCCTTGTCGACTTCTCCCTCTGCCCAGACGTGGCCATCATGGCGCTCGATGATGCGACGCACGCTGGCCAGTCCGATGCCGGTGCCCTCGAAGTCCTCCATGCGGTGCAGCCGCTGGAAGACGCCGAACAGCTTGCTGGCGTAGGTCATGTCGAACCCCACGCCGTTGTCCCGAACGTAGATCTCGACCGTGTCCGGGTGCTGGTGCACGCCGATCTCGATATGAGCAGGCTGACGTCCGCGGGTGTATTTGATGGCATTGCCGATCAGGTTCTGCAGCACCAGATTGATGAATGCAGGGTCGGCGATGACCTTGGGCAGCGGTTGGACACTCCACACGATTTCGCGGTCGGCGTAGTCCGGCGCCGACTCCTGACGGATGTTCTCGACCAGTGCATTGAGGTCGACGTCGGAAAGGCGCAGCGCCGAACGGCCCATCTGCGAGAAATTGAGCAGGTTGTCCACCAGCGAGCCGGCGAAATGCGCAGCCTCGCCGATGTGCTTGAGGAAACGCTGACCGCGTTCGGACAGGCCCTGGCCCTCGACTTCGCTGAGCAGCTCCGAATAGCCGGCGATGTGTCGAAGCGGTGCGCGCAGGTCGTGGGAGACGCTATAGGAAAACGCCTCGAGCTCCTTGTTCGAGCGCTGCAATTCTCCACTCAACTGGGCCATTTCCTCGGCCTTGCGCAGCACGATGCCGAGCACGGCGTTGCGCAGCTCGGACGCACCGTCGATCACCAGTGGATCCCAGGGTGCGCAGTAGCCGCGCACCACTTCATGCCAGGCCTCGAAGCTATGGCGCGGACTGAGGCTGCCGTGGGCGCCGATTTCCTTGAGCGGACGTCCCGCCCAGTCTACCGTGCGCACCTGCTCCGGGCGGAACCACAGCAAGTAATGGGAGTGGATCTGCGAGATCGGCATGGCCAGCAGGCCGCCTGCATAGCGCGTGAGTTCCGGAACCTCGGGGATATCGCGGCCCAGGTTGTCGGTGCAATATACGGCGTCGTCACCCCGGCGCGACAGCCATTGGACCAGTTCGTTGATCACCGCTTCGGTCGGCGTGGTGCCGATCAGGTCGCAACGCTCGGCGCTGATGATCGCCGCGCCGCTGGCGCTGGCGAAGTCGAGGAAGACGTCAGGCAGACTTTGCAGGCCATCGCTGACGCTGTCGTAGTCGGCCATGGCCGAGAGCATGTGGACGATGCGCTGGCGCAGGTCGAGCAGGGTACGGGTCGAGCTGTGCGCCTCATGGGCTTCGATCTGCAGCGACAGCACGCTGCTCAGCAGCTCACAGGCCGCACGGGTGCGAAAATCGACCGCACGGGGCTGCTCATGATGGCAGGAGATGAGCCCCCAGAGTGCGCCTTCGACCACGATCGACAGCGACATCGATGCCAGGGTGCCCATGTTGCGCATGTATTGCAGGTGCACAGGCGAAACGCTGCGCAGGGTCGCGAAGCTCATGTCCAGGGGCTGACCGGTGCGCGGGTTCAGAGCAGGCACCAGTGGCGAGGGCTGGTAGTTGGCATCTTCGATCAGGCGGATGCGGTTGATCCGATAAAGCTCGCGCGCCTGGCGCGGAATGTCCGACGCGGGGAAGCACAGGCCCTGGTAGCGGGGATAGCCGTCTTCGGCCTCTTCGGCCAGCACCTGACCATTGCCCTCGGCGTCGAAGCGATACGCCTTGACCCTGCCGAAGCCGGTGATGCGCTTGACCTGCTGTACCGACTCGCGCAGCAGTTCATCGATGGTCCTGGCTTGCTGGAGGCTGCTGACGAATGCCCTCACGAAGGGGTAGTAATCATCCTGTTCGCTGCGCCCGTCGGTAGGTGTACAGGGCTCGAACTCGGCGATCAGCACCTGATCGTGGCGATGCGCGAGCAGGCGCAGGCAATCGGTCCAGGGTGCGCCATCGCGCAGGTTCACGTCGCCGATGTGAAACGGAAAGATCTCGTCTTCAGGCAGGCGTGCGAACTGCTTGCTGGCGTCGAAGCCGCTCTGCATCAGCTCGGGGAGTGCCATGCCCAGCAGTTGATCGGCGGGCAGGCCCAGCCAGCGGCTGGCGTTCTCGCTGACCTGCAGAATGCGCAGATCGTGCTCGTCGAGTACCAGCATGAAACCGTGGGAGCGGATGCTGCCGGGAATCTGGATGGGTTCCTGGGCACAGCGCTCGACGGCTTGATCGAAGACATTATCAGCGGTGGTCAAGAAAAACTCTCCCGTCGTGGCCACACAGCTGGCCATAGGCGTCTGCGCAACAAGGTATGTACTGCCCAAGGTAACAGAAAGTCAGCGGTTTCGCCGGAGTCATGGCCATTGGAGGGTGATGATTCGGGTATGTTCTACATGATAACGAAATTTGTACAGCTGTCTCGTCCATAGGGTTGGCTTGGCGTCGCGGCCTAGCGTGATCGGACCCTGATGCTACGCTCAGATGTACTTCAGGACACGGGAAAGGACATCCAGTGAAACGAGTTGCCATGGCGACGCTGATTGGCCTGCTGGCCGCGGGCGCGGCGGCCGGGGCGGATTTTCTGGTCGAGGTCCGTGTGCAGGTGCAGCGCGGTTGTCTGCTGGTGAACCCGCCCCGTGAGGCTGGCGCGCAGGCTGTGGGTCTGATCGACCTGGGCAGCGTTGCGCGACTCGACGGTCCTGGCGCGCCGCTGGCCGGCAGGCTGTTGAGCCAGCGTCCTCCGCGGCTGGAGTGCAACCCTGACACTGCCTATCAGGTGCGGATCGATGCCGGTCAGCACGGCGGCGTCGGTGAAACTCGCTACCTGGGTGCCAGCGGCAGCGCTCGACCCATCCCTTACCGATTGTTTCGCGATGCCGCCTGGCGCCTGCCGGTCGGGGTCGACGCCGCGCAGGCTGCACGGGTTCCGGACAGCGGTTCGGTTGAACTTCCCCTTTATGCCCGCATCGACCCTATGGATTGGGTACCCAAGGCCGGCTTGTACACCGACCTGATCAAGGTCACGGTCATCTGGTAGGGCGCACATCTTCTTTATCGGGCAAGGATGCACCGACGTGATGAATCGTACTTCTTTCATGCTGTTGACCTTGGGCCCGCTGCTGCTGCCGAGTACCACCGCACAGGCCAGCAGCAGCGGCTTCATCCAGGCCCGCCTGGTGGTGAGCAGTGCCTGCCAGATCAGTCGCGACCAGCAGCCGGCCAGCCTGGACAACCCCGGCCTGATCGACTTCGGCGCCCACGGCCCCCGCATCGACGGTCCGTTGCGTACCCGCATTGATGGTGCAGGTGGCCAGGGCAGCCTGCAGATCAGTTGTACCCCTCAGGTGCGGGCATTCAGCGTGCATATCGATGAGGGGCTCAACAGCGGCGGCGGGGTGCGTCAACTGAGCAATGGGCGCGAACTGATTCCCTATCACCTGGCGGTCGATCCGGGCGGCAACAACCGCTATGTGGTCGGCGAGCCGCGCAGCTTCCGGGTGCGCAGCACCGAGCAGATTCCAATTCCGATCTACGGCGTGGTCATCGCCCCGCAGCGCGCGCTGTCGGCCGGCCTTTACCGCGACACCCTTCGAGTAACCCTGGACTGGTAACACGCAAGGAGATTTCCAATGGCATGCTTATCGATTCGTACCCTGTTCATTCCCGCGCTGTTCATGGCCCTGACGCCCGAGCTGCAGGCGGCGACCGTCACCGGCACGATGAACTCCACGCTGACCCTCACATCGGCCTGCCAGGTCAATGGCGGCGCCGGCACCTCGGGGCTGAACTTCGGTACCCTGGACTTCGGCACTCAGGATGCGCTGTTCGCCACCGCCAACGGGCAGGTGCTCGGCGGCGCCGGCGGTGCGCTGAACATCCTGTGTTCGTCAGGTACCGTGCCGGCGATCCGGGTACGCGCCGGCACCAACGACGGCGCTTCCACCGGTGGTACTCGCGCCCTGGCCGATGGCGCCGGTAATTTCGTGCCTTACGATTTCTACACCGATACCGGGCGCACCCAACTGCTGGCCATCGACGGCACCCTGACGCTTCCGACCAGCACGGGCGCGGCGCAGACCGTCGAGCTGTATGGTCAGGCGCGCGGCAAGGCCGGCTTGCCGGCGGGGGTATACATCGACACGGTGGCGGTCGAGTTGACGTTCTGAACCATGGATATGCCACTTCGGGCCTGTCTGGCCAGTGTGCTTCTTGGCTGCACGCTACCGACCCTGGCGGCGACCACCAGTACGTTCCAGGTCGATGCGCAGATCCTGGCTGGCTGCCTGGTGGTGGGTGGCACGAGCAGCGTGGGCGTGCTCGATTTCGGCACCCGCTCGGCATTGTCCACGGCCACGGTGAGTGCCGCGCCAGGGGGAACTCGACTGGCCCTGCAATGCACGCCGGGTGTGGCGCTGACCATGAGTCTGGACGGCGGCCGCAACAGCGACGCGGGGCTGCGCCACCTGCAACGCAACGGCGGCAGTCAGCGGGTGGCCTATCAACTGTACGCCGACGCCGGATTCACCACGCTGTTGGGCATTGGCGCGAGTGTGCCGCTGGTCTATGGCGACCCCACCGCGATTGCGCTGCCGATTCACGGGCGCAGCCAGTTGCCAGGCAACGTGCCGGCGGGCCTCTACACCGATGTGGTGCAGGTGACGCTGAGTTGGTAGCGCTGTTGCGCAAGCTGCACGACCATCACAGGGAAGGGACAAGTGCTATGCGAGCAAGGATGAACGGTGTACGAGCAGTGATACTGGCCGCGTTGCTCGTGGCGAGTCTGCCGGCGAGTGCGGCCACCTCGGTGCTGATCTGGCCCATCGATCCGGTGCTGGAATCGGATCAGAAAGCGGCGGCGCTCTGGCTGGAAAATCGCGGGACGGCACCGGCCAGCCTGCAGATCCGGGTCTTCGCCTGGCATCAGGACGACTTCAAGGAGCATTTCCAAGCGCAGCGCGACATCATCGGCAGCCCGCCCATGGCGACTTTGGCTCCAGGCCAGAAGCAACTGATCCGTCTGACTCGCACCGGCAGCACGCCGGTCGGTCAGGAGCGGGCCTACCGCATCGTCATCGACGAGATCCCTTCACCAGCAGCGCCGGATGGGGCTGGGGAAGGGCCGAAAGCGGCCATCCGCCTGCAAATGCGCTATTCGGTGCCACTGTTCGTCTACGGGGAAGGCCTTCGCGGCAAGCAGGATGCCGATGCCAGCCGCAGCGCTGCCAAGGCCGGCAAGCCGCTTCTGAGCTGGAGGCCGGTGACCGTGCAGGGCAAGCCCTATGTGGAACTGCGCAATACCGGGCCGGCCCATGCACGGTTGACCGACGCCGTGCAGTCTCGAGGCGGCCGCTCTACACCGTTGGTCGAGGGTCTGCTCGGGTACGTGCTGCCAGGCGCCCGGATGCGCTGGCCGTTGCCTGAAGGGCTTGGTGCGGATGCCGAACTGCGGGCGCGCATCAATGGACAGGAGAGCGCCCAGCGTATCGAACGGGCGCAGTGAGCGATAGACGAAGCGACACCGGGGCCAGGGAGGGCCCACCCATGGATGGAAGACGTGTGTGAGGTTGGGCTGGGCGTACCGCCACGGTCGCTGGCTGGGCCTGTTGTTGTGGGCGGCAGGGCTGGCGCTGGCCGACGACCTGCCGCCGCTGCCCAGCGAGCGCGAGGCGCTGAGCGAGGCGACCCTGTACCTGGACCTGCTGGTGAACCAGGTGCCCAAGGCTGAGCTGGTGCCGGTGCAGCAGCGCGAGGGGCATCTGTACCTGAGCAGCGAGGCGCTGCGTGCGGTCGGGGTGCAGCTGCCGGGCGATCCGCAGGGAGAGCTGGCCCTGGAGCGGATCTCCGGGCTGCAGGCGGACTACGACAGCCAGAACCAGCGCCTGCTGCTTCAGGTTCCGCCCGGCTGGTTGCCCGGCCAGCGCCTGGGTGTGGCGCAGCGCTATCCGGCCGAGCAGGCCCGCAGCAGCTTCGGGGCCTTGTTGAACTACGATCTGTACGTCAACGATACCGATGACGGCGGCAGTTACCTGGCCGCCTGGAACGAGCTGCGGGTGTTCGATGACTGGGGCACGTTCGCCACCACCGGCCAGTGGCGCCAGCCGTTCGGCGCTGCGGCCGGCGGCGCCCGGCGCGAAGGCTTCCTGCGCTACGACAGCACCTGGCGTTTCACCGACGACACGCGTCTGATCAGCTATGAAGCCGGCGACCTGGTCACCAACGCCTTGCCCTGGAGCAGCGCTGTGCGTGTCGGCGGCCTACAGGTCTCGCGTGACTTCGCCGCGCGACCGGACCTGGTGACCTATCCCTTGCCGGCCTTCTCCGGCGAAGCGGCCGTGCCGACCTCGCTGGACCTGTTCATCAATGGCTACAAGGCCAGCAGCAGCGAGCTGCAGCCCGGTCCCTACACGCTGACCAACGTACCCTTCATCAACGGGGCTGGGGAGGCGGTGGTGGTCACCACCGACGCCTTGGGCCGACAGGTCTCGACCACCCTGCCGTTCTACGTGACCAGCAGCCTGCTGGCCAAGGGCCTGACCGACTTTTCGCTGAGCGCCGGCAGCCTGCGCCGCGACTATGGCGTGCGCGACTTCAGCTATGGCTCAGGCGTCGGCTCGGCCAGTCTGCGCCACGGCGTCACCGACGCCTTGACCTTCGAAGGGCACGCCGAGACGGCGGAATCCATGGCGCTGGCCGGGCTGGGCGGCAATCTGCGACTGGGTACGATCGGCGTGCTCAACGTGGCACTGGCGCAGAGTCGGCTGGAGAGCGACGGCGGCCGCCAACTGGCCTTGGGCTACCAGTACAGCGGCCAGCGAGTGGGTTTCAACTATCAGCGTATCCAGCGTCATGGCGACTATGCCGATCTCAGCCGGGTGGACAATCCTTACACCCGCCTGAGCACACGCAGTGAGCAGACGACCCTCAGCTTCAACCTGGAGCGCCTGGGCAGCCTGGGTGTGGGCTACTTCGACGTGCGTGCAGGCGACGGCGCACGTACCCGATTGCTCAATCTGAGCTGGAGCGTGCCGGTGTGGCGCAACAGCAGCGTGTATCTGTCGGCCAACCGCGAGGTGGGCGCCAGTGGCTGGGCTACCCAGGCGCAGTTGGTGATACCGTTCGACAGCCTGGGCACGCTGGCCCTTGGCAGCGAACGCACGCGCAGCGGCCAGGCGCTGCAGCGTCTGAACTACAGCCGCGCGGTGCCGGTCGGCGGCGGCCTGGGCTACAACCTTGGCTACGCCAGTGGTGGCGATCGCGGTGCCTATCGCCAGGCCGACCTGACCTGGCGTCTGCAATCGGTGCAGTTGCAGGTGGGCGCCTATGGCGCCGAGGAACGCCTGACGCGCTGGGCCGACGCCAGCGGCTCGGTGGTGCTGATGGACGCTGGTGTGTTCGCCGCCAACCGGATCGACGATGCCTTCGTCGTGGTCAGCACCGACGGCTACCCGGACGTGCCGGTGCGCTACGAGAATCAGCAGGTCGGGCGCACCGATCGCAACGGCCATCTGTTGGTGCCCTACAGCAGCGGCTACTACCGCGGCAAATACGAGATCGACCCCATGGAGTTGCCGGCCGATGTCATGGCCCAGACTGTCGAACAGCGGGTGGCGGTGCGCCGTGGCAGTGGCTTCCTGCTGACATTCCCCCTGAACCAGGTGCGCGCGGCCAGCCTGATACTGGTCGATGGCGCTCGCCAGCCGCTCAAGCTCGGCAGCCGTGTGCAGCACCTGCGCACTGGGGCGGTCGCAGTGGTGGGGTGGGACGGCCTGGTGTACCTGGAGAATCTCTCGGTCAGCAACCGCCTGCGGGTGACGCTGCCGGACGGGGCCGGGTGCGAGGTCGCCTTCGATCTGCCGCAAGACTCGGTGACGATTCCGTTGATCGGTCCGCTGGAGTGTCGATGATCCCAAGGATGACGCTGCGACGCCTGGTGCAGGCAGGCGTGCTGCCGGGCCTGTGCAGCCTCGCTGCGCCTGCCTGGGCGCTGTGTTCGCTGGGCGCCACGACGCCCTCGAGTTTCGGCACGCTCAACTCCACGCTGGTCCGCTCGAGTGCCCAGACCGCGTCCAGCACCAACGCAGGCCTGTCGTGCAGCGGTTCATTGCTGTCGCTGCTGACCGCCAGCGACCATTTCTATGTGACCATCACCTCGTCGCGCAGCGGCTTGACCGGGGCCAACGGGGACGTCGTCCCCTACACGCTCTACGCCGATGCCACCACCCGTTTCCCCATCACCCGCGGCACGCGTTTCGACTTCGCGCCGGCGGGCATCATCGACGCCCTGGGACTGCTGAACGGCTCCTCGCCCAGGTCGGTGCCGCTGTATCTGCGCACGGTTCCAGGCGCGAACGTGGCGGCCGGGGCCTACAGCGAGACCTTGTCGATCTTCTGGGACTGGAACTACTGTTCCGGCATTGGCCTGGGCAATGTCTGCCTGGGACGCGACATTGGCAGCGGCACCCAGACCCTGACGGTGAATCTGACCGTGAGCAACGACTGCCTGATCGTCAGTCCGCCCATCAGCTTCGGCAGTGCGCCCGTTGTGGCCGGGTTCACGACCGTCAACCAGAGCATCAACGTGGCCTGCACCAAGGGCAGCGCCTATACGGTAGGGGTGGGCGATGGCCAGAACGCTGCCGCAGGTCGACGGCGAATGAAGTCCTCGGCCAACGCCTATCTGGCCTACGACATCTTCAAGGGCGCCGGCAGCGTGCGCTGGGGAACGGCGTCCGGCGCGCGGCGAGCCAGCAGCGAGGCGGACGTCAATCCAGGCACGGGCACCGGCACCGGTAGCCAGGTGTTCAACTACAACGCCAAGGTGTACACCGATCAGGCGACGCCGGCGGCCGGGACCTACCTGGACAGCGTGACCGTGGACATCCAGTTCTGAGCGGTCCTCGCCCAGGCCTCAGCGTAGTTCGTCGACCATGCGTTCCAGGGTTTCCAGCACCGCGCCAGCCAGGGCGGCAGAGCGCGCGCCGGACCAGCCCGTGCGGGCGTCGGGATTGTCGTCGTGGTCCTTGAAGGGCATCTCCAGGGTCAGTGACAGGCAATCGTAGGCCTGGCCCACGGCGTTGCAGGCCAGGGTCATGTTGGCCTGGCCGGGTTGGTCGCGAAGATAACCATGCTCGGTCTGGAAGTCGCGCGTCAGGGCGCACAGCTGGCTGCGAAAGCGCGTCTCCAGTTCGGCGATGCGTGGCGTGTAGCCTGGGTTACCCTCGCAGGCGGCGGTGAACACATGGGGGATTTCCTCATCGCCGTGCACGTCGATGAAGGCGTCGACGCCGTGCAGTTTCATCTGGCTCTGGGCGAAGAACACTTCCGGACTGAGCTCGATGCTGGCGTCCTGCCAGGCGCGATTGAGGTCCTTGCCTTTGAAATTGGTGCGCAGATGACCGTGGAAGGCACCATCAGGATTCATGTTGGGAATCAGATACAAGTCGGCCGCCGCCAACAGGCGTTGGACGCTGGCGCCTTGGGCGGCGAGGCAGTCGATCACGCCCTCCATGAACCACTCGGCCATGTGTTCGCCGGGATGCTGCTGCGCGATCAGCCACAGCTTGCGCCTGGCGCCCCCGCCGCGACTGGCACGCAGCAGGGGAATGTCCCGGCCCTGCACGCTGCGCCCATTGGCCAGCAACTGGACGCCGTCGATCTTCAGGGCGCGCTCGATCAACTGGTTGTGGCGCGCGCGTGGGTAGGGTTCGAAATAGGCGAACCAGGCCTCGGGATGCTCGGCGAGCAGGGTGAAGCTCAGGGCTTTGCCGTCGAATGTGCTGGGCACTCGGAACCAGTGCGCCTGATCGTAGGAGGCGAGCGCGTGATAGCCATCCCAGGCATTGCCGTAGGAGGAGCCGTGGGCGTTGTCCAGGCTGAACTGGTGGCGCTGGCCTGGGGTAAGGCCGCGGGCCCTGAAGTGAAACCACTGGTAGTGGCCGCTGTGGGTGTCTGGCCGGATCGCCAGGTGGACATGGCCAGGATCGCTGGCATCCAGCACCTGAATGTTTCCGGAGTCGAAATCGCAGTCGATCTGCAGTGGGGGTAGCGTCGCACTCATCGCCAGGCTCCTGGGCTTTATTGTGACGCTACTGTACACCTGCGAGCGGGAGGGGACACGCGTTGACGGGTGGGTCAGGCCAGCAGCCCGAGCGCCAGTGCCGCAGCGATGCCCAGCGACAGCACCAGTGAACAGCCGCCCAGGGTGAAGGCCGCGCGTGCGTGGCGGTGCCAGCCGCTGGCACCCAGCTGCGATGCCGGCGTCGACAGCTCGCGCCAGCGCAGCTCGGTTTCCCTGAAAGCCTGCAGGTGTTGCGGGGAGGCATCCAGCCAGCGGCGGAAGTCGATGCGCTCGCAGGTCGTCGCGCGCGGGCTCTGCAAATGCACATACCAGTAGGCGGCCGTATGGTTCGCGTGGGCGCTGCTCGTCAAGCAGGCGCGCAGCGCCTGGAGCAAGTGCTGTTCGATGGCATGCAGGGACAGGTCCAGGCGCTCGGCGATCTGCGCGATGTCCAGTTGATCCACGCGGTTGAGCAGCACGACCTGCTGCACCCGCCGTGGCAGGCGCTTCAAGGCCGACACCAGGACTGCGTCGGCAGGCGAGTGGGTGACGTGGGAATCGTGCTCGAACGGCAGCAGCAGGCGGGTCATGGGCAGCTCCTTGCGCGGGAGGGGAGAGGGGGCATCCTCCTTGATGCGCAGATCAGCTTAATCTTAACGAGATTGATTCTCAAGTGCTGTTTGCGCAAATTGCCAGCGGGTGCATTCACTGCCTGACGAGGCTTTGATATCATGGCGGCCATGAACGCGGTAACCCTTCTTCATTAGCCTGAAGAGCCAAAAAAAATGACCCGGCAAAAAGCCGGGTCAAAAACCGTGATTAGCCTGATGAGGAGATAATCTGAGCGTCCGACCTGAGGACTCCAGGTTATCCAGCCGGTCTCGCGACCTGCTGAGTGCAATAATAATCGTTATCATTTGCCAGTCAATCTTTTTTCGCTATTCGCAGAAAAAATCTTCTCGATCGCTGAATCATTCCCTCAATGGCCGCTGCAGTGGAGTGCCTCGGGTACTCGCAGATCATACGGGTTTCGCTTCTTCGTAGCTGATCCGCTTGATGAACCACAGCGCCTCGCCCGTGGGCGTTTGCACGCTCGCTTCGTCCCCTTCCTGTTTCTTCAGCAGCGCCCGTGCCATGGGCGAGTCGATGGATATGTAGTCGTTGCGGCCGTAGATCTCGTCGTGACCCACGATTCGAAATCGCTTGCGCTCATCGTCGTCGTTGACGATCTCCACCCATGCGCCGAAGAACACGCGACCTTCCTGCTGGGGGGAATAGTCGACGACTCGAATGTCTTCCAGCCGTTTGCGCAGGTAGCGAATGCGCCGATCGATTTCGCGCAGCAGCTTCTTGTTGTACTGGTAATCCGCGTTCTCGCTACGATCGCCAAGGGATGCGGCCCAGGTGACCTTCTGCGTGATCTCCGGACGGTAGGTGTGCCAGAGATGGTCGAGCTCGGCCTTGAGGGCGATGTGGCCTGCGCGGGTGATGATATTGGTGGCCAATCTCGGCTCCTGGTTTGATCGTGTCGGCCCTGTGCCGGCGTTTCCCTTGCAGGACCGGAACCTGGTGGTGCGACGCTTCAGGGTGCGGGCGCCTCGCGAGCGCACGGGGTGAACGGGCACCGCCGCCCCTTCAGCCTCTGAGAGGCTCAGATGTAGATGAACACCAGCACCAGGGCCGCCACCACCGCCCATTTCTCCAGGTAGTAGCGCGTGCGGTTGCGCTTCTTCATCGCCTTGCCGCGTTCGCGGATCTTGTAGATCCGCGTGAACAGGCGATTGATCCCACCGGTCTTGTCGTTGGCATCGTTGGGGGCCGCGGCAGCGGCCATGACGTTGCGGCTGAACCAGCGATTGAAGGCGCTGGCCCAGCGATACTTCAAAGGCCGTTCGACGTCGCAGAACAGGATGATCCGGTTGTGCTCGGTGGTGTTGGCGGCGTAGTGGATGAAGGTTTCATCGAACACCACGGCTTCGCCGTCGCGCCAGGAGTACTTTTCGCCATCGACATCGATGTAGCAGCCGTCGTCGTTGGGGGTCTCGAGCCCGAGGTGGTAACGATAGGATCCGGCATAGGGGTCGCGGTGGCGCACCAGCTTGGCGCCTGGGGGCAGGGTGGCGAACATGGCTGCCTTGACCGTGCCGATGCCTTGCAGCAGCGCGGTGGTGCGCGGGCAGAGGCTCATCGCCGACGGGTGGCTCTCGCCGTACCACTTGAGATAGAAGCGCTTCCAGCCGGTCTTGAAGAACGAATTGAAGCCGACGTCGTCGTAGTTGTCGGACTTCTTGATCTCGCCGGCTTGCAACAGCTGCACGGCTTCCTCACGGATCTCCCGCCAGTGGACCTTCAACGGCTCGAGCTCGGGGAAGGCCTCCACCGGCAGGTAAGGCTTGGCCGGGTGCTTGGAAAACAGATAGAGGAAGCTGTTGACCGGGGCCAGGAAGCTGGAGTGGTCGCCCAGCTGACGGGTGAGCTTGTGCCGCACGCGACCACGCAGGTGGACGTAGGCGATCGAGAGAACGAAGATCAGTACGAGTGCAATTTTCATGGACGATTACTTGTCGAATAAAATGGCCATGCGCCATGGCTAAGCCCGCCAGCATAAACAATCGTAAGCGGGATGTGCACGCATTGTTCAGACTTCACTGATGGCTGACGCGCTGCCTGAACGCCTCCGGCGCTCTTTCGATGCCCGTGAATCCCCGTCATACCCGCCCCATGCCCGTTTCCAGGAGACTCCCATGGCTCAGGACGCCCGCCTCACCGGTGCTCCGTTCAAACGACTGTTCTTCGCGCTCGCCCTTGCGCCGCAGCAGCGTCGCGCACTCGTCCAGTGGCGTCGCCACCTCGAGCTGCGCGCGGGCAAGCCAGTGCCCGCGGACAACTTCCATGTGACCTTGCTGTTCCTCGGTGACGTGGATGCCACTCGAGTGCCGTCTCTGTGCGCCGCAGTGGACGGCCTCGTGCATCCCCAGGCGCCCATACGCCTGCTGCTCGACCGCTTGCAGGTCTGGCGCCGTGCCGGTGCGCTGGTGCTGGAGCCGACCGACACGCCTGCCGACCTGCGCCGACTGGTCTACGCCCTGCATCAGGCGTTGCTGCCGCTGGGCATCGCCGAGCCTGCCCGTGACTACCGCGCCCACCTGACGCTGTCGCGGGATTTCTCCGGCCAGGTGCCGGAGGCGAGCGAGCCGCCGCACTTGCAGCTGATCGCCCGCGGCTTCGGCCTGTACGAGTCGCGCAAGGGGCAATACTCGCCGGTGGCGCAGTGGTCGTGGGATCAGCGCTGAAGCTGCTCGCCCTCGCTAGACGGGCAGGCTGACGTAAGGCAGTTCCTCGCCTGGGCTGCGCGCGAACTGGCGCTTGTACTCGCGGCTGAACTGCGAGGTGCTTTGATAACCCACCCGGTGAGCCACCTGGGCGACACCCAGGCGCTCGCCAACGAGCATCTGCTGGGCCTTGAGCAGGCGCAGGCGCTTGAGGTACTGCATCGGCGCCAGGTCGGTACTGCGCTTGAAATGCTCGTGAAAGGTCGACACGCTCATGTTGGCCAGGCCCGCCAAGGCTTCCACGCTCAGCGGCTCGGCATAATGCTCGCGCAGGTAGGCCAGGGCGGCGCCGATGCGGGCGAAGTGTCCCTGCTGCTCGACCAGCGCCCGCAATACTCCGGCCTGCGGCCCGCGCAGGGCGGTGTAGAGCACTTCGCGAACCCGGCTGGGGCCCAGGACCTTGGCATCGAGCGGGTCCTGCAGGCATTCGAGCAGTTGCTCGACGCTGGCACGCATGGCCGCATCCAGGGCGGCGGAACTCATCGACTGGGGCGTCTGCACCTGCACGCCCGGATCGGGTGGCAGGGCCATCTGCTGCACCAGCTCGCCCAGCACGGTCCGGTCGATGTCCACCGCCACCCCGAGCATCGGCGCCTGGGAGGTGGCGAAGGTTTCGCACATGAACGGCACCGAGAGGGCCTGGATCAGGTAGTGTCCGGCGCCATATTCCAGGGTGCGCGGACCCAGGCGCGCCAGTTTGCTGCCCTGGGCCAGGACGATCAGGCTGGGCTCGTAGATCTGCGGGCTGCTGGCCACGTAGTGGTCCCACGACAGCACGCGCACCTGGGGCAGGTGCGTGGCGACGAAGCCGGGGCGCGAGGCCAGCGCACGGATCAGGGTGCACAGGCGGGCATTGGCATCAACATGTTGGGTGAGGTGCATGGCGGTTCGCAGGCAGAGAATCAGACAGTGCAATGATCGCAGATTGACAGGCTGGCGCCAGGTGGCTGGGGCAACGTTCGGAGAATCGGGCATCGATGCCGGAGAATTCACGATGGTCCTGGCGCGCCGAGGTGCGCACAATGGTTCGCCTGAATCGTTTCAATTCGCGAGGTCCAGAGCATGTATACGGCCATCGGCTATGCCGCCCAGTCTTCCACCGCGCCGCTGGCGCCCATGACCTTCCAGCGTCGCGCGCTGCGCCCCGACGACGTCGCCATCGAGATTCTCTACTGCGGCGTGTGCCACTCGGACCTGCACCAGGCCCGCAATGAATGGGGCATCGCCGTCTACCCGCTGATGCCAGGGCATGAGATCGTCGGTCGCGTCACCGCAGTGGGCGAAAAGGCTGGCAAGTACACAGTCGGCGACCTGGTCGGGGTGGGCTGCATGGTCGACTCGTGCCGCCAGTGCGAAGCCTGCCACAAGGACCTGGAGCAGTACTGCCTGGAAGGTCCGACCATGACCTACGCCACGCCTGACCGCGTCGATGGCAGCAACACCATGGGCGGCTACTCCAGCAGCATCGTGGTCAGCGAGGCCTTCGTCCTGCGCATGCCTGAAGGGCTCGATCTGCCCAGCGCTGCGCCGATTCTCTGCGCCGGCATCACCACCTACTCGCCGCTCAAGCACCACGGCGTCGGGCCTGGCCACAAGGTCGGCGTGCTGGGCATGGGTGGCCTGGGCCACATGGGCATCAAGTTCGCCAAGGCGCTGGGCGCCGAGGTCACGGTGTTCACCCGCTCCCAGGCCAAGGCCGACGAAGCGCGCCGCCAGGGCGCCGACCAGGTGATCGTGTCCACCGACCCTGCGCAGATGCGCGAGGCGGCCGGGCGGTTCGATTTCCTGCTCGACACCATTCCGGTGCAGCACGACCTGAACCCCTACCTGGAAACCCTCAAGTTCGACGGCGTGCACATCCTGGTCGGCCTGATCGAGCCGATCGAGCCTCCCGTGCATGCGGCCAACCTGGTGCTCAAGCGTCGGGTAGTGGCCGGTTCGTTGATCGGTGGCATCGCCGAAACCCAGGAAGTGCTGGATTTCTGCGCCGAGCACGGCATCACCTGCGACATCGAGATGCTCGACATCCGTCACATCAACGAAGCGTTCGAGCGCATGCACAAGGGTGACGTGAAGTACCGCTTCGTCATCGACATGGCCACGCTGAAGGCCTGATCCAGCCGCCATCGCTGGCTGGTCCCTGACGCCAAGGGCGGCCGATGGCCACTTGCCGTGCCGCGCGGTTGTGACACTCGCCGACCGCGCGTACCATGTGCCTCATTCCCCTAACAAGAAAAACCGTGCACAGGCGGCCTGAACCCAGGCCGCCTGCGCGCGTCCTATCGCTTTGCCTGCGGAGAATGCAGTGGCCTCGATGAATGCACCCCTACCTGAATCCCTGCCACCTCCGGCGGGCGGCGGCAGCTGGCTGAGCGTGATCGCGCTGGCCTTGGCGGCCTTCATCTTCAATACCACCGAGTTCGTGCCGGTGGCATTGCTCAGCGACATCGGTCGCAGTTTCGACATGACCACTGCGCAGGTCGGCCTGATGCTGACCATCTATGCCTGGGTGGTAGCCCTGGCATCGCTGCCGTTGATGCTGGTCACCCGTAACGTCGAGCGACGACGCCTGCTGTTGCTGGTGTTCGCGGTGTTCATCGTCAGCCACCTGATGTCCTGGCTGGCGCAGAGCTTCGCCATGTTGCTGGTCAGTCGCATCGGTATCGCGCTGTCACATGCCGTGTTCTGGGCCATCACCGCCTCGCTGGCGGTACGGGTGGCGCCGGCGGGCAAGCAGGCCAAGGCGCTGGGGTTGTTGGCCACCGGCACGACCCTGGCGATGGTGCTGGGCATTCCGCTGGGGCGTGTGGTCGGCGAGGCGTTGGGCTGGCGGGTGACCTTCCTGAGCATCGCGGCCGTCGCCCTGGCGACCATGCTGTGCCTGATGAAGTCGCTGCCCTTGCTGCCCAGCCAGAACTCGGGCTCGCTGCGCAGCCTGCCGATCCTGTTCCGCCGTCCGGCATTGGTCATCACCTACCTGCTGGTCACCCTGGTGATCACCGCGCAGTTCACCGCCTACAGCTACATCGAGCCATTCGCGCTGCACGTGGCGCAGATCAGCGGTGAGCGCACGACCCTGGTGCTGTTGCTGTTCGGCGGCGCCGGGCTGTTCGGCTCCGTGCTGTTCAGTCGCTACAGCGAGCGCTTCCCCCAGGGCTTCCTGCTCGGCTCCATCGGCTGCCTGGCCCTGTGCCTGTTGCTGCTCCTGCCCGTGTCGGGCAGCTTCACCGCGTTCGCCGTGCTCAGCCTGTTCTGGGGGGTGGCGATCCTGAGTTTCAGCCTGGCGCTGCAGTCCAAGACCTTGAAGCTGGCGTCCGACGCCACCGATGTGGCCATGGCGCTGTTTTCCGGTATCTACAACATCGGCATCGGCGGCGGTGCCTTGCTCGGCAGTATCGTCAGCAGCCAGCTGGGTGTGGCGTACATCGGCCTGGTGGGCGGTGCGGTGGCGGTGGGCGGCCTGGTGATCGCCCTGGCCAGCACCGGGCGTTTCCGTCAGGCAGCGACCTCCACTGTGCCGTGAGCCTCAGCCGAGCACTGCCCACCAGGTCGAGACCATCAGCAGCGCAGCCAGCAGCTGATTGAAGCGCCGCGAGGCCGAGCCAGTGCCGAGCCAGCGTGTACTGCCCACGCCCAGCAGGGCCCAGGCGCCAAGGCAGGGCAGGGCGATGAGCAGGAACACCAGCGCCAGTTGCCAGACCGGTGTTCGTGGCGTGGCGAACACCCCGATCACGGCCACCGCCATCAACCACACCTTGGGGTTGACCAGTTGCAGCGCTGCGGCACTCGCGGCGCTCAGGTGTCGCTGCGCCGAAGCGCTCACCGGCTCGCCGGCGGCCTTGAACAGTCGCCAGGCCAGCAGGCTCAGCCACAACGCCCCGGCCCAGCCCATCGCTTGCTGCGCCAGGGGGTGGCGCAACAGCAGGTCGCCCAGCCCCAGCCCTACCAGCCAGACGATTCCGGCAGCCGCCGAACAGGCCGCCAGGATCTGCAGCACGCTGGCGCGCAAGCCGTTGTGCGCACCGTGGGCGAGAATCAGCAGGTTGGTCGGTCCGGGACTGATACTGGCCACCAGGGCGAAGAGGGCGAAGGGCAACAATGACGACGACATGGGAGGGTTCCTTGATTGACAGGCCCCATGCTGTGCTGCCCGGCCGACTTCAGTCTGGAAGGTTTGAGCAGCGTCGCCGGTAATCGGCGGGCGTCAGCCGATAGGCCCGACGGAACCAGCGACCCAGATGGCTCTGGTCGGCGAAACCCAGGGCCATGGCCACTTCGCTGGGCGTGCGGCCGCGAGCCAGCAGGTGCCGCGCGCGGGTCAGGCGCAACTGGATCAGGTAGGCATGGGGTGCCAGGCCGAAAGCGGCCTTGAAGGCGCGGGTCAGGCGGTAGCGATCGACGGCACACGCCTGGGCGAGGTCGCTCAGGCCGATGTCCTGGTCCAGGTGCGCGTGCAGGTAGTCCCGCGCCCGCTGGGCGGTGATCGGCAGCCGGGGGTCGGGGTTCAGCCTCCTGCGCCAGTGCAGGTGACCGGTGAGGCAAGCCAGCAGGTCGTCCATGGCCGTCTGCCGGACGATGCGCAGTTCGCCGCCATGCATGGCCTGGAATGCGTGGGCCGTGGCAGTGGCCAGTCGCGGGTCGCTGCACAGGGTGTCGGCGAAGGCTGGCAGGCAGCCGGACGGGGCGCGCTCGAACAGTGCGTGCAGCTGATTCTCCAGCCATTGGCTGTCCAGGTACAGGGTGCAGTAGGTGAATCCGTCCTGTGTCGGTGCGTGGCCGTCGTGCAGGTCGCCCGGTTCGAGCAGGAAGACCTGCCCAGGGGTGCTGCTATGGCGGACCCGTCTGCAGTTGAACTGTTGCACGCCTTGTTCGGTGACACCCACCAGGAAGCTGTCGTGCCAGTGCGGGTCGTAGGCGTGGCCGACGAAGTGGGCCCGGACCGATTCGATACCGGTATCGGCGTCCTGTCTGAGATCGATCCAGTTGCTCATGGGGCCGGCCTGGGAAAAAGAGCTCAAGCGTAGCGCAGTCGCACGGGGCGTGCTTAGAACGTCTGTGCACTCTTGTGGCCGATCGGACCGACGAAGGCGATCCAGGCAATTCGTGAAGGCGTTGTCGCCTGTCGAATACTTCAGTCTCCAGCCGGTGCGCCTGCACCTGAATTACCCTTGCCTCGGGTCTGGACCGAGGCGACCCGTCCGTCGCGCAAACGGCGTTCGATGTGGACGACGTGTGGGTCTATCCGCCCTTGCAGTGATCCGCCTCGCAGGGCCACTGCTCGGCGAAGCGGGCCTGCAACCACCGATGCAGTCGGGCCACCGCAGCCGACAGTTGCTTGCGGTGCGGACAGACCATCACCAGCGGCCGCACGTCGCCTGGGTAGTCCGGCATCAATACTTCCAGCTCCCCGGCCGCGACATTGGCGCTGACATCCAGCCAGGACTTGAAGGCTATGCCTTCGCCGGCCACGGCCCAACGCCGCACCACGTCGGCATCGTCGCAGAACAGCGGTCCCTTGACCTGCACCGTCTGCTCGCCCAGTTGCCAGCGATCGAACACGCGCGACTGTTGCAGGTACAACAGGCAGTCGTGCTGCTTGAGGTCCTCGGGGGTATGGGGGCGCCCGCGCCGTGCCAGATAGGCAGGCGCGGCCACCAGCACTCGGCGATTCCAGGGCACCAGGGGCAGGGCGATGTAATTGGCGTCCTCTTCGATGCCGTAGCGGATGCCGACGTCCACCGGGTCGCGGTTGAGGTCGGCCAGTGCGTCGGAAAGGAAAAAGCGCAGGGTGAGGTCCGGGTGTTCGCGACGGAAATCCCCCAGCCATGGCAGCAGCAGGTTGCGTCCGACGTCCGAGGGCGCAGAAACCTGGAGTACGCCGCGCAAGTCGTGGGAATCGCCATGCAGGCTTTCGCGGCCCTGGCGCAGGGTTTCCAGCACGCTGTGGGCCGTGGGCAGGTAGCGCTCGCCTTCGGCGGTGAGGCGCAGGCTGCGGGTGGTGCGAGCGAACAGGCGCACGTCCAGCTCACGCTCCAGGCGTTTGATCGCCGCGGCGACCTGGCCGGGCAGGACACCGGATTCCAGGGCGGCGGCCGTGAAGCTGCCCAGCGCACTGGAGCGGATGAACAGGTGAAGATCATCGAGGCGCAGCATTTTCACTCCAGTGAGCAAAGTGTTGCTGCATTCTGCCGGTTTTCCTATCTGTCAGAAAAGATAAGATAGCTGCCATCCCTTTCCCAGACTGGAGCAGTACCGATGGATACCGTCACCCTGGCCAAGCGCCGCTACACCACCAAGGCCTACGACGCCAGCCGCGTCATCCCCCAGGCCACGATCGATGCCTTGCTCGAGCAACTGCGCCACAGCCCGTCCTCGGTCAATTCCCAGCCCTGGCACTTCGTGGTCGCCGGCACTGCCGAGGGCAAGGCGCGCCTGGCCAAGGCGACCGAGGCCTTCAGCTACAACACCGGCAAGATCCTCAACGCGTCCCACGTGATCGTGTTCGCCACCCGTACCGAGATGACCGAAGCTCACCTGCATGCGGTGCTCGACCAGGAAGCGGCTGACGGGCGCTTCCGCGACGACCAGGCTCGTGTCGGCCAGGACCAGACCCGCCGTGGCTACGTGGACCTGCACCGTTACGATCTCAAGGATGTGCAGCACTGGATGGAGAAGCAGACCTACTTGGCCCTGGGCACCGCGCTGCTGGGTGCGGCCGCCCATGGCCTGGATGCCACGCCCATCGAAGGCTTCGACAGCAAGGCGCTGGACGCCGAACTGGGCCTGCGCGAACGAGGTTTCACCAGCGTGGTGCTGCTGGCCCTGGGTTATCGTAGTGAAGAGGACTTCAACGCAGGCCTGACCAAGTCGCGCTTGCCCGCCGAGACCGTCTTCACCCACCTGTGACCGTCGCCGCCGGGCCTTGTATCAAGGGTATCGAGGCCCGGCGAGCGTTGTTCGAACCGACGTCGGTCAGAAATTGGCCGGCGTGTTGGCGCTGATGATCTCGGCTTCGTCGGGGCCGACATTCTTGAAACTGTGGGGAAGGGTGGTGGGAATGTAGTAGCCGTCGCCGGCGCTGAGTACGCTGACCTGACCATCGACCCACAGCTCCACGGTGCCGCGTGTCACCAGCCCGCATTCCTCGCCTTCGGCGTGGACGATCGGCTCGCCCGAGTCTGCGCCTGGCGCGTACAGCTCACGCAACATGCGCATTTGCCGACCTTCGACGCTGGCGCCCACCAGTAGCATGCGCAGGCCGTTTCGACCCAGGTCCGGCTGCTCGCTGCCGCGGAACACGTAGCGCTCCTCGCGTGCCGGCTCATCGAAGCTGAAGAACTCCGCCAGGCTCATGGGGATGCCTTCGAGAAGCTTCTTCAAGGAACTGACCGAAGGACTGACGCGATTCTGCTCGATCTGCGAGATGGTCGAGTTGGTCAGGCCGCTGCGCCGGGCCAGCTCGCGCTGGGAGAGGTTGTTGCGTTCACGCACCAGTTTGAGTCGTGTCCCCGTGTCCATAGCCGCCTTGTGAAGTGAGTGATCGGAGGTGTCAGAAATAATGGGCAGCGCATTAGAACACACTCTGATCGGCAGCGCGCTGTGCTCGTCAGTCCGCTGTAGCCGGGGGCGCCGGCCACAGGCCGACCGCCAGCAGTAGCACCGCCACCGCCAGGAACGGCAGGCGTGGATCGACTGCATAGACCAGGGTGCCGGCCAGTGGCCCGACCACCGCGCCCATGCCCTGCGCTGCGCTGATCGAGCCGGCGGTGGCGCCCTGTTCGCTGGCCTGCATGGCGTTGGCGGCCAGTGCCGAGAAGGCGGGGAAGACCAAGCCCATGCCGGCGGCGGCAATGAAGAAACACAGCCATAGCACGGGAGCGGTAGTGGCCAGTGCTGCACAGGCGAAGCCCAGCGCGCTGAGGCTGGCACCCACGCGAATCATCCTCAGGGGTGGCCACTGCAAGCGGCGCAGTGCCAGTTGAGAGCCGATCAGTGCCACGCCCACGGCCGTCAGTGCGATGCCGGCGGCCTGGGCGGCATCGGTGCTGTTCAAGTTCAGGCGATCCAGGGCGAAGAACCCTACGGTTATCTGCGACACGGTTACGCTGAGCATGGCACTGAATGCCACCAGCAGCGGGCGACGCAGGCGCCGGTCGCCCAGGCGCACCGCGCTGGGGGCGTGATGCTGAGGCAGCGCTGCGGGCTTGAGCTTGAGCAGCAGCACCACGAAGGCACTGGCTGGCAGCACTGACAGCACGAAGAACGGCAGGCTGAGGCTGTGGCGCGCCAGCAGTGCTGCCAGCGCCGGCCCGAGCACCAGGCCCACCGCGTTGGCAGCCCCCAGCAAGGCCATGGATTGCGCACGCCGTTCGGGCGCGACATGGTCGGCGATCAGGGCATTGCCGGCCACCGGCAGCGCGGCATAGAAAGCGCCTATGAGGCCGCGCGCGAACATCAGGCCGACGAACGCCAGGGTGGCGCTGGGCAGCAGGCGCAGCGCGCCCTCGACGAACAGGCACAGTACCCAGTACGCGACGGTGAAGCCTGCGCTGCCCAGCAGCAGCACTCGCCGCCGACCCAGCCGGTCGGCGGCCCCCCCCCCCGGGCCGGGGCCCCCCCCCCCCCGGCCGCCCCCGGCCCCCCCCCCCGCCCCCCCGCCGCCCGCGGGGCGGGCCCCGCCCGCCAACCCCCAGGGCCGGGCCAGCAGCACCCAGACCACCCCGGAGACGGTGACGGCAGCACCTGCCTGCCAGGTGGCCATGCCCAGCAGGCGTGCGATGGGGCCGATGAGGACGACGAAGGCCATCATCGCCATGGTGCAGCCCATGTTCGCCAGCAGCAGCGGGCGCAGGTCCAGTGTGGGGTGTGTGGGGTCTGGTGGTGTGGCGGCAGCGTCCGTGATGACGGTCATCCCGAGGATCCATGGGTGAAGAGGGGACGGCGATGTTAGTAATAATTACTAACATCTGTCGACCCTGGGGTCTTCACGGGTGACGTCGCAGGGGCCCTGGCCACATGCTGCGCATCACGCCGTCCCGTCTTACCAGTGTATGCATCAGCGCCGCACCGATGTGCACCAGGATCGTGGCGAACAGCAGGTAGCCGGCCCAGCCGTGGGCCTGACGCAGTACCGCGTACAGTTGCAGGTCGTGGGGTGCGATGGCCGGCAGTTGCAGCGGGCGCGGGTAGCCGCCGGCCGACAGCATGGCCCAGCCCAGCAATGGCATGGCCAGCATCAGGCCGTACAGCGCCAGGTGCGACGCTGCCGCCGCGAAGCGCTGCAAGGGCGGCAAGTCCCGCGGCAATGGCGGGTGCGGCAGGCTCAGGCGCAGGATGATGCGCAGCACCACCAGGACCAGCAGGGCCAGGCCCGTGGCCTTGTGCAGCTCGATCAACAGCGGGTGGCGGGGCGAGAGGTCGGTGACCATCGTTACGCCGATGAACAGCATGGCCAGGATCAGCAGGGCCATCAGCCAGTGCAGGGTGCGGGCCAGGGGGTGGAAGGCGCTGGGTTTCATGGTTGCGCTCCTGCGCCGAGGCTTTCCCGGCTGCGGCGGTTGAAGGATTCCGAATAAGCGGCCGAGCGCGCGGCCAGGATCGGATCGGCGGAGGCTTCGATGCCAGCAGGCAGGATCAGCGGGTCGAAGTTCAGATCGCGGCAGGCGCCCTGTTCAGGCGCTTCGACCCTGTCGATGACCAGAGTGCCGGCGTCCACGCTGCGACGTGTGTCTGGCCACTGGCTGGCGGGGTCGTCCACGGCATCGCCGGCTTCGGCCAGGGTCAGGCGCAGCGTCCAGCGCAGCGGTCCCTGGCTCAGGCGGCGTTGCAGGTCGTGTTGCAGGTAGAGGTTGTCCTCGACCTGGGCGGGCAGGGCGGCGAAGGGCGTCTGCGCGACCATCCGCCAGCGCACCGGCTGGCGCTTGCCTTGGCTGTCCACCAGATAGAAGGCGTTGATGCTGTTGTAGTCGGTGTTGGCGAAGCTGTCGCTGGGCTTGGCGCTGGCCGACCACTGGCGGAAGGCGGCGCTCTCGGGGTGGGCGGCGAAGAAGGCCTGAAGCCTGGCGGGGTCGGGTTTGCCGGTGCCCGGCACCGGCGTGCTGGCCACCACCATGTCGTAGAAACCCTGCGGATCGCTCACTGCCAGTACTGGAGGGTTGTTCATGCCGGTACGCCACAGTTGACCATCGTCGGTCGCCAATTGCACCGCGAGGCTGCGGGTGGGCACGCCGGCGTCGGGGCTGTGGGGGTTGGCGCCACCGATGGCGAAGCGGCCGATCACCGGCACGCGAGCCTGGCTGAATGCACGCGCGGTGGACAGCGCTTGCGCCTGACCACTGCTTTCGAACCAGCCGCTCACGCACAGGCCCTTGGCGTGGTTCTTGCGGTAGCCCGGATGATGGCCCGCCTGGGCTTCGAAGGTGTCGATGATGCGCTGCGGCGTCAGGCCAGGACGGCCGATCCAGCCGGCGGCGTAGGCAAAACCTGCGCCCAGCGCGACCACCGCCACACCGATGGCGGCCAGACGCATGGCCTTGGCCGGGCCTTGCAGGGGAGTGTTCATGGTGACGTTCCGGGTCGTTGAATGAGCCGGTATGACGTAGCGGGCGTATTTTTATTCCCGCACCGGGAATAGATCGCTGCATGGGCCGTCTGATGAGTACACATGGCCCCTGCGGCGGACCCGACATGCACGACCTGGATGAACGACAATGGCGCGAGCTGCTGCAACGGCTGCGCCGCTTCGCCTTGTCGCTGACCCGCGACAGCGCGGCTGCCGACGACCTGGTCCAGGCCACCGCCGAGCGTGCCTTGGCCCGCGGCGGCCAGCGGCGCGAAAGTGAGGATCGACGGGCCTGGCTGTTCACCATCCTGTATCGGCTGTTCCTCGACGGCAAGCGCCGCGAGCGCCTGCACGCGCGTTGGCTCGGCTGGTTCGGTCGCAGTGGCGAAGCGGAAGAACCGCTGGGCTGCGACACCGCGCACATCGTGATGGCCCAGGCCGACCTGCAGGCCTTCGCCCGGTTGCCGAGCGAGCAGCGTGCGCTGCTGTTGCTGGTCAGCGTGGAGGGCCTGAGCTACAAGGACGTCGCCCAGACGCTGAACATTCCCATCGGCACGGTGATGTCGCGCTTGTCGCGCGCGCGCACCGCCTTGCGCGAACTGACCGAGGGCAAGCCCGCTGCCCCAACCTTGCGGAGACTCAAATGACGCGCCTGATTCCGACCGAGCATGAGCTGCACGCCTACGTCGACGAGCGCCTGCCGGCGCAGCGGCGGACCGAGGTGCAGGCCTGGCTGGCGGCCAATCCAGAACAGGCCATGCGGCTCGAAGCCTGGCGCCTGGACGCTCGACGGTTGCGCGCGGCGCTGGCGGGGCTAGGGGAGCGGCCCCATGACCCGCAGCTGGACCTGCTACCGCTGCGCCGTCGCCTCGCTCAGCGGCGCCGGCGCCGACTCGCCTCGGCTGCGGTGCTCCTGCTTGCCCTGGGCATGGGCGGGGTGGGCGGCTGGCAGGCGCGCGAGTCGACGCTGTACGCCGGGACGCTGCCGATGGCCGATGCCGTGCAGGCGCACAAGCTGTTCGCCGAGGCCAACGGCCTGGATATCCAGGCCAGTGATGCCACGCAACTGCAGCGCTGGCTGGGCAGCCACTTCGCGCGCGTGGGCCAACTACCGGACCTGAGCCGCTACGGCTTCGAACCGGTGGGCGCGCGCCTACTGGCCAACGAGGACGGTCCGGCGGCGCTGCTGGTGTTCCAGGATGAGCGGGGTGAGCGCATCAGCCTATTCATGCGCTCGCCGGGGGCTCACTACCGTACGATGCCCAGCGGTCAGCGGGTAGACGGTGCACTCGAGGCGCGCTATTGGTCCCGGGGGGCGTACAACTTCGCGCTGGTCAGCGATGCCGACGACACACGCGGCGAGGGTGTGCGCCAGGCATTGGGCGTCAGCCTCTGAACGGACCGGCAGGGGATGACGCTGGCGCTGGACGCGCTATGCTTGTGGCCATGTCCAGCCTCCCACCCTTGCGTCAACCCTGTCCGCCCGGCGCCTGCGATTGCGGGCGCGAGCACTTGCACGCGCATCCACCTCAGGCCCAGCGCATTTTGCTGCTGACTCGGCATGAGGAGAAGCGTCTGATCGAGCGCTTGGAGAATCTGGAAAGCCTGGAGGACCTGCAGCGCCTGCAAGCGCGGCTGTACGATCAGTTGGGCATCCGCGTGAGTGTGGCGCCAGGCGCCAACGAGGTGCGCACCATGCGCGGCTTCGTCATCGAGCTGGAGGTTCAGCCGGGCCTTTGCCGCAGGACCCGGCAGGCGATTCCGGCCGCCATTCGCCGAGGTCTGGAGCGCAACCCGCAGGTCGCGTTCCGCCTGCTCGACGCCCACGACCTGCTCGGTGACGGCTGACCGCGACCTGGGTGAGGCCTCAGAAGCTGGCCCTGACCTGCAGACCGACGATCAGCGCATCGTCGATCGCCTTGCCGGAAAATGCGCCGGGCTCGACGATGTACTGCACATCCGGGCGCAAGCTCAGCCAGGGCGTGGCCTGGTAGCCATAGCTCAGCTCGATCAACTGCTCGGCGCTGTCCAGGTCGGGGAAGTCGGCGCCCGCCTCGAGGGCCGAGGCTTGCAGCACGTCGCGGCTGCGCGGGTTGGGCACGGCGCGGCCGTAGCCCAGCGCCAGGGTGTCTCGCGGGCGGCCTTCGAACGGCTTGTACAGCACCACCCCGGCACCGTACCAGCGGGTGAACGGCGAGGCGGCCTTGCTCGAGGCCGAGTACTGGCCGAAGGCGTGCAGGCTGCGCCCCGCCGAGCTGGGATCGTTCCACAGGGCCTGGTCGATCAACAGGTAGTGGCCGCCGCGTCCGGCCACTTCACGGTCGCTGCCGATGCGCTTGACGTTGGAGCTGTCGTAGTAATAGCCCACCTTGTATTCACCCGGCAGCTCGGCATGCAGCCTGTACACCAGCTCGACCGGCAGCACCGTACCGGTGGTGTGCTTGGGGCCCAGGTGCCAGGCGCGACTGGGGTTGCCGTTGCTCTGCGGATCGACGTTGAACGCCGCCACGCGCAGTTGCCAGGCCGGCGAGAAGTCGTACTTGATCCGCGCGCCCAGGTGCGCGTTCGGGTAGTTGGTCCAGCCGCTGCCGCCTGACATGTTCAGCGGGTGACCGCAGAAGCCGGCGTTCATGAAATTGCACAGGATGCCGCTGTCCAGCCCGCCCAGGTCGTTGCCCATGGCCATGTAGCCGAGCTTCAGGTTCAGGGCCGGTGTGAACAGGCTGCGCTCGTAGCTCAGTTCGGTCAGGCGAGTGTACAGGCCGCCGTAGTTTTCCTGGATCGGCAGGCGGTTGCCCACCAGGTCCGCCGAGGCGCTGTTGCCGCGCCGGTCGTTGATGGTCAGCTGAACCTTGCCGCCGTTGTCCAGGCCGTAGAGCCTGGACAGGTCGAACTGCGCGCCGAACTTGAGGTTCTGCGAATAGCGTGCCGAGCGATGCAGGCCGCCATGGGCGTTGTAGGCGGTCTCGCCGCTGTAGTCGCCGGTGAAGCGGATGCCCTGGGCTTCGAGCTGGCTGCGCAGGCCACCCCAGTCGCCAGTGAGGGTGGGGCGGGTGAGCAGGTCGTCGGCAGCCAGCGCCGAGGTGCTGGCCAGGGCCAGCAGCAGGCTGGGGGTGAGGCGAAGTGCGGGTTGCATTGCGGTTTCTCGGGTAGTCTGGAGGGGCCTTTGGCGGAGGCATCGCAGCAACGGTTCGGGGCTGCGATGCCTCCGCCAAGGGGCGACGCGACCTACGGCAACGCGTAGGAGATGACGTAGTCACCACGGTCAGTGGATTGGCGAGCGCCGCCGGCGGTGATCACCACGTACTGTTTGCCGGTCTTGGGCGACACGTAGGTCATTGGCCCACCCTGGCTACCCACCGGCAGCCGTGCTTTCCAGATTTCGTTGCCATTGCTGCTGTCGTAGGCGCGCAGGTAGAAATCCTGCGTACCTGCGATGAACACCAGCCCGCCCTGGGTCGACAGCGTGCCGCCGAGGGTCGGCAGACCGATCTTGATCGGCAGGTGCATGCGGATGCCCAGAGGGCCAGTGTCTTCCACCGTGCCGACCGGCACCTGCCAGGCGATCTGGCGAGTTTTCATGTCGATGGCGGTCAGCGTGCCATAGGGCGGGGCCTGGCACGGAATGCCGGCCACCGACAGGAAGCGGTTCTTGTTCACGGCATAGGGTGTGCCCTTGAGCGGTACCGCGCCCATGCCAGTGTTCAGCGATTCACCGCCGGAGGCCGCCTGGCCTTTGTTCTGCGAGGGAATCATCTGGATCCACAGGCCCAGTCGCATGTCGTTGACGAAGATGAAGCCATGCACCGGATCGGTGGACAGGCTGCCCCAGTTCATGCCGCCCAGCGAGCCGGGGAAGCTCAGCGACAGGTCGGTGCCCGGCGCCGTGTAGAGGCCGTCGTAGCGCATCTTCTTGAAGTCGATGCGGCACAGCAGCTGGTCATAGGGGGTGGCGCCCCACATGTCCGCTTCGGTCAAGGTCTGGGCGCCGATCTGCGGCATGCCGACCGACCTGGGCTGGGTCGGGGAGTAAGGCTCGTTGGGGATGTTGCTCGGCTTGACCGGGACGTCGTCGACCTGGGTCAGCGGCTTGCCGGTGGCGCGGTCCAGCACGTAGATCTGCCCGGCCTTGGTGCCGATCACCACGGCGGGCACGGTGCTGCCGTCGTCCTTGGTGAAGTCGATCAGGCTTGGCTGCATGGGCAGATCGAAGTCCCAGAGGTCGTTGTGCACGGTCTGGTAGACCCATTTCTGGTTGCCGGTGGTGGCGTCCAGGGCCAGCACCGAGGCGCCGTAGGTGTGGTCGAGCTTGCTGCGCTCCACGCCGTAGATGTCGGTGGAGGACGAGCCCATGGGCAGGAACACCGTGTTCATCGCCGGATCGTAGGACATCGGCGCCCAGCTGTTCGGGGTGCTGCGCACGTAGGTGCTGCCGTCTGCCGGGGCCACGCGGTCCTGTGGATTGCCGGGGTCGAACGCCCAGCGCATCTGGCCGGTGATCACGTCGAAGCCGCGCAGTACGCCGCCGGGCATGTCGGTCTGGACGTTGTCGGCCACGCGACCACCCACCACCACGGTGGTGCCGGCCATCAACGGGGCCGAGGACAGTTGGTAGTAGGAGTCCGGCACATCGCCCAGGCCGGCCTTGAGGTCGACCTGGCCGTGATCGCCGAAGCCCTCGCAGAACGCACCGGTGTCGGCGTCCACCGCGATCAGGCGGGCGTCGATGGTGTTGGTCAGCAGGCGACGCTGGCAGTTGGCGCCGGCCGGCACGCTGGCGACGGTGACCGGCGTGCTGTCAGGCTGGGTCGGCTGAGCGACCGGTGCGCTGGCATCGAAGTAAGCCATACCGCGGCAACGCTGCCAGACCTTGGACTGGGCGTTGATCTCGTTCTTCCACAGCTGCTTGCCGGTGTCGGCATCCAGTGCGATCAGGTTGTTGTGCGGGGTGCAGATGAACACCTTGTCGCCGACCTGCAGGGGGGTGAGCTGGTCTTCGGCGCCGTTACCGTCGCTGTAGGCCACGTCACCAGTGTGGTAGGTCCAGGCCACCTTGAGCTGGTCGACGTTGTTGCGGTTGATCTGATCGAGGGCTGCGAAACGGCTGCCGCCTTCGGTGTTGCCGTAGTGGGCCCAGTCCTTCTGCTCGGTGCCCGGCTTGACCGCCGTGAGTCCCGGTCCCGTGCCGGTCGGGGCGACGCTGGGGTGGGCGACGAACATGTTGCCCGCGGCGATCACCACCGCCACGCCCAGCACGGCCGCCACGCCGAAGGCTCCGCGCCCTGGGCGAGCGCCGCTGGCGCTGACCAGCCAGGGGTAGATGAGCGCCACCACCAGACCGATCACCGCGAACATGAACAGCCGCGAGAACAGTGGCCAGAACACCAGGCCGACGTCGGCCAGTGCCCAGACGGCGGTGCCGATCAGGAACGCGGCGTACAGCCAGGCGCCACTGGGTTTGCGCCGCGCGATCAGCAGGCCGGCGAGTGCCATGAGGGCACCACCGACCAGGAAGTACCAGGAACCGCCCAGACCGACCAGCTTGATGCCGCCGGCGGCCAGGAGCAGGCCGAGCAGGGCGATGACCACGCCCAGTCCGATCACGATGAAGGTTGAGGCGCCACGGGCGCGGGGTGTGTCAGTCATGCCAGGGATCTCGCAGAGGGAATAGGCGAAGTTTAAGCCCTTAGCAAGCTAATTAACAAGTTAGTACATTTTACTTCGAGACAGATTGTCGCAGGTTGTCTTCAGTCGTTTTTCAGCATTAACAAGGGTAACAGCGGCGAAAACATGGCTAAGCTGTCGATATCTGTTTTATTCACTGCCTACGACCAAAGTCGAGCGTCACAGGTGGGCCGGGCGATCAGCGCCCTTTATCTCATGTTGCTTGCGGTAGGCGCCCGGCTGCACCCCCACCGTCTTGGCGAAAGCTCTGGTGAAGGCCGCCACCGACTGATAACCCGCCTGCGCGCCCACCTGCTCCACGGTTTCGCCGCCGCGCAATAAGCGGCAGGCATGGCGCATTCGCAGCGCCAGCAGCACGTGGCCCGGTGACTGGCCCGCCAGCTCGTTGAAGCGTTTGAAGAACGCCGAGCGGGAAAGCCCGGTGCAGGCGGCCATTCGCTCCAGGGTCCAGGCCTGGCCAGGGTCTTCGATCAGGCGTTCCAGCAGCTCGGCGAAGTTGGCCTGACGGGCCAGGGCGATGAGGCCGCCCAGCGATGCGTCGTCCTGGCCATGCTGGCGCAGCGCGTACAGGAACAGCAGGTGCGACAACCGCTCTAGCAGGGTCTGGGAGGGCGCGGGCAAGCGCCGGCATTCCTGCAGGATCAGCTCGAACAATGCCCGTGCAGCGCTGCCGGCCGGATCCTCGGCACGCAGCAGCATGCAGTCGGCCAGCCCTTCGACGATCAACGACGACAACCCTGACTGGAACTGGAAGAAGCCGCACACCAGGCCCACGCCATCGTGCGCATCGGGGTCCAGAGCCTGCATCTCGCGTCGAGGCTGTACACAGGCTTCAGCCGCATCTGCAGCGCCGGACAGGCGATAGGGGACATCGCGCAGCAGGAACACGGCATCGCCGCTGTCCAGGCGCACAGGCTCGGGCTGTGAGTCCAGGTGCAGCCAACAGTGGCCCTGGACCACCAGGTGGAAGCTGGCGCGACCCATGCCCTGGGTGCTGGCATGCCAGCCACCGCAATAGCGGCCCACATGGAACAGGCTGGCGTCGAATTCCAGCCCTTCTAATAACCGATCGACGAGATGGCAGGAAGAAATCATCTAATGCAAGGACTCTGGAGCAAGGAAAAGCGACTGATGAATATGGATGATGCTTCTTATAACCAAGAGACTGTAGGCACACCGTCAACGGAGAGACCTTCATGTCATCGCGCATCACTCTACACACTCTGCAGAGCGCTCCGGAAGCCGCCAGGCCGTTCCTGGAAAACGCCCAGAAGAATTCCGGCTTCATTCCCAACCTGCTGGGGATCCTGGCCAATGCGCCCGCTGCGCTGGAAACCTATGTGACCGTCTCGGCGCTCAATGGCAAGTCCGAGCTGACCCTGGCCGAGCGGGAAGTGGTGCAGTTGATCGCGGCCACCCAGCACGGCTGCGACTTCTGCGTCGCCGGCCATACCGCGGTGGCCTTGAACAAGGCCCGCTTGCCGCAGGAAGTGGTCGATGCGCTGCGCGCCCGTGGCGAGCTGCCCGACGCGCGTTACGAGGCCTTGGCCGCGTTCGCCCGCGAGGTCATCGCCACGCGCGGCAACGTCAGCGACGCGACCTACCAGGCGCTGCGCGACGCAGGCTTCAGCGAAGGCAATGCGCTGGAGGTGATTCTCGGCATCAGCCTGGCGACGCTGTGCAACTTTGCTAATGTGTTCGCCCAGACGCCGCTCAACGACGAGCTGAGCCAGTACCGCTGGCAGCCATCGGCGTGATCAGCACCGGCGCCGCTGGGCCGGCGTCATCTAAGGAGTAGGAACATGCTTGAGAGTGCATTTCGTCACTGGCTGGATGCCAATGCCGAAGCCATCGACCAGGGTCAGTGCGATCCTCACCGGGTCCTGGCCCAGATCGCCGAATCGCGTTTGCTGCGCATCGGCATCGAGCCAGGGCTCGGTGGCTCGGGCGGCGATCTCACCGACGCGGTCGAGGCCATCGCGGCGATCGCCAGCCGTTCACTGGCTTCGGCTTTCGTCTGCTGGGGCCAGCGCGCGTTCATCGAATACCTGTTGCACAGTCCTAACCAGGCGCTACGCGAGCGGCTGCTGGCCGAGCTGCTGAGCGGCGAGCTGGCCGGGGCCACCGGGCTTTCCAATGCCATGAAGTTTCTCTCCGGTATCGAGGCCCTTCAGGTTCAGGCGCGCGCCCAGGCTGACGGCTGGGTCCTCGAGGGCCGCCTGCACTGGGTCACCAACCTGCGCCAGAGTGGTTTCGTGGTGGCGGCGGCGATCGAGGCCGAGGCGGGCCAGACGCCGTTCGTCATGGCCATTCCTTCTACCAGTGAAGGGCTGGAGCGCTCCGAGGACCTGCGCTTGATGGGCCTGCAATCGAGCAGCACGGCGGCCTTGGCCTTCCACCAGGTGGCGCTGGACCGTGGCTGGCTGCTGCACGACAACGCCCGCCAGTTCCTGCCACAGGTACGCCCGGCCTTCCTGGCGCTGCAATGCGGCATGTCCATCGGTTTGGCCCGCCGCGCCTTGGACGAGGTGCGCGAGCACCTGCTGGGACGTGGTTCGTTCCTGGACGAAGCCGAGCAGGTGCTGCGCCAGCGCTTGGAAAATACCGTCGGCGAGCTCAAGCAAGGCTTGCTCGACGGGCGTTTCCTGCAACAACCGGCCGCACTGTTCAAGCTGCGCATCACCTTGGCCGAGAGTGCGGCCGACGCGGTGCAGATGGAATTGCAGGCCAGCGGCGGCAAGGCCTACCTGACCGCTTACGGTGAAGGCTTCGCGCGGCGCTGGCGCGAATCGGCCTTCGTGCCCATCGTCACCCCGAGCCTGGTGCAACTGCGCGCCGAATTGCAGCGCCAGGCGGCCAACGTATGACCCAGGCCCTGCTTCAGGCGCGTGCCATCAGCCTGGGCTACCCACGCGAGGGCGGTTGGCAGGCAGTGCTGGCGCAGTTCGACCTGGACCTGCAACCCGGCGAGGTGGTGACCGTGCTCGGCCCCAGTGGCGTGGGCAAGTCCAGCCTGCTGCGGGTCCTGGCCGGGTTGCAGGCACCCGCCAGCGGCAGCGTGTCGCTGCATGGCCAGGCGCTGCAGGGGCCCCACCCGCGCCTGGCAGTGGCTTTCCAGGACCCCAGCCTGCTGCCCTGGCTGAGCCTGGAGAAGAACGTCGCCTTCGGCCTGGATTTCACCCGTCAGCCCACGCTCGGCGCCGCCGAACGCCGCGCCCGCATCGACCATGCCATCGACGCGGTAGGCCTGGGCCATGCGCGTCAGCAGTATCCCGCGCAGCTGTCCGGCGGCATGGCGCAGCGCACGGCGCTGGCCCGTTGCCTGGCGCGGCAGCCGCAGGTGTTGCTGCTCGACGAGCCGTTTGGCGCGCTCGATGAAGTGACCCGTGCCGACATGCAGCAGCTGCTGCTGCAACTGATCGCCACCCACAACACGGCGGCGGTGCTCATCACCCACGATATCGACGAGGCGCTGCTGCTGTCCGACCGCGTGCTGCTGCTGGGCGATCGTCCAGCACGGGTGCTGGGCCAGTGGTCGATCGATCTGCCCCAGCCACGGGCGCAGCGGGTCGAGGCGCTTGGCGCGTTGCGCATCGACATCCTGAAAACCCTACGGCAGGCGAGCCGCCCCGCTGCATCCTCCCCATTCCCCCTGTCGTCGGAGTCCGTTCATGTGCATGGATGACTGCTGCTCTTCCACTTCGCGTCGCGATTTCATCAAACTCAGCGCCATGCTCACCGCCGCCGGCGCCTTGCCGATGCTGGCGAGCCTCAAGGCGCGCGCCGCCGCCGAGCCGGACGCCCCGGTGCGTATCGGCTACCTGCCGATCACCGACGCCACGCCGCTGCTGGTGGCGCACAACAATGGCCTGTTCGAGGCCGAGGGCATCAAGGCCGAACGGCCGGTGCTGCTGCGCAGCTGGGCGCAGGTGATCGAGGCGTTCATCTCCGGCCAGGTCAACGTGATCCACCTGCTGTCGCCGATGACGGTGTGGGCGCGCTATGGCAGCAAGGTGCCGGCCAAGGTGGTGGCCTGGAACCATGTCGGCGGCTCCGGGCTGACCGTGGCGCCGGACATCACCGACCTCAAGCAGCTCGCTGGCAAGACCGTGGCCATTCCGTTCTGGTATTCGATCCACAACGTGGTGCTGCAGCAGATGCTCGCCGGCAGTGGCCTGAGCGCGGTGTCCAAGCCGGCCTCCGCGCCCTTGGCGGCCAACGAAGTCAACCTGCTGGTACTGCCGCCCTCGGACATGCCGCCGGCCCTGGCGAGCAAGCGCATCGCCGGCTACATCGTCGCCGAACCCTTCAATGCCCTGGCCGAGAACCTCAAGGTGGGACGCGTGCAGCGCTTCACCGGCGATGTCTGGCGCAACCACGCGTGCTGCGTGGTGTTCATGCACGAGCACGACCTGGAGAACCGCCCCGAGTGGTCGCAGAAAGTGGTCAACGCCATCGTCAAGGCCCAGCAGTGGACCCGCGAGCACCGCGCCGAGGCGGCTGCGCTGCTGTCCAAGGCCGGCCCCAACAAGTACACCCCGCACGAGCCGGCGGTGCTGACCAAGGTGCTGGCGCCTCCAGAGGAGGAGCGTGCGGCCTACCTCGCCAGCGGCGCGATCACCCATCGGCAGTGGGACGAGAAGCGCATCGATTTTCAGCCGTATCCATTCCCCAGCTATACCGAGGAACTGGTCAGGCGCCTGAAGAACACCTTGATCGAAGGTGACAGCGGGTTCCTCGCCGGGCTGGATCCTGCGCACACCGCACGCGACCTGGTCGATGACCGCTTCGTGCGCCAGGCCATCGCGGCGGTCGGTGGCCCCTCGGTGTTCGGTATCGCCGACAGCTTCGAGCGCAGCGAGGAGTTCGCGGTCTGATGCGCGGGCATGTCATCCATGCCGCCCTGGGCCTTGCCGGGTTGGCGGTGTTGCTGTTGCTGTGGTGGGCCGGGGTGCAGCTGTTCGGCGAGACAGACGGGCTGTCGGCGCGTTTCTCGCCTCAGGCCACGCTGGCCAGCCTGGTCGAGCTGCTGGCTCACGGCGAGGTCTATGGGCACATTGCGGTGAGCCTCAAGCGCATTCTCGTCGGCCTGCTGCTGGCGCTGCTGATCGGCGTGCCGCTGGGCCTGCTGGTGGGCAGCTACCGGCACCTGGAGGCGGCGACCACACCGGCGTTCCAGTTCCTGCGCATGATTTCGCCGTTGTCGTGGATGCCCGTGGTGGTGATGCTCATGGGGGTAGGGGATCAGCCGATCTACTTCCTGCTGGCCTTCGCCGCGCTGTGGCCGATTCTGCTCAACACCGCCGCCGGGGTTCGTCAGCTCGACCCGCGCTGGCTGCAGCTTTCGCGCAGCCTCAGCGCCACGCGCTGGGAAACCCTGTGCAAGGTGATCGTGCCTGGGGTCATCGGCCACGTGCTGACCGGGGTGCGCCTGGCGATCGGGATCCTGTGGATCGTGCTGGTGCCGTGCGAGATGCTTGGGGTCAGCGCGGGCCTTGGCTACTTCATTCTCGACACCCGCGACCGCCTGGCGTATTCGGAACTGATGGCCATGGTGCTGTTGATCGGCGTGCTGGGTTTTCTCCTCGACGCCCTGGCCCGCGCGCTGCATCGGCGCTGGGTGCATGCCTGAGCGACGTTGCACGCTGCGCTGGCATATCTTGCGCTGCCAGGCCTTTCGGCGCTACACGTTGCGATGCGCAGCGAGGGAGAAGGGCGCCAGGTGCTCGGGCACTCGATCCTCGGTCACTAGCCGAGCCAGGCCTTCGCCGCTGGCACAGGCCAGGGTGAAACCCAGGGGGCCGTGGCCGACATTCAGCCACAGGTTGTCCAGCCCCGGTGCTCGGTCGATGATCGGCTTGCCCTGCGCCGTGGCCGGGCGCAGGCCCGCCCAGGCCTGCACCGGCGCCAGGTCCAGCGCGGGAAAGACCTCGCCGACCTGACGCTTGAGCAGCGCGATGCGGCCCTGCGGTGCCTGCGCGGTGCGTGCGCCCAGGTCGACCATCGCGGCGATGCGCAGGCTGTCGCCCAGCCGCGCATAGAGGATCTTCCGGCTGGCGTCGGTGATGCTGATGCGTGGCAGGGTCACGTCGGCGCCTGGGGAAACGCTCAGGGTGTACCCGCGCAGGGGATAGAGCGGCAGGTCGATGCCCAGGGGCGCCAGCAGCTCGACGCTGGCGATGCCCGAGGCCACCACGAAGCCGTCAGCCTCCAGGCGTTGCTGGCCCAGGCGCAAGGCGGTCAGCCGGCGGCCGCGCCGGTCGAAGCCGGTGACCGTCTCGCCCAGTCTGAACTGCACGTTGTCCATGGCCTGCAAGTGCCGGGCGAGCCCTTCGCAGAACAGCCGGCAGTTGCCGACCGCATCCCCAGGCGTGAAGAGGCCCCCGGCCAATCGTTCGGCCACGTGGACCAGTGCCGGCTCCCTGGCCACGCACTGGTCCGCGGTCAGCCGCTCGAAGCGGGCACCGAGGTGCTGCTGGCGTTCCAGCGCCCTGGCGCCAGCCTCCAGGGATGCCGCGCTGCGATGGATGATCAGCTTGCCGCTGCGGCGCAGGTCGAAGTCCAGAGGGGTGCACTGCAGCAGTTCGGTCAGCAGGGACTGGCTGCGCATCGACAAGCCAAGCATTTCGCCGAAGGTGCGTTGCACCCTGGCCCCGGAGCAGGCACGCAGGAACGCCAGGCACCAGCGCCACTGGCGAGGGTCCAGCCGCGGCCGCACGCGCAAGGGCGCCTCGCCACTGAGCAGCCAGCGCGGCAAGTGGCCCAGCACCGAAGGGTCGGCCAACGGCGCGACATTGTTGTAGCTCAGCTGACCGCCGTTGGCGAAGCTGGTTTCCCGAGCCACGTCGCAGTGTCGCTCGACCAGGGTCACCTGCACCCCGCTGCGGGCCAGGTAGAACGCGCTCGACAGGCCGATGACGCCTGCACCTATCACCACCACATGCATGACCCGTGCTCCTCGATGATCGCTGTGGCCGGCAGTATGGGCAGTTGCGGATCATGCCCGCCAAGGCCTATAACGGCGGTGTCCATAACCTGAGGCTATGACCATGCGCCTGCGTCACATTGAACTGTTCCAGGCTATCGTGCGCACCGGCAGCCTGACACGGGCGGCGCAGGCCTTGCACATCACCCAGCCGGCGGCCAGCAAGTTGCTGGGCCACGCCGAGGCGAGCCTGGGCTTCAGCCTGTTCGAGCGGGTCAAGGGTCGCCTGCAGCTCACCCATGAGGCGCAGGTGCTGATGCCTGCGGTCGACAAGCTCTACCGCGACCTGGACGACGTGCGCCGCCTTTCCCAAAGCCTGCGTGGCCAGATGACCGGTACGTTGCGGGTCGGATGCATTCCTACCTTGGGGCTGAAGGTGCTACCGCGCACCCTGGCCGAAAGCCAGCGCGACGACCACGATGTGAAGCTGGAACTGATCACCGCCCACAGCGGGCAGCTGGCCGAGGCGCTGTTGGCGCGGGAGATCGCCATCGCCTTCATGTTCGACGCCGTGCCACGGCCCGGGCTGAAGGTGATGACCCTGCACGAGACCGAACTGGTGTGTGTCGATGGCAGCGGCGACCCGTCACCGGTGACCCTGCAAGACCTCGATGGGTCCCGCATAATCGGGCTGCCGGCGGCGGACACGCTCGGCGAACGGGTGCGACCGTGGCTCGGTAGCGCACACAGCGGTGTCCAGGTGCAGACCTACTATGTGGCCTGCGCGATGGCGCAGGCAGGCGCGGGGATTGCCTTGATCGATGCCTACACCGCCGATGCCTTGCTCAGGCCCGGCGAGCATGCGCGACCGCTCAAGCCCAGGCTAGCCCTGAGCCTGACCGCCGTCGTGCGCGAGGATGCCGCGCTTTCCCGGCTGGAACGGGCGTTCATCGACCGGGTAGCCGCCTTGGCGGCAGAGGTGCCGACACCCTGAACGCACATTCGTGGTCATCGCACAGGCATCTGGCACAGCTCGGTGTAGGCCTGCTTGACCTCATCGAAGCCGTAGCGTGCTTCCAGGCGCTTGACGATGAAATGCCCTCGCGCCATATCCTGGTAGAAGCGGGTGAACAGGGTGTTGATGGTAGCGCCGCTGAGCGCGCCGATCACCGGCACGGCCTGGGCCGCGAACTTGCTGGAAATGGTCACGCCGAAGCGGGTCGCGACTTTCTCGATGAGCAATGCCAACCATTTGCCAGCCTGGGCCGGGTTGAGGTTCTTCACCACCGACGCGCCCTGGCGTACCACCAGTTCGCGCGACAGGTGCTGCAAGGTGCGGCTGGTGAAGGTGCGGGTCAGGTAGTAGCCGGTTTCGGCAGCATCGTCGCTGTCGTTGGGGCCGCCCAGCGCGAATACTTCGATGCAGGCCTGCTTGGTGGCCATGTCGGTGAGGTCGAAGCCCTCGCTGCGGGCGATGTCGGCCACCGCGCGCATCATCAAGGTGGTGGATACAGGCAGCTCGACGAACAGCGCAGGCGCGCCGAAAGCGCCGCCCAGGGCACCGCTGGCGGCGGCGTAGAAGGTATGCAGTCGCGTCGAGGCCGCCGTTTTCGGCCGGTTGTCCAGGCTCCACAGCGCCGCTTCGGCCGAGGTGTGCAAGGCGGCCTTGACCGCGCCGTTGATGCGCTTGGCCAGCGGCCCTGGCAGGACTTTCACGGCGCCCTCCAGGGGAGAGCCGACCAGTGCGGACAGTTTCGCGGTGAGCGAGGGCGATTCGAGCAGCGCGACGGCGCGCTTGAGGTCGTTGTAGTCGTCGGGATGGTCTTGGATGGCCAAGGCAGTCTCCAGGGCAGGCAGGGCAGGGCAACAGAGTGTCGAACATCCGACCATCGGCCGCGAAGTTTTACGCCCGTGCGCTCGCCCAGGCCTGCGGCAAATTAAATTCGCGCCACGATGCCACTTTTTGCGCCCTTCGACACTCCTAGCCGCACCGGGCCTCTTTTCGACATGGCCCGGGTTGTCAGAGGATCTATCGATGGGCCTGTCGCCATCCGTGCAGCCATTGGGCTGCCGAGCCCCCGCTGGAGGGGCCTGCACCACGCCGGTGGAAATGGGAACCACCACGCGAATGGCATTGGAACGCCTGCTCGACATCGCCCTGGGCACGGACGCCCAGGCCCGCCGCGCCAGTGATTTCCTGCTGGCCTGGTGGGATCCGGACCTGCACGGAGGCTTCGCCCTCAGCGACCTGTGGTCGATGGACGACGACACGGCGCGCGCCTGCGTGCTGGTTTTCGCCTGGGTCGCGGCCAACCGGGCCCACCCGCGACAGATCGGCTACGGACCGCAGTTCGAAGTGCTGTTCTGCGGCGTGGAAGAAGTCGGATGGCTGAGCATGGAGGCCACACGTTCCCTGGCGTGAACCCGTCCGGTGAACGCTCGCGTAATTTTCCACCGCCTGCCTTCGTTTCCCTGAGAGCTGCCCTGCGTCCAACCGGACCGGGCCACCATCATCCCAAGGAGACAGGCAATGACTTCCGTATTCGACCGCGACGACATCGAGTTCCAGGTTGTGATCAACCATGAGGAGCAGTATTCGATCTGGCCGGACTACAAGGCGATTCCCAATGGCTGGCGTGCGGTCGGCAAGAGCGGCCTGAAGAAGGACTGCCTGGCCTACATCGACGAGGTGTGGACCGACATGCGCCCGTTGAGCCTGCGCCAGAAGATGGCCGAAGCCGCGGCGCAGTAAGCGGTGGCTGCACTCAACCTGCTGTGCCTGCCTTATTCGGGCGCCAGCGCCATGGTCTACAGCCGCTGGCGGCGCAAGCTTCCGGCCTGGCTGCAGGTACGCCCGGTGGAATTGCCCGGGCGCGGCGCACGCCTGGCCGAGCCCTTGCTCACCGACATGCAGGCCCTGTCCCGGCAATTGGCCAACGAGCAGCGGCTGACCGCCAATGCGCCCTATGCGCTGCTGGGTCACAGTATGGGGGCGCTGCTGGCCTTCGAACTGGCCCATGAGCTGCGGGCGCTGGGTTGTCCGCCGCCGGTCGCGCTGTTCGCCTGTGGCACCGCCGCGCCCACTCGCCGCGAGGCCTACGATGGACCGCACTGGCGCGAACCGCGCAGCGACGCCGAGTTGATCGACGAACTGCGCGAATTGCAGGGCACGCCCGAGGACGTGCTGGCCAACGAAGAGCTGATGAGCCTGACCCTGCCGGTACTACGCGCCGATTTTCTGTTGTGCGGCCGCTATGTCTATCGGCAGCGTGCGCCCTTGCAGTGCCCGTTGCATGTGCTCGGCGGGGTGGAGGATCGCGCCACCGATGAGCAGTTGCTGGCCTGGCAGGGCGAAAGCCTGGGCGGCTTCTCCATCGAGCGCTTCCCGGGTGGGCATTTCTTCATCCATGAGCATGAGGATCGGGTACTGGCGGTGCTCACGGCTGCGCTGCAGCCGCATCGGCTGACGGCATGATTGACGTGGCCGTTGTCCTGCGGGAGGCTGAGCGCTTTCCCAAGGACAAGGGCCGTCCCCATGCTGATCGATCCCCAACAGGCCACGCTGCTCGTGGTCGATATCCAGGAACGCCTGATCGGCGCCATGAGCGATCCGCGCGGCACCCGTGAGCGTGCGCGCTGGCTGCTGGCCGCCAGTGCCGAACTGGCCCTGCCGACGGTGATCTCCGAGCAGTACCCCAAGGGCCTGGGGCCGACCCTGGCCGAGCTCAGGGCCGTGGCTCCCGAAGCCCAGGTGGTGGAAAAGCTGCATTTCTCCTGCGTGGCGGCCGATTGCCTGCCGGCCAGCCTGCTGGCCCGCGAGCAGGTGATCGTGTGCGGCATGGAAACCCACGTCTGTGTGTTGCAGACCGTGCTGGGGCTGCTCGGGCTCGGCAAGCAAGTGTTCGTGGTCGAGGATGTCTGCGACAGCCGCTCGCCGGCCAGCAAGGCGGCTGGCCTGGCACGCATGCGCGACGCCGGGGCGCAGATCGTCAATGGCGAGATGGTGCTGTTCGAACTGCTGGGCAGCGCCAGCCATCCGGCCTTCCGTCACATCAGCAAGACGTTCCTGGTAGGGGAGCGCTCCTGAACCGCGCGCTGCTGGCCGGCGGCGCGCTGCTGGCACTGCTCCAGGGCTGCGCCGGCCATCGCCAGCAGGCGCCAGCCGCCGACCCGGCACAGGTGCGCAGCGAGCTGCTGCGTCTGCTGCCGTCCAGCCTCGCCGATCGCCAGGGCTGGGCCGAAGACATCCAGGTGGCCTTCACGGTCCAGGGCCTGGAGCCTTCGCGCAGCAACCTCTGCGCGGTGCTGGCGGTGACCGAGCAGGAGTCGACCTTCAGTGCCGACCCGCAGGTGCCCGGCCTGGGCCGTATCGCCCGCGAGGAAATCGACCGCCGCGCCGCGCGTGCGCACATCCCCCGCTTGCTGGTCGATGGCGCACTCGCAACCCGCTCGGCCAATGGCAAGACCTATCAGCAGCGGTTGCTAGCGGTGCGCAGCGAGGGGCAGCTGAGCGCACTGTTCGACGATTTTCTGGCCGGCCTGCCGCTGGGCCAGGCGCTGCTCGGTGGGTTCAACCCGGTGCGCACCGGTGGGCCGATGCAGGTCAGCGTCGATTTCGCCCAGCGGCATGCGCAGCAGTACCCCTACAACCCTGCTGGCAGCCTGCGTCAGGAGGTGTTCACCCGTCGCGGCGGCCTGTACTTCGGCATCGCCCACCTGCTGGGCTACCCCACCCATTACGACCAGCCGCTGTACCGCTTCGCCGACTACAACGCCGGTTGGTACGCCAGCCGCAACGCCGCGTTCCAAGCCGCATTGAGCCTGGCCACCGGTGCGTCCCTGGCGCTCGATGGCGACCTGATCGCTCCTGGTGCCTTGCTGCCCGGCACCACCGAGCGGGCGGCGCGCAGCCTTGGGGTGAAGCTGGGCCTGCGCAATCCGCAGATTCGCAGCCAGTTGGCCGAGGAAAACAGCCTGGACTTCGAAGACAGCGCGCTGTACCGCGGGGTATTCGCCCTGGCCGAGGCCAAAGCCGGCAAGCCGCTGCCACGTGCGGTGCTGCCCGGCATCGTGCTGCACAGCCCGAAGATCACCCGTACCCTGACCACCGCCTGGTTCGCCGAGCGGGTCGACGGCCGCTATCAGCGCTGCATGCAACGTTGAAGGCGTGCGTGCCCGGCCGCGCTCAGCCGGTGCGTCGGGTGCGCAGCAGCAGGGAGGCGAGGGCGCAGGCGCTCAGCGCCAGGCAGGCGAGGAAGAAGGCGTCGCTGTAGGCCATCAGGTAGGCTTCGCGGCGCACCGTGGCGGCCAGCGTATCGAGCATCTGCTGAGAATGTTCCAGCCAGGTCGGTATGGCCTGGCCGATCCGCTCCTGCACGCCCGCACTGAACGGCGTCACCTGCTCATGGATGCGCGCGCTGTGCACCCGCTCGCGGATCGCGACGATCTGCGTCAGCACTGCGGTGCCGATGGCGCCACCGAGATTGCGCAGCATCGAGAATACCGCCGAGGCCGAGCCGGCTTCACGCTTGTCCAGGCCGGCCACCGCCAGCACCGATAGCGCGACCATGATGAAGGGCTGGCCGATGCCACGCACCACCGTGGAGGGGATGATCACGTTGTCGGCGCTGTCGGCGCTCAGGCTGGCGCCCAGCCAGCAGCCCAGGGCCATGATCAGAAATCCGCTGGCGACCATGAACTTGGCGCTGGTCCAGGCCATCAGCCGCGGCATCAGTGGTGCCAGCAGCAACTGCACCATGCCGTAGGCGATCAGTGCCACGCCCACGTCGCGGGCGCTGAAGCCCTGCAACTGCGACAGGTAGTTGGGCACCAGGAACACCAGCCCGAACGTGGCAGCGCCAAAGATGAACATCGCCACGCTGGCCACGCCGAAGTTGTAGTGCCCCAGCAGGCGCAGGTTGATGAACGCGCGCCTGCCGAACAACTGGGTGTGCACGAACACCGCCAGCGCGACAGCGGCGACCAGGCTCATGCCGGTGATGTAGGACGAGCCGAACCAATCCAGGCGTCCGCCTTCCTCCAGCACGATCTGCAAGCCGCCCAGGCCCACCACCATCGCCGAAATACCCAGCCAGTCGCCTTTGCGCAGCAGTTCCAGGCGCAGAGGGCGCGCCGGGATCGACCAGGCGATGGCCGCCAGCAGCGCGATGCCCGGTATGAGTTGCAGGTAGAAGATCCAGCGCCACGAATACAGGTCCGTCAGCCAGCCGCCCAGCGAGGGTCCAGCGGCCTGGGCGACGCTGTTGGCCAGGCTGAACAATGCCATGCCCATGGGCATGCGACTGGCCGGCAGCTCGGTGATGATCAGCTGGAACGACAAGGGGATGAGCACCGCACCGGCAGCGCCCTGGATCACCCGGATGACGATCATGGTTTCCAGGTTGGGTGCCCAGGAGCAGGCCACCGAGGTCAGCAGGAAGATCGACGAGCCGGTCCACATCACCCTGCGCAGGGAAAACACCTCCACCAGCCAGGCGGTGAGCGGGATCATCACGATCTCGGCCACCAGGTAGGCCGTGGAAATCCACGAGCCTTCCTCGAAGCTGGCCCCCAGCGAACCGCGGATTTCCGGCAGGGCGGCGCTGGTGACATGCACGTTCATACCCGCCATGAAACAGCCGAGCAGCCCGCCGAGCACCGCGACCCAGGCTCGCGGCGAAACGCGCTGCTCAGCGTCCATCGGCAGGCTCCGCCCGGGTGTCCACCGTGGTCACAACCGACATGCCCGGCAGCAGCCTGGCACGCTCGGTCGGTTCATCGAGCAGTATGCGCACCGGGAACCGCTGGACGATCTTGGTGAAATTGCCGGTGGCGTTGTCCGAAGGCAGCAGGGCGAAGACGTTGCCCGAGGCCGGCGAAAAACTGGCGATGCGGCCGTGCAGGTGGACATCGGCGAAACTGTCGACACGGATGTCCACCGGCTGGCCGGCACGCATGTGGGTCAACTGGGTTTCCTTGTAGTTGGCCACTACGTAAGCCTGCTGCACCGGCACCACGGCCAGCAGCGGCTGGCCGGGTACCACGTACTGACCGGCGCGCACGCGGCGCTGACCGACCACGCCCGCCAGGGGTGCGCGAATCACCGTATCCTGCTCGTCCTGCTCGGCCAGGGCCTGCCGGGCGCGCGCCTGCGCCAGGGCCGCCTGCTGCTGTTCGAGGGTAGCGTCTACCTCGGCCGCGCGGGCCTGGGCCATCGCCAGTGCCGCGCGGGCTTCGCGGCAGGCCGCTTCGGCGCCGCGCAACTGGGCGGTCGCTTGCGCGGCGCCGGCGCTGGCGCTTTCCAGGCGCTGGGCCGTGGCGGCCTGGTCGCGTACCAGGCCGCGATAGCGCTGCAGGTCCAGCTCGCTGCGGCGCTGCTCGGCGGCGGCGCCCTGGCGGGCGGCTTCGGCCCTGACGATGGCTTCGCGGCGCTGGCCGATACGTTCTGCGGCCATGCGTTGCCGCGCCTGGGCCACGTGCAGCGCGGCCTGGGCCTGGTCGACGCCGGCACGGGCCTGGGCAAGGCGGGCCTGGTAGTCTTCCGAGCGCAGGCGCAACAGCACCTCGCCCGCCCGCACCGGCTGGTCGTCCTGTACCGCGACCTCGGCGACGTAGCCGGCCACCCGTGGGCTCAGGGCCACCCAGTCGGCGCGCACGTAGGCGTCATCGGTGGTCTCCAGGAAGCGTCCCGTGCTCCACCAGTGGCCGGCGAACGCCAGGGCGGCGAGGGCGCCGACAGCAGCGCCGCCGGCCCCCAGCAGGCGCCGCCGGGTCGGACGTGCGGGGGTGACGGCGGCGAGGTTGTCGCCGGGTTCGGTGGCGCTGTTCATGGTCGCTTTTCCGTGTCGGTATGGGTGGGTTGCCAGCGCCCGCCCAGGGCGCGGAACAGGTTGACCTGGGCCTGGGCCACGCGGCCGCGCGCCAGCACTTGCTCTGCGCTCAGGGCAATCACCTCGCGTTCGCTGTCGAGCAAGGCCAGGCCGTCCAGGGCGCCAGCGCGGTAACTGCCGTCGGCCAGTGCATAGGCGCGCTGGCTGTGCTCGCGGGCTGCGTCCAGGGCGTGCAGGTGGCGCCGCTCGCCATCGTAGCGGGCCAGTGCCTGGCGCACGTCTTTCAGCGCCGCCAGGGCCACGCTGCGGTAGTGCGCGAGCTGGCCGTCGGCCAGGGCCTGCGCCTTGCCTACGCGGGCGCGGTTGGCCTTCAAGTTAGGGAACTGCCAACTGATCAGCGGCCCGATGGCGAAGGTCATGGCGCGGCTGCTGCCCAGGCGTTCGAGTCGTTGATCGGCCGCGGTGAACGAGGCGCCGAAGCTGACTTTGGGGTAGAGGTCGGCACGGGCGATGTCGATCTGCAAAGTGGCGGCGCGCAATTCACGTTCGGCCTGTCGCACCTCAGGGCGCCGCTGCAGCAGATGCCAGCCATCGCCAACGGGCAACGGCGCGCTCAGCCTGGGGATCTGCTGGCAGTCCAGCGGTTGGCCAGCGCCGGCCTCACCGCTGAGCAACCGCAGCTCGAGGCCGGCGATTTGCTGCCTGGCTTCGAGCATCGGCAGGCGCGCGCGCACCTGCTCGCGCAGGCCAAGCAGGCGCTCGGTGTCCAGGGCGGTGGCAACGCCGGCCTGTTGCTGGCGTTGCGCCAGGCTCAGGCTGTGCGCCAGGCTGTCGAGCGAGCGACGGGTCTCGACCAGGCTGGTGCTGGCCACGCAGTGGTCGAGATAGGCACGGGTGGTCTGGCTGGCCACCTCGAGGCGAACCTTCTGCAGGGCCGATTCCCCGGCCTGGGCCTGGCTGCGCGCGCGCTCGATGGCAGCGCTGAGTTGCCCCCACAGGTCCACCTGGTAGGCCAGCTCGATCCCCGGGCTGATCTGCCACTGGGCGGGCGCGTGGCGGTCAAGGGCTTCGGCCAGGGTCTGGTCGTCGCTACGCTTGCCATAGGTGGCGGCCACGCTGGATTCGGTCGATGGCCAGCGCTGCGCATCGACCTCGCCGATGCCTGCGAGCAGGGCCTGCACGTTCGCTTCGGCCTCGGCGAGGGTCTGGTTGTGGGCCAGGGCCTGCTCGACCCGGCGCTCGAGCTCGGGGTCGTCGAATAGAACCCACCAGCGCTCGGGCAACGGCGCGCGGTCCACGCCGGCCGGCAGGGTGTCCAGCGGGTCGTCCGCCAGCGCGGCCAACGCCGCTGGGGTAGGGGCCGGTTGCCCGGCGCAGGCCGTGAGCAGGGCGAACAAGGCCGGGGCCAGGCCAAGGCGGGCAGGGTGGACGGGGGCGAAGGTCGGGGGCATCACTCAGGTCACTCGACAAGGAATGATGCCAGCTTATCCAGCGGGCCCCGGCGTGGCTGTCGCAGGTGGGACAACCGCGCGCGTGGAGCGGACCAGCTGCCGGGCTCAGCAGGGCTCGGACGGTGAGTGGCTCGCCAGACCCAGCAGCCATTGGCTGGGGGCGTGGCCAAGGATGCGCTTGAACATGGCAGTGAAGGCACTGGCGCTCTGATAGCCGTGCTCAAGGGCCACGGCAAGCACTGGGCGGCCGGCGGCCAGGTGCGGCTGGCTGAGCATCACCCGCGCCCTGGCGCGCCATTCGCCGTAAGACATGCCCAGCTCGCGCTGGAACAACCGCGCCACGTTGCGCGCGCTCATGTTCAGCTGTTCGCCGCAGGCCTGCAGGCTGAGGTCCTGGGAGGGGTCGTCGAGAAAACGCTCGCACCAGGCCTGCAACCTGCGATGCCGTGGCATCGCCACGAAGCCGTCGATACGCCGCGCGGTACCCAGTTCATGGCGGATCAGGGCACGGGCGTGTTCGCCTTCATGCAGGCCCAGCATGCTGGAGGCGGCGAGGATCAGTTCGCGCAGCAGGCCGGACACCACCAGCAGTTGACAGCGCTCGGCCTGGCGCGCCAGCAGCAGCGTTCGCAGGCACACGGCCCCATGCAGGTGCAGGGCATGGCTGACGCCCGACGGTACCCATAGCGCGTGGCCTGCGGGCACCACCCAGTCGCCGCGCTCGGTGCTTACGCGTATCACGCCATCGGCGGCGTACAGCAGTTGATCCTCGGTATGGCAGTGGCTGGCGATGTGTTCGCCTGCTCTGCAATCCATCTCCAGTGCGTGCATGCTCAGCGCTCCTATTATTGGATCCAATAATACCGTGAGACGCTGCTTGCGGCGTGCCAAGAATGGCGTACTTTTGGCGGAAACTGGCGGAATGTGCCCTCCACGGCACGTTCCAGAGGAATTACTTGCGTTTCAACCGCGTTATCACGCCGTTTGGCTCGCTACGCTGTTGCTGACGTTGCGTCCCAGCACCAGGACGGCGACGAACCCGCAGCCGACCAGCGCGGTGGCCAGGCTCAGCAACACCGAACTGCCCAACTGGTCGACGATGCGCCCCCCGAAGAACGAGCCCAAGGCGATGATGACCTGGAACATCGCCACGAACAGCGGCATGCCTCGCTCCACGTCCTTGGGCGCGACCACGAACATCCAGATGCTGGCGCAGGCCGGGAAGGCGCCGAAGGCGAAGCCCCACAGCGCGATCAGCATCAGCGCCCCGTGCAGGCTGGTGGCGAAGGTGGGGAACAGCGCGGTGCTGGTGCCGATCAGCAGCGCCACCAGCAGCAGGGTATGGCGCACGCTGCGGTTGGCGGCGAAGCCGGCGAACAGATTGCCGACGACTCCGGCCACGCCATAGAGCAGCAGCAGGGTGCCGATGGTCGGCCCGTCGAAGCCGGCACGCTCCTTGAAGAACGGCGCCACGTAGGTATAGGCGGCGAAGTGGGCCAGGCCGATCAGCAGCACCGCGATCAGTCCCACGCGCGCCAGAGGGTTGAGGAACAGCGCCGGCAGGTCACTGACCCGAATGGCCTTGTCGGGTGTGAGTCGCGGCAGCAGCAGGACCTGCGCCAGCAGCACTGGCACACCCACCACGGCGGTGGCCAGGAAGGTCATGCGCCAGCCCATCAGGCCGCTGAGCCAGGTGCCGACCGGCACCCCGAGCACGGTCGCCAGGGTCACCCCGACCATGATGATCGAGGTCGCCTGCGCCACCCCGACGCCGCGTGGCGCCAGGCGACTGCTCAGGGCGATGGCGGTGGCCCAGAAACCACCGATGCTGATGCCCAGCAACACGCGGCCGAGCAGCAGCAGGTTGAAGTCGCTGGCGTAGGCCACCACGGCGTTGGCGACGATCATGTTCAACGTCAGGCCAACGAGCAGGTAGCGCCGATCGAGCGCGCCGATGCTGACCGACAGCAACGGCGCCGCCAGCGCGGCCATGATGCCGGGCAGGGTGACCATCAGGCCGGCGTGGCCGGCGCTGATGCCCAGGTCGGCGGCCACGTCGTTGAGCACGCCCACCGGCAGGAATTCGCTGGTCACCAGGGCGAAGGCACCCACGGCCACCGAGAGGATCGCCAGCCACTGCTGGACGAGGCTTTGCTGCGCATGTTCAGGATGGCCCCGATGGGCCGGGCTTGGACTTGGCATGGTGCAGATTCCGAAAAGACAGTCGCCTGGAGCAGGCGAGGGGGCGGGAAATTGGAAGGCGAGTATAGGGTTGGGGGTCGCGGCTCCCATAAGCAGGACGTTCGATAGTGATCATCAGCGAGATCGATGGATCCCTGGGGTTACCTGTGACAGTGCACCCGCGACCCATGGCCCTTTGCGACGGATTCGCCGCTCAGTGGGCCAGCAGTTGCGCCACCGCCGCCAGCGCCTGGTCGCGGCGCCCGGCCCAGTTGCCGCCGATCACCTGCATGGGCTGGCGGTGCGCCTGCAGCCAGGCCTGGCTGTCGTCGAAGAAGGCCTGGCGCTGGCGCAGGTCGGGCTGGCAGCGCTGGCCGTCGGCGATCCAGTCCACGCCCTGGGGGCTGAGCAGCAGGTGCAGGTCGTAGTGGCGTTGCAGCAGGGCGGGTTCGAGCCAGGCCGGGCAGTCGCCGAACAGCGTGCGGCTCCAGAGGATGTTGCTCAGCAGATGGGTATCGAGCACCAGCAGGGACGGCGCCTGATCCCGTGCCTGGTCCTCCCAGGCCAGTTGCCCCAGGGCGATGGCCGGGATGTCGGCGTAAACGGTGTCACGTTGCTGCACGTCGATGAAGTGGCGCACGTATTCGCCCACCGTCAGGCCGCCGAAACGCGCCTGGATCTCGCCGCTCAGCCAGCTCTTGCCGCTGGACTCCGGACCGCACAGCACCAGGACCTTCATGCGCCGACCAGCGCCGGATCGCGCCGCCATTGCACCCAGCCGCGCACGGCGATCAGGGTGAACAGACCATACAGCGCGGCGGTGAGATACAGGCCTTTGTAGAGGAACAGTCCGACGAAGATCACGTCGACCACGAACCACAGCGCCCAGCATTGCAGGCGCTTTTGCGCCATCCATACCTGGGCCACCAGACTGAAGCCGGTCAGGCCTGCATCCAGCCAGGGCTGGGCGGCATCGGTCCAGTGCGCCATGGCCGCGCCCAGCACGAGGCTGGTCAGCAGGCCGGCACCCAGCCCGCACAGCACCGTCGGCGTGTCCAGCCGCGTGACCTGGCGGGCATCCTCGACCCGGTCGGGACGGGTCCACTGCCACCAGCCATACAGGTTGAGCACCGCGTACACCAGTTGCAGGAGCATGTCCGAATACAGCTTCACGTCGTAGAAGATCCAGCTGTACAGCACCACCATCACCAGGCCGATCGGCCAGCACCAGATGTTCTGGCGCACCGTGAGCCAGACGGCGATGACGCCCAGGGCGGCGGCGAAGAGTTCGAGGCCGGACATCGGCGATCCTTCGAAGGGGAAAGGCGCCGATTGTACCCTGCAAACGGCCGGCGGGTAACGGCCTGGTCGCGCTCGTCGGTCCTGGCATTTCTGCTAGTAGAGGGGTGGCAGGGGCGGCCATACCATCGATTGACACCTGATCCAACGAGGGTTGTCATTCATGAAACGCTCCACTGCGCCTTTCCTCCTGGCCCTGAGCCTGCCGGTGTACTTGTACGCCGGTGTGTCGTGGGCCGACCAATGCGAGACCGTCGCCAAAGAGGTGACCGGCTGGTATGAGAAGACGGTGAACGACTGCGGACGCAACCCGGCCGTCGACTGCTCCGGCGTGATGATTCGCGGCACCAAGCGTGCCGACCCTCAGAAGGGCGAACGCTACGATGTGTGGAATCCCAGCCCGGCTTCGGAGAAATCCGGCGGGGTTTCCGTGTCGTGGATGCGTGCCGACAAGATCGGCTACGAGGACCCAGGTCTGGGCTACACCGACGGGATGATCTTCACCCCGCGGGACTATGTCGCCAAAGGCCAGAAGAAACTCGACGTGTACTGCGCGTTCCCGGTCGATGCCTGGACCGATGACCGTGACAGCCGCGGCTGCGGCGACAACCGCACCACCCAGCGCACCGAGGCCAGCTGCCAGTCGGCCAAGCTGATGAATGCCAGCGACTGGCGCAAGTACTACGATGCCCTCGAGGAAAACAAGGGCGGTCGCCACCGCCGCCAGCGCCAGTGCGCCTTCGACATGAACGGCCGGCTGGAGGCCAGCGAGCGGCGCGATGCCTTTTCGGCCTTCATCAAGGCGCGACAGTCGATCGCCGACACCCGTACCGGACGCGAGGTGCAAACCGAGCTGAGGCTGGTGAGCTGGAAAGCGGACGAGCCGGTGCCGATCGCCGCTTTCTTCTACAGCGAGTCCAAAGGCTTGGGCGCTGCCCAGCGCAACCAGCAGGACTACTACGCCAAGACCGGCAACTGGGTGCCCGTGATGCGCATGGACTTCCCCAGGAATGCCTCGAGCAAGACGCGCTTCTCGTGCGAATCCAACGCGCAGTACCTCAGCGCCGATGGCAAGCGGGCCAACGATACCTGCAGCCGCTACGTCGACAGCGCCGAATGGGTGCGCCGCTACGATCCGGGCTACCGCAAGAATATCTGGACGCTGTCGGTGAAACCGACCCGCTGCGGGCGTAACGTCGACCGCGCCGGGATCGACGCGATGTACGCCGAACTCAAGAGCCGCTACGGCAACGACGAGCGCTGGAAGTCCTACGACAAAGGCTCGCGCAGCAATTCGATGCACACGCAGTTGGCCTGCCACGTGTTCGGCAAGGACAAGGTCGGCAATCCGATCCGCTACAAGTCCACCTACAACCTCGAGCCTGCACGGCCGTTCGTGACCGAGGAGCAGGCCGAGAAAGTCGGCTGCAATCCGGTCTAGACCTGGGCGCTTCGCCCAGGCGCGTTGCCTGGCAGCGCCCCTGGGCTAATGGCGTGAGTCACATTCAGGGGTTGCACTTGGCCGCTTCGGTCTGCGCCACCGAGGTGGCCATCCGGAAAGGCTCCAAATTCCAGTCGGCCTTGCGGTTGTAGAGCTTGAGCAGGCAACCCAATTGCAACTCCATACTCGCTTCGGCCCCCTCCTGCCAGCGTGGGTCGAGGCCTTCCTGGCGGAACAATTCAGCGTAGAGCTGCTTGGTGCTCGCCTGGCGACCCAGCGAAGTGGGGACGACCCGCAATCCGAACAGTGGTTCTTCGCTGCCCTGGGCCTTCAACGGCTGGCCATCGCGCTCCAGCACCGACCAGCGCGTCGATTCGATCAGCCTGCGCACCGGGTTGCAGTTGGCGCTCTGCATCTGCGCCGGCGACAGCACGGGACGCCAGGGTTCCAGTTGCCACTGGCTGGCGTTTGGATGCCGCACGGCCAGGCATTGCAATTGTGCGCGCATGCTGCCTGCATGGATTTCGTCATGCAGCCATTGCGGGCTGTCGCCATAGCGGGCTTCGAGGGCCTCGTAAATGGCGTCGACGTTGGCGGGGCTGAGCTTGACGCCAGGCGCCAGCTTGAGCAGCAGGGATTTCTCGGCACGGCCCATGCCCAGCTCGCCTGGCTTGCGCTCGACCCAGTCGGCCGATGCGACCAGGTCGCCGGGCTGCTGCTGTTGCTGCGGCGTTTGCGGGTCCGGCTTCGGGGCCGGTTCCAGTGCTGCGTCGTCGAGCGCTATCACCTGATCCTTGGGCTCGTAGCTGAACCGCTGGCTGGCGGGTTTGGTGAAGTCCAGGCGCAGGATGGGCACGGCATAGCCTTCGGCATACAGCTTGCGCTGGAACGCCTGGGCAGGCTTCAGGCCCACCGTGGGGCGGGCCTTGCGGGTATCGCCACGGGTACTGGCGACATAGGTGCTGTGCACGTCCCAGACGAACGCATCGATGAACGGCAGGCGTGCGCTGCCGTCCTCGGCCGACGCGCCGTGGGTGTCGTTGCGCAGCAGGAACTCGTTGAGCAGTTCCTTGCGCGCGAAGGCATCCCGGTGCCGGGTGCCCGGGGCCTCATGCACCTGGATCATGGCGTCCCAGTCCGCAGCCTGCTCTGCATTCCACGAGCATTGCTGGACCTGGATGCGGTTGAGGCTGGTGGGGGCCAGAGCAGGGGGCCTGAGGTGGCTGTACTGGGCACGCCATTGTGTCGGCGTGTCGATCTTGCGCAGGTCGCACGAGCCCCAGGCCAGTGCCGCATTGGCATTGGCCGGCGTGGTTGCCGACCGTTGCTGATAACCCTCGGGGCGGGTTTCGGACCAGCGTCCGGCGGCAGCGGCCTGCTTGAAGGCGCCACAGCCCCAGGCCTGTCGATCCGGGCCGGTGAAGCCGTCGAAGCTGTAGATGCACATGAAGCCGGTTTCCATCACCGGTGCCTGCAGCGCGCGAGCGTCCTGCGGGGTGCGCAGGATGAAGCCGGCCGGTCGGATCAGTCGGCTGGTGCTGAGGTCCTTGCGGATCCAGCTGAACGAGGTGGCGCCGGTCTTCAGCGCGTAGGGGCTGTAGTCCCAGGGGTTGAAGGGACCATCGTCGACCATCCGCAGCGTGACTCCGCTGCAATAGTAATGGCCGCGCGGCGCGCCGTCAGGCTGCTTGCAGGCATTGTCGAGACGGTTGTAGTTGTCGTTGATACGCCGGACCGTGTTCTGCGGCGTGTCCACGGCGATCGGCGCGGCGCCGAGTGCGGTGGGCAGGCCCAGCACCAGGGCTGCCGCCAGGCTGTGGGTGTACATGTCGACCTCCCGTTCCAGTTGGAAGGTCAACGTTCGGCCAGGCACGCTGGCAGCGTCTACTGACAGACTTGTCAGGTGGCGGTGGCTGCTGCCCTGGCCGCGCCCTGCGCCTTCACACGCGGAACTGACGCAACAGCTGCTCCAGTTCCTCGCTCAGCCGTGCCAGCGCCATGCCGGCGTCGCTGGACTGGCGCGCCGCTTCGGCGGTCTGCTGCGAGAGCCCCGCGGTATCGAGCACGTTGCGGTTGATTTCCTCCACCACATGGGTCTGCTGCAAGGTCGCGCTGGCGATCGAGGTGTTCAGCGTCGCCAGCGTGTGCAGGGCCTGCTCGATGGCGGTCAGTCGGCTGCCGGCTTCACGGGCCTGGGTGACGGTCTGGCGCGACGCCTCGCTGGAGGTGTCGATGGCCTTCACTGCCGCGTCCGATTGGCCTTGCAGGTGTTCGATCATGGTCTGGATCTCGGCGGTCGACTGGGCAGTGCGCTGGGCCAGCAGGCGCACTTCGTCGGCGACCACGGCAAAGCCCCGGCCCTGCTCGCCCGCCCGCGCGGCCTCGATGGCGGCATTCAGGGCCAGCAGGTTGGTCTGCTCGGCGATCGAGCGGATCACCTCCAGCACACCGCCGATCCGCGTGCTGTGCCCGGCCAGGTCGCGGATCACGCCCTGGGCCTGGTCGATGGTCGCCGACAGCCGATCGATCTGCTGCAAACTGCCCTGGATCGCCTGCTGGCCCTGGTCGACCTGGGCCTGGGCCGCTCGCATTTCGCCGGCCGCCTGCTCGGCATTCTTGGCCACGTCCTGCACCGCGTAGGTGACCTCGTTCACCGCCGTGGCCACCTGGTCCATCTGCAGGGACTGGCTGGCGCTGTGCTGCTGGGCGCTGCCGGCATTGTCGCCGACCTGACCGGCGGTCTGGCCCAAGGCATGAGCCGTGCCCTGGAGCTGGCCCACCACACCCTGCAACTTGCCGTTGAAACGGTTGAAATATTCACCCAGCTGGGTGATCTCGTCATGCCCGTGGGTGTCCAGGCGCCGGGTCAGGTCGCTCTCGCCACTGGCGATCTGGCCCATGGCGTGCACCGCCTCGCGCAAGGGCTGGGCGATGCTGCGGGCGATCATCCATACCAGCAGGCCCATCAGCAGGGCGATCGCCACCCCCAGCAGCGAGGCATCACGCACCCGGCGGGTGAACTCGGCCTGCACATCGTCCACGTACACCCCGGAACCGATGATCCAGCCCCAGGGCTTGAACAGCTCGATGTACGAGGTCTTGGCCACCGGCTCGCTGGCCCCGGGCTTGGGCCAGCGGTAGTTGACCGGCCCGGCGCCCTGGGCCTTGGCCAGGCTCACCATCTCGTTGAATACGGCGAAGCCGTCGGGATCGCGGATTGCCGAAAGGTCCTGGCCATCGAGCTTGGCATTGACCGGGTGCATGATCATCTTCGGCTGCAGGTCGTTGATCCAGAAGTAGTCGTCCTTGTCGTAGCGCAGCCCGCGGACCACCTGCAACGCCTGCTGCTGGGCCGTGTTGCGGTCCAGGGTGCCGGCGGTTTCTAGCCCCTGGTAATAGGCCAGCACCCCCACGGCGGTCTGCACCACATGCCGGGTCTTTTCCGCCTTGGCCTGGTACAGCTCGCCATGGATCTGGCGCAGCATCAGCAGCCCCAGCAGCACCAGCATGATCACCGCCACCCACAGGATCAGCCACAGACGCCGGCCGATCGACATCGCTCTCAATGCGTTCATCAACTGCTCACTCCTTTGCCTTGTTCTTCTTATACGAGGGACATCCAACCACGGTGGATGCCCAGCAACCCAGTCGACCAACGGCTAGTGTGGTGTTTCACAAGTAACGCTGATAAAGGCCGAGTGATTTTCATGCTCAGGCAAGGCGCCGCGACGAGTCGTAGCCCAGCTACGGCGAGGAGCGGCAACGCCGCATGAGCGTGAAAAGCGCCGGCATTTATAGCGTTTACTTGTGATACACCACACTAGAGACCGATTTCGACATCCTTGTTGCATCCCGCGCGCGCCTGCGCGCAGGTCTCTGATAGGATCTCGGCCGCGCAAGATGAAACCTTTAGCCTGCGCGAACTTTTTCGCTGGCGTCGAGACCAACGGACGCTGTAAAACAGCGACGCCGCGCGGGCGGCGCCGATCTGTAATGGAAAAAAACTAGGATGCCGACCATGAGCGGTGTCCATTTTTGGGGGCGTTGATGGATTTTTGGAGTGCCTTTCAGGCAATCATTCTGGGTATCGTCGAGGGGCTGACCGAGTTCCTGCCGATCTCCAGCACCGGTCACCAGATCATCGTGGCCGACCTGATCGATTTCGGTGGCGAGCGGGCCATGGCCTTCAACATCATCATTCAGCTGGGTGCGATCCTGGCGGTGGTGTGGGAGTTTCGCAGCAAGATCTTCCAGGTGGTGCACGGCCTGCCGACGCAGCCCAGGGCCCGGCGCTTCACCGCCAACCTGCTGATCGCCTTCATGCCGGCCGTGGTGCTGGGGGTGCTGTTCGCCGACCTGATTCACGAATACCTGTTCAACCCCATCACCGTGGCGGTCGCGCTGGTGGTCGGTGGCGTCATCATGCTCTGGGCCGAGAAGCGCGATCACCGTGTGAGCGTCGATCACGTCGACGACATGCACTGGAGCCACGCCCTGAAGGTCGGCCTGGTGCAGTGTCTGGCAATGATTCCAGGCACCTCGCGGTCGGGCTCGACCATCATCGGCGGCCTGCTGTTCGGCCTGTCGCGCAAGGCGGCCACCGAGTTCTCGTTCTTTCTGGCCATGCCCACCATGGTCGGTGCAGCGGTGTATTCGGGCTACAAGTACCGCGACCTGTTCCAGCCGGCCGACCTGCCGGTGTTCGCCATCGGTTTCGTGGTGTCGTTCATCTTCGCCATGATCGCGGTGCGCGCGCTGCTCAAGTTCATCGCCAATCACAGCTATGCCGTGTTCGCCTGGTACCGCATCGCCTTCGGCCTGTTGATCCTGGCCACCTGGCAGTTCGGCTGGGTCGACTGGGCGACGGCGCACGCCGGATGACGCGGGACAAGGCCGTGGGCAGTCCAGGCCAGGCCAGCGGCGGGGTGCGCTACCTGCGCCAGAAGTTGCTGGTGCTGCTGGGGCTGTGCCTGATTCCGGGCATGGGGGCGGCGTCCATGGCCTGGACCGGTCGTTCCTGGCTGCCGCTGGCGTTGTATCCGCTGGCCAGCCTGGGGTGCCTGCTGTTGTACTGGCAGGACAAGCGCCAGGCTCGCGCACAGGCCTGGCGCACGCCGGAAAAGGTGCTGCATGTCGCCGAGCTGGTCGGCGGCTGGCCCGGCGCGCTGCTGGCCCAGCAACTGTTTCGCCACAAGACCCGGAAGGTCGCCTACCAGGTGGTGTTCTGGCTCATCGTCGTGCTGCACCAGGCATTCTGGATCTACTCCCTGTGGTTCAGCGGCTCGGCTGGCGCCTGGCACTGAGCCCGCCCTGGCGTGTTCGCGTCAGTCGAGCAGCAGCCCCACCTGGAGCCGCTTGGGCAGGCGTCGCACCACCAGCTGGTGCGAGCGCCGCAGCAGTTCGCGCAGCTCATCCGCGGCCAGGGCGTAGGGCGGCTGCACGCTGATCCACCTGGCCCGAGCCAGGTAGGGTGCCGGCCGCACGCCGGGACGGTCGCAGTAGCCCAGAAACAGTAGGTCATCGACCTTGAACGAGAGCCCGGCGCCGGCCAGGTCCTGCACGGCGAACATCTTGCTGCCCGCCACCGAGAACACCCGGATACCGCCCCATTTGTAGTCCTCCTGCGCCCCCGGCAGGCTCAGGCAGAAGGCTGCCGCCTGTTCGGCGCTCATCGCACGCTCAGACATAACGCTCTCCACAGGCCTCGAACGAGGCCGCCAGATGATCGATCCATACCCGCACGGCGGGCAGGACGCCGCGTCGATGTGGGTAGACCGCCTGCAGATAGCCCCCAGGCAGCGACCATTGCGGTAATAGCGGCACCAGTTCGCTGCGCGCCAGTTCGTCCTCGCAGTACATGCTCGGCAGCGCGGTGAAACCCAGTCCGGCGCAGGCCGAGGCCTTGCGCACGATGAAGTCGTCGATCGCCAGGCGCGGCTCCAGGGCGATCTCCTGTACCTGGCCGCCGGGGCCGAGCAGACGAAAATGCACCAGCCGGTCCGCTTCGGCCGCTCCCAGCACCGGTAGACCCTGCAACTGCGACGGGTGCTCCAGGCCCTCGGCGAAACCGGGGGCGGCCACCAGGTGCATGCGTGCCTGACGCAAGCGGCGGGTGGCCAGGGCAGGGTCCTCGTCGCCCAGATCGCGTACGCGCAAGGCCACGTCGATGCCTTCGGCGATCAGGTCGACGCGGCGATTGACCAGCACCATGTCCAGTTGCACCTGCGGGTACTGGGTGAGGAAGCGGTTGATCACCGGCGGCAGGAAAGCGTGGGCCAGCGCCACCGGCGAGGACACCCGCAAGCGCCCGCGCGGCTCGCTGCTCATGCTGGCCACGGCCTCGTCGGCCATCTCGGCTTCGAGCAGCATCGCCTGGCAATGATGCAGGTAGCGCTCGCCGACGGCGGTCAGCTTCAGTTGCCGGGTGGTGCGCTGCAACAGGCGTGTGCCCAGGCGCGCCTCGAGCTCGGCGATGCGCCGCGACAGGCGCGATTTGGGAATGCCCAGCTGCCGGCCGGCAGCGGCGAATCCGCCGGCTTCGACCACGCGGGCGAAATAGAACAGGTCGTTGAGGTCTTGCATCTGCGCGGGTCGATCTTTCCTGGCTGGATACTGGATACGACTGACGCAATGGGCTGTTAGCGGGGCGTCAGCGGCTCGCTTACACCTGCACTGTACAAAAGCTTGTGTAGGAATCCCACGTTCGTCGCGCCGGACCGGGTCGCCTCAGGCGCTGTGTTGCTGCCTGTGCGTCGACAGGCGAGGGGCAGATGAAAAATCGGTCATGTTCACGCTTTCAATTTTACATTACGTTATATTGTATCAATTACGACTTTCGAAGTGATGTTGTCCATGTCTGAAAACTCGTTCAATTCGCTCCTGGCCACGTCGGCGTGGCTGCGCCTGGTGGGCGTGGCGCTGCTGCTCGTTCCGCTGTGGGTGGCGATCGGATGGGCGGTATCCCTGCCATGAAGGGTGCGGCGATTTCCCTGCACGATCTGTCGGTCCACTATGGCGACTCACCCGCGCTGGTCGGGGTGACGGGCAGGTTCGAGCCTGGCAGCCTGACCGCGATCGCCGGGCCCAACGGCGCAGGCAAGTCGACGCTGCTCAAGGCGTTGATGGGCGAGGTCGGCGCTTCGGGTCGGGTCGAGCTGGGCAGTGTGCGCAGGGCCGACATCGGCTACCTGCCCCAGGCCTCGGCGATCGACCGCAGCTTTCCCATCAGCGTCGCCGACGTGGTGTGCCTGGGCGCCTGGAAACGCATGGGCGTGCTGGGCGGGCTGTCCGCGGCGATGATCGAGGCCGTGCACCATGCCCTGCACGAGGTCGGCCTGGCCGGGATGCAGGGCCGTCCGATCGGGGCCTTGTCCGTGGGCCAGTTCCAGCGGGTACTGTTCGCCCGGCTGCTGGTCCAGAATGCCCAGGTCATCGTGCTCGACGAACCGTTCACGGCGCTCGACTCGCGCACGGTGGACGATCTGACCCAGGTCATCGAGACGTGGCACCGTGCAGGTCGTACGGTCATCGCGGTGCTGCACGACCTGGAGCAGATCCACGCGCTGTTTCCCCAGACCCTGTTGCTCGCCCACCGGGTGGTGGCCTGGGGGCCGACCCGGCAGGTGCTGACCGCGCAGAACCTGAACGAAGCCCGTGCGCTGGCACAGGACTGGAGCGCCTGCACCGTCGGCGAGTGCCAGGCGTCATGAGCCTCTGGGCAGTGCTCGTCGCGCCGTTCGTGGACTTCGGCTTCATGCGCCGCGCGCTGGTCGCCACGCTGGCGGTCGGGGCGAGCGCCGGCCCGGTCGGGGTGTTGCTGATGCTCAGGCGCATGAGCCTGGTGGGCGATGCCATGAGCCACGCGGTGCTGCCGGGGGCCGCGATCGGTTTCGTCATCGCGGGGGGCTTGTCGTTGCCGGCCATGGGGCTGGGTGGCCTGGTCGCCGGCTTGAGCGTGGCGCTGCTGTCGGGCGTGGTCAGTCGCGTCACTTCGCTCAAGGAGGACGCCAGCTTCGCCAGTTTCTATCTCACGTCCCTGGCGTTGGGGGTGATGATCGTGTCGCTGCGCGGCTCGAACATCGACTTGCTGCACGTGCTGTTCGGCACCATTCTGGCGATCGATCACGCGGCGCTGTGGCTGGTGGGAGGGATCACTACGGTCACCCTGCTGGCGCTCGCGCTCATCTACCGGCCGCTGATCGTGGAGTGCATCGACCCGGGGTTCCTGCGCGCCGTGGGCGGGCGAGGGACGCTGTATCACCTGGTGTTCCTGCTGTTGGTGGTGCTGAACCTGGTGGCCGGCTTCCAGACCCTGGGCACGCTCATGGCCGTGGGCATGATGATGCTGCCGGCGGCCGTGGCTCAATTGCTGTCCCGGCGACTGCCGGTGATGCTGCTGATCGCAGCCGCCAGCGCCGCCCTCTCCGGTTATGTGGGCTTGCTGGTGTCCTACCACCTGAGCGTCGCCTCCGGCCCCACCATCATCCTGGTCAACAGTTCGCTCTACGTGCTCGCCCTGCTGTTCGGACCGCAGGGCGTGGCGTGGCGAGGGGTGCGCCCGGTTCTGCCCGTTCGACGACAATAAGGAGACAGTATGCGACATGCTCGGTTCTTGCCCGTCCTGATCGGTGCCCTCGGTTGGCTGTGTTTCGCCTTGCCTGCGTCCGCGCGGCCCTTGCAGGTGGTCGCCAGCTTCACCGTGCTGGCCGACGTGGTGAAGAACGTCGGCGGCGAGCAGGTGAACGTCACCAGTCTCGTGCCGGCCAATGGCGATCCCCATGATTTCGAACCTTCGCCCAAGGATGCGCAGGCGTTGAAGAACGCGGACGTGACCTTCGTCAGCGGCCTGGGCCTGGAAAGCTGGTTCGAGAAGCTGGTGCGTGCAGCGGGCGCCGGCACGGCTGCGGTGGTGGTGTCCGACGGCCTCGACACCCACACCCTGAGCGAAGCGGGCAAGACCGTCACCGATCCTCATGTGTGGAACAGCGCGTCGAACGTCAAGCACTGGGTGATGCGCATCGAAACGGCCTTGAGCGCGGCGGATCCGGCCCAGGCGCCGACCTTCCACGCCAACGCTCAGCGTTACCTGGCGCAGCTCGACGCCCTCAACCAACGTATTCACCGCCAATTCGCCCAGGTGCCGCCGGCACGACGCAAGGTGCTCACCAGCCACGATGCGTTCGGCTACTACGCCGCGGAGTATGGCGTGACCTTCCTGTCGCCACTGGGCCTGTCCACCGAGACCGAAGCCAGCGCCGCACAGGTAGCCTCGCTCATCGAACAGATTCGCCAGGAGCACATCAAGGTGTATTTCATCGAGAACTCCAACGATGCGCGGCTCGTGCAGCAGATCGCCCGGGCCACCGGCGCGGTGGCCGGCGGGGCGCTGTACCCCGAATCGCTTTCCGATGAAAACGGACCGGTGCCGACCTACCTGAAAATGATGGACTACAACACCCGGTTGCTGGCCCAGGCCTTCGATCACTGATCAGCGGTCCCGCGTTGGAGGGAACAACGTGCAAAGACGCAGTGTGCTGAAATTCATCGTGGCCGGTCTGGCGTTGCCGGCTTCGATGACGGTCCATGCCGCCCAGGCCGTGCGGCGGGTGAGCGTGGACAGGGCGGGGGGCGTCACCACCTTGGTGTTCGACTTCACAGGCCCGGTGCTGGCCAACAGCTTCAGCCTGGAGCGCCCGCCCAGGGTGGTGCTGGACCTGCCTCGAGCCGTGCTGCAGACCTCGTTGAGCGGGGTGGTGCTGGACGGCACGCCGGTCACCGGGATACGCAGCGGCATCACCCCCACGGGTGATCTGAGGATCGTCATGGACCTGGACAGGCCGGGCGTTCGCGCCGTGCTGCGCCCGACCCCACCGGGCGGCACCCGGCTCGAAGTGCAACTGGCCGACGCTTTGCCGGCGGTCGCGGCTGCCGGCGTGGTGCGTGTGCCGCCAGCGCGTGCCAGCGGCGGGGCGGGGCGAGACCTGCTGGTGGTGATCGACGCCGGGCATGGCGGCAAGGATCCCGGCGCGGTGGGTGCCAAGGGCGAGCAGGAGAAAATCGTCGCGTTGCAGATCGCCACCTTGCTGGCCCGGCGAGTGAACGCGCAGAAGGGCTACAAAGCCAAGCTGGTACGCACCTCCGATGTGTTCATTCCGTTGCGCAAGCGCGCACAAGTGGCGCAACGCCTGAACGCCGACCTGTTCGTGTCGGTGCACGCCGATGCTGCGCCCAGGCTGACCGCTTCCGGCGCCTCGGTCTTCGCCTTGTCCCAGGCCGGCGCCAGCTCGTCGATGGCACGCTGGCTGGCCGACCGGGAGAATGGCGCCGATGCGCTGGGGGGCGGCCTGCCCGTCGGGCTCGAGCAGAGCGACGCGATGGTCGCCGGTGTGCTGCTGGACATGTCGATGAATGCGACCATTTCCACCAGCCTGGACCTCGGCCATTCGGTACTGGCGCAACTGGGTGACGTGGCCAGCCTGCACCAGGCGAAGGTGGAGCAGGCGGGTTTTGCGGTGCTCAAGTCCGCAGCGGTACCGTCGATCCTGGTGGAAACCGGGTTCATCTCCAATGTTGGGGATTGTCGGCGCCTGCACGACACGCGCCATCAGCGCCGGATCGCCGAGGCGATCTTCGCCGGGGTGGATGACTACTTCCGTCGTCTGCCCCCGCCAGGCAGCCTGATCGCCGCGCGGGCGGCAGCCGACACCGCGTGAAGCCCTCGGCAGCGGCAGACACCGAGCAAAACGATGGGAGGTGCAGGATCGACGGCGTCCGGGGGTGTGGATTGTCTCACCAGTAGGACGAACCAGCGCGCTTTCATCGCCTATTCACCTGTTGACGCGTTGTGTAGCATCCTCTGCATTGATCGCTCACGCGCGGTCGTCATTCACAGGAGAATTGCATGAAACTGCTGCACATCGACTCGAGCATCCTGGGCGACAACTCTGCCTCCCGTCAGTTGAGCCGCGAAGTGGTCGAAGCCTGGAAGGCCGCTGACCCGAGCGTGGAAGTGACCTACCGCGACCTCGCCGCCGATGCCTTCAGCCATTTCTCCGCCGCCACCTTGCTCGCCGCTGGCACCGCCGAGCAGGCGCGTGATGCCGCCCAGGCCCATGAAGCACGCCTGAGCGCCGAAACCCTGGCCGAGTTCCTGGCAGCCGACGCCGTGGTGATCGGCGCGCCGATGTACAACTTCAGCGTTCCGACTCAGCTCAAGGCCTGGATCGACCGTGTCTGCGTCGCCGGCAAGACCTTCCGTTACACCGAAGCCGGTCCCGAAGGCCTGTGCGGCGGCAAGAAAGTGGTGCTGGTGTCCACTGCTGGCGGCGTGCACCAGGGTCAGCCGACCGGCGTGGGTCATGAAGAATTCCTCAAGGTGTTCCTTGGCTTCATCGGCATCACCGACCTGCAGATCGTGCGTGCCGAGGGCCTGGCCTATGGCCCCGAGCAACGCAGTTCGGCCATCGCCGCCGCTCAGGCGCAGATCGCTCAGGCGCAGTTCGCGGCCTGATCCAGGCCGATGTGACTCGCCGGCTGTCGTTTCCCACGACAGCCGGCTTTTTCATGCAGTTTTCATCTGCCCGCGCCCAGCGGCTTCTATGCTTGGGTGACTCGTCCATGCGAAGGGAGCGTTGCGGGTCATGAAAACGCGAGCCCTGCTGACCCTCATTCTGCTCGGCGGCCTGTTGACCCGCGCCGAGGCTGCCCCGTGGCAGGCCGGTTTGCACCGCCTGGCGCTCACCGATCCGGTCGATGCCCAGCCCATGCAGGCGCTGGTGTTCTATCCCAGCAGCGCGGCAGCCCGATCGACCCGTCTCGATGGCTACACCCTGCGCGTCGCCGACGAGGCGCCGGTGGCCATGGGGCAGTTCCCCTTGCTGGTAATGTCCCATGGCAATACCGGCACGCCCGTGGCGCTGCACGACCTGGCCACCTCGCTGGCGCGCCAGGGGTTCGTCGTGGTGGCGGTCACCCATCCGGGCGACAACCTGCGTGACCATAGCCGCCTGGGCACCCTCAGCAACCTCTACGGGCGTCCCCTGCAGGTCAGCGCGGCGATCAGCGCGGCGCGGGCCGACAGGCTGCTGAGCCCCTATCTCAATCCGGGCAAGGTCGGCGTGATCGGCTATTCGGCCGGTGGGGAGACCGCCTTGATCCTCTCCGGTGCTCGACCGGATCTGGACCGGTTGCGTAATTATTGCGTGGAACGGCCCATGGACGCCGATGCCTGCAAGACCCACGGCGTGCTGATCGCCGACCGCAGCGAACTGGCGCCCCAGGCTGATGAGCGGGTGGGTGCGGTGATGCTCATGGCGCCGCTGGGCCTGCTGTTCGGTCGCCATGCCTTGGCCGGGGTGCAGGTCCCCGCACTGATCTACAGCGGTGATCAGGACCAGTTGCTGGCGGTGGAGCGCAATGCCAGCGCGCTGGCGCGCAAGCTGCCGGTCACTCCCGATTATCGCCTGCTCGCCGGCGCTGGTCATTTCGTCTTCATGGCGCCGTGCGATGAGGAGCAGCGCCAACGGCTGGGGCCGCTGTGCAAGGACGGCGAGGGCGTCGACCGCCGCGAAGTGCACCGCAGCCTGCACAACGAAACCGCCGCCTTTTTCAGCCAGGCCCTGGGCGCGCCGGAGCCTGCCGAACGCTCGGCGGCGGTGCAGGACACCGAGCAGTAGGGCGCCCAGCCCCTTGAACGCAGGCCTGAAGCGGGGTACCGTCCTTGCCCAGGTTCGCCAAGGAGCGCCCCGTGCAAGGCAAGGCTCGCAAGGTCGTTCAGGCCATTCTCTACGAAATCTTCGCGGTCGCCTGCGTGGCGCCTGCGCTGGCCCTGATGTTCGATGCCGGCATGGCCCACTCGACGCTGCTGTCGGTACTGATGTCCGGCATCGCGCTTAGCTGGAACATGGGCTACAACTGGGCGTTCGAACGTTGGGAATCGCGCCAGGCGCGACGCGAGCGGACCTGGCTGCGGCGCTTGCTGCATGCCCTGGGTTTCGAAGGCGGGCTGGTGCTGTTGCTGTTGCCGCTGGTCGCCTACTGGCTGGAAATCAGCCTGTGGAGCGCGTTGCTCACCAACCTGGCGTTGTTCGTGTTCTTCTTCGTCTACGCCTTCGTGTTCCAGTGGGCTTTCGACAAAGTGTTCGATGTGCCGCTTTCGGCCCAGCAACCCGCAGCGCGCTGTTGACTTCGTGGCAGCGACCGAGCTAAGTTTCCAACCCATGAATACCTCCCTGCCAGCGCGCACCTTCGGCCTGATCATTATTACCGCCATCATCGGATTGGCGGGCTAGCGCGCACTGGCACCAAACCCGCCCTGGAGGCGGGTTTTTTCTTCTCGACTCCGGGTACACCCCATGACCCACGGAGTCTTCGATGAGCCAACTGAACGTCTTTCCCCGTCGTGCACTCACGCCCCAGCAGTTGCTCGGCGAGCAGGTGCGGCGCATCCTCGCGGCCCCGGTATACGACCTGGCCATCGAAACCCCGCTGCAACTGGCCCCAGCCTTGTCCGCCCGGCTGGGCAACCAGGTGCTGCTCAAGCGCGAGGACCTGCAGCCGACGTTCTCCTTCAAGATCCGTGGCGCCTACACGCGGCTGTCGCGCCTGTCCCAGGCCCAGCGCGAGCGAGGCGTGATCACCGCCTCGGCCGGCAATCATGCCCAGGGCGTCGCCCTGGCCGCCGCGCACCTGGGCATGCTGGCGACCATCGTCATGCCCACCACCACGCCGGAACTGAAGATCGCCGGGGTCCGTGCGCGGGGTGGCGAGGTGGTGCTGCACGGCGACAGCTTCCCGCACGCCCTGGCCCATGCGCTGCACCTGGCCGAGCAGCACTGTCAGACCTTCGTGCCGCCGTTCGACGATCCGGACGTGATCGCGGGCCAGGGCACCGTGGCCATGGAAATCCTGCGCCAGCAGCCCGGAGCGCTGGACGCGATCTTCGTGCCGGTCGGCGGCGGCGGCCTGATCGCCGGCATCGCCGCCTACGTGAAGTACCTGCGACCGCAGGTCAAGGTGATCGGTGTCGAACCCCACGATGCCAACTGCCTGCAAGCGGCCCTGGCGGCCGGCGAGCGCGTGGTGCTGCCGCAGGTCGGCAGTTTCGCCGATGGCGTCGCGGTGGCTCAGGTGGGCGCCCACTGCTTCGAGCTGTGCCGGCATTTCGTCGACGAGGTGATCAGCGTGAGCAGCGACGAACTGTGCGCCGCGATCAAGGACATCTACGACGACACCCGTTCGATCACCGAGCCTGCCGGCGCCCTGGCCGTGGCGGGGATCAAGCAGTACGTGAGGCGCGAAGGCGTGCAGGGGCAGACCCTGGTGGCGATCGATTCCGGCGCCAACATCAATTTCGACCGGCTGCGCCATGTGGCCGAGCGCGCCGAGCTGGGCGAGCAGCGCGAGGCGGTGATCGCCGTCACCGTGCCTGAGCGTCCCGGGAGTTTTCGCGCGTTCTGTCAGGCGCTGGGTCGGCGCCAGGTCACCGAATTCAACTACCGCTATCAGCCCGACAAGCCGGCGCGACTGTTCGTCGGCGTGCAGACCCATCCGCAGCACGCGTCGCGCTCGGCGCTGCTCGACAGCCTGGTCGGGCAGGGCTACGAGGTCGTCGACCTCACCGACAACGAGCTGGCCAAGCTGCACGTGCGCCACACGGTGGGCGGTCACGCCGCGCCCCTGGCCGACGAGCGCGTGCTGCGCTTCGAGTTTCCCGAGCGCCCCGGCGCCTTGCTGGGCTTTCTCGAACGCCTGGGCCGGCGCTGGAACATCAGCCTGTTCCATTACCGCAACCATGGCGCCGCTCAGGCCCGCGTGTTGGTAGGGCTGCAAGTGCCGCAGGACGAACACGACGGCCTGCCCGAGGCGCTCCAGGCGATGGGCTACGACTACTGGGATGAAACGGACAACCCGGCCTACCGCCTGTTCCTCGGTTGAACCAGGCCGTTCATCGCCGCTGGGTCCCGTATCGACCCGGCAGTCACAGCGCGTTGCTCTGGATCAACATCCGCCCTGGCAAAGGGCGTGATGCTCGCCAGCAGACAGACAACAACCTGAGAGGATCTCGCCCGTGAGCAGCACTTTTTTCATTCCTGCGGTGAACATCATGGGCCTGGATTGCCTGGACGAGGCCATGACCGCCATCGCCGGCTACGGCCTGCGCAAGGCATTGATCGTCACCGACGCGGGGCTGGCCAAGGCCGGCGTGGCCTCGCGCATCGCCGGCCTGCTGGCCGAGCGTGACATCGACTCGGCGATCTTCGACGGCGCCAAGCCCAACCCCAGCATCGCCAACGTCGAGGCGGGCCTGGCCCTGTTGCAGCGCGAGCGCTGTGATTGCGTGGTGTCACTGGGCGGCGGCTCGCCCCACGACTGCGCCAAGGGCATCGCGCTGTGCGCCACCAACGGCGGGCACATCCGCGATTACGAGGGCGTCGACCGTTCGGCCAAGCCGCAACTGCCGTTGATCGCCATCAACACCACCGCCGGCACCGCCAGCGAGATGACCCGCTTCTGCATCATCACCGACGAAGCGCGCCACGTGAAAATGGCCATCGTCGACCGCAATGTGACGCCGCTGTTGTCGGTCAACGACCCGGCGCTGATGGTCGGCATGCCCAAGGGCCTGACCGCCGCCACCGGCATGGACGCACTGACCCACGCCATCGAAGCCTACGTGTCCACCGCCGCCACGCCGATCACCGATGCCTGCGCGCTGAAGGCCGTGACCCTGATCAGCGACAATCTGCGTCAGGCGGTGAACGACGGCCAGGACCTGCAAGCCCGGGAAAACATGGCCTATGCTCAGTTCCTCGCCGGCATGGCCTTCAACAACGCCTCGCTGGGTTACGTACACGCCATGGCCCACCAGCTCGGTGGCTACTATGACCTGCCCCACGGCGTCTGCAATGCCGTGCTGCTGCCTCACGTGCAGCGTTTCAATGCCCAGGTGAGTGCTGCGCGCCTGCGTGACGTGGCCAAGGCGATGGGCATCAAGGTCTGCGGCCTGAGCGAAGAGCAGGGCGCCGCGGCGGCCGTTTCGGCCATCGAAGCGCTGGCCGCAGATGTGGGTATTCCGGCCGGCCTGCAGGCCCTGGGGGCCAAGCGTGAAGACGTACCGGTGCTGGCGAGCAATGCGCTGAAGGATGCCTGCGGGCTGACCAATCCGCGCAGTGCCAGCCAGGCTGAGATCGAGGCGATCTTCGTGGCGGCGTTCTAGCGCTTCGACGACGTGCCTCGACGGTACAGGGGCCGCTTCGCCGCCCCTGTGCTCATCGCTCGCGCATGAAGAACCCGGCCACGAACTTGCGGAAGGTCTCCGGGCTCTTGAAGTCGGCATAGCGCTTGAAATGCTCGACCTCGGGTTCCGGCCCCACGGGCTCCTCCAGCAGCGATACCGACAGCACGCGGTCCTGATCTGAGGTCAGCACCAGTTCGTCCATGACCTCTGCGCCGATCACCGGCCGGCGCATCTGCACCTTCACCCCTTTGCCCGCCATCCAGTCGATCAGCGACACCAGGGCTTTCAGCGGCTCGCGTTCCTCGTCGCGGTACACCGGGAACAGGTGAGCGCGTGACAGCACCGGCACGCTGGCGATGTGGATCAGTTCGTAGAAATGGCTGCCTGAGGTGGCGGGCGAGTAGAGCGCCAGGGCCAGCAAGGGTCCGCTGGTACGGCTGCCGCCCCACAGCAGATGATGGCCCTGGAAGTCGAACCCCTCTTCGTTGCGTGCAGTGACCACCTTGCGTCCCTCGATGCGCTCGACGCAGTCGAGCAGCAGGCCGTGGCGGCGATGCTCGCCGAATGCACTGGACTCGCGCAGGCGCGTCTTGAGCATCATCATGTGCTTCATGTCCAGCCGGGTTTGCAGGTAGTTGCTCGCCGGCACGCGCTCGAGCAAGGGGTAGCGCGCGGCGACCGCCCTGAGTTCGGCGAACTGGGCGCTGAGGTCTTTCTTCAGGTGCGTGGCGTAGAAGTTCAGGCCGCTGGCCTCGATCCAGCTCAGCAGCAGCGACAGCAGGCGCGATTGCGTGCGGCGCTGGGTGCTTTCGCCACTGCCACCCGCAGCGGCGGCCTCGCTGGGGCGGAAATCGCCCAGCAGGCGCAACGGTGTATCGGGGGCGAGCCAGGCGGCCGGCGCGGCCTGCGAGTCGGTGTTGGCAGGGCTGGCGCGCTCGTCCTTGCTGAACGCACAGCCCGCTGCGTGTTCGGCGGTGTCGGGGTTGTTGCGCAGGAACAGCGTGCCAGTGTTGCCGTTGAGGCTGACGTTGAGAATGGGCATGGCTTCGCGGCGGCAATCGCAGCCCAGCCAGTGGTTGGCGCTGCGCACCTTCATCAGCCACTGGTTGGCCTGCAGCACACGAGGCCCGGCGAGCGTGCCGGCCACGAAGGCCGCCAGCATTTCCTCTTCGGCGCCCGTCAGGGTGCGCACCGTGGCCCCGTTCTTTTCGATGATTCGCATTGCACCGCTCCATGCCTTGAGTGGCAAGCATGGAGCGGCGCGCGAGCGGCTGCAAGCGCGGCGCTGCGCGCTGGGTTCAGAAAATGTAGTCGGTGGTCAGGAAGCTGCTCTGGCGGTTGCGGATGATCTCGCTGATCAAGGTCTTGTTGGCCTCCTGGAACTTCGCGGCCACCAGCGTGCGGATCGAGAACACCCGCAGGGCATCGTGCACCGACAGCGTGCCCTCGGCGCTGTTCTTGCGGCCGTTGAACGGGTAGGTGTCCGGCCCGCGCTGGCACTGGGCGTTGAGGTTGATGCGCCCGACCTGGTTGGCGAAGGTGTCGACCAGTTGGCCGATGGTCTGCGGGTCGTTGCCGAACAGGCTCAGTTGCTGGCCGTAGTCGGAGTCCAGCACATAGTCGATCACCGTCTGCAGGTCACGGTAAGGCACCACCGGGACGACCGGGCCGAACTGTTCCTCGTGATACACGCGCATCGCGGGCGAGACCGGATACAGCAGCGCCGGGTAGAAGAACGAGCCACGGTGCTGGCCGCCGCCCGGGTTGATCACTTCTGCCCCGTGGGCCTGGGCATCGCTGACCAGCCCCTGGAGGTAGTCGACCTTGCCCGGCTCGGGCAGCGGTGTCAGCGCCACGCCGGGCGTCCACGGCATGCCGGGTCGCAACGCGGCGAGCTTGTGCTGGAATTTCTCCAGGAATGGCTGGACCACATCCTCGTGCACGAACAGGATCTTCAGCGCCGTGCACCGCTGGCCATTGAACGACAGGGCGCCGGTGAGCGCCTCGTCGACGGCATTGTCCAGGTCCACCTGGGGCAGGACGATGCCGGGGTTCTTCGCATCCAGCCCCAGTGCTGCCCGCAGGCGGTGCGGACGGGGGTGGAGTTTCTTCAGGTCGCTGGCGGCCTTGTGGGTGCCGATGAAGGCGAACAGGTCGACCTTGCCACTGGCCATCAACGCACTGACCGTTTCGCGGCCGCGGCCGTAGATGACGTTGATCACCCCAGGCGGGAAACTGTCGCGGAAGGCTTCGAGCAGCGGGCGAATCAGCAGCACGCCGAACTTGGCTGGCTTGAACACCACCGTGTTGCCCATGATCAGTGCCGGAATCAGCGTGGTGAAGGTTTCGTTCAGTGGGTAGTTGTAGGGCCCCATGCACAGGGCGACGCCCAGTGGCGCGCGGCGGATCTGGCCGAGGGTGCCCTGTTCCAGTTCGAAGCGGCTGGAGCGCCGGTCCAGTGCCTTGAGGGCCTCGATGGTGTCGACGATGTAGTCGCAGGTGCGGTCGAACTCCTTCTCCGAGTCCTTGAGGTTCTTGCCGATCTCCCACATCAGCAGTTTCACCACGGCCTGGCGTTGCTCGCGCATGCGCGCCAGGAAGGCCTCGACATGCTGGATGCGCTCGGCCACCCGCATGTTCGGCCACGCGCCACGGCCCTTGTCGTACGCCTGCACGGCGGCGTCCAGGGCCAGCAGTGCGGTCTCGGCATCGAGCAAGGGCGCGCTGCCGAGCACCACCTGGCGCTCTTGGCCCCCTTCCTTGAGCCACACCGGGCTGCGCACGGTGGCCAGCGGCCCGTCCCAGCGCCGGAGTTCGCCGCCGACGAGATAGTCGCGCTGCTCCAGTGGCTCGCCCAGACGCCAGGTTTCGGGAATGTCTTGTGCAGCAGGAAAAAGCGAATCGAGCAGGGAAGTCATGGGCTACGGCACCTTCGATGAGCTGATCGGATGAAACGCTTCAGCCGAGCATGCGCCGGCCGAGGCAAAGTTTCCAGTGTGGCCCATGATCCTGTACCGCGCCCGAACCGACCCGCCGCCCTGGCCGGTCGGACGGTCAGCGGCGCAGGGATCAGCTCTGGTCCATTGGGCGGTCGAGCAGCGCGGTGGCTGGCTGGGCGAGCATTCGGCGCCGGTAGTAGACATCCTGGTCGGCCCGTTGCAGGCGTCTCCACACTTCGTCGCGGCTGTAGGGCAGAGCATCGAGGAAGTCGTCGCTTTCCAGCAGGTTGCGCAGGTCGCGGCGGAATGCCACCGGCAAGCGTGCCCACACATCCAGCTGACCGTCATCGGCCTCGGCCAGCAGTTCTTCATAGTCGCTGTCGGGCACCAGCAGGTCGATGCCCGTGGCGTGATGGTAGGCCTCCACCTGCTGGGCCGCGAGGGCGCCGAGGCTGTCGCTCTCCAGGCGCATGACGGCGGCGACCCCCTCGGGTAGCCATTGGAATGCCGGCAGGCTGACCAGCGGGTTGCGCGAGAAGTCCAGCAGCAATGGGTCGGTGAGACGCTCGAGCCCCACCGGCAGGGTCGGCAAGAGGCAGTTGTCCATGTAGAGGGTGCGGATCTGTTCGTGGCGACTCAGATCGGGCGCCTGGGTCAGCGGGCAGTCGGAGAAGTCCAGCACGCGCAGGTTGCGGTAGCGATCCAGATCGCTTTGCAGCGTGGCGTTCCAGGTCAGCGGATTACGGTCCAGGTCCAGCCAGATAACCCGATCGGGGCGGGCGACCTGCGGGATACGGGTGAAGCTGCAGTTGCGCAGTCGCAGGCGTTCGAGCCCGGTGAACACCTGCGTGAAGCCGCTTGGCAAGGTACTCACGGCGGGACTGTCGGTGAGGTTCAGTTCGCTGATGTGGGCGAAGTCGTCAGGCAATTGCAGGGTCGACAGGGCCAGATCGTCCAGCCCCAGGTTGGAAAGGTCCAGCGCGTAGCGGGAGGTGCCGTCTGCCAGCTGGATCATCGAACGGCCCCGTTGCGCGTCGATCAGACGTGGCACGGCCCGTTGGCGCGGCACCGAGCTGCCGGCCCAGGCGCTCAGTTGCGCGCGCAGTTCGCGTAGCCTGGCTTCCAGGCGTGCCACTTCGATCTCCGGCACCTGCAGGTTCGTTCGCCACTGACGTACCAGCCGCTCGGCATCGTCGTTGGAGGCCAGCGGGTAGAGGCGGCGCAGGCGCGATAGCAGGGAATGAGTGGCGAATGCGTCGGGCTGCAAGGGGCTCGGGTCGAGACCGCCGAGCAGACGCCCCGGTGCCTTGTGGCCCAGGCTGCGGTCTGCCAGCAGGCGTCGCCTGAAGCGGCCTCGCGATTCATCCACCAGCGCCAGCACCCTGGAGCGCAACGACTGCACCTGGGCGTGCGCCAGTGCCGCGCGCGCGTCGGCCGGCAGCGCCTGGAGCACTGCCGGCAGCGGATCATGGCTGGCGGGCAACGCTACCGGGCGCTCTCCCAGGTCGGCCTCGTAGCCTGCCGTGGTCTTGATCACCCGCGCGCAGCGTGGCGCCAGCGGCAAGCCGCAACGGCGCAGCAACGGTCCCTGCGGGCTGGCGGCGCGCAACTCCAGGCGCAGGTCCATCGGCCAGCCAGGCACCTGCGCCAGGCTGGCGAACACCAGGCGTTCGGTGGCCTCGCCAGCCAGCAGGGGTACCTGCAACCCCTCCAACCCGCGTACCAGGGGCAGGTCGTATCTGAGGCTGTCCAGGCGCGCCTGCGGCGCTGGCCATGCAGCAGCCTCGTTGGCGAATCCAGAGGCCAGCACTCGGCGGGCCAGGCGCGGGCCCAGCTCGGGATAGGCACTGAGCAATCGCTGCGCATCGGCGTGCAGATCGCAGCGGGCGTAGCGCTCGGTAAAGGCTTGCAGCAGGTCCTGGTCATTCGCTTCGGGCAGCTCGGCGACCACTTCACGCAGCAGTGAGAGGCGTTCCAGCGTGTCGCCCAGCAGGGGCGGCGTGGACAGATGTTGCAGGTGCAGGCGGCGCAGCGCCGCGTCGTCCAGGCCGGTGATCGCCAGGGCCGCGTCGACATCGGCACTATGCGCCTGAGCGAACTGCGGATGCAGGCGCCGCACGCCTTGCAGGCTGTCCCAGGTCTGCGGCTGCTCCTGCTCGACTCGCCAGGCCCCGGTGCCGTTGTGTTCCAGCAACGGCGCATAGGCCTGAGGATCCTGCGGGTGGACGATGCGCCAGCGCTGCAGGTCAGGGTCCAGGCGTTGCTCGAACAGCTGGCCGTCGAGACGAATGAAGTGCCGGCCCTGATCGACGAACTGACCCTGGACGTTGGCGTCCAGTGCCTCGGGCAACGCCACGGGGCTGCGGTACTCCGCCAGTGCCGGCAGCCACAGGCGCTGGCTGCCATCGGCCAGATCGACCGGCACCAGCGCTTGCATCAGCGGTGTGCCGCTCAGTTTGCCGGCGACGGCGCCGACCGCGCCCAGCCCGGCGATCAGCGCCAGGTTCAGCCCGGTGGTCTTCAGATGTTCGAGCGCCTGGTGGCGGTCGCCTACGCGCCAGGCCTGGTAGCCGGCATAGACTTCGCCGAGCAGCTGACAGGCTGTCACGCCCAGCATCAGGCCGCCCACCGCCGGGACGAAGAAGCTGGCCGCCATCAGCGCATCCATGCCCAGCGCCTCCCACAGCGCCAGACGTCGACGCCGAGCCTGTTCGTCGGCCTCGGCGCTGGGCACCGCCAGCAGCCGTGCTTCGGCCTTGAGGCGGGTCAGGTGGGCGTCGAACAGGCTATCGAACAGCGCGCCCTCGATAGCCAGCAGCCGCAGGTGGGGATCGGCATCGTCGGGCAGTTGCCAAGGTGCGTCGACGCCTCGGCGCTGCTCGCTGTCGAGGTTCTGCCGGGCGCGGTCGAGCAGGGTGCTGCGCTGTTGCGTGTCGACGCAGGCAGCGAGCGCTCGACGCAAGTCGGGGGCGGCGAGGTCCTGGCACAGTCGCGCCTGCAGGGCGGGCAGGTCGACCAGGCCGCGCAGGCTGTGTTCATGGGTGGGCACGTAGAGCAGCAGGCCAGCCTGCCCCGCGTCGATCACCAGGGCCTCGTGCAGCGGCACGCCGAACAGTTCCAGTCGTCGGCACGTCACCGTCTGGTTGCCTGCGATCACTTCGAGGACGGCGTCGCGAGCCTTGCCGCCAATGCGATGGCACAGCAAGGCCAGGTCGGCGGCCGCGCGCAGGCTGTGCTGGTACAGGGCGATGGCGGCTGGCCGCACCGCTGGCGCGGCGAACTGTTGGTCCAGGTGCAGTTGGTACAGACCGCCCAGATCGAGCTGGTGGCACGACGCGGCGAACTGGGCCGGGCTCAGGGGCAGGGGGTCGATGTCGAACCGTTCGGAGTCCAGTTCCATCGGCACCTCGGTGTCGCTGTCGCCCAGGGTCGTCGTGCCGGTCACCGTGATCGCCTGCCGGGTGGCGTTGCCGCGTAGGGCCAGGGCGCTGTCGGCACTGAATTCGACGTTGGCGGGGAAGTTGTGCAAGGCCGCCTCGAGCAGCGACCGGCGTTCATGATGGGTGACATAGACCTGGTGGGTGAACAGGTGGTGCAGCCAGATCAGCTCGGTGGTGCGTACCGGGATGTGCAGGCCGTGATCGCGGCGCAGGCGTTCCTCCAGCCGGCGTTCGGCGAACGCGCCGAGTTGCTCCAGACCGCCGAGCGCGACCGCTAGCCGGTGGCGTGCCTGGTCAAGCTCGGCCTGGCTGTGCAGCAGCGTTTCGCGCAACGCCGGCGCGGCGTTGGCGAACCAGTCGGCCTCTTCCCCGGGCAGGCCCTGGGCGGGGCGCAGGCTGCCTGCCAGCGCCTGCCAGTGGGCGTCATGCAGCGTGGTGGCCCAGGCGGGCAGATGGGCATCGAGGAAATGCTGGTGCGGATGGATGTCGCTCAAGGGCATGGGACGATCTCCTGTGGGTGAAGACCACAGAACACCTCATGGCGGGGCGGCACCGGTGGTAGATAGAGGGCACCTGCCTCAGCGTTCGGCCAGCGCGCCGTAGCCGATCCGCGGCACCCCGCACAGGCGCTCGTCGAGCAGCTGGCGCAACGAGACGCCCGGTGCCAGGTAGGCGTCGCCGAAGTCGTCATGCCCCAGTGCGCTGGGATGGGCCACCAGTTCCAGGACACCGTCGGCCGGCGCCAGGCCGTGCTGAAGGTCCAGCGGCGTGCAGACGTGGTCCACGCAGGTGCCGCACAAGCGCTTGAGGTGCTGGTTGAGCAGGGTCTTGAACACGCGCTTGAGCGGGCCGATGTTGGCGCCGACATTGCGCGCCAGGCGTATCGGCACGCCCTGGCGACGTGCGAAACCGGCGACGATGGCACCCACGGGCCAGATGTTGTGCACATGCTGGTGCGAGTCCAGATGGCTGGGCTGCACGCCGTGGTCCACGCAACGCGCCCATTGGGCCTCGAGTTCCTCGGTGATGGCCTGGCGCTCAGCGGTGCTCAGGCGCAGGGTGCGCTGGCGCAGCCCCAGGTCGAACTCGCCCTGGGCGTTGCACAGGCGTGCCTGCGCCGCGATGGCCTGGCTCAGGGGGCGACCATAGGTGAGGTTGAAGTGCAGGCCGATCCGCCCGGCCAGCGACGCCTGGTGCGCCAGTGCGCAGGCCGCTTCGAAGGCGGGCATGTTGGCCATCAGGGTGGCTGAGCTGATCAGCCCGGCATGGAACGCCTGGACGATCACGGCATTGACCTTGTGGTCGAGGCCGAAGTCGTCAGCGTTGACGATGACCATCGATGGCATCGGTGTGCTCCTGTGACGCATTGATGGGGATGGTTGGTGTCTGTGAGCTGTCAGGTTGTGCGCGGGATTTCCACCAGCGCCAGGCCCGCAGCGCCAGGCCCAGTGCCAGGCCGTCCAGGCGCCAGCTGTAGCTGCTCAGGCGCCATTGTTCGAGCTGGCCGGTCTGGCGTTCGTGGAGTTGATGGCTGGAATGCGCACGGCTCACCCGCGAGGCGTCGATCCAGCTCCAGCCCTGTTCGAGTCCCCAGTGAATCCATTCCTCGAGCAGCACCCGGCCGCTGCCCAGCTCGCGCTGCTCGGGCAGGAACGCCAGGTTGTAGTCGTAGAGTCGCCCACGCTCGAGCAAGCCCAGCCGGTAGCTGATGCAGCGACCGTCCAGTTCCAGGAGCACGATTGTGACCATCCCTTCGCCGGCCAATGCACTGAAGGCCTGGTACATCCATTGACGCCGCTGCTCGCCGGAGAAGATGCCGACCTCGTCGTCGCCCTTCCAACTGGCCGCTTCGACCGTGCTGATGGCTTCGAGCAGCTCGACGACCGTGGTGGGCGTCGCCGTCACCCGACGCACCTGCGCACCGCAGGCGGCGATGCGCTTGCGGGCTCGGCGCAACTTGTAACGTGGATCACCGCTGACCTCCTGACGGTCGGCCTCGCTGATGCGATGAACGGGGACCCGGCAGCTCAGTCGACGTTCGAAGGTGGAACTGACCGCGGCCCATTGCCTGACCCAGTCGCTGTTCTGCTCCGATACCTCGCTCAATTGCAGGAGGGCGTGGGGCATCCGTCGACGGATGGCCCTCAGTACAGCCGGCGCGTGGCTGGCCGGCAGATCCAGCAGCAAGGCGATACGGTCGCTCAGCGGATGGCCCAGGTGATGCACCACGGGCAGGCGCAGCGGGCCGAAACGCTGGCGCTCGCGCATCAGCGGCAGGCACAGGCACAAGCGCCCATCGAGGTGCCCGAGCAGCACCTGCACGTGCTGGCCCGGCAGCAAGGCGGCCTCGGCGGCGCGCAGCCAGCCAAGGTGGTTGAAAGGCGTGGCGCCGGGCACATGCGCGCGCAGCGCCTCGTAGTCGGCCACAGGAAATGCCGGGGTGCGCAGCGAGTCGCACCAGCTCAATTGCAGCGTCATCGATCAGGCCGCCGTGGCCGTGGAGGAGGCCACTTCGCGCTTGCGCAGCGGCGCCAGGCGCGAGTCGCGGTAATGGCTTTCGCGGAAGCACTTCCAATGCCCGAACAGTCGATACACATGCAGGATGCGCCCCTGCTCCTGGTAGCCCATGCGCAGGTGCAGCTTGAGCGCAGGGATGTTGCGCTGCTCGCAGACATCCACCACCTTGCTGCACCCTTGCGCCGCCATGGCCTCCCACAAGGCCAGTTGCAGGTCGACCGAGAGCCGGGTGCCCCAGTACTTGCGGATCAGTTCGCCGCCGAACTCGAAGAATTCGCCCGGGCCGACCGGGAACCAGCAGCCGTAGTAGTGACGATCATGGTAGTGGCGCACGCTGCCCCAGATGAACGCCACGGCATCGCCGTGCTCGTCGAGGAACATCAGCCCGGTATGACCTTCGGCGGCCAGCTCGCGCATGGTCTGCACCCGGTCACCGAAGTGCCGGGCAAAGGCCCGCACATTGTGCGCACTGATGCTTTCCATGCGCAGTGGCGCATAAGGCCGCAGGCGATGGGGCGGGACCGGCGAGTGCAGATCGCGCTCCATCCACAGCAGTTCCCGGTGATCGAAGACGTAGCGTCGCCAGGCGCTGGCCAGGGTGCTGCGCAGGCCCTTGCGCCGGATGCGCTCGCGGATCGTGTTCAGTGTTCCCATGATTTCCTCCGCTGGGTGACCACTCATCGGGCGTCTCGAGACGCGTTCCAGGTCAGGGCGAACAGCGTCTGCCCTGGCAGTTGAAAGCTCACTTGGCCCTGGCGGCAGTCCACTTGGCCGGTGCGCGGGCGGTTGTCGGGGCCGAACAGTTCCAGTTGCACCTTGGCGCAGCGGCCCAGGCTCAGCTCGACCTGCTGCAGGCGGTCGGCCTTGTTGACGCCCAGCAGGCTGCGCCGGCGTGCGTCCGCCATGGCCAGGGCATCGACCTCGAAGGCGTCGTTGTCCAGGGTCAGCACCTGGCCGAGCCAGTGGCGCTGGATGAACTGCTGGGCCAGGCCGACCGGCTTGAGTTCGAAGCGGTCCTCGTCCAGCACGCGCACCATGCCCTTGGGCCACTGGGGCTCGTCGGCGACGTGAAACCAGTTGAGCATGTCCAGCAGCCCGTCGGCCGAGGCGTTGATCACCACCGAGGCCCACCACAGGCCGGCGTAGTGGCTGTCCTGCTCGTAGGGGCTCAGGGTGGAGCCACTGGACAGGTTGGTCTGGTCGATCAGCAGCGCCTTGCGCGGCCGGCCCTGGGCGTCCAGGCCCACCAGCGCGGCGGCCTGGCGTACGCTGTCGCGGTAGCTGCGGGTGGCCAGCAGGTCGCGCACCATCCACTCGTGCCAGGCCAGGGCGTCGATTTGCGCATCCTGGTCCTGGAGCAGGCGACGTGCCCACGCCAGGCCCTGGCGCTGTTTGCTGTCGCGGGTGAACGGCCCGCCGACCAGGCGTGAGGAGGCTGGCATGGCGATGCGTACACCCGCCTCGTAGGCGCCGGGCCAGGCGCGCACGCGCTCGGCCATGGCACGGAAGAAGTCGCGATAGCTGGCGTAGTCGCGGTAGTTGAGGTTCGGCTCGTCGGCGAAGGCGAGGTAGTGCAGGCCCTGGCCGCCCAGGCGGGCGGTGGCGGCCAGCCAGGCGTCCAGGCCGTCGTGGCTGAGGCGATCGGCGGCGAATTCGGCGCGCCGCCTGCTGCCGGCCAGCAGGGTGATGTCCTGGGTGATGGCGAAGCGCCTTTGATACAGGCGACGCCAGCTGTCCTCGTAGTCGGGCTGGTGGGCCAGCACGTCCATGAAGCTGTAGTAGCCGGCGGCCTGCGGACGCAGTGCGTCGAGCACCGGGAAGCTCGACGGCGGCGGCAGCACGTAGGGCAGGTTGACGCCCAGCAGCGGCGTACGGCCCAGTACCCGGTCCTGCAGGCGCAGGCGTACCTGGCCGGGCAGGTTGGCGACGTCGCCCAGCTGATCGGCGCGCTGGGCGAACAGGTTGGCAGTGCCGTCCAGCCAGAACGCCGCCTTGCCACGTCCCTGCAGGCGCAGGCGCCAGACCTGCTCCTGGGGGCTGACCGGAAGCGCCTGCTGGTCGAACTGCCAATAGGCCGGGTAGGGCCGCAGCGCCAGGTTCACCTGCAGGCCATCGCTCAGACGCTGGGCCGAGAGCCCGCGCACGCCGCCGTGAAACTTGCCGGCCAGGCGGGCACGTTCGCCGGCCTTGACCCGGAAATACAGCTCCACGCCGGGATCGACCTCGGCGCTGAAGTGCACCTTGGCCGGGGCGAACTGGGCGCGGGTGCTGTCGCTGTGGACCACCTGGTAGTCGCGGAAGCTGTAGCCCGGCACCTCGAGTCGATACGGACCGTCGCTGGCGCTGAGCGCCCAGCGCTGTTCGCCGCGAACTTCTTCGGCGCTGATGCTGCGCTCGCCGCGCAGTCGACCATGGCCATCGAGCAGATAGAGGTGCTCGGCATTGGCATCGGCCTGCCAGGCCGGCCGCCAGCGCACCAGCAGGCTGTCCTCGGCCTCGGGTTGCAGGTACAGGCTGCCATCACGTAGGTCGCCCCATTGCAGGTCGGCCGCCTGGATCGACGATGCGGCCAGCATCAGCGCCAGCAGCCAGCGCTTCATGCCGCGCTCCGTTGCAGCAGCCCGCGCAGCGGCGCGAGGTCGCTGGGCAGCATGATCAGGGTATGGCGCAGTCGCACTCCGCTGAGCCGGCAATACAGCACCAGCATGGCCACGGTCACGCTCAGGTAGGCGATGGACGAGGCGGCCGCGGCGCCAACGATGCCCCATTGGGGAATCAGCAGCACGTTGAGCAGCAGATTGCCCACCGCGCCGACGGCCATCATCAGCGACACCGCGCCCGGCCGGTGCTTGCCCAGCAGGTCCAGGCGCAGGATGCTCGCGTGGCACAGCCCCAGCAGCCCGGGCAGCAGCGCCAGCAGTGCCGGATAGGCCGGTTGATAGGCCGCGCCGAACAGGGTGACGATCAGCCACTGGCCGATCAGCGCCATGCCCAGGCACGCCCCGAGCATCACCGTGGCGGTCAGGCGCAGGGCCAGCGGGGTGAGCCTGTCCATGCCGGCGTCTTGTTGCAGCAGGCGCTTCATCAGGGGCGTGGTGACGGCTTCCGGGACGATCAGCAGCAACTCGGCAGCGGCGCTGGCCATGGCGTAGTGGCCCAGGGCGGTGCTGCCGAGCAAGGCGCCGATCAGCAGATAGTCGGCGCGCAGGAGCACTTGCTGGCACAGCAGGTCCGGGTGGCTCCTGGCACTGTAGCTGAGCAGTTCGCGTTGGCCGCTGCGGTCCCAGCGCAGTGTCAGCCGATGGTCGCGGCGCAGCCACCACAGACCCAGCGCGAGGACCAGCGCGAGCCCGGCCAGCCAACTGATCAGCGCCGCTTCCAGGGCGTGCTCGCGCCACATCCAGAACAGGCCGAGGAACAGCAGCAAGGGCAGCAGTGACTCGCTCAGGCGCAGCCCATTGAATGCGCCGACGCCGCCGCTGGCGTTGTGCAGGGTGAGCAGGCCGCTCTTGAGCACGGTCATGGGCACGGCCAACAGCAGCAGCCAGGCCATCAGGCCCAGTTGCGCCCTGATGTCCAGTTCGCCGCCGACGCTGCGTGCCAGGGCCACGCAGATCAGCGTCAGCGCGCTTGCCAGCAGGCACCCGTAGACCAGCACCTGGGTGAGCAGCAGGCCCATGTCGCGCTGCTTGGCGGCCTGGTAGCCCACGGCGCTGTTCAGGCCGCCGCTGGTGGCGGCGCTGATCAGCTCCGGCAGGGTGCTGAGCAGCGCGAACAGGCCGCGCTCGCTGGGGCCGAGAATGCGTGCCAGCAGGACGTTGCGCAGCAGGCGCAGGGCGATCATCGCCAGCTTGGTGCCCATGCTCAGCAGCAGGTGGCGCAGGTAGGGGCCATCGCTCATGCCCGGCCCCCTCGCGCGATGCGCCAGGCCAGCAGCGAAGGGTGGCTGGCACTGCGCTGGCTGACCCCGACGCGCGGTAGCGCCAGCGGATCCTGCAACCCTCGGCAGATGCCCGGGCGGGTACTCAATGCATAGGGGTAGTGGTGCGCGGCGACCCGCGCGCGCACCCGTGGGTCGTGGTCGCCATTGGGGTAGCAGTACACCGGCAGCGGTCGCCGACAGCCCTGTTGCAGGGCCGCGTGGCTGCGCTGCACCTCCTCGTCCAGGCGCTGGTCGTCCAGGCCGGGCAGCAAGGCATGGCTGGCACCATGGGGGCCGAACCGTACCAGCCCCGAATCTTCCAGTTGGCGCACCTGCCGCCAGTCCATCGCCTGGGGCAGGGACTCTGCCGGGCAGGCATCGGTGAGCTGGTGCAGCGCCTGCGCATCGAGGCCCTTGAGGCTCTGCAGGTAATGCGCCAGGACCTGGCTGCGGCGATACTCGGAGCCTGGCAGCAGATAGGCCGCCGGCACTGGCCGGCCGAGCTTTCGCAGGTGTTCGAGGAGGCTCAGGCGAGCGGGCTCGCCATGGCTGCCCCACAGGGTCTCGCCGACGCTTTCCCACCAGAAGCGCTGACGGCTGCCGATGTAGTCGGTGGACAGGAAGATGCTGGCCGGAACCTGATGCTTGTGCAGCAGCGCGAAGGCCTGGCTGGCGTTGTCGCGCCAGCCGTCGTCGAAGGTCAGGGCAACCTTTGGCCGCTGGCTGCCTCGAGGGGTGGCCTGGCTTTCCAGCAGCTCCATCAGCCCGACGCACTCGAAATGTCGCGGCAACCAGCGCAGCAGGCCATCGAAGGCCGTGGCGCCGACGCACAGCTCGTTGCGGTGGGGCAGGGCAGCGCTGGCGTCATCGGCCAGCACCCGGTGCAGCATCAGGATCACCCCGGCGCCGCGCAGGTCGTCGCGGGCTCTGGGCGAGTGCAGGTAGAGCCAGCCACCGGCCTGTTTGATGCGCATCTTGATCGGCATGTCCATCGCTCATCGGTTCTGGTCGGGGTTCCATTGCGGGTAGCTGTGCCCGCGCAGGAACTGCCACAGGCCCACGCACATGCCGGCCAGGGTCACCAGCACGAAGGCCGCCAGGCGCAGGACTCTGGGCCGGCGCGGGCCGGGGTAGAGCAGACCGAGCACGGCGGCGCCGTAGCCCAGCGCTTGCGCGGCGAGCGTCAACTGGTAGAAAGGCGACTGGCCGATCAGGCACAGGTTGGCCAGCAGCAGCGGTAGCAACAGCACTGGGGCCAGACGGCGGATCAGCTTGTGGCTGATCAACGCGATGGCGTACAGGCCATGGCGCCTGGGGTCGAGCAGCGCGCGCCGTGCGGCCAGGCTCTGCAGGCCGCCGACGGTGACCCGCTGGCGGCGCCTAAACTGCTTGTCGGCCTCGTCCACGCCCTGATCCAGCACGACGGCCTGGGGCACGTAGACGATGCGTTTGCCGGCTGCCGGGGCGCAGGTGCTGATGTAGAAGTCGTCATTGACCTGCGGTGGAATCGCTTGATAGAGCGGTCGACGCAGGGCCAGCAAGGCGCCGTCGGCCGAGACCATGCAGCCGGTGCGGTTTTCCACCTGGCGCACCCAGGCTTCGTAGTGGCGGTACAGGCTGTCGCCCAGGCTCAGGCCGTCGCCGGGCGTGGGGATGACCATGTGTCCGGCCGCGGCGCCCACCTCGGGGTCGGCGAAGGGCGCCAGCAGCAGGCCCAAGGTGGTGTCGGACCACTGGTTGTCGGCATCGGTGAACACCAGGATATCGCCGTGGCACTGGGCGACGGCGGCGTTCAGCGCACCGGCCTTGCCCAGGCGCGGCAGGTCGAGCACCTGCACCCGCGAGTCGTCCGACGCCCGGGCCAGGTCGACGGTGCGGTCGCTGGAGCCGTCACTGGCGACGACCACCTGCAGCTCGGCAGCGCGGTAGTCCTGGTTCAGCACACTGGCGAGCTTGGCCTGGATGTGCCGTTGTTCGTTGTGCGCGGCGATCACCACGCTGACCCGCTGCGCCGGCAGGCTACCGTACGTGCGCCTGGGGAACAGCGGCGCGGCCAGGGTCAGCAACAGCGGATAGCCGACCCAGGCATAGACCGGCAACAGCACGCATAGCCAGAAGAGAGTTTCAGCCACGGGCCGGCCTCCTTGCGCTGCGGTTGCACAGGCTCAGCACGAAGGCCGCGCCGGCGATGTGCAGGCGCAGGGCATGCAGCACGAACAGTTGCAGGGTGAACAGCGGGTCGCGCTGGGCCAGGCTCTGGCGCAGGGCCAGAGCCAGCGCGGGCAGGGCAGCGGCCAGCAGCAGCCCGGTCGCCAGGCCGAAGAAGCCGCACAGCAGGGCCGACAGCCCCAGCGCATCCATCAGCCACACCCCCATCGACAGCAGCGGAAAACGCAGCAGGCGCAGGCTCGCCCCATGGCTGCGCAACAGTTGCAGGTGACTGCCCTGGCGCCACAGTTCCTTGCCGATCCATTCCCCCCAGCTGCCCTCGAAGCCCCAGTGCAGCACGGTGGGCTGGGACACCAGGCGCAGGCGCGCGCCGGCCTGGTGCAGGCGCAGGGTGAAGTCCTTGTCTTCACCGGTGCGCAGGTCCTCGTCGAACCCTCCCACGCGCTCGAACCAGGCGCGCGGCATCAGCAGGTTCGGCGTCGGCAGCCAGGCGCGCGCCTGGACCGGCTGACCATCGCGCGAGGTGCGCCGCTGCCAGGCATGGGCGAACCACGGCGCCTGGCTCGGGGTGATGCAGTCCAGGGCGAAGACATCGCCCTGCTCCTGGCGGTGCAGGTGCAGCAGTGACGCCAGCCAGTCGTCCGGCACCTCGATGTCGGCGTCGAGAAACGCCAGCCACTGGCCCCGGCCAATGGCGGCGCCACGGTTGCGCAGCGTAGCGATCGACACGCCCGGCAGGCTCAGCACCTGGGCGCCGTGGTGCTGGGCGATCGCCGGGCCGGCATCGCGCGAACCGTTGTCGACGACGATCAGCTCGCACTCGAGCCCAGCCCGGTGTGCGGCGCGTCGTGCCGCCTGCAAGGTACGGCCGATGTGCCGGGCTTCGTCGAACATCGGGACGACGATACTCAACAGACTCATGCTCTGGTCTCCAGGGGGCGGGCATCACGGGCCTGGCCCAGCAGCACGCTGGACAACGCCAGCATCATCCACAGGTACTTGTGGCTGGGGGCACTGAGGAACATCAGGAACATGCCGATCGCCAGCATGCACATGGTCAGGTGGGTGAGCAGGTCGGCGCGCTCCCGGTCGCCCGCCGCGCGCCAGGCCGCGCGCGCCTGCCAGAAGTTGCGCAGGGCCAGGGCGATCATGCCGACGAAGGCCAGCCCGGCCGGTACGCCGGTTTCGCTGAACAGTTCCAGGTAGGTGTTGTGGGCACGGCGGTAGAGGTCGGTGGCCTTGCTGTTTTCCGGCGCGAAGGCCTTGGAAAAGCCGGTGTCGGCATAGTGCAGCGGGAAGGTGCCGGGGCCGGTGCCCAGCAGCGGACTGTGGGCGATCATGCGCTGGCCCACCACCAGGTAGGACGAGCGCCGTCCCAGGGATTCGTCCTGGTGCGCATTGACGCCCGACTTGAGCAGCATCAGCGATTCGATCCGCTCGGCGTAGCCGGCGGGCATCAACGCCGCCCCCAGCGGCAGCACCACGGCGATGCCCAGCAGGGCGAAACCCAGGTGCCGCGGCCGGATGCGCGTCAGTTGTTCACGGTAGTTGTACAGCAGGATGCCCAGGCTGATCAGCAGCACCACCAGGCCCGAACGCGATTCGGTCTTGGTCATGCCCACCAGCAGCAACAGGCAGCAGCCGGCCCAGCACAGCTTGAGCAGCAGGTGCCGGGTCTTGAGGGTCAGCCACAGCCCCAGCGGCAGGGCGATGGTGATCAGCAGGGCGAAGGCATTGGGGTCGAGCATGGCCGAGGCACGGCCCTGCTCTTGGTACTTGGTGGAGAAGATGGCGAACAGGCAGGTGACGCAGACGCTGACCGTGATCAGCCGGGCGAGCAACGGCAGGTTGAGATCGCGCCCCACCAATAGAGTGATGACGAACACCACCAGCCCCACCAGCAGCTCGCGCAGGTGCACCAGCGATAGACCCAGGCTGTCGCTGGTCCACAGGCTCAGCAGGTAAAGGGCCATGAACGGTAGCAGCAGGCGCCACTGGTTGCTGCGCAGACGTTCGCCCGGCAACTGGCGCACGGCCAGTTGCAGGCTGAGGATCAGCACCAGGCCTACGCCGATCAGCTTGGCGCCGGACACCAGGCTTTCCTTGAGCAGCCCCTCCAGCGGCACCAGCGCGGCGATCGCCAGCAGGCCCCAGGCCGGTTTGCGGTACAGCGCCAGCGCGCCGGCCAGGCCGACCACCGCGCCCGGTGCCAGGAACGGGTAGGGACTGGCCAGCAGGCCCAGCGACAGCAGGGCGACCAGGCCCACCAGCGACAGCGGGATGATCATGCGACGACCTCCTGGGTGACGCCTTCGTACACGCGCACCCAGCGGCGAGCCAGGGTCGGCAGGTGATGCCGCTCGCGCTGAGTGCGCCGGGCGCGGGCGATCAGTTCGCCGGCCTGGCCGGGGTCTTGCAGCAGCGCATACAGGTGGGCACCCAGCTCCTCCACGGCCAGCGGGGCGGCGAGCAGCCCGTTGTGGCCGTGTTCGATGACGTCCGGCACGCCGCCGACGGCGAATGCCACTACCGGCACGCCCTGTTGCATGGCTTCGAGCAGGATCATCGGCGTGCCCTCGGTGCGCGAGCTGATCACCAGCGCATCCAGGCGCTGCATCCAGGCGGGCATGTCGTGCTGGAAGCCGGGCAGGGTGATGCGCTCGGTCAATCCGGCGGCATCGATACGGGCTTGCAGGCTGGCGCGCTCCGGGCCCTCGCCGAGCATCACCGCGTGCAGCTGCGGCAGGCGGCGGCACAGGGGAATGAGCGCGTCGAGAAACAGGTCCGGGCCTTTTTCGCTGGACAGCCGGCCGACATAGCCTGCCAGTCGGTGAGGGCTGCCCGAGGTGGCCGGCTGCGGTATTGCCGTGCGGTTCTCGGCGACGCCGGCGTCATCGAGCGCCGCGCTACCCGTGCAGTGCAGGTGCTCGGCTGCCTCCTGCGGCAGGTCTGCAGGTCTGGCCACGCCTGCCGGCGTCGGCAGGCCGTTGGGAATGACGTGCAGCTTGCACGCGGGCACGCCGGCTTGCACGTGCAGACGGGCGATGCTTTGCGCCACGCAGACCACACCGGTCACTGCGCGGGTACGGCACAGTTGCAGGCTTAACCAGGTGTAGAAGCGCTGCTTGCGGCTGCGCGGAGTGAACCCGTGCTGGGTGGTGATCAGCGGCAGCCGCCACAGGGTCGCGGCCAGCCAACCGAACAGCAGGCCTTTGAAGTTGTGGCTATTGAGCAACGGCCGCTCGCCGCGCCGCGCCTTCACCTGCTGCAGCAGCGGTCCTAGACCGGGGCACAGCTGGCAATCGACCTCGGCCTGTCGAAAGCGCGCCAGCAGCTCGGCCGGTGCCTGGAGAAACAGCACCTGGTGCCGGCCTGGCGTGCCCAGGCAATGGTCCAGGAGCATGCGCTCGGCGCCGTAGAACCCGCCGCTGCTCAGCAGGTGCAGGATCGGCCGGCCAGCGGCGGGCACGGCGGCGTTCAATGCCGCACCCAATGCAGCAGGCGCGGCAGCGACCAGCCCTTGTGCGGATTGTCTCGCGCCGGGGTCTGGTCGTTGATCACCAGCAGCACCGGCAGGTTCAGCGCCTGGCCGATCTGCGCCGGATGCTTGAAGCGGTGATCGAAGAACTCCTTCACATAGACCAGCGCAATGGCCAGCAGCAGACCGGTCACCAGCCCGAAGGGAATGATCAGCCCCGGCTTGGGGAAGGAGGCCTTGGACGGCTCGTAGGGCGCGCTGAGGACTCGCGCGTTCGACTGGCTGCCGTCGAGCAGGCCCTGGCCGCGGCTTTCCTCGTAGCGCTGAGCATAGGTGGAGAAGGCCTTGTGCAGGGCGTCGATCTCGGTGTCGAGCTGGCGCGTCCTGCTCTGGGTCTCGCGCAGCTCGGTGATGCGCTGCTTGTACTCGGCGATGCGCTCGGTCTTCTGCTCGATCACCTGCTGGGTCACGGCCAGGTCCTGCTGACGCTCTCGGATGCGGTTCTCGACGATCTTGAGGAACTGCCCGCGCAGCTGGGCGATCTGCTGGCGGGCGATGACCATCTGCTCGGCGTTGGGCTGGAACACCGTGGCGTCGCCGTTGTAGCGCGCCAGCTGAGTGGTCAGCTGCTCGCCCAGCTGCTTGATCTCGCGGTCCTCGAAGGCGATGTTGTCGACCGTGGTGGTGAAGGTGTAGGGGAAGGCGTAGTCGGCCATCTTCGCCTTGCTGGCAGCGGCCAGCGCACCTTGCAGGTAGTCGAGCCATTGCTGGTTCTGCAACTGCCGGTCGCGTTGCAGGTTCAGCGCCTGCTCCTCGGTATTGATCGCATTGAGGCGGAAGGTGATTTCCTCCTTGGGATCGGACGAGGCGATGGCCGCCAGCAGGCCGAGACGTTGACGTTCCAGGTCGTCGAGGCGGGCCTGGTAATGCAGCTTCTTCTGTTCGTAGAAGGTCTCGGGCAACTCGTTGGATTGCAGGTCCTGGCGATTCTTCAGGAAGTTGTCCAGCAGGCGCGCCACGAACAGCGTGCCGACATGCGCGTCGTCGGCGCTGTAGGTGATGGAGATCACGTTCGAACCGGGCAGGGTCTCGACTTTCAGGTCCTTGACCGCCTGGTCGGTGAGGTCGTCCAGCTGGCTGTCACGCTCATTGGCCACCGTCTTGCCCAGCAGCCGTTGCAACGGCTCGGTTACCCCGTGGCGCAGGGGGTCGATCAGGGTTCGGCGCAGCAGGCCCGGTTCGACCGGGTACTGGCCCTCCTGGCGCAACTGGCCGAGGGTCTGACGAATCAGCGTCGGCGAGCGCAGGATATTGCTTTCGGTCTCCATGTCCGCCAGGGACGGCGGGATGAACTGGTCGGCCTGCTGGCCCAGCGACGAGGTGGTGTCGCTTTGCGAGAGTTTCTTGGACTGGACGATCACCTCGGCGGTGATGTCGAAGCTCTGCTTGAGCACCAGCGGCAGGATCAGCGCGATCACCGCGAAGATCAGGAACACCCGCTTCACCAGCTGACGGTTGGCGAAGAAGATGCGGAAGAACTCGTGCACGTAGTTTTCTTTCGGTTGTGTGGTCATGGCTGGTGCTTCCCCGATCATTGGCTCGCCGACGTGCCATCGGCGGTCGAACTGCGGCGGTCGTTGTTGTCCTTGTTGTCCAGCCGGTAGCCGAAGCTCACGCCGATGCCCTGGAACAGGATCACGTCGGCCAGTTGCCGGGACAGCTCGCCGGCGCTGGCCAGGGCGGTCTTGGGCACGTAGAGCATGTCCTCGGGCTGCAGGTAGGCGATCGCCTGGCTCTTGCCCGACAGCGCCTGGTCGACGTCGTAGGAATAGGCCTGAACGGTGTTGCCGTTGCGGCGCATGATCATCACCGAGCCGAGCTTGGCCTTGAGGGTCGGGCCACGGGCCAGGGTCAGCGCTTCGAGCACCGAGACCGGTCGGCGGATCTGGAAGGCGCCGGGCTGGCCCACTTCACCGAGCACGTAGATTTCGTTGGCGGCGGTGGACTTGAGCAGCACGTCGACGCTCATGCGTCCCGGCAGGCTGGCATAGCGGGCGTTGAGGTCATCGCGCAGCTGGTTGACGGTCATGCCCTGCAGGGGTACCGAGCCGATTTCCGGGAAGGTCGCGCGGCCATCGTTGCCCACCGTGATGTCGCGGCTCATGCCGGTGCCGGGGTGGGTCAGGGCGTTCTTCAGGTTGATCTCGTCGGTCATCGGGCTGAGCACCCGCACGGTGACCTGGTCGCGGTTGGGCTTGAACACGCGCTTGTCGCGGTAGGCCTGGCGAATGGCGCTCTCGGCGTCGGCCGGGGTCAGGCCTTCGACGCGCACCGAGGCGTTGGTCGAGGGCAGGGTGATGCTGCCGTCGGGCTGAACCAGTTGCTGGCCATTGAGGCCACTGGCGGCCAGGAAGTTCAGGTCCAGGGTGTCGCCGGACTGGATGCGGTACACACCCGAGGTGCGGTTGCTGACATGGAAGATCACTTCCAGCACGTCCTGCGGGCGCAGCACCTGTTCGCGCCGGGCCACTTCGGTGGCCTGGTTCTCGGCGGGGGGCGCGGTGAGGATCTGCACCGGCATCTGCCGGCTCTCCTGGCTGGCGCACCCGGCCAGGGCCAGCACGCACAGGGCAATCGTGGGGTATCTCGAGGCAATCATCGCGTGCGTCCTCAAAGGTGGTCGTACAGCCACTTGGGCATGTAGTACTTGCGCTGGTTGAAGACGCTGCCGATCAGCTGGGCGCCGGCCTGGGCCAGGCGTTGGGCCGCGGCCTGGGCCACCTCGAAGCGGGTCTGCTCGGCGCGCACCACCAGGATCACCCCGTCCACCAGGGGGCCGAGGGTCAGGCTGTCGGCGCTGGCATAGACCGCTTCACCGTCGATCACCACGAAGCGGTACTGGGCAGCGAACTGGCGCAGCAGCACGCGCACGCGGTCCGGATCCAGGCGCTGGCGGCCACGTTCGAAGGTTCCGGCCGGCAGCACGTCGAAGGGCTGGTCGGACAGGTGCACCACGCAATCCTGGGCCAAGGGTGGGGTGTCCAGGTCGAACAGCAGGTCGCTGTAGCCACGCAACTTGCCCAGCCCCAGTTGCCTGCTCAGGCCTTCGGCGCTGGCGCTGGCGTTCGCGTCGATCAGCAGCACGGCGCCAGCGCTCATCTGCGCCAGCTGGCTGGCGAAGGCCAGGGTGCTGGTGCTGGTTCCGGTGCCGGTATTGGCGGCGGTCAGCAGCAAGGTACGCTGGTCGAGATCCAGGACAGTGGCGGTGAGGTTGGTCTCGCTCGGGTTGGCGATGCTCAGGCGTCTAGAAGTGGAACCGTCCATCTCAACTTGCTCCATGGCCAGTGAAAACCTTGAACGGAGTCTTGAGCAGGATCTTCAGGTCCAGTATCAGGCTCTGTTCGTTGATGTAGCTCAGGTCCAGCTCGACGCGCTGGTCGAAATCGATGTCGCTGCGCCCGGAGATCTGCCACAGGCCGGTCATGCCGGGGTAGATCGCCAGCCGTGCCAGGTGGTTGTCCTTGTAGCGGTAGGCGTTGAACGAGGTCGGGCGCGGGCCGACCAGGCGCATGTCGCCGGTGACCACGTTGATCAGGTTGGGCAACTCGTCCAGGCTGCTGCGCCGCAGCCAGCCACCCACCGCGGTGATGCGCGGGTCCTTGTCGATCTTGAAGTCGATGGCGTCGGCGCCATGCTTGTTCAGGTGGCGCAGCGAGTCCTTGAGCGCCTCGGCGTCGGCCACCATGGTGCGGAACTTGAACATGCCGAACAGGCGCCCGCGATAACCGGTGCGGCGCTGCACGAAGAACACAGGCCCGGGACTGGAGTGCTTGATCATCAGCGCCAGGCTCAGCAGCAGCGGCGACAGCACCAGCAGCAGCCCCAGCGCCGCCACGCACGAGAGCACGCGGTTGGTGCGCGACAGCGTCCACGGGCGCCCGCCGATGCGGCCGGTGATCCAGCCCCGGCCCTGCATGTGGATGGCCGCATCGATGCGTTGCCGATGGGCCGGGTCCAGGCGTTTGTCCTGGTACAGCGCCTGAAACGCAGCGCCCTTGGGTTGTCCGGTCATATCGCCCTCCGTTGTTGCGCGTGCGCCGTTCGAGGCGCGCCGTCTGCCGCGGCGTTCGCGTAGTAGGCCTGGAACCAGGCGACGAAGCGGCCCAGGCCTTCGTCGAGGCCCACCTGGGGCGTGAAACCGGTGGCGCGGGCCAGGGCGCTGGCGTCGGCGCAGGTGGCCAGCACGTCACCCGGCTGCAAGGGCAGCAGCTCGATCACCGCACTGCGCTGCAAGTGCTTTTCCAGCAGCGCCAGGTAGTCGAGCAGCTCCACGGGACGTTGCCCGCCGATGTTGAACAGGCGCCACGGCGCCGGGCTGCTGGCCGCGTCCGGCGCGAAAGCGTCCCACTGCGCATTGCCGTGGGGCGGCAGGGGCATCAGGCGCACCAGGCTTTCGACGATGTCGTCGATATAGGTGAAGTCGCGCTGGTGGCGGCCATGATTGAACAGCTGGATCGGCCGCCCCTCGCTGATCGCCCGGGCGAACTGCATCGGCGACATGTCCGGGCGTCCCCAGGGGCCATATACGGTGAAGAAACGCAGGCCGCTGCAGGGAATGCCGAACAGGTGGCTGTAGCTGTGGGCCATGGCCTCGTTGGCTTTTTTCGTGGCGGCGTACAGCGACAGCGGGTGATCGACGCCATCCTCGACCCTATAGGGTGTGCGCTGGTTGGCGCCGTACACCGAGCTGGACGAGGCGTACAGCAGGTGCTGCACGGGGTGACGTCGGCAGCCTTCGAGGATGTTCAGAAAGCCCGCCAGGTTGCTGTCGAGGTAGGCCTGGGGATTTTTCAGCGAGTAGCGCACCCCGGCCTGTGCCGCCAGGTGCATCACCACGTCGGGGCGCTGCTCGGCAAACAGCCGGGCCACCGCATCACGATCGGCCAGTTGCACACGGTGCAGGTCGAAATCACCGGCCTGCTGGCACACCCAGTCCACTCGCGCCTGCTTCAGCGCGGGGTCGTAGTAGTCGTTGAAGTTGTCCAGCCCCAGCACCTGATGGCCGTCGCGTAGCAGGCGCAGGCAGGTGTGGGCGCCGATGAAACCGGCCGCGCCGGTGACCAGGACCTTCATGCTGCACCCATCGGCGCGGCCAGCTGATCCGGGGCGATGTGACGCAGGCCGATGCCGGTGTAGTGCAGGCCGTGGGCGGCCACTTGCTCGGGGTTGTACAGGTTGCGGCCATCGACGATCACCCGGGCGCGCAGCTTGCTGGCCAGCAGGGCGAAGTCGACCACCCGGAAGTTCTTCCATTCGGTGCAGATCACCAGGGCATCGGCGTCCTGCAGGGTGTCGTCGCGGGTGGCGCACAGTTGCAGATCGTCCCGGTAGCCGTACAGGCGCCGGCATTCGTCCATCGCTTCGGGGTCGTAGGCGCGCACCGTGGCGCCGGCGGCCCACAGCGCCTCCATCAGGTAGCGGCTGGGTGCCTCGCGCATGTCGTCGGTGTTGGGCTTGAAGGCCAGGCCCCACAGCGCGATGGAGGTGCCGGCCAGGCCGCCGAGGCGCTGTTCGAGCTTGGCGAAGAGGATGCGCCGCTGCCGGTCGTTGACGTCATTGACGCTCTGCAGCAGGCGCAGCGGCATGCCGCTGTGCTCGGCGGTGTGCAGCAGCGCACGGATGTCCTTGGGGAAGCACGATCCGCCGAAGCCGCAGCCGGGGTAGATGAAGTGGTAGCCGATGCGTGGATCCGAACCGATGCCACGGCGCACCGCCTCGATGTCGGCGCCCAGGTGCTCGCTGAGGTTGGCCAGCTCGTTCATGAAGCTGATGCGCGTGGCAAGCATGGCGTTGGCCGCGTACTTGGTCAGCTCGGCGCTGCGGTTGTCCATGAACATCAGCTTTTCATGGTTGCGGCAGAAGGGCGCGTAGAGCTCGGCGAGCTGGCCGTGAGCGATGGGGTCGTGGGTGCCGACGATGATGCGGTCCGGGCGCATGCAGTCGGCCAGCGCAGTGCCTTCCTTGAGAAACTCGGGGTTGGACACCACACGCACGTTCAGCTGCTCCTTGCCCTGACTGCGCAGGCACTCGCGGGCCAGTTTCAGCACCTGGTCGGCGGTGCCGACCGGTACCGTGGACTTGACGATCAGGGTGCGGTCGGCAGTCATCAGCTCGGCGATCTGCCGGGTGACGTCGAGCACATGGCTCAGGTCGGCCGAGCCGTCTTCGTCGGGCGGCGTGCCGACCGCGATGAAGATCAGCTCGGCGTGGCTGACCGCGTCGCTGGCCTGGGTGCTGAACAGCAGGCGGCCGTCGCGGGTGTTGTCCTCCAGCAGATCTGCAAGACCGGGCTCGCTGATCGGCGGTACACCCTGGCGCAGCTGGTTGATCTTGTGGGCATCGACGTCCACGCACAGCACCCGGTGGCCTACGTCGGCCAGCGCCGCCGCTTGTACCAGGCCCACGTAACCTGTGCCAAAAACGCTCACGTCCATGTCGGCTTCCCTCATGAAATCGAGTAAGGGGGATAACAGTGTGTTGTCGGTATAGCGCACCCTAACAGATAATCGTCAAAGTAATGGCATGTTTCGTCCAACTTACAGTGCCTAATGACAAGGCCACTTGCCACTAAGCCCATGACTGGCGCAGCTTTGCGCTGAAATCAGGCTTTTTTCAGGTGAAACGTTTAGCCGATGAACGGTTGAAAGCCGCATGGATAAAGGGGTTCGTCGATAGACTGGAAAAATTCACCGACGTTTTCAAAGCCGGAATATGGCGTCATTAAACCGACGGGAAATTGACTTTTTCATGTTGAGATTTGTTTCAACAATGCTACGGTTGCTTCAATCTCTTCCTCATCGGAGCCTTCCCGACCATGCGTGGCTGGATCAAATCGGGCCTGTTGCTGGCCTACCTGGCAAGCTTTCACGGCTATTACTTCGAGCGCATCCAGGCTCTCGGGCTCGGTCTGCCGTTGCTGCTCTACCTGGGCCTGGCCAGTGGACTCGCAGTCGCGCTGCTGCTGGCTGCCTGGATACGGCCGGGCTGGCTACGCTGGCCGCTGGCGCTGGCCTTCGCGGTGGGCGGGCTGTTCTTCGATGCCTACCTGCGCATCACCGATTCCTACCTGACTTACAGCGCATTCGTGTCGATGGTCTATGCCGGCGGATTCGTTCACGAGGCATTCCAGCAGTACCACCAGGCGATCATGCTGGCCGCTGCCAGCGCGACGCTGCCGCTAGTGGGCATCGGCCTGCGGCCGGGTCCCGCGCCCCGTATGCCGGGATGGTTGCCGCTGGCGGCACCGCTGCTGGGCCTGGCCTTGCTGGTCGGCATGTTGTTCGTGCGGGCCGGCGAGGGCGCTCGGGGGCTGCCGGTGATGTACACGCCGCTGGCCTACCTGAGCCTGTTCGGCTATGAGGCGCTGCAGGATCGGGTCGGGCCGCGCGAGCCGGTGAAACTGACGCAGTCGGCTGCGCCGCTGGCCCGTGACATCGTGCTGGTGATCGACGAGAGCATCTCGGGCAACTACCTGGACCTGAACACGCCCGCGGGCGTCACCAGCCAGTTGCTGCTACCTCACCCAGGGGTGGACGTGGTCAACTTCGGCTACGCCGCGTCGGTCGCCAACTGCAGCGCCGACACCAACGTGACCTTGCGCTACGGCGGCACACGTGAGGACTACCAGCGAATGAACTCGACGCTGCCGTCGATCTGGCAGTACGCCAAGCGTGCAGGCCTGGGCACGGTGTACCTCGATGCCCAGCGCACTGGTGGCAACCTGCAGAACCTGATGACCGAGACGGAAAAGCAGGACATAGACCACTTCATCCAGTTCAACGCCAGCGCGGTGGTGGACCGCGACATGGCGGCGCTGCAACGGCTGGTCGAGCTGCTCGGCGATGGCCAGCCACAGCTGATCGTGATCAACAAGCTCGGCGCGCATTTCCCCGTGCACGACAAGTACCCCGATGCCTTCATGACTTACCGCCCAGCCTTGCCGCGCGGACGCTTCCAGGACGTGGCCGACACCGGTTCGCGCGAGGGTTTCGATGGCAGCGTCCAGGCCTGGACGCTGTACCGCAACGCCTACCGCAATACCCTCGCCTGGAACGTCGGCGAGTTCTTCCGCCGCCTGTTCGCCGAAGCCGACCTCAGCCAGGCCGTGGTGATCTACACCTCCGATCACGGCCAGGACCTGCACGAGCGTGGCAATGCCGGGCTGAACACCCATTGCGACAGCGATCCGGTGATGGAGGAGGGCCTGGTGCCGCTGGTGGTGATCCAGGGGCAGGGCGTGAAGGGGCTGGACTGGCAGGCGCACCTGGCGCAGAACCGCAATGCCTCCAGCCACTACAACATTTTCCCCACCCTGCTGAAGTTGATGGGTTACGACAGCACGCAAGTGGCGGCGCTGTACGGGCCTGCACTGGATCAGCCGACCCAGGATCCGTTCACCTTCAACGTGCGGTTCAATGCGCGGCTGGGGGCCAAGCCGGACTTCCGGCACATCGACCTGAGTCGGATCGTGGTGCCCTAGAGGGTCGTGATGGGCATGGCAGCGGTGCCTGGACCGGACACCACCGCCCATGGCGGACCGGTCGTCGCGTCGACCAGCCCCCATGGCGCAGCGACGGCTACAGCGAGGTCTTGCCGGCGCTGCGCGATACGCGCAGGGCCACCAGGCTGCCCACCACGATCAGGCCGGCCAGCGAATACAGCGCTGCATCGGTCGAGCCGGTCTGGTCCTTGATGAAGCCCACCAGGTAGGGGCTGAGAAAGCCCGCCATCTGCCCCACCGAGTTGATGATCGCCAGGCCCGCCACGGCGGCGCTGGCGCTGAGCAGGGCGGTGGGCATCGGCCAGAACATCGGCAGGCCGGTCAGTGCGCCCATGGTGGCGATGGACAGGCCGAGCAAGGCCAGGGTCGGATTGCCGGCGAAGTTCACCGCGATCAGCAGCCCCACAGCGCCCATCAGCATCGGCACCACCAGGTGCCAGCGCCGCTCGTTGCGCAGGTCCGCCGAGCGGCCCACGAGGATCATGAACACCCCGGCCAGCAGGTACGGAATCGCGCTCAGCCAGCCGATCAGCAACGGGCTGTCGAAGCCCAGGCTCTTGATGATCGAGGGCAGCCAGAAATTGATCGCATAAACCCCGCTCTGGATACAGAAGTAAACGAAGCCGAAGGTCCAGATCAAGGGGTTGGTGAGCACCGCCAGCACGCTGTCGCCGGTGGTGGACGGTTTGCCCGCGGCATCGGCGGCCAGGTCGTTGGCGATCAGCTGGCGCTGCGCGTCGCTGAGCCAGGGCGCCTTGTGGTAGCCGTCGCTGAGCAGGAACGCTGCCAGGATGCCGAGCGCCACGGTCGGCACACCCTGGATCAGGAACATCCACTGCCAGCCGGCCAGGCCGTGCTGGCCAGCCGCGAAATGATCGAGGATCCAGCCGGAGAAGGGTCCACCGAGCAGCCCCGACACCGGGATCGCCGACATGAACAAGGCCATGATGCGGCCACGGCGGTCCGCCGGGAACCAGCGCGACAGGTACAGCACCACGCCCGGGAAGAACCCGGCCTCGGCGGCGCCGGTGAACAGCCGCAGCACGTAGAACTCCATGGGCGTGGTGACGAACAGCAGACAGGTCGACAGGCTGCCCCAGGCGATCATCATCACCGCGATCCAGCGCCGTGGGCCGAAGCGGTTGAGCGCCAGGTTGCTCGGCAGCCCGCACAACACGTAGCCGATGAAGAAGATGCCTGCGCCCAGGCCGTAGATGGTCTCGCTGAACTTCAGCGCATCGAGCATCTGCAGCTTGGCGAAGCCGACGTTGACGCGGTCCAGGTAGTTGAACAGGTAGCAGATGAAGATGAATGGGATCAGTCGCAGGGTGATGCGCCGGTACAGGGCGTCGCGGCTGGGGTCGTGGCCTTGGTCAGGGGCAGGGCTGTGTGCCATGATGAAGTTCTCTGTTGTTATGATGATCACCGCGGCGCCTGTTCCGGCGCTCGCCCGAACGAGTCTCGGCGAGCCGGGCGCTGCTGTCTTTGTGCGTCTGCACAGCGCGGGGCGCTCGCCACTGTGCCACGGAACGAAGCCTGCCACTGCAAGGAACCCCCATGTTCGAACTTGACCACGACCTGGCCCAGGACATCGTCGACCGGGCGATGGCGATCCTGCCTTGCAACGTCAATGTCATGGACAGCCAGGGCCTGATCCTGGGCAGCGGCGAGCCGGAGCGCATCAATACCCGCCATGAAGGTGCGCAACTGGTGCTGGCCAACGGGCGCATCGTCGAGCTCGACAGCGAGGCGGCCAAGTGCCTGAAGGGCGTGCAACCGGGCGTCAACCTGCCGCTGATGCTCGACCAGCGACTGATCGGCGTGCTCGGCCTGACGGGCGATCCGCAGCTGTTGCGCACCTACGGCGAACTGCTGCGCATGACCGCCGAGATGCTCCTGGCCCAGCGGCACCAGCAGGTCCAGCAACAGTGGCGACGTCAGCGCTGCGACGACCTGCTGGCCTTGCTGCTGGGCGGCAGCGGTGAATCGCCGCGGCTGGTGGACGAAGCCCGGCAACTGGGCCTGAAACCGCAACTGGCGAGAATCCCCTGCTTGTTCGAGCTGGCGTCCGGGCCGCCTGCCGAAGCGCTGTCGGCCTGGCTGGGCGATCGCTACCCGGACAGCTGGTGCGTGAGCCCGGCGCGGCAATCGCTGCTGTGGTGCCGGCCTGCCAGCGTGGCGCTCGACGAAACGCGCCTGCTCGAGCGCCTGCAGCGCCAGGGTTGGCAGGTCCAGCGCCTGGCCATCGGTGCGCCGGCGCCCAGCGTCGAACAATTGCGCCGCGGCTACCGACGGGTTCGTGACCTGTTGGCCTACGGTCGCGAAGTGGTGCCGGACGAGCCTGCGCTGAACCTGGCACGTTACCGGCTGCCGGTGCTGCTGTGGCGTCACCGCCACGACGATGCCCTGGACGAGTTGCTCGAGCCGTTGCAGCGGCTGATCGCCAAGGACGCCAGCGGACAATTGCTGCTGACCCTGCGCACCTGGTGCGCCCACGATGGACAGAGTCAGGCCTGCGCCGATGCGTTGGGCATTCACCGCAACAGCCTGCGCTATCGCCTCGAACGCATCGCCGAACTGGGTGAAGTGGACCCCCTGCGCCTGGAAGGTCTGCTCAGTCTCTATCTGGGGCTGCAATTGCTGCCGGCCTCCTAGTGTGGTGTATCACAAGTAAAGGCTATGAATGCCGGCGCTTTTCATGCTCATGGGGCGCCTTGCCTGAGCATGAAAAACACTCGGCCTTCATCAGCGCCACTTGTGAAACACCCCACTAGGCGCTGGCGAGGTCACGGGCGTTTGCCCAAACCCGGGCGCCTGCGGTTGTGCATCGGACAGAGGCTGGCCGCCGGCGTAGCTGTCAGCATGCCGTGCAACAGGACAGGAGAATCCCCATGAAGATCGTCATCGCCCCCGACTCGTTCAAGGACAGCCTCGATGCGGCCGGCGTCGCCCGCGCCATCAGCGCCGGACTGGCCAAGGTCTGGCCGCAGGCAGAGCGTGTCGAATGCCCGATGGCCGACGGCGGCGAGGGCACCCTGGAGGCGATCGTCGCGGCCACCCAGGGCGAGCTGCGCCGCCAGGTGGTGCGAGGTCCGTTGGGCGCGCCGGTCGAGGCCAATTGGGGCTGGTTGGCGCACGAACGCACGGCGGTCATCGAGATGGCCCAGGCCAGTGGCATCCAGTGCATTCCCAGCGCCGAGCGCGACGCCTGCCGCAGCAGCACCTGGGGCACCGGTGAACTGATCGCCTCGGCGCTGGCGGCGGGCGCGCGGCGCATCGTCCTGGCCATTGGCGGCAGCGCCACCAACGACGCTGGCAGCGGTATGCTGCGGGCGCTGGGCCTGCGTCTGCTCGATAGCCAGGGCCAGGCGCTGGAGGAGGGCGGTCTGGCCTTGTCGCGCCTAGCGCGCATCGATGCCAGCGACCTGGACCCACGCCTGAGCGAAGTGCGGGTCGAAGTGGCCGCCGATGTCGACAATCCGCTGTGCGGCCCTAACGGTGCTTCGGCCGTGTTCGGTCCGCAGAAAGGTGCGTCGCCCGAACAGGTGGAGGCGTTGGACCATGCCCTGGGACATTTCGCCGACCACTGCGCGCACCTGCTGGATGAAGACGTGCGCGATTTCCCCGGTTGTGGCGCAGCCGGTGGCATGGGCTTCGCCGCCAAGGCGTTCATGGGCGCCCAGTTCCGTCCCGGGGTCGAGGTGGTCGCCGAGCTGGCCGGGCTGGAGACGCTGATGCAGGGCGCGGACCTGGTGATCACCGGCGAAGGCCGCTTCGACGCCCAGACGCTGCGCGGCAAGACGCCGCTGGGGGTAGCGCGCATCGCCCAGCGCCACGCGGTGCCGGTGGTGGTGATCGCCGGCACGCTGGGCGAGGGCTTCGAGACGCTGTACAGCCATGGCATCGATGCCGCCTTCGCCCTGGCCAGCGGCCCCACCAGCCTGGAACGCGCCTGCAGCGAGGCGCCGGCGCTGCTGCAGGCGCGCGCCGAGGCCATCGCGCGCCTGTGGCAGGTGGCGCAGGCCCGCCGCTGAGCGTCCCGGCCGCTGCGCGCGCCGCTGGCCTCATACCCGGAACGGGTCCATCAGCGCTTGCTGCTGATTGGCCAGGCTGTTCAGGGTCTGGCTGACCCGCGCCGACTCGTTGGCCTGGCTCGACAGCGATTCGGTGACGTCACGGATGGTCGCCACGTTGCTGTTGATCTCCTCGGCCACCGCGCTCTGCTCTTCGGCTGCCGAGGCGATCTGCAGATTCATGTCGGTGATCACCGTCACCGCCTGGCCGATGCGCTGCAAGGCACTGACGGCCTGGCCGACCTGGTCGACACCGCCCTGAGCCTGGCGGTGGCTGCTGTCCATCGCGCCGACCACATCGCGGGTGCCGACCTGCAGCGACTCGATCACCTGACGGGTTTCCTCAACCGACTCCTGGGTGCGTCGGGCCAGGTTGCGCACTTCGTCGGCGACCACGGCGAAGCCGCGTCCGGCCTCGCCGGCACGGGCCGCCTCGATGGCTGCGTTGAGTGCGAGCAGGTTGGTCTGCTCGGCGATGGAGCGGATGACCTCCAGCACCGAGCCGATCTTCTCGCTGTTCTGCGCCAGGCCCTCGACCTCGGCCATGGCACGGCTCATCTCGCTGGCCAGGGCGCCAATACCCTGGGTGGTCTGCTCGATCACCGCCAGGCCCTGGCGTGTGGCCTGATCGGCCTCGCGTGCCGCCTGGGCCGCCTGGGCGGCGCTGCGGGCGACGTCCTGGGCCGTGGCGCTCATCTCATGGGAGGCGGTGGCCACCTGATCGACCTGGCGGTATTGCTGCTCCATCCCAGCGCTGGTCTGGCTGGCGATGGCGGCGGATTGGTCGGCGGTGGTGCGCGCGGCCTGCACCGAGCGCTTGACCTCGGCGATGGTCGGCTGCAGCTTGTCCAGGAAGCGGTTGAACCAGCCGGTCAGTTGGCCCAGTTCGTCGCGCTTGTCGTAGGTCAGGCGGCGGGTCAGGTCGCCTTCGCCGCTGGCGATGTCTTCGAGCATGGCCGCCACGCCGAGGATCGGCCGCGTCACGCCACGCGCCATCAGCCAGACCGCGAGCAGCCCGGCCAGGGCGGCGCCCAGGCCCAGGGCCAGTTCCATCAGCGTCCCGCTGGCGTTCATGGCGTCGAGCTGCTGCTCGAGCGCGTCGGCTGGCCCGGTCAGGGCGCTCTGCGGTGCGTCGAGCACCACGCCCCATGGCTTGCCACCGGGGATGGGTGCGAAGGCCGCCAGCACTTTCAGGCGTTTCTCGCCTTGCACCACCTGCAACTTGCCGTCCGCCAGCTTGCGCACCAGCTCCGCGCCCTGGCGGGTATCGACCTGGTCGAAGCGCTTGGCCAGTTGGCTGGCGTCGGGGCTGTAGCCCGCCAGCAGGCCGGCCGGGCTGAGAATACCGATGCGGGTACGGCCCTCGTACAGCTCGCGGCTGGCGTTCTCGCTAAGCGCTTGCAGGCTGTCGAGATTGGTGTCGATCGACAGGGTGGCGATCACCTTGCCGTCCACCGCCAGCGGGAACACGATGCTGGTCATCAGCACCTGCTGGCCGGCGATTTCATAGAAGTACGGCTCCACCACGCAGACCTTGCCGGTGCTGCGCGGGCAGGTCCACCAGGTGTTGGCCGGTTCGCCGCTGGGGCCGTTGGAGGTGTCGGCGATGTCGCGTTCAGGCAAAGCCATGGCGGTCAGTTGCCCGACCTTGGGTTGCGACCAGTACAGGGCGAAGCGTCCGGCCTCGTTGCTGCCCAGCTCGGCCTGGCCCGCGAACAGGCTGTCCTTGCCGTCCAGCGCATTGGGCTCGAAGGTCAGCGACAGGCCGAGCAGGTCAGGGTTGGCCTGCAGCGCCGCCTGCACCTGGGCGGTGAGGTCCTGGCGCAGATCGAAGGCGTCGATGAAGCGCTTTTCGGCCTGCTCGCGCAGGAACAGCACCTGGCGGGAGAAACCGGCACCGTACTGATAGGCGTCCATGAACTGGCGCCGAATGCGCTGGGCCTGGACCTCGCCCTGGGCCTCGATGCGGGCCTGGGCCGACTCGGTGAGCATCTGCGTGCTGCGGGTCTTGACCAGCGCCGAGCTGTGCTGCATGCGGTACAACGACAGGCCGACGAGGAGGGTGACGATACTGGCCAGGCAGAGCCCGGCGAGCAGGGTGATCTTCCATTGGATGGACAGTTGACGCAACGGCATGGGGGCGTCCCTTGTGGTGACGAAGCGGGGTTCGCCGACTGTGTCGGCGTGCGCGGCGTTTTCTTTATGTCTGCGGGTCGGCCAGACCTGTGACGCTGCACGGCCAGGTGCAAGGGCTGGTTGGCGCAAATGCCCTGACTCGGCAGTTTTGACATCCAGGGCGCGGTGCTTCAGAGTGTGCGCCCTCAAGAATCACCCCATCCCTTTCGCTCCGGCCGCTGCCTTGCGCAGCCCGTCGCCGGACGCTGGCTATTGGTCTGTCGTCAACGAGGTATTGCACACCATGAATGCAGTGATTGCCGCGGTCGGTATCATGCTGGTACTGAGCCTGTCCCGCGTGCATGTGGTCATCGCCCTGATCGTCGGGGCCCTGACCGGAGGGTTGGTCGGCGGCCTGGGTATCGAAGGGACGCTCGCGGCGTTCAATGGCGGGCTGGGCGGCGGCGCCCCGGTGGCGTTGTCCTACGCGCTGCTAGGCGCTTTCGCCGTGGCCATCGCCAAGTCGGGCCTGGCCCATGCGCTGGCCGATCGTGCGCTGGCGATGATCGACCGTCAGGGTCATGGGCACAACGGTACGCTGAAGTGGCTGCTGATCGGCCTGATGCTGGTGGTGGCGGTGTCGTCGCAGAACGTGCTGCCCATCCACATCGCCTTCATTCCGCTGCTGGTGCCGCCGCTGCTGTACGTGCTGACCCGCTTGCGCATCGATCGACGGCTGATTGCCTGCGTGATCACCTTCGGCCTGATCACGCCGTACATCTTCCTGCCGGTGGGCTTCGGCAACATTTTCCTCAATCAGATCCTGCTCGCCAACGTGAGCCGCGCGGGAGTGGACGTCAGCGAGGTGAACGTCACCCACGCCATGGCCATCCCGGCCGCGGGCATGCTGGTGGGGCTGCTGCTGGCGGTGTTCGTGAGTTACCGACGCAAGCGCGACTACGATCTGGCGAAAATCGAAGAGGTCGAGCAGGTCAGCGTGCGCTACAACCCGGTGACGTTGCTGGTGGCAGGGGTGGCGATCGCCTCGGCCTTCATCATCCAGCTGTGGCTGGATTCGATGATCATCGGGGCGATGGTCGGTTTCGTGATCTTTTCACTGTCGGGGATCGTGCGCTGGAAGGACACCGACGACCTGTTCACCGAGGGGATGAAGATGATGGCGATGATCGGCTTCATCATGATCGCCGCCTCGGGGTTCGCCGAGGTGATGAAGGCCACCGGTGAGGTCAGGAGCCTGGTGGAGACGGCGGCGCAGTGGATCGACCATAGCAAGGGGGTCGGGGCGTTGCTCATGCTGTTGGTGGGGTTGCTGGTGACCATGGGTATTGGATCGTCGTTTTCGACGGTGCCTATTCTGGCGGCGATCTTCGTGCCGTTGTGTGTGCAGCTGGGGTTCGATCCGTTGGCCACGGTGTGCATCGTGGGGACTGCGGGGGCTCTGGGGGATGCCGGGTCGCCGGCGTCCGATTCTACGTTGGGGCCGACTTCGGGGTTGAATGTGGATGGGCAGCATCATCATATCTGGGATACGGTGGTGCCTACTTTCATTCATTACAACTTGCCGTTGTTGGGGTTTGGGTGGGTGGCGGCCATGGTGCTTTGACGGGGTTTCGGGTGGTTGGGTGGTTGGGTATTTAGGTGGTGTGAATATCCGTTTGCTTGGTTGACGCTGATTCACCTTTTCGCTCTTACAGCGACCTACTTTTTCTCTTG
>NZ_JACVTO010000011.1 GCF_016518545.1 Pseudomonas sp. S30
AACTGGTCCTGGCCCGCGGGCGTCTGATGCAGTCCCTGCCGGCTGGGGGGGCCATGGCCGCTGTTCGAGCCGACCACCAGGTCGTTGAAGCGGCCATCGCCGGGTTCGATGGTGCGGTATCGATCGCGGCCTTCAACAGCCCGCTGCAAACGGTGATCTCCGGCGATGCCAATTCAGTAGCGCACTGCTGTGAAATACTTGCAGCGCTACAAGTCAGAACCGTGCAGTTGAGTGTTTCACACGCCTTTCATAGCGCACGCCTTGATCCGATTCTCGATGACTTCGAGCAAGTCGCGGCCGAAGTCACTTATCACTCGCCGAAAATTCCTCTCATCAGCAACCTGAGTTCCGAAGCGGCCACTCCCGAAATGCTGTGTGCTCGTTATTGGCGGGATCACGCCCGTCAACCTGTGTCGTTCGCACGCAGTCTTGAAACGTTAGCATCACTGAACTGCTCAGTATGGCTGGAAGCTGGACCGCACCCAGTGCTCATGGAGTTGGCAGCCACACAAATGCCGGACAATGTGCGGGCAATGGCGATGCTGAACCGCCGCCGCGATGACTGGACGCAGACGCTGGAAGCCCTTGGAGCAATCTACAGTCAAGGTTATACACCGGATTGGAAAGCTTTCCATCCCGCTCATGCCAGCCAGCAAATTGAGTTGCCCAGCTATGCCTGGGACAAAAAGTACTTCAACTATCGAAACACATCATCGACGGGCTCAGTGAAAGCGGTTCAACACCAACCATCCACCTCAGAAGCGGAACTCGGCGACCTGACGTATCAAATTGAGTGGATCGTCCAGGACAGGCTCATAACCGACGCCTCCTCCCAAACCGACAAGTCTCAGCCACACTGGGCGATTTTCCTGGAGGACGGCCCCTTGAGCGAAGCCGTTCTTGGCAAAATCAGGGCCTTAGACCCCAGCCCTCTCTTACTGGTGCGTCACGATTCGCCCCTCAACCAAGAGCTCCAAGCCCTGCGCCTCGATACGGGCGATACGACGAAGTCCCAGGCCAAACTGAGAAGTCGGATCACCCAGGACGGCAGAGCCATCAGTGGCGTCATCTACCTGTGGAACAACAACCTCTCTTGCGATCAAGCCAGCCATGATGTAATCGGGCAGACCGACAATCGGACACGAGATGCATTGTTCGCCATGCAACTGATGCTCCGCTTGCAGACCACTCTGCCCCATGGATTCAACATGGTTACCGGAGGGGCAATAGCGATGAATCCAGTCATCAACACCGAGCCCGGTATGGCAGAACTTACGCAGGCACCGCTTGCAGGCCTGATGAAAACGCTGAGCCACGAGGCGCCCGGTCTACGTCCACGGCTTATCGACTTGCCATTGCATCAGGACAGAAAAACAACACAGATCAATGAGGACGCGCAGGTCCTAGTCGATGAAATCGCCTTCGGTGGCTCGAGCGAATTTCAGATCGCATTCAGGGACCACAAGCGCCATGTCGCTCGCCTGAGCCGAAAACCGCTCAAGCAAGGCAGAGGCATAGAAATTGCGTCCGACGCTGCCTACCTTATTACAGGTGGGCTGGGGGAGATCGGCCTGAAGCTGTGCGAATGGCTGGTGGCCCATGGGGCCAGACATCTGGCGCTAGTAAATCGATCCGGCGCCACGACGGCTCAGCAACACTCAACCCTCGCACACCTGAGAAGCCTTGGTGCGAAACTGACAATTCATCACGCCGATATCCGGGTTGAAGATGAGGTGCTGCAGCTTGTTGAAACCGTCTCGCAAGGCATTCACCCGCTGAAGGGGGTCTTCCATTGCGCAGGAACGTCGGGCGCCATGACGAAACTCAATGACCTGCACTGGTCAGATCTAAAGCGCACGATGGGCGCCAAGGTCGACGCCACCTGGTCGCTTTACGAGACATCAAAAGCATTGGAGCTGGATTTCTTCATCTCCTTCTCCTCCATCTCGGCCGTCTGGGGCGCATCGGGACTTGGCGCATATGCGGCTGCAAATGCCTTCCTCGATGCCTTCGGCAGTTTTACACGCAATCAAGCAGTACCTGCCACCGCAGTGAACTGGGGGCCTTGGGATCGAACAGGCATGGCCAACGCACCAGAGCTGATTGCATCCCTAGAGACATCCGGGATCAAAACGCTTGATCCTGATGTTTGCCTAAATATGCTAGGAACACTGTTAGCTAGCGGAAGCCGCCCGATTACCGTGACCGATACATCTTGGGCACAATTCAGAAAAGTCGCCGACGTCCTTGGCATGGGCCGGATGTTCAACAGTATTCAATCTGCTGTCCCGGCCACCATCGGCACACCGACAATCGCCAGCAGTACGCCCAAGGGTCCTGAAGTGACAGGCCTCGCCCCGTCAGATATCGAACAGTATCTCAACAACGAAGTAGGAGATTTACTCGGCCTGCCTGATCGCAACGCCATCAATCGACGCACCGGCTTCTTTGATCTGGGCATGGACTCCGTCCTGGCTGCCGAGTTGCTGGCCAGGATCAAGAACTCGTTCAACATCGACCTGCCATCAACGGCCATCTTCGAGAACCCAACCATTCAAGCATTAAGTGAATGTATCGCTTCTCGCTCACCAGTGACTGCGCAACAGCAATCGAGTACTTTCGTCGAGCCAATTACCAATCGCACTGATCAGAAGCCGCGTTACCTGAGAACTGACATAGAGCAAATGTCGGAACAGGAAGCGCTGGAATTGTTGCAGGCAACCCTGCGCAGCTGTAATTAACCTCCATCCCTGAAGTCCTCTTGGAGCCGCACTAGCGCAATAGTGCTCCAGGAGGAATTCTAACGCCTGAACAATCAGTCAAAAACTACTTAATCAGAATCGCAGTGCTGGACACTTCACGTCAGCCGCCAAAAGGTGATGCATGGAACTAACGCTCGGCGTTGGACGAAATTTTCTCTTGCTATGGGCAAGCCGACTCATGGCCATCTTCGCCTCGGCCATGACCGAATTTACATTTGCCGTCTGGATCTCCCAAAAAACAGGATCAACCTGCCAATACGCCACGCTCCTTTCACTAGCAATATTACCCGGGGTAATGATCACACCTTGGGCAGGAAAGCTGATTGATCGGGGAAGTCGAAAGAAACTAATGCTTCGTGCCGACCTGATATCACTGTTGGCAATGTGCACCTTGTTCGTTCTGCTTAACACCAACAGCTTGCAAGTTGAAATGCTCTACGTAATAAACTCGACGCTCTCAGTTTGCCAGGTTTTTCAACTCATTCCCGCTCACTCATCCATCAGCAAACTGGTACCCAAAGCAGAATGGGGCAGAGCCAACGGCCTTATGCAAATCGCTTTCGCCTTTTCGCGCCTAGTTGCCCCCTGGCTTTCAGGACTACTGCTAAGCCAGAATGGATTGAACGAAGTACTGATCCTGGTCTTGACCACGGCATCCGTCGGCATCTGCCTGACATTGGCAGTCTACATCCCGGCTACCACTTGGCAATCTGACTCCACAGCAGAAACAACCTCCGACGACAACTTGGCAAAAAAGAAAATCAATCCCTTTACCAATACACCCCCAGAGCTTCGCAGCCTCATGAACTACTCACTAATCGAAAGTTTCGTGATAGGTCTAGCCATCATGCTAGTCACACCACTAACCCTGACACTTTACCCTGTAGACATTCTCGGGAGGGTTTTATTTTTCTGTGCCCTCGGCATGGTGGCTGGTGCCGCATTATCAATTGCCTTTCCGCTTCCCAAAAAATTGCTACCCATCATCATAACTTCCGACCTATTGATTACTATAGCGCTTGTCATCGCCGGCCTATTCACAGAAACAGCCATACTGTATGCATGCGGCTTCTCCTTCATGTTTTTTTCGATCATCAGTGCCAACTGCAATATGACGATCTGGCAGCGAAAAATAGCTAGCGATATCCAAGGATCCATCTTTGCCACTCGCCAAGCACTTCTGGTCACATCTGCCGCCGTGGCTACTTTTCTAGGAGGCTACACTGCGGATGCCCTGTTTGAACCAGCCATGCGAGCCGATGGATATCTGGCATCGTCAGTAGGTGTATTGACGGGTGTAGGAAGGGGGCGAGGGCTCGGCCTTATGCTCATCGTGGCCGGCCTGCTATTTGCCTCATTCATTATATTATCGTACAGCAAGAGTGATTTCAGGAAAGTCGAAAACTCTGTTCCAGACGCCAACTAAAAGTACCTGCAGCACAACCATTATGCCTCATAACCTAAGTACACACTTCCCTATCGCAAATCCTATATCAGGAAAATATACATCATGACACTGCCCCGCCTAACAAGCGATAACTGGATAAAATATCACTCTAATACTGCCAAGGGATCGACCACTCTCTTCTGCTTCCCATACTCAGGCGCGGGTGCACTGGCCTACAAGAACTGGCAAGATAGTTTGCCAAGCAATATAGCACTTGCCGCTGTTCAGCTACCCGGAAGGGAGACTCGCTTCTCAGAGAGCTCATACGACGAGCTTCAGCCGCTTATAAATGACTTGGGCCAAGCTATCGTCCCTCATCTCACTCAGTCCTTTGCCTTTTTTGGTCATAGCTTTGGCTCCTTACTGGCATTCGAACTGACAGCCTGGCTCAAGAACAATAATCACCCAGTTCCAGACCGATTATTCATATCCTCCTTTCGAGCACCGCCTATACCTGCCCAAAAGCCGCACACTTACGACCTGCCGCGAAATGAACTTATAGAAAAGCTAAAGACCTACAACGGAACCGACAGTTCAATCTTAAAAAACGAGGAATTGATAGATATTTTTCTTCCCGCACTTAGGGCAGACCTTAAGATATGCGAGAATTACCATTCCAGACAGCCACCCGCACTTAAAATCCCAATAACAATCTATTTCGGCGAGCGCGACGAACACATCCCACCAGAGACACTAGACGGATGGGAGCTGTGCACTACACACCCGTTAGAATTTAAAAAATTTCGCGGGGATCATTTCTATTTAAACACAGAGGAACGCTACGAGCTGATAGACCACCTTGCAAAACAAATTGCAAGATAACATCACGCCACCCCTGAAGAAATCTCTACAGGGGCGGAAGAGCAAAATATCCACGCCCGCAACTTGACACCAATCGAGCTGCGGGCGTGCAGCGCTTTAGGCTCTGGCTCTCATAAATCTGAAAATCCTATTCCCGCCGACTACCCGATAACAGTCTAGCTCGCCCTAGGTTTGACACACATATCTACCAGCAAGAAAATGGCTCCGCCGGTAATCGCAATATCTGCCAAATTAAACACACCAGTATGGAGAGGCCCCACATTGAAAACCAGATAATCGACTACATGCCCATCCCGAAAAAACCTATCAATCAGATTCGACATTCCCCCCAATACAATAGCGTATAAAGGAATTGCACTTTTCAAGGCAATACCCCATCGCGACACAATCCAATAGACAGTCCAGCCAAGACAAACACAAGCACACACAACAAAAATCGCCTGCTTCAACAGGGCTGGCAATCCAGCCCCCAGACTTAGAAACGCTCCTGAATTCAGACTCAGCTCAAATGCTAGTCCCAACATCTCATTTCCGACTTTGTAGTAGCTCGAATTAAGATAGACAAGTGCGACAATCTTGATCCATTGATCAAGGGCAATGAAAGCAAGACCTGCAAATATAGTAAAAAACCGCCATTTTATCGTTCCCTGCACCACTTTTAACTCCTGTTTAAGAAAAATAATTTCGCATTCAAAAGAGCCGCAATACCAATCATGGGAAATGACTAGAAAACTGCGCAACCTAACACGTGAATTATACTCTAACTAGCCTCGCCAAGCTATCACAACATACTGAACAGGAGCGAAACCCCAGATCGTGTCCCAGGAAGTGGTGTAACTCATCATGGCGCTGGCCACTGAGTTTGCCGTTTAGTTGATCACGGCCGACAGCTTGGCCTGTGGATTATCGCTGACGGATTCAAAGGCCTCCAACTGCATATAGCGCCGTTGCAGGCACCATTCGTCGTTCTGCTCCAGCAGCATCGCCCCTACCAGCCTTGTGATCGCAGGATCGTTGGGGAAGATGCCCACGACGTCGGTGCGGCGCTTGATCTCTGCGTTGAGCCGCTCCAGTGGATTGGTGCTGTGCAGTTGCTGTCGATGCGCTTTGGGAAACGCCATGTGCGCCAGCACTTCGTCCTCGCACCCGTCCATGAGTGTTGCGATCTTGGGGTACTTTTCGCGCAATTGGTCTGCAACCAAGCGCCACTGTTGGTGGCATTCAGCGCGGCTATCCTGGGCGAAAACCGTACGCAGAAGCGCCGCTACCATGGTGCGCTGGCCCTTGCCGACATGGGCCATGGCGTTGCGCATGAAATGCACTCGGCAGCGCTGCCAGGTCGCGTTGAAGACCTTGGAAACCGCAGCCTTCAAACCTTCGTGAGCATCAGAGATGACCAACTTCACGCCACGCAGGCCGCGCCGCATAAGGCTTCGCAGGAAGTCCGTCCAGAACGGCTCGGCCTCCGACGGCCCAACCCGTATGCCCAAGACTTCGCGGCCACCATCAGTGTTAACGGCCACAGCAATTATTACGGCAACCGAGACGATGCGTCCGGCCTCCCGCACCTTGACGTAAGTGGCGTCGATCCACAGGTACGGCCAGTCGCCTTCCAAAGGGCGATCAAGGAAGGCGTGGACGCGTTCATCGATCTCGCCAGCCAGTCGTGACACCTGACTCTTGGAAATGCCGGTCATGCCCATGGCCTTGACCAGCTCGTCCACCGAACGCGTTGAAACGCCTTGGATATAGGCTTCCTGGATCACCGCCGCCATGGCCTTCTCGGCAGTACGACGAGGCTCAAGAAAGCCGGGGAAATAGCTGCCCTGACGCAGTTTCGGGATCTTGAGATCGACATCGCCAGCGCGGGTTTGCCAGAGGCGATCCCGGTAGCCGTTGCGGCTGTTGATCCGGTCAGGGCTTTTAACGTCGAAGCCGGCGCCGCACAGGCTTTCGACATCGAATTCCATCATGCGCTGGGCAGCGAACTGGATCATTTGCTTGAGCAGATCAGCGTCTGCCCCTTTCTCAACCAACTCGGTCAGTGCGATAGTGGGCTTGGTCATCGTGGTTTTCCTGGTGAGTGTTAGTGTGGTGTTTCGTAAATAACACTCATATTTTGGTCTAGGCTTTTCAGCATCAGAGATGCCCTGGAGCAACATATGAAAACTGGCCGACCTGCTGCCCCGATTGAACTGAGCGACGAAGAACACATCGAGCTGCTTCGTCGCTCTCGACAGCGTAAAGGGCCTGCTGAATCCCGCCTTCGCGCCGAAATCATCTTGGCATGTGCAGGTGGAGAGTCAGGTACCTCGATCGCCCACAGACTCGGCATTGGCGTGCACACGGTTTCACGTTGGCGAGTGCGATTCAGCCGGCTGCGGCTCGATGGTTTAAATGACGAACATCGTTCAGGCCGGCCCCGCAGCATCACCGATGAGCAAGTACAGGCCGTGGTTAATCAGGCACTGCAATCCAAACCCGAAGATACCAGCCACTGGAGCACTCGCTCGATGAGTCAGGCAACCGGGATCTCTCCAGCCAGCGTCATGCGAATATGGCATGCCTTCGGGCTCAAGCCTCACTTGGAGAAGACCTTCAAGCTTTCGACTGATCCTCTGTTCGTCGACAAGGTCCACGATATTGTCGGGCTCTATCTCAACCCGCCCGACAAGGCCCTTGTGCTTTGTATCGACGAGAAAAGCCAGATTCAGGCACTGAACCGTACCCAGCCAGGCTTGCCTCTCGTACCCGGCAAACCCGTCACTCGCACCCACGACTACAAGCGCCACGGAACCACATCGTTGTTCGCGGCGCTGGACATCGCTACGGGTGAAGTCATCGGAAGGTTGAAGCGTCGCCATAGAAGTGCGGAGTTTCTCGCTTTCCTCAAAGAGGTAGACGTCAACGTACCAGAGGACATGCCTGTTCATCTGGTAATGGACAGCTACGCGACACACAAGACCGACAAAGTGAAAGCGTGGTTGGCAGCGCATCCGCGCTACCAAGTGCATTTCACGCCGACTTCGGCATCCTGGTTGAATCTGGTGGAGCGCTTCTTTTCGAAGCTGAGCGAGAAGTGGATCAAGCGCCAGGCACATACCAGCGTAAAGGATCTGGAGGAGTCTATTGAGTACTACCTGTGCACTCACAACGCCAATCCTCAACCCTTTCGCTGGCATCGAAAGGCCGATGACATATTGGCGAGCGTCGGCCGTGCAGCCGAGGCGCTAGCCCGAAAAATATGAGTGTTACTTGCGAAACGCCACACTAGATGCACCTCACACGCTTGAGCGACGCTTTCTCAGAGCTGCATTGTGACTCGCAATGCCATGGTGCAGAAGTGGTCCTCTCACCCCGACCACTCATCGGCCAGATCCAAAGCAATCCATTCAGAGCCAACGCCCAAAGTATGAGCTAGAGTATGGGCTGAAGCCGACCAGACACAAAAAAGCCCTGAAAAATCAGGGCTTTAATGAGAATTTATGGCGGAAGCGTAGAGATTCGAACTCTAGGATAGTTGCCCATCGACGGTTTTCAAGACCGTTGCCTTAAACCACTCGGCCACGCTTCCAGCGCGTTCAGCGGCGGCAATCATACCGCAATGAAACAAGCTGTCAAACTCTCTATGTCGCGGGTTGCCAAGGCTCTGTTATGATCTTTGCATCCGAACGTTTCAATCCCATCGGTTCCACAGGAGTCTCGCCATGCGCGAACAGGATTACGCCGTACACCACGGCCAGCAGGTCGAGCAGCAGGAGATCAGCAAAGTCCTGCGCAACACGTACAGCCTGCTGGCACTCACCCTGGCCTTCAGCGGCATCATGGCCTTCGTTTCCCAGCAGATGCACGTCGGCTACCCGAACGTGTTCGTGGTGCTGATCGGCTTCTACGGGCTGTTCTTCCTCACCGCCAAGCTGCGCGATTCGGTATGGGGCCTGGTTTCCACCTTCGCCCTCACCGGCTTCATGGGCTTCATTCTCGGCCCTATCCTCAACCGCTATCTGGGCATGGCCGGTGGCGCCGAGGTGGTCAGCTCCGCCTTCGCCATGACCGCGCTGGTGTTCGGCGGCCTGTCCGCCTACGTGCTGATCACCCGTCGTGACATGAGCTTCCTGAGCGGCTTCATCACCGCCGGTTTCTTCGTGCTGCTGGGCGCCGTGGTGGCGAGCTTCTTCTTCCAGATCAGCGGTCTGCAGCTGGCGATCAGCGCTGGCTTCGTGTTGTTCTCCTCGGTCTGCATCCTGTTCCAGACCAGCGCCATCATCCATGGCGGCGAGCGTAACTACATCATGGCTACCATCAGTCTGTATGTCTCCATCTACAACTTGTTCATCAGCTTGTTGCAGATCTTCGGTATCGTCGGCCGTAGCGACTGATCCCGCTCTACCATCCGCTCTGGAAAAGCCCGCTTCGGCGGGCTTTTTCATACCCGTCCGGTTGTACCGCCGCCTTTGTTCACCAAGCCACTTGGCTGCCTCTACCCCTCCTGCCCTGCGCGCCGTAGAATGCGCTCCTTTTTTCTTCAGGGCAGTTTTCCATGAGCTCACATGAACACCAGCCAGGAGCCACGCCTGCGAACGAACTGGTTCTCGGTCTCGAGGACAGGGCACGGCTGACCATTGGCCTGCTGGCGGCGTTGCAGCACCTGCTGGCGATCATCGTGCCAATCGTCACGCCGGGCTTGCTGATTTGCCAGGCGCTGGGCGTGTCCGCCCGAGACACCAACCTGATCGTCTCCATGTCACTGGTGATCTCGGGAATCGCCACCTTCGTTCAGTGCAAGCGCTTTGGTCCGTTCGGCGCGGGACTGTTGATCGTGCAAGGCACCAGCTTCAATTTCGTCGGCCCTTTGATCGCCGGCGGGGCACTGATGGTCAAGCAGGGCACCCCGGTGGAGGGCGTGATGGCGGCGATCTTCGGCGTGGTCATCGCCGGCTCCTTCGTGGAGATGTTCGTCTCGCGTGTCCTGCCCTTCATCAAGCGGTTGATCACACCCCTGGTCACCGGCATCGTGGTACTGATGATCGGTCTGACCCTGATCAAGGTCGGCTTGATCAGCATGGGGGGCGGCTTCACGGCCATGGGCAATGGCACCTTCGCCAATGGCGAAAACCTGCTGTTGTCCGGCGTGGTACTGGCGATCATCGTCGTGCTGAACCGCCTCGCGGTGGTGTGGCTGCGCAGTTGCGCCATCGTCATCGCCCTGGCCGTCGGCTACGCGCTGGCGGCCTACCTCGGCCGCCTGGACTTCACCGGCATGCACCAGGCCGCGCTGTTCCAGGTGCCGGTGCCGCTGCACTTCGGCCTTGGCTTTTCCTGGGCGCTGTTCATCCCCATGCTGGTGATCTACCTGGTGACGTCGCTGGAGGCCATCGGTGATGTGACCGCCACCAGCAAGGTCTCGCGCCAGCCGGTCGAGGGTCCGATCTGGATGCAACGGATCAAGGGTGGCGTGCTGGTCAATGGCGCCAACTCGCTGCTGGCCGGGCTGTTCAACACCTTCCCCAGCTCGATCTTCGCCCAGAACAACGGGGTGATTCAGCTGACCGGCATCGCCAGCCGCCACATCGGCGTGTGGATCGCACTGATGCTGATCGTGCTGGGACTGTTCCCTGGCGTGGCAGGCGTCATCCAGGCCGTGCCGGAGCCGGTGCTGGGGGGCGCGGCCATGGTGATGTTCGGTGCGGTAGCCGCCTCCGGTATCAACATCCTGGCCAGTACTCGCCTGGACCGCCGAGCGCTGCTGATCATCGCGGTCTCCCTGGCCCTCGGGCTGGGCGTGGCACAGGTGCCGGAGTTTCTCGCGCACATGCCGGCGGCCCTGCGCAACGTACTGGAATCAGGCGTGGCCACTGGAGGCATCTGCGCGGTGGTGCTGAACTGGTTCCTGCCAGAGGTCCAGCCCCGCGCCTGAGTCGCGATATCTCGCTCGAAGCCCGCTCCGCCAAGTGCGGGCTTTTTGCTTTATCATGTCGGTAATTCACTATCTGAGCGTCTCATGAAATTCGCCATCGCGGTGTTCAGCCCGGCCCATGCGCCCTCCTCGCGCCGCGCGTTGCGCTTCGCCGAGGCCGTGCTGTCGGGTGGGCACGAAATCGTCCGACTGTTCTTCTACCAGGACGGCGTGCACAGCGCCTCGGCCAACGTCGTCGCGCCTCAGGACGAACTCGACGTGGCCGCGCAATGGCGCGACTTCATCGAACGGCGCCAGCTCGATGCCGTGGTGTGCATCGCCGCGGCACTGCGTCGTGGGGTACTCGACGACGCCGAGGCCAGCCGCTATCAGCGGCCTGCGGCCAACCTGCCCCCACCTTGGGAGCTGTCAGGCCTGGGGCAGCTTCACGAGGCCGCGCAATCGGCAGACCGCCTGGTCTGCTTCGGAGGCGACTGAAATGGCCAAATCCCTTTTGCTGATCAGCCGGCAGGCGCCCTGGGCGGGTACGTCTGCCCGCGAGGCACTCGACATCGCCCTGGCCGGTGGCGCCTTCGACCTTCCGCTGGGCATGCTCTTTCTCGACGACGGCGTGCTTCAACTGGCAGGTGACCAGCAACCTTCGGCAGTGCAGCAGAAAAACCTGGCCGCCAACCTGCAGGCGCTGCCCATGTTCGGGGTCGAGGCGCTGTTCGCCTGCGCGCGCAGCCTGAAGCAACGTGGCCTGGATGAACGCTCGCTGGCGCTGCCCGTAGAGATCCTCGACGATGCGGCCATCACGGCCCTGCTCGCTCGATTCGACCAAGTGTTGACACTGTGACGACCACCCTGCATGTCATCAGCCACTCCCCGTTCGGCGACGACCGCTTGAGCACTTGCCTGAGATTGCTTGGCACCCAGGACGCCGTGCTCTTGTGCGGCGATGCCACCTACGCGCTCATGCCGGGTAGCGAGCCCTGCCAGGCGCTCCTGGACGCGGGCGTCGAAGGACGGCTGTTCGCGCTCGATGAAGACCTCACTGCCCGCAGCCTGCCTCGGGAGCACGGCCAGCCGGTGGACTACCCAGGCTTCGTCGAGCTGTCGCTGCGCTTCGACAAGGTCAACACATGGTTATGAACGCGCTCACGGTCGCCCATCGCTCCATCGCCCTGGACAAGGACGGTTTCCTGCTGGACTTGCAGGACTGGTCCGCTGACGTCGCCAAGGCCCTGGCCATGCGGGAAGGCATGGACTTGACCCCGGACCACTGGGAAGTGCTCGAAGCGCTGCGCCAGTTCTACGCCGAATACCAGCTGTCACCGGCCACTCGCCCGCTGATCAAGTACACCGCGCTGAAACTCGGCCCCGACAAAGGCAACAGCCAGCACCTGAACCGCCTGTTCAAGGGCACTCCCGCGAAGCTGGCCGCCAAGCTGGCGGGCCTGCCCAAGCCGACCAACTGCATATGAACGAGCCCATGAGCGACCAGCCACGCCCTCTGACACTGCAAACGCCTGCCGAACACCCTTTCGCCGAATACGTGCGCATCCTTGGCAAGGGCAAGCGAGGCGCCCGCGGCCTCAACCGCGACGAGGCCCGTGCAGCCATGACCCTGCTGCTCGAAGGCAAGGTCGAAGACACGCAGCTTGGCGCTTTCCTGATGCTGCTGCGTCACAAGGAAGAGAGCCCGGAGGAGCTGGCCGGTTTTACCGAAGCCTTGCGCGCCCACCTGCACGCACCCGCCCTTTCGGTGGACCTGGACTGGCCCAGCTATGCCGGCAAGAAACGTCACCTGCCCTGGTATCTGCTGGCGGCCAAGTGCCTGGCCAGGCAGGGCGTACGCATCTTCATGCATGGTGGCGGCGCTCATACGGCGGGACGCCTGTATACCGAACAGTTACTCGGCCTGTTGGACATTCCGCTGTGCCGCGACTGGCAAGCGGTGGCCCGCAATCTCGACGCGCACAGCCTGGCCTTCTTCCCCCTGCACGACTGGGCACCGCAGTTGCAGCGCATGATCGACCTGCGCAATACACTGGGACTGCGCTCACCGATCCACTCGCTGGCTCGCGTACTCAATCCATTGGCCGCCCGCTGCGGCTTGCAGAGCATCTTTCATCCCGGTTACCAGGCCGTGCACCGCGAAGCGAGTCGTCTGCTGGGTGACTGCGCGCTGGTGGTCAAGGGCGATGGCGGCGAGATCGAGGTCAATCCGGATGTGCTCAGCCATCTGTATGGCACCCAGGACAGCCTGGCCTGGGATGAGGAATGGCCAGCCCTGAGCGCCCAGCGCCATGTCAAACCGGCTAGCCTGGAGCCTGAGCATCTTCTGGCCGTGTGGCGTGGAGACGCGCACGACAGCTATGGAGAACTGGCGGTAACGGCGACCATGGCCCTGGCGCTGCGCGGACTGGGTCAGGACCGTGAACAAGCCTTCGAAAACGCCCGGACCTACTGGAGCCTGCGCAATACATCGAACTGACCGATCAATAACAGGGGATCTTTGCGCTGGTCGTTCGAACGATATCCCATAGACTCCTCTCCAACAGCAAATGAGCTTGGCTAGGAGAGCGCTGACGTGGGCCTTTTGATCGATGGCCGCTGGCACGACCAGTGGTACGAAAACAGCAAGGACGGTGCGTTTCGCCGTGAAGATTCCCAGCGTCGCAACGCACTGCCCCTAGCGCAGGCGGGACGCTATCATCTGTACGTGTCCCTGGCCTGCCCATGGGCACACCGCACCCTGATCGTCCGAGCGCTCAAGGATTTGCAACCTCTGATCAGTGTGTCGGTGGTCAGCTGGTTCATGGGCGAACATGGCTGGACATTCGATACCACCCAAGGCTCGACCGGCGACGCCCTCGACGGCCTGGATTACCTCTACCAGCGCTATACCCGTGACGACCCTCACTATAGCGGCCGCGTCACCGTGCCGGTGCTGTGGGACACGCAGACCCAGCGCATCGTCAACAACGAATCGGCCGAGATCATCCGCCTGTTCAACAGCGATTTCGACGAGCTCACCGGCAACCGCCTTGACCTCTACCCGTCGGCTCTGCGCGGCATTATCGATGCCCTGAACGAGCGTATCTACCCTGCGGTGAACAACGGCGTCTATCGCGCAGGCTTCGCCACCTCGCAGCGAGCGTACGAGCAGGCGTTCGACGAGGTGTTCGCCGAGCTGGAGCATCTGGAATCTTTACTGGATCGTCAGCGCTACCTGGCGGGTGAATACCTGACCGAAGCGGACATTCGTCTGTTCACCACCTTGATACGCTTCGACGCGGTGTATCACGGCCACTTCAAGTGCAACCTGCGCCGGTTGGTCGACTACGCCAACCTCTCGAACTGGCTGCGCGAACTGTACCAATGGCCGGGGATCGCGCAGACCGTGGATATGCAGCATATCCAGAACCACTACTACCTCAGCCACAAGACCATCAACCCCAATGGCATCGTGCCCAAGGGGCCGCAGCAGGACTTCGACCGGCCCCATGATCGCGAGCGGCTGCCGGGCAAGGGCATCTTCCAGCGGTAACACCGTGGGGCCAGCTGACGACCCCAGCGGCTTCAGCCGTGCTGTGCGCCCTCGAACCAGGCGAGCTTGTCGCGCAGCGTAACCACTTCGCCGACAATGACCAGTGTCGGGGCATGCACGTCATGCCGGGCCACCAGATCGGGCAGGTCCGCCAGGGTGCCGGTGAACACGCGCTGATTACGGGTCGTTCCCTGCTGCACCAGGGCTGCCGGCGTGCTGGCGGCGCGACCATGACGGATCAGCTCGGCGCAGATGGCGGGCAAGCCCACCAGCCCCATGTAGAACACCACGGTTTGCGCGGGCGCGACCAGGTCGGACCAGGGCAGGTTACTGGTGCCGTCCTTCAAGTGGCCCGTGACGAAGCGCACGGACTGGGCGTGATCGCGGTGGGTCAGGGGAATGCCGGCGTAGGCCGAGCAGCCGCTGGCCGCCGTGATGCCTGGGACCACTTGGAAAGGGATGCCCTCGGCAGCCAGCTCCTCGATTTCCTCGCCACCGCGACCGAAGATGAACGGATCGCCACCCTTGAGTCGCAGCACCCGCTTGCCCTGACGCGCCAGGTCGACCAGCAGTCGGTTGATCTGCTCCTGCGGCACCGCGTGATCCGACCGGCGTTTGCCCACGTAGATGCGCTCGGCGTCGCGCCGGCACATGTCGATGATGGCCGGCGCCACCAGGCGGTCGTACAGCACCACGTCGGCCTGTTGCATCAGCCGCAGGGCACGGAAGGTCAGGAGGTCGGGGTCACCAGGACCTGCACCCACCAGGTAGACCTCCCCCCCTTGCTGAACCGGCGCACCGTCGACCATCGCCTGCAGCAGCCGCTCGGCCTCGGCGCCCTGCCCGGCCAGTTGGCGCTCGGCGATCGGTCCCTGGAAAACGGTTTCCCAGAATCCACGGCGCTGATTGACATCGGGGTACAGCGCCTTGACCTTGTCGCGAAAACGCGCGCCCAAGCCGGCCAGCTCACCGTAGGCGGCGGGTATCCAGGCCTCGAACTTGGCACGAATCAGGCGAGCCAGCACCGGCGCGTCGCCGCCGCTGGAGACGGCGATCACCAAGGGCGAGCGATCGACGATCGCCGGGAAGATCACGGTGCACAGCGCCGGCGCGTCCACCACGTTGACCGGCAGGCTGAGCGCCTGCGCATCCGCCGACACCTGGGCATTGAGGTGCGGGTCATCGGTCGCGGCGATCACCAGCCGGCAGCCGTCGAGATCGCCAGCCTGATAACCGCGAACCCGTACCTCGCCGTCTGCGCCCCTGGCCAAGGCGGCCAACTGACCGTCGACCTCGGGCGCGACCACGCGCAGCACCCCACCGGCATCAGCCAGCAGACGGGCTTTGCGCAGGGCAATCTCGCCGCCACCGACTACCAGTACCCGAGCGCCCTGCAACCGATGGAACAGTGGCAGGTATTTCATTTAGCGAATGACCTCGACGCCGCCCATGTAGGGCTTGAGGACCTCTGGCACACGAATCGAGCCGTCGGCCTGCTGGTAGTTCTCCAGCACCGCCACCAGCGCACGTCCCACCGCCAGGCCAGAGCCATTGAGGGTGTGGACCAGTTCCGGCTTGCCGGTTTCCGGGTTGCGCCAGCGTGCCTGCATGCGGCGCGCCTGGAAGTCGCCGCAGTTCGAGCAGGAGCTGATCTCGCGGTACTTGCCCTGGCTCGGCACCCAGACTTCCAGGTCGTAGGTCTTGACCGCACTGAAGCCCATATCGCCGGTGCACAGCGCCAGCACCCGGTACGGCAGTTCCAGCAGTTGCAGGACGCGTTCGGCGTTGGCGGTCAGCCCTTCCAGCGCCTCCATGGACTTGCCGGGCTCGACGATCTGCACCATCTCGACCTTGTCGAACTGGTGCTGACGGATCATGCCGCGAGTGTCGCGCCCCGATGCGCCGGCTTCACTGCGAAAGCACGGCGTATGGGCGACGAACTTGATCGGCAGCTGCTTGGCGTCGAGGATCTCTCCGGACACGATGTTGGTCAGCGACACTTCGGCGGTCGGGATCAGGTAGAAATCGGCCTCGCCTTCGCGGCTGATCTTGAACAGGTCCTCTTCGAACTTCGGCAACTGACCGGTGCCTTGCAGCGCCGGCGCCTGCACCAGGTAAGGCGTGTAGGCTTCTTCGTAGCCATGCTCGCTGGTATGCAGGTTGATCATGAACTGCGCCAGTGCACGGTGCAGGCGCGCCATCGGGCCGCGCAACAGGGCGAAACGCGCGCCGGAGAGCTTGGCTGCGGTCTCGAAGTCCAGGCCGCCGCTGAGTTCGCCGAGGGACACGTGGTCCTTGACCTCGAAATCGAATTCGCGCGCAGAGCCCCAGCGACGAACTTCGACGTTGCCGTCCTCGTCGGCACCGACCGGTACGCTGGCATCCGGCAAGTTGGGAATGGTCAGCACGATCGCGTCCAGTTCGGCCTGAATGACGTCCAGCTCGGTCTTGCCGGCGGCCAGCTCGTTGGCCATGCGCTCGACATCGGCCATCAGCGGCGCAATGTCCTCGCCCTTGGCCTTGGCCTGGCCGATGGACTTGGAGCGGGCGTTACGCTCGGCCTGCAACTGCTCGGTGCGGGTCTGCACCGACTTGCGGCGCTCTTCCAGTGATTCGATGCGCGCGACATCCAGGCTGAAGCCACGGGAGGCCAGGCGGTCCGCCACTTCCTGAAGTTGACCGCGTAACAGTTTGGCATCGAGCATATCGTTCTCTCGTTAGGTGTAAGTGTTGGTTCAGAATCGGGTAAGGGTAAGACCGGCCCAGGTGGCCAGCAGCCCACCCAGGACGCTGGCGGCAGCGTAGCCGAACGCCAGCGGCGCCTGCCCGCTTTCGAGCAGGCGTACGGTGTCCAGTGAAAAAGACGAAAAGGTGGTCAGGCCACCGACGAATCCGACGATCAGCCCCGAACGCACCTCGATCGGTACGCCCGGCCTGTTGAGGAACAGGCCGTAGAGCACGCCGATGATCAAGCAGCCCACCAGGTTGACCGCAAGGGTAGCGAGATAGAAGTGCCGTGGCCAGTGGGCATTGACCCAGTTGCCGGCTGCGAAGCGCAGCAAGGTCCCGACAATGCCAGCGACGCTCACCGAGGCGATCAGGCCAATCATGTTTTTCTCCGTTGTCGAGGGCTGCTGCGATCCAGCTCGGCCAGGTGCCGCAGCTTCTCGCCGATCTTCAACTCCAGGCCGCGTGGCACGGGCTGATAATAGGGTCGAGGTGCCAGCGCCTCGGGAAAGTAGTCTTCGCCAGCGGCATAGGCATCCGGCTCGTCGTGGGCATAACGATACTCGTCGCCATAGCCCAGCTGCTTCATCAGCTTGGTCGGGGCATTGCGCAGGTGCAGAGGCACCTCCAGCGAGCCATGCTCGGCCGCTTCGCGAAGCGCAGTCTTGAAGCCCATGTACACCGCGTTGCTTTTTGGCGCACAGGCCAGATAGGTGATGGCCTGTGCGACCGCCAGCTCGCCCTCGGGACTGCCCAGGCGCTCCTGCACGTCCCAGGCGGCCAGACACAGGCTCAGGGCACGCGGATCGGCGTTGCCGATGTCCTCGCTGGCCATGCGCACCACCCGCCGGGCGATGTACAACGGATCGCAGCCGCCGTCGAGCATCCGGGCGAACCAGTAGAGCGCGCCATCCGGGTTCGACCCGCGTACCGATTTGTGCAACGCCGAGATCTGGTCGTAGAAGGCTTCGCCACCTTTGTCGAAGCGGCGGCGAGTGTCGCCGAGCAGGCTTTGCAGCATCTGCACGTCGATGTCGCTACCGTCCTCGGCCAGATCCGAGGCATTTTCCAGAAAATTGAGCATGCGCCGACCATCGCCGTCGGCTGCGGCCATGAGCATGGCGAACGCCTCGTCACCGACGCGCAAATGGCGCTTGCCCAGCCCCCGCTCCTCGCTCAGGGCACGGTCGACCAACTTGCGCAGGGCCGCCTCGTCCAGGCTCTTGAGCACATAGACACGGGCCCGCGAGAGCAGTGCGTTGTTCAGCTCGAAAGAGGGGTTTTCGGTCGTCGCACCGATGAAGAGCAGGGTGCCATCTTCCACATAGGGCAGAAACGCATCCTGCTGGGACTTGTTGAAGCGATGCACTTCATCGACGAACAGGATGGTGCGCCGGCCGTACTGCCCCGCCTGCTGCTTGGCCACCTCGACCGCCTGACGAATCTCCTTGACCCCTGCCAGCACCGCCGAGACGGTCTCGAAGTGGGCGTCGCAGAACTGCGCCAGCAGCCGCGCCAGGGTGGTCTTGCCAACACCCGGCGGACCCCAGAAGATCATCGAGTGCAGCGCACCCTGCTCCAGCGCCTCGCGCAAGGGCTTGCCGCGGGCCAGCAGATGCTCCTGACCCACGTACTCATCCAGATTGGACGGACGCAGGCGTGCGGCCAGGGGCTGGGCGACAGGCTCGCTTCTGAACAGGTCCATGATGCCTCGCGTTACTCCTGGATGACGTCGGCGCCTTCCGGGATCTTGAACTGGAACGTGCTGGCCGCGACGTTCTGGTTGGCCTTGACCCCGTTGAACAGGATGTTGGTGCGCTGACCGACGCTGTCGACCAGTTGCATGTCATTGATCAGCCCCTTGCGGAAGGAAATGCGCAGGGAGTCGAACAGGGTGTCCTTGGTCTTGGGCTTGAGCGTGAAGTCCATGACCTCGCCCTGCTCCTTGGACACGATGTCGAAGCTCTGGCTGATCTTGGATACATCACCCGACAGCAGCAGAGCAGGTGTCTGGCTCAGGCGAACGTCGAGCTTCTTCACGGTGGCCTGCTCTAGGTCCGGATCCCACAGGGTGACCTTCTGGCCGTCGGACACCACGACCTGCTCCTGGGGCGCGTCGGTGTGCCAGTAGAACAGCCCCGGACGCTTGACCGTCATCTTGCCAGAGGTCTCCTGCAGGCTGGTCCCGCCGGCATCCAGGGTCAGCTGGGAGAAATTGGCCTCGATGGTCTGGGACTTTTCCAGCAGTTGAGTCAGGCGCTGCACGTCTTGCTCACCGGCATAGGCAGCGACCGAACCCAGGGTCAGGGTGGAAATCAACAGCATGCGAATCGCGCGCATGGGAATCCTCATCGAACAGTGAATGGGCCGGGCAACTCGATCGATGCCCGACACGGTAATCGTCAATCGCGCGGGCCGCCCGGGGCTATCACTTCCCGCGAGCCGTTGCTGTTCATCGGCGTGACCACGCCGGCCATTTCCATCGACTCGATCATGCGCGCAGCGCGGTTGTAACCGATCTTCAGCTTGCGCTGCACGGCCGAGATCGAGGCCCGACGGCTTTCCAGCACGAACTGCACGGCCTCGTCGTACAGCGCATCGGTTTCCGCATCGTCCCCGTCGCCACCCCCACCGCCGCCGCCATCGAAACCGCTCCCGGCCTCCTCGACGCCGTTGAGGATGTCGTCGTTGTAGTCTGGCGCGCCGCGCAGCTTCCAGGCCTCGACCACGCGGTGGACCTCTTCGTCGGACACGAACGCTCCGTGCACGCGGATCGGCAGGCTGGTGCCCGGCGGCATGTAGAGCATGTCGCCGTGACCGAGCAATTGCTCGGCGCCGCCCTGGTCGATGATGGTCCGCGAGTCGATCTTGCTCGACACCTGGAAGGCCATGCGCGTGGGGATGTTGGCCTTGATCAGACCGGTGATCACGTCGACCGACGGACGCTGGGTGGCGAGGATCAGGTGGATACCGGCTGCCCGCGCTTTCTGGGCGATACGGGCGATGAGCTCCTCGACCTTCTTGCCGACGATCATCATCATGTCGGCGAATTCGTCGACCACCACCACGATGGTCGGCAGGGTCTTCAACACCGGCGCCTCGTCTTCCATGCTCTCGCGGCGGTACAGCGGGTCGTGAATGACCTCGCCAGCCTCCTCGGCGTCCTTGATCTTGCGATTGAAGCCTGCCAGGTTGCGCACACCCATGGCCGCCATGAGCTTGTAGCGACGCTCCATCTCGGCGACGCTCCAGCGCAGGGCATTGGCTGCGTCCTTCATGTCGGTGACCACCGGACACAGCAGGTGCGGGATGCCTTCGTAGATCGACAGCTCGAGCATCTTCGGGTCGATCATGATCAGTCGTGCGTCTTCAGGGCCGGACTTGAACAGGATCGACAGGATCATGGCGTTGACGCCGACGGATTTACCCGAGCCCGTAGTACCTGCCACCAGCAGGTGCGGCATCTTGGCCAGGTCGGTGATCACCGGCTTGCCACCGATGTCGTGCCCCAGGGCCAGCGTGACCGGCGACTTCTGTTCGTCGTACTGGGGCGTCGACAGCACCTCGGAGAACCGCACCATCTGCCGGTTCTCATTGGGGATCTCGATGCCGACGGTGGTCTTGCCAGGGATCACTTCCACTACCCGTACGCTGGTCACCGCCAGCGAACGCGCCAGGTCCTTGGCCAGGTTGGCGATGCGGCTGACCTTCACGCCTGCGGCCGGCTGGATTTCGTAGCGGGTGATGACCGGACCGGGATGGATCGAGTCCACCGAAACCTCGACGCCAAACTCCTTGAGCTTGATCTCCAGCAGGTGACCGACGCCGGCCAGCGACTCCGGCGAATACTCGATCTTCTTCTGCTCGGCCGGATCGAGAATCGAGATCGACGGCAGTGTCCCTTCCACGGCGCTGTCGACGAACAGCGGCGCTTGCTTCTCCTTCATCACCCGCTTGCTAGGCTCGGGCGCCTTGACCGGCGCCGGCAGGTTGATCACGGGCGCCGGCTGCTGCTCGCGCTGGGCCACATGCTTGCTCAGCGAATCGTCGCGCTCGATGATCCGCTCGCGTGCCTTGACCTGCTCGCGCTTGTCCACCACCACCGGGGCGACCACTTCCTGCACTTGCTCATCGACCTCGCGCAACTGCGCCACCAGGCGCTTGCGCTCATTGCGCGCCGCCCACCAACGCGACGCCGCGCCCTGAACCAGCTCGAACAGGTCCAGGGTGATCTTGCCGGTGAGATCCATCACCTTGAACCAGGACAAGTCGGTGAACACGGTCAGGCCGAACAGGAACAGGGCGATGAACATCAGGGTGCTGCCCTGCACGTTCAGCAGGTTGCGGGCCAGGTCGCCAAGGCTTTCGCCCAGGGCACCGCCCGCCGAGAACGGCACGCTCGCCGGCGGGTGGAAATGGATATGCGCCAGCGCCGCACCGGAGAGCACCAGAAACACCAGGCCTATCAGGCGCCAGGAGAACAGCCAGCCGCTCCACTGCCACGGCTGGTGGCGCTCGCGGAAGATCTGCCAGGTCTTGATGGCCAGCAGTAGCGGGAATATGTAGGCGAAGTAACCCAGCACCATGAACAGAATATCGGCGAAGAACGCCCCGGCCCGACCGGCCGCATTCTGCACCTGGTCCACGTTGCTGGTGTGGGTGAAGCTCGGATCCGACGTGTCGTAGGTCAGCAATGCCATCCACAGGTAAAGGCACAGGGCACCGACAGCGATCAGCGCGCCTTCCTTGAGTCGATAGTGCAACTGCTGGCGCCATAGCGGCACGGGCAAGGGGGTCGGGGTTGCGGTGGATTTCTTCAAAACGCGTCTATTCCTGCGCTGCTGCGCTTTAAACGGTGACCGGGCCGGTGACTGGCCGACGAACCACCATTCTTAACATTACCGCCCGCCTGCCGCCATGGCGGCATACGGCATGGCGCCTGAACGGAGGGCCGATTTTCATCCGTGCAATTTGAGCATGCATTTTGTTCTGTGACAAAGGCTTATGCTGTATTTTTGCACAGGTATGACCGCAAAGGTCGGCGATGGTGCCCACCGCCTGCTCACCAACCGCAGCCAGGCCATGTTCCTGGCCCCGTGCCTGGCCCGCGACTCGCTCGACGCCCCACGCATTGACCGCGACGCGATCAGACGCCATCCTCCGCACTCCCCTCCCCTACCGCCGAATCACCATGCTCACCTGGCTGAACCGCGACTCGCTGAACTTCCCGCCCCTGGCAAGAGCCCTGCATGAGCCCAACGGCCTGTTGGCCGCTGGCGGTGACCTGAGCCCCGAGCGCCTGATACAGGCCTATCGCCATGGCTGCTTCCCCTGGTACCAGGAGGGTCAACCGATTCTGTGGTGGTCGCCCGATCCTCGCACCGTACTGTTCCCCGACGAACTGCACGTGTCCCGTTCACTGGCCAAGGTCATCCGCCAAGGTCGCTACCAGGTCAGCTTCGACACTGACTTCGCCGCAGTGATAGCGGCCTGCGCAGCACCACGCGACTACGCCGACGGCACCTGGATCACCGACAACATGCAGGCCGCCTACCTGCAATTGCACCAGCGTGGCACCGCCCACTCGGTAGAAGTGCGCCAGGACGGTGAGTTGGTGGGCGGCCTGTACGGCCTGGCCATGGGCCAGCTGTTCTTCGGCGAGTCCATGTTCAGTCGCGCGGACAACGCTTCCAAGGTGGGATTCGCGACGCTGGTCGAGCACCTGCGCGAATCCGGCTTCGCCCTGATCGACTGCCAGATGCCGACCGACCACTTGCACAGCCTGGGCGCAAGGGCCATCAGCCGCGCCGAGTTCTGCACCTACCTGTCCCGCCACCTCGACCAACCTTGCAACGTGATCTGGGCGCGCTAGGCGAGTTTCCCCCAGCTGGCTTACACTTCAAGCAACGTCTTGCCCAGGGGGCGACCATGACAGAGCTGGCACGCTTGAAGTTCTATGCCACTCAACCCCATTCCTGCAGCTATCTGCCCGAGGAGCAGGCGACGACCCTGTTCCTCGACCCCAGCCAGCCGATGGACGTGCATGTGTATGCCGATCTCTCCGAAATGGGTTTTCGTCGCAGCGGCGACCACCTTTATCGCCCCCACTGCCAGAACTGCTCGGCGTGTGTCCCTGCGCGCATTCCAGCCGCTCGCTTCTCACCCAACCGCCAGCAGCGACGCATCCTGAAGCGCAACGAAGACCTGAACGTCACTGCGGTGCGGCCATCCTCCAGCGAGGAATACTTCGACCTGTACCGTCGGTACATCGAGGCGCGTCATGCCGATGGCGACATGTACCCACCGAGCCGCGACCAGTTCTCCACCTTTCTGGTCCGGGATCTGCCCTTCAGCTGGTTCTACGAATTCCGGCTGCAGGATAGGTTGCTGGCCGTGGCCGTCTGCGACTTGCTGCCCAATGGGTTGTCGGCGGTGTACACCTTCTACGAGCCCAATGAAGAACGTCGCAGCCTCGGACGCTTCGCCATTCTCTGGCAAGTCGGCGAAACTCTTCGGCAGGGCCTGGAAGCGGTCTACCTGGGCTATTGGATAAAGAATTGCCAGAAGATGAACTACAAGACCCAGTATCGCCCGATCGAGCTGCTGATCAACCAGCGCTGGGTCGGCCTGAACTGAAAGCATTGGCTTGAAAGACATTTTTCGGGCATAATCCACGCCACTTTTTTTGCCCGGTGCAGTTGCGCGTCGGGCCATCACTGGACACCGAGGGCTTTACTGCATGTCGAAAGAAGACAGCTTCGAAATGGAAGGCAGTGTCGTCGACACTCTGCCCAACACCATGTTCCGCGTCGAATTGGAAAATGGGCACGTCGTCACCGCGCACATCTCCGGCAAGATGCGCAAGAACTACATCCGCATTCTGACTGGCGACAAGGTCCGCGTCGAACTGACGCCGTACGACCTGAGCAAGGGCCGCATCACCTACCGCGCCCGCTAAGCCCAAGTCATGAAAAAGCCCGGCCAATGAGCCGGGCTTTTTTTGCACGAGTGAAACTCACAGGCAATCTTCACGAGATACGACGGCAGGGGTCGCCGAAACGACCCCACACCTTCACGCGACCTCGGCAGTGGTCTCGAAGTCGAACACCAGCTCGCCATCGCGAAGCTCGACATGCACCACGCCACCGTGCTCCGAGAGCTCGCCGAACAGGATTTCCTCGGCCAGGGGCCGCTTGATCTTGTCCTGGATGAGCCGCGCCATGGGTCGCGCGCCCATCTGCACGTCGTAGCCCTTGCTGGCCAGCCAACCACGGGCCTCGTCGCTGACTTCGAGCAGCACACGCTTGTCTTCCAACTGCGCCTGCAACTCGATGAGGAACTTGTCGACGATGCTCTTGATGGTTTCGTGGCTCAGGCGACCGAACTGGATGATGGTATCCAGGCGGTTGCGGAACTCCGGCGTGAAGCTCTTGCGAATGACCTCCATGGCATCCGAGGCGTGATCTTGCTGAGTGAACCCAATGGATGCACGTGCTGCAGTTTCCGCACCGGCATTGGTGGTCATGATCAGGATCACATTGCGGAAATCCGCCTTGCGGCCGTTGTTATCCGTCAAGGTACCGTGGTCCATGACCTGCAGCAGCAGATTGAACACCTCGGGGTGAGCCTTCTCGATCTCGTCGAGCAGCAGCACGCAATGAGGCTGCTTGGTGATGGCCTCGGTGAGCAGCCCTCCCTGATCGAAGCCGACATAGCCCGGTGGCGCACCGATCAGGCGCGATACCGTGTGCCGCTCCATGTACTCGGACATGTCGAAGCGCACCAGCTCCACGCCCAGCGCCTTCGCGAGCTGGCGCGCCGCTTCGGTCTTGCCGACGCCGGTGGGGCCGGCGAACAGGAACGAGCCCACCGGCTTGTCCGGCGCCTTCAGGCCGGCGCGCGACAGCTTGATGGCCGTCGACAGTGAATCGATCGCAGCATCCTGACCGAACACCGTCAGCTTCAAGTCCCGCTCGAGGTTGCGCAGCAACTCTTTGTCGGAGCTGCTGACGTGCTTTGGGGGAATCCGCGCGATCTTGGCGACGATGTCCTCGACCTGCGGCACGTCGATACGTTTGACGCGGCTGGCCTCTGGTTGCAGGCGCTGATAGGCCCCAGCCTCATCGATCACGTCAATGGCCTTGTCGGGCATGTGGCGATCGTTGATGTAACGGGCGGCAAGCTCGGCTGCTGCCCGCAACGCTTCGTCGCTGTACTCGATATGGTGGTGACTCTCGAACCGACCCTTGAGCCCACGCAGGATGCCCACGGTGTCTTCGACCGACGGCTCACTGACGTCGACCTTCTGGAAACGACGCGCCAGGGCGCGATCTTTCTCGAAGATGCCACGAAATTCCTGGAAGGTGGTCGATCCGATGCAGCGGATGTCGCCGGAAGACAGCAAGGGTTTGAGCAGGTTGGAAGCGTCCATCACGCCACCCGAGGCAGCACCTGCACCAATGATGGTGTGGATTTCATCGATGAACAGGATGGCCTGCGGCCGCTTGCGCAGCTCTCCGAGCAGCGCCTTGAAGCGCTTCTCGAAGTCGCCCCGATACTTGGTCCCCGCCAGCAGCGCGCCCAGATCCAGGGAGTAGACCACGCTCTGCGCCAGCAGATCGGGCACCTGGCCATCGACGATACGCTTGGCCAGGCCTTCGGCGATGGCCGTCTTGCCCACGCCCGCCTCGCCTACCAGCAAAGGGTTGTTCTTGCGCCGGCGGGCGAGAATCTGCGCGACGCGCTCGACCTCCTGCTCGCGGCCGACCAACGGGTCGATACGACCGGCTCGGGCCAGTTCATTCAGGTTGCTGGCATAGGCATCGAGCGGGTTGCTCGAGGAAGACGCTTCCCCGCCCTCCTCGTCCTGCATGTCCTGATCGCCCTCGGTGCTCGGGCCATGACCCGGCACCTTGGAGATGCCATGGGCGATGAAATTGACGACGTCGATACGCGCCACGCTCTGCTGCTTGAGCAGAAACACTGCCTGGCTTTCCTGTTCGCTGAAAATGGCCACCAGAACATTGGCCCCGGTGACTTCGCGCTTGCCGGAGCTCTGCACATGGAACACGGCGCGCTGCAGCACACGCTGGAAACCAAGCGTGGGCTGGGTCTCGCGGTCTTCGTCATGGACAGGAATCAACGGCGTGGTGGAATCGATGAACTCCTGCAGATCGTGCTTGAGCTTGTCGAGATTCGCGCCGCAGGCGCGCAGAACGGTCGCGGCCGCCTCGTTGTCAAGGAGCGCCAGCAACAGGTGTTCGACGGTCATGAACTCGTGACGTTTCGAACGGGCCTCCTTGAAGGCCAGATTGAGGGTGACTTCGAGCTCGCGGTTTAACATAGCTTCACCTCATACCCAAGTGGTCGGCGATTAACCGTCCTTCTCGATTTCACAGAGTAGCGGATGCTGGCTCTCTCTAGCGTATTGATTGACCTGCGTAGCTTTGGTTTCAGCGATGTCGCGGGTGAACAATCCACACACGGCGCGCCCCTCGGTGTGCACGGTCAGCATGATCTTGGTCGCCAGCTCGCGGTTCAGACTGAAGAACGTTTCGAGCACTTCGACGACGAAATCCATCGGGGTGTAGTCATCGTTGAACAAAACCACCTTGTACATCGGTGGCGCCTGCAGGATGGGCTTGGCTTCCTGTACCGCCAGACCTGCGCCATCGTCCTCATCGGACTTTGGACGATCCTGATTGAATGTTAGTCGAATCTGCCTGAGTGCATGCATGGAAAGAATTTCATCGTATCGACAGGTTGAGGTAATGGATTGACCGCGCAGTCACCGCTGGTGCGGCCGCCGCATGACCTTGACTATCGGCTAATCGGTGTTACAACGAATAGGAACCCACCGTGGTGTATAAAGATCCGCGCAGTCAACCAGATTTTTCGCACGGTTCGTATGCGGATGACCGGATGATACTCCAGTGATGGAGTCCTTTGCAGAGGGACATAGGGATGGCAAGCGGTAAAGTCAAGTGGTTCAACAATGCCAAGGGCTACGGTTTCATCAACGAAGAAGGCAAGACCGAAGACCTTTTCGCCCACTACTCCGCGATCCGGATGGACGGATATAGAACCCTGAAGGCCGGCCAGCTGGTCACCTTCGAGATCATCCAGGGTCCCAAGGGCCTGCATGCGGTCAATATCGCCGCTGCCCGGTCCGAGAGCGACGTGGTCGAGCCGACCTTGCGCAGCGAAACCGCCGGTATCTGACGATACGATATCCGATCGACCGTCACCCGCGTGCCCTTCCAGGTACGCGGCGCCCGACATCGCATCGCCCCCCCGCGACCTTTGAGCAGGGCACGCGCACATGCGTCATCCCGTCACATTGCTCACCTATCTTTGGTCTTATATGACAGCCGATGCCACTTGACCTTGCTGAATCGCCCGAAGGGTTTGATATACTCCGGCCCTGACCGTAGGGTCATCGGGGCGAACCCCTGGAATAGGCCGCTCGCCCCCGGCCAGGTATGGCCACACAGCCTGGGCTGTTACCGCACCCCAGCACTTGACGCTCGACTGATGCATCCACCATCACCGCTCGCAGCCTCTCGACCATCCGCTCATGGCGTCGCCAGGGCGAAGCGCCTACCCTGCGCACCTCGAGACACGAGTACGCTCAGCACATAGAGAGTTAATCCGCATGCCCACCCGTTCCAAGATCATCTATACCTTCACCGACGAAGCGCCTGCCCTTGCCACCTACTCGCTGCTGCCGATCGTCGAGGCCTTCACGGCGTCGGCGGACATCGCCGTCGAAACCCGCGACATCTCTCTGGCCGGCCGCATCCTGGCGGCGTTTCCCGAGCAACTGGGTGCAGAGAAGCAGGTAGGCGATCATCTGGCGGAACTGGGCCAACTGGCCACCACTCCTGAAGCCAACATCATCAAGCTGCCGAACATTTCCGCATCGGTGCCGCAGCTCAAGGCGGCGATCAAGGAGTTGCAGGCCAAGGGCTTCGCGATACCCGACTATGCCGACGCACCGGCCACTGCCCAGGAGCAGGAATCGCGTGCGCGCTACGACCGCATCAAGGGTAGCGCCGTGAACCCGGTGCTGCGTGAGGGCAACTCCGATCGTCGCGCCCCGCTGTCGGTCAAGAACTACGCCCGCAAGCACCCGCACAAGATGGGCGCCTGGGCCGCCGACTCCAAGTCGCACGTCGCGCACATGACCCAAGGCGATTTCTACGGCAGCGAGAAGGCCGCGCTGATCGAAGCCGATGACAATGTGCGCATCGAGCTGGTCGGCAAGGATGGCGCGACGACCGTCCTGAAGGAAAAAACCGCGGTCAAGGCCGCCGAGATCATCGACTGCGCGACCATGAGCCGCAAGGCCCTGAAAGCCTTCATCGCCGAGCAGATCGCCGATGCCAAGGCGGCCGGCGTACTGCTGTCGGTCCACCTCAAGGCCACCATGATGAAGGTCTCGGACCCGATCATGTTCGGCGTCATCGTCGAAGAGTTCTACAACGACGTGCTGACCAAGCACGCCGACGCCCTGGCCCAGGTCGGCTTCAACGCCAACAATGGCATCGGCGACCTGTACGCCCGCATCAAGGACCTGCCTGCTGACAAACAGGCCGAGATCGAGGCCGACATCCAGGCGCTCTACGCCGTTCGCCCGGCCCTGGCCATGGTCAACTCCGACAAGGGCATCACCAACCTGCACGTCCCGAGCGACGTCATCGTCGACGCCTCCATGCCCGCGATGATTCGCGATTCCGGCAAGATGTGGAATACCGCGGGCGAACTGCAGGATGCCAAGGCCGTGATTCCTGACCGCTGCTATGCGGGTATCTACCAGGCCACCATCGAAGACTGCAAGCAGCACGGCGCCTTCGATCCGACCACCATGGGCAGCGTGCCCAACGTCGGCCTGATGGCGCAGAAGGCCGAGGAGTACGGCTCCCACGACAAGACCTTCCAGATCCAGGCCGACGGCGTGGTACGCGTGGTCGATGGCAAGGGCAAGGTACTGCTGGAGCAGAACGTCGAAGCCGGCGATATCTTCCGCATGTGCCAGACCAAGGACGCGCCGATCCAGGACTGGGTCAAGCTGGCCGTCAACCGCGCTCGCCTGAGCGACACCCCGGCGGTGTTCTGGCTCGATCCGGCCCGCGCCCACGACGGCGTCATGATCGAGAAGGTGCAGAAGTACCTCAAGGATCACGACACCAGCGGCCTGGACATCCGCATCATGACCCCGGTCGAGGCGATCAAGTTCTCCCTGGCCCGCATCCGTGAAGGCAAGGACACCATCTCGGTGACCGGCAACGTCCTGCGCGACTACCTCACCGACCTGTTCCCGATCATGGAACTGGGCACCAGCGCCAAGATGCTGTCGATCGTTCCGCTGATGAGCGGCGGCGGGCTGTTCGAGACCGGCGCTGGCGGCTCGGCACCCAAGCACGTGCAGCAGCTGGTGGAAGAGAACTTCCTGCGCTGGGACTCGCTGGGCGAATTCCTCGCCCTGGCAGCGTCGCTCGAGCACCTGGGCAATACTTACGACAACCCCCGTGCCAAGGTCCTGGCCAATACCCTGGACCAGGCCACCGGCAAGTTCCTCGACACCAACAAATCGCCTTCGCGCAAGGTCGGCGGCATCGACAACCGTGGCAGCCACTTCTACCTGACCCTGTACTGGGCTCAGGCACTGGCCGCCCAGAGCGAAGATGCGGCGCTGCAAGCGCGCTTCGCCCCTCTGGCCAAGACCCTTGCCGAGAACGAAGCGACCATCGTCGCCGAGCTCAACGCGGTACAGGGCAAGCCGGCAGACATCGGCGGCTACTACGCGCCGGATGCCGAGCTGACCGCCAAGGTCATGCGTCCAAGCCAGACCCTGAACAGCGCCATCGCTGCGCTGTAAGGTTCGGTTGAGGCATCACCCAGACCCCGGCTGTTGGCCGGGGTCTTTTTTTGCGCCGATTTTCCAGCATCACCCGGCGCGCCATCGCGCGACGTCCAAGCGCTTCTTCACGAGACCCCCACCATGACCTGGCACCCGCATATCACCGTCGCCACTGTCGTCGAAGACCAAGGTCGATTCCTGTTCGTCGAGGAATTCAAGGCTGGCAAGTCTGTCTTCAATCAACCGGCAGGGCATCTCGAACCTGAAGAAAACCTGGCCCAGGCAGCCTTGCGTGAGACGCTCGAGGAAACCGCCTGGGAGGTGGAGCTGACCGGTATCGTCGGCATCTACCTGTACACCGCGCCCAGCAACGGCGTGACCTACCAGCGTGTCTGCTTCGCCGCCCGACCTCTTCGCCATCATCCCGATCGCCCGCTGGACACCGATATCACCCGCGCCCTGTGGCTGACCCGCGAGGAGCTGCTGGCCGAGCCCGATCGCTGGCGCAGCGAACTGGTACCACGCTGCCTGGACGACTACCTCGGGCAACCGCTGCACAGCCTCGCCCTGCTGCGCGACTGACGCGCAGGCAGCAGCCTGATAGAATCGGCATTTTTCCCTGATACACATCGGTAGCCATGACCAGCCCAGCACCCAAAGACCCCTCCAGGACCCGCGTTATCGTCGGCATGTCCGGCGGCGTGGACTCTTCCGTCTCCGCCCTCCTGCTCATGGAGCAGGGCTATCAGGTGGAAGGTCTGTTCATGAAGAACTGGGAAGAAGACGACGGTACCGAGTACTGCACCGCCCGCGAAGACCTGGCCGATGCCCAGGCCGTGTGCGACCGTATCGGCATCACGCTGCACACCGCCAATTTCGCCGCCGAGTACTGGGACAACGTGTTCGAGCACTTCCTGGAAGAGTACAAGGCCGGGCGCACGCCCAACCCCGACATCCTGTGCAACCGGGAAATCAAGTTCAAGGCGTTCCTGGACTACGCGCTGTCGCTGGGCGCCGACCTGATCGCCACCGGTCACTATGTCCGCCGTCGCGATACCGGCGACCTGACCGAACTGCTCAAGGGCCTGGATCCGAACAAGGACCAGAGCTATTTCCTGCACGCAGTCGGTGGCGCAGAGATCGCTCGCACGCTGTTTCCGGTGGGCGAACTGGAGAAGCCCGAAGTGCGCGCCATCGCTGAAAGGCACGGCCTGGCCACGGCGAAGAAAAAGGATTCCACTGGCATCTGCTTCATTGGCGAACGCCGCTTCAGCGACTTCCTCAAGCAGTACCTGCCGGCCCAGCCTGGAGAAATCCAGACCACCGAAGGCGAGGTCATCGGCCAGCACCACGGCCTGATGTACCACACCATTGGCCAACGCCAGGGCCTGGGCATCGGCGGCCTCAAGGATGCGGGCGACGAGCCGTGGTACGTGCTGGACAAGGACCTCTCGCGCAACGTGCTGGTGGTTGGCCAGGGCAATGACCACCCCTGGCTGTTCTCACGTGCGCTGGGGGTTTCGCAGATCTACTGGGTCAATGCGCCGGACCCATCCGGCCCGCGTCGCCTCACTGCCAAGGTGCGTTATCGCCAGGCCGACCAGGCCTGTACGCTGGAGCGTACCGCAGAAGGCTATCGCGCGGTGTTCGACGAACCGCAGCGCGCCGTGACCCCTGGGCAGTCGGTGGTGTTCTACGAGGGCGAGGTATGCCTGGGCGGTGGTGTGATCGAGACCGCCGAGCCCTGGAGCCCGCGCGAATGACCAACCTGCAGGAGCAACTGGTCGCCCTGGGCGGCGTGTTCCAGGCGGCAGTGATGGTCGACCGCATCGCGCGTACCGGTCAGGCGGGCGAAGCCGACATCGGCTGCCTGCTGGGTAGCCTGCTGGTACGCGACCCCAAGGACACGCTGGAAGTGTTCGGCGGCGACGACCTGAACCTGCGCGATGGCTATCGCGCGCTGGTCGGCGCCCTGGAGCGTGATCCCAGTAGCCTGCAACGCGAGCCATTGCGCTATGCCCTGTCGATGCTGGGCCTGGAGCGGCAGTTGGGAAAGCGTGGCGATCTGCTAGACACCATCGGCAACAGGCTGCCGCAGATCCAGGCCCAGGCCGATCATTTCGGCCTGGTGCACGAAAACGTCATCGCCTCCAGCGGCGCCTTGTACCAGGACACCCTGAGCACGCTGCGCCAACGCATCCAGGTGCACGGAGACATGCGTTTTCTGCAGCAGCCCAGCAACGCCTCCAAGATCCGCGCCCTGCTGCTGGCCGGCATTCGCGCCGCGCGCCTCTGGCGCCAGCTCGGCGGACACCGCTGGCAACTGGTCTTCAGCCGCCGCAAGCTGCTCAACGAGCTTTACGACATGATGCGCGCGACGTCCTGAGGACCCGCTGCGACGCCGTCAATGAGTAGAACGAGAGAAACACGCCGGCAGCGCTCCTGGCGCACCGGCTGCCAGTTCGACCTACGACGTTGCCCGATCACGGCCATTTGTCATGCAACCGACTACGGCGCTTTTTTCATGTATGATATGCGCCCTCCAAAAGCCAGACTGTCCGAGAGCACTCCATGCAGCTTTCTTCGCTCACTGCGGTTTCCCCAGTAGACGGCCGTTACGCCGGCAAAACCCAGGCCCTGCGGCCCATCTTCAGCGAATTCGGCCTGATCCGTTTCCGCGCTCTGGTCGAAGTGCGCTGGCTGCAGCGCCTGGCGGCTCACCCGCAGATTGGCGAAGTGCCAGCCTTCAGCGCCGAAGCCAACGCTCTGCTGGACAACCTGGCCACCGACTTCCAGCTCGAGCACGCCGAACGCGTCAAGGAAATCGAGCGCACCACCAACCATGACGTCAAGGCGATCGAGTACCTGCTCAAGGAGCAGGCGGCCAAGCTGCCGGAGCTGGCCAAGGTCAGCGAATTCATTCACTTCGCCTGCACCAGCGAGGACATCAACAACCTGTCCCACGCGCTGATGCTGCGCGCTGGCCGCGACGATGTCCTGCTGCCGCTGATGCGCCAGATCGCCGATGCCATTCGCGCCCTCGCCCATGCCCATGCCGACGTGCCGATGCTTTCGCGCACGCACGGTCAGCCTGCCTCGCCCACCACCTTGGGCAAGGAGCTGGCCAACGTCGTCTATCGCCTGGAGCGTCAGATCGCCCAGGTCGCCGCCGTACCGTTGCTGGGCAAGATCAATGGCGCTGTCGGCAACTACAACGCGCATCTGTCGGCCTATTCGCAGGTCGACTGGGAACAGAACGCCAAGGCCTTCATCGAAGACGAGCTGGGCCTTCAGTTCAACCCCTACACCACGCAGATCGAACCGCACGACTACATCGCCGAGCTATTCGATGCCATCGCCCGCTTCAACACCATCCTCATCGACTTCGATCGCGATGTCTGGGGCTACATTTCGCTGGGCTACTTCAAGCAGAAGACCGTCGCAGGTGAAATCGGCTCCTCGACCATGCCGCACAAGGTCAACCCCATCGATTTCGAAAACTCCGAGGGCAACCTGGGCATCGCCAACGCCTTGTTCCAGCACCTGGCCAGCAAGCTGCCGATCTCCCGCTGGCAGCGTGACCTGACCGACTCCACGGTTCTGCGCAACCTGGGCGTGGGCTTTGCCCACAGCGTGATCGCCTATGAGGCGAGCCTCAAGGGTATCGGCAAGCTGGAAATCAACACCGCGCGCATCGCCGCCGACCTGGACGCCTGCTGGGAAGTCCTGGCCGAGCCGATCCAGACCGTGATGCGTCGCTTCAACATCGAGAATCCCTACGAGAAGCTCAAGGAGCTGACCCGTGGCAAAGGGATCACGCCCGATGCGCTGCTGACCTTCATCGACGGCCTCGACATGCCGGCAGAAGCGAAAGCCGAACTCAAGCTGCTCACCCCGGCCCGCTACATCGGCAATGCCGCAGCCCAGGCCAAGCGTATCTAAGCGATGCCCTGCGGACGACGCCCGGCCTGGCCGGGCGTTTTTATTCCCGGACAAAAATCAAGTTTTTTCAATAGGTTGAACATGAATCCTGATATTCCACTGCAGCTACTCGGCGGCCTCACTGCTCGTGAATTCCTGCGCGACTACTGGCAGAAAAAACCTCTGCTGGTCCGTCAGGCCTTCACCGACTTCGAAAGCCCGATCGATCCAGACGAGCTGGCTGGGCTTGCACTGGAAGAGGAAGTGGAGTCGCGCATCGTGCTCGAGCATGGCGAGCGTCCCTGGGAGCTGCGACGCGGCCCCTTCGAAGAGGACACCTTCGCGACTTTACCCGAGCGCGACTGGACCCTGCTGGTTCAGGCTGTCGATCAGTTCGTGCCCGAAGTGGCCGAACTGCTGGAGCACTTCCGCTTCCTGCCAAGCTGGCGCATCGACGATGTCATGATCAGCTTCGCCGCACCCGGCGGCAGTGTCGGCCCGCATTTCGACAACTACGACGTGTTTCTGCTGCAAGGCCATGGCAAGCGCAACTGGAAGGTCGGACAACGTTGCGACAGCGAGAGCCCCCTGATCGAGCACGCCGACCTGCGCATTCTCGCCGACTTCGAGCAGAGCGATGAATGGACTCTGGCTCCGGGCGACATGCTCTACCTGCCACCGCGCCTGGCCCACTACGGCGTCGCGGTCGACGACTGCCTGACCTACTCGGTGGGCTTCCGCGCCCCGAGCGCTGCCGAGGTGTTGACGCACTTCACCGACTTCCTCAGCCAGTTCCTGCCGGACGAAGAGCGCTACAGCGACGCCGACGCGCAGCCGGCCAGTGACCCTCACCAAATCCAGCACGACGCGCTGGATCGCCTCAAAACCCTGCTGGCCGAGCACATGGGCGACGAGCGCCTGCTACTGACCTGGTTCGGCCAATTCATGACCGAGCCGCGCTACCCCGAGCAAGTCACCGGCGAGACATTGGCCGAGCAGGAACTGCTCGATAGCCTGGAGCGTGGCGCTATTCTGGTACGCAATCCGAGCGCGCGACTGGCCTGGTCCGAGGTGGACGACAACCTGCTGCTGTTTGCCAGCGGCCAGAGCCGGCTGCTGTCTGGACACCTTCGCAGCCTTCTGCAATCGATCTGCTCGGCTGATGCCCTGCATGGCGAGAATCTCGCAGAGTGGCTCGAAGACGAAGAAGCCGTCACACTGGTTTGCCAGCTGGTTCAGCAGGGGAGCCTGGGATTCGCCGATGAATAAGATCCGCGTGCGCCTCGCCGATTGGCAGAGGGACAATGCCGACATCCATCGTATCCGCAGCGCCGTTTTCGTGGCCGAGCAGCACGTGCCGCCAGAGCTGGAGTTCGATGCAGAGGATCTGGGCGCCGTACACTTCCTCGCCAGCGAGGGCGATTATTCGGTCGGCACGGCTCGGCTGCTGTCCGATGGCACCATAGGACGTGTATCGGTCCTCAAGGACTGGCGGGGCCTGAAGGTCGGTGATGCCTTGATGAGGGCCGCTATCGAAGAGGCGCAAAAGCGCAACCTCAAGCAACAGAGGCTCAGTGCACAGGTGCACGCCACTTCGTTCTATGAACGGTTGGGCTTCAAGGTGGTGAGCGAGGAGTTCCTCGAAGCGGGCATCGCGCACGTGGACATGGTTCGAGACTGCGCAGAGGATATCTGAGCGCCCCTGAGCGACCAGCATCGCCGACCCCAGGCGCTCGATCAGGCCAGCGCCTGCAGATAGGCGCTGGCCTCCCTGTGACGACTCAAGCGTCCGATATCTGCCGCCCCTCGACAAGCCAGAAGTGACTGCTCGCTGTCGTCCGCGAGGTCGGCCAGCTTCACTTCTCGAGCCAGAGGGTCACTGCCCAGGCGAACCATGAAATCCTCGTAACGCTCGTCCGTGCGCCGACTCAATGCCAGCAGCGCCGCTAATATCTTCAGTGGGAAACCTGCACGCGCAACGTCCGCCAGCGTCAGAGGAGTGTCTTCGAGCACATCGTGCAATACCGCTACGATGCGCTGCTCGGGGGTCGATACCCGCTGCATGACTCTCAGGGGGTGCAGAATATAAGCCGCACCGCCCTCGTCGAACTGCCCATCGTGGGCACGGGTCGCCAACAAGATCGCTCGCTCCAGGCTAGACATGCCTCCTCCTTCAATCCCTATACTCGCATGACCGAACCACACTGCGACGCCGGCTGCAGGTAGTCGATTCAACCTTGCGAATGTCTATGGACATCGAGGCCATGGCAACGTCGACCTACAATGCCGGTTCTCTGTCACGTTCGACCCGTGCTGGTCTCGAATAGTTTTGCAGGAAAGAGATGTCATGCACATGAACGGGCGGATCCAGGCGAGACCCGGGGATTGACGCGTCAGCGCTGTGCGCCGTGCTGGATCACGATCGAGTCGGTACCCAGGCGCGCCATGACATCGGCCTTGCGGGCATCCGCTTCCTCACGGGTAGGGAACGGGCCCATCAGCACCACAGGTTTGCCCTCCCGGTAATCGACGCGAGAAGGAATACCCTTTTCCAGCAGCCGCGCAGTCATGTCGGTGAGCGCCCCCATATTGGCACCCTGTACGACCTCGACGTCCCACCCCTCAGGAGCAGGCTGGCCGGCCAGGGCATCGGCCCGACGCTGAAGCTCGGCGCCACCACAGACCTCACGGATACGCAGGTTATTGCCGGAGTCGTCGACCAGGATCTCATACTGCTCTCCATGCTTGATCGCGACGTAGCTACGGTAGGGCTCGAACTGGCCGGACTCGTCCTTGCCGCGCACCTGACCACAGATCGTCCCCTGGGTGTCGATGCGCACGTTGGCGAACTTCGCCGTCTTGGGGTTGTGCAAGTGCTCGGCGACCTGCTTGTGCACGCCTTCGACTTCGTTTTCGCAGCCCGCCAGAGCCATTACCGCCATTACCACCGCCAGTTTGCGCACGCGCCTGTCTCCTGATTCGAAGGGAGAGGATTCTAGCATGGCCGCGATCGAGCGCCGACCATGGCGCTGTCGCAGGGCATGTACCCACCTTGCGCGGCGCGCAAACAAAAAGGGCGACCCTTGCGGATCGCCCCTTTCATCGATTTGGTAGGCACAATTGGACTCGAACCAACGACCCCCACCATGTCAAGGTGGTGCTCTAACCAACTGAGCTATGTGCCTGTCGTGTGGTGCGCATTCTAGACACTGCACCCTGATCTGTAAAGCTTTTTTTCTAAAAAAATCAAACCCTTTGCGGATTTTTCGGTTGCCCATGCAAAAGGGGCGACCCTTGCGGATCGCCCCTCTCGTCGATTTGGTAGGCACAATTGGACTCGAACCAACGACCCCCACCATGTCAAGGTGGTGCTCTAACCAACTGAGCTATGTGCCTGTCGATGAGGGCGCATTCTACTCATTGAAAAAATACTGTCAACTGTTTTTTTAAAGCTAAGCCACTGATTCTAAAAATGTTTGCTCGGAAGATCGCTCAGAGGGCGCGTAGAGGATTTTCACCGGACCGCTGGCAGGTGTTTATTATTATTGATAGCATCGCTCCATGCGTTAAAAATATAAAACACGAGGTTTTCACCATGGCCAATACTCCCTATCCTCAGTCCTACTACGCCGCCTCGGCCAATCCGGTGCCGCCGCGCCCGGCACTGCAGGGTGAGGTGGAAACCGATGTGTGCATCATCGGTGCAGGCTATACCGGGCTTTCCAGCGCGTTGTTCCTGCTCGAGAACGGCTTCAGGGTAACCGTGCTCGAAGCGGCCAAGGTCGGCTTCGGTGCCTCCGGGCGCAACGGCGGTCAGATCGTCAACAGCTACAGCCGCGATATCGATGTCATCGAACGCACTGTCGGTCCAAGACAAGCCCAACTGCTGGGCGAAATGGCCTTCGAGGGTGCGCGGATCATCCGCGAGCGTGTCGCCAGGTACGATATCCAGTGCGATCTCAAGGATGGCGGTGTCTTCGCGGCCCTCACCAGCAAACAGATGGGCCATCTGGAGTCGCAGAAGCGGCTGTGGGAGCGTTTCGGACACACCCAGCTCGAACTGCTGGACGCCAAGCGCATTCGCGAAGTGGTGGGCTGCGACAACTACCTGGGCGGCCTGCTGGACATGAGCGGCGGTCATATCCATCCCCTGAACCTGGCGTTGGGCGAGGCTGCCGCGGTCGAGTCGCTGGGTGGCGTCATCCATGAACAGAGTCCGGCAGTGCGCATCGAGCGCGGTGCCAGCCCGCTGGTGCACACCCCGCAGGGCAAGGTGCGCGCCAAGTTCATCATCGTGGCGGGCAACGCCTACCTGGGTAATCTGGTGCCTGAGCTGGCCGCCAAGTCCATGCCCTGTGGTACCCAGGTGATCACGACAGAGCCTTTGGACGAAGCGCTGGCCCGGTCGCTACTGCCGCAGGACTATTGCGTGGAAGACTGCAACTACCTGCTCGACTACTACCGCCTCACTGCCGACAAACGGCTGATCTTCGGTGGCGGGGTGGTGTACGGCGCCCGTGATCCGGCGAACATCGAGGCGATCATCCGTCCGAAAATGCTCAAGGCTTTCCCGCAGCTCAAGGATGTGAAGATCGACTATGCCTGGACCGGCAATTTCCTGCTCACCCTTTCGCGCCTGCCCCAGGTCGGTCGCATCGGCGACAACATCTATTACTCTCAGGGCTGCTCCGGCCATGGCGTCACCTACACCCACCTGGCCGGCAAGGTCCTGGCCGAAGCCCTGCGCGGTCAGGCCGAACGTTTCGATGCGTTCGCCGATCTGCCGCACTACCCCTTCCCGGGCGGGCAGCTGCTGCGGGTGCCGTTCAGCGCCCTCGGCGCCTGGTACTACAGCCTGCGCGATCGGCTTGGGTTCTGAACCGCTCAGGGCAGCGGCCTTCAGGGGGCATACCCCCTGCCTGAAGGTCCGTGCCGACCGAAACGGCGTTCATCGCTCCAGGCTCTGCATGGCCTGCCTGGCAGCGACTTCCTGACCGTCACGCGCCAAGGCTCCGGCAGCCTCCTGCCAGCGCTGGCGGTCCACCTTGGCCGGCAGCCGCTTGGGTGGTTGAATCAGCACAGCCCATGCACCTTCCTTGTTCCAGGCACTGTCGAAGGTGTCGAAATCCAGCAGATGGCGACGGCTCATTCCCGAGCGCAGAAGCACTCGCTGCTTGTACCGGTCATAGCCGATCAGCACCGCGTAGCGTGGCTCGCCGAACAGCGCGGAACCGTCGTGATAGCGCAACAGCACCGGATTGCCGGCAGCCACCTGGGTCAGCAGCGCGTCCAGCCGCTTGTCCAGCGGGTATACCACCATCGCATACTCGCGAGCCACCTTTGGAATGGCCGATTCCAGTGAGTCCGCGCCCTCAGGCAGGTGCAAGGGTCCATCCAGCAAGCCAGGGGTGATGGGCGCACCCTGCGACGAGAGCAAGGCGGCCAGGGCCATCGCACCGCTGTGGTTGGCATTGCCGCGATAGAACGGCACGCTGCTGATTTCCACGCGCTGCGGCAGCGATTCGAGCGATGCCGGTGTGGACGATGCGCATCCGAGCAACTGGGTCGCCAGCAGACCTGCAATCAGCAGACGGCAGCAGCGACCGACCCGAGGTTTGAGAAAATCGTGCGGCATGAACTCTCGCTTGTCTCGACGCCCGACCGAGACGTCAGGCACTGGCGTCAGATCATAGGCGCGGCAAGCGCGCGGGTACAGCCTGCCGCGCGTTTTGCGTCGAGCCGGCAGATCAGACTTAAAGCCAATGGAACGTCACCAGGGTAGCGCTACACTAAAGAAGTGTCTGGAGGGCAAGGCCGAAAGCCGGTCCAAGAGAAGGAGGCACACCCATGAGCCTGACAATGGCAATCATCACGCTGGTAGCGATGTGGCTGAGCGTTGCAGCAGCCATGTTGTGGGGGGTACTGCGTATCGCGCGCCGTCACGCCCGTCCTCACCACGCCCCATCCACTGCCCCATCCACGCCGCGCCCTCTCCAACACGCGCGGCGGCATGCAGGGGCACATTGACCTGATGGCATGAGGGGCTGCAAGCAGCCCCTCAATTCTTTCCCGTCTGGCGTTATGCCTGCTCTCGTCGAGTTCTTGCCCGACGGGCCAGTATATTCAGCACCTCGATCGCCGTTGAGAATGCCATCGCGGCATATACGTAGCCCTTCGGAACATGTGCGCCGAAGCCTTCGGCGATGAGCGTCATGCCAATCATGATCAGGAAGCCAAGTGCCAGCATCACCACGGTCGGGTTGTCGTTGATGAACTTGGCCAGCGGGTCGGCGGCGACCAGCATCACGATCACTGCGCTGATCACGGCGATGACCATGATCGGCAAATGCTCGGTCATACCGACGGCGGTGATGATGCTGTCGACGGAAAACACGATGTCCAGCAACAGGATCTGACCGATGGCGGCGGCAAAGCCCAGGGTCACGGTGGAGCCAGCCTTGGACATTTCCTTGGCGCCTTGCGAATCGACACTCTCATGGATCTCCTTGGTCGCCTTCCACAACAGGAACAGGCCACCGGCGATGAGGATCATGTCTTTCCAGGAGAACGCGTGGCCGAGCACCTCGATCACAGGTTCTGTCAGCTGGACGATCCAGGCCACCGTGGACAGCAATGCCAGGCGCATGATCAGTGCCATGCTGATGCCGATACGTCGCGCTTTCGAACGGTACGCCTCAGGCAGCTTGTTGGTGAGGATGGAGATGAAGATCAGGTTGTCGATACCCAGGACGATTTCCATCGCGACCAGGGTAGCCAGTGCCACCCAGGCGGTCGGACTCACGGCCAGTTCCAGCAAATATTCCATGTGAGCGTCCTTTTATCAGATGTCCTGGGTATCGCGCTGTTCGGAATCAGGGGCAGGCTTTTCCCGATCCGCGCCCAACGTGTCGTTCAGCGCCTGCTGGGCAGCCTCGTGGGTACTCTCGAGCGCCTGGCTCGCCGACTCCCGGGCCTGGTCGACTACCTGGCTAGCCGACTTCTGCACCTGATCGCAGCCGCCGATGGCCATTAGCGTCAATGCCGCTGCCCCCGCTATGACGATGGATTTCAGTTTTAGCATGTTATCCCTCTTTCGTTGATCGACGACGCCTAACGCGCCTGATGGAAGGGATTTTAAAAAAGGTAACAATTCAGGAAAATTCGTATTTTCACGCTGTATACTTCGGTTTTTACGAAGTATCAGGCAGGCCATGCTCAACTATCGGCAGTTGCATTATTTCTGGGTGGTAGCGCGTACGGGCAGCATCGTGCGCGCCAGCGAACAGCTCAACCTCACTGCGCAGACCATCAGCGGGCAAATCAGCCTGTTCGAGCAGACCTACGATCTGCAACTGTTCCAACGCGTGGGACGCCAGCTGGAACTGACCGAAACCGGACGACAAGCCCTGGGCTACGCCGAGCAGATGTTCCAGCTCGGCAGCGAGCTGGAAACGCTGCTGCGCGCCGGCCCCCAGGAGCAGATCCTGTTTCGGGTCGGCGTCGCCGACGTAGTGCCCAAGTCGATCGTCTATCGCCTGCTGGCACCGACCATGGCCGCCAATGAAACCCTGCGTGTCAATTGCCGGGAGGACAAGCTCGAGCGCCTGCTGGCCGACCTTGCCATCCAGCGCCTGGACCTGGTGATCTCCGACAGCCCCATGCCCAACCATCTGGACATCAAGGGCTATAGCCAGAAGCTCGGCGAATGCGGCCTGAGCTTCTTCGCCACCGAGGCGCTGGCTACAAGCCTGCCCTCGTCGTTCCCGGCGTGCCTGCACGAAGCGCCGCTGCTGATTCCGGGCCAGGAGACGGTGCTGCGCAGCCGGCTGCTGCGCTGGCTGGCCGAGCAGCAGGTTCAGCCGCGGATCGTCGGGGAATTCGATGACAGCGCCCTGATGCAAGCGTTCGGCCAGTCAGGCAGTGGTATCTTCGTGGCGCCCAGCGTGATCGCGGACGAGGTCTGCCGGCAGTATGCAGTACGGCTGATCGGGCAAACGGATGCGGTGCAGGAATCGTTCTATGCGATCTCCGTGGAGCGCAAGGTCAAGCATCCCGGCATCATCGCCATCACCGAAGGTGCCAGGCGAGACCTGTTCAGCGGTTGAGGCCGTGCAGAAAGCGGCTGTCGGTCATGTCCCATCGACGGTGTGTTAGAGTCCACGGTTTGTCCAGATTCGGAACCCCGCTGCACATGACTTCTGCCTTTCGCTTCCTGAACCGCACCAGCCTGGTGACGCAGATACTCATCGGCCTGGCGGCCGGAATCGCGCTGGCCCTGATCGCGCCCAGCCTGGCTCGGGACATGGCGTTTCTGGGCAAGGTGTTCGTCTCGGCACTCAAGGCGGTGGCGCCGATCCTGGTGTTCGTTCTGGTGATCGCCTCCATCGCCAATCATCAGCAAGGGCGGCAAAGCCACATTCGACCGATCCTCTGGCTGTACCTGTTGAGCACCTTTGGCGCCGCCGTAGTTGCCGTGGTAGCGAGCACGGCCTTCCCCTCCCCCCTGCTGCTCAGCACACAGGACGTGTCACTGGCCGCGCCAGGCGGTATCACCGAAGTGCTGCAAGGCCTGTTGCTCAGCGCCGTGGACAACCCGGTGAGCGCCTTGGTGAACGCCAATTTCATCGGCATCCTGACCTGGGCGATCGGTCTGGGCGTGGTACTGCGCCGAGCCGGCAAGGCGACGCGCGGCGTCATCGACGACCTGTCCACGGGCATCACCGAACTGGTGCGCGTCGTCATACGCTTCGCGCCGCTGGGCATCTTCGGGCTGGTCACCTCGACGCTGGGCGAGTCGGGGATGAGCGCGCTGCTGGGCTACCTGCACCTGCTGGGCGTGCTGATCGGCTGCATGCTGTTCGTCGCGCTGGTGATGAATCCGCTGATCGTCTGGTGGAAAATCCGCCGCAACCCGTACCCGCTGACCCTGCTCTGCCTGCGCGAAAGCGGCATCACCGCGTTCTTCACCCGCAGCTCGGCAGCGAACATCCCGGTGAACCTGGCGCTGGCGCAGCGTCTGGAGTTGCATGAGGACACCTACTCGGTGTCCATTCCGCTGGGTGCGACCATCAACATGGCGGGCGCCGCGATCACCATCACCGTCCTTACCCTGGCGGCAGTTCACACCCTGGGCATCACTGTGGATGTGCCGACCGCGATCCTGCTCAGCGTCGTGGCAGCGGTCTGCGCCTGTGGCGCATCGGGCGTCGCCGGCGGATCCCTGCTGCTGATTCCGCTGGCCTGCAACCTGTTCGGCATCCCCAGCGAGATCGCCATGCAGGTCGTGGCTGTCGGGTTCATCATCGGCGTCCTGCAGGACTCTGCTGAAACCGCACTGAATTCTTCCACCGACGTGCTGTTCACCGCCGCTGCCTGCGAAGCCATGGAACGACGCGCCTCCTGACCAGCTTGAGCAAATACAGCGATTGCCTGCGGTCAATCCAGGCCCTAGGCTAGTGGCCTTTTCCTAGCAATGAGGCAGGGACATGTCGGAACACGAAACCGCAGGCGAAGGCCGCTTCAACAGCGTGGAGATCCGTGTCCTCGGATCGCTCATCGAGAAGCAGGCCACCAGCCCGGAAAGCTATCCACTGACCCTCAATGCGCTGGTGCTGGCCTGCAATCAGAAGACCAGTCGCGAACCGGTGGTGACGCTGTCGCCCGGCCAGGTGGGCCAGGCCCTGCGCGCGCTCGAGGGGCAGGACATGACGCGCTTGCAGATGGGCAGCCGCGCGGATCGCTGGGAGCACCGCGTGGACAAGACCCTGGAGCTGGTTCCAGCGCAAGTGGTGCTGATCGGCTTGATGTTCCTGCGCGGACCGCAGACCGTCAGCGAGCTGCTGACGCGCAGCCAGCGGCTCCATGGGTTCGAAGACCTGGAGCAGGTCCAGCATCAGCTGGACCGGCTCGTGTCACGGGGCCTGGCCGCTCATCTGCCGCGCCAGCCGGGCCAGCGCGAGGACCGCTACACCCATGCCTTGGGCGATCCCGCCGAAACCGAAGCCATTCTCGCCGCGCGCCAGCACGAGGCAGGGTCGCGAGGCGTCGGGAGCAGTGCGGCGGTTGAGCGTATCGATGCGCTGGAAGCCCGGATCGCGGCGTTGGAGGCACGCCTGGCTCAGCTGGAAGGCTGACAGCGCGACCGGCCATGGCCTCACCGACAGGCAAAAACCGCACTCACCCGAAGGTGAGCGCGGTCTCTGGTTGACGCTGGACTCAGGCTGGCGCCGAGGTCCGGATCAAATGGTCGAAGGCAGCTAGCGAAGCTTTGGCACCTTCGCCCACGGCGATGACGATCTGCTTGTAAGGCACAGTGGTCACGTCACCGGCTGCGAACACACCGGGCACGCTGGTCTGGCCTTTGGCGTCGACGATGATCTCGCCACGCGGTGACAGCTCGACCGTTCCCTTGAGCCAGTCGGTGTTCGGCAGCAGGCCGATCTGCACGAAGATCCCTTCGAGCGGCAGCTCATGAACCTGTTCGGTACTGCGGTCCTGATAGCGCAGACCGGTGACCTTCTCGCCGTCACCCAATACCTCGGTGGTCAGTGCTCGGGTGATCACCTTCACGTTGGGCAGACTGTGCAGTTTGCGCTGCAGCACGGCGTCGGCACGCAATTGGCCGTCGAATTCGATCAGCGTGACCTGGGCAACGATGCCCGCCAAGTCGATCGCGGCCTCCACGCCCGAATTGCCGCCACCAATTACCGCCACGCGTTTTCCCTTGAACAACGGGCCGTCGCAATGGGGGCAGTAGGCTACACCGCGGGCACGGTATTCCTGCTCGCCAGGCACGTTCATCTCGCGCCAGCGTGCACCAGTGGCGAGGATCACCGTCTTGGCCCTGAGCGACGCGCCACTGGCCAGGCGGACTTCGTGCAGACCACCCTCGGCACCCGGCACCAGCGCCTCGCCTCGCTGCAGGTTCATGATGTCCACCTCGTACTGCTTGACGTGTTCTTCCAACGCCATGGCCAGCTTGGGGCCTTCGGTGTCCTGCACGGAGATGAAGTTCTCGATCGCCAGGGTGTCGAGCACCTGGCCGCCGAAACGCTCGGCCGCGACCCCGGTACGGATGCCTTTGCGCGCGGCGTAGATCGCTGCGGCGGCACCGGCCGGGCCACCGCCGACCACCAGCACGTCGAAAGCGTCCTTGGCGTTGATCTTCTCGGCCTGGCGGCTACCGGCACTGGTGTCGATCTTGCCGAGGATTTCCTCAAGACCCATGCGCCCTTGGCCAAACACTTCGCCGTTGAGGTAGACGCTCGGCACGGCCATGATCTTGCGCGATTCGACTTCTTCCTGGAACAGCGCACCATCGATCGCCACATGGCAAATGCCAGGGTTGAGCACGGCCATCAGGTTCAGTGCCTGAACCACGTCCGGGCAATTCTGGCACGACAGGGAGAAGTAGGTTTCGAAGGTGAATTCGCCTTCCAGTGCACGGATCTGCTCGATCACTTCGGCACTGGCCTTGGAAGGGTGTCCGCCCACCTGCAGCAGGGCCAATACCAGGGAGGTGAATTCGTGGCCCATGGGAATACCGGCGAAACGCAGGCTGATATCGCCCCCTGGGCGGTTGAGCGAGAACGACGGCCGACGTGCATCAGCGCCGTCCTCACGCAAGGTGATTAACGTCGACAGGCCGGCAATCTCCACCAGCAGGTCATGCATTTCGCGGGACTTCGCACCGTCATCGAGGGAGGCAACGATCTCGATCGGCTGGGTGACCCGCTCCAGGTAGGTTTTCAGTTGCGATTTAAGCGTGGCGTCCAACATACGGGCGATTCCTTTTTCGATACTCGGATACAAAAACGCCCAGGCGAAGTCGCCCGGGCGTTTGACGGGGCAGCGTCAGCGTCAGCTATGGCGGCCGCTCACCGCCCACGTGGGTGACATGACTTCAGATCTTGCCGACCAGGTCCAGCGATGGCGCCAGGGTGGCTTCGCCTTCTTTCCACTTGGCCGGGCAGACTTCGCCTGGGTGGGCAGCGACATACTGAGCGGCCTTGACCTTACGCAGCAGCTCGGTGGCATCGCGGCCAACGCCGCCATCGTTCAGTTCGACGATCTTGATCTGACCTTCTGGGTTGATCACGAAGGTACCGCGGTCAGCCAGGCCGGCTTCTTCGATCAGCACATCGAAGTTGCGAGCGATGACGTGGGTCGGGTCACCGATCAACGGGTACTGGATCTTGCCGATGGTGTCGGACGTGTCGTGCCATGCTTTGTGGGTGAAGTGGGTGTCGGTGGAGACACCGTAGATTTCCACGCCCAGTTTCTGGAACTCGGCATAGTTGTCGGCCAGGTCACCCAGTTCGGTCGGGCAAACGAACGTGAAGTCGGCCGGATAGAAGAACACGACGGACCACTTGCCTTTCAGGTCGGCTTCGCTGACCTGGACGAACTCGCCCTTGTGGTAGGCGGTGGCGTTGAACGGTTTGACTTGGCTGTTGATGATAGGCATGTAAACACTCCTTCGAGGGTTGAGTCACTGAGTTGAATAATGGGGTGAGCAAGTTTCGATGGAGTAATCCTACCCAATACCCCCGGCAATGGCTCATTGGCAAAGCTCATGCTGATGATTGGTTTTGGCTATAAGGAGTGCTGGCCGATAGCGTATTTGTCGATATCTACTGCGGTGCCCTGCCCGTCATGCAGGTCGATGCCTGCTGCGCGGTGAATTCGAGCCAGCACCTGGCGTCGGCACCCTCGCCCCAGACGACCTCCACGCGCCCTTCATCGCTGGCCGAGCGCACATGCAGGCGACTACCCTGCCCCACCATGCCCACTTCAGCGCCGTCCATGTCGTTCACCAGCGCACCGAATGGCAAGGCGTGGCCCTTTTCATCACGCGCCTTGAGAATGAGCTGGCGACCACTGCGGGTGGGATAACGCAGCAGCGACGCCGCCCCTGCCCGGGGGATCACCGACTGACCACTGACCTGAAGCTCCACCTCCTGGGACATGCCCTGTGGATCGAGCTCGACGGTGTTGACGCTGTAGGGGCTCAATGAGGGCACGACCGCATACCCCCGCGCGTCCAGCTGCACACCGGGGAATTGCTGGATGCGCGCAGCCTGGGCTCCCGGTGCATGGACGATGGCGAAGCTTTCACCGAGCGGCTGTGCCAGGGTCACGCCACCGGCGTGCCCGACCACGGCGCCACGCGCGCCCAAGGCCATCTGTCGCCATCCGGGGCGCTGAGCGACGGCAGCCGTCCACTCGCCCGCCCCGCCACGGTGCAGCAGGTTGGCGTCCAGCCCTGTGGAGGCCTGGGCACCTTCCACACGCGTAGCCGATACCCCATAGCCCCACTGGCCCTGTTCGCCAGCGGTCGAGCTCCAGCGCACGTTGCTCGACCCCCGGCCCTGGGCGTCACGGTGCAGATTGCTGCTCAGCGAGCCCCGGCGTCGTTCCCCCAGGGGCATGCTGAACGTGAGCCGCATGGCGTTGAGCGGCTGACCGTCACCGCGGTGCTCCCGGCTCAGTGTCAGGCCATAGGAGAGCGACCCCATATGGTGGTAGTACCCCGCGCTGAACTCACTGCTGCCGCCGACGCTGGAGCGCTCGCTCCCGCTGGCGCTCAGACTCAGACGGCCGGCGCCGGGCAGGCTCTGGTGCAGCGCCAGTGCGGCGCGCCAGCGCTGGCCGGCAGCCACAGCGGTTCCACGATTGCGCATGGATTCATTGAACGTGTAGTAGCGGCTGTCCTGGCGTCGCGTCAGGTTGGCGCTCAGGTCGGTAGCGCTCGCCGAGAGCCGCTGTCGCCAGCTCAATCGCAGCGCTTGTCCTTGCACCACAACCTCGTTCTGGAGCGACGTTCGAGCATGCTGGGCGGTCAGGCCAAAGGCGCCCATACGGCTGTTGATCGCCGTGCCTGCTGCAACCGCCTGGTAGTCATCGGCGATCCAGGCGCCACCATGGACGCTGAATCTGCTGTCCAGGCCCTGTTGCCAGCTTCCCTGGAGGTAGCGTGGACCGGTGCGTCCCAGATCGTCCCGCCAGAACCCTGCGCCGAGATCCATGCGACTCGCGCCTTCGCGCAGCGCGAGCGGTGCTGTGCGGTAAGGCACATCGAAGCGCCGGATACGGCCATCGGCCTCACGCAGGGTGATCTGCAGATCGTCGTTGAGACCACTGGCAGGCAAGTCCGGCACTTCGAAAGGCCCAGGAGGAACGGTCGCCTCATAGAGCAGCGCGCCACGCTGACGTATGCTCAGCAGCGCCGTACTGTCGGCCACCCCCCGCACAACGGGGGCGAAGCCACGCTGCGAGCGAGGCAGCATGCGCTCGTCAGTAGACAGCCGCAGGCCGCGCAATGCGCTGCTGTCGAACACATCGCCCGACACATACCCATCGCCCAGCGTGACCTGCGCCCGCCAGGCCGGAAGATCGCGGCGCACCGAGGTCATCCCCGCCCGATAGCGGGCCGAGCGGTCATCCTCGACCTGCGCCTGCCCTTCGTGGCGCCAGTACCAGACGCCGGTATTCAGGCCAGCATCGAGCCCCAGATAACCCAGGCGATAACGCTGGCCGGAACGCGTGTCGTGCTGCTCGTGAAGATTCAGCCGGTAGTCGAGAAAGCCTGCCGTGACACCGGCATCCCAGCTCTCGACGGGTAACAGGTCCTGAGGCTCGCGCACCAAGGCAGATTGCGCGATCTCCAGGCGCAACTGCAGGTTGCCGAAGTCCAGGTCTTCACTGGCATCCACGGGCAGTGACGTCAGTGCAACGCAACGGTCTTCCGAGGCCTGGCCACCGGGCAGACTGGAATCCAGCTCGGCCATGGCCAGCCCCAGGCTTTCGAGCAGCGCCCGGTCATAGCAGGGCGCTGCACGGCCCGAGTCGTCGAACGCCCTCAGGCGGAGGGTTCGACGCCCCATCCACTGCTGGTTGAGGGTGATGTCCATCGTATACTCGCCCTCAGGCACTGCTGCGTCGACCTGATAACGCAGCAGGTCGCTGGAGCTGCCTCCACGCAGCAGACGAGGGTCGAATTCCACGGCAGCGGCCAAATCGGCAAGTACCGATACCAGACCGATCACCAGCCGCCGCTTGCGTGTCGCCATGCCGCGTCTAACCGTTGCCAGCAGATCTTAGAGCAGACGTGGCCGGTCTCGCGGCACCGTAGTCATCCAGGTAATCGTAGCGAACTTCTTCGAGCGATCCCGGACGCTGGGGCGGCTGCTGCAAATCGAACTGCGCGCTGCCCATGGGCGGGACATGACCCGGTTCGGCTTTGACGGCAACTGCGCCGCGCACGGCCTCGAGCCTGCCGAGGTTGACATGGTAAGGCGTGGGGTTGTGCGCTTGCAGGACCCAGCCCTCGGTGCCCTGGGTGACCTGCCAGGTAAGTTGGGCATGGGCGTCGGCGGCTTTGCCCGGCAATCCCTGAGGCCGATAGAACAGCTTTATACGACTGCGCAGGGAAATTTGCAGGCTGTTGCCGCCGCCACCCTTGGGCGGCATATCCAGTACGTTCAGCCAGAACAGGCTTTCTCGATCGCGTGGCATCTCGCGGCCGTCGTGAAAAAGCCTCAGGCTCTGCTGCTTGCCGGCGTCCAGGCGAAACAGGGCCGGCGCCAGGCTGAAAGGGCCGTCCAGTTCAGCATCGGGCTCCTCCAGCGCACCCTCGTCGATCCAGACCTGCACCAGCGAAGGAAGGCGCCCTTCATTGCTCAACCTGACCGTCACCTCGGAGGCTGAGGCCGGGAATACCACGCGGGTATTGGCGACCACCACGCTGGCATCGACCTGCGCGCATGCCAGACAGGCAGCCACGAGCACAGCGTATCCCGCGACACTGGGTGAAAACTTCATGAGATGGCACTCGAGGCGGAGGGCGGGACGGCCTGAGGCCAGCCCCGCAGGTGATGGGTTAGAGATAGTCGAGCGAGTAGCGGACCCGGGACGTCACCGTGCCAGGCGTGGTCGCACCCAGCGAGTAGTACTCGACGAAGTAGTTCAGCGTCGCCTTGCCGTCCACGATATCGACGACCTGGGAGTTCTGACCACCCTTGACGCCGGCCAGGTTCATCACGCCCTTGCCGCTGTTGAGCAATTGCAGCTCGACGTTGCTGCTGCCTCCGGCATCGACTATCAGTCGTCCCTCAGGGCTGATGGTCGGGCCTGGCTCGAAATAGGTCGAGACCCGACCGACATGATTGCAGCCGGTCAGTTGCAGGGCGAAAGGCGTCTGCCCCTCGACATCCCCCGCGCGTACGAGCTTCGCGGCGTTGACATCCGGAAGGACCACTGGCACGTTGCCATCTCCGCCGTTGACTACGCAGGTAGGTGCCAGCACCCGCCCCTGGAACGAGATTTCGCCGTGATCGGCGTGGGCTACGCCTGCTACCATCAGCGAACCGAAGATTCCTGCCAAACCATGTGTGATTTTGTTCATGCGATCTTCCTGAAAAGGTCGGTCAGGCACACGCTCGACCGGCGCCGTTGCGGCGCATCGGAAGTATCGGCAGGGCAAGTCGGCAACACTGTCGGAGTAGGAAGGTGAACCTCTTGAGAAGTCGACGCCAGCCGTAGGATTCGATACCTGCGACTGGCGAAAGCGCTAGCGGGTGGCCGTGCGCAGGGTCACGAACTCCTCGGCTGCGGTGGGATGCACGCCAATGGTTTCGTCGAACTGCTGCTTGGTAGCGCCGGCCTTGAGCGCGATGCCCAGCCCTTGGACGATCTCGCCGGCATCCGCGCCGACCATGTGGCAGCCCAGGACCTTGTCGGTCTCGGCGTCCACCACCAGCTTCATCAGGGTCTTCTCCTGAACGTCGGTGAGCGTGAGCTTCATAGCGCGGAAGCGGCTCTCGAAGATCTTGAGGGTGTGACCGGCCTCCAGCGCCTGTTCTTCGGTGAGGCCTACGGTGCCGATGGGCGGCTGGCTGAACACAGCGGTAGGAATGTTCTGGTAGTCCACCGGGCGATACTGTTCAGGCTTGAACAAGTGGCGCGCCACAGCCATGCCCTCGGCCAGCGCGACGGGCGTGAGCTGCACACGACCGATGACATCGCCCAGGGCGAGCACCGACGGCTCGGTGGTCCGGTAGTGGTCATCGACCCGAATATAGCCGCGCTCGTCGAGCTCCACATCGGTGTTTTCCAGCCCAAGATCATCCAGCATGGGGCGGCGGCCGGTCGCATATAGGATGCAGTCGGCGATCAGTTCGCGGCCGTCCTTGAGCGTCGCCTTGAGACTGCCGTCGGCTTGCTGGTCGATACGCTGGACGTCGGCATTGAACTGCAGGTCCATGCCGCGTCGTTGCAGCTCCTGTTTCAGGTGCTCGCGCACCGCCCCGTCGAAACCACGCAGGAACAGCTCGCCGCGATAGAGCAAGGTGGTGTCTGCGCCCAGCGCCTGGAAAATGCCAGCGAATTCCACCGCGATATAGCCACCCCCGACCACCAAAACCCGGCGCGGCAGCTGTTTCAGGTAGAACGCTTCGTTGGAAGTGATCGCCAGTTCCTTGCCAGGAATGTCGGGCACGTCCGGCCAGCCGCCGGTGGCGATCAGGATGTGGGCGGCGCTGTAGCGTTGCCCCTCAACCTCCACTTCGTGCGGGCCGGTGATGCGTGCATGCCCCTGCAACAAGGTGACGCCGCTGCCGACCAGCAGGTCGCGGTAGATGCCATTGAGGCGCTCGATCTCGCGGTTCTTGTTGGCGATCAGACGACTCCAGTCGAAGTGGCCCTCTTCCAGCGACCACCCGTAACCGGACGCCTGTTCCATTTCATCGGCGACGTGGGCGGCGTAGACCAACAGTTTCTTCGGCACACAGCCGACGTTGACGCAGGTGCCTCCCAGATAACGGCTCTCGGCGACCGCCACCTTCGCACCGAAGCCCGCTGCGAAACGCGCAGCACGTACGCCGCCGGAACCGGCACCAATCACGAACAGATCAAAATCGTAGGCCACTTTCCAGACTCCACAAAAAAAGCCACCCGAGGGTGGCTGTTTTTACACACGGCTGCAAGCCCAAGGCCGATCAATAAGCCTTGCCGGTCTTGTAGTAGTTCTCGAAGCAGAAGTTGGTCGCGTCGATGTACCCTTCGGCACCACCGCAGTCGAAACGCTGACCCTTGAACTTGTAGGCGATGACGCAACCGCTGCGGGCCTGCTGCAGCAGCGCGTCGGTGATCTGGATTTCACCGCCCTTGCCCGGTTCGGTGTTGGCGATGATGTCGAAGATGTCCGGCGTCAGGATGTAGCGGCCGATGATCGCCAAGTTGGTCGGTGCATCCTCGGGCTTGGGCTTCTCGACCATGTTGGTCACGCGGAAGATGTCATCGCGAATCATGTCGCCGGCGATCACGCCGTACTTGTGGGTTTCCTGCGGATCGACTTCCTGGATGGCGACGATCGAGCAGCGGAACTGGTTGTACAGCTTGACCATCTGGGTCAGGACGCCGTCACCTTCGGGGTTGACGCACAGGTCATCGGCGAGGACCACGGCGAACGGCTCGTCGCCGATCAGTGGGCGGCCGGTGAGAATCGCGTGGCCCAGGCCCTTCATTTCGGTCTGACGGGTGTAGGAGAACGAGCATTCGTCGAGCAGGCGACGGATACCGACCAGGTACTTTTCCTTGTCGGTGCCCTTGATCTGATTTTCCAGCTCGTAGCTGATGTCGAAGTGATCTTCCAGCGCGCGCTTGCCGCGACCGGTGACGATCGAGATCTCGCTGAGGCCGGCGTCGAGCGCTTCTTCCACCCCGTACTGGATCAGCGGCTTGTTGACCACTGGCAGCATTTCCTTGGGCATGGCTTTGGTAGCCGGCAGGAAGCGAGTGCCGTAACCGGCTGCCGGGAACAAGCATTTTTTGATCATAAACATCCTTAGACGAAGGCTGGGCCTGTGGTATTCGGCGCAGTCTAATCAGGCGGCAGTCACCTTACAATGCCCGACCCCTGGCCGACCGATGCCATGATAGAGATAACCCAGGGTGGATAGTTCCGATGGATCATAAATATTGCGCCCATCGAACAGCACCGGCATGCGCATCAAACCGCGTATGCGCTGAAAGTCCGGCTGGCGAAACTGCTTCCACTCCGTCACCAGCACCAGCGCGTCGGTGCCCTCGACGCAACCGTAGGGATCTTGCGTCAAGCGCAGCTGGCCGCTGGCGACAGCATCTGCGTAGCGAGCGGCAACACCCCGCAACGCCGCTGGATCGCAGGCCTGCACCCGAACCTCGGCCGCGAGCAGCGCATCCAGCAGGACCAGGCTGGGGGCCTCGCGAATGTCGTCCGTGCCTGGCTTGAAGGCCAGCCCCCATACCGCCACGCGGCGCCCGCGCAAGTAGCCGCCGAAATGCTGCTTCAGGGCCTCGAATAGCAGGGTCTTCTGTTCGGTGTTGCGCGCCTGCACGGCCTGCAAAATGGCGGGTGAGTAGCCATGCTGCTCGGCAGTGTGGATCAGCGCACGGACATCCTTGGGAAAGCACGAGCCGCCATAACCGCAGCCGGCGTAGATGAAGTCGTGGCCGATGCGCCGATCGCTGCCCAGGGCCCGGCGAACCTGCTCGACGTCCACCTCCAGCCGCGAACACAGCCCGGCCAGTTCATTGATGAAGGAAATCTTGCTGGCCAGAAAGGCATTGGCGGCGTACTTGCTGAACTCGGCGGCACGTGGGCTCATGCACAGCACCCGTTCGCGGTTGCGCACGAAGGGTGCGTAGAGTCGCTCCAGACGCTCCCTGGCCGATGGACTGAGGGTTCCGAGAATGATCCGGTCAGGGCGCATGAAGTCCTCGACGGCGCTGCCCTCCTTTAGAAACTCGGGATTACTGGCCACCTCCACGGCAAAACCAGCACCGCGTTGGCGCAGTGCACCGCCGATCAGGGCGGCGACTCGCTCGGCCGTCCCCACTGGCACCGTCGACTTGTTGACCACCAGGCACGCTCTAGTCAGATGCCGGCCCAGACTCTCGGCCACCGTGAGCACATGCTGCAGGTCCGCCGAGCCGTCTTCCTGGCTCGGCGTGCCGACTGCGATGAACACCACTTCTGCTCGCGCGAGCGCCTGACTCGGTCGCTCGCTGAAGCTCAACAGCCCGGAGTCCAGGCCTTGGCGCAGCAGTGCAGCCAGCCCTGGCTCGTAGAGGGGGCACTCGCCCCGTCGCAGTTGCGCCACACGGAAAGCATCATGGTCCAGACACACCACCCGATTACCCATCTCGGCGAAACAGGCGGCCGTCACCAGCCCTACATACCCCGCCCCGATCACACAGAGTTCCATGGCCGCGCTCCGTCGATGAAGAGGCGTCCATTGCACCCCGCGATCGATTGCAGGGCAGTGACAGAGATGCGGCGCAAGGATGACAGCCGTCAGCGCTCAACCACCGGTGCCCTGCCCGATCAGCACCCCCTCGATCCGTTGCCCGTAAAGATTGACCCCATCGTTGGCATGGAACTTGACGCGGGTCTTTTCGATGGAGCCTTCGACCAGACGCGGATCCTGCGGTCGCTCATGGCGGTTGATCCAGGCCGCCACGTCCCACGCCTGCTGGTCGCTGAGACTGCCGCGCTTGCCCAGTGGCATGTTGTGCTTGATGAACGAAGCCGCCGTGTTGATGCGATGCATGCCGGCGCCCCAGTTGTAGGCATCTTTGCCCCACAACGGCGGCATCACATAGTCATCGGCCACTTTCTGGCCCTGCCCCTCATCGCCGTGACAGATGGCACACTGCTGGCGGTAGACCTCCCGGCCCCGTGCGAAATCGTAGCCACCCTTGGGTGCGGGGACCTCCGGGTAGCCCCGGCCGGGCGTCTCTATCGCCGTGCGTGTCCCCGTCGACAACCAATAGGAATAGGCAGTCAGGGCGGTCATCTGCGCACTGTCGGCAGCGGGGGGGCGACCGTTCATGCTGAACTGGAAGCAGCCCTGGATACGTTCGGCGTAGGTATTGACCTTGTCGTTTTTCTTGCGGTACGCCGGATACATCGGATAGGCACCCCATAAAGGCGCCGAGTGTGCCATGCGGCCCTGATCGAGGTGGCAACTGCTGCAATTCATGCCATTGCCGACCGCCTCGGGCATCAGGCGTCGGGTGTCGACGAACAGAGCGTGGCCCTGACGCACCATGTCGCCAAAGGCGTTGTCCGGCAGGTCGGCTTCGGCTGGTGCTACGAAAGATGCAGCGTCGGAACTGGCCTGCAGCTTGAGCTGCGTCTGGTCCTCCATGGCGATGGGGGCGGCCTGGGCGCCAGCGGTGCTCAGCAGCAGCAGCGTGAATAGCGTACTCATGGCCGCACCTCCGTTTGGGGAAGCTGGGCGAAGTAATCGGCCACGGCGATTATCTCCGCATCGCTCATGGCTTTGGCGACACCCACCATCAGTTGATTGGGGTCGTTGCGCCGTGAGCCATCGCGCCAGGCGTTCAACTGCCCTGCCAGGTACGCCGTGGGCTGCCCCGCCAGTGGCGGGAATGCATCGCCCAGGCCGCCACCGCCTGGTCCGTGGCACTGTACGCAACCCGGAATCTCACGACTCCAGTCACCATAGAGGGCCAGGCGTTCGACGGCACTGGCGGCCATCTGCTGCCGACGCAACCCGCTGACAGGCTCGGCAGGCAGCGCCGCCAGCCAGGTGCTGACAGCCTCACGCTCTTGCGCGCTCAGGGCGCTGGCCAACGGCGTCATCACCGGCTGCTGGCGGCTGCCTGCGGCGAAGTCGTCGAGCTGCTTGCGCAGGTAGGCTGCCGAGAGTCCGGCCAGGCGAGGGAAACCGGCGGCGGCAATGCCCTTGGCGTCAGCGCCATGGCAACCGAGACAGGCCATGGCGGCGGGGTTCTGCCCGCCTTGAGTGAAGATGTTCTGGCCATCGGCAGCCTGCACCGGGGGCCCGACCAGGATCAGCAAGCTGCCGATCATGAGGCGACTCATCGAGTTCATCAGGGACTCTCCATTTCCTTGTTATATGCTTAGTCTTAAAAGACATAAGGAAATGGATAGTAGTCATCATGCCTGAAGCCTGATGTTGTCCCTACGCAAGGAAAGGACTTATCTCAACGTCAATCGCCAGCCGATTGAGCTGGATCAAGATCCGGAAATGCACTGGGTCGCCGCAGTGCGCACATCCCCCAGGCGCAGCGGGAAGTTGTTCAAACGCTCATGCACCTTGATGGCGCTGCCACTGTTGCGTTTACTGATGTCGAACAGCGCAGCAGGACCGGCGCCAGCAGTGAGCTTCTGCGGCACGATCAGGCGCAGCCCTTCGCCGCGCACTTCCTCGGTGAGTGGATCACGGGTTTCGCTGAGCTTGCCCTTGACACAGTCGGCGTATTCGCGGGGTGTCTTGCCGGAAATCACGTCCATCGTCTCGCGCGACTGCTCCAGCTCCGAGACACTGACGCACCCGCCCAGCATGAGCGCCGCCGCTGCCATCATCCACCTCATTTGCGTATCTCCGCCGTTCAAAGAACTGCTTCGACCGTGCCCAAGGCATTTTTCTCCCGAGCAGGATTGCTTTTGTATCGACAGCGACCGGCCAGCCCGGCGAGCCGCGGGACATCATGGTATCTTTGGCGCTTTGCAGATACGACCTTGCGGGGCCTTCGATGAAATTCACCCACCAGCGCGAGCACCTGAACGAGGACGACATCGTCGTCATCGAGTGCTCCCAGCGTTGCAACATCCGCCTGATGAACGACGCCAACTTCCGCAGCTTCAAGAACGGAGGTCGTCATACCTATCACGGCGGTCTGTTCGAGCGCTTTCCGGCCAAGATCACGGTACCCAGCACGGGCTTCTGGAACATCACGCTGGATACCGTCACCACCCGCCCGATCTCGGTGACGCGCAAGCCTACCTTCACTCACAAGATCAAGATCATCCGGCGCTCGTCGTCGAAACTGGGATAAGCCCTTCATGACCCACAACACCAAGTACGTCATCAAATACAAACTCGATGGACAGCGCCGCTGGGACTTCGCGGTGATGCCTGACGCGTCCGAAACCCAGGCGCTGGAGGCGCTGCGCAAGATTCATGGTGACGATGTTCGCAACGTCTCGGACATCCAGGTCAGCAAGGCCCTGTAGAAACTCCATCACCTTCCCCACAGCGAGTGCCGTTCGATGAATACCTGGCCAGACCGCCGCATCCTCGATCTGCTGAACATCCAGCTCCCCATTCTCCAGGCCCCCATGGCCGGCGCCGGTGGATCGGCGCTGGCCATCGCGGTGGGCAACGCGGGCGGCCTGGGCGCCCTGCCCTGCGCCATGCTCGGTGCCGAGCAGATCGCCGAGGAAGTGGCTGCGTTTCGCACGGCCTGTCAGGCACCGTTGAACCTCAATTTCTTCTGCCATGCCGCGCTACCGCGAGACGCGGCGCGTGAAGAGCGCTGGAGGCAGGCGCTCAAGCCGTATTATGACGAAGTCGGCGCCGACTTCCAGGCGCCGACGCCCGTCTCCAGCCGCGCACCGTTCGACGAACAGACCTGCCAACTGGTCGAGCGCCTGCGACCACAGGTAGTGAGCTTTCATTTCGGCTTGCCGGAAGCGGGCCTGCTGGGCCGGGTCAAGGCTACGGGTGCACGCATCCTGTCCAGCGCGACGACCGTGGAAGAGGCAGTCTGGCTAGAGCAGCGGGGCTGCGATGCGATCATCGCCATGGGCTACGAAGCCGGCGGTCACCGAGCAATGTTCCTGAGCGAGGATCTCACCACCCAGATCGGCACGTTCGCCCTGGTGCCGCAAGTGGTGGATGCGGTGAGCGTGCCAGTGATCGCCGCAGGCGGCATCGGTGATGCGCGCGGCTTGAGCGCGGCGCTCGCGTTGGGCGCGTCGGCCGTGCAGATCGGCACCGCCTACCTGTTCACGCCCCAAGCGAAGGTCTCTGCCTTCCATCGCCAGGCACTGGACACGGCGGCGGCTAGCCAAACCGCGCTCACCAACCTGTTCACCGGGCGGCCGGCCCGAGGCATCCTCAACCGTGTCATGCGCGAACTGGGCCCCGTCAGCGATCTTGCGCCGCATTTCCCCCTGGCAGGCGGCGCGCTGATGCCCCTGCGCGCGATTACCGAGGCGCAGCATCGCGACGATTTCAGCAACTTGTGGGCAGGTCAGGCGTTGCGCCTGGGACAGCGGCGGGATGCCGGAGAACTGACGCGGGACATCGCCCTCGGGGCATTGCGCCGCTAGCGCCGACCCTGGCTACGCCGGCGTGGGGTGCTCACTCGCGCCGCCTCTTTCCGTCTGATGTCCATTCGCTATATATTCACGTATATAACGACAACCTCAGGAATGACTCCGATGCGCAGACCCCTTCTGCAACTGACTGCCACCGCCCTCGCCAGCCTGCTGTCGCTGGGCCACGCCTGGGCCGACGAGGTCCAGGTCGCGGTAGCCGCCAACTTCACCGCACCGATCCAGGCGATCGCCAAGGATTTCGAGAAGGACACCGGTCACAAGCTGGTGGCCGCATTCGGCGCGACTGGGCAGTTCTACGCACAGATCAAGAATGGCGCACCGTTCGAAGTGTTCCTGGCGGCCGATGACACCACACCGGCCAAGCTGGAGCAGGAAAAGGCCATCGTCCCAGGCTCGCGCTTCACCTATGCCATCGGAACCCTGGCTCTGTGGTCGGCCAAGCCTGGCTATGTCGACGACAAGGGCGAGGTGCTCAAACAGAACGCCTACCAGCATCTGTCCATCGCCAATCCCAAGACCGCGCCGTACGGCCTGGCCGCCACCCAGGTGCTGGACAAGCTCGGCCTCACCGCCGCCACCAAAAACAAGCTGGTCGAAGGCCAGAACATCACCCAGGCCTTCCAGTTCGTCTCCACCGGCAACGCCGAGTTGGGGTTCGTAGCCCTGTCGCAGATCTACAAGGACGGCAAAGTTGAAAGTGGTTCGGCGTGGATCGTCCCGTCCAGTCTTCACGAACCGATCCGCCAGGACGCGGTGATCCTGGAGAAGGGCAAGGATAATCCTGCCGCCAAGGCGCTGGTCGAATATCTCAAGGGGCCCAAGGCTGCCGCCGTGATCAAGTCCTACGGCTACGAAATCTGATGCCACTGGATGCCAGCGACCTGGGTGCGGTCTGGTTGACCCTGAAATTGGCCAGCCTCACCACCGTGATCCTGTTGCTGGTGGGCACTCCGATCGCCTGGTGGCTGGCGCGTACGCGCTCCTGGCTGCGGGGGCCGATCGGTGCGGTGGTGGCCCTGCCTCTGGTGCTGCCGCCGACGGTCATCGGTTTCTACTTGTTGATCGCCCTGGGTCCCAATGGCTGGTTGGGCCAGGCGACCCAGGCACTGGGTCTGGGTACCGTGGTGTTCAGTTTCACTGGCCTGGTGATCGGCTCGGTGGTCTACTCCATGCCCTTCGTGGTCCAGCCGCTGCAGAATGCGTTCAGCGCGATTGGCCAGCGTCCACTCGAAGTGGCCGCCACACTGCGCGCCAGTCCCTGGGACAGCTTCGTGCACGTAGTGCTGCCGTTGGCCCGGCCTGGCTTCGTCACCGCCAGTATCCTGGGCTTCGCCCATACCGTGGGCGAATTCGGCGTGGTGCTGATGATCGGTGGCAACATTCCAGACAAGACCCGGGTGGTCTCGGTGCAGATCTTCGATCACGTCGAGGCCATGGCCTATTCGCAAGCGCACTGGCTGGCCGGCGCCATGCTGGTGTTCTCCTTCCTGGTGCTGCTGATGCTCCATGCCGGCCGCCGTGGCAAGACTGCCTGGAGCTGAAATGAGTTCACGCCTGCACGCCCGCCTGAAGCTGGTCCGCGACGATTTCACCCTGGATGTCGAACTGGATCTGCCCAGCCGCGGCATCAGCGCCTTGTTCGGCCATTCCGGCTCGGGCAAGACGTCCTGCCTGCGCTGCCTGGCGGGGTTGGAGCGGGCCGACGAGGCGTTCATACAGGTCAATGGCGACGTCTGGGAAGACTCCCGTCGACAGGTGTTCCTGCCGCCGCACCGACGACCGCTGGGCTATGTATTTCAGGAGGCCAGCCTGTTCCCCCACCTCTCCGTACACGGCAACCTGACCTTCGGGTGGCGCCGCGTAGCGGCGAATGAGCGTAAGGTGGAGCTGGAACGGGCCTGTCAGTTGCTGGGCATCGGCGCGTTGCTGGAGCGAAAGCCAGCTACCCTGTCCGGTGGCGAGGCCCAACGTGTAGGTATCGCTCGAGCGCTGCTCACCAGCCCGCGACTGCTGCTGATGGATGAGCCCCTGGCGGCGCTGGACGGGCCGCGCAAACGTGAAATCCTGCCTTATCTGGAGCGTCTGCACGACGAATTGGACATCCCGGTGGTCTATGTCAGCCATGCACAGGACGAGGTGGCACGCCTGGCCGACCACCTGGTGCTGCTCGAACAAGGCAAGGTCATGGCCAGCGGCCCCGTCGGCCAGACCCTCGCGCGCCTGGACCTGTCGCTGGCGCAGAGCGAAGATGCAGGCGTGGTCCTCGAAGGCGTGGTCATCGGTGGGCAACCGGACTACGGCCTGTTCGAACTACGCTTGCCGGGCCCGGTCAGTACTGTCCTGCGCATCGCCCATCCGGACTTGCAGATCGGCAACACCCTGCGCCTGAAGGTGCAGGCGCGCGACGTGAGCCTCACGCTTACCCAGGACATCACGTCGAGCATCCTCAACCGGCTGCCCGTGACGGTGCGCGACTGCAGGCCAGCCGACAATCCAGCCCATGTACTGATCAGCCTCGATGCGGGCGGCAACCCGCTGCTGGCGCGCATCACCCGCTATTCGGCCGAGCAGTTGCAAGCCCAGCCCGGTCGCCACCTGTGGGCGCAGATCAAGTCGGTGGCGCTGCTGACCTGAGCAACTCGGCGACCGGTGTTGTCCACCGTTCAGATCACTGGTCGACGGACGACGCCATGCACGAGATAACCCTGCCCCGTACCTTGCATTATGTCGATGACGCTCAGCCGGGCTTCAGTCGCAAACGGTGGCGCGACCGCTTCATCTACCTGAACCCTGAAGGTGAGCGGGTGCGCGACAAGGAGATCCTGGCGCGCATCGCAGCGCTGGTCATTCCGCCCGCCTACACCGACGTCTGGATCTGCCTGGACCCCCAGGGACATCTGCAGGCCACTGGACGCGACGCCCGAGGGCGCAAGCAGTATCGCTACCATGTGGAGTGGCGCACGCTGCGTGACGAGCACAAATATGCCCGGATGCTGGCCTTCGCCCAGGCACTGCCGAAACTGCGTCGCCAGCTCGATGCACATCTGGCGCGCCCGGGCATGGACCGCGAGAAGGTCATGGCACTGGTGGTCAGCCTGCTGGACAACACCTTGATCCGCATCGGTAACCAGCAGTATCTACGCGACAACAAGTCCTACGGACTCACAACCCTGCGTAACCGCCATGTGGAGGTCAAGGGCAGTACCATCCGCTTTCAGTTTCGAGGTAAACGGGGCGTGGAGCACAGCATTACGCTGCGCGACCGCCGCCTGGCCCAACTGGTCAAGCGCTGCATGGAGCTGCCAGGGCAGGAGCTTTTCCAATACCTGGACGATGAAGGCCAGCGCCATCGAATAGGCTCGGCCGACATCAACCTGTTCCTGCAGCAGCTCACCGGCTCGGATTTCACCGCCAAGGACTACCGCACCTGGGGTGGCAGTGCCTTGGCCCTGAACCTGCTCCGACCCCTGTCCTGGCAACCGGAGACCGAAGCCAAACGACTGGTCACCGGTATCGTGCGGGAAGTGGCTGGCCGGCTGGGCAATACTCCGGCAGTCTGTCGGCGCTGCTATATCCATCCTGCCGTACTCGAGCATTTCCACCTGGGACGCCTGGCTGATCTCCCACGGTCACGGGCACGCAAAGGGCTGGAGCTGGAAGAAGTCGCCTTGCTGGGTTTCTTGCAGGCCCTGGAATCCGTAACCTGAGTGATTGAGTCAGACTATTTCCTGTATGCATTAGGGAAATTTCACTTAAGACTGTACGCGTCATACTCTTGTCACCAGGGACGTAAGCCAAGTGATCCGACATCTGGGACGGCCCTGACAACCGGGACACCTCCGGCGTTTTGTGATCAGCAGGAATTTATGCCGTTCCAAAGCGGTCTTTACTGAGAAGGAAGAGGGACTCGCTCCCACCCGAAAGGCATCGGCCTTGACGGATTTCTACATCACCAAGGAGAAGTACATGCTGATACTCACCCGCAAAGTTGGCGAAAGCATTGTCATCAACGATGACATCAAGGTCACGATTCTGGGCGTCAAAGGTATGCAAGTGAGAATCGGCATCGACGCACCGAAAGACGTGCAGGTGCACCGCGAGGAAATCTTCAAGCGCATTCAGGCGGGCAATCCTGCCCCCGAAAAGACCGACGACGCACACTGAGCCCCTTCCAGACCGCACGGATGCGGCGTTCTTCCCGCAGTTCTGGGTCAGGCGCATTCCAAGGCCCCAGTGACTACGTCTCAGGTGTTGGCGGATTGCAGCGCGGGTTAGGATGCCTGGCTCGGCAGAGTGGCCGTCAGCGGCAGGTACAGACTCATGACCGTCCCTTCGCCTGGAATACTGGCTACATCGACGGCACCGTTGCTCTGCTGGGCGAATCCATACACCTGGCTAAGCCCCAGACCGGTGCCTTTGCCAAAGGCCTTGGTGGTGAAGAACGGCTCGAAGATGCGCGGCAGCACCTCCACGGGAATGCCCGAGCCATCATCTTCGACATCGAAGCGCAGGAACTCGCCCTGCAATGCGTTCGATTGCGCAGGGAGCACCGCACGCCTCACGCGAAGCGCTATATGTCCGCCCTCGACGATCGCGTCACGGGCATTGAACAGCAGATTGAGCAGCACCATCTGCAGCTGACCGACATCCACCTCCAGCTGCGGAAGGTCATCTTCGATCTCGGTGCGCAGCTCGATTCTATCTGGTAACGCATGGGAGATCAGACTACAGGTCGAGGCGATGAGCTCGGCCGGGGCGATGGGTGCGACATTGAGTTGTCGATGGCGCGCGAAGCTCAGCAGCACGTGGGTCAATTGCGCGCCACGCTGACCCGCATCGACGATATGCCCCAGCAGGGTATCGATGCGGGCATGATCGGTGCTGGCTCGGGCCAGTCGTGCGGAGCCCAGGATGATGGTCAGCAGATTGTTGAAATCGTGCGCCAGCCCACCGGTGAGTTGGCCCAGGGCTTCGAGTTTCTGTGCCTGGAACAGCTGGGCGCGCATGGCGTCGAGTTGCAGCCCGGACTCGCGGCGATCGGTGATATCCCGGGTCACCTTCGCCAGCCCGATCACCTGGCCGCCATCGTCGCGCACGATATCCAGCACTGTCAGCGCCCAGAACCGGCTGCCGTCCTTGCGTACGCGCCAGCCTTCATCCTGCGCGACGCCCTGTTGCAGTGCCTGGTTCAGGAGCATGGCCGGACGACCCTGGGCGCAGTCCTGCTCGGTGAAGAACAGCGAAAAATGCCGGCCGATCACCTCGTCGCTGCCATAGCCCTTGATACGTTGTGCCCCGGAGTTCCAGGATACGACCCTGCCTTGCGGGTCGAGCATGTAGATGGCGTAGTCGACCACCGCGTGCACCAGACGCTCGTAGTGATCGGCCGGCATGGTCGGCGCAACGGCAGAGAGATCGGTGGACAGCATGCAAGCTCCGGAAGCGCGGCGAGAGGCAATGGGATGATTCTAGATGACCGTCGAAGTGTCTGACAGCTGTTCCTGTGACAGCACGTGTGGATTTGCCTATAGTGCAGCGAGTGCAGCGGCACTCTCGCGAACGACGGAGCCAGCATGACCACCAATTACCGACTGTTGAGCCTGCAGCGCGATCTGATGTCCACTGCCGGACAGATCGACCAGTTATGTCGCGGCCTGGAGGGCCATGCCCGTTTTCTGTGTCACTCCACCCATCCGCAGGACGGCACTGCAATGGGTGAGCAGGCACACGAGCTACGGGGCAGTGCCGACGGCATGCGCAAGATCGCCGTACTGATCCAGCCCTGAAGCCCCAGCGGTTGACTCACCTATAACGATGGGTTATAAAGCGCGCCAGATTGCATGGCGCTTCTGCATTGAAGCCCTGCCCGCGTGCGAGTGTGGTGGAATTGGTATACACAGCAGACTTAAAATCTGTCGGCGCAAGCCTTGTGGGTTCGAGTCCCACCACTCGCACCATCTTCCTCGTCGAAGGCGCCTGACCAGGCGCCTTTTTCGTTTCCGGCCGTCAATCCTGCGGATCGTCGTACCAAGCCGGGTGGCTGTCATCATCTTCGTCCAAGTCGTCTTCGGCGAGGTCCAGGTCTTCACTGTCGATATCGTCCTCGATGCCCTGAGCGTCGGCTTCGAGCTCGTCCTCGCCATGGAAGAATTCATGGTCGAGCAGATGATCGTGCTCGGGTTCCGGGAGATCGTCGTCTTCGTACATGGTGGCATCCTCTACTGAGCGCGTTATATAGGCGCATTGCCCACTGCGGTCAATCATCAGAGGGGTTAACGTTGGCTTAACCCCATGCCAACTATGCTGGAGCGGCTCCCTTCAGAACGTCTTGCCCGCCGCCATGGCGGGTTTTTTTTGCATGATAGAACGGACTTTCCATCGACATAGCTTTCACAAAACGTCGACATCCGCTGGCGCATAGTCATAGGGCTTCGATACGTTCTTCAACCCGTCCTCATGGCGGGTTTTCTTTTGCCCAATGCGACTGCGGGTGATTTCCAGGAGCCTGGCCGCTACTATCGGCTCCCTCTTCCCGAAAGCTGCGCCCCGACGATGAAACTGCTTGGCTTGTTGATCCAATTGCTGCTGGCGCCCATGGACTGGCCGACACTGCACCGCCCTCGTCGGGTGTTCACGCGGCAGTTCGTCGCCACCTGCGTCGTGGTCGTCATCATCGAGTTGCTGATGCTGAACGCGCTGTTCAAAGGCTGAAATCTCCTACTGGAAGTAGCGACTCGACCGGTGGTGCCTGGCGACTCGTCTACACTGAGCCGCACTTCATCGTAACCCACGAGGCGCTCATGAAAAGCATTCCTCTCGTGCTCGCCGGCCTGGTGCTTGCACTGGGCCTGGTCAGTCACGAAACCGCAGCGGCTCGCGAGCCTTCCCAGCCCATTCGCTTCGGCGCCATAAGCTGGGAAAGCGGCGCGCTGACCACGGAGATCCTGCGACTGATCGTCGAGAAAGGCTACGGCTACGCCACCGAGACCCTGCCTGGCAGCACCGTCAGCATGGAGGTGGCGCTGGCGCGCAATGACCTGCAGGTGATCGCCGAGGAATGGGCCGGACGAAGCCCAGCCTGGGTGCAAGCCGAGCGCAAGGGCCAGGTGTTCGCACTGGGCGATACGGTGAAGCATGCGGTCGAGGGCTGGTACGTGCCGGCCTACGTGATCAAGGGCGATCCCACGCGGCACATCCAGGCGCTGGCACCGGGTCTGAAGACCGTCGATGACCTCAAGCGCTACGCCGAGGTATTCAAGGACCCCGAGTCGCCCGGTCAAGGGCGATTCCTCAACAGCCCCAGCGGCTGGACGTCGGAAATCGTCAACAGCCAGAAGCTCAAGGCCTATGGCCTGCAGGCGTTGTACGTGAATTTCCGCACAGGCTCAGGGGCAGCCCTGGATGCCGAAATCAACTCGGCCATAAGCCGCAAGCAACCGGTGCTGTTCTATTACTGGAGCCCGGCGCCGTTGATGGGGCGTTACGATCTGGTGCGCCTGGAGGAGCCGCCCTTCGATGCTAAGGCCTGGGCCACCCTGACCGATCCTTCCAATACCGATCCGCAAGGCAGCAGCTCGCTGCCGACCAAGCTGTCGATCGGGGTCTCCAAAGCGTTCAAGACACAATATCCCGACCTGGTGGCGGTATTCGAGAAAGTCGACCTGCCGATCGATGTCCTCAACCAGGCGCTGGGCGAGATGAGCAAGCAGCATCAGGATGCACGCAAGGCTGCGACGCTGTTCCTGAGCCGTCATCCACAGGTGTGGAAAGGCTGGCTGACGCCTGAGGTGGCGCAGAAGGTCGCGGCGGATCTCTGAAGCTTCATTTGGCAAAACGATGTAACAACCCGCCCCCAAGGACTCGGCGCGACCTGGACTATGCTTGAGTCCATGTGATGCCGGGCCCCTCTGACGGTGCAAACCGCCATGTCGGAATCACTGTTGCCTTGCAACGCCGACAATCAAGGAGGGGCTCATGACAGCTCTGCACGCTTTCCTCAGCACCCCCGTGCTCGGCACCAGCGCCTGGTTGTGGCTGGTATTCGTGACCATCGTCATCGCACTGCTCGTACTGGACCTGGGCGTGTTGCACCGCCAGGAACGCGAGATCGAGATGCGCGAAAGCCTGCTGCTGTACGCGGGCTACTTTAGCGTGGGAGTGCTGTTCGGGGCATGGGTATGGATGGAGCTGGGCGCTCGTTCGGCACTGGAGTTCTACACCGGTTTTTTGGTCGAGCAGTCACTGTCGATGGACAACGTGTTCGTCATGGCGATGATTTTCGGCTTTTTCTCGATTCCTCGCCGATATCAGCACCGTGTGCTGTTCTGGGGCATCCTGGGCGTGGTGGTGCTTAGGGCCATCATGATCGGCGTGGGCGCGGCACTGGTGCAGCATTTCGCCTGGGTGCTCTATCTGTTCGGCGCGTTCCTGCTGATCACCGGGGTGAAGATGGCCTTTTCCAGAGGTGACAGCGAGCCCGACCTGGCCAACAATCCCGCGCTGCGTTTCGTGCGCAGGCACCTGCGGGTCACCGACCAACTGCACGGCAAACGTTTTTTCGTGCGCCTGGTACCCCCTGGTCAGAGCCGGCCGCTGCGCCATGCCACACCGTTGTTCCTGGCGCTGGTGCTGATCGAACTGGCCGACCTGGTGTTCGCGGTGGACAGCGTACCCGCCATTTTCGCGATCACGCAGGACCCGTTCATCGTGTACACCTCCAACATCTTTGCGATCCTCGGCCTTCGCGCGCTGTACTTCGCGCTGTCGGCATTGATGCACCGCTTCGTCTACCTCAAGTACGCCCTGGCGATGGTGCTGATCTTCATTGGCTGCAAGATCTTCTACCACGGCCTGATCGGCGAAGTGCCAGCGTTGCTGTCGCTGGCCGTCACACTGGGTCTGCTGCTGGGCGGCGTGCTGCTGTCGCTGTTCAAGACCCGCGGCGACCGCGGGCCCAGTGCGCAGGTCCAGCCTCGACACGATGAAGAGCGCTCTTCATCCTGAGACCCCGACAGGCGGGCGCCTAGCGGGCGGCGGGCGGACGCTCGGGAAGGTACTTGCCGATCTCGTATTTGCCGATCGCCGCCCGGTGCACTTCATCGGGTCCGTCGGCCAGGCGCAAGGTGCGCTGCATGGCGTACATGTAGGCCAGCGGAAAATCGCCGCTGACCCCTGCCCCGCCATGCATCTGGATCGCTCGATCGATCACCCGTAACGCAACGTTCGGCGCTACCACCTTGATCTGGGCGATCTCGCTGCGCGCGACCTTGTTGCCCACGGTATCCATCATGTCAGCGGCCTTGAGCGTGAGTAGCCGGGCCATGTCGATCTCCATGCGCGAATCGGCGATCTTGTCGACGTTACCGCCCAGGCGTGCCAGCGGCTGGCCGAAGGCCGTTCGGGACACCGCCCGCCGGCACATCAGTTCCAGGGCCCGCTCGGCCATGCCCAGCGAACGCATGCAGTGGTGGATGCGGCCAGGGCCAAGCCGCCCCTGGGCAATCTCGAAGCCTCGGCCCTCCCCCAGGATCACGTTTTCGTAGGGCACACGGACATTGTCGAACAGGACTTCGGCGTGGCCATGGGGCGCGTCGTCGTAGCCGAATACCGGCAAGGGCCGGACGATCTTCACGCCTGGGGTGTCAGTGGGCACGAGGATCATCGAATGCTGCTGATGCCTCGGCCCGGCGGGATCGGATAGCCCCATGAAGATCATCACCTTGCAGCGTGGGTCACAGGCGCCCGAGGTCCACCACTTGCGTCCATTGATCAACCACTGGTCGCCCTCTCGAACCGCAGTCGCTGCCATATTGGTGGCATCGGAAGACGCCACTTCTGGCTCGGTCATCGCGAATGCCGAGCGAATCTCGCCACGCAGCAGGGGTTCCAGCCACTGCTGCTGCTGCGCCGCTGAGCCATAGCGCACCAGAACCTCCATATTGCCCGTATCCGGTGCCGAGCAGTTGAAGGGTTCCGGGCCCAGTAGCGAGCGGCCCATGATCTCGGCCAAAGGCGCGTATTCCAGGTTGGTCAGGCCGGCACCGTACTGCGACTGTGGCAGGAACAGGTTCCATAGCCCCTGCTCACGCGCCTTGGCCTTGAGCGTCTCCATGATCGCCGTGGGCTGCCAGCGATCGCCCTCGGCGACCTGACGCTCGAACTCGGCCTCGGCAGGATAGACATGAGCATCCATGAACGCAGTGACGCGCTCGCGCAGTGCCTGGACCTTGGGCGTGTAGGCGAAATTCATGTGGGCGACCTTTGGCGTAGGAGGTATCTGCGCCAAGACTAGAGCAGCCTGAGTGAATCCATCCAGTCTATTCTGATGGTGTATTAACATTCATAACCAATATATGATCCCGGCTATAACACCAACAATGAGTGGCGCCCATGAACCTCAGCAAAGTCGATCTGAACCTGTTCATCGTCTTCGATGCCATCTATACCGAGGCCAACCTGACCCGCGCCGGGCAGATCGTCGGCATCACCCAACCTGCGGTATCCAATGCCCTGTCGCGCCTGCGTGAGACCTTCAACGATCCCCTGTTCGTGCGCACCGCCCAGGGCATGGTACCCACGCCCATGGCACAGAACATCATCGCTCCGGTGCGCAATGCGCTGGCCTTGCTGCGAACCTCGGTCCAGGAAAGCCGCATCTTCAATCCGCAACAGGCGAACAAGACCTTCCGTATCAGCATGACCGACCTGACCGAGGCGGTGATCCTGCCACAGCTGTTCCAGCGCTTGCGTCGCCTGGCCCCGGGCGTGGTGATCGAGAGCTTCCTCGGCAAGCGCCGGGAAACCACCAGGGAGCTTGCTGCCGGGCGCCTGGATTTCGCCGTGGACGCGCCCTTGAACACCGATCCGCAGGTGCGTCACGTCAAGCTGATGGAGGACCGCTACGTCTGCGCCCTGCGCCAGGGACATCCACAGGCCGGCGCAAAGCTCACGCTCGAACACTACCTGGGCATGACCCACATCCACATTTCCAGCCGCCGCAACGGGCTGGGGTACGTGGACCTCGCCCTTGGCAAGATGGGCGTGCAACGCAAGGTGGCGCTGCGTTCACAGCACTATCTGATGGCTTCCCAGGTGCTGCAGCAAACCGACATGGTCATGACCGTTGCGGAACGTTTCGCTCGCCGACATCAATTGCGGTATCTGGCCCTCCCTGTGGAGTTGCCGGCTCTGGAGACCCATCTGTACTGGCACGAGAGCACCGATCAGGACCCGGCGAATCGCTGGATGCGCGAGCAGATCATAGAGCTGTCCCAGCAGGTGGTGGCCACTGACGAGATCGAACTGGCAGCAAGCGCCCGTGGCGAGTGCCTCGAGAAGGGGTAGGATATAAAGCAATTCTACTAGATTGCCAATATGTAAAATATTTTTCTATATCGACTGGAGTTTTTTGGAAAATATGGAAAGGTATTTTCAGCATCAGCTCTAGCATTGCCTAATCTCCCCAAGGGTTTTGCCTGGAACGCTCGAATGCCTGCCAATCCGCTCTATCTCGACTACGCCGCCACGACTCCCATCGATGACCTCGTGCTGGAAAGCATGCTGGCCTGCATGGGTCGCCACAGTGACTTCGGCAACCCGGCTTCCGGTGGCCACCGCTACGGCAGCGCGGCGCGTGCGCTGGTCGAACAGGCCCGTGCGCAGGTCGCCGAGCAGCTCAACGCCCAGCCGGAGAGGGTCGTCTGGACCTCGGGCGCCACCGAATCCAACAACCTTGCGCTCAAGGGCATCTGCCAGGGTGCAGACCGGCCTGGGCACCTGATCACCAGCCAGTTGGAACACAAGGCGATACTCGACACCGCCACCGAACTCGAGCGCCGGGGTTGGTCGGTGACGCGCCTGGGGCCTGACGAACGTGGTCTGATTCAACCCGAGGCCGTGCAGCAGGCCCTGCGCGCCGACACGCGGCTCGTCTCGCTGATGGCGGTGAACAACGAACTGGGTACCGTGACCGACTTCGCCCGCATCGGCGAGTATGTACGCGCCCATGGCGCGCTGCTGCATGTGGATGCGGCGCAGGCGGTCGGCAAGCTCACCCTGGATCTGAGCCGACAGGCGGTGGACCTCATGTCGGTGTCCGCGCACAAGGTCTACGGCCCCAAGGGCATCGGCGCACTCTATGTCGGCAGCCGTGCCCGCCCGGCGCTGCATGCCCAGATGCATGGCGGGGGTCATGAAGGCGGGCTACGCTCGGGCACCCTGCCCACGCACCAGATCGTCGGCATGGGCAGCGCCTTCGCTCTGGCCGGTCTGCTGGCGCAGGAGGAGCATCGGCGCATCCAGACGCTGTCGCAGCGCTTGCGGGCAGGCCTGCTGGCACTGCCGGGCGTAAGCCTCAATGGCTGCGCCGAGCAGCGCATCGCCCACACCTTGAACCTGTGCGTCGAGGCCAAGGGCTTCAGCCTCGGAGCCCTGGCCTGCGACCTGGCGGTGTCATCCACCTCGGCCTGCAACTCGGCCAGTCAGGCGCCCTCGCATGTGCTGCTGGCCTTGGGCAAGACCGACCAGCAGGCGCGTAACAGCGTGCGTATCAGCCTGGGGCGCTATAGCACCGAGGCGGAGGTGGACAAGGCGATCGAGGTATTCGGGCGTGTGATTGCCGATGGGGCGACCGCCCTGTGGTAAAGCGTGTGGCGCGGCGCCCAGGCGCCGCTATCAAGCCTGGGTCAGACGCTGCAGCTCTCGTCTGACCATCGACACGAACGGCGGCGGGCCCAGCTGGTACAACTGCGCCGCCACCCAATCGAACCAGGCACCTTTCAGGATCGAGCGCTGCGCCAGCAGGCGCTCGGCCTCGGCGAGCGCCGCGAGCTGGTGCTGCTGGTGAAACGCGGCGCGGTTCGCTGGCGAGGCGCCCCCAGGGCTCATTCACTGGCCTTGAAGGTGGTGAGCTCACCCTTGCGCCACTTCGCAACCTTGCCAGTCACCGTCTTGAGCAGCTTGCCGAGCCCCTCGGTGATCTGTTGCTCGGCAGCGAAGACCAGCATCACGTTATGGCCGTCGCGCAGTACGATGCCCTTACCCTCGGGCACCGAAACGAACGCATAGTCGCCCACCCCATAGACGTTGAACTTGATGTCGCGAAAACGCACCTCCAGCTTGCCGCCTTCACGGCTGGGCAACACGGCCGCACGGAAGTGATCGCCCACCTTGAGCTCAAGATGCTGCTTGTCGTCCACCGTCAGGGCGGTGTCAGTATCGACCTCCGCCATGTACAGGCCATCCGGGGTCTGCTCGGTGAGGTAGACGAAACGGCTCTGAAAGAGCTTGACCAGCTTGCCGCGCAAGTCGCCCAGTGCGAACAGGGCGTGGGTATCCAGAGTACTGACTGCCAATGAAGTGATCCTCGAACCGATTGTTTCTCGCCGCCTTGCGCAATCGCCCAAGCGTGACGCGGCGGCCATTTCAACGTGCTGTCTGAAAGGTTAGTGACAGGGTGTGCCGGATGTCTGTGGTGCTTGGCGGCTCGGCATGCAGGATTCATTACCCAACAGCGCCAGCATGCTCCGCAGACGACGACTCATGCAGGTCCCACAGGCGGAACAGCACTGTCTGACACCACCGCTGCTGGAAAAGGTGCAATAGATATCGCCAGGCCCTCGGCAGCTCGGGCCCTGCTACGTATCCGCGCATTTACAGGGGAAGCAATATGCACGAAAACACCGAAATCAGTCGAGAGGTCTCGAGCATTTCTTGTATGCAGCAGATTACCAGCCGCCTGCGCTTCGTCGTCATCCCGGCCGGGGTACGCTTCTTCCACATCACCGACCGGCACACCGGCAGGGTCAAGGGCTTTCGTTGCAGCCACCGCGAAGCGTGCGACCTGGCACGCCGACTTGACGATTGCCTGGCCTGACCTGCCTGAAACGCGAAAGGCCCTGCGCGCTGGACGCAGGGCCTTTCGAGCGTCTGGATCAGATCTGCCGTTGATGGCGATCGAGTTGCTCGTGGCGTTCCTGGGCTTCGATGCAGTATTTGGTGGTGGGGCTGATCAGCAAGCGTTGCAGGCCGATGGGCTCGCCACTGTCGTCACACCAGCCGAAGCTTTCGTCGGCGATGCGGCCCAGAGCCATCTCGAGCTGGGGCAGCAGGCGCTGGTCGCGCTCGATGGCATTGACCAGCCAGTGACGCTCTTCCTCCACCGATGCGACGTCGGCAGGATCCGAAGGCGTGTCCAGGCTCTCGATGGTCGCGCGGCTCAGTTCGATACGCTCATGGGTGTCGACTTTCATCGCTTGCAACATCGCCGTGAAGAATGCCAGCTGATCGGCATTCATGTAGTCATCGGCCGACATGGCCAGCAACTGTTCCTTGGTCATCGAATTCTCTATGAAAAAATGTGCATTTGGGCGATTCGGATGCCACCGACGATGGCACGTCGGTGACGGAATTCTTCAAGCGCCAACCGGCACTCTTTTGCAGGGGGCGGCAGTCTAAGGTGCCAAGCCCCAAGGGGCAACAGCCATGAGGGGGAAATTGCCCGAAACGGCGAGGAATCCGCCCGCCGGACTGTCCATCGGCGCTGCCGGGCTCGGCATGGCGCGCGGGCTGCAGGGCTACTATGCAGCAACTTGTCGATGCCCGCCAGTGCACGATGCGCCCCCGCCAGGGCGGGGGCGTCGTACTTGGAGGGGCAAAGGCCTCAACGGTTCCTGAACTGCGCCTCGCGCTTGGCGATGAAGGCGGCCATGCCCTCTTTCTGGTCTTCGGTGGCGAAGGCGGCATGGAACACCCGGCGCTCGAAGCGTACGCCTTCGCTCAAACTGACTTCGAACGCGCGATTGACGCTTTCCTTGACCATCATGCTCACCGGTACCGACTTGCTGGCAATGGTGGCAGCGACCTTGAGCGCCTCTTCCAGCAACTGATCCTGTGGCACCACTCGCGCCACCAGGCCGGCACGCTCGGCCTCCTCGGCGCCCATCAGCCGACCGGTCAGGCACAGCTCCATGGCCTTGGCCTTGCCCACGGCACGGGTCAGGCGCTGGGTGCCACCCATGCCTGGCAGTACGCCCAGGTTGATCTCGGGTTGGCCGAAGCGGGCCGTGTCGGCAGCCAGGATGAAGTCGCACATCATCGCCAGTTCGCAACCGCCGCCCAGGGCGAATCCGGCTACCGCCGCGATCAGCGGCTTGCGGCGATTGGCCACGCGATCGGCCTCGCTGAACAGATCCTCGACGTAGGATTGCGGATAGCTGAGCTCGGCCATCTCCTTGATGTCGGCACCGGCCGCGAAAGCCTTGGCGGACCCGGTGATGACCATGCACCCGATCTGCGGGTCGCGCTCGAGCTGATCCAGGGCCTGATTCACCTCGGCGACGATCTGCGCATTCAGCGCGTTGAGCGCCTGAGGACGATTGAGCGTGATCAGACCGACCTTGCCGTGGATGTCCAGCAGGATTGTTTCGAATGCCATGCAAGCTGCTCCTTCATAGATTTCGCGCGATGACCATGCGCTGTATGTCACTGGTGCCTTCGTAGATCTGGCAGACCCGCACGTCACGGTAGATGCGCTCCAGCGGGAAGTCTCGCAGATAGCCATATCCACCGAGCGTCTGCAAGGCATCCGAGCAGACCTTTTCGGCCATTTCCGAGGCGAACAGCTTGGCCATGGACGCCTCGACCAGGGCCGGACGTCGCGCGTCGCGCAGGGCTGCGGCGTGCAGCACCATCTGCCGGGCCACGGCGATGCGCGTGGCCATGTCCGCCAGACGAAAGGCCACTGCCTGGTGCTCGATCAGCGGTTTGCCGAAACTCTGGCGCTCGCGGGCGTAGTCGCGGGCCACCTCGAAGGCGGCACGTGCCATGCCCACCGCCTGGGCGGCGATGCCGATGCGCCCGCCTTCCAGGTTGGCCAACGCGATACGGTAGCCCTCCCCTTCTTCCCCCAGACGGTTGGCCAGCGGGACCCGAACCTCGTCGAAAACGATCTGGCAAGTGTCCGAGGCGTGCTGCCCCAGCTTCTCCTCGACCCGGGCGACCTGATAGCCCGGCGTGTCCGTGGGCACGATGAACGCGCTGATGCCGCGCTTGCCAGCCGCAGGATCGGTCACGGCGAAGACGATCACCACGCCGGCATTCTGCCCGGAGGTGATGAACTGCTTGCTGCCGCTGAGCACGTAGTGATCGCCTTCTCGGCGGGCCCGGGCCTTGAGGCTGCTGGCATCGGAGCCGGCCTGTGGCTCGGTCAGCGCGAAGGCACCGAGCATCGCGCCGCTGGCCAGGGGTTCGAGGAAGCGGGTTTTCTGTTCATCGCTGCCAAAGCGCAGGATGGGCACGCAGCCCACCGAATTGTGCACGCTCATGATGGTGGAACAGGCGCCATCGCCAGCGGCGATTTCCTCCAATGCCATGGCATAGGCGACATAGCCGGTGTCGCTGCCACCCCAGCACTCGGGTACCAGCATGCCGAACAGGCCCAGACCTGCCATTTCCTCGATGGCCTCGCGCGGGAAGCGATGCGCCTTGTCCCACTGCTCGGCGAAGGGTTTGAGTCGCTCCTGGGCGAAGTCCTTCACCGCATCGGCGATCTGTCTTTGCTCATCAGTGACCAGCATGGTGGCTCCTCAATACAGGCATTCGACGGCCATGGCCGTGGCTTCGCCGCCGCCGATGCAGATGGCGGCGACACCGCGGCGCAGGCCGTTCTGGCGCAGGGCCGACAGCAGGGTCACCAGAATCCGCGCACCCGAGGCACCTATCGGATGGCCCAGGGCACAGGCGCCCCCGTGGATGTTGACCTTGTCATGGGGCAGGCCGAAATGCTGCATCGCGACCAGCGTGACCACTGCGAAGGCTTCGTTGATCTCGAACAGCTCCACACTGTCCAGCGTCCAGCCGACACGCTGCATGAGCCGCTCGATGGCGCCGATCGGCGCGGTGGGGAACCGTGCAGGTTCATCGGCGAACGCCGCATGGCCGTGAATCAGCGCCAGTGGCCGCAGGCCGCGTTCGAGCGCTTCGCTGCGGCGCATCAGCACCAGCGCCGCGGCGCCGTCGGAAATGGAGCTGGCGTTGGCTGCCGTCACCGTTCCGCCTTCGCGAAACGCCGGCTTGAGCTGGGGGATCTTGTCCAGGCGTGCCTTGGGCGGCTGCTCGTCATCGACCACCTGACGGGTCTGCCGGCCTTCGGTGATCTCCACGGGCACGATCTCGGCCGTGAAACGCCCCTGGGCGATCGCTTCCTGGGCACGGGTCAACGAGGCGATGGCGAAGTCGTCCTGGGCCTGGCGCCCGATGCCTGCAGCCTGGGCGCAGTCTTCGGCGAAGGTGCCCATGAGGCGGCCCTTGTCGTAGGCGTCCTCCAGCCCGTCGAGAAACATGTGGTCGATGATCCTGCCATGCCCCATGCGATACCCCGCGCGCGCCTTGTCCAGCAGATAGGGAGCATTACTCATGCTTTCCATGCCGCCCGCCACGACCACTGCGGCGCTGCCGGCCAGCAGCAGGTCGTGGCCAATGATGGTCGCTTGCATGCCCGAGCCGCACATCTTGTTCAGCGTGGTGCAGGGGGTGTGTCGATCCAGGCCCGCCCCCAGGGCGGCCTGGCGCGCGGGTGCCTGGCCGAGGCCGGCAGGCAGTACGCAGCCGAACAGCACCTGATCGACGTGGGTCGCCTCGATGCCGGCGCGCTCCACGGCCGCGCGGATCGCGACGCTGCCTAGCTGCGTGGCGGTGAGGCTTTTCAGGTCGCCTTGCAGGCCACCCATGGGCGTGCGCACGGCACTGACGATAACGATGGGGTCATTGACGAGGGTCATTGGGTAGTGCTCCTTATCTGGCGGCCATGCGCAGCGCGCCGTCGAGGCGGATCACCTCGCCGTTGAGCATGCTGTTTTCGATGATGTGCCGAACCAGGGCGGCATACTCCTCGGGGCGGCCCAGGCGTGGCGGGAACGGTACACCGGCTGCCAGCGAATCGCGCACCTCGGCCGACATGCCGGCCATCATCGGTGTCTCGAAAATGCCAGGGGCGATGGTCATGACGCGGATGCCGAAACGTGCCAGCTCGCGCGCCGCCGGCAGCGTCATGCTGGCGATGGCGCCTTTGGAAGCGGCATAGGCCGCCTGGCCGATCTGGCCGTCATAGGCGGCCACCGAGGCAGTATTGATGATCACGCCACGCTCGCCCTGCGCGTCTGCCGGCCCTTCGGCCATGGCGGCTGCGGCCAGGCGCAGCATGTTGAAACTGCCGACCAGGTTGACCTGCACCACCTTGGCGAAATTCGCCAGGGCGTGCGGGCCTTGTCGACCCAGGATCTTTTCTGCGCCGACGATGCCGGCGCAGTTGATCAGCCCGTGCAGGCCACCGAAGGCGTCCAACGCGGCTTGCACCGCCGTGGCGGCGGCGCCTTCGTCGCTGATGTCGGCCACGGCATGGCGAGCGTTCTCCCCCAGCGCCTGGGCCCTGGCCTGAACGGCCTGGGCATTGAGGTCGACCAGCAGTACCCGCGCGCCGGCCTCGACCAGCATCTGCGCAGTGGCGGCACCCAGCCCGGAGGCTGCGCCGGTGACGAGGAAAGACTTGTTCGACAGGTTCATCGGGGTGTTCCTTGGCAGGCCGGCAGCGACTGCGCGGCGTGTTGTCTGGCAATTTCCTGGTTACGCAGGATGAAGCGCTGGAGCTTGCCGCTGGGGGTTTTGGGCAGTTCATCGACGAATTCGATTTCACGCGGATAGGCATGGGCGTACAGACGCTGGCGCACATGCTGACGCAGGGCTTCTTCGAGCTGCGCACTGGGGCTGTAATCGGCGGCGAGCACGACGAAGGCCTTAATCAGCTCGGTGCGCTGCGGGTCCGGTTTACCCACCACCGCGGCTTCGATCACTGCCGGGTGTTCGATGAGTGCGCTCTCGACGTCGAAGGGACCGACCCGGTAACCGGAGGTTGTGATGACATCGTCGCTGCGGCCAACGAAGCTGATGCTGCCATCGTCGTTCGCCTCGACCGTGTCACCGGACAGGTAATAGCGTCCGACGAAGGCCTTGGTCGGCAGCTGGTGATAACCGGCGAACCAGCACAACGGCGAGCGCTCGCGGTCGATGGCCAATATGCCAGGCTGGCCGGGTGGCAGTTCTTCACCGGCCTCATCGAGCACCACCACGCGATGACCCGGCACGGCGAAACCTGCCGACCCTGGTCGTACCGGATGCGCCAGCCCGTGATGGTTGCACAGCACCATGCCCAGTTCGGTCTGGCCGTAATGGTCATGGATGGTGACCTGCAACTCGTCGGCGAACCAGCGGATCACCTCTGGGTTGAGCGGTTCGCCCGCGCTGCTGACCACCCGCAAGCGGCCCTTGAGCGGTGCCGAAAAGGTGCTGCCAGCGGCGATCAGCAGGCGGTAGGCGGTGGGTGAGCCTGCCAGGTTGGTGATGCCCAGCCGGGTGATGACATGGATGCAGCTGTCGACATCGAAAGGGCCGTCGTAGAAGGTGGTGGCATGGCCCAGGGACAGCGGACCGGTGACGGCGTAGTACAGACCATAGGCCCAGCCTGGGTCGGCCAGGTTCCAGAAGCTGTCCTCCGGACGCAGGTCGATGGCATCGCACATGTAGCCCTTGAAGGCGACCAGCGCGCGCAGCGGCACTTCCAATGGCTTGGCAGGTCCCGTGGTGCCGGAGGTGAACATCAGCAGGAAAGGGTCGTCGCCCGAGCGCATGACCGGCGCGCAGTCCTCGCTGGCCGCGTCGACCAGCCGATGAAAATCCGCTTCGTGCCCAACGGCCCCCACCGTGATCACACTCGGGCAGGCGACGAGGGTATCCAGTTTGCCGCGGTTATCGCGGTTGGTGACCAGCACCTTGGCCTGCGACTGGGCCAACCGGTGTTCGATGGCCTTGGGGCCGAACGCGGTGAACAACGGCTGATAGACCGCACCCACGCGCCAGGTGGCGAGGATGGTCACCAGCAGCTCGACGGTACGCGGTAGCAGGCCAGCGACTCGGTCGCCAGGACCGACCCCTTGCCCCTTGAGCACGTTAGCCAGACGTGCCGACATGGCCTGCAACTGTTCGAAGGTGTAACGGGCGCTGCGGCCGTCGCGATCTTCGCAGTGCAGCGCGACGCGCTCGGCGCCGGTGTATCGATCACAACACTCGATACAGGCATTGAGGGCCTGCAGGCTACCCTGCAGGGCAGCCGTGGTGGCCTTGGTGTAGTCGAACGCAGCCAGGGCTTGGGCGTGGTCACGCATCGTCGGACTCCGCAATTGTTATTGTGGTAGGGAACCTTCGTCCGACGATGTTCGCGCTGCCGAGCGGTCAGAGCAATGGCAAAAACCCTCAACGCGGCTGAACGCTTTGGTCACTCAGGCCAGGCCGCGCTCTCTGCCGTAGAGCATCTGCCGGGTGAGCTCGAGGATCAGTTCGTGCTCATGGCCGTCCCGCTCCAGGCGCAGCGCCTCCTGGGCCTGCTCCAGCGCCTCCTGGCTCAGGGCCGGTCGCTGCGCCTGCAAGGCCGCCTCCCGGTCGAGATGAGCCTGCTGGGCCGCCTCGAACGGCAACGGATGGCGCTCCTGGATGTAACGCTGCCAGAACAAATGACCCGCCAGGCTCTGGGAAAGCGACTCCACGGTCTCGGCGGTACGTACCGCTTGCACAGCCTGCTGCAGGTGTTCCTCGTCTACCTCCACCGCATCCGTCGAAGCCATGTCCAGTGGCTGGAAAGGCAGGTTCAGCGGCTTGCGCAACTGCACGCGGTAGTAGAGCCTGACAGCGAGCTGGTCGAAGCCGTCCAACGCCTCCAGGCGCTCACGGATGTCCTGACGCACGAAGCGCTCCAGACGTCGCAGCCGGAACAGCCCTTGTCCCAGGTTGATCAGCTCGTTGCCCCGCTCGTGCAACGTGTTGCGTTGCGCGCGGCTGATCGCAGCTCTGCGCAGCAGGTCGCTGAACAGCTCGCTGACACCATTCCAGGAGCGAGGCGGCTCGTTGGCGAGTTCGTAAACCCGCAGGCACAGGTCGGTATCGGCGTTGAGCGTTTCGAGCAGGCTCCAGACCCTGCGGCTCAACTCAACTGGAGCCTTGGTCTGTTCGGCCGACTGCGACAGGCGTCCCAGCAGTTTGAAGAACCCACTGCTGGCCGGAAGCCCTTCGAGGGTATCCCACAGCTGTGCGTCACCCTTGCGGTCCGTTGCGGCGGCAAGCCAGTGGGTGCGCGTCTGCTCTGCCGAGTTGGGAATGAAGGCCTCGGGCAGTTGCATGTGCTCCATCACGGTGTCGAGCGCGTAGAGCCGGCGCAACTCTACGCCCGAGAGTGGGTTGCGTTCTACCAGAAAAGCGCGTCGGAAGAGGTTGGGCATTTTCAGCGTGTCGGCCGAGATCCGCGAAATCTGGTTGTCGCGCAGATCCACGCGCTCGAGACCGGCACACAGGTGAACGCCTTCAGGCCATGTCATCAGGTGACAGTTGCGCAGCTTCAGGTCTACCAGGTGCTGGAGGTGGCCGAAGCTGACACTCAGGTTGCCAAGCGGGTTGTAGCTCAGATCGAGACTGCGCAGCTGGCGTAGATTGCACAGCGCATCGATACCCCCTCGGTCCAGACGCAAGTTGTTGCGCGAGAGCTGAAGCCGTCGCAGGTCGGTCAGATAGCCGACCCCTCGGGGCACCCACAGCAGCTGATTGTTGCTCAGATTGAGCTCGCGCAGCGCGCCGAAGCAGCGCAGGAATTCGGTCGAAATCTGTTGCAAGCCAGTGTCGCCGATGATCAGGGTGGTGATTGCCGGGAATTCGATCGGCGGCAACAGCGCTGGCAGGGAGCGCACTTGCGGTCCGCTGAGATTGAGGCTGTGCTCGGCGGGCGCGCCTTGCGCTGCCGCCCCGGACTCGCCTGACAGCCGCCAGGCCTGGCGTAGGCGCTCGGCGAGGGTGCGGCGCGCATGCCTGCCATAACTCTGCACCACGGCTCGGGTCCAGGTCTCCAACGCGCGGTCGAGACGGCTGAAGTCATCTTCGAGTGCCAAGAGTTTCGAGTAGGCCGAGCTCGGGTTCTGCATGAACGATTGCACCTGGCTGTCGAGCTGGCTGTCCGACAATGCTGGATACAGCACCTGCAAGCGCTGGCGCAGGACGCGGGTAGACGACGGGCCGGGGCCTGGTCTGTCGCTCAGCGGATAGCCCACCCGGCCATCGGCCAGCCGAACGCCGGGGTTGAAGCCGTGGGGTTCTTCGACCCAACCGAGCAGGCGCAGGCGCTCGAAGCGGCTGGCCGGCAGCTGCGCCTGCAGCGCGTGTCGCAGCTGCGCGACCCCGGCGGCCCCGTCCACGCCTAAGTCGCGACGCAAGGCTGGCGCAAGCGTTGAAACGAGCGCCGCCTCGATACGCAGCAGGGGCACGTCGTCAGCGACGGACAGCGGCTGATCGGCGCTGTTGTACACCCTGAATTCACCCTCTTCGCGAATCAGAGTGAAGTGTTCCACGAAGGGCGCATCGAGCCCGATCGACATGATCACCCGTCCATCGACCGCCCCTTCGCGCAGCACCCAGCGGCGGTCCCGGGTCCAACCCGGCAAACGGGCCAGCAGCGCCAGGGTGAGGGCACCGGTGTCGTGGCAGTAGGCGTTGTCCAGGTAGAGGCCCTCGACCGCCCGATTCAGTCGAGCATGCTGCGACAGCCAGCGCACCTGACTGGCCAGTGACAGGGGCAGTTTCGACTCGGCCACTGCGATGGCCCGGGTTGTGCTGTCGGCCAGCTCTGCGGCCTGCTGTGCGTAGGGCGGTGGCAGTGCCGGGAAATCGCGAGCGATCAGGCTACGCAGGGGGTCGGCGGGCAGTTGCTCGAGCGAGAGTGCCTCGAACAACCGGGCACGAAGCTCTGGGTTGCGGTGCAGCAGACGACTGCGCAACGCCTCGCCGGACAACCCGGACAGCGTCGGCTGGCCCAGGCACCAGGCCTGGATGGCAGCATCCTCCTCGGGAACCTGGCCCTGAACCAACGAGGTGAAGAACGCAGTGACCCGGCGATCGACTTCGAAGCGACGCAGGGTGTCGCTCAGCGCAGTGGGAAGGGTGGCGTTATGCGCCAGCAAGGCGCGCAGGATCCGGGCATCGAGCCCGGCGATGTCCAGCAACCAGTGGGCCTGGACTGCGCTGACCGGCGTCTGGAACGGCCATAGGGTATCGAGCATGTGCACTTCGTCGTGCCATTCCAGTGGCCGGTCCAGGCGAAGACGCCAGCCTCGCTCGCCGACCTGATCGACAATCGGGCCATAGGCTTCCCCACGCCAGGGATGAACCAGCCGCCACGGGCCATCGCCTGGCGAGCGGCGCACACGAAAGAGGCGCCCAGCGATGCGCACCCATCGGCGCTCTCCCTGGCCATACAGGCCATCGGCTTGCAGCGTGGGCTCCTGCGGCTGCTCGACATAGCGATCCAGTTCGAATGACCATAACCGTTTGCCCGACTCGCCCAGATCGACCGGCTGCAAGCCCTCGACGAATTCGCTGCGGGCGAAACCCCGTGCGACCACCGATGCGCCGCCTGCCAGGGCAGCGGTGACGGCAAGGGTCTCGGCCACCCCGAGCATGTGCTCCAGCGCTTCGTACTGATGACCGTGATACCAGTCCACCGCCCCCTCGAAGACCTCCGACAGTGTCTGCACCACCAGCAGCCCGAGCAGCATGGCGCCGACGGCCGGCACGAACAGACCGGCCAGATTGACCAGGCCCAGGCCGACGCCGGACCACACCTGCAACCTGGCATCAGCGGCCTCGGCGCTCGCTTGCGCCGTGGGCACCAGCAACAGCCTGGCGTCGGAGTGTATTCGCCGCACCTGCTGGGTCACCAGCTCGTCGAAGACATCCCCCTCGACCGTACCGCCCTCCGCTTCGAGGTCCGGCACGCTGTCGTACAACCGCTTGAGCAGGGTGACCAGAAAGTGTGGCCGCTGCTCGAGCGGCACGAGTTGGCTGAACGCTTGCCGGTACGCAGGACGACGCAGGTCGGCTACCAGTGACTGCTGCATGGCCGACCAGGATGAATAGCGTCGCAGTGCCTGTTCGGTATCGCTGGGCAGGTAGAGAATGACTCCCTTGGCCGCACCTTTGGCGTCGCGCAGATTGATCACCATGGCATCGGGCAGTACACAACCGAGCAGGCTCAGCACCCCGGGATAACCTCGCAGAAAAGCTTCATGGGGTTCCTGATTGGCATGCGCCACATCGTGCAGCACCATCTGTTCCTCGGCGCTGATATCGCCCTTGAGCGCTGCGATCTCCGCCATGAGCACCAGGGCCGAGCGCTTGTCTTCCGCCAGCAGGCGCCGTGTGGATGCGGTAAATACCTGTCCCAGGAGGTTCTGGTAAAGGCCGCCGACATCGGCATCGCGACACGCCTTGGCCAGGCGTTGGGGATCGGCGCACAACACCTGGTCCTCTCCCGGTCGGACCAGCCCCGACCCCTGCAGCACGGTGTCGTCGGAGGTGAAGTTCTGCATCAGCCGCAGCAGCCCAGGCTGACGGACGTAGCGCGGACGATACAATGGCCAGTGACTGCCGGGGGTCTGACTGAACTCGCGGCGAACATCCAGCCACTGCAAGGTTTCCAGCGCAATGCCGGAGGGCAGCTCGTCTGCCAGCAAGCGGCTGAAGGCATCCTTGGCGAAGGTCTGCAAGGGAATCAGGTCGACCGTGGCCGATCGAGTCTGAGCCTGACTGGCCTGGTGGCGTCGAAACCGGTCGCGCAGACGGTTGATCTGAGCCGCCGAAGCGTGCCGGAGCCAGGCGGGCAGCTGGCTGGCGATCAGGCCATCCACCGCTGAAGCGGGAACGGAAGGCGGCGAAGGAGTGGGAGAGATCATGGCGCCAAGGTCCTGTCAGGAATGGGCCCCCACTATCGAGCCACCCTGATGCCCCTCGGCAGGGGGAAAGACCCTCGTCAGCGCACCAGCGCCACACCTCGACGTCGGGCCTCCAGCCCCGCCGAGCACGACCCTGGCCGCCGCTCAGCGCGCGGCTGCGCCCAGCATCAGGGAACGATAATGCCCCGGATTGCAGCCGAACCACTTGCGGAACGCACGGTAGAACGAACTGCTGTCAGCGAAGCCCAGGCGCTCGGCGATGTCGGCCATCGATTCGCTGCCCTGGCTCAGCCAGTCGATCGCCAACTGGCGGCGTACGCTGTCCTTGAGCCCCTGGTAACTCTGGCCCTCATCGGCCAGGCGCCGGCGCAGCGTGGAGGCGGACAGGCACATGTCACGCGCCAGGGCGTGGGCATCGGGCCACTGCCCTGGCGCGATGCCGCCCAGCCGCTGGCGCACCTGGCGCGCCAGACTGTCCGGATCCCGGTACTTCACCAGTATGTTGCCCGGCGCCTTGGCCAGGAACTTCTGCAGCTCCTGCGGGGTGCGCCGCAGTGGCAGGTCTAGACAGTCACTGGACATGATCATCCGCGTGCGTGGCCGGTCGAAGTGCAGGTTTTCCGAGAACATCACTCGATAATCGTCACAGAACGGCGGCTCGGCGCAGCGCAGGTCGATGGCCAGGATGGGAATGCGGCGGCCCGCCAGCCAACAGGCGACCCCGTGCACGATCATCCAGAAGGTGAAATAGGTGAAGGCACGACGAGGGGTGTCGCGCGGCTCGTGAATGACGATTTCAGCCAGGTTGTGCTGACGCACCAGCGCCGGCTTGAGGTCTTCGAGCAGCAGCGAGAGCAAGCCCAGGGCCAGGTCCAGGGCATGCGTCAAGGTCGGCTGGGCGATGCTCATGCGACACAGCAGGGCCAGGCTGCCACTGGGCAGGCCGCGCGGATCCATGGCGAAGAATTCGTCGTTGCGGCGCTCGGCGAGCAGACGCCAGAGCTGGCCGTAAGCGTCGGCACGAACCCTGGCGGCTGGCTGGAGCAGACGCTGTGCGTCGATGCCGGCTCGTTGCAGCAACGCTTCGTCGGCTTCGCGGCAGGTGCCGGTCTGCAGCAGCGCCTCGCGAACCAGTTGCATGGAGATGGTGTCTTTTTCGCTCATCGGCGTTGGCGCTCCGGTCATCCGGCCATCTTAGGCCGCCCTCGCGAAAACACCAGTGCCGATACGCCTCAATTCTGCACACGCGCCAGCGCCAGTCGGGTCAGGCGCCTGGCTTCGGTGTTCACCGCCGTCTCACGCTCCAGCGCGACAGCCTGTACCTGACTCCGATAGACCTCATCGCCCAGTGAGTCGCGTGCGCTGTCCAGCGCGTCCATGCGCGTCCAGAATGGCGCTTCGATCTGATCGAAGGTCTGCGCATGGTGCGCGCGCAGATAACGCAGCCAGAAATCTCGCTCGCTGATATAGGAGACAAGCGCATCGCTGGCATCGGCCTGGCGTACTTGCACTTCGGCCATGGCCAGATCGGCGTCCGATACGTCGGCAATGAGCGTGAATTGCAGGCTGGACGGTTGGCCTGGCAGGTCGAGCGCCTCGGCCAGCCCCACTCGATAGGCCAGGCTCACTTCGACTTCATCGACGGCCTCCCCCGCAGCTCGGCGTCGCTGTATGACGCTGCGCACATGCATTTCGACCTGCTCCAGACGGAACAGACGACGGGCGAGGTTCAGCAACCCTGCTTCACTGCCGACTCCCCCCGGAGCCGCGGCGCCCGCCAGGGAAAATACTTCGAGCTGGGCGAACAGCGAAATCACGCTGTCGACGCAGGTCCGGGGCTGGGAGGCGAGACTGAACACTTCCTGACGCAGGTCCGAATCCGCTTCGATCGTTTCGAACAGCCGCCACAACCGGGTCTGCAGGTGATGGCGGGCCGAGCGGAAATCACTGGTTTCCAACACGTCCTGCAACAAGTGAAAGAAGTCGTTGCTGCCCCGCTCCTCACGCAGGCGCCCCCACTGTATGGTGCGGATCACTCGGTCCGAGTCGCTCAGCCCTTCGAACCAGCGACTCATGAGCTGCGGTTCGTTTTGCGGGCTTGGCACGCGCGAGGCATGCGATTGAACGTGCAGCCAGCGCTGCGCGTAGTCCGCCGGCAGCGGGTTGCCTTCCAGCGCCAGACCACGCCGCAACGACAGACGGGTGTCGGCCAGGTCATCGGGCAACTGGCTGATGGCGTTGTCGCGCAGATCGACGAACTCAAGAGACGGCGCAAGCTGCACGCGAGCAGGCATTCGGGTCAGGCCGGTCTCTCGCAGCCCCAACTGGCGCAGGCGCGGCAGGCGGTCCAGCGGCAGTTCCAGGTCGTGCAGCGCATTGCCGCTCAGGTTCAGCACCCGCAACAGTCGCAGGCTGCCGATCAGATCCTGGTCGGCGGCGCCGAGCACCAGGCGGTTGGCCCCCAGCAGCAACTGGTCCAACTGGGTGAAATGCGCCAAGGCTGGTGGTACGTGGGTCAGGGCATTGCGTTCCAGGCTCAAGTGCTGCACGTGGGAAAACGGCTGCAGGAACGTGTGTGGCGCGTCGTGCAGCTGCATGTCGTCGAGCCTGACTTCGCTGATATGAGCGAAATCGGCGTCGCTGGGCAGCGCTGGCAGTTCACGCACCGCGATACCGGACAGGTCCAGCATCATTCCCGGTTCGCCGTCGGGCTGCGGCCTGCCAGGCAGTCCCTGGCGCCTCCAGCAGCGGCGCAGCTCATCGGCCACGCGCCGCCGTGCCGCCTGGTGGGCAGCGAGCGTGCCGGCGTCGATCCAGGTCTCCAGCGCCAGATTGAGCGCCTCGAAGCGCTGCTCGGCGCGCAGCAACGCCGCGAAAGGCGAACCGGGTTGCTGTTCCAGCCAGCCCAGGTAGCTCTGCAACTGCTGGGGGTCGAACCCTGGGTAAAGACTGCGGACCCGATCCTGCAAAGTGCGCTCGGCCAACAGACCGGGCTCGCCACGGCCGCTGAGCAGGTAACCGAAGCGCCCGCCAAGCAGACGCTGCGGTGGCCTGAAAGCACGGGGCTGGGCGTCGATTGCGAGCATGGCCAGCAACGCCTTGCGATCGGCGGGCAGTCGGCGCTGCAAGTCGGCACGCATACGCGCCTCCCCGCCCACGCCATTCCAACCCAGACGCAGACGATCGGCCTCGGGCAGGAAATGCAGCATGATCGCCAGCAGGCCGCGAGGAGCCGCCTCGGCGCCGGTGAACAGACGTCGCCCTGCCTCGTATACCTGCAGCTCACCCTCGTGGTCTACCAGAATGCGAGGAGGGTTGGCCGCGTCGGGCTGATACAGGCGAAGGTACAACCGGCCTCGGAACGACTCTCGGCGAACTTCGAAATTCACCGAACGCGGCCACTGGGCGAACTGCAGAAGCAAGGAGAACACCAGCCGCGGCAGGTGATCGGAGTAGGCATTGTGCAGGTACAACCCCTGCAACATGCGGCATACCCGCCCCTGAACCTCCAGCCTGCGGGCCTGTTCGGCGACGGCCAGCGGCAGGGCCAGCCGAGTCGCCATGTGCTGACGCTGCTCGCTGGTTGCCCGATCCACCACCTCCAGGGCATAGACATCCGGCAGCGAGGGGAAATCACGCAGTACCAGTGCCATGAGCGGGTCCTTGCTCAGGTGTTGGCTCGACAGACGATCCATCAGATAGGCCCGCAGCTCCCTGTCACGCAGCGCAATGGCCTGACCGCGACGCGCGGGCAGACGGTCGGGCAGCGGCAGCTGTTCGAGGCACAGGTCCAGCAGTGCCGGGTCGTCGACGGGAGTGGCAGCGCTCAGGCCGGTGAAGAACCGCTCGATTCTCTCGTCCAGAGCGAAGCGTTGCAGGGTGTCACGCAGCGTCACAGGCAGGCGGCCCTGCTGAACCACCTGATCGTGCAGCGCGGCGTCATCGACGTCGGCAATGCGCAGGATCTGCTGGCAACGATCGGCATCCAGGTCCGCGGCCAGCGGCCAAAGATGCTCGAGCAGTGCCTGAGCAGTGTTCCAGAGTTGCGGACGTTGCCATGACAGACGCCAGCCGTACTCGCCGTTCCATTGCAGCGCGGGTGCGAACCCCTCGCGCCCATCGCTGCGCTGCAGGCGCCACTGGCCGACCTCGCTGTCGTGGGACAGCCGGTAGAAATGCTGCTGATGCCGCCACCAGCGTCGACCCGCCCGATGAAACAGCCCTTCGGCACCTTGAACGAGCCCTTTGGGAGGGGCGGCGTCGCGATAAGGCTCGAGCGCAGGCGACCACAGTCGCGGCCCCGATGAGGTGCTAACCGGCGCCATCTGCTCGAGAAAGGCGCCGCGCACCAGGCGATTGGGAAGCGCACCGGCCCCAGCTGCCAGGGCATTGACCGCGACCACCTCGGCCACGGCGAACAGGTGTTCGAGCGCTTCGTGCTGATGCCCGCGCAGCCAGTCACTGGCCCCTTCGTAGACCTCGTGCAGGGTCTGCACGACCATTTGTCCCATCATCAGCTCGTTCAAGCCTGGAACGAACAAGGCGGCCAGCTGCAGAAGGTTGCTGCCGACCGACTCCAGCGTATCCAGACGGGCCTGGCGCGCCTTCTCGTCGGCCTGCGCCGTGCTGACCAGCAAGTAGCTGGAGTCTGCGCGCAACTGGGCGATATGCAAACGCGTCAGCGCCGTAAACAGCTCCGTGCGCAGCGGCTCGCCGTGCACTTCCAGATCCGGCACAGGGTCACTCAGACGCACACGCAGCAACCCCAGCAAGGTCGGGCGCTGCGCCAGGGAGATGAGTCCCAGCACAGGCGCACGCTGTCGCTCGTCTTGCAGCAGCGTCTGGAGATGTCGCTCGAGCTCGGCCCATGACTCGAAGCGTTGCAGGGGGCGATGGGCCAGGTACAGGATCAGACCGGCGCAATGGTCAGCCTTGGCCGGCGCGACGCCCGCAGGTGTCCCGCGCAGTTCGAACAGGATCGCCATGCTCAGGGTGCACCCCAGGACCTTGAGATGCTGGACCTGCACCCTGGCGCACTCGGCGTGTGACAACGGCTGGCCGGCCAGGGCCTGGCGCAGCATGGCCACATCGGCCGGCTGCAGCCGACCTTGCAGGTCGGCCAGCTCGACTGCCAACGCCAGTCGCTGGCGCTTCTCTTCGCGCCACTCCAGGCTGACGGCGCCATCGAGAATGCCGTCGAGCCGGCCAAGGTACTGGGTACCGACATCGACCTGCCGGCAGATCCGCGCCAGCCGAGCACTGTCGATGAGCAGCGGGGCAGCATCGAGCGGGTGTCCGGGCTCTCGATGAATCAATCCGGTGTGGCTATCGAAGCGTTCATTCTCCGCGAAGTTCTGCATCAAATGCGCCAGCGCCGGCTCGAAGGAGTGATGCACGACCAGCGCCTCGCCGCCCATCAGGCTGGAGTTCTGCCAACGGTGCCGCCACAGCGCACGTGTAAGATCCAGATGCACGCCGGTTTCGCGCAGGATGGCATCCTCCAGCACCCGGCGCGCAAACGCGTGGGGTTCCTGCAACGCGGCGAACTCACGGGTCAGCAAGGTCTCGCTGGCGCGTTGCGCGGCGTGCACGGCTTTCAGCGCAGCGATCTGCGCGGGGCTGGCGGCGGCCAGCCAGGGGGGCAGATGTTCCCCGATGAAAGCATCCAGCAAGTCCAGGGGCTGGTCTTCGGTGGTCATGGGCGAGAATCCTGGGCGATGAAGACCCTACCCTGTGCCTTGGCAAGCACCCTCGCCAGCAGGAAGCCGGTCCCTACGGGACCAGTGGGCGCTTCAGGGTGCCTGCTCTGGACCGCTCAAGCGCGGTTCGCCAATGCCAGAAAGGCCTGGATCAGGCGCAGGCCGCGACGCCGCTCCAGGCAGCCGATCATGTGGCGATTGAGCAGACCGTCGCCGCCCAACGGCCTGGCGACCACCCGCGAATCGTGGGCCAACTCCTGGGAGGACACCACGCCGATGCCCAACTCGGCAGCCACCGCCTCGGTCACCGCTTCGCGGCTGTCGAGCTCCAGCAGGACCTGCGGCTGGACCTCTGCCGCCGCGCACGCGGCGTCGAAGGTTCGACGGGTCACCGACCCAGACTCGCGTAGCACCACCACCTGCCGATCCAGCGCGGCCAAGGGCAGCTCACCGCGCTCGACGGCCCAGGGATGCCCCACGGGCAGCAATGCGCACAGCCTCGATTGGCCAACACCGTGCAGATACAGGCCTGCACGCGGCGCGACCTCGGTGAGCACCGCGACGTCGACATGCTCGCACAGCAGTGCGGCAAGCGTCTCCTGAGCGTTTCCCAGGCGCAGATTGACCGTAATTCCCGGGTACTGCTCACGCAGCGCCGCGAGCATGGGCATGACCCGATGCGGACCGTCAGCAGCCACCTCGAGACGCCCTGTGAGCAGCTGGCGATTGGCCTGGAGCATGGCCTCGGCCTCCTCGGCCAGACCGAACAATGCCCGTGTGATGGCTGCCAGGCGCGTGCCCTCTTCGGTCAGTTCCACGCGACGCGGGGTGCGCCGCAGCAGAGTGATCTGATAGTGCTCTTCCAGCGCCTTCACATGACCGGTCACCGCAGGCTGGCTGATGAACAGGCGTTTGGCGGCGCGGGTGAAACTGCCTTCACGGGCGACCGCATCGAACGCCCGAAGCTGGAACATGTTCATTGATCGGCCTGACTTATAGTTGGCATCAAAACAAGCAATTTGATCGATGGATGACGCAATTGCAATCTAGCCCCGTCATTTTCCAGCCACTGCCTGCGAGGAACCTGCATGACTGGCGCACCTGTACTGCTCACCCCCGGCCCACTGACGACCTCTGGACGCACCCGCCAGGCCATGCTCGAAGATTGGGGCTCCTGGGACGATGGGTTCAACCGCCTGACGGCAGAGGTGTGCGAGCGCCTGCTCGAGATCATCGATGCCGCTTCCAGCCATCATTGCGTACCGCTGCAAGGCAGTGGCACGTTCGCCGTCGAGGCGGCCGTTGGCACGCTGGTCCCCCGCGATGGCAAGGTGCTGGTGCTGATCAACGGCGCCTACGGTGCACGCCTGGCCAGAATCTGTGCGGTTCTGGGGCGTCGCTACTGCACGCTGGAAACCGTAGAGGGCCAGCCGGCCGCTGCGACCGATGTCGACCGTGTGCTCGCCGCCGACCCGGCATTGACCCATGTTGCGCTGATTCACTGCGAAACCAGCACCGGTATCCTCAATCCGCTGGAGGAAATCGCCCAGGTGGTGCACAAGCACGGCAGACGCTTGTTGATCGATGCCATGAGCTCGTTCGGCGCATTGCCGATCGATGCCCGCCAAGTGCCGTTCGAAGCGCTGATCGCCGCATCGGGCAAATGTCTGGAAGGCGTGCCGGGGATGGGCATGGTCTTCGTCGAGAAGAACGCGCTGGCGGCGGCTGGCGGCAACGCCCACTCATTGGCCCTGGACCTTCACGACCAGCACCAGTACATGGCTCGCACAGGGCAATGGCGTTTCACACCTCCCACTCATGTCGTCGCAGCGTTGCATGAGGCGCTGTGTCAATTCGTCGAGCAAGGCGGGCGGGCGGCACGTCTGGAACGTTATGCCGAGAACTGCCGCACCCTCCTCGAAGGCATGGCACGTCTGGGCCTGCGCAGCTTTCTGACGCCGCAGGTCCAGGCCCCGATCATCGTCACCTTCCATGCGCCGCAGCACCCAGGCTATCGCTTCGATGAGTTCTATGCGCGGGTCAAGGCCAAGGGCTTCATCCTCTATCCGGGCAAGCTGACCCAGGTCGACACCTTCCGCATAGGCTGCATCGGGGTGGTCGACACCTCCCACATGCAGGCGGCTGTCGACGCGGTAGCCCAGGTGCTGCGGGACATGCGTGTACTGGACATCTGACGCCCCTACCCCACCTGACGGAAACTACGCCATGAACTACCAGATACCTCAGCGCATTCAAGCTGCCATTCTCGACTGGGCCGGCACCGTGGTCGACTTCGGCTCCTTCGCCCCTACCCAGATCTTCGTCGAGGCCTTCGCCCAAAGCGGCGTGCAGATCACCCTCGAGGAAGCACGAGGCCCCATGGGCATGGGCAAGTGGGACCACATCCGCACGTTGTGCAACCTGCCGGCCATCGCCGAACGCTTCCGCCAAGTGGTGGGTCGATTGCCCACGGACGAGGACGTCACCGCGCTGTACCAACGCTTCATGCCTCTGCAGATCGAGAAAATCGCCGACCACTCGGCGCTGATTCCGGGCGCACTGGACACTCTGACGAAGCTCCGGGAAGGCGGCTTGAAGATCGGCTCTTGCTCGGGCTACCCGAAAGTGGTCATGGACAAGGTGGTGGAGCTGGCCGCCGCCAACGGCTACAGCGCCGACCATGTAGTCGCCACCGACCAGACGCCCAACGGGCGCCCCTGGCCGGCCCAGGCCCTGGCCAACGTCATCGCCCTGGGTATCGAGGACGTGGCCGCCTGTGTCAAGGTGGACGACACCGTCCCCGGTATTCTGGAAGGTCGCAGGGCGGGCATGTGGACGGTGGCGCTGGTGTGCTCGGGCAACGCCCTGGGCGTGACCTGGGAAGCGTACCAGCGCATGGATGCGAGCGCGCTGGACCAGGCGCGCCGGCGTATCGGCGCCCAGTTCGAAGGCGCCAGGCCGCACTATCTGGTCGATACCATCAATGACCTGCCGGCGGTGATCGAGGCCATCGACCGTCGCCTGGCCAGAGGCGAGATGCCGCAAGCCTTCTGAAGATCAGGCGCCATGTCGCCAGCCGCTGGGCTCAGACACCGCGATTGAGCTTGATCCAGGCGGCGAACTTGTCGATGAATCCTTGCAAGAACGGCCGCGTCTTGTCGTTCAGCTTGCCTGCCTCATCGAACAGGTTCGCGGCCCCGCCAATGTAGGCCTCCGGCATCTGCATGCACGGCATGTCGAGAAACACCAACGACTGGCGCACCGCATGATTGGCGCCGAAACCGCCGATGGCACCCGGCGAGACGCTGACCACGGCCGCCGGCTTGCCGCTCCAGGCGCTCTGGCCATAGGGTCGCGAGCCGACATCGATGGCGTTCTTCAGGGCGCCGGGCACCGAACGGTTGTATTCGGGGGTGACGAACAGTACCGCGTCGCTGTCGCGGATCTGTTCGCGAAAACGCTGCCAGGGCTGGGGGGCTCCGGCCGCCTCGACATCCTCGTCATACAGCGCGAGGTCACCGATCTCGACGATCTTCAGCGACAGGCTCGATGGCGCCAGTTCGGCGAGGGCGTGGGCCACCTTGCGATTGTAGGAATCCTTGCGCAGGCTGCCGACTACGACTGCGACGGTATGGATCTGGCTCATGGCGATTGGCTTCCTCTGCAGGTTTGGGAACGCTGTAGTTATAGGAGACCACATCCGTGCGCCGAGGTTTTTTTGCGCGACAGGAAAACTTACCGGGGTGTGTATCGGTCTATGGCAACAGTTATTTCTCCATATTTCAGAGGTTTCATCCCCCATGGCAGCAGTACTGGTCGGTCAATTCCACGCCCGAGATGCCGAAGGTCGTGTCTATCCGGTACACGAGTTCCAGGAGTCCACCTTGCAGCCTGATGGCAGCACACTGGGCTTGCCGATCACTACCTACAGGCTGGCGATCGGCGACCGTGTCAACTTCCTTGGCGAAGACCGCTTCGAACTGGCGCAAACGGGCATCGAGATCGTGCGCATTCCCTGATCAACCTCGCTTGAGCAACGCCCGAGTCAACGTCAGGTTCAGTGCATCGAGCGCCAGCCGGCGTTGCTCGGCAAGTGTGTCCACCTCAGCGCGGTACTCGAGCGCCCCCATCTGATCACGACGCTCGTCCAGAGCGCCCAGGGACTCCCAGAAAGGTCGTTCGGCATCGGTATAGGCCTGCGCATGAAGCCTGCGCAGGTGATCGCACCAGAATTGCCTCTGAGTCAGGTACTCCCCCAGCAGCGGCCCCTGCTCGCGCGCCGTCACCCAGGCGAACGCCTCGTTCAGATCACCGGCGCTGACACCGGCCAGGTGCTCGAACTGCATGAGCCTGGCCTGCCCGGGTAGCTCCAGACGCTCGGCCAGGCCGATACGCAGCGCCAGGCTGATCTCGATTTCATCCACCTGCGCCGGATCCGGCCTGGAGGCTGCATGGCGTCGGGCGAACGCCTCGACCTGGTCCAGGCGGAACAGACGCCGGCCGGCATGCAGCAGTGCCTGGGTGCGATCGGCGCAGCTGGCGTCTGCAACCACTTGCGCGAGGAAGGTTCTGACCTCGATGGCGTTGAAGCAGGTCATCACGCTGTCGACGCAAGTTCGGTCATTGGCCGCGAGATCGAACACCGACCCGCGCAGCTCGGAATCGAGCGCTGCGGCATCGAGCACCGACCACACCCGCGTCTCCAGCTCAGCACGCGCCTGGCGAAAGTCGCGGGTGTCGATCAGCTCCCCGAGCAGGCGAAAGAACTCATCACTCCCAGGCTCCGCCGCCAAGCGCATCCAGGTGTCGCGCCGCTGCGCCAGCGCCTGGTCGTCCAGGCGCTCCAGCCACAGGGCACGCACGCGGTCTTGCGCCACCTCAGGCAGGGGGCGAGCCAGCGTATGCGGCGCCGCCAGGCGCTGACGCGTTTCCAGAGGCAGAGGATTGCGCTCTAGCCTCAGCATCCGGCGAAACCTCTGGGGAGCTTGCAGGATCGACTCGGGTAACGATGCAATACGGTTGTCACGCAGGTCCACGCGCGCCAGGGCGCCGCACCACAGCAGGCGTTCGGGAACCTCAGCCAGGCCACAATCGCGCAGATACAGGCTGTTGAGCCGCGACAGCTGCCCGACGTCCAGCACCGCCGCGCTGAGAGAATTGCTGCTGAGGTCGAGCACTTCGAGGGACTGCAGACCCGCCAGGACCGTGACATCCGCCGCATCGAAATTCAGCCCGTTGCCCTCAAGGCGCAGCTCGCGCAGATGCGTCAGCCGGGCGATCTGCGGTGGGACACGCGTGAGGGCATTGCGTGACAGGCCGAGTCGTTGCAGGTTGGCGAAGCGTTCCAGAAAGCGCTCCGGCAACGTCGACAAGCCCAGGGAGCCCAGACCCAGCGCCTGCACATGGGGAAACTGGATCTGCGCGGGCAGCTCCGGAAGCTGCCTGAGCGCTGCACCTTCAAGATGCAGTGCCAGACAGCCGTGGGCGCCCCCTGCCGGACCACCAATGCGCTGCCAGCAGTTACGAATGGCCTGCGCTGCCCGACGCCTGGCCACAGCGCCAGCACCAGTGCCCTCGGCCCACACGCGCAGGCACACATCCAGACTGCGCAGCGCCTGCTCCTGCTGCAACAGCGTGGCGAAGATGCCGGAGGGGGAACTGCGCAGGCCGTCCAGGTAACGGTCCACTTCGGCGTCCTCCAAGGCGGGAAACAAGGCTCTGACCCGGTCACGGGCCGTGCGCTCCCCGGGAGCCCCTGTTCGACCCCGACCGCTCAGGGCGTAGCCGATACGGCCATCGCCGTGACGCTGCGGAGGCCTGAAAACCCGCGCAGCCCCACCAGGGCTCACCAGGCGCAGAATCTCGTCGCGTGACGCGGGCAGCCAGCGCTGCAGGGCCTGGCGCATGTGCAGCGCGGCCTGCGGTCCTGTCCAATGCAGGCGCTGACGATGTTCGGCCGGGAGCACCTGCAGCAGTGCCTCGAACACGCTGACCGGCGCAGCCATTTCATCCAGGCGCAGCCCCTGGGCATCGCAAAGCAGAACACCGGGCTCCTGGCGCACCAGCACCCGCAAGGCTGAAGCAGACTGCGGATACAGGCGCACGCTCGACTGGCCAGCTGCCGTGGCTGTCCGGTACTCTAGGTTAATCGTCACAGGCCAGTGCGCATGGCGGCGCAGCAAGGCGAAGATCAGTTCGACCCCTCGCGCCGAACAGTCGCTGACCAGAAACAGCCCTTCGATCATTCGGTTCGCCTGCTGGCGTGCGAGCAGTGCGCGGGCGTGCTCGGCCATTGCCAGCGGTAGCCGTTGGCGCTGCGCCATCTGCTCCAGCTGGTCGGCACTGGCACGCCTGGACACCTCATGGGCAAAGACAGGTGACAACCCCGGGAAGTCGCGATGAATCAACCGTGCTTCGCTGCCGGTCGTTAGCTGGCGCCAGGCATCATCGAACAGCCAGGCTTGCACCCAGGCTGCGCGTCGCTGGAGAGTCTGCAACTGAACCTGAGCCGGCTCATTGGCCAGCCCGAGGTGCTGAAGCACCGTCGCGAACGGTTGCAAGCCGTCAGCGCCCACGCGCTCGAGGCGCTGGTAGAGTGCCGTGACCTGCTGGTCCACCGCGAAGCGCTGCAGTGTCTCGCGCAGATCGAAAGGCACACCCTGCTGCTCGACCCACAGCGCACGAACATGCGCCGCGTCCAGCCCCGCCACTTGCAGCATGTGCTGCAGACGCTGCGCGTCCAGGGCGCGTGCCGCGGGCCACAGGCGCCAGAGCATCTCGTGCGCAGCACTCCACTCCAGAGGCCGCTCATAACGCAGTCGCCAGCCGTGCTCGCCGTTGTGAATCAGTTCGGGACCGTAGCTGTCGGGACGTGCCGGGTCGGCCAGGTGCCAGCTCCCGGAGGTTCGCTGCTGCACGCGAAAGCTCTGCTGGGTATGCTCCCACCACCAGTGCCCGGCCTGATGGCGCAGACCGTTGGCGTGCAGCGATGCCGTCTCGGGCACGCTGTCACGAAACACCGTCAGCTCGCCTGACCACAGGCGCGGGCCGGCCTCGGTGAGGATCGGCTGCAGCGCATCGACGTGGGCGGCGCGCTGGATGCCGCGAGCCACCCACTGACCTCCGGCCGCCAAGACCGCATTGGCAGCCAGGTTCTCGGCAACGCCCAGCAGATGATCGACCGCTTCATGCCGATGCCCTTGCGCCCAGCTCACGACGCCCTCGAACACCCCCGACAGCAACTGCCCGGCCATCTGCGCCAGCAGCAGCTCGTTGACCCCTGGGATAAAGCCGCCGACCAGCCCCAGCAAGCTACTGGCCGCCTCGGTCAGAGCAGCGTGGCGCAGCAGGGTCTGCCGGCGGTCGAACTCTCGGGTCGGGACCAGCAACGTCAGCGCATCGTCGTGCAAGCGCCGACGCAACTGCAGCGCCAGCGCCATGAAAGGATCAGTGCTCAGCGCGAGGCTGCGAGGCGAGGGATCGACCTGCGGATCCTTCAAGCGTTTGGCCAGCGCCAGGGAAAATGCCGAGCGCGTCTGCAAGCCGATGGCCTGTACGAAACGGTCGCGCCATTGGCGGTCGCCGAGCGCCCGACCCAACCATTGCGCCAGCGCTGCCCACCCGTCGAAGCGCCTGATCGGCCCTGTGCCGTCATGGGGGAGATAGAGGATCAGACCCTGGGTGAGCAAGGGATCGACCAGCCCGGGTGGCGGCGTCCATGCCCCGCGCAGGTCGAAGACCAATGCGCCGGTGACCTCGTGCCCGAGCACTTGAAGCGCACCCGATTCGACCCAGCGACTCGCAGGATGCACCGGCGCCTGCCCGGAAACGACCTGCGACAGCGACTGCGCATCGACGGCATCGATCACGCCTTCAAGCCTCGCCTGCTCGATGGCCAGGAGCAGACGATGACGCTCGTGCTCGGCCAGTCGGTCGAGCAGCGACGCCGGCATCGACTCGCTCAGGTGCGCCTGATACGCCTGCCCTACATCGAGGTCGCGATACAGCCGCGCTATGGCGTCCAGGTCAGAGGTCAGCAGCCGATGTCCGGTGGCCTCGACCAGGCCGGAACCGGGCAGAAAGTGAGCTTTGGCCGCGAAGTTGCCGAACAACCGCGCCAGCGCGGGGACATGGACACACTCGCTGACGAAGATGTAGGACGGCACGCGCTGCACGCGTCGACGCTCGCGCCATGCAACCTGGCGCAGGTCGAGGTTCAGGCCCAGGCGCGCGCGCAGTTCCGCCTCCAGGCGGGTACGCGCGAAGGTCTGCGGATCCTGCAGTAGGCTCATGGCCTGCTGGAGCCCGACGAGGCTGCCATGGTAGGCCCGGTAGGCATCGTGCAAGGCACGGCAAGCCGCCGGGGATGAGGGTTTCAGCCATTCAGGCAGCAGCTGGCCGATGAAGGCGTCCATCGGGTTGAGAGAACGGGGGTCGGGGATTGCAGCAGACATCGGCGGGCTCCGGGCTGAGTGCACCCTGGCCAGCATGTCTGGCGGCGTCACCGACCTGCAGTTGGAAGCCTGTCAGCGGCAGCACCGCTTGCTCGTCGCTAGGCGTCGCTCAGGGTCTGCCACAGGGCTGGCGCGCCTGCCGACTTGGCGATGGCGGCCAGACGCTCGCTGTGCGCATGAAGCTCCTCTTCGCTGGCCGCGATCACCCGACCAGGCTGACGACCGACGATGCGGCGGATCTCGCTGCCAGTGCTGCCCTGCCCTTCGCCCTCGTCACTGCCCTGGCCGGCCAGCGACAGGCTGGTCTGACCGCCGGTCATCGCCAGGTAGACGTCGGCCAGCAGCTCCGAGTCGAGCAGTGCGCCGTGCAGGTCGCGCCCGGAGTTGTCGATCCCATAGCGCTTGCACAGCGCGTCCAGGCTGTTGCGTTGGCCCGGATGGCGCGAGCGCGCCATCATCAAGGTGTCGAGAATGGTGCAGTGGCGGGAGATGTCAGCCCGGTCGTCCTGGCCCAGCAGCGCGAATTCGTTGTTGATGAAACCGACGTCGAACGCGGCGTTGTGGATGACCAGCTGGGCGCCCTTGATGTAGTCGAAGAACTCTTCGGCGACATCGGCGAAGCGGGGTTTGTCGAGCAGGAAGGTGTCGGTGATGCCGTGCACGCCGATCGCGCCCTCGTCGCTCTCGCGATCAGGTTGCAGGTAGACGTGGAAGTTATGCCCGGTCAGGCGCCGGCCGATCACCTCGACGCAGCCGATCTCGATGATCCGATGACCTTCGCTGACCGGCATGCCGGTGGTTTCGGTATCCAGGACGATCAGGCGAGTATTGTGCGGGTCCACGCGGACACTCCAAGCAGCATCGAGTAGGCCCGGGAGTATACAGCAATACGCCCATGGACTGATGGCCCATGGGCGCTGCGTAGTTGACAGGTGTCGAGTCGCGCTAAATCAATTCTGCACGCTCTGCACCGAACCGCCATCGACTCGCAGGTTACTGCCGTTGATGAACGACGCGCGCTCGGAGACCAGCAGGGCGATGGCCGCCGCCACTTCCTCGGGCTGACCACGGCGCTGCTGCACGATGCCTGGGCGTTCTTCCTCGAGGAAACTCTTGACGGCTTCATCGAAGCTCACGCCCATTTCCTCGGCGCGCTGCTTCATCATGCCGTCGGTCATGCCGGTCTCGATGAATGCCGGGGACACCGTATTGCACAGGACCCCGTGAGCGGCTTCCTTGTAGGACAGGTTCTTGATGAAAGCCGCCAGAGCGGCCTTGGCGACGTTGTACACGGCCTCTTCCCAGTAAGGCTGCACGGCGTTTTCCGAGGTGATGCACACCAGCCGTCCCCAGCCGCGCTTGCGCATGGCCGGGATCGCGGCGCGGGCGACGCGCACAGCGGTGAAGAAATCGGTATCCCAGGCTTCCTGGTAGTCTTCATCGGCCAGCGTCAGAGGGTCGCCTTTGGCGCCGGTGACGCCAGCGGTGTGGACCACGATATCGACCTGGCCGAAACGTTCTTCGGCCTGGCGAATGAGGCCGTCCACCTGGGCCTGGTCGGTCATGTCCGCGGCGATCAACAGGGGCTCGCCGGCCAGGTCTGCACTGGATTTCTCCAGTTTTTCCTGATCCATGTCGGTCAACACCACGCGCACGCCTTCTTCTGCCAGCAGGCGTGCGGTCGCCAGGCCGATGCCACCTGCGGCGCCACTGATCAATGCCACGCGTTTGTTCAAGCCTAGATCCATCACATTTCTCCTCGGGAAAAACCATCAGCGATACGGTGAGCGAAATCGAGCATGGGTCGCGCCAGCGCCAGGGGGGTCTGCAACGGCATAAGGTGGCCAGCCCCCGGCAGTGTCAGCACCAGGCTGTGGGGAAAATGGCTGAGTGTCGTGCGCTGCTGCTCGTGGGCGTCGGGCACCTGGGCGTCGTCCTCGCCGCAGATCAGCAAGGTCGGGTACGGCAGGCTGCCGATACGATCGCTCCAGTCCTCGCGACTGCCATGATCGACCCAGGCTCGCCACGCCTCGAGATTCAACACCTGGGCGTCGGCGATGGCGACTTCGCGCAGGGCATCGGGCAGGCGATGGAAACTGGACTCGTCGACGAACTGTTCGGCCTCGGCTCGCGAAGCGGTGTAGCGACGCTGGCGGTCACGGTCCTCTTCGCTCATGGGCTGGGGACCGGGCGGCGAAGGCGCCACCAGAATCAGCCCCTGAAGGTACTCTGGGCGACGGGCGGCCAAGGCCACCGCGACCTTGCCGGTCATCGAATGGCCGACCAGCACGCAGCGTTCGATGCCCAGCTTGCGCAAGCTGGCATCGACCTGATCGGCCATCTGCGAGACGCTGTAGCCTTCGACCTGATTGGCGTCACCGAAACCAGGGGTATTCAAGGCGATGCAGCGATGCTCGCGATCCAGGAAGGGCAGCGTCGGCCCCCAGGTGCGGTGGGAGCCGCCGAGAAAGTGCATGAGCACCAGGGTGAGCGGGCCTGAGCCCTGCTGGCTGTGTGGGAGCATCGATTCCGGCCTCGTGGGATATTCCAGTGGAGAGGGAGGCGGCTCGAAGAGTTCATTAAATGATCGAGGTGCAGCGCGCAGACCAGGTGCCTGCGCACGAGGGTCTCAGCGTGGCGTGCGGACCTCGTCGACGCCCCGGTTGGCCAGCTGGTCCGCACGTTCGTTGCCGGGATGGCCGATGTGGCCGCGCACCCATTTCCAGGTGACTTTATGGCGATTGACCTGCTCGTCGAGCAGCTTCCACAGATCGGCGTTCTTCACCGGCTCCTTGGATGCGGTCTTCCAACCGCGCTTCTTCCAGTTGGACATCCACTCGGTGATGCCTTTCATCACGTACTGCGAATCGGTGGTGAGCACCACGTCGCACTCGCGCTTGAGCGCCATGAGGGCGCAGATGGCGGCCATCAGTTCCATGCGGTTGTTGGTGGTGTCGCGTTCGCCACCCCACAGTTCCTTTTCCACGCCCTTGTAGACGATCAAGGCGCCCCAGCCGCCCAGGCCAGGATTGCCCTTGCAGGCGCCATCGGTGTAGATCTCGACGCTATCGCTCATGTACCGCCTTCGCTCGCTTGCAGGTTATGGACCACGGACGGCTTCACGGCTCGCTGTGACGGCGATTGACCTTGGCCAGCGGCAGGGGCAGCAACTTGCCCACCGGCTCGCGCCGTTCCAGCGGCAGCGGGCGCAGGCCGACCACCACCTTGCGTGCCACCAGCAGGTACACCCCGCCGCCGGCCGACTGCCAACCGCCGGCCATCCGTTCCCAGCCGGCCAGGCGCTGCTGCCAGACCGCTGAGCAAAGCGGCGGACGATAACACCCGAAGCGGCGTTTCTCCAGCGCGAAACCCAGCAGGTTGAGCCAGTCGCCCAGGCGCGACGGCGAGATGCAGCGCGCCTTGCGCAGGACACTGCGGCTCATCAGGCGGCGTGCGCCCCAGGCACTCCAGGGATTGATGCCGACCACCAGCAGATGACCGCCTGGGCGCACGGCGCTGGCGGCCTGGCGCAGCAAGCTGTGCGGCGACAGGCTGAAGTCCAGGCCGTGCTGCAGCACCACCACGTCGGCGGCGTGCTCGGACAGCGGCCAGGCCTGCTCTTCGCAGACGATCTCGACGCCCGGCAGTGGCGCACCGAGGCGCACGTTGCGTTGCACCTTGAGCGCCCGGGGCGGCACCCCGGCGCCAGGGCCGTAGTGCACCAGAAAGCCGCCGAAAAAGCGGTCCAGCTCATCTTCGAGCAGTTTTTCCTCCTCCTTGAGCAGCAACTGGCCCAAGGGGCCGGCCAACCAGTCACGCGCCTGGCTGATCAGTTCCACCCACTCGGGGTCGGCCTGGGCGAAGGCTTGATCGGTCATTGCATTCTCCCTGGAAGGTTTCGTCGGCCGCGCCATCGCGGCTAAGATGCCCTTACGTCAATGCCAGAGACTTCGGAGCCGGACCATGATACAGATCGATGCCCTTCGGGCTTTCTCCGACAATTACATCTGGTTGTTACAGGATACCGCCAAACGCCTGTGCGCGGTGGTCGACCCAGGCGATGCGGCGCCAGTGCTGACCTGGCTGCAGGCCCATGGCGACTGGACGCTGACCGATATCCTCGTGACCCACCACCACCACGACCATGTGGGGGGTGTCCAAGCCCTCAAACGCACCACCGGCGCCAAGGTCCAGGGTCCGGCCCACGAGTCCATTCCCGCTCGGGATGTGGCGCTCGAGGACGGCGATCGGATCACCGTGCTGGGGCTGGAGTGGCAGGTGCTGGCCGTGCCTGGCCATACCTTGGGCCACATCGCGTTCTACAGCGAAGCTACGCCGACACCGCTGCTGTTCAGCGGCGATACCCTGTTCGCCGCCGGCTGCGGGCGCATGTTCGAGGGTACCGCGCAGCAGATGCAGCCGGCCCTGCAGCGCCTGGCCGCACTGCCAGAGCGCACCGAGGTGTATTGCGCACACGAGTACACCCTGAGCAACCTGCGTTTCGCCAAGGCCGTGGAACCGGACAACACCCACGTGGCGCAACGTTTCGAGGACGTCACCCGGCTGCGGGCCGACGACCGCATCACCCTGCCCTCCACCATCGGCCTGGAACGGCTGACGAACCCGTTCGTTCGCACGACTGAAACATCCGTTAAACAAAAAGCGGACGAATGGAAGGGCTCCCCCAACGACAGCCAGGTCGCGGTTTTCGCTGCACTCAGGGCCTGGAAAGACCAGTTCTGAGCGCCGTCGTTCCATCGCGAGAAGCTATCCAAGGTTGACCCATTCGGGTGCGGTTTCTAGAATCGCCGGACTTTTTTGCCCGGAAAACTGTGTACGCCGATGTCTTCACGTAGCCGCCGCACCGCTCATTCCGCCGCCCTGACGCGTCTGGCGCAAGTCAGCGCCCTGGCTCTGGCCGCCACCCTGGTGGGCTGCCAGAGCAGTCGTCCGGTCGACGAAGCTGACAGCGTTCGCGCACACGACTATCAGGCCAGGATCAAGCACCGGCCAGCCCCGCTGGTGATCAGGCCGGTCGAGCAGAAAGCGCCGGAAGATGTCTGGGAACGCATGCGCCAGGGCTTCGCGCTGCAGGACAGCATCGACGTCAATCCGCGCATCGAGCAGCAGCGCCTGTGGTTCGCCAGCAATCCGAGCTTTCTGGAAAACGCTGGCGAGCGTGGCAGCCTCTACCTGCACTACATCGTCGAGCGCCTGGAAGAGCGGGACATGCCGTTGGAGCTGGCGCTGCTGCCGGCCATCGAAAGTGCCTACAACCCGATGGCCTACTCACGCGCTCACGCCGTGGGGCTGTGGCAGTTCATCCCTTCCACGGGCCGGCATTTCAACCTGCGCCAGACCAACTTCTACGACGGCCGCCGCGACATCACCGCCTCGACCAACGCCGCCCTGGACTACCTCACACGCCTGCACGACATGTTCAACGGCGACTGGCTGCTCGCCCTGGCCGCCTACAATGCCGGCGAGGGTACGGTGAGCCGGGCGATCGAGCGCAACGAACGCCTGGGCCTGCCCACCGACTACTGGAACCTGCCCCTGCCCCAGGAAACCCGCGACTATGTGCCCAAGCTGCTGGCCCTGTCGCAAGTGGTGCTGACGCCGCAGGCCTATGGAGTGAACCTCAGCCCCATTGCCAACCAGCCGTACTTCGAGGTGGTGGCCATCAACGACCGTCTGGACCTGAGCCGGGTCGCCGCCTTCGCCAACATCGACGAAGACGAGTTGATCCAGCTCAACCCGGCCTTCAAGAAGCGCATGACGGTCGACGGTCCGCAGCAGTTGCTGGTGCCAACGGCCAAGGCGCAATTGCTGACCAGCAGCTTGTCCAACCTAAAGCCCGAGCAACTGATCAGCCTGCAACCGAACAAGGCCGTGTTCCAGGCAGCGCTGGCCGAAGCCAAGGCCCCGGTCGCCAACACCCGCTATCGGGTCAAGCGCGGTGACAACCTGGGCAGCATCGCCCAGGCCAATCGCGTGTCGATCAAGGATATCCAGCGCTGGAACCGCCTGTCGGGCAGCAGCCTGAAGGTTGGCCAGGTACTGGCGTTGCGCGGCGCCGGGGCGCCCAGCGCAGCCGCCAGCCGGGTCGCAGCGGCCCAGCAGCGCTCGACCCAGTACAAGGTGCGCAAGGGTGATTCCTACTACCTGGTCGCCAAGCGGTTCAACGTCGAGATGAAGCACCTCAAGCGCTGGAATCCACGCACCGGGCAAGCGCTCAAACCGGGTCAGACACTCACCGTCTACCTGGGCCGCTGAGTTCACCCGCCCTCACCGACGGATGGGCCTCAAGCCCCATCGCCGTCGGTGGTCATGCCACCTGCGCAGGCTGTCGGCAACCGCGCTGGCGCATCAACCCGAGCCGCTGCAGCAGCGTCTCGCCCCACTCTTTTTCCATGCCAGACAAGCTGTTACTGTACGCCGGACAAGCCCAACGCCGTCTTGACCGGATCCCAGACTTGATAAGACCTCTCCTCCTGTCGCTGAGCCTGGCCTTGAGCTTCCCCGCCGTCGCGACCGTGAGCGAAAGCCATGGCTATACGCAGTTCGGCACGCTCAAGTACCCGGCCAGTTTCACCCATTTCGACTGGGTCGACCCGCAGGCGCCCAAGGGCGGCACCTTGCGGGCCATGGCGTTCGGCACCTTCGACACCCTCAACCCCTATACCTTCAAGGGTACCAGCCCGGTCTCGACGCCCAACTTTCAGCAGTACGGCGTCAGCGAGCTCAACGAGACGCTGATGGTCGGCACCGGCCAGTACGACCCCTCCGGCGACGAACCCACGTCCAGTTACGGACTGATCGCCCGCTCGGTGGAATACAGCGAAGACCGTAGCTGGGTGGTGTTCAACCTGCGTCCCGAAGCGCGCTTCCATGATGGTCAGCCGATCACCGCCGCCGACGTCGCCTTTTCCTATCGCACCTTGCTCAAAGAAGGGCACCCGCTATACCGCACCAACCTTCAGGAGGTGCAGCGGGTCGACGTGCTCGGGCCACTGCGCATCCGTTTCGTGTTCAAGCGCGCCGGTAATCCGCTGCTGATCCTGCGCCTGGGCGAGATGCCGGTGCTGCCCAAGCACTACTGGCAGGGTCGGGACTTCAAGGCCACCACCTTCGAGCCGCCTTTGGGCAGCGGACCTTATCGCATCAGCGAGGTCCAGCCCGGCCGGCGTCTGGTCTTCACCCGGGTCAAGGACTACTGGGGCAAGGATTTGCCGGTCAATCGAGGCAAATACAATTTCGACCGCGTGGAATTCGAGTTCTATCGCGATGCCACCGTGGCCTTCGAGGCGTTCAAGGCTGGTGAATTCGACATCTACATCGAGCACCAGGCCAAGAACTGGTCCAACGGCTACAACTTCCCGGCCATCGGTCGTGGCGAGGTGATCAAGGCGCAGATCCCCCACCGCATCCCGACCCAGACCCAGGGCTTGTTCATGAACACCCGCCGTGCGACATTCGCCGAGCCGAAGGTGCGCGAAGCGCTGGGGCTGATGCTCGATTTCGAGTGGACCAATCGCGCGCTGTTCAGCAGCGCCTACCGCCGCGCCACCAGTTACTACCCCAACAGCGAGTTCACCGCCAGCGGCCTGCCCACGGGCAAGGAGTGGTTGCTGCTCTCGCCGCTGCGTGAGCAACTGCCGGCCAGGCTGTTCACCGAGCCTGTCCAGGTCAGCCACACCGACGGCCGTGGCATCGACCGCCAGACGCTGCGCAAGGCACTGGCGCTGCTGGGCGAGGCCGGCTGGAAACTCGACGGCCAGCGCCTGGTCGATGCCCAGGGTCGGCAGTTACGGTTGGAACTGCTGCTGGTCAACCCGAACCTGGAGCGCATCCTGCAGCCGTATGTCGAGAACCTCTCCAGCATCGGCATCGACGCGCGCCTGCGTACCGTGGACCGTGCCCAATACAAGCAACGGCTGGACCAGTTCGATTTCGACATGATCCTGATGACGTTGAACCAGACCCTCAGCCCTGGTCTGGAACAGTGGCAGTATTTCCATTCCAGCCAGGCGTCGATCAAGGGCAGCAAGAACTACGCCGGCATCAAGGATCCGGTGGTCGACCTGCTGCTCGACACGCTGCTGGCCGCCCGCACCCGTGATGAGCAGGTGGCGGCCGCCCGCGCGCTGGACCGCGTGCTGTCGTGGCAGTACTACATGATTCCCAACTGGTACCTGGACAACCATCGCCTGGCCTACCGCAACCGGTTCGCCTTCGTCACCACGCCGCCCTATACCCTGGGGCTCAACAGCTGGTGGCTCAAGACTTCGGAGAAAGCCAAATGATGCCCATGCCTCGCCTGCGCCTGGCCACCGGCCTGCTGCTCGCCTGCCTGAGCCTGGGGGCTGCGGCGGCCCCGCAGCACGCCCTGACCCTTTACGACGAGCCGCCCAAGTACGCGGCCGACTTCAAGCACTTCGACTACGTGGACCCCGATGCGCCCAAGGGCGGCACCTTTCGCCAGGCCAGCGTGGGCAGTTTCGACAGCCTCAACCCCTACATCAACAAAGGAGTGGCGGCAGATGGCATCAGCAGCATCTACGACACCTTGATGCGCGCCAGCCTGGACGAACCGTTCACCGAGTACGGCCTGGTCGCCGGGCGTATCGAAAAGGCCCCGGACAACGGCTGGGTGCGCTTCTACCTGCGCCCGGAAGCACGCTTTCACGACGGCCATCCCATGCGCGCCGAGGACGTGAAGTTCAGTTTCGAGGCGCTGACCAGGCAGGGTGCGCCGTTGTACCGCCAGTACTACGCCGACGTGGCCGAAGTGGTGGTCGAAGATCCGTTGCGCGTGCTGTTCAGGTTCAAGCACAGCAACAACCGTGAACTGCCGCTGATCCTCGGCCAGTTGCCGGTCCTGCCCAAGCACTGGTACGCCAACCGTGATTTCGCCAAGGGCAACCTGGAAATGCCGCTGGGCAGCGGTCCTTACAAGGTGGCCGAGGTCAAGGCTGGGCGTTCGATTCGCTACGAGCGGGTCAAGGACTACTGGGCCAAGGATCTGCCGATCAACCGCGGTCAGTTCAACTTCGATGCCATGACCTACGACACCTACCGTGATTCGGCCGTCGCCCTGCAAGCGCTCAAGGCCGGGCAGTTCGACTACGCCCTGGAAGTGAGCGCGAAGAACTGGGCCACCGCGTATGACGTGCCCGCCGTGCGCGACGGGCGGCTGGTCAAGGAGGAGCTGCCCAATGGCAATCCGGTCGGTATGCAGGGCTTCATCTTCAACCTGCGCAAGCCCGTGTTCCAGGACATCCGCGTACGCCAGGCGCTGAGCCTGCTGCTGGATTTCGAGTGGACCAACAAGCAGCTGTTCAACGGCGCCTACACGCGCACCGGCAGCTACTTCGAGAACTCCGAAATGGCCGCCCAGGGCCTCCCCTCGCCCGACGAGCTCAAGGTACTGGAGCCGCTGCGCGGCCAGGTGCCCGAGCAGGTGTTCGACCAGGTCTTTCACAACCCGGTGACCGATGGCAGCGGGATGATCCGCGAGCAGCAGCGCAAGGCCTACCAACTGCTCACCGCAGCGGGCTGGAAGATCGACAACGACAAGATGGTCGACGCCCAGGGCAAACCGGTGTCCATCGAGTTCCTCCTGGCCCAGCCCGAGTTCGAGCGTGTGCTGCTGCCGTTCAAGCGCAACCTGGCCGAACTGGGCATCGACCTGAGCATCCGCCGAGTGGACGTTTCGCAATACATCACCCGTCTGCGTTCACGGGACTTCGACATGATCGTCAGCGGCTTCCCGCAATCGAACTCGCCGGGCAACGAGCAGCGCGAATTCTGGAGCAGTGCAGCCGCCGACAACCCCGGCAGCCGCAACTTCATCGGCCTGCGCGATCCGGCCATCGATCGACTGGTCGAAGAGCTGATCAACGCCGGTTCACGCCAGGACCTGATCGCCCATACCCGCGCACTGGACCGCGTGCTGTTGTGGGGGTACTACGTGATTCCGAACTGGCACATCAAGACCTGGCGCGTGGCGTACTGGAATCACCTGGGTCACCCACAGGTCTCGCCCAAGTACGACGTAGGGCTGGACACCTGGTGGATCAAGCCTGAAGTGACACCGGCGGCCAGCCAGGCACCCGTTCCCAGCCCGGCCGAGGCGCACTGACATGCTCGCTTATATCCTGCGGCGCCTGCTGCTGATCGTACCGACGCTGTTCGGCATCCTGATCATCAACTTCATCATCGTCCAGGCCGCGCCAGGCGGTCCGGTCGAGCAGATGATCGCCAAGCTCGAAGGCTTCGACGGCGCCACCAGCCGCATTGCCGGTGGCGGCGCGGAAGTCTCGGTGGCCGGTTCCAACTACCGCGGCGCCCAGGGCCTGGACCCGGCCCTGATCGCCGAAATCGAGCGCATGTACGGCTTCGACAAATCGGCCCCCGAACGCCTGTGGATCATGGTCAAGAACTACGCCCAGCTGGACTTCGGCGACAGCTTCTTCCGCGACGCGCGGGTCATCGACCTGATCGCCGAGAAGATGCCCGTGTCGATCTCGCTGGGGTTGTGGAGCACGCTGATCATGTACCTGGTGTCGATCCCGCTGGGGATCGCCAAGGCCGTGCGCCACGGCAGCCACTTCGATGTGTGGACCAGCTCGGCGATCATCGTCGGCTACGCCATTCCGGCGTTCCTGTTCGCCATCCTGCTGATCGTGCTGTTCGCCGGCGGCAGTTACTTCGACTGGTTCCCGCTCCGGGGACTGACCTCCAACAACTTCGAACAGCTCAGTACCACCGGCAAGATCCTGGACTACTTCTGGCACCTGGTGCTGCCGATCACCGCGCTGGTCATCGGCAACTTCGCCACCATGACCCTGCTGACCAAGAACAGCTTCCTCGACGAAATCAACAAACAGTACGTGGTCACCGCCAAGGCCAAGGGCCTGAGCCGCACCCGCGTGCTCTACGGCCACGTGTTCCGCAACGCCATGCTGCTGGTGATCGCCGGTTTCCCCTCGGCGTTCATCGGCATCTTCTTCACCGGCTCGCTGCTGATCGAGGTGATCTTCTCCCTCGACGGCCTGGGGCTGATGAGCTTCGAGGCGGCGATCAATCGCGACTACCCGGTGGTGTTCGGCACCCTGTTCATCTTCACCCTGCTGGGGCTGGTGGTGAAACTGATCGGCGACCTTACCTATACCCTGGTCGATCCGCGCATCGACTTCGCCAGCCGGGAGCACTGACATGGCCCTTTCTCCCCTCAACCGCCGACGCTTCGAGCGTTTCAAGGCCAATCGACGCGGCTGGTGGTCGCTGTGGCTGTTCCTGGTGCTGTTCGGCCTGAGCCTGGGCGCCGAGCTGATCGCCAACGACAAGCCCATCGCCGTACGCTACGACGGCCAATGGTATTTCCCGGCGTTCAAGCGCTACCCGGAAACCACCTTCGGCGGCGAATTCCCACTGGAGGCCAACTACAAGAGCCCCTACGTGCGCGAGTTGCTCGCCAGCAAGGACAGCTTCGTGCTGTGGCCGCCGATTCCGTTCAGCTACCAGAGCATCAACTACGACCTGAAGGTGCCAGCCCCGGCCCCGCCTTCGACCGACAACCTGCTGGGGACCGACGACCAGGGCCGCGACGTGCTAGCCCGAGTGATCTACGGTTTCCGCATCTCGGTGCTGTTCGCCCTGACGCTGACCCTCGCCAGCTCCGTCATCGGCGTGATCGCCGGTGCCCTGCAGGGCTTCTATGGCGGTTGGGTCGACCTGGCCGGCCAGCGTTTCCTGGAGATCTGGTCGGGCCTGCCCGTGCTGTACCTGCTGATCATCCTGGCCAGCTTCGTGCAGCCGAATTTCTGGTGGCTGCTGGGCATCATGCTGCTGTTCTCGTGGATGAGCCTGGTGGACGTGGTGCGCGCCGAGTTCCTGCGCGGGCGCAACCTGGAATACGTGCGCGCCGCGCGCGCCCTGGGCATGCGCAACGCACCGATCATGTTCCGCCACATCCTGCCCAACGCGATGATCTCCACCATGACCTTCATGCCGTTCATCCTCACCGGCGCCATCGGCACCCTCACCGCGCTGGACTTCCTCGGCTTCGGCCTGCCGGCCGGTTCGCCGTCGCTGGGCGAGCTGGTGGCCCAGGGCAAGTCCAACCTGCAAGCGCCGTGGCTGGGCATCAGCGCCTTTGCGGTCCTGGCACTGATGCTGAGCCTGCTGGTGTTCATCGGCGAATCCGCCCGCGACGCCTTCGACCCGAGGAAATGACATGAGCCAAGACACCCTGATCGAAGTCCGCGACCTGGCGGTGGAGTTCGTCAACGGCGAACAGGTCAACCGTGTGGTCGATGGCATCAGCTTCGACATCCGCAAGGGCCAGACCCTGGCGCTGGTCGGCGAAAGCGGCTCGGGCAAGTCGGTCACCGCCCACTCGATCCTGCGCCTGCTGCCCTACCCGCTGGCACGCCACCCCGGCGGCAGCATCCGTTACGAGGGCCAGGACCTGCTGCACCTGGGCGAAAAACCCATGCAGCGTATTCGTGGCAATCGCATCGCGATGATCTTCCAGGAGCCGATGACCTCGCTCAATCCGCTGCATTGCATCGAGAAGCAGATCAACGAGATCCTTCTGTTGCACAAAGGGCTGACCGGCAAGCAGGCCACCGCACGCACCCTGGAACTGCTGGAACTGGTGGGCATCCCCGAGCCGAAGAAGCGTCTCAAGGCCCTGCCCCACGAGCTGTCGGGCGGCCAGCGCCAGCGGGTGATGATCGCCATGGCCCTGGCCAATGAGCCAGAACTGCTGATCGCCGACGAACCCACCACGGCGCTGGACGTCACCGTGCAACTGAAGATCCTCGACCTGCTCAAGTCGCTGCAGGCCCGCCTGGGCATGGCCCTGCTGCTGATCAGCCATGACCTGAACCTGGTGCGCCGCATCGCTCATCGGGTCTGCGTGATGCAGTGCGGCCAGATCGTCGAGCAGGCCGACTGCGCTTCACTGTTCGAAAACCCGCAACACCCCTACACGCAGATGCTCATCAATGCCGAGCCCAGCGGCGGTCCGGCCGCCACGGCCGCAGGCACGCCGCTGTTGCAGGTGGACGACCTCAAGGTCTGGTTCCCGATCAAAAAGGGCCTGTTGCGGCGCACCGTCGATCATGTGAAAGCGGTCGATGGCGTCGATTTCAGCCTGCCCCAGGGCCAGACGCTGGGCATCGTCGGCGAGAGCGGTTCGGGCAAGTCGACGCTGGGCCTGGCGATTCTTCGCCTGATCGCCAGCCAGGGCGGCATTCGCTTCGACGGTCATGCCTTGCAGGACCTGAACCAGCAGCAGGTGCGACCGCTGAGGCGCGAAATGCAGGTGGTATTCCAGGATCCGTTCGGTAGCCTGAGCCCGCGCATGAGCGTGGCGGACATCGTTGGCGAAGGGTTGCGTATCCACAAGATCGGTACGCCGATCGAACAGGAGGCGACGATCGTCGCCGCCTTGCAGGAAGTCGGCCTGGACCCGCAAACGCGTCATCGCTATCCCCACGAGTTCTCCGGCGGCCAGCGCCAGCGCATCGCCATCGCTCGCGCCCTGGTGCTCAAGCCTGCCTTGATCCTGCTGGACGAGCCGACTTCGGCGTTGGACCGCACGGTGCAGCGCCAGGTGGTGGAACTGCTGCGCAATCTGCAGGTGAAGTACAACCTGACCTACCTGTTCATCAGCCACGACCTGGCAGTGGTCAAGGCGTTGAGCCATCAACTGATGGTGATCAAACACGGTCAAGTGGTCGAGCAAGGGGATGCACAGACCATTTTCCAGGCGCCGCAGCATGCCTATACTCGGCAGCTGCTGGAGGCAGCCTTTCTGCGACCGGTGTAGCAGTGTGCATGGCTAGACCATGACGTCGACAGGGCGGCTGCATGGCCCTGTCACGCGGCAGGACGCGGAGCACCCGAGGCTCCGAGTCCTGTAACCAGCCCCACAAGCTGGGCGCGAGAAAGATGGCGTAAAGCCACAGCCTGCGTGGATCGAACGCGCCTGGACGTGGTCAGAATCGATAGCCGTCATGGCAATGACGTCAACATCCCACCTGCAGCGACCTCGAGGCTCTCCATGGTTTCCCCTCTCCCCCCGCCGCCCAACGAGGGCGACGACTCCGCCAGCGTGCTCGAGCGTCTGCAACTGGCGCTGGATTCGGGCGCGATCACTGGCACCTGGGTGTGGGACATCCCCAACAACAGCGTGACCGCCGACCTGGAATTCTCCCGCTCGTTCGGCCTGCCCCTTGAGCGCTGCAAAGCCGGCATTCCCATCGAGGAAGCCTTCGGCTCGATCCACCCCACCGATGTCGGCCGGGTGGCCGACGAGATCGAACGCACCCTGCAACGCGGCGGCAGCTTCCGTTGCGAGTACCGTGTGCGCCGCGAAGATGGCCAGTACCGCTGGATCGAAGCCAGTGGTCATGTCGAGCTCGATGCCAACGGCGTGCCCGAGCGCTTCCCCGGCGTGCTGATCGACATCGAGAGCCGACGCGCGGCCGAGGCCGAACGCGATCGCATGTCGGCGTTGCTGCGCACCTTCGCCGCCGCCGTGCCGGGCGTGGTCTACGCCAAGGATCTGCAAGGACGGATGCTGGTCGCCAACCAGGGCACCACGGACCTCATCGGCAAGCCGCCAGAGTTCTATCTGGGCAAGACCGACCTCGAGTTTCTCGAAGACAAGGCCCAGGCCCTGCAGGTGATGGCCACCGACCAGCGCATCATGCATGGCGGCAAGGTGGAGCAGATCGAGGAACGCGTCGACCAGGCCGACGGCACGGTAGCCATCTGGTTGTCGCACAAGGCGCCCCTGCTCGATGATAACGGGCAGGTGATCGGCCTGATCGGCTCGTCCGTCGACGTCACCGCGCAGAAAGCCGCCGAACAGGCCTTGCTGGAACTCAACCGCACGCTCGAAGCGCGCATCCGCGAGGCCGTGGCGCAGAGCGAGGCGGCCCAGGCCGCCTTGAGTCAGGCACAGAAGATGGAGGCGGTCGGCCAACTCACGGTGGGCATCGCCCACGACTTCAACAATCTGCTGGCCGGTATCACCGGCAGCCTGGACCTGATTCGCCTGCGCCTGAACCAGGGCCGCACCGCCGACCTCGAACGCTATGTCTCGGTGGCCCACACCGCTGCCCAGCGTGCCGCGGCGCTGACGCATCGCCTGCTGGCGTTTTCCCGCAAGCAGACGCTGTTGCCGGAGCCCACCGACATGAACGCGCTCATCAGCGGTATCGAGGAGCTCATCCAGCGTACGGTCGGCCCGACGGTGCACGTGCGCGTGGACCTGAGCCCGACGCTCAAGACCTGCCTGGTGGATCCTGCCCAATTCGAGAACGCCTTGCTCAACTTGTGCATCAACGCCCGCGATGCCCTTGTCGGCGGCGGCAATCTCACCATCAGCACCTGCGACTTCTGCTTGCTGGCCGCGCCAGACGACGCCGAGGCGCTGCCTGACGGCAACTACCTGGCCATCGTGGTCGAGGACGATGGCATCGGCATGGACGCCGATACCCTGGTGAAAGCCTTCGACCCCTTCTTCACCACCAAGCCGGTGGGTCAGGGTTCCGGGCTGGGGCTGTCGATGATCTATGGATTCGCCAAGCAGTCCGGGGGGCAGATCCGCCTGGATTCGGCGCCGGGCAAAGGCACGCGCGCCAGCCTGCTGCTGCCGGTCTACGACACTCAGGCACAGGCGCTCAGCGAACCGCTACCGGCCCTGGCGTTGCCCACCAGCGAGGTTGGCAAGAACATCCTGGTGGTGGACGACGAGGCCTCGGTGCGCGCCTTCGTCACCGAGACCTTGGCCGCGCTGGGGCATGTGGTAATGGAGGCCGCCGACAGCAAGGCCGGGTTACAACTGCTGCAATCGAACATTCCCATCGACCTGCTGGTGACCGATATAGGGCTGCCGGGCGGCATGGACGGCCACAGCATGGCGCTGGAGAGCCGCAAGACCCGACCTCACCTGCCCATTCTGTTCATGACCGGCTATGCCCATCCCGAGCTGCTGGACAACTCGCCGCTGCGTTCCAGTTGTCCCGTGCTGAGCAAGCCATTTTCTCTCGAAACGCTGGTCAAACATGTCCAGGCGCTCAACAGCGCCGGCCTCGCCCTTCAGGATCCTGTCAAGGGCGCTTGAGCAGGCTGCAGGGCGCCATGCCATAGGCCTTGCGAAACGCGTGGCTGTAATGGGAAAAATCGCTGAATCCATGCTCCAGGGCGGCCTGGGAGATGCTCTTGACCTGCCCCGCCTCGAGCGCACGGCGGCTGCTGTCCAGCCGCTCTTGCCAGATCGCGGCGACCGGCGTTTTCTGATGCCGGGCGAAGGCCCGGGTCACGGTGCGGGTGGAGACATGGTGGACCTGGGCGATGCGTTCCAGGCTCAACTCGGGGTCGGCCAGGTGCTCGCGGATGTAGCGCATCGCTCGCCCGTACAGATCCAGTTCCCCATGGGTCACCGTCAAATCCTGCCATTCCAGGCTCAGGACCAGCAGATCCAGCAGAGTTTCTGCATAGCGGGCGCTCAACGCGCCATCACCCAGGGTCGCGTGCTCCGCCGCTTGCGCGAGCATGCTACGCAGCGGCAGCACACCGGGACGTCGATCGTCCAGAACGGTGGCCGTTCGCTGCTCGATGCCCGGCACACGCGCAGCCAACCAGCGTCGTGGAATGCGCAACAGGTGGTTTTCAGTACCACCCAGGCTGAAACGGAAACACTGGTCTGCGTCGTATAGGAACACATCGCCGGCCGCCACGCTCACCCGTCGGCCGCTCTGCTCGAAACGTCCGAAGCCCTGGGCGGAGAAACTCAGCCACAGGTCATCGTTGGGGTCGCAGCGTCGATGCCGGTCGTCGCGCTGCCAATGGTGCAACGGCGAGGACAAGGTGTAGAGCTCCAGCGCGCCAATGCCCTTGACGCCGAGGGTGCCGCAGAAATCGCTGGGTGAGGCGGGTTGGCTGTCCGCTTTGAGGCAGTGCTGGCAGACCACGTCCCGCCAGTAATCGAAGCGACGGGTGGGGTCCACGGCGAGCGTCGAATAGCGATTGGGGTCGGGCATGGCATTAACCTCAGACAGGCTCGATGCGTGCAGTTCGGGAAAGGTGAATCCCACTTCGCAAGCAATACCCGCGCCACCCTCGATAACCTCTTTGAATTGCGCGACATGCGCTCGACCCGGCCCTGCACAACCCGGTTTCGCTGCACCTCAAGCGTGCTCCGCGTGCACGAGTCGCCCCCGTAAGGCGCTCGCACAACCCCTTGTCACGCCCAGCCAACACGTTGTCCCGGCCATACAAGCAGTGGCCCCCGCGGGCGGCCTACTGTCTAGCCGACGCCGCGCAATCCATGGCGTCACCAAGGCGGCACATAGACCCCCTGATGAGCAGAACCCAACAAGGAGCCCCCATGGAATCGGCGATCGACCAGCATCTCAAATGCCCTCGCACCCTGTCGCGCAGGGTCCCGGACGACTACCAACCGCCCTTCGCCATGTGGGTGGGACGAGCCGGCGAAGACCTGCAGCAAGTGGTGATGGCGTATCTGGGCGTGCAGTACCTGGGCGAGGCACGCAAGCCGGCCGCGCTGGCGGCCCTGCAGCGGATCGTGGCCAGCTTCGGCCTCAGCGATGGGCCATTGCATCATGACCTGACCCATCACACCGATGACAGCGGCCATGACAACCTGATCGCGGTCGGCTACTGGCGAGACCCTGCCGCCTACTGCCGCTGGATGCGCAGCAGCGACGTGGAGCAGTGGTGGTCCGCCGACGCGCGCCTGCACGAAGACCTGGGTTATTTCCGGGAAGTCGTCGCGCCGCGTGCCGAACAGTTCGAAACCCTGTACGCCTTCCGCGAACGGCTTCCAGGCGTGGGAGCAGTGATGGACGCCAGCAGTGGCGAGATCGAGGAACACGGCTACTGGGGCTCGATGCGCGATCGCTTCCCGATCTCGCAGAACGACTGGATGGCCCCCGACGGCGAACTGCGCATCGTCAGTGGCGATCCGGCCAAGGGTGGCCGAGTGGTGGTGGCAGGGCACGACAACCTCACACTGATCCGCTCCGGCCAGGACTGGGCACAGGCCGATGCCCAGGAGCGCTCGCTGTACCTGGACGAGATCCTGCCGACCTTGCAGGCGGGCATGGACTTCCTGCGTGACCAGGGCGCTGCGCTGGGCTGCTACAGCAACCGCTTCGTGCGCAACATCGACCTGCAGGGCAATCCACTGGATACCAGCTACAACATCGGCCATTGGCGCTCGGTGGAAAAGCTCGAACGCTGGGCCGAGTCGCACCCCACCCACCTGCGCATCTTCGTCACCTTCTTCCGGGTGGCTGCCGGGCTGCGTGACCTGCGGCTGTACCACGAGGTGTCGGTCAGCGATGGCCGTGAGCAACGCTTCGAGTACATCAACTGCCATCCGCGAACCGGCATGCTGCGCGATGCCACGCCGTCCTGCACGCCACAGTCAGGAGGTGCTCGATGAGCGCCGACAGACACGCCCTGCGTCTGCTGGGCCTGAGCCTGCTGTTGCCAGGCATGGCGGCCAGCGCGGTGGAAGTGGCGCCGGGCGACTACGAGCAGTTCGCGCCGGGGACCACCATCGGCCTGATCTACTACCAGCATTCCACGACCGACTCCCTGCACGCCCGTGGCCACCAGGTCAGCGACGACTTCAAGCTGCGCTCGGACATCGGCATCCTGCGTCTGCTGCACGTGATCGCCCTGAGCGACACGGTGACCATCGATCCGCAGTTCCTCGCGCCGTTCGGCCATGTCAGCGGCCACGGCGACGCGGCTGCGCTGGGCAGCGCCAGCGGCATGGGCGATCCGATACTGGCCGCGCCGCTCAGGTGGCGGCTCAACGAGGCGCGCGACGTGCTGAGCCTGACCCCTTACCTCACCCTGCCCACGGGTGACTATGACCGCGACGACCCGCTCAATCTCGGTGAAAACCGCTGGAAGTTCGAACTGCAGGGCGCCTACGTCAAGCATTTCGACCCGCATTGGGCGCTGGACCTGGTCGGCGGCGCCACCTGGTATGGCGACAACGACGATTACGGCCCGGACAGCCAGCGCCTGAAGCAGGACGTTTCCTATGCCGCGCAGGTGATGGCCCGCTATATGCCGGATGCACGCACCAGTTTCGGTGTCGGCGTCGGGCGCACCTGGGGCGGAGAAACCGAAATCCAGCAGGTGAACCAGGACAACCGCCTCGGCACCACCAACCTGCGCCTGACCGCCACGCACTTCGTCACGACCCAGGACCAGCTGCAACTGCAACTGGGGCGTGACCTCTCGGTGGACAACGGCCCCAAGGAAGACCTGCGCATCAACCTGCGCTACGCACGGGTGTTCTGACCCGCGCTTCACCCGCTTACCCAGTCACGAACCTGAAGGACTCGACCCATGGCCATCGACCGCCCCACCCCCAGCGAACTGCAGGCCCTCGGCGAGCGTCTGCACATGCGCCTCTCACCCGAGCAGGCCAGCGAATACCTGGCCCTGATGCAGGGCAGCTTCGAGGCATACGACCTGATCGACGAACTGCCCGACAACACCCCCGTGCCGCCGGCCGGGCCGCGGCCCAGTCACCGCCCGCAGGCCGCCGACAACCCGCTCAATGGCTGGTACTACCGCTGTGAAGTCAGCGGCGCCGTGCACGGCAAGCTGGCGGGGCGCAGCGTCGCACTCAAGGACAACATCGCCCTGGCCGGCGTGCCGATGATGAATGGTGCAGCGCCACTGGAAGGCTTCGTGCCCGGCTTCGACGCCACCGTGGTCACGCGCCTGCTGGAGGCCGGCGCGACCATTGCTGGCAAAGCCACCTGCGAGCATTACTGCCTGTCAGGCGGCAGTCACACGTCCGACCCGGCGCCGGTGCACAATCCTCACCGTCGAGGCTATGCCGCCGGGGGTTCCTCCTCGGGCAGCGCAGCGTTGGTCGCGGCCGGCGAAGTCGACATGGCGGTGGGCGGCGACCAGGGCGGTTCGATCCGAATTCCGTCGGCATTCTGTGGCACCTACGGCATGAAGCCGACCCATGGCCTGGTGCCCTATACCGGCATCATGGCCATCGAGGCGACCATCGACCACGCCGGGCCCATCACCGCCAACGTGCGCGACAACGCCTTGATGCTCGAAGTCATGGCCGGTGCCGACGGGCTGGATCCGCGCCAGCTCGCACCGCAGGTCGACCACTACAGCCAGTACCTGGACCGTGGGGTGCAAGGGCTGCGCATTGGTGTGCTGCGCGAAGGCTTCGGGCTGAGCAATCTCGACCCGCGAGTCGCCGACAAAGTCAACGCCGCCATCGAGCGGCTGGGCGGCCTGGGTGCGGTGGTCTTGTCCGAATCCGTGGCCGAGCACCGGCTGGCCGCAGCGTTGTGGCACCCCATCGGCTGCGAGGGCCTGATGGCGCAACTCATGCACGGCAATGGCGCAGGTTTTAACTGGAAGGGGCTGTACGACGTCGCCTTGCTGGACAAGCAGGTCGGCTGGCGCGATCAGGCCGATCGGCTGTCCTGTTCACTGAAGCTGTGCATGCTGGTCGGCCAGTACGGCCTGGATCGCTACCACGGGCGCTACTACGCCAAGGCGCAGAACATCGCCCGTGTGGCCCGCGCCGCCTATGACCAGGCATTGCAGCGCTGCGACGTGCTGGTGATGCCGACGGTGCCGATCCTGGCACAGCCGCATCCACCGCAGGACTGCTCGATCACCGAGTACGTCGGCCGTGCACTGGAGATGATCGGCAACACCAGCGCCCAGGACATCACCGGTCATCCGGCCATGTCGGTCCCCTGCGGGCAGGTCGATGGCCTGCCCGTGGGTCTGATGCTGGTCACCCGCCACCATGGCGAAGGCCTGCTGTACCAGGCTGCCGCCGCTTTCGAAACCAGCGTCGACTGGCGCACCTTGTAACTCACCGAGCCGAGAACCGAGGAGAAACCCATGAGCACAGCCGTGCCGGATCCGCACACCACCACCCCGGGCCAGCGCGCACGCGCGCTGCTGAAGGTCATGCGCGAACAGGACATGATCCCTGAGGGCTACATCGAACACCTCACCGACCTGATGGAAAATCACTGGGACCCGGCCAACGGCGCTCGAGTGGTCGCGCGCGCCTGGGTCGACGATGACTTCCGTCGACTGCTGCTCGAAGACGCCACCGCCGCCTGTGGCCAGTTCGGCTACACCGGTCCCCAAGGCGAATACCTGGTCGCACTGGAAGACACTGCCCAGGTGAAGAACGTCATCGTCTGCAGCCTGTGCTCGTGCACGGCCTGGCCGGTACTGGGGTTACCGCCGGAGTGGTACAAAAGCTTCGAATTCCGTGCCCGCCTGGTGCGCGAGGGCCGCACCGTGCTCAGCGAACTGGGCACCGAGCTGCCGCCATCCACCCAGGTGAGGGTGTGGGACACCTCCGCCGAGAGCCGCTACCTGGTGCTGCCACAGCGGCCAGCCGGCAGCGAGCACCTGGATGAGCTGGCTTTACGCAGCCTGGTCACCAAGGACGTGCTGATCGGCGTCGCCTTGCCCGTGGTGCGCTGAGCACCTGCCCTTCTCCCTCTGCAAAGGTACAGTGCAATGAACGGATTTCACGATCTCGGCGGTTTCCAGGGCTTCGGCCAGGTGGCCCACCGCATCGACAGCCTCAGCTACAAACCGGTCTTCAAGGAGGACTGGGAGCATCTGGCCTACAGCCTCATGTTCGTGGCCTGTGACCACCTGGGCCTGTTCAGCATCGACGAAGTGCGCCATGCCGTCGAGCGTCTGGACGTGCGCCAGCACGTGGGCACCACCTATTACGAGCGTTATGTGATCGCCACCGCCTCGCTGCTGGTCGAGGCAGGCGCGATCGATCGCCAGGCCCTCGATGACGCCCTGGGCGCGCCGTTCAAGCTGGCCAATCCGCCCCATAGCCAGGGCCGGGCGGCCATCGGCGACCGGCCGCCCTTCGAAGTCGGCGAGCGGGTACGGGTGCGTGACGAGCACTTCGCCGGGCACGTGCGCTTTCCCGGCTACGTGCGCGGCAAGGAAGGGGTCGTGCTGCACCGTACCCGTGAGCGCTGGCCATTCCCCGACAGCATCGGTCACGGGGATCGCTCGGCGCTGCTGCAACCTACCTATCACGTCCAGTTCGAAGTCCGGGACTTGTGGGGCGAGGCCGCCGACGACGGACAGGTGGTGGTCGACCTGTTCGAAAGCTACCTCGATCCGGTGGTAGCGCGGTGAACCCCGAGGCGGCCGTGCCAGCTCGGTTGCCGGTGACCGTGCTGTCGGGATTTCTCGGCGCCGGCAAGACCACCCTGCTCAACCACATCCTGCGCAACCGCGCAGGGCTGCGGGTGGCCGTGATCGTCAACGACATGAGCGAAGTGAACCTCGATGCCGAGGAGGTCGAGCGAACGGTGACCCTCAATCGCGGCAGCGACCAACTGGTGGAAATGAGCAACGGGTGCATCTGCTGCACCCTGCGCGCCGACTTGCTCGAACAGGTCAGCCAGCTGGCGCGCGCCGCGCGCTTCGATTATCTGTTGATCGAATCCACCGGCATCTCCGAGCCAATGCCGGTGGCAGAGACCTTTGCGTTCCTGGACGTCGACGGTTTCAGCCTGAGCGAGCTGGCGCGCCTGGACACCCTGGTCACCGTGGTCGACGCCAGCACGTTCGAAGGCCTGCTCGATTCGGCGCAACCGGCCGGCGGCGAGCCTGGGCAACGACCGCTCGGCGAGCTGCTGATCGAGCAGGTCGAGTATGCCGACGTGATACTGGTCAACAAGCTCGACCTGTGCGCGCCGACCCAGTACCCGCGCTTGCAGGCGCTGCTGGGCCAGCTCAACCCACGGGCACGGATCCTGCCGATGACCCGCGGCGAGGTGGCGCTCGAGCAGGTCCTGGGCACCGGCCTGTTCGACCTGCCGAGCCTGGCGCGCTCGGCTGGCTGGATGCGGCGAATGGACGAACAGGACTCGGCGCACGCCGAATCGGTCACCTACGGCATCAGTTCCTGGGTGTACCGCGAGCGTGCGCCGTTCCACCCGCAGAGGCTGCTGCAACTGCTCGAGCGACCCTGGCCCCAGGGTCGCCTGTTGCGCTGCAAGGGCTATTTCTGGGTGGCCAGCCGTTTCCACGAAATCGGCCTGTTGGCGCAGACCGCCGGGCACTTCCGCTGGGAGCACGCCGGACGCTGGTGGCGTTTCATCGACCAGCAGCAGTGGCCGGCCGATACCTATCGGCGCCAGGCCATCGCCGACAAGTGGGATGGCCAGGTCGGCGACTGTCGCCAGGAGATCGTGTTCATCGGGCAGGCGCTCGACCATCAGGCGCTGCGCCGGGATCTGGACGCCTGCCTGCTCAGCGAGGCGGAGATCCTCGCAGGGCCGCAGGCCTGGGCGGCCCTGCCGGGCGCGCAGGCCTTCGCCAGTCAGTGACCGACCACGATCGGCGATTCGTCCCGGCCGCTGATCGGCAGCCCCTGAGCGATGGCCCAGGCGATCTCCAGCGCGACGATGCCCCAGATCAGGGCCGTGGCGCCGTGGGCCAGGGCATATAGCTGCCAGCTGGCGAACAGCACCCTGCCCACCGCGTCGTAGCGCCCCAGGCGTACCGACGGATGACGGATGCGCAGCCAGGCCCAGACGCAGACGATCGAGCCCATGAGGTTGGCCATCATCATCGGCTCCGGGCCGAACGCCGGCAGCTGGCCTGGCAGGCCCAGCGCGGTGTGCAGGCTACCCAGCCAGCCGTGCAGCAGCATGAAGGTCCAGGGCGTGGCGAAGCCGAGGGTGATCGTCAGGTCGTAGAGGCCGCTGGCACGCACCAGCGTGTGATAGCGGGAATGGGTCCACATGGTGTCGGTTCCTTCGTTTCGATGAGAGCGCCAGGCTAGACCTTCGGGTATGCTCCAAGGTCAAGCATTCTCGTGAGCGAGCAAGATCATGCGTATCGGCGAACTCGCCCAGGCCTGCGGCGTGAGCCGTGACACCCTGCGCTTCTACGAAGAACGCGGCCTCGTCCGCGCCCATCGTCGTGCCAATGGCTACCGCGAGTACCCACCGGACACGGTGCAGTTGGTGATGTTCATCCGCACCGCTCAACGCCTGGGCTTCAGCCTCGGAGAAATCGGCGTCAACGTCGAGCGGCTCTGGGGAGCGAGCGATCCCGACCAGGCGGTGCGGGCCTTGCTGCAGGACAAGCTGGCATTGATCGAGCAGCGCATCGACGACCTCCAGCAGTTGCGCGGCGCCTTGCGCCAACGCCTGACACTGACCTGCCCGCTGCGTCCGGACATCGACCTGCCAGCCACTGGGGTGGCGCCAGGCTCCTCGCTGGCGGATCGCGCGCAGGTTGAAACCACTGCCTGAGCGGGGCTGTCACACGTTCATTGCACGGGCCGATCGCGCGACATGCCCTGCACGATCGATGACCTCCCCCACGCGGCAGGCGCCTCTCTCGCCTGCCTGCCCCCATCTTCTCGACAGGCAGGGCCGATGACCTTCGACTCCCGTGTAAACCTCACCAACTGCGACCGCGAGCCGATCCAGATACCCGGCAGTATCCAGCCCCACGGCTGCCTGATCGCCTGCGATGCCTCGGCCGGGGTGGTCCTGCGCCACTCGGCCAATACGCCGGCGCTGCTCGGCTGCGGCGAACAGGTGAACGGGCGTACGCTCCAGGCCGTGCTGGGCGATCAGGTGGCGCACGATATCCGCAACGCCCTGGCACGCACCCGAGACGCATCACGCCCCGCGCTGCTGTTCGCCGTGCCCCTGCCTTCGGGGGACCGCTTCGACATCGCTGCCCATCGCTTCAAGGGTTCGACGATCATCGAGTTCGAGCCGGCCACGACCGGCGCTACCGAGCCCATCGATCTGGCCCGCAGCCTGATCGCCCAGTTGCGAGAGATCGACCAGTCCCCCAGGTTGTTCAGCGACTCGGCGCGCTACCTGCGGGCCATGCTCGGCTATGATCGGGTGATGGTCTACAAGCTGGGCGTGGATGGTGCGGGCCAGGTGGTGGCCGAGGCCAAGCGCGCCGACCTGGAGAGCTTCATGGGCCAGTACTTTCCGGCCTCCGACATTCCCCAGCAGGCACGCGCGCTGTACCTGCGCAATCCGATCCGCTTGATCGGCGACGTGCGCTTCGCGCCGGTGGCCATCGAGCCGCTGCTGGACCCTTCGGGGGAACCGCTGGACCTGTCTCACGCGCATCTGCGCAGCGTGTCGCCGATACACTGCGAGTACCTGTGCAATATGGGCGTGGGCGCCTCCATGTCGATTTCGGTGATCGTCGACGGCGCGCTGTGGGGTCTGATCGCCTGCCACCACTATGCGCCTCGCCTGCTCAACCTGGGTCAGCGCGCCGCCGCCGAAATGTTCGGCGAGTTCTTTTCGCTGCACATCGAACGCCTGCGCACCCGCCAGCAGCTCGAAGCCGCCGAGCAGGTGCGTCGCTCGCTCGATACCCTGCTGCGTGACGCCAACCAGAGCCCGGACCTGGCCAATTTCTTCCAGGCCCGGCTGGGTGAATTCAAATCGCTGATCGCCTGTGACGGCATCGGCATGTCGTTGCAGGGACGTTGGTCGGCCCTGGGCCATACGCCGTCAGTGGCCGCGATGCCCGATCTGCTGCGTGTGGTGCAGACCCTGGCCGAAGGTCGCACTTGGGCCAGCCACCAGCTGACGCTGGTCCATCCGGCTGCACAGGATTACATCGAAGAGGTCTGCGGGGTGCTGGCCATTCCCATGTCCCAGCACCCCAGGGATTACCTGCTGTTCTTTCGCCGGGAGGTGCTGGCGACCCTGGACTGGGCGGGCGATCCGCAGAAGACCTATGGCACCGGCAGCCTGGGCGAGCGCCTGACCCCGCGCAAGAGCTTCGCCCTGTGGAAGGAAACGGTGCAGCAGCAGTCGGTGCCCTGGAGCGAACATGACCGCCAGTTCGGCGAAGCCATCCGCGCCGCCATCGTCGAGGTGGCGCTCCACAACAGCGAGCTGCTGGCCAACGAGCGGTCCAAGGCCGACGTGCGCCAGCGCATGCTCAACGAAGAGCTCAATCATCGGGTCAAGAACATCCTCTCGCTGATCGGCGCCCTGGTGGCGCACCCGGCGCCCGAGCACCAGACCCTGCACGACTACGTGAGCAAGCTGCGCGGGCGTATTCAGGCCCTGTCGCTGGCCCACGACCAGGTGGTACGCGGCGATGGCGGCGGCGGGCTGCGCTCGCTGCTGGAGGCGGAACTCTCGCCCTACTGTTCAGGCGCCCAGGACATCGCGCTGGACGGTCCGGCGGTGATGCTCGACGCTCGTGCCTACTCGGTGATGGCACTGGTCCTGCACGAGTTGGCGACCAATGCCGCGAAGTATGGCGCCCTGTCGCGCAGCGCAGGACGCTTGCGAGTCGACTGGACCCTGGACGCCGGCGGCGCTTGTGAGATCGTCTGGCATGAAAGCGACGGCCCGACGGTGCACGCGCCCACACGCAGCGGTTTCGGCTCGGTGCTGATCGACCGCAGCATTCCCTTCGATCTGGGCGGCACCAGCCAGCTGGACTATCGGTCCGAAGGTTTGGTCGGGATCTTCGGCATCCCCGCCCGACACGTCACTGCAAGCGATGACGCGGGGCGTTCGCCTACGCCTGCCGACCCGCTAAAGCAGGCGGACGGCTTCGAGACGTTGCCAGCTGTGAGCGTCCTCATCGTCGAGGACCAGTTGGTCATCGCCGTGGGCCTGGAGCAGATCCTCGCCGACGCCCAGCTCGAAGACGTGCGCACCGCCGCATCGGTGCCAGAGGCGCTGCGCCTGATCGAGGACCGCGCACCGGACGTCGCCGTGCTGGACGTCAACCTGGGCAGCAGTACATCGATGCCCATCGCCGAGGAACTGGCACGGCGCAGCGTTCCCTTTCTGTTCGCTACCGGTTATGGCGATACCTTGAGCATCGCCGAGCATCTGCGCGACGTGCCGGTGGTGCGCAAGCCCTATGACTCGGCGTCCATCCTCGGCACCCTGCGCCGCCTGCTGGCCCGTAGCTGAATCACGCTTCAGGCACGGGCCACACGGCCGCCGGGCACTGCCACCGGCGCCCCCAGGCCTTCACGCATGCGCTGGGCATCGCGGCTGAAACAGCGCGAGGCGGCCAACAGGAACAGCAGTGTGAGCAGCAGCGCGGCGGGGATCAGGTACATCGCATCGTGCAGGCCCTGGGCCTTGAACACCTCGCTCATGGCCCCCTCGCCTGCAGCCTGCATGGCCTTGATAGCGAAATGGTCCGATAGAGCGCCGACCATCACCGGCCCCAGCCCCCCGCCCAGCAGGTAAAGACCGGCGAAGTACAGCGCCATGGCCCTGGCTCGCAGTGGCGGTGGCACCACGTCCTGTATCGCGGTGTAGACGCAGGTGTAGAAGGTGTACGAAAACAGCCAGCCGATACCGAACACGGCCACGAACACCCCCAGCTCGATACGGCCGGCGTGCAGCGCCCAGGCGGTGGCGAGCGTCGCCACCAGCAGGCTCGCGACGGCGAACAGCAACCGCCCATTGGCCAGGCGCTGGTGCAGCTTGTCGGCCACCCAGCCACCCAGGGTCAAACCCACCAGTCCGCTGAGCCCGACGATCACACCCGTCGCCACGGCGGCGTCGTGCAATGGCAAGGCGAAGTAACGTTGCAGCATCGGCACCATGAAGGAGTTGCAGGCGTAGGAGGCGAAATTGAAGGTCAGTCCGGCCAGCACCAGCCAGGCGAAGGTGGGTACGCTCAACACCCGCCGCAACGGTCGGTCGAGGGGCCCCTGGAGCGCTGGCAGGTGATCCGCGGCGCCGCGGGCGGGTTCGCGAATCCTGAACACCAGCAGTGCCAGCAACAGCCCCGGCACCGCGGCGATGAAGAACGGCGCACGCCAACTGCCGAATGCCTGGACCATCGCACCGATGGAAAAAAATGCCAGCAGCAGGCCCAGCGGCAGCCCCAGCATGAACAGCCCCATGGCCCGGGCCCTGCGCTCGGCGGGAAACAGATCGCCGATCAGCGAGTTGGCCGCCGGTGCGTAGCTGGCCTCACCGATGCCCACGCCCATGCGCACCAGCAGGAAGCTCCAGAAGCTGCCGACCATGCCGTTGACGGCGGTCAAACCGCTCCAGGCCGCCAGCCCCCAGCCCATCAACCTGGCCCGCGAGCCGGTATCGGCCAGGCGTGCCAGCGGCAGACCAGCGAGGGCGTAGACCAAGGTGAAGGCGGTGCCGATGATGCCCAGCTGGAAATCGCTCAGCTGCCATTCCAGGCGTATAGGCTCGATGATGATGGCAGGAATGGTGCGGTCGAAGAAATTGAACAGATTGGCCAGAAACAGCAGGAACAGGATGCGCCAGGCATTGGCGGCTTGCGCGGCGTTGGTCACGGTCGGTCCCTCGTCGTCGGTGTTCGGGGCGTCCAGCACATCCGAAGACTGTAGGCAGGGATGGCGGATCGGGCGCGTACCATTGACCGGATTGATAAGGGGGGTGGGCTGGCCTAGATCGTCGCGGATTCGCCGGGGGCGACCAGGCGATAGCCGACACCGGCTTCGGTGATGAGGTAGCGCGGCGCGGTCGGATCGTCGCCGAGCTTCTGGCGCAGGTGCCCGACCACGATGCGCAGGTAGTGGGTGTCCTGCACGTGGGTCGGACCCCAGATGTCCTTGAGCAACTGCTGCTGGGTGATGACCCGGCCAGGATGCGCGGCCAACTGAGCCAGCAGCGCGTACTCCTTGCGCGTCAACGCCACCTCGACGCCGTCCAGGCTGACCTTGCGGTAGGCGAAATCGACCAGCAGCGCGCCGAAACGGGCGCTGGCCGCCTGAACACTGTCGGCCTGGGGCTTGTGACGCAGCAGCGCACGCACCCGGGCGAGAAACTCCTGGATGCCGAAGGGCTTGGTGACGTAGTCGTTGGCCCCGCCATCGAGTGCGTCGACCTTCTGCAACTCGCTGGCGCGCACCGACAGCACCATCACCGGCACCTCGCTCCATTCGCGCAACTCGCGCAGCACCTGCTGGCCGTCAATGTCCGGCAGGCCGAGGTCGAGCACCACCAGGTCGGGCCTGTTCAGCGCGGCCTGGGCCAGGCCCTCGCCGCCGGTACCCGCCTCCAGGACCTTGTAGCCCTGGGAGGTGAGGCTGATGCGCAGGAACTTGCGGATCTGCGGTTCGTCGTCGATGACCAGAAGGGTGGCGGGCTGGCTCATGGGGCGTCGCTGTCGGGCTGTGGGGGCAAGGGCAAGCATAGAGTGATGCAGGTGCCCTGGCCATCGATGCCGTCGCCCACCAGAATGCTGCCACCGTGCGCGCCGATCATGCCCTGGCAGATGGCCAGGCCCAGACCGGTGCCCTGGCCGCCGCGGTCGCCGCGGGCCGCGGTGTAGAACATGTCGAAGATCCTTTCGCGCTCAGCGAGTGGAATTCCCGGTCCCTGGTCGGCCACCGCGAGGCACAGCCGGGCCTGCTCGACATTGACGCGCAGCTCCAGGCGGCCCTCCTGCGGCGAGAAACGCGCGGCATTTTCCAGGACGTTGACCAGCGCCTGCTCGATCAGCGCGGCGTGCACGAACAGCAGCGGCAGTTCGGCAGGGACCTCGGTATGCACCTGCAGAGGCGCCAGCACCGACCGCAGGCGATGCAGGGCGCTGCCGACGATATCGCCAGGGGCTACCCAGTCGCGGGCCAGCTTCAGGCTGCCGTGGCCCAGACGGGTCATGTCCAGCAGGTTCTGGATGTAGCGGTCCAGACGCTCGGCCTCGTTGCGGGTGCCTTCGAGCAGGTCGCGGCGATCGTCGACGGGGATCGCCTCGCCCAGCGCCAGCAGGCTGTCGATACTCCCGCGCATGGCGGTCAGCGGCGTGCGCAGGTCATGGGACACCGAAGCGAGCAAGGCGCTGCGCAGTTGTTCGGTCTCGCCCTGCAGGCGCGCGGCCTCGAGCTGTTCGCCCAGGCGGGCGCGGGCCAGGGCCTGGGCCAGGGGCTCGGCCAGCGCCATCAAGCGCCGTCGGCGTTGGGCGCTCAGCGGCTCGTCACCGCTGGCCCGCACGCCCAGCAACGCCAGCGTCGTCTCGTCCACGGCCAACGGCCACCACCACCAGCGGCCATTGGGCAATGTATCGCTGCCCTGCCCGGCCGCCTGGCCATGCTGCCAGGCCCAGTCCGCTGCGGCTCGCTCGTTGTCGCTGAACGTCTGCGCAGCACCACCGGCCACTTGCAACAGGCCCTCGCCGTCGCGCTCGAGCAGACACACGTCGAGGTCCCGGGTGTCACCCAGGTGCTGACTGGCCGCACTGAACACCGCCTGGCGATCGGTGGCGACGGTGAGCCGGCGCGACAGGTCGAGCAGTTGTCGCGTCTCGCCCTGGGTCTCGCGCAGCGCCTGCAACTGTCGCCGCTGGCGAGCGGCGAGGTTGCCGGTCAGGGCTGCCATCAGGAGAAAGAACACCAGCGTCAGCACGTCCTCTTCACGCTGGATGCTCAGGGAGAAACTGGGTGGGATGAACAGGAAGTCGTAGCTCAGAAACGACATCACGGCACACGCCAGCGCCGGGCCCAGGCTGCTGCGCACGGCCACCAGCAGCACGGCGGCGAGGAACACCAGGGAGATGTTCGGCAGCGCCAGGACGCCGGACACGCCCCAGGCCAGGCCAGCGGCCAGCAACGTGGCCAACAGCGCCAGCAGGTAATGCCGCCACACCCAGACCCGCTGGACCGCCAGACTCGCCGGCTCGCGCGGCTCGTCGCGGTCCAGCACGTTGATCTCCAGGCCACGGCTGTCGCGCAACAGTCGCGCCGCGACACCCGCACCGAACAAGCGGCGGCGCAAACGACGACGGGACTGACCGACCAGCACCAGGCTGGCCCGCCGTTCCAGCGCATGCTGCACCAGGGTTCGCGCCACTTCACCGGCGCGCAGCACCACCACTTCGCCGCCCAACCGCTCGGCGAGCTGCTGTGCGGCTTGCAGGCGCTGGCGTGCGCTTTCGTCGGCGAGCCCGCCGTTGTCCACGTGCACGGCGCTCCAGGGCAGATGGCGGCGCTGAGCGACACGACTGGCATGACGCACCAGGCGCTCGGCCTGGGAGTCGCCGTCGATGCCCACCAGCAGTCGCCCGCGCAGCGTCGGCGCCTGCTCGCCGCGTTGCCGATAGCCATGGGCGAGATCGGCATCCACCTGGGCAGCGGCGGTCTGCATGGCCAACTCGCGCAGGGCGGTGAGGTTGGTCTGGGAGAAGAACGCGTCGATCGCAGCCCGCGCCTGCTCGGGCACGTAGACCTTGCCTTCGCGCAGGCGCTCGAGCAGTTCGCGTGGCGGCAGGTCGATCAGCACCAGCTCGAAGGCTTCCTGCACCACCCAATCCGGAACGGTTTCGCGCACCTGCACGCCGGTGATGTCGCGAATCTTGTCGTTGAGGCTCTCCAGGTGCTGCACGTTGACCGTGGTGTATACATCGACGCCCGCGGCCAACAGCTCCTGCACATCCTGCCAGCGCTTGGCGTGACGGCTGCCGGGCGCGTTGCTGTGGGCCAGTTCGTCGACCAGCGCCAGGCGCGGCGCGGCGTGCAACAGCGCATCGAGGTCCATTTCTTCGAGGACCACGCCGCGGTACTCGCGACGCAGCAGCGGTTGGTGAGGCAGGCCGCCGAGCAGCGCCTCGGTCTCGCTGCGCCCATGGGTTTCCACCACCGCGGCCACCACCCCCACGCCTTGGCGTTGCAGGGCATGGGCGGCCTGCAGCATGGCGAAGGTCTTGCCCACGCCGGGAGCCGCGCCAAGGAACACCTTCAGCCGGCCGCGACCGGTGCGAGGCAGGCCAGCCAGCAAGGCATCGGCGCGTGAAGCATCACTCATGGACAGTCCTTCGGATCAGGGAATTGCGCACGCAAGGCCGCTGCTGGCAGCGGCCTCGCCGGTAAGGACTCGACACGCAACGGGCGCCTCACTCACTGCCTCGGGCCGCCAATCGCTCCAGCGCCTGATTCAGGACCAGGACATTGACCACGGGCGGTCCGACCAATGGCCGCAGAGTGGCCTCATCGACCAGCGCTTGCAAGCGCTGCGCGGGTATTTGCCGCGCCGCAGCCACCCGCGGCACCTGGTAGGCCACCGCCTCGGGCGGCAAGTGCGGATCCAGGCCACTGCCGGAGGTGGTCAGCAGTGCCTGCGGCACCGGTCCCAGGGCCGGCTGGTACAGCGTCTGGGCGTCGGCCTGGACGCGCTGGGCCAGGGCCGGATTGCTCGGGGCCAGGTTGCTGGCGCTGCTCGACACCGTGGCGAAGGCCCCGGCCGAGGGCCGGGAATGGAACCAGCCATCACCGTCGAAGGCCTGGGCGATCAACGCCGAGCCGCGAACCTGGCCCTGGGCATCGCGCACCAGGCTGCCATTGGCCTGATCGGGAAACGCCACCTGGGCGATGCCGGTCACCGTCAGCGGGTACAGCACACCGGTGACCAGGGTCATCAGAACCAGCAGGCTGACTGCCGGACGCAGATAGGTACTCATGTTCGTCTCTCCTTCAGACCAGGTGCAGGGCAGTGAGCAGCATGTCGATCAACTTGATCCCGGCGAAGGGTACGAGGATGCCGCCCACGCCATAGATCAGCAGGTTGCGCCGCAGCAGTTGCGCAGCGCTCGCCGCCTGCACCCGCACACCGCGCAGGGCCAGGGGAATCAGCACCACGATGATCAGCGCATTGAACACGATGGCCGAGAGGATCGCGCTTTGCGGGCTGGTCAGCCCCATGAGGTTGAGTGCGCCCAGCTGCGGGTAGATCGAGGCGAACAGCGCCGGCAGGATGGCGAAGTACTTGGCCACGTCGTTGGCGATGGAAAAAGTGGTCAGCGCGCCTCGGGTGACCAGCAGCGCCTTGCCCACCTGGACCACGTCCAGCAGCTTGGTCGGGTCGCTGTCCAGGTCGACCATGTTGGCCGCCTCGCGCGCCGCCTGGGTGCCATCGTTCATGGCCATGCCGACATCCGCCTGGGCCAGCGCCGGCGCGTCGTTGGCGCCGTCACCGCACATCGCCACCAGCCGTCCATCGTTCTGCTCCTGGCGAATGCGCGCCAGTTTCTTTTCCGGCGTCGCCTCGGCGAGCACGTCGTCCACGCCGGCCTCGGCGGCGATGGCCGCAGCGGTGAGCGGGTTGTCGCCGGTCACCATCACGGTGCGAATGCCCAGCTTGCGCAGTTCGGCGAAGCGCTCGCGGATGCCGGGCTTGACCACGTCCTTGAGATGGATCACACCCAGCAGGCGCTTGTCCAGGCATACCAGCAAGGGCGTGCCACCGCTCTGGGCGATGCGCTCCACCTCGCGGGCCAAGGGCGCCGGCATGTCCATGCGCTGCAGGCCGACGAACGCCAGGACCGCGTCCACCGCGCCCTTGCGGTATCGACGCTGCTCGAAATCGATGCCCGACAGGCGCGTCTCAGCACTGAAGGCGATGGCCTGGTACTGCGCGGCCGGCGGCTCGACGAAGTCGTGCAACTGGCGCAGGTACTCGACGATCGACTTGCCTTCTGCCGTGTCGTCGGCCAGCGAGGCGAGCAAGGCGCCCTGCCCCAGTTCCTTGGCGGTGACGCCGGGAGCGGCGTGCAGGGCAGAACACCGGCGGTTGCCGAACGTGATGGTGCCGGTCTTGTCGAGCATCAGCGTGTGCACATCGCCCGCCGCTTCAACGGCCCGGCCGGAACGGGCGATGACGTTCAGCCGTACCAGACGGTCCATGCCGGCGATGCCGATGGCCGAAAGCAGGCCGCCGATGGTGGTCGGAATCAGGGTCACCAGCAAGGCGGCCAGGAAGATCAGCGGCAGGCTGCCGCCGTTGAAGCGGGCGAACGGCTGCAGGGTGACCACCACGATCAGGAACACCAGGGTCAGGCCGATCAGCAGAATGTCCAGGGCGATCTCGTTGGGCGTCTTCTGCCGTTTCGCGCCCTCCACCAGGGCGATCATGCGGTCCAGGGTGGATTCGCCAGGGTTGCTGGTAATGCGGATCAGCAGCCAGTCGGAGACCACCCGGGTATTGCCGGTGACCGCTGAGCGATCGCCACCGGACTCTCGAATCACCGGCGCCGATTCACCGGTGATGGCGGCCTCGTTGACCGCAGCGATGCCTTCGAGCACTTCGCCGTCGCCCGGAATCAGTTCACCGGCGACCACGCGGACCACGTCGTCCTTGCGCAAGGTGCTGGCCGGGACGCTTTCGAAGTACCCATCGGCGTTGCGGCGCTGGGCCGACAGGCCTTGGCTGCCGGCCTTCAGGCTGTCGGCCCGGGCCTTGCCGCGCCCTTCTGCCAGGGCTTCGGCGAAGTTGGCGAACAGCACGGTGAACCATAGCCACAGGGCGATCTGCACCGCTACGGACAGGCTCACGCCGTTGTTGGGCAGCAGGCACAGCACGGTGGTCAGCAAGGCGGTGAGGGCCACCACCAGCATCACCGGCGAGCGCTTGAGCTGGCGCGGGTCGAGCTTGACGAAGGCCTGCACCAGCGCCGGTCGCCAGAGGGCGGCAAAGCGCGTCTGGTCGACCGCCTGGGAGGCTTTGACTTCAGGAAGGGGCATGTTCATGTTCGGATCCTCAGAAACCCAGGCTCAGCTGTTCGGCGATCGGCCCCAGGGCCAGGGTCGGCAGGAAGGTCAAGCCCCCCACCAGGATGATGGTGACCAGCAGCAGGCCGGCGAACAGCGGACCGTGCGTAGGAAAACTGTTCTGGCTCTGCGGCGCGGTGTTCTTCGCCGCCAGGCTACCGGCCAGCGCCAGCACCGGAAGGATGTAGCCGAAGCGGCCGATGAGCATGGCCAGGCCGAGCATCAGGTTGTGGAACACCGTATTGGCACTGAAGCCGCCGAACGCCGAGCCGTTGTTGGCCGTGGCCGAGGTGTAGGCGTAGAGCAACTGGCTGAACCCGTGAGGCCCGGGGTTGCTCACCGCACCCGCCGGCCCAGGCAGGCTGGCGGCGATGGCGCCGAGCACCAGCACGCCCACCGGCATCACCAGCAAGGTGGCCACCAGCAGTTGCACTTCGCGGGCTTGCAGCTTCTTGCCCAGGTATTCGGGCGTACGGCCGATCATCAGGCCGGCCAGGAACACCGCGATCAACACGAACAGCAGCATGCCGTAGAGCCCGGCACCCACCCCGCCGAAGATCACCTCGCCGACCATCATGTTGACCAGCGCTACCATGCCGGTGAGCGGATTGAGGCTGTCGTGCATGGCGTTGACCGATCCATTGGAGGCCGCGGTCGTGGTCACTGCCCACAGCACGCTGGCGGTGGTGCCGAAGCGACTTTCCTTGCCCTCCATGGGTGCGCTCTGTTGCACCTGGGCACTTTCCAGGCTCGGATTGGGCTGGTGCTCGGACCACAGGCCGACGGCGCCGCCGATCAGGAACAGGCCCAGCATGCAGGCCAGGATCGCCCGACTCTGGCGCAGGTCCTTGACGTAGTGGCCGAAGGTGAAGACCAGCGCCACCGGGATCAGGATGATCGACGCCACCTCGAACAGGTTGCTCCAGGCCGTGGGGTTTTCGAAGGGATGGGCCGAGTTGACGCCGAAGAAACCCCCGCCATTGGTCCCCAACTGCTTGATCGCGATCTGACTGGCGGCCGGGCCGAGCGGGATGCTCTGGTCGGCGCCTTGCAAGGTGAAGGCATGGGCATAGTCGGCGAAGGTCTGCGGCACGCCCTGCCAGACCAGCAACAGCGCCAGCACCAGGCACAGAGGTAGTAGGCCGTAGAGGGTGGCGCGGGTCATGTCGACCCAGAAGTTGCCCAGCTCATGCGTCGAGCGCCGGGCGATCCCACGACACAGCGCGACCAGCACCGCCAGGCCAGTGGCCGCACTGACGAAGTTCTGCACGGTCAGGCCGATCATCTGACTCAGGTAGCTCAGCGACGCTTCGCCGCTATAGGCCTGCCAGTTGGTGTTGGTCATGAAACTGACCGCCGTGTTGAACGCCAGCGACCACTCTTGTCCCGGCAGGTGCTGCGGGTTCAGTGGCAGCGTGCCTTGGAGCATCAGTACGGCGAACAGCAGGAGGAAACCGGCCAGGTTGAAGGCCAGCAAGGCAAGGCCATACTGCTTCCAGTCATGGGCCTGATCACTGCGGATCCCGGCCACGCGATAGCACCCGCGCTCCACCGGCCCCAGCAGCGGCGACAGCCAGGTGCGTTGGCCTTCCATGACCTTGTAGTAGAAACGGCCGAGCCAGGGTGCCGGCAGCAGCACCAGGACCAAGAAGGCCAGCAGCAATGCGAAGTCGTAGCTGTGCATGGCCGCTCCCTAGCCGCGATCGGCGCGCAGCAGCGCCACCAGCAAATAGATGGATAGCGCCACTGCCAGCAGCAGTGACAGGCCGTCGAGCATGTTCATCGATGAATCTCCCCGTCGTGCGGCATGGGCCGCTGTGGGGGCAATTGTCCGAGGCGGGGGCGTAAAGGAACGAGAGCGAGGGCCGTTCGAACCCATAAAGAATGCGTAAAGATCGACGCCGACGCCGCAGGCCAGCGCCTGTCGGCGGCGGCCTGGACCCCTGTGGCGAGCTGGGAGCGATGTGCACGAAGGCTGAAGCGGGTTCGAACGCAGCGGGGCGTGGGCAGATCAGCGTTCTGACTGCGCCGGGGGTGGTGGGACCTGCCCGGCGTCACGGGTCCAGTCGAGCAACAGGCTGTAGCCCACCGCCAGCAGGGTGGGACCGATGAACAGGCCGATGAAGCCGAAGGCGATGAGCCCGCCGAACACACCGAGCAGCACGATCACCAGTGGCAGGTCGCCGCCGCGGCTGATCAGGTAGGGCTTGAGCACGTTGTCCACGCCACTGATCACGAACGTACCCCAGATGCCCAGAAACACCGCCATGCCATACTCGCCTTTCCACACCAGCCAGGCAGTGGCCGGAATCCATGCCAGCGGCGGGCCCATGGGAATCAGGCTGAGCATGAAGGTCACCAGACCCAGCACGATCGCCCCAGGGATGCCGGCAATGAGGAATCCGATCAGGGCCAGCAGGGCCTGGGCCGCCGCCGTGCCGATCACGCCGTTCACCACGCGCTGTACGGTGCCCGCCACCAGCAGGATGTAATAGTCGGCGCGCTCGCCTACCAGCCGCAGCAGCAGGCGCTGCACGAAGGCCGCCAGGCGCGGCCCGTCGCGGTAGAAGAAGAATACGAAGATCAGGCTCAGGGTGAGTTCCAGCACGCCGCCGCCGATCTGCGCGCTGCGTGCCAGCAGCCAGTTACCGACCTGGCCGAAGTACGGCTTGGCCGAAGCGAGCAAGGCGGCGCCCTGCTGGTCGAGCGACTGCCACCAGGCGACCAGGCGCTCGCCGACGAAGGGCAGCCCGGCCACCCACTCGGGCGCATCGGGCAGGCCATCGACCTGGACATCGCGCACGAACAGCGTGGCGTCACGCACGTGGTCCGCCAGATTGAAGCCCAGCCACACCAGCGGCAACGCCACCAGCAGGATCCAGACTGCGGTGAGCAGGCTGGCCGCGAGCGTCTCGCGCCCGCCCAGCCAGCGCGTCAGCAGACGCATCAGCGGCCAGCTGGCGAAGGCCAGGATCGCGCCCCAGAGCAGCGCCGAGATGAACGGCGCCATGACCCACAGCGCAGCGCCCAGCAACGCCAGCAGCAGGATCTGTACCAGCAGGCGGTCAGTGTTGGCCATGGCTGCGCTCGCTCAACGAATCAGTTCCAGATGCATGCCCTCGGTGGCAGCGCTGCCGATTTCCAGTCGCGCGCTGCGCACGCCTGCCTTCACCAGTTGCTCACGCCAGGCCTCGGCCTGGGCGCCACTGAGACTGGCACGCAAGGTGCTGTCCAGATTCAGGCTGCGCGCCAGCAACAGGACCCAGGCCGGGCGCGGTTCGGACAGGTCGGCGTAGTCCAGCTTGCCGGTGTCGCGCATCTCGCGCAGCACCGTGGCCGGCGTGGGCAGCACTTCGCCTAGTGGGCGTTCGGCGACGAACTGCTCGATGTGCAGGTACGCGCGGCGATTACCGCGGGTGACACTGTACAAGGCCACCAGCGTATCGGCCTCGTCGGCCGAGCGACGCAGCAGGATGAAGGCCTGCCGCTCGTCGCCGCCATTGAGACGCGCATTGCCGAACACGTCGTTGGCCCAGATGCTGGCTTCGCCGCAGTCGCGGCCCTGGCACCAGAACAGCGGGTAGCCGCCGTCGGCCTGCAGCGCCTCGCGGGCGCTGGTGAACGCCTCCCGCGCCGTGCGCTCCACGGGCAGTTCATAGGTGACCGAGCTGACCTGGCCACGGCTTTCGATCTTGCTGTCGACTCTCAGCCGACCGCTGATCTTGCGCACAGGGCCCATGGGGTAGACGCGCTCCTGCTCGACGGCCGGACGCTGGTCGACCCGTCGGGCGTCGAGCGGTACCGGCAACTCGCCGGCCCAGAGCGCAGGGCTGGCGACGGTGAAACAGACGGCGATCACGCCGCGCAGAATCGACGGCATGGTCATTGGCCGTCCTTGCGACGCAGGCCGCGGTGAGGTGCCTGTAGAACTGGCATGTGCATGGTTTCTCCCTGATCAACCCGTCAAGCCTCGGCACTTGTCCGGGTCAAGTCAAGCCAAGCCGAAGAAGCGATTGAAACAGTCTGCAACAAGGGCCGCGCCCTGCTCGTCGTTCAGGTGCAGGTGGTGACCGCCGGGCAGCGTCACCTGCTCGAAGGGCAACTGCTCCAGCAGGCTGGCGTGGCGCACCAGCATGCCCTGCTCGGCCACCACCAGGCAGGTCGGGCACTGAATGCGCTGCACGAAGGCCATGGCCTGGGCCGGATTCAGCCGCACTGGCGATGGCAGGGTCAGGCGGCTGTCGCTTCGCCAACTGTAGCCGCCCGCCACGGGCATCAGCCCGCGCTGGGCGAGCAGCTCGGCGGCCTCGTGGCTGACCGCAACCATCCCTTTCATGCGCGCCTGCACCCCTTGCTCCAGCGTGGAGTACACCGACTTGCGCTTGCCATCCAGGCGCAGCTGCGCCTGCAGAGCCATGCCCAGCCGCTCGGCGGCCTCGTGCTCGCTCGCGGTAGGTGGCACGACACCGTCGATCAGCGCCAGGTGGCTGACCCGCTCAGGCAATGCACCGGCCAGTTGCACGCTGATCACCGCACCCAGCGAGTGGCCGAGCAGGGCGAATCGCGTCCAGCCCAGCTGGGCGGCCACTCTCAGCACATCGTGCACATAATCGGCCAGGTGATAGCTTGCGCCGATAGGACGGTGCTCGGAGCAGCCATGCCCGGCCAGGTCCAGGGCGACGATGCGCAGGCCTGCGAGTCGCGGCGCCAGGCGGGCGAAACTGTTGGCATTGTCGAGCCAGCCATGCAGCGCGATCACGGGCAGCCCATCGGCGGGCCCGAACAGGTGAGCGGCCAGCTCGATATGACCCAGGCTAAGGCGGATTTCCTCGGCCACCCTTGTCATTGCCGGCTCCAGCGGTCGAACAGGCCCTTGATCAGGCTGGCCGTGTCGAGCGGGCGCTCGAGCGGAAACATGTGCCCGCCCGGCACGCTGTGGCATTCGCCGCGCGGCAGGCGACGCACCGCCAGGGCGTGGTGCCTGCGAACCACGCCACTGTGCTGGCCTCGCACCATGGCCAGCGGCACCTGCAACTGGCGCGCAGGCGCCGGGCTGGTGTGAGGGATGCTGCGGTAGATACGCATTTCGGTGGAGGCGTCGAAGTGCAGGCGCACGCCCTGCTCCGCCTGTTCCAGGCCGTGGTCCACGTAGGCCTGCAGGCAGTCGGGATCGAAGGCGCGAAACAGCGCCTTGCTGGCGAAGTAGCGGTGGGCCGATTCGCGGTCCGGGAACGCCTCGCGGCGCCCGGCGGTGCGTGCCGCCGGGGTGAGGCGATCGATCAGGCCCAGACCCTTGGCGGTGCGGATCACCCACTGGTCGGCGCGGGTCAAAAGGGGCGAGTCGAGCATCACCACGCCACGATAGAGCTCGGGCCGCCGCAGGGCTGCATGCAGGTGCAGCACGCCTCCCAACGAGTGCCCCACGCCCCACACCGGCGTGCTCTGCGCGGCCAGGTGATGGAGCAACTCATCCACCAGGCACAGCCAGTTGTCGTTCACCGGAAAGCGTGGGTCGTGGCCATGGCGATCCAGATGCAGCACCTGGTAGTCCGGCGCCAGCGCGGCGAACAGCTTGCCATAGGTGGCCGAGGGGAAGCCGTTGGCATGGACGAAGAAGATCTGCTGGGACATGGTCGCCGGATCCAGAAGGGAGTCGGACCATTGTCGGCAAGCCACACCCCCTCGGCAACGTCCGGATAGGTCATCGCCGAGGGTATTCAGGTCAGGCACCACCGTCCAGGCGGCTCAAGGCTCGCTGCAAACAGGCTTTCATATAGGTCAATTGACTGTTGAGCGCCTCGCAGGCGAGTTGCAGATCCAGAGGGCTCAACTCGGCGCGGGCCAAGGCCAGACAACTGGTCTGAACGCGACTGGACACTTCGCAGCACGCCTGTTGCAACACCTGCAACTCATGCGCCGCATGCAGCGATGCCGCAGAGACTTCACGGTCTTCCAGACGACCCAGCAAGTGGTAGAGCCGGGCATCGGCCGCTTCGCGCAACAGGCTGTGCTCGGCGAAGTCCAGCGCCACGCCGGCCTCCAGCTTGCCGATCGTCGGCCGCAAATCCAGAGACCTCATCAATTCGCGTTGCAGACCACTCATCAAGACCCCCAGGATCACTGCATTGGTTGCCCCGAACGCTAGCAAGCGGTGCGCGGCGCCCACAACTGACAGAAATGTCAGTGGTCAAGGATCACTCCGGGGCGTGCAGTCCTCGCAAGATCATCAGGCCTGCCAGAGGCCAGTCACCCTCCAACTGCGCCAGGGTCGCGGTGCTCATGGGCGCGGGGGCCTGGACATGCCCCTCCACCAGCATGCCGACCAGCGCACCCACAAGGGGTTGATGGCTCACCAGCAGCACCTGCTCCAGCCCCAGCCGCTCGATTTCGCCGATCACCTCGCCCACGTCGCTCTCCGGCGTGAGCCAGGGGACGGTGCGCACGGGCTGGGCGAAATCCAGGATGTCGTGCACCAGTGCGGCGGTCTGCTGCGCCCGCACGTAAGGGCTGGCGATGATCGCCTGCAAGGGCTGACCCAACAGCCGAGCGGCGCTGCGCAACACCTGCTCGCGTCCATGGGCGGTCAGACGCCGCTCGGCATCGGTGTTCGCCCGCGGCTCGGCTTCGCCGTGGCGCAATATCCACAGCGTCACAGTTTCGGCTCCTCGTCACGGGCCGGGTACGCAGCAGGCTCCACGCGGTGCGCTGGCTCGCCATCGGCAGCACGCGGCGTCGGCCAGTCGGCGAATGGCCAGGGTTTCTGCTCGGTGTGGAAACTGCCGAAGCGACCGATCTGGGCCAGGAACTGGCTGAGGCTGTCGCCGAAGTTCATCAGGCTGGCGCTGGGCGCGCTGTACACCAGGCGGTAGACCAGTTGCACCAGCACCAATGCGCCGAGCAGCACTTCGGCCAGTTGCCAGACCAGCACGAACACCAGCATCCACAGAATCCGCAGGACGATCGACTCGCGCCGGGCGTGCTCGGGGGTATCGTTCATGTCTCGCTCCTCGCTGTAGGCGGCTCAGTTGAAGCCGCTGGTGGAAATGAAATCGACATCGGTCTTGGGCTCGGCGCGCATCAGGTGCTCGATCACCTGGGCCAAGGTGCGTCCCTCGAACAGGATCGCATGCAACCCCGCCACCAGCGGCATGTACACCTGCGCCTGCACCGCCTTGGCCTTGAGCACCTTGAGCGTGTTGACCCCCTCGGCCACCTCGCCCAGGCGGCTCACCGCCTCCTCCAGGCTCAAACCCTGGCCAAGCGCGTAGCCCACCTGGTAGTTGCGGCTCTTGGGCGAGGAACAGGTGACGATCAGGTCCCCTACCCCTGCCAGTCCGAGGAAGGTCATGGGGTTGGCGCCCTGGCTGACGGCGAAACGGGTCATCTCGGCCAGCGCTCGGGTGATCAGCATGCTCTTGGTGTTCTCGCCCATCTCCAGCGCCACGGCCATGCCGGCGATGATCGCGTAGACATTCTTCAACGCCCCGCCGAGCTCGACACCGAACCGGTCGGTGCTGGCATAGACCCTGAAGGTGCGCCCGTGCAGCACGGCCTGGACCTGCTCGCACAGGGCTTCGTCCTCGCTGGCCACCACGGTGGCGGTGAGCGCATGCTCGGCGATCTCCCGCGCCAGGTTGGGCCCGGACAGCACGCCGATGCGTGCCCGGGGCGCGATTTCCTCGATGATCTGGCTCATCAGCTTGAACGTGTTCGGCTCGATGCCTTTGGTCAGGCTCACCAGGCCCTTGCCACGAACCCGCTCGGCATGCGGCGCCAGGACGCTGCGCAAAGCGCTGGACGGCAGCGCGACGAAAATCAGCTCGCTGTCCTGCAAGGTGCCGGACAGGTCGTTCACCGGCTCGACTCCGTCGTGCAGGCGGATGCCTTTGAGGTAGCGTGGGTTCTCACGGTTGATGCGCATGGCCTGGGCCTGCTCCGGGTCGCGCATCCATTGACGCACTGGGTTGCCGTTGGCCGCCAGCAGGTTCGCCACGGCGGTGCCGAAGCTTCCGCCTCCGAGCACTGCAACAGGTCGCTGTTCAGTCATATTCAATCCGTCAAAGCCAATAAATAGAGGGCGACCGGGGCATTATAGGGGCAAGCGGCCGGCTTCAAACGACCCATCTCAAGAAAAGCCGACAAGGTCTGCGACACCGGCTCGCCGTGCCTAGCTTGCCTGCGGACCGCTCGGGTAACATGCGCGCCTGATCTTCCACACAAGGCCGTCACGTGTTCCCCGGCACGCCCCCCGCCCACCGCCTGCTGCTGCTGACTGCCCTGCTCGGTGGACCGGCCATGGCCGACGATCTGTTCGTCGACAGCCAGGACCTGCCGCAGGTTCTGACCGCCACGCGGCTCAAACAATCCCCGGCCGCGGTGCCCGGCAGCATGACCGTGCTCGACAGCGAACTGATCCACGCCAGCGGGGCGCGGGACATCCCCGAATTGCTGCGCCTGGTGCCAGGCATGATGATCGGCTACGGCGCGGGCAACCAGCCAACGGTCAACTACCACGGCAGCAACGTCAACGACGCCCGGCGCATGCAGGTACTGATCGACGGTCGCTCGGTATACCGGGCGGGCCTGGCCACGGTCGACTGGAGCGACATCCCGCTGGCCATCGAGGACATCGAGCGCATCGAAGTGTTTCGCGGGCCCAACACCGTCAGCTACGGCGCCAATGCACTGATGGCGGTGGTCAACATCCTGACCCGCCGCCCTGCCGACAGCCACGGCACGCGCCTGAAGATCACCCGTGGCGAGGACGGCATCGACGACTTCTATGCCAGCCAGGGCTGGGGCTGGGACGGCGGGGACGCGCGCCTGTCGGTGTCCGGCCTGCAGGACGACGGCTTCGACAAGGACCAATACGGGCAAGACTACCGTGACAGCCGCCGCCTGAGCCGTTTCAACCTCAGCGTGAGCCATGCGCTGACGGCCGATCAGACCCTGGAGTGGCAACTGGCGGCCAAGGAAGGCAGCGACCAGCGCCCCTACACCTACAAGCCCGTGTTTCCCTTCGTCGACGGGCGCGGCGACAACGCCGATCTGGATGCCAAGGACTACGCCGGATCGCTGCGCTGGAGCATCGACTTCAGCCCCGAGCACAGCCTCTACGTCCAGGGCTCGGCCCAGCAGTTCGACCGCCATCAGGTGTGGCGCGCCTGCGACGCGACCCTGGCCTTCAGCCCTGAGCTGACGCGCCTGTGGCAATTGAGCCCGGACTATGCCGAGCGGGTGGCGCGCAGCGCCAACAACCCGCCCGGCAGCCGCGATCCGCTGTTCCAGGGCCTGCGTGACCAGGTCCAGCAACAGTGGGACGACGGCGCCAACCGCCAGGTGTGCGGGGACGTCGACCAGAGCACCCGGGAAACCCGCTACGACCTGGAAATCCAGGACACGCTGAGCCTGACCGACAGCCTGCGCCTGCTCAGCGGCTTCAACTACCGCTATGATCGCGCCGACTCGCAGACCTATTTCGACGGCAGCGTGGACGATCGCACCTGGCGCCTGTTCGGCCAGCTCGAATGGCGTGCCGACGAGCACTGGATCCTCCAGGGCGGTGCGATGTTCGAAGACAGCGAGCTTTCCGGGAGCTCGCTGACCCCTCGGGTAGCCGTCAACTACCTGATCACCCCACGCCACGGATTGCGCGCGGTGTATTCCGAAGCCGTGCGCTCGCCCGACATGTTCGAGAACAACGTCAACTGGAGCTATACCGTTGGCAACCTCACACCCAATGTGCTCGGCCTGCGCGACGGCCAGTACTTCGTCAAGACTCGCGGTCCGGGCGACCTGGAGCAGGAGCGCATGCGCTCGCGCGAACTGGGCTACAACGGCGACTTCTCCGAGCTGGGTCTGAACCTGGACGTGAAGCTGTTCCATGACCAGATCACCGGCATGATCAGCGAGCCACTGAAAAACAACCAGTACATCGCCAGTAACGCCAATCAGGCCAGATTCACCGGCACCGAGACCCAGCTGGACTGGCGGTTGAGCCCGCGCGACCGGCTGCGCTTGACCTACGCCTATGTCGATGCCTGGGCCAGCAATCCCGACGACCGCCGCCTCAGCGCACGCAACAGTGGCTCGGCCGGCTGGCTGCGTGAGTGGGGCGACGGCTGGTCCAGCGCCCTCTTCTACTATGGCGACGATGCGCTCAACCAGTATCGCTACGAACGGGTCGATCTGCGGATCGCCAAGCGCCTGCGCATCCAGGGCAGCACGCTGGAACTGTCGGCGCTGTGGCAGCAGCGCCTGGACGATCAACCCACCACCATCGAACAGAACCGCTACGACAGTCGTCATCGCCTGAGCTTCAGCGCGGAGCTGGCGTTCTGATGCTGGCGCTGCTGCGTCTGCTGCTGCTGTGCCTGTGGCCGGCGGGCACGCTGTGCGCCAGCGAGATCCTGCTCGTGGGCAGTGAAGACCAGCCCAGCGTGCGCAGCTTCGCCGCCGCGCTGCAAACCCGACGGCCGCACGACGAGGTGCGCTTCCAAACCCTCGAACAGGTCCCGCCGCCCCATCGGATTGGCGCGGACACTCGCCTGATCCTGCTGGACGAGGCTGCGCTGGACTGGCGTTTGCGCGACGGGTCAGGCCCTCCGGCACTGGCGCTGCGGATCAGCCGAGTGCAGGCCGAGCAACGCCTGGGGGCCTCGCGACCGGCCTTTCTGAGCCTGCTGTGGAGCGATCCGCCGCCGGCGCGGCAGCTGCGCCTGACACGCTACCTGTTGCCCCAGGCGCGACGCGTCGGTGTGCTGTACGGCCCGGCCAGCCGCTTCCTGATCGAGGAACTGCGCCAGGCCGCCACCGCGCTGGGCCTGGAAATCATCGCCCAGGAATGGAACGACCTGCGTGACAATCGGCCCTTGCAGGCCGTGCTGGGCGATAGCGACGTGCTGCTGGGAATCGATGATCCCGCGCTGTTCAATGCCAAGACCGCCAAGAACGTGCTGCTCAGCAGCTATGGCCGACAGATGGCCATGATCGGCCCCAATGCCGGCTTCGTCCGGGCCGGCGCCCTGGCCAGCACCTACAGCGACCAGGAGGATTGGCTGGCGGTGCTCGACGAGCTGCTGCAGCAGCCGCCGGCCCACTGGCCACGCAGTCTCTATCCCCAGCGATTCGAGGTCAGCGGCAATCAGCAGGTCGCCCGCGCCCTCGGACTCGAACCCCTAGACCCGACTGCCGCCGCCCTGGTCGTGGCCGAAGGAGCCAACGCCCCATGAGCAAGCGCCTGAGCTGGGACATCCATGCCCGTACCCAGATGATCAGCCTGGGGCCGGCACTGCTGCTCACCTTGCTGCTGATCGGTTTCTTCACCTTCGTGCGCCTGCAGGACCTGCGTCAGGAACTGGACCATACCGGGCAGTTGATCGCCAACCAGCTGGCGCCGGCGTGCGAGTACGGGGTCATCTCGGGCAACAATGAAGTGCTCGAGAGCCTGATGCGCGCCACCTTGAGCATTCCGCACGTGCGCTTTCTGGAGGTGCAGGACGGGCGCAACCATATCCTGGTGTATGTCGAGCAATCCGGTGAAAGCGTCAACCGCGCCCAGCGCGTCGAAGTGTTCCAGGCACCGATCCGCTTGCAGCAGATCCGCCTGGACAACGATTTCCTGCACCAGGGCAGTACGCCGCCAAGCGTCGGCGACGACTACCTCGGGCGCGTGATCGTCGGCATGTCGGACGACGCCTTCAGCGAGCGACAGCAGGAAATCGTGATCAAGGCGTGCATCCTCGCGCTGTTCGCCCTGGCCTTCACCTTCCTGCTCGCGCGCCGCCTGGCCAGGAGCCTGTCGATGCCGATCAGCGACATGGGCCATGCGGTCAAGGCCATCCAGCAGGGCGAATTCAACGCGCCGTTGCCGGTGGTGGACGACAGCGAGCTAGGCCACCTGGCGCGGCACATCAACAACCTGGCCAACGCCCTCGATCAGGCCAGCCGTGAACAGCGCCAGACCATCGCCGAACTGGTCCAGGCCCGCGAGGAGGCTGAGCGCGCCAACCGCGCCAAATCCGACTTCCTGGCCATGATGAGCCATGAACTGCGCACCCCCATGAACGGTGTGATGGGCATGCTGCAATTGCTCGAGACCACCACCCTGACCCACGAGCAGGCCGAGTACACGGCAGTGGCCAGCGAATCCACAGGGCACCTGCTCAAGGTCATCAATGACATCCTCGATTTTTCCCGCATCGAGCGCACCAGCCTGGAACTGGAGCACATCGACTTCAACCTCGGCGAGCTGATCCGCAGCAGCGTGCAGTCCTTCCAGCACAGCGCCCAGCAGCGCGACCTGCAACTGCGCCTGCAACTGGCCGCGGGTATGGACACCTTGCAGGTGGCCGGCGATCCCACGCGCATCCGCCAGATCCTGCTCAACCTGGTCGGCAACGCGCTGAAGTTCACCGAGCGCGGCGAAGTTCAGGTCGACGCCCAGTGGCGCATGCTCGATCACCAGCTGCTGCGCCTGACGTGCACCGTGCGCGACACCGGTATCGGCATCGACAGCGACCGGCTGGAGACCATGTTCGAAGCCTTCCAGCAAGCCGACAGCTCGATTTCCAGACGCTACGGCGGCACCGGGCTGGGCCTGCCGATCGCCCGGACCCTGGCCGAGCGCATGGGCGGCACCCTGCGCGGTGAAAGCCGTGAGGGTGCGGGCTCGACCTTCACCCTGGAAATCCCGCTGGCGCGCGCCAGCAAGCCGTTCGGCCTGCCGCTGGAGCTGGAACGCCAGGGTGCGACGCTCGGCCGCGGCCAGCGGATACTGCTGGTGGAGGACAATCCGGTCAATCAGAGCGTGATCGAGGCCATGCTGCGCAGCCTGGGTTTCCAGGTCGACCTGGCCAACGATGGCGAACAGGCCGTCGCCCTGGGCACGGAACGAACGTACGCGGCGATCCTGATGGACTGTCGCCTGCCCGCACTGGACGGCTACGAAGCCACGCGCCGCCTGCGCCACAACGGCCGCGACCTGCCGATCATCGCCCTGACCGCCAATGCGTTGGTCGGCGATCGCGAACGCTGCCTGGACGCGGGCATGAACGACTACCTCAGCAAACCGTTCAAACGCGCCGAGCTGCTGCGCGTTCTGCAGGGCTGGCTGCCCGGGCTCACTGCGTCTACTGGCGATAAATGATAAAGTGCGGCAGTCTTAAATACTGGACAGGGCCTGCAAGGGACCGGACAATAAACTTTCAGTGCACACCTGTACTCGTTTGTCGGGTGTACTGTGACTTTCACCCCAACGCAATAGTCTACCTGTAGGCTGCCGCTCTGGTATCTGTAGGATCCCAGACCGGCCGGGAAGATTCATCCCCTGCCACAGGGGGTTATTGAGGAGCTCGCATGACCAAACAACACGCCTTTACTCGGGAAGACCTGCTGCGCTGCAGTCGCGGTGAGCTGTTCGGCCCAGGTAATGCGCAACTGCCCGCCCCGAACATGCTGATGGTCGATCGCATCGCCCACATCAGCGAGGAAGGCGGCAAGTACGGCAAAGGTGAATTGGTCGCTGAGCTGGATATCAACCCGGACCTGTGGTTCTTCGCCTGCCATTTCGAGGGCGATCCCGTGATGCCAGGGTGCCTTGGCCTCGACGCCATGTGGCAGCTGGTCGGCTTCTTCCTCGGCTGGCAGGGTCGTCCGGGCCGTGGCCGCGCGCTGGGCTCGGGCGAGGTGAAATTCTTCGGCCAGGTCCTGCCGACCGCCAAGAAGGTCACCTACAACATCCACATCAAGCGCGTCCTGAAGGGCAAGCTGAACATGGCCATCGCCGATGGCTCGGTCAGCGTCGACGGTCGCGAGATCTACACCGCCGAAGGCCTGCGGGTCGGCGTGTTCACCTCCACTGACAATTTCTAAGGGTTATTCGCATGCGCCGCGTCGTTATCACTGGTCTGGGCATCGTTTCGTGCCTGGGCAATGACAAAGCTACCGTCACCGAAAGCCTGCGCAACAGCCGTCCGGGTATTCGCTACAACCCGGAATACAAGGAAATGGGGCTGCGGAGTCAGGTGTCCGGCTCCATCGACCTGAACCTGGAAGAACTGATCGACCGCAAGGTCTATCGCTTCGTCGGTCACGCCGCCGCCTACGCCTACCTGGCCATGCAGGACGCGATCAAGGACGCCGGCCTCACCGAAGAGCAGGTCTCCAACCCGCGTACGGGCCTGGTGGCCGGCTCTGGTGGCGCATCGACACTCAACCAGATGGAAGCGCTGGACACCCTGCGCGAGAAAGGCGTGAAGCGCGTCGGCCCTTACCGCGTTACCCGCACCATGGGCAGCACGGTTTCGGCTTGCCTGGCCACCCCGTTCAAGATCAAGGGTATCAACTACTCGATCTCGTCGGCCTGCGCCACCTCGGCACACTGCATCGGTACTGCCCTGGAGCAGATCCAGTGGGGCAAGCAGGACATCGTCTTCGCCGGTGGCGGTGAAGAAGAGCACTGGAGCCAGTCGTTCCTGTTCGATGCCATGGGTGCCCTGTCGACCAAGCGCAACGATGATCCTGTGCACGCCTCGCGCGCCTACGACGCCGACCGCGACGGCTTCGTCATCGCCGGCGGCGGCGGCATGGTGGTGGTCGAGGAACTCGAGCACGCACTGGCCCGTGGTGCCAAGATCTACGCCGAGATCGTCGGCTATGGCGCCACCTCCGATGGCTACGACATGGTCGCGCCGAGTGGCGAAGGCGCCATCCGCTGCATGCAGCAGGCCCTGTCGACCGTCGACACGCCCATCGACTACCTGAACACCCACGGCACCTCCACCCCGGTCGGCGATGTCGCCGAGATGAAGGGCGTGCGTGAAGTGTTCGGCAGCAACGCGCCGAAGATCAGCTCCACCAAGAGCCTCTCGGGTCACTCCCTGGGCGCTGCCGGCGTGCATGAGGCGATCTACTGCCTGCTGATGATGGAAAACAACTTCATCGCCGGCTCCGCCAACATCGACGAACTGGACCCGGAAGTGGCCGACCTGCCGGTGCTGCGCCAGACCGAAGAAAACGCCAAGCTCGATACCGTCATGAGCAACAGCTTCGGCTTCGGCGGCACCAACGCCACCTTGGTACTCAAGCGCTGGACTGGCCAGTAAGGCCCGTCGGTTGAAGCAAAACGCCCCGACTGGTTCGGGGCGTTTTGTTTTCAGCGCGTTTCGCGCAGACGGCGCAAGCGGCGCCGCTGGCCCACGCAGATGTAGGCCAGGATCAGCAACGCAAATCCCAGCCCGGCAGCGCCGGCGATCAGCCACTGGCCATACCGGGCCATCTGCGCCTGGAAACCACTGACCTCACGCACGAACTGCAGGCGCGCCGGGCCATCGGCGTGAACGACGCTGATACCGCCTTGAGTGATCTGGGAAAAATCGGCGTCGAAGTACACCCACACCCGGCACACGCCCCCAGCCTCGATGCTGGGAATCTGAATGATGTTGGTGGCCTTTTCGGGGATGCTGTCATCGCCGGCATCGTCGCGCACCTGCACCAGCCCCTTGGCTGGCAAACGGATGTACACCTGGCTGAGCGGCTTGTCGCTGGTATTGCGCAGCGTCAGGAACAGACCGGTGCGATGATCCACCAGGCCCGCTTCGAACGGTTTGGCGAACAACTGCATGTAGGGTGTCTGCGCCTGGGTCACCAGCGCTTCGACCTGATCACGGTTCAACGCCCCCTTGGCCACCGCCTCCACGCCTGCGAACAGCCGCTCGTACTTGAGCTGCTCGCGGGCCTGGCCGATGCGCTCGTTGAACTGGCTGGGGTAGGTCAACGCCTGGTAGGCGATGGACGCCTCCAGACCGCGATCATCCTTGAACGACATGTACACCGCCGTGACGGCACCTGCGACGACCAGCAGACCTGCGAGGGTTTTCCCGACTTTTTCCCAGCTCACCTTGACGGTTCCTTATGACGCCGCATCCGCGGGCGAAGACCGGGGCCAAGCGTGCCAAGTAACGCTTGCCGAGGCAAGCGCCAAGCACCCGAATCGCGCCTCAGGCGAAACGCTCGACCTGCGCCGGGGTGCGCCGCATGAGCACCTTGCCCGCACGAATGGACACCAGCGCCTGCCCCTGACTACGCACCATTTCATAGTCATCGGCGGCCGACAGCACCAGCAGATTGGCCGGACGGCCGACCTCCAGGCCATAGCGCTCGCCCAGGTTCAAGGTGCGCGCGCTGTTGTCGGTGATCAGATCCAGCGAACGCTGCAGGTCTTCGTAGCCGAGCATGTGGCAGATGTGCAGACCCGCTTCCAGCACGCGCAGGATATTGCCGTTGCCCAGCGGATACCACGGATCGACGATCGAGTCCTGGCCGAAACACACGTTCAGGCCAGCGCGGTCGAGCTCGGCCACGCGCGTCACGCCACGACGCTTCGGGAAGCTGTCGAAGCGTCCTTGCAGGTGAATGCTCTCGGTCGGACACGACACGAAGTTGATGCCCGACATCTTCAATAGCCGGAACAGCTTGTAGCAATAGGCGTTGTCGTAGGACCCCATGGCGACCGTATGGCTGGCAGTCACACGCTCGCCCATGCCGCGCACCCGGGCCTCTTCGGCCAACACTTCGAGAAAGCGTGACTGCGGGTCGTCGGTCTCGTCACAATGCACATCCACCAGGCAGCCGGTGCGCTCGGCGAGGTCCATCAAAAATTTCACCGATGAAACGCCCTGGTCTCGGGTGTTCTCGAAATGGGGGATGCCGCCGACCACATCGGCGCCCAGGGCCACCGCCTCGGTCATCAACGCCCGCCCGTTGGCGTACGACTCGATGCCCTCCTGGGGAAAGGCGACGATCTGCAGATCGACCAGATGGCGGACTTCATCCCGCACCTCGACCATCGCCTTGAGCGCCACCAGGGTCGGATCGGTGACATCGACATGGGTGCGCACGTGCTGGATGCCGTGGTCCACCAGGCTGCCGATGGTTTTCTTGGCGCGCGCCTTGATGTCTTCGTGGGTGGTGATAGCCTTGCGCTCGGCCCAGCATTCGATGCCTTCGAACAGCGTGCCGCTCATGTTCCAGCGCGGCTCACCGGCGGTGAGGGTCGCATCGAGATGAATGTGCGGCTCGATGAAGGGCGCCGTCACCAGGTTCTGTGCAGCGTCGATCCCCTCGCCCCCCAGCTCGGCGAGCACTCCGGCCTGAGGCGTGATGGCGGCGATGCGCTCGCCGTCCAGCTGAAGGCTGAACAGCCCGGGTTTGCCTCGCAGTCGGGCGTTGACGATGTTCATGTGATCACTCCTTGCCTTGGCTTTCGCCCATGCGCCAGATCAGCAGCGCGACTGAGGCATTCATGCGGAAATACGGATCATCGAGCGACTGTCCGCTCAACTGCTCGATGCGTTGAATACGTTGGATGATGGTGTTGCGGTGCACGCCCAGGGACTGCGCGGCCTGAACGCCGTTACCCTGCGCCTTGAGCAGTGCATCGAGGGTCTGGATGAGCATGTCCGGGTGCTTGCGACCCTTTTCGAGCAAGGCGCCCAGGGTCTGCTCGACAAAGCTGTCGATCAGCGAACGATCGGCGATCCCTTGCAGCAGACGCAGTACCCCAAGCTCGCTGAAATCGCACCATCCGATCGCCGGGCGCAGGCTGCGCGCCACCTCGAGTGCCTGGCGCGCCTCGCCCAGCGCCTGACGGTAACTGGCGCACCCTTGTGCGAGGCTGGACAGGCCCATGACCACGTGCAACCCGTCCACCGCACGGGACAGTTGGCGATGCAGCGCGACCAGGCTCGCACGCAGCCCCGGTGAGTCCGGCAGCAACAGCACCGCCAGCTCACCGGGCAACTGGGCCATGACCGCGCCGGACTGCCGCTCGCACCACGCCTGCAACTGCTCATCGAGCCTTTGCCGGGCACGCTGCCAGGTCCGCTCGGCCTGATTGGGCGAGTGGCGCTCGAACAGCTCGGCAGGTGCACCGAGCCGCAGGGCAAGGACGCGCCGGGGCTCGTCCAGTGCAAGTTGCAGGTGACCGGCGCGCTGACGGACGATGGCCAGGCTGGGATAGTCGCCGGTCAGCAACTGGCCGAGCAGATCGTCGCGCGAGCGGCGCCATTGCTCGCCCTGCACCAGCGCCGTTCCGATCAGGTGAGTCACCACCACCATTTTCAAGGCGTAGGGCTGTTCGATCAGGGGCATCCCGAGTTGCTCGGCCCGTTCGACCACGGCAGCCGGGATCTGCTGGATGAAGCTGCCGCCGGTGAGGATCACCAACCCGGCGATACCGACCGCGTCGCCATCCTCGAGCAGGCTCAGCAAATTGCCCTGGCCACGCGGATGGTTGATGCCGGTGACGAACACCAGCTCGCCACCCATCACCCATTCGGCGATGCCCTCGTTTTCCGCCACGTAAGGCCAGCGTACCCGCCGCTGCAACTGCTGCGCACCGGCGCGCAAAGTCATCGCTTCCAGCCCGGGCAGCGCCAGCAATTGCTCCAGCGACAGGCTCATGTCCGGGCCTGGTTGGCCGGGCGAGCGCGCGCCTGCACGCGCAACACCAGGATGTAGCACAGAGCCGACGCGCCGATTCCCACCAGCGGTGCCACCCATGGCGAGCAGTAGGCCAGCACCGCGCCCACGGCATAGGCGAACAACCCGGCCGCGTTGTAGCGCGGCAGATCCACCGACGTCAGGGTCGGGTACTGGCCGCGATGGCGATACCAGAAGTCGGCCATGATCACACCGCCGATCGGAGGAATGACCGACCCCAGCAGCACCAGGAACGGAATCAGCCACTCGTACATACCGCCGATCGCCAGCAGGATGCCCAGCCCGGCCGCGACCAGCGTGGCCGTGCGCCGGCGCTCGCTGCGCAGCAGATGACAGCTGGCGGCGGCGACGTTGTAGAGCGTCGGCCCCTGGATCGTCCACAGATTCAGGCACAGCATCACGACTGCGGCGAACGACAATCCTTGCAGCATCATCACCTCGACGATGTCGGCCTGCTGGTACACCATGGCGCACCAGGCCCCCGCCACGACCATCAGACCGTTGCCCAACAGGAAGGCCACCACGCTGGCGGTCACTGCAATTTGTCCGCTGCGCGACAGGCGAGTCCAGTTGGTCGCCTGCGTGGCGCCACTGGCGAAGGTGCCGAAGACCATGGTCACGGCGGCCGAGAAGCTCAGGGTCTCGTGGGGCATCACCGCCAGCAGGCCGGCAAGGCCACCGGCCTGGCGGGTGGCAATGACCATCGAGATCACCAGCAGGACGAACATCAGCGGCACCGAAATCCGCGAGAGCCCGTTCAATCCTCGGAAGCCGATGATGGCGGTGATGCTGAAGCCCAGTCCGAACAGCACCATCAGCGGCAGCGTGTAGCCATCGGACAACCCCAGCAGCTTGACCAGCACGATGGCCACCGTCGCGGTGCCCCAGGCATACCACCCCAGTTCAGCGAAACCCAGCAGCACGTCGGACAACCGGCTGCCCGCTTCGCCGAAACAGAACCGTCCCATCAACACGGTGTTCAGACCGCTGCGCGAAGCGATGAACGCCAGGCCCGCGGCATAGAGTGCCAACAGGGTATTGCCAAGGGCGGCAATCCACAGCATGTCGACGAAATCGAAGGCCATGCCCAGCTTGCCCCCTGCGAACATGGTGCCGGTGAAGAACGTGAAACTGAACAGCACCGTGGCAATGGGCAGCAGGCCTTTACGCGCATTGGCAGGGGCTTCGGTCAAGGGGAATTCGCCGGTTGAGCTCATGATGAAACAGTCCTGGTTGAGTGCTTCAGCAGGTAGAGCAAGATGCGGGCCGGATCCCGATTGCGTCCAGGCGCCGAAAAACCGGGCGGATTCGATCACCATCGTGTGCAACCTGCACAATGACTAGCGAAAACGAGCGAGCAGAGTGGGCGTTATAGCCTGTTTTGGGGCGCGCGTGCACCTTCGCGTGTCACTCGGGATCAGCTTCGAGCGGTGTCGTTCAGAACACGCGCGATGTGCTGATCCAGGTCGATGCCCTTCTGCGCGGCGATCGCCATCGCAAGGGCCCAACGCGCCCGGTCTCGGCGAAATACGGCATAGCGCTTTAGGGCCTGTCGGTGACGTCGAGTGTTGAGAATCAGCAATCCCGCCAGTGGCACCAGGACCGACAGTGAGAAAACGACGGGCTGCTCAGCTCTGCCGGCACCCGCCAGGCTGGTGAATAGGCAGGCCAGCAAAACCAGGACGTTGAGCCCTACCCCCCACCGGTGTCCGCGGGTGACGAGCCTGAGGGCGATGCCCACCAACAGCGCGCCAATCAGGGTTGCACCGAAGGCGATCTGCAGCGTCTGCTCGTGACCTCGCCAGGTGCTGGGCGCTGCTCGAACCAGCGCCAGTGTCAGAGCACCAAGGGCCAACAGGTGTGCCAGCAGCACGCACGCGCCGTACCGGCGCATGAAGGTGATGGTCTCGCGTGTATTGAGCATCCCGGTCGCCTCCCCCATCGCTCATCGTGCCTAGAGGATAGTGTAACCGCCCAGCCCAAGCGGGCGCTCTGGAAGCAGTGAGAGATCGATCGCAGGAACAGCAGCGGTCCCGCCGCAATGGCCAGTGGCCCTCGCCCCAGGCGTTCAGACCGTGGGCACATCCCCTTGAGGCGGCTCGCCGCGCAGGCTCGCCAGTTGCCCGTCGATCATCGCCTTGGTCATGCCACTGAGGTAATAAGTGGCACGCATCAACGGGGCGGATTCGCTGGGATGGTTGATGGCGCGACGCGTGATTTCGGTCACGCAACTCATGATGGCGGAAATCTCCATGAGCGCGTCCTTGGCTGGCAGGCCGGGTATGGCCTGTACCCAGTTCATGCGCGGCCTTCGCTGCAGGCGGTCGATACCGCTGACCACCTTGAGGCCCGGCCCTTTGCTGGATTGATCGTCGTGGGACATATCGCCTCCTGAGGTGATTGGAAAAAGAGCTCGCCACCTCCGCACGCCTGACACGACCAGACCCACGCGACCCGGCGTGCGTCTCTGCCCGTGGGCCATGTCAGGCGAACGGAGGCAGCGAGCAGTCAGAGCCTAGGAGCAGCGCCGCGTCCGCGCAATGGCGCCACACGGGGAAACCCCACCCCTAGGAAAGACCTTACGCAACACTCGGAAGATTCTCGGGATCACCCCCAGATTCCTCGAAAACCTGAGTGAAAAGCACACGGATGGAACGTCGCCTGCCCTCGAACCTCACAGACTAATGCAGGGCGAATGCCGCGCTGCCCGACGGAGATCCGAAGGACTGCCCCTATGAAAAATATCTTGATGGTGCTGACATCCCACGACCAACTCGGTGATACCGGTAAGCCCACCGGTTTCTGGCTGGAAGAGTTCGCTGCACCCTACTACGTGTTCATCGACGCACAGGCGCAGATCACGCTCGCCTCGCCCAAGGGCGGGCAACCGCCGCTGGATCCGAAGAGCGACGAGCCCGATGCCCAGACCGAGGCCACGCGCCGCTTCCAGGGCGACACCCAGGCGCAGATGGCCCTGGCCGATACCGTTCCACTGCACGAGATCGACCCCTACGATTTCGATGCCGTGTTCTATCCCGGCGGTCACGGCCCGCTCTGGGACCTGGCCCAGGACAAGCATTCGATCACCCTGCTGGAAACCCTGTATGCCTCCAACAAGCCGATTGCGGCCGTGTGCCATGCTCCTGGGGTGTTCAAGCAGGCCAAGACCCCCTCGGGCGATTCGATCGTCAAAGGCAAGCGCGTGACCGGCTTCAGCAACAGCGAGGAATACGCCGTCGGGCTGACCCAGGTGGTGCCGTTCCTGGTTCAGGACGTGCTCGAGGCCAACGGTGGCGAATACTCCAAAGGTGCCGACTGGGCCAGTTACGTGGTCGAAGACGAGCACCTGATCACCGGGCAGAACCCGGCTTCGTCGGAGGCGGCCGCCAAGGCCCTGCTCGACCGATTGGCCGAGGAACCCGGAGCCTGATCCGCACTGGCGCCGGGCCGGCCCCTAAGACCCGGCTCGGCGCCCATCAGGATTCGATGCGGCCGCTCATTTACCCTTGGGAAGGACCGCCAGAAAGTTATCCCGAGCGACCTTGCGCGCCACCGCCTCGGGCAACGCATCCAGGAAGGCATCGAAACCATGCATCTGCTCACCGATGCTGGCGAACCGACCGACCACATCCGATCCCAACATGAATCGATCCGCGTAACGCTCCACCAAGGCCAGCCAAGCCTGGCGAGGCTTGCCTTGCTCGTCGAGCAGGTAAGGCTGGCGCATGCTCCAGGAGAGATCGATGTACAAGTTCGGATAGGTCTGCAGCAGGCGCTCCAGCGTCGGCAGGATGAAGTCCATCTGCTGCTGATGGCGATGGATCTCCAGGCTGGTACCCGCATGCGCCCAGATGAAGCGGGTATGTGGATGATCACGTAGCGGCTCTTCGATCTCCGCCAGGTACAGCGGGTTTCGCTCACGCTTGGAGGTGATGTTGGAATGCACCAGCACCGGCAGGTCACGCTCGGCCGCCAGGTGGTAGATCCGCGCCATCGCCTCGTTGTTGGCACGCGGCGTGTCGCCACTGGTCAGGGCGGTGAGGTCGTCATGGCGAGTGAAGATCTCGCCAATGCCCTGCCAGAAGTCAGGGTACAGCTCGAGCATGCGCTGCACATGGTTCACGGCATTCTTGTCCACAGGATTGATGCCCGACAGAAACGGATGAAAGCGCTTGCGTTCAGACGTAGGGAGCGCTTGCAGGGCAGCGACCACATGGATGTCGGTGGCGCTGAACCAATAGGCTTCGGCGTCATCCCCGGCATAGTAGCGCGGACGCTTGGGCTCGTCCTCGTGCCATTTCTTGGCGACCGGGATCCCGGAAATCATCGCGTGCTCGACGCCAGCCTCGTCCATGGCCCGCAGCAGCGCCGGCATACCCTCGCTCTCCTGGAAGAAATCCACGTAGTGCAGGTGAGCATCGCTGTAGCGGTATTCGCGGGCCTGCGCCGCAGGGCTCAGGCTCGCGCCAACAAGAAGGAAAGCCAGTGCGCTGGCGAGCATGGTGCAGTGTCCTGGTGACGATCGGAACAGCGTAGACCGTCGCGACGATCCGATTGTTCACCCTGCGCTCACGCCTTGAACACTTCCTCGAGCAGATTGTACATCGAGCGGAAAGCACGCTCGGAGGTACGCCGATCGTACTGCATCTTGCCTGGCACATTGGCCGTGGGGTCGGTGAAGGAATGCGCCGCGCCGCCGTAGCTGGTCAATTGCCAGTCCACCTTGGCGGCGTTCATCTCCGCCTCGAACGCCGGCAATTGTTCGGCAGGCACCAGTGGGTCGGCGGCCCCGTGAAGCACCAGCACCGAGCCCTTGATACGCTTGCCGTCTTCAGGATCGGGGGTGTCGAGCGTGCCGTGGAAGGATACGGCGGCTTTGAGATCGGCACCGGCGCGAGCCAGCTCGAGCGCGCAGCAGCCACCGAAGCAGAAGCCGAATGCGCCCGCCTGGCCAGGGGTCAGCAGCGCCTTGGACTGACCGAGCAGTTGCGCCAGGGCCTCCTGCATGCGCTTGCGCAACTCGCCACGGTCATTTTTCAGCGGCATCATGGCCGCCCCGGCCTCCTCGGCATTCGACGGGCGTACACCCTGCCCGTACAGGTCGGCAAGCAAGACCACGTAGCCCTGCTCGGCCACTTCCCTGGCGGTGCGCTCGGCCACTTCGCCGATACCCATCCAGTTCGGTGCCATCACCAGCGCCGGGCGTGCCGCAGCACCGGGCTCGTAGACCAGGCGGCTTTCGTAGCTGCGCCCGGAAAGGTGATAGACCAACGACTCGACGATTACCTTGCTCATCATGCATTCCTCAGGCTGTAGCAAAAGAAAAGCCCGCCGAAGCGGGCTTTGCGGTGCATCACATCAAGCAGACAGTTCCACCAGCAGCTTGTTCAGACGCCGCACGTACGCCGCCGGATCCTTGAGGCTGTCGCCCGCCGCCAGCGCGGCCTGATCGAACAGAATGTGCGACAGCTCGCCGAAGCGGTCTTCGCTCTGCTCGTGATCGAGCTTCTCGATCAGCGGATGGCTGGGATTGAACTCGAAGATAGGCTTGGAATCCGGCACCTTCTGCCCGCTCGCCTCGAGAATCTGGCGCATCTGCAGACCCAGGTCCTGCTCGCCGATGGCCAGGATCGCCGGCGAATCGGTCAGGCGATGGGACACGCGCACTTCGGCAACGCTGTCGCCCAGCGCGGCCTTCAGGCGCTCGACCAGCCCTTCCTTGTCCTTGGCAACCTCTTCCTGAGCCTTCTTGTCCTCTTCGGAGTCCAGGCTACCCAGGTCCAGATCGCCACGGGCGACATCGACGAAGGTCTTGCCGTCGAACTCGCTGAGGTAGCTCATCAGCCACTCATCGATACGGTCGGTGAGCAGCAGCACTTCGATGCCCTTCTTGCGGAAGACCTCCAGGTGCGGGCTGTTCTTGACCTGTGCGTAGGATTCACCGGTGAGGTAGTAAATCTTGTCCTGCCCCTCCTTGGCCCGGCCCAGGTAATCGGCCAGGCTGACGCTCTGCTCGCCGCTCTCGTCCTGGGTGGAGGCGAAGCGCAGCAGACCGGCGATCTTCTCCTTGTTGGCGAAGTCTTCGGCCGGGCCTTCCTTGAGCACCTGGCCGAAGTTCTTCCAGAAGCCCTTGTACTGCTCGGGTTCGTTCTTCGCCAGCTTCTCGAGCATGTCCAGGACTCGCTTGGTCAGGGCCGACTTCATCGAATCGATGATCGGGTCCTTCTGCAGGATTTCCCGGGACACGTTGAGCGACAGGTCGTTGGAGTCGACCACGCCCTTGATGAAGCGCAGGTAAAGCGGCAGGAACGACTCGGCCTGGTCCATGATGAACACGCGCTGCACATAGAGCTTCAGGCCGCGAGGCGCTTCACGCTGGTACAGGTCGAATGGCGCGCGCGCCGGCACGTACAGCAGCGAGCTGTACTCCAGCTTGCCTTCGACCTTGTTGTGGCTCCAGGCCAGAGGGTTTTCGAAGTCGTGGCCGATGTGCTTGTAGAACTCCTGGTACTCCTCGTCCTTGATCTCGGTACGCGGACGGGTCCACAGGGCGCTCGCACGGTTGACGGTCTCCCACTCCTCGGCCGCCGGCTGCTCGCCTTCGGCTGGGGCAGGCTGTTCCTTGGGCAACTCGATCGGCAGGGCGATGTGGTCGGAGTATTTCTTCACCACGTTACGCAGGCGCCAGCCATCGGCGAACTCCTGCTCGTCCTTCTTCAGGTGCAGGACGATGCGGGTACCGCGCTGCGGCTTATCGACGGTGGCTACTTCGAAGTCGCCTTCGCCCTTGGACGACCAGTGCACGCCCTCGGCGGCAGGCAGCCCGGCGCGACGGCTGTAGACATCCACCTGATCGGCGACGATGAACGCGGAATAGAAGCCCACGCCGAATTGACCGATGAGGTGCGAATCCTTTTTCTGGTCGCCCGTGAGGTTCTTCATGAAGTCGGCGGTGCCGGACTTGGCGATGGTCCCCAGGTGAGCGATCACGTCGGCGCGGCTCATGCCGATGCCGTTGTCTTCCAGGGTGACGGTGCCGGCTTCCTTGTCGAAGCTCAGGCGAATCTTCAGATCGGCATCGCCCTCGAGCAATTCGGGGTTGGCCAGGGCTTCGAAACGCAGCTTGTCGGCGGCATCGGAAGCGTTGGAGATCAGTTCGCGCAGGAAGATCTCCTTGTTCGAGTACAGCGAATGGATCATGAGGTGCAGCAACTGCTTCACCTCGGTCTGGAAGCCCAGGGTTTCTTTTTGAGTCTCCACACTCATCGTCTTCAAACTCCGATCTGTTGGTCATTGCACCCGAGGCGTCGAGCCTGGCCGGGCGGATGTTCAACAGATGGGGGCAGGCCCGACTATTTCAAGGGCGCTTGCGGCTCGATCTTCAAGTGAGCCCTGGCCGTGGCCACTGGCGCGCCTGGATCGCCCTGCCAGGCCGTGATCGCCACATTGGTCACCCGTCGACCCTGGCGCTGCACCTGGCAGCGGGCGAATGTGTCGCGATGGCGCGCAGCGCACAAGTAGTCGATGGAGAAGTCGATGACCTCGGGAAGGCTCGGGCTCTGACTGCAGACCAGCACGTGCAGCGTCGCCGACAGTTCCATGAAACCGGCCAGCACGCCACCATGGATGGCCGGCAGCAGCGGGTTGCCGATGTTGTCCGGGTGGGCTGGAAGGCAGAACAGCAGGTCAGCGTCCTGCCGCTGGCATTGCAGGCCGATCAGCTTGGCGTAGGGAATCATGGCCAGTAGCCCGGCGTAATCGCCATGGGCGTGGGCCTCCTGCAGCTGCTGATGAAACGCTTGGACAGTCATGCCTCACCGCCCTGCTCCGCGCTGGCGAAGTTCAGCCCGCCCCGTGCCTGCCCGCCGAGCCGCATGAAGGTCCCGACCACTTGGCAAAGCGTCTCCTGCGCATTGTCCTGATAGGCGAACCCGCGGGTGAAGATGACCTCGGGCGTGATGCGATAGCAGCATGCATGGCCATAAAGAGCCACCCCGGGTTTGGCCGGGCGCAGGTAGTCGATACGCAGGTCGAGGGTCGGGCACACCTCGAACCGTGGCAACGCACACAGCGTGGCCATACCGCAGGCGGTGTCCATCAGCGTGGCCAGCACTCCGCCATGGACCGCACCCGTGTGCGGATCACCCACCAGCAGGTCCGACCATGGCAGCATCAGTGTCATGCCCTCCCCGTCCGCCTGATGCACCTGCATGCCCAAGTGCTGGCAATGGCGGATTGCCGACAGGAATCGGTGGGCCATCTGGGTCAGGGGATCCTGCGGGGTCGCCGATCGGTTCATGCTCGGACCTCTACCGTTGGAACTGCACCTGGAACACGCTGAAAAGTCGAGTCCACACGAAAGTTTATATATCTTCGGCAACCATTGAACTTCTCGCCCACGGCCGAACTCGAAGGTTTCAACTCACTTATTCCACCAAGGAGAAACATCCCATGCGTAAACCTTTTGCTTTTGCTCTGATGCTGGCCGCTGCCATGGGTCTGGCTGCTTGCGACAAGTCGAGCGAAGATAAGGCCCAGGACGCACAGAAACACGCCGAGCAAGCCCAGGAGAAGATGGGCGAAGCTCAGGATAAAGTGAACGACGCCGCCAAGGAAAACGCCGAAGCTGCCAAAGATCAGGCCGAAGCGCAGCAGAAAGCCGTCGAGGAATCGCAGCCGGCCAACCCAGCGCCGACCACCGCGCCTGCAGAACCTGCCAAGCAGTAATTCGCCTGGTATGAAAAAACCCGACCTGGTCGGGTTTTTTTATGCGCGCTAGTTGGAAAAGTGAAACGCTTCAGCCACTGCAAGCCAACTTCCCATCGGCCGCATCCTGCAACTTGCAGTTGCCCGAGCGACACGCTGATGGGTTGTTTCAAACCCACATGAAAAAGCCCTGTACGCGTTTGGAGTACAGGGCTTCAAGGTTACTGAAGGCTTGCGGTTTTCAGCCCTAGGCCAAGTGCATCGACCGTCAGGCCAACGCTTCTTGGGGCTTGCCCAGCAGGCGGTCGAACACCACGGCAGCGCCCAAGGTGACGACAGAGGGCAGCAGCCACGCCAGACCCTGGTCGCTCAGCGGCAGGTGAGCCATGAACTCAGGCAGGACATGCGCGATATCGCTGCCTTTAATGGCATCGACGATGCCGAACACCAGCGAGACCAGCATCACCGGCGCCAGGATGCGGGCCGGCGAATTCCACAGGTCTTTGACGAAGCTCAGGCCTACCACCACGATGCACGGTGGATAGATGGCGGTGAGCACCGGAATCGAGAACATGATCAGCTTGGTCAGGCCCAGGTTCGACACCAGCAAGGAGAACCCGGCCAGGATCACCACCAGTGCGCGGTACGACAACGGCAGCAATTGGCTGAAGTACTCGGCGCAGGCGCATGTCAGGCCCACGGCAGTCACCAGGCACGCCAGGGCGATCAGTACGGCGAGGAAACCACTGCCCAGCGAGCCGAAGGTATGCTGCACATAGGCATGCAGCACGGCTGCGCCGTTGCTGGCTCCAGCCGCGATCTCGTGGCTGCCGGCGCCCAGGCGGAACAGGCTGATGTACACCAGTGCCAGCCCCACACCGGCGATCAGGCCAGCGATGATGGCGTAGCGGGTGATCAATTGCGGCGACTCGACCCCGCGCGAGCGAATAGCATTGACGATGACGATCCCGAAGACCAGTGCGCCGAGGGTGTCCATGGTCAGATAGCCATCGGCGAAGCCTTTGGAAAACGCCGCAGCGGCATATGCCGGCTGCGCCTCGCCCATGCCACCGGCGGGCGCCATGAAGGCCGCGACGCCCAGCACCGCCAGCGCGATGATCTTCAGCGGAGCGAGGAAGCGCCCGACGGTGTCGAGCAGCTTGCCGGGGTACATCGACACGGCGAGCACCACGGCGAAATACACCAGGCTATAGATGAACAGCGCGATCGGGCTCTCGCCGGTCAACGGCGCGACGCCGACCTCGAAGGACACGGTGGCGGTACGCGGCGTGGCGAACAATGGCCCGACCGACAGGTAGCAGACCGCAGCCAGCAGGCCGCCGAAGAACTTGCCGATCGGGCTGCTCAGGGCATCCATGCCGCCACCGACCTTGGCCAGCGCCACGACGGTGATGACCGGCAGGCCGACGGCGGTCACCAGGAAGCCCAGGGCAGCCATCCACACGTGCGGGCCGGATTGCAGGCCCACGATGGGCGGGAAGATGATATTGCCCGCGCCGACGAAAAGCGCGAACGTCATGAAGCCAAGCGCCAGGATGTCCTGGCCTTTTAACACTTTCATTTAAGGAAGTACCACACTGCTGAAATCGGGGTTCGAGAGGGGATTCCCACATGGATGGCGGAAATGCTGCCCGGCGTCATGAGCCAGACCCGTTTAGCGTGTCGTTCCCTTTTGGGGCACGGGCACAAAGTAGGCGCGTAGAGTACAGAATTTGCTCAAGAAACGCACTGTAAGGGTGCCCTGTGTCCGATGTACGTACATGCTTGTCGTCTCTGTGAATGGGAGACGTCCGAATTATGTCGGACTTTAAGAAATTTTCTGTGTGAGAATTCCTATAGCGCCGATGGAAAAGTCTTGGTTGATGATCCTCGCCCAGAAACGACAAAGGCCACCCGAAGGTGGCCTCTGTGCGCGTGGGGGGGGTAAAGCGTGCTGCTTACTTCTTGGCTTCCCAACCCGTCAGCTCGGCCAGGGCCTTGCCGATGTCAGCCAGGGAACGCACGGTCTTCACGCCGGCGTCCTGCAGTGCAGCGAATTTCTCGTCTGCAGTGCCTTTACCGCCGGAGATGATGGCGCCCGCGTGGCCCATGCGCTTGCCCGCCGGAGCGGTCACGCCTGCGATGTAGGACACCACGGGCTTGGTCACGTTGGCCTTGATGTAGGCGGCGGCTTCTTCTTCAGCGGAACCGCCGATCTCGCCGATCATGACGATCGCCTCGGTCTTCGGATCTTCCTGGAACAGCTTCAGGATGTCGATGAAGTTCGAGCCTGGAATCGGGTCGCCGCCGATACCGACGCAGGTCGACTGGCCGAAGCCGGCGTCGGTGGTCTGCTTGACCGCTTCATAGGTCAGGGTGCCGGAGCGCGACACGATACCGACCTTGCCTGGCAGGTGGATGTGACCGGGCATGATGCCGATCTTGCACTCGCCCGGGGTGATGACGCCTGGGCAGTTGGGGCCGATCAGGGTCACGCCCAGCTCGTCGCACTTGACCTTGGCATCCAGCATGTCGAGGGTCGGGATGCCCTCGGTGATGCAGACGATCAGCTTGATGCCGCCGAAGGCCGCTTCCAGGATGGAGTCCTTGCAGAACGGCGCCGGAACGTAGATCACCGAAGCGTCGGCGCCAGTGGCCTCGACCGCTTCCTTGACGGTGTTGAACACCGGCAGGCCCAGGTGGGTGGTGCCACCCTTGCCTGGGGTGACGCCGCCGACCATCTTGGTGCCGTAGGCGATCGCCTGCTCGGAGTGGAAGGTACCCTGCGAGCCGGTGAAGCCCTGGCAGATGACTTTGGTGTCTTTATTGATCAGGACGCTCATTACTTGCCCTCCGCAGCTTTGACAACTTGTTGAGCAGCGTCGGTCAGGCTGGTTGCAGCAATGATGTTCAAACCGCTTTCTGCCAGTACTTTAGCGCCCAGTTCGGCGTTGTTGCCTTCGAGGCGAACGACGACCGGCACTTTCACGCCGACTTCCTTGACTGCACCGATGATGCCTTCGGCAATCATGTCGCAGCGCACGATGCCGCCGAAGATGTTGACCAGAACGGCCGCGACGTTGCTGTCGGACAGAATGATCTTGAACGCTTCGGTCACGCGCTCTTTGGTGGCACCGCCACCGACGTCGAGGAAGTTGGCTGGCTTGCCGCCGTGCAGGTTGACGATGTCCATGGTACCCATGGCCAGACCGGCACCGTTGACCATGCAGCCGATGTTGCCTTCCAGCGCCACGTAGTTCAGCTCGAACTTGGCCGCGTGGGCTTCACGGGCGTCGTCCTGCGACGGATCGTGGAAGGTCTTCAGCTTGGGCTGACGGTACATGGCGTTGGCGTCGATGTTGATCTTGGCATCGAGGCAGTGCAGGTCGCCGTCGGCCTTGATCACCAGCGGGTTGACTTCCAGCAGGGCCAGGTCGTGGTCCTTGAACAGCTTGGCCAGACCGACGAAGATCTTGGCGAATTGCTGCACCTGCTTGCCTTCCAGGCCCAGCTGGAACGCCAGCTCGCGACCCTGGAACGGCTGAGCGCCGACCAGCGGATCGATGGTGGCCTTGAGGATCTTCTCGGGAGTGTCGTGGGCGACTTTCTCGATGTCCACGCCACCTTCGGTGGAGGCCATGAACACGATGCGGCGGCTCGAACGGTCCACTACAGCGCCCAGGTACAGCTCTTTGGCGATGTCAGTGCAGGATTCGACCAGGATCTTGGAAACTGGCTGACCATTGGCATCGGTCTGGTAGGTGACCAGGTTCTTGCCCAGCCACTGTGCAGCGAACGCCTTGGCGTCTTCCCTGCTGCGAACCAGCTTGACGCCACCCGCCTTGCCGCGACCACCGGCGTGAACCTGGGCTTTGACCACCCACTCGGAACCGCCGATCTTGTCGCAGGCTTCTGCGGCTTGTTCAGGGGTATCGACCGCGAAACCCTTGGAAACTGGCAGGCCGTACTCAGCGAACAGCTGTTTGCCCTGATACTCGTGAAGATTCATGCTTTATACCGTCTTCGTTAGGTACTGCGCTTCGGCGCTGCGCTGTTTCCAGCGCCGCGCCACCTGTGACCGTTAACCCCGGATGATCCGGTAGCCCGGTCCGGCGGACGTTCCGCGGTGGATCTTGCACGCAAGACCCACGACGGGCAGCCCGCCGTGGTTTTTATAATTAACGCTTCTTACGGTTGGCCACGTGAATGGCGCCGCCATTCACCGCCAGCGCGGCTTCATGCAGCGCTTCGGACAGCGTCGGGTGGCTGAACACCATCATGCCCAGGTCCTCGGCGCTGGTGCCGAATTCCATGGCGATGGCGCCCTGCTGGACCAGCTCGGCAGCCGATGGGCCGATGACGTGAACGCCCAGTACGCGATCGCTCTTGGCATCGGCGATGACCTTGACGAAACCACCGGTGTCGTTGGCCGCCATCGCACGGCCGCTGGCCGCGAACGGGAAGGTGCCCACGTTAACCTCAACGCCTTCGGCTTTCAATGCCTGCTCGGTCTTGCCGACCCAGGCGATTTCCGGGTGGGTGTAGATCACCGAAGGAATGAGGTCGTAGTTCATCTGGGCCTTGTGGCCCTTGATGCGCTCGACCACCATGATGCCCTCTTCCGAAGCCTTGTGCGCCAGCATCAGGCCACGCACCACGTCGCCGATGGCGTACACGCCCGGAACGCTGGTAGCGCAGTGGTCATCGACATAGATGTAGCCACGTTCGTCGCTGGTGACGCCGCAGTCCGCCGACAGCAGGTCGGTGGTCACCGGGCGGCGACCGACCGCCACGATCAGGCGATCGAAGGTGATCTTCTGCTCGCCCTCGGCATTGGTGTAGGAGACTTCGACTTCATCGCCATTGACGCTGGAGCCGGTGACTCGTGCACCCAACTTGATGTCCAGGCCCTGCTTGGTCAGGACTTTCTGCGCTTCCTTGGAAACGGCGCTGTCGGCAGCCATCAGGAAGGTGTCCAGGGCTTCCAGCACGGTCACTTCGGCGCCCAGGCGGGCCCAGACCGAACCCAGCTCCAGACCGATGACGCCTGCACCGATCACGCCCAGGCGCTTGGGTACGGACTGGAACTCCAGCGCGCCGGTGGAATCGACGATGACATTGCGGTCTACCGGAGCCGAAGGGATGTCGATGGGGCGCGAGCCGGAAGCCAGGATCACGTTTTCGGCTTCGATGACTTCGGTGGAGCCGTCAGCCTTGCTGACCTCGACCTTCTTGCCCGCCAGCAGCTTGCCGTGCCCCTGGATAGAGGTCACGCCATTGGCCTTGAACAGGGTGGCCACGCCACCGGTCAGGTTCTTGACGATGCCAGCCTTGCGGCCAATCATCGCAGCGACGTCCATTTTCACTTCGCCGGTGGAGATACCGTGGACGTTGAAGCTTTCCTTGGCTTCCTTGTACTTCCAGGAGCTGTCCAGCAGCGCCTTGGAAGGAATGCAGCCCACGTTCAGGCAGGTGCCGCCCAGAGCCAGCTTGCCCTCGGCGTCGGTGTACTCTTCGATACAGGCAGTCTTCAGACCGAGTTGAGCGGCCTTGATGGCAGCTACATAGCCACCAGGGCCTGCGCCAATTACCACTACGTCGAATTTCTGGGTCATAAAAGATTCCTTATCAGCAACTAGCTACAAGCCAAAAGCTGCAAGCCTACAGACTTCTTCTCGAAGCGTGCAGCTTGCAAGCTCTTGGCTGCTCGATTAGATGTCCAGCAGCAGGCGGGACGGATCTTCCAGCAGGTTCTTGATAGTGACGAGGAAGGTCACCGCTTCCTTACCGTCGATCAGGCGGTGGTCATAGGACAGCGCCAGGTACATCATCGGACGGATGACCACTTGGCCATTGATCGCCATCGGACGCTGGATGATGTTGTGCATGCCCAGGATCGCGGCCTGTGGCGGGTTGACGATCGGCGTGGACATCATCGAGCCGAAGGTACCACCGTTGGTGATGGTGAAGGTGCCACCGGTCATCTCTTCGATGGACAGCTTGCCGTCACGGGCCTTCTTGCCGAAGGTGGCGATGCCGTTCTCGATCTCGGCCAGCGACATCGACTCGGCATTGCGCAGCACCGGCACCACCAGACCACGGTCGCTGGAGACGGCCACGCCGACGTCCGCGTAACCATGGTAGACGATGTCGTTGCCGTCGATCGAGGCATTGACCGCCGGGAAACGCTTGAGCGCTTCGGTGGCCGCCTTGACGAAGAACGACATGAAGCCCAGGCGTACGCCGTTGTGGGTCTTCTCGAACAGGTCCTTGTACTTCGAGCGCAGCGCCATGACTTCGGTCATGTCGACTTCGTTGAAGGTGGTGAGCATGGCCATGTTCGACTGTGCTTCGACCAGACGCTCGGCGATCTTGGCGCGCAGGCGGGTCATCGGCACACGCTTCTCGGTGCGATCGCCGGCGGCGGTGACGACCGCAGCAGCGGCAGCGGCGGCAGGCTTGGCAGCCGGTGCGGCAGCCGGCGCCGACTTCTTGTTGGCCACGGCAGCAACCACATCTTCCTTGGTGATGCGGCCACCCTTGCCCGTGCCGCTCACAGTGGCCAGGTCCAGGCCGCTCTCTTCGGCCAGCTTGCGCGCAGCCGGGGCTGCGATCGGATCGTCTTCACCGGCATCGGTGCTGGCGGCAGCAGGGGCTGCGCTCGGTGCAGCGGCGGCGGCGGCAGGTGCGGCAGCAGCAGCGGCACCGCCCTCGACGATCGAACCCAGCACTTCATCGGACAGGACCGTTTCGCCCTCGCCCTTGACGATGTCGCCCAGTACGCCATCGGCGGTAGCCAGCACTTCCAGCACCACCTTGTCGGTCTCGATGTCGACGATCAGTTCGTCACGCTTGACGGCCTCGCCCGGTTGCTTGTGCCAGGTGGCGACGGTGCCGTCGGCGACCGATTCCGGGAAGGTTGGGGCTTTGATCTCGATAGCCATTATCAGTGTTTCCTTAAATTCGGTTTCAGGTGCGCGAAGGCGTTAGACAGTGAACGCGTCTTGCAGCAGTTTTTCCTGCTGCTCGGCGCTCTTGGACGCGTAGCCGCAAGCAGGCGCGGCGGAAGCGTCGCGACCGGCGTACTCCAGGACCAGTGCCTTGTCGTGGCGACCCAGGATACGGCGCATGTGGTGCTGGCTGCTGTACCAGGCGCCCTGGTTCATCGGCTCTTCCTGACACCAGACCGCATGCTTGAGCTGGGTGTACTGGGCCAGGATCTCGACCAGATCGTCCTCGGGGAACGGATACAGCTGCTCGATGCGCAGGATCGCGATGTCCTCGCGGCCTTCGGCGCGGCGTTTTTCCAGCAGGTCGTAGTAGACCTTGCCGCTGCACAGCACCAGGCGCTCGACCTTGGCCGGATCGATCGCGTCGATTTCTGGGATCACGGTCTGGAACGAGCCTTCGGCCAGGTCTTCCAGGGTCGATACCGCCAGCTTGTGGCGCAACAGCGACTTGGGCGTCAGCACGATCAGCGGCTTGCGCAGCGGACGGATGACCTGGCGACGCAGCAGGTGGTAGATCTGCGCCGGAGTGGTCGGTACGCAGACCTGGATGTTCTGCTCCGCGCACAGCTGCAGGTAGCGCTCCAGGCGTGCCGAGGAGTGCTCAGGCCCCTGCCCTTCATAACCGTGGGGCAGCAGCATGGTCAGGCCGCACAGACGACCCCACTTGTGCTCGCCGCTGGTGATGAACTGGTCGATCACCACTTGCGCGCCGTTGGCGAAGTCACCGAACTGGGCTTCCCAGATCACCAGCGCGTTCGGCGTGGTGGTGGAGTAGCCGTATTCGAACGCCAGCACGGCTTCTTCGGAAAGGAAGGAGTCGTACAGCTCGAAACGCGGCTGGCCCGGATACAGATGCTGCAGCGGAATGTAGGTACCGGCGTCCTTCTGGTTGTGCAGCACCGCGTGACGGTGCGAGAAGGTGCCGCGACCGATGTCCTGGCCGGTCATGCGGATCGGGTGACCCTCGAACTGCAAGGTGGCGTAGGCCATGGTCTCGGCGTAGCCCCAGTTGATCGGCAAGCCACCGGCCTGCATCTTCTGGCGGTCTTCGTAGATCTTGGCGACCTGACGCTGGACCACGAAGCCTTCCGGCAGCTCGAGCAGCTTGGCCGACAGTTCCTGAAGGGTCTTGAGGTCGAAACGGGTGTCGTGACGCGCGGTCCAGGCATGGCCCAGGTAGGGGCGCCAGTCCACGAACAGTTCGCGGTTCGGCTCCTTGACCAGGCTCTTGACCACATGCAGGCCGTTGTCCAGCGCACCGCGGTACTCGTCGATCTTGGACTGGGCGCGCTCGGCATCGATGCGCCCGGCCTGGATCAGCGCCTCGGCGTACAGCTCGCGGGTGGTGCGTTGCTTGCTGATCTGCTGGTACATCAGCGGCTGGGTGCCGTTGGGTTCGTCGGCCTCGTTGTGGCCGCGACGGCGGTAGCAGACCAGGTCGATGACCACGTCACGCTTGAACTGCATGCGGTAGTCGATGGCCAGCTGGGTGACGAACAGCACGGCTTCCGGGTCGTCGCCGTTCACGTGCAGGATCGGCGCCTGGATCATCTTCGCCACGTCCGTGGCGTACTCGGTCGAGCGCGCGTCCAGCGGGTTGCTGATGGTGAAGCCGACCTGGTTGTTGATCACGATGTGCACGGTGCCGCCGGTCTTGAAACCGCGGGTCTGCGACATCTGGAAAGTTTCCATGACCACGCCCTGGCCCGCGAAGGCCGCGTCGCCGTGGATGGAGATCGGCAGGACCTTGTCACCGATGCTGTCGTTGCGACGGTCCTGGCGAGCGCGAACCGAACCCTCGACCACCGGCGAAACGATCTCCAGGTGGGACGGGTTGAACGCCATGGCCAGGTGGACTTCGCCGCCGGTGGTCATGACGTTGCTGGAGAAGCCCTGGTGATACTTCACGTCACCGGAGCCCAGCTCGTTCATCTTCTTGCCTTCGAACTCGTCGAACAGCTCGCGCGGGTTCTTGCCGAAGGTGTTGACCAGCACGTTCAGACGGCCCCGGTGGGCCATGCCGATCACCACTTCCTTGGTGCCGTAGGAGCCGGAACGCTGGATCATTTCGTCCAGCATCGGAATCAGGCTCTCGCCGCCCTCCAGGCCGAAGCGCTTGGTGCCCGGGTACTTGGTGCCCAGGTACTTCTCCAGGCCCTCGCCAGCGGTGACGCGCTCGAGCAGGTGGGTCTGCACGTCGACGGAGAAATCGGGACGGCCGCGCACGCTTTCCAGGCGCTGCTGGAACCAGCTGCGCTGCTCGGAATCGACGATGTGGGTGAATTCCGAGCCGATGGTGCGACAATATGTCTTCTGCAAGACGTCGACGATTTCACGTAGGCTCGCTTCCTCTTTGCCGATGTACAGGTCGCCGGCACGGAAGGTCGTATCAAGGTCGGCATTGGTCAAGCCGTAGTGATTGATCGACAGGTCTACGGGCGCGGGGCGCTGCCACAACCCCAACGGGTCGAGCTTGGCAGCCTGATGGCCGCGCATACGATAGGCCTGGATCAGTCGCAGCACTTCAACCTGCTTCTTCTCGTGTTCGCTGCTCACGCTGCCGGCAGATACCGGTTGGGCGCGGCGCTGGTTCTTCGCCAGCAGTACGAAATGATCGCGGATCGTCGAGTGCGAGACGTCGGTAGCGGTGCTGCCGTCGGCGGGCAACTTCTGGAAGTAGGTGCGCCACTCTTCTGGCACAGCGTTAGGGTCGTGCAGGTAGAGCTCGTAGAGCTCTTCCACATATGCAGCGTTACCACCTGAAAGGTGGGCGCTTTCCCACATGCGCTGCATCACGCTTTCTTGCATGCTTGGTCACCCTCGTTAGGGGACGGATCGGCAAGAACCACGCAAACCTGGAAAAGTCCGAACACAGCGACCAACCACGCCACCTGGATCCTGCAGATTTTCCGGGTACCAGCCCGGAAGCCCCTGCTGGTCTCATCTTCAAAGGTATGAGCGCGGGCGTTGTGGGCCCTTGCTCGGGTTTTACCTCGGCGCGGGCTCACCACCCGCGCGTCGGCTTACTGCTGGTGCAACGATTGAATCAGGTGCCGCTTTGCAGCAGCATGTTACGCACGTGACCGATCGCCTTGGTCGGGTTCAGGCCCTTGGGGCAGACGTTCACGCAGTTCATGATCCCGCGGCAGCGGAATACGCTGAACGGATCGTCCAGCGACGCCAGACGCTCCTGGGTCTTGGTGTCACGGCTGTCGGCCAGGAAGCGATAGGCCTGCAGCAAGGCGGCGGGACCGAGGAACTTGTCCGGGTTCCACCAGAACGATGGGCAGGAGGTCGAGCAGCAGGCGCACAGGATGCACTCGTACAGACCGTCCAGCTTTTCGCGGTCTTCCGGCGACTGCAGACGCTCGATGGCCGGCGCCGGGGTGTCGTTCTGCAGGAACGGCTTCACCTTCTCGTATTGCTTGTAGAAGATGCTCATGTCCACCACCAGGTCACGGATCACCGGCAGGCCAGGCAGTGGACGCAGGACCAGCTTATTGCCCTTGACCACGCCCGACAGTGGGGTGATGCAGGCCAGGCCGTTCTTGCCGTTCATGTTCATGCCATCGGAACCGCAGACCCCTTCGCGGCAGGAGCGACGGTACGAGAAGCCCTCGTCCTTCTCCTTGATCAGGGCCAGCACGTCCAGCACCATCAGGTCCTTGCCACCGGTATCGACGTCGAACGACTCCATCTTGGGCGCCGAGTCGGTGTCCGGGTTGTAACGGTAAACTTCGACTTTCAACATAGTGGCCACCTCAGTAAGTCCGGACTTTTGGTTCGAAGGCAGGAACGGTCTTCGGCGCAAAGTTGACACCACGCTTGGCTACGCGCTTCTCACCCGGGTAGTACAGGGTGTGGCACAGCCAGTTCTCGTCGTCACGGTCTTCGAAGTCTTCACGGGCATGGGCACCGCGGGATTCTTTGCGGGCCTCGGCCGCGATGGCGGTCGCCTCGGCGACTTCCAGCAGGTTCTGCAGCTCCAGCGCTTCGATACGCGCGGTGTTGAAGGCCTGGGACTTGTCGTTGATCTTGACGTTGGCGATCCGATCACGCAGGCCCGCCAGCTGCTCGATACCCTTCTGCATGTATTCGCCGGTACGGAATACACCGAAGTAGTTCTGCATGCAGCTCTGCAGCTCGCGCTTGAGGCTGGCGACGTCTTCGCCGGTGCTGCGCTCGTTGAGCTTGTTCAGGCGGTTCAGTGCCACGTCGACATCGGTGTCGCTCGCATCGCGGTACTCGACGCCGTCGCTCAAGGCCTTTTCCAGGTGCAGGCCGGCCGCGCGACCGAACACCACCAGGTCCAGCAGCGAGTTGCCACCCAGGCGGTTGGCGCCATGGACCGACACGCACGCCACTTCACCCACGGCGAACAGACCCGGGATGATGTGATCCTGGCCGTCGGCGTCCATGGTGATGGCCTGGCCATGAATGTTGGTGGCAACGCCGCCCATCATGTAGTGGCAGGTTGGAACGACCGGCACCGGCGCGACCACGGGGTCGACGTGGGCGAAGGTCTTGGACAGCTCGCAGATGCCGGGCAGACGGCTGTGCAGGACTTCCTCGCCCAGGTGGTCGAGCTTGAGCAGCACGTGGTCCTTGTTCGGACCGACACCGTTGCCGGCGATGATTTCCTTGACCATGGAACGGGCGACCACGTCGCGGCCAGCCAGGTCTTTGGCGTTCGGCGCGTAACGCTCCATGAAACGCTCGCCCTGGGCGTTGATCAGGTAGCCACCCTCACCACGGCAACCTTCGGTGACCAGTACGCCCGCGCCGGCGATGCCGGTCGGGTGGAACTGCCACATCTCGATGTCCTGCACCGGCACGCCGGCACGCAGGGCCATGCCGATACCGTCGCCGGTATTGATCAAGGCGTTGGTGGTGGAGGCGTAGATACGGCCAGCACCGCCAGTGGCCAGTACGGTGGCCTTGGACTTGATGTACATGGTCTCGCCGGTTTCGATGCAGATCGCGATCACACCGACGAACGCGCCATCCTGGTTCTTCACCAGATCGACCGCGTAGTACTCGTTGAGGAAGGTGGTGCCGGCCTTCAGGTTACCCTGGTAGAGGGTGTGCAGCAGTGCGTGACCGGTACGGTCGGAAGCTGCGCAGGTGCGAGCGGCCTGGCCGCCCTTGCCGAAGTCCTTGGACTGGCCACCGAACGGACGCTGGTAGATACGACCGGTTTCGGTGCGCGAGAACGGCAGACCCATGTGGTCCAGCTCGAAGACCGCAGCCGGGCCTTCCTGGCACATGTATTCGATCGCGTCCTGGTCACCGATGTAGTCCGACCCCTTGACGGTGTCGTACATGTGCCAGCGCCAGTCGTCGTTCGGGTCGGCCGAGGCGATGGCACAGGTGATGCCGCCCTGGGCGGAAACGGTGTGCGAACGGGTCGGGAACACCTTGGTGACCACGGCGGTCTTGTGGCCGCCCTGAGCGAGCTGCAGCGCCGCGCGCATGCCCGCACCGCCGCCACCGATGATGATGGCGTCGAAGGAAATGGTTGGAATGTTAGCCATGGATCAGATACCCCAGAGAATCTGCACACCCCAGACGAAGTAGGCGAACATCGCAACGCCGCATACCGCCTGGAACAGGAAACGAATCGCAGTCGCCGACTTGCCGAAAGACATCGGCGTCAGGTAGTCGGTGGCAATGGTCCACATGCCGACCCAGGCATGAGCGCCCAGAGCGACAAGCGCCAGCAGACTGAAGATCCGCATCGCGTTGTTGGAGAACAGAGCGTGCCACTGGGCATATTCGATGCCCGGGTGCACGGCCAGGTAGCCGATCAGGAAGATGAAATAAGCCGCGAGAACGACCGCAGAAACGCGCTGCGCCATCCAGTCATAGAGGCCCGAACGCGACAGGTTCGTGACATTGGTTACCATACCCAAACTCCCGCCAGAACGATCAGCACCACGGAGATGACGATCACGATTTTCGAGCCCAGCTTGCCGCCTTCCAGCGTTTCGCCGACCCCCATGTCCATGATCAGGTGACGAACACCTGCGACGAGGTGATACAGCAGGCCGGACAGCAGGCCCCAGGTCACCAGCTTGGCCAGCGGACTGGTCAGACACGCCTTCACCTCGGCGAAGCCTTCCTCGGAACCCAGCGACTTGCTCAGTGCGTACAGCATGATGGCAAGGCCGAGGAACAGGATGACACCGGAAACACGGTGAAGAATGGACGTGTAGGCTGTGATCGGGAGTTTGATGGTCCTTAGGTCTAGGTTTACAGGTCGTTGGCTTTTCACGGCTTTTTTCACACTGAAGAGCCCCTAGGGAACAGGGCAAAGTTGTTGGTAAGTGTACTGGTCAGGTACCCACCACCGGAGAGAACACGACACCCAGCAGGGCGGGCTGGAAAGCCCCTGGGAGTCGGCTGCCGAGTATAGACAGTTAGGCTGCTTATGACAACGTGAGGGGCTAGACCGAATAGCGCATTGCCTTTAGTGAGCAAAAGGCGTAAACGGCCGGCAATTTCGAGAAAATCAGGGGCTTGGAGCGGGTTTCAACCAGCCTTTAGGCAAATTGACATCTGAATTTATCCCTCTATAGTGGTGCGGGCCCTGCGTGGGGGGTCTGACTGATGATTTCAAGCATTAATAGGAGGCCACATGGCTGACAAAAAAGCGCAGTTGATCATCGAGGGCGCAGCCCCCGTAGAGCTGCCCATTTTAACCGGCACCGTTGGTCCAGATGTCATCGACGTCCGCGGGTTGGGGACATCCGGTCACTTCACCTTCGACCCGGGCTTCATGGCCACCGCCTCGTGCGAATCCAAGATCACCTACATCGACGGCGACAAGGGCGTACTGCTGCACCGCGGCTACCCCATCGAACAGCTCGCCGAGCAGTCGGACTACCTGGAAACCTGCTACCTGCTGCTCAACGGCGAACTGCCGAACGCCGAGCAGAAGGCCCAGTTCGTCAGCAACGTGAAGAACCACACCATGGTTCACGAGCAGTTGAAGACCTTCTTCAACGGCTTCCGCCGCGACGCCCACCCCATGGCCGTGATGTGCGGCGTGGTCGGCGCGCTCTCGGCCTTCTACCACGACTCGCTGGACATCAATAATCCCCAGCACCGCGAGATCTCGGCCGTGCGCCTGGTGGCCAAGATGCCGACCCTGGCGGCGATGGTCTACAAGTACTCCATGGGCCAGCCCATGATGTACCCGCGCAACGACCTGTCGTACGCGGAGAACTTCCTGCACATGATGTTCAACACCCCGTGCGAGATCAAACCGATCAGCCCGGTGCTGGCCAAGGCGATGGACCGCATCTTCATCCTCCACGCCGACCACGAGCAGAACGCCTCCACCTCCACAGTGCGCCTGGCCGGCTCCTCGGGCGCCAACCCGTTCGCCTGTATCGCCGCCGGCATCGCCGCCCTGTGGGGTCCCGCCCACGGCGGCGCGAACGAAGCGGTCCTGACCATGCTCGATGAAATCGGCGATGTCTCGAACATCGACACCTTCATCGCCAAGGCCAAGGACAAGAACGATCCGTTCAAGCTCATGGGCTTCGGTCATCGCGTCTACAAGAACCGCGACCCGCGCGCCACCGTGATGAAGCAGACCTGCGACGAAGTGCTGCGCGAGCTGGGCATCAAGGACGATCCGCAACTGGAACTGGCGATGCGCCTGGAAGAGATCGCCCTGACCGATCCGTACTTCATCGAGCGCTCACTGTACCCGAACGTCGACTTCTACTCGGGGATCATCCTCAAGGCGATCGGCATTCCAACCAGCATGTTCACCGTGATCTTCGCCCTGGCCCGTACCGTAGGCTGGATCTCGCACTGGAAGGAAATGCTCTCCGGCCCGTACAAGATCGGCCGTCCGCGCCAGCTGTACACCGGCGAGCCGCAGCGTGACCTGACCGCGCTGAAAGATCGCAAGTAAAGGATCGCTGCGCGTCGAACCTTAAGCCCCGGCAACCTGCCGTAATGCTGTTCACTTAAGCGGAGCAGCCTTACGATCCACCGGATACCGGGTTTTGGATATCTTCACCGTCCTTGGCCGCCCTGGCCTTGGACGGTGATCCAGAAACATCCCCGCGACACCTCCCCGCAACTCAGCCAACCTTCTACCCGTAGCCGATACCGGATTGGCCGCGGCCATGACGATCAACTGCACGGCGATGTACTGGCAGGCCGGCTTGAAACGTATGTCAGAAGGCGTTCGGCCAAAGGCTACAGCGGCTTGGCTAGCCTCCCGACGGATGATGTTGTAGGCCAGCAAGAGCCCCCAGACCTCCTGATAAATCAGCTCGACTTTCTTACTTCGCAGCGTCACGGCATTCTGTTGCATGGAGCTTTTGATGTCCCGGAAGCCCAGCTCGATCTCCCAGCGCTCCAGGTACAACTCGGCCACCGCGTCCGCGCTGTAGCGGTCGGCAGGCAATGAAGTGAGTAGCGATCTGACGTGCCCCTGGCTTTCATAACTGACTTCACGCACTTCCCAGTGCGTGGGTAAGTTCGGGTTTCGTTTGCGAGCCTGAGGGGAAACCTTCATGCGCACACGCCGGTCATGCTCGCCATAACGCTCGACTTCTTCCATAACCAGATTCTTGCGAGCGGGCGTCAACCAGTGACGATTCTTACCGCTTTGA
>NZ_JACVTO010000012.1 GCF_016518545.1 Pseudomonas sp. S30
GGGCGGCGGCGGGCGGTGGAAGCGCCGGGGTTTTCGCGGCAGCTGGCCACGCTGCTCAAGGCTGGGGTACCGCTGCTGCAAGCGTTCGAGGTGATGGCGCGCAGTGGGGTGGATGAGAGGATGGTCGAGCTGCTGCGGCGTGTGCAACAGGATGTGGCGGCGGGGCTGGGGCTGGCCGATGCGTTGCAGCGTCAGCCGCAGGGGTTCGATGGGCTGTACTGCAATCTGGTGCGGGTGGGCGAGCAGTCCGGGACGCTGGATCGGCAGCTGGAACAGTTGGCGGACATGCTCGAACGGCGGCAGGCGCTGCGGCGGCGGGTGAAGAAGGCGATGCTGTATCCGATGATTCTGCTGCTCACGGGGCTGGGGGTGGCGGCCCTGTTGTTGCTGGAGGTGGTGCCGCGCTTCGAGGGGATGTTTTCGGGGGTGGGCAAGGAATTGCCGGCGTTCACTCGGTGGGTGATCGACCTGTCCGAGGGGTTGGGCCGGCATGTGCTGTGGTTATCGGCGCTAGTGGTGGGTGTTGGGCTGGGGGTGGGCAAGGCGTATCGGGATCACCTGCCGGCGCGGCTGTGGATGATTCGCCAGGCATTGCGGGTGCCGGTGTTCGGGCGCCTGCTCAGCCATGCGGCGCTGGCGCGGTTCGCGCGCAGTCTGGGCACGGCCTACGGCGCGGGGGTGGCGCTGCTCGATGCGCTGCACACGGTAGCGCCAGCCAGTGGCGATGCCTTGCACGAAGCGGCCATCCGGCAGTTGCGCCAGGGCATGGCCAATGGCTTGGGGTTGAATCAGGCGATGGCGCTGGAGCCGCTGTTCACGCCGTTGCTGGTGCAGCTCACGGCCATCGGCGAGTCCAGCGGCACGCTGGATGCGATGCTGAACAAGGCGGCGTGCCATTACGAGGAACAGGTGGGGCTGGCGCTGGAACAGTTGACCAGCCTGCTGGAGCCGGCCATCGTGCTGATCCTCGGCGTGCTGGTGGGTGGTCTGGTGGTGGCCATGTACTTGCCGATTTTCCAGTTGGGTAGCTTGATCTGACATGAACCTATGGACATTACTTGCCGAGCAGCCGGGTGTTTTCCTAGCGGGCGCGGCGTTACTCGGGCTGCTGGTGGGCAGCTTTCTGAACGTGCTGGTGCTGCGCTTGCCGGTGATGCTGGAACGTCAATGGCAGCACGAGGCCCGTGAGGTGCTGGGCCTGCCGACAGTGACCCATGCGCGGTTCGACCTGTGCCTGCCCGCCTCCCACTGCCCGGGGTGCGGGCATCGGATTCGGGCGTGGGAAAACATCCCTGTAGTGAGTTACCTGATGCTGCGCGGGCGCTGCTCGGCATGCCGGGGCCGCATCGCCGTGCGTTATCCACTGGTGGAGGTGGGCAGCGCGGGGCTGTCGCTGGTGGTGGCCTGGCATTTCGGGTTGGACTGGGCGGCGCTGCTGGGGCTGGTGCTGACGTGGTGCCTGCTGGCCTTGAGCCTTATCGATGTGGATCATCAGTTGCTGCCAGACAAACTGGTGCTGCCGACGCTCTGGCTGGGGCTGTTGGCCAATGCCTTCGGAATGTTCGTGCCGCTTACCGACGCAGTGTGGGGCGCGGCGCTGGGTTACCTGAGCCTGTGGTCGGTGTTCTGGGTGTTCAAGGGGATCACCGGCAAAGAGGGCCTGGGCTATGGCGATTTCAAGCTGCTGGCGTTGCTGGGTGCCTGGGGCGGCTGGCAGGTGCTGCCATTGACTGTGCTGCTGGCGTCGGTGGTGGGCGTGGTGATCGGCCTGAGCTTACTGAAGCTCAAGCGGACTTCGTTGCAGACCACCCTGCCCTTTGGTCCCTATCTGGCGATTGCGGGGTGGATTGCCTGGCTCTGGGGTGATGAAATATATGCTTCCTACATGCAACTGCTCGGATACTGATGACCACAGCAGCCTTCACCCCTTGGATTCTCGGGCTCACCGGCGGCATCGGCAGCGGCAAGAGTGCGGCGGCCGAGCGTTTCGTCGAACTGGGCGTGCACCTGGTGGACGCCGACCAGGCGGCCCGGTGGGTGGTGGAACCTGGCCGACCAGCGCTGGCGAGCATCGTCGAGCGCTTCGGCGCGGGGGTGCTGCTGGATGACGGCACGCTCGACCGTGCGGCGCTGCGTCAGCAGATTTTCGCCGACCCGGCCCAGCGGCGCTGGCTGGAGCAACTGCTGCACCCGTTGATCGGGCAGGAGATCTTCAGCCATCTGGCCAAGGCCGAGTCGCCCTATGCGGTGTACGTGTCGCCCTTGCTGATCGAGTCGGGCCAGTACCGGAAAACCCAGCGCATTCTGGTGATCGACGTACCGCAGCAGGTGCAGATCGCTCGCACGTTGCTGCGCGACGACACCAGCGAGGCGCAGGTGCAGGCGATCCTGGCGGCGCAGTTGTCGCGCGAGGAGCGGCTGCGTCATGCCGACGACGTGGTGACCAACGACCGTGACCTGACCTGGCTGCACGCGCAGATCGATCAATTGCATGCCTTTTACCTGACTTTACGAGGAGGCCAGCCTTGAGCCAGCCAATGACCGTCGATTGCCCGACCTGTGGCGCCCCTGTGGAATGGACCGCAAAAAGCCCCAACCGCCCATTCTGTTCCGACCGCTGCAAGCTGATCGACCTGGGCGCCTGGGCGGCCGAAGAACACAAGATCCCGGCAGCGCCGGAGTCCGAAGACGAGCTGTACTCGGGGGATCTGGAGCCGCGTCATTGAGAGGCCGACACTGCATGCCCCCAGCGTGCATCTGGCCTCACTCCTGCAAATACCGGGTACGGTCGAAGGTTTCCAGCCACTCCGGGCAGAACACCACCAGGGCGCTGATCACCGTGCCGTTGATGAACGCCTCGGGGAACAGCATCAGCCAGAGGTAGCCGACGAAGTCGCCCAGCCACTCGGGCATGGCGAACAGGCCGTCCCACCACAACAGGGTCATCGCCGCCAGCAGGCACAGCACGGTGGCCAGGGCGGCGGCGAAGAAGCCGGAGCAGAAGATGTAGACGAACAGGTTGCGCGGCTGGGCGCGCTCCACCAGGTTTGCGCAGGTTTCGGTGACCAGCACCGGCAGGCCGACGATCAGCAGGCCATTGATGCCCAGTGCGGCGAGGTCCTGGCGGCCCAAGGCGAGCAGGCCGAGCTGGGCCAGGCAACCGCCGAGCACGGCCAAGGGCCAGTCGAGCAGCAGGGTGACGGCGGTCATGCCGAGGAAATGGAAAGACACGCCCGAGTCGAAATCCCGCCGTACCAGCCACAGGGCGAACAACCCGAGCACGGTGCCGAACAGCAGGTGCTGGCGGCGCAGGTCGCTGAACAGCTCGATCCAGCGGGTGCGGCTGGCGGCCCACAGCAGCAGCGGCACATAGGCCAGCCAGCCGAGGGTCAGGCTGGTGGTGGACAGGACCTGGGCGCTGATCATGGCGAGCTCGGCTGAAGGCGGATGCAGCCGAGTCTAGTCCATTGCGCAGCCGCGATTATTGCGTGAAGACAAGCGCTTATCCTTCACAATTGCAGGCTAAGCTGTGTGCATGGATGACTCAGATTACCTGCGCCTGCTCACCATCCAGGCCGAACAAGCCAATGCCTTCCTGTCCAATGCCCGCAAATGGGAGCGCGAGCGTTGGGTCTGCCAGCGCCTGCTGCAAGGGCTGAACATTCCCTACCGCAGCGAGGACTTCACCCCTGCCGGGCAGGAGCCACCGGACGTGCTGTTTCGCGATGCGGCGTTCGAGGTGTTCTTCGTGCTCGACCAGGGCCGGCGCCTGAACGACGAGTGGCGCGAGGAATTGCAGCGGCGGCGCAGCGCCTTTTCCCTGGCCCAGCTGGTACGGCGCGAGGCGAGGCCACGGCGCATCAGCGCCCAGGAGCTGATCGGTCGTCTGGGGCCGACGCTGAACAAGAAGGCGCGCAATTACCGTGAACGTGGCCTGGTGCTGGGCGAGCTGGACATCATCGCCTTCGCCAGCCTCAAGCGCGAAGTGCTGGACCTCAACAGCCACTTCCCGCCGCCCACCGAGTACCTGCGCCAGGGCTGGCGCTCGCTGTCGCTGGTGGGGCCGACCTTCGCCCGGGTGTTGTTCGCCCACCCGGATGCCCCGGATTTCCTGCGCGCCAACCTGGGGCGCAGCATTCTGTTCGACGTGGGCATCAGCCTTTGAGTGGGTGCCGCAGCCGATGGTGATGATGGACACTCGGCAGCGCAGATGAAAGGGATTATCATCCGTTTCACCTGATCGCTCCGAGGCTCTGCGAACGTTGTACCGCCTTCGCACTCCAACACGTCTATCCCTGCGACACACCGCCCCGTCCCGGGCCGTGCCGTCGAGCCGCACGCCCTGTGGACCGGTGCTTCGAGCTGCCTTGCGCTCGCCCTCCCCTGTGCTGAAGCGGCCGGACCTCGTGTCCCCGAATTCCGTAAAACTTGTGAGATATTCCCATGACTCATCGCATCGTGATTGTCGGCGGCGGCGCCGGCGGCGTGGAACTGGCGACCCGCCTGGGTAAAAGCCTCGGCAAGCGCAAGCAGGCCGAGATCACTCTGGTCGACGCCAACCTGACGCACATCTGGAAACCGCTGTTGCACGAGGTGGCGGCCGGTTCGCTGAATTCGTCCGAGGACGAGCTGAACTACGTGGCCCAGGCCAAGTGGAACCACTTCAATTTCCAGCTGGGCCGCATGAGCGGCCTGGACCGTGAAACCAAGCGCATCCAACTGGCCGCGACCCTGGATGAAGACGGCCGCGAGCTGCTGCCGGCGCGCACCCTGGGCTATGACACCCTGGTGATCGCCGTGGGCAGCAACACCAACGACTTCGGCACCCTGGGCGCAGCGCAGCATTGCCTGTTCCTGGACAGCCGCAAGCAGGCCGAGCGCTTCCATCAGCAACTGCTCAACCACTACCTGCGCGCCCATGCCGGCGACGCGGCGAGCGAGAAGATCAGCGTGGCGATCGTCGGCGCCGGAGCCACCGGCGTGGAACTGGCGGCCGAATTGCACAACGCGGCGCAGGAGCTGGCGGCCTACGGGCTGGACCGGATCCGCCCGGAAGACATGCACATCACCCTGATCGAGGCCGGCCCGCGCGTGCTGCCGGCGCTGCCGGAGCGCATCAGCCAGCCGGTGCACAAGACCCTGGAGAAACTTGGGGTGAAGGTGATGACCAACGCCTCGGTGAGCGAGGTGACCGAGGATGGGCTCAAGACCGCTGGCGGCGAAGTGATCCAGGCCAGCCTCAAGGTGTGGGCGGCAGGCATTCGTGCGCCGGGCTTCCTCAAGGACATCGACGGGCTGGAAACCAACCGCATCAACCAGCTGGTGGTGCGCCCGACCTTGCAGACCACCCGGGACGACGACATCTTCGCCTTCGGCGACTGCGCCGCGTGCCCGCAACCGGACAGTGACCGCAATGTGCCGCCGCGCGCGCAGGCGGCGCACCAGCAGGCCTCGTTGCTGGCCAAGAGCCTCAAGGCACGGCTGGAGAACAAGCCATTGGCCACTTACACCTACAAGGACTACGGCTCGCTGGTGTCGCTGTCGCGCTTCTCGGCGGTGGGCAACCTGATGGGCAACCTGACCGGCAGCGTGATGCTGGAGGGTTGGCTGGCGCGGATGTTCTATGTGTCGTTGTACCGGATGCACCAGATGGCGTTGTATGGGGTGTTCCGCACGGCGATGCTGATGCTCGGCAGCAAGCTGGGCCGCAGCACCGAGCCGCGCCTCAAGCTGCACTGAGGGAGGGGGCGGGGGCGGCTGCCAGCGGCTCCCGCCTACCGGCTGGCTCTGTCTGAAAAACCTAGCCGTAAAGGTGCGCGAGCAGCCGTGACACGGTGTCGGCCAATGGCCCGGAATTATCCAGCACCCGCAGGCCCGGCTCGGCCTCGCGCGCCTCGCTGGCGAAGCGGGCGTTGCGCGCCAGGCGTGCCTGCACCTCCTCCAGCGTTTCCCGCCCGCGATCCAGCAGGCGCTGGCGCAGCACGTCCTGGGCGACGCTGAGCAGCACCACCTGCAATGCCGGATAACGCTCTCGGGCCTGGTTCAGGTAGCCGCGCGAGCCGTTGACCAGCACGTCGCGCCCCTGCGCCAGCCAGTCGTCTATCACCCGTGGAATGCCATAGTGCAAGCCATTGGCCTGCCAGTGCAGGGCAAATTCGCCTTGTTCGCGCATCTGTTCGAACTGCGCGGTGCTCACGGCCATGGCGGCCTCGCCGGTGGCCTCGGCGGAGCGGGTGATGACCCGCCGGGCGATGCACGCCCCCCTGGCCGTAAGCGGTTCGCGGGCCGCATCCAGCAAGCTGTCCTTGCCCGAGCCGGACGGCCCGATGAGGTAGATCAACCTGCCTGCCATCGCTTCCCCCTCTACCTTCGACGGCCCCGCCCCCGCGTGACCTGTCGTCATGACCGAATTGTCGCAGCCGTTGGCCGATATCGCGACATTCGCGCGCTCGGCGGCCTGGAGCCCGCGCTGTGCGCGGCTTCACGTTCTGCGACACGCTAGCACATGCGTACTATTTTCAGCGCGTCGACCCCTCCCGATACTTCCCCTGTTAACCCGTTGCACACAAGGAACGCCCTCGCCCACCGGGCTGGCAGCCACTTGCGTGGCCACTATGGAGTATCTGGAGTCACTATGAACCCCTTATTCAGACTATCCCCGCTCACCTTCGCGATCACGCTCGCCGTGATGCAGAATGCGCACGCGGCGGACTACACCTTGACCAGTGGACAGGAAACCTGGAGCAGCGATCGCGTGATCGACGGCTCCATACAGATCCGTCCCAGCAATGGCGTGCCGGCCACCTTGACCATCAACAGTGGCGCCGATGTCATCAGCCAGGGCGGCCGCGTCGGTGGCGTGTCGAGCAACAGCGCAGACTCCGCCGCCATGGCCACCGTGGTGGTCGAAGGCGCTGGCAGCCGCTGGGTAGTACCGCGCAGCAACGCCGTGCTGGGCAATACCATCGTCATTGGTGGCTCAGGCCAGGGCACGCTCAATGTGCTCAACGGCGGCGAGGTGTCGGTACGCGATCTGCAGCTCAGTGACAATGGCAACGCCGGCAACCAGTTCTCCCGCGCCAACCTGCTGGTCGACGGCCAGGGCTCGAAGGTGGACACGGTCAACGTGACTTCAGGTGGGGTGTTCCTCTACGACTCGCGCATCACCTTGCAGAATGGCGGACAACTGAGCAGCGAAAAGGTCGCCATCAACTCGATCAGCGACCTCTCCGGCGCAGGCACCCGCTGGGACAACACCGGCACGTTCAGGAACCGCAACGACCTGACCGTGCGCGATGGGGCCGTGCTCACCACCGATTCCATCGCCCTGGGCTCGGCCAACATCGACCGCAATACCGTCGTCAACGTGACCGGGGAAGGTACCCGCCTGAGCACCCGAGCGATGACCCTCGGTACCACCACCTCCACCACCAATCTGGTATTGGCCAATGGTGCAGAGCTGAGCAGCACCGAAGGGATCGACATCAGTGAGCTGACCAGCATCAACTCAGCCGGTCGTGGCACCCTGAGCATTGGCGGCGCCGCGGTCCGGAACGACGACCTGACCGACATCGACGCCATCACCGCAGGCACTGCGCAAGCGGCCGGCCGCCTCGACCCGCAGAGCGCGATCCGCTTCGGCGCCAGCGGTGGCGCCGTGGCCTTCAACCATACCGACAGCGACCTGCAGGTGAGCAACGCCATCAGTGGCGCGGGCCGGATCTACTCGTTCAGCGGCAACACCACCTTGAGCGGCGACCTCACCGGGCTGTCCGGCAGCACCGTGGTGCGCGGGGGGCGCTTGGTACTGGCCGGCAACGTCGACCAGACCAACCCGCGCGGCACCTCGCTGCTGAGCGTCGGCAACGGCACCCTGGTGGTGAACGGCATCGTCGGCCACACCGACAGCACCGGCGCCTACAGCAACCGCGCCCAGGTACTGGACGGCGGCGTGCTGGCCGGTACTGGGCAGATCGGCAACACCCAGGTCGCCTCGGGCGGTACGCTGTCGCCGGGCGAAGGGGCGCTGGGCACCCTGTCGATCAACGGCAACCTGGAGATGGCGGACGGATCGCGCTATGCCGCCGACATCGCTGGCGACGGCGGTGCCGACCGGGTCAACGTGACCGGTACGGCGACCCTGCGCGGCACCCGCGTGGACGTCACCACCCTCAACGAAGCCCAAAGCTACCAGAACGGCCAGACCTACACCCTGCTCGCCGCGCAAGGGGGCCTGGTCGATGGCGCCGCGGCAGGCACGGCCTACGCCCAGGCGTTCACCAACTCGGCGTTCCTCAACGTCAGCCTGCAACGTACGGCCAACGAACTGAACCTGACCATCGCGCAGAAGACCACCACCCCCGAGCCACCGGTCGAACCGCCCGTCGAGCCGCCGGTGCAGCCACCTGTGGAGCCGCCCGTCGAGCCGCCGGTGCAGCCGCCTGTTGAGCCGCCCGTCGAGCCACCGGTACAGCCGCCCGTCGAGCCACCCGTCGAGCCGCCGGTGCAGCCACCGGTAGAACCACCGGTCCAGCCACCGGTAGAGCCGCCGGTCCAGCCACCGGAAACCGGCGGTGGTTCGGGCACGCCAGGCATCTTCCAGACCGTCGCGCTGACCCAGAACCAGTGGAACACCGCCGGCGCCCTGAGCGTGCTGCAACAAAGCGGCGACCCGCTGCGCCTGTACAACAATCTGCTGGTGCTCGATGCCGACAGCGCCCGCAACGCCATCGACCAGCTTTCCGGCGACTTCCACAGCAGCACCGGCACCGCGCTGATCACCAACAGCCAAGTGGTCTCCGGCGTGCTGGGGACCCGCCTGCGCGGCCTGCTCGACAGCGGCACCGTGCGCATGCCGCTGGGCGCGTCGAGCTTCATGCCGACCACGCCTGAAGCCCCGGGCGGTGCCTGGGCACAGACCTTCGGCAACTGGTCGCGCACCGACGGCGGCAACGGCGCCAGTGGCCTGCACCAGAAGACCGGTGGTGTGCTGGTCGGTGCCGACGGCAGCATCACGCCAGACTGGCGCGCCGGGGTGTACGGCGGCTACAGCCGCTCGAAATTCGACGCCGACGACCGCGATGCCAAGGGCAACAGCGACAACTACCACCTGGGCCTGTACACCGGTGCCCAGCTCGACGCCCTGCGCCTGAGCGCGGACGTCGGCTACACCTGGCACAAGCTCGACAGCACCCGCAACGTGGCCTTCGCCGGCTTCGACGATCACCTCAAGGGCAAGCGCGACGCCAACACCCTGCAAGCCAGCGGCGAAGCGGCCTACCGCATCGGCCTGGGCGCGGTGGCGCTGGAGCCGTTCGTGGGCGTGTCCTACGTCAAGTACGACGCCGACAGCTTCCGTGAGAAAGGCGGCCCTGCGGCGCTGTCGGTGTCCAGCGAGAAGCAGGACACCTGGTTCTCCACCGTGGGCCTGCGCGCTTCCACCCACACCCGCGTCGCCGAGCGCGACACCGAGCTGTACGGCTCGCTGGGCTGGCGTCGTGCCTACGGCGATCTGGACCCGCGCAACGAGCAGTCCTTCGCCGGTGGACCGAATTTCGAGGTGCAGGGCATCGCCCAGACACGCAACGTGGCACTGACCGAAGTGGGGGCGAAGGTGCGCCTGACGCCGCAGACCGACCTGGGGCTGTCGTACCAGGGCCAGTTTGGCACGGACACGCGTTTCCATTCGGTGAACGCGGGCGTCACGGTACGCTTCTGAGTCGTCGTGGCGGCCTTTCCAGGTCGCCGCTCAGCCGCCCGGGCCCGACGCTGGATGACAGCGCCAGGCCCGGGCGTTTTCATGAAACCGCCCTGCCCCCACGAGTCCCCCATGAAAAAGACCTTGTCCACTGCCCTGGCAGTGACGATCGGCCTGTGCGTGACCATCAGCTGGCTGCCAGAGGCAACGGCTGATGTCGCCCCCACGGCTACCAAGAACCCGGCACCTTTCGAAGCCGCCAGGCTGCCGGTATCCAGCGTCGCCCTGGGCGCCTTTCCCTACCTGTCCCTGCCTGACGGCTACACCACCGGCAGCACACCGGAGGTCATCGACTTCGATGAGATTCCGTTCTGGACCGGCGACCGGCTACAGCCGGTGGAAGGTCGCGCATGGTCGGCCAACATCACGGCGGCCGAAGGCAGAACCTTCTCTCAGCTGGAATTGACGCGCAATATCGAGGCGCTAGTAAGGGCCATGGACGGTCAGAAGATCTTCGACGGCAGGTTCGACCAAACCACTCTCCAAGCCCTGGACACCTGGCCACGGGAGTTCACCCAACGCTACAACAGCGGTCTGGGCGATGTGTGGAACAACCCGGCGCAGGTCTTCGTGGTCCATCGCGCCGACCGCGACATCTGGATTCACCTGTGCAGCTACGCCTACGGCGCCGGCCTGCTGATCGCCGAAAGCAAGCCGCTGGACATCACCGCCCGGCTATTGCCGGCCGAACAGCTCAAGGCGCAGATGGACGCCAACGGCAAAGTGTCCTTGAACGTGAACTTCGCGACCGACCAAACGCAGATCCTGCCGACTTCGCGGCCGCAACTCGATCAGGTCGTGCAGTGGCTGCAGGCCGAGCCGTCGCTGCACTTGCAGATCGATGGTTACACCGACGACCAGGGCGATGCAGCCCATAACCAGGCGCTCTCCGAGGGCCGGGCCGGGGCGGTGATGGCGCTGCTGGTGACCCAAGGGATCGAGCCGGGCAGGCTGTCCTCGGCAGGCCTGGGCGCCGCCAATCCGGTCGCCGACAACGGCTCGCCGGCAGGTCGTGCGCAGAATCGTCGAGTGGAACTGGTCAGGCGCGCGCCCTGATCTTTCATCGGACTAGCACACCTGTACTAGCCCACGTGCGCTATTTCTAATGCGTATCGAGTCCGACATCATCGACGCCAATCATTATTGTGCCGAATGGATTCCACGTCCTCAAAATGACTTGCCGAATTATTGTGGCAGATGAACATCCGCTATATCGCGAGGGGATGATTGGGCTACTCAAATCCTTGATCCCCGACGCGACCATCGCGCAAGCGGGACACTTCGAACAGGTGCGTTCGCTACTTGAGGACGCGCCGCCGGTGGTGATGTTGATGATCGAACTTCGCCTGCCCGGGCTAAGTGCCGTCGCCGAACTTTCCAAGTTGCGCCAGTTGCAGGAACGTTCATTGATCGTCATCGTCGTCTCCGCCATCGAAGACCCGGAGCTGGTCGAACTGATCATGGACACCGGCGTCAACGGTTTCATCGGCAAGAGTTGCTGCGCCGACCAGGTGCGCAAGACCATCAGCGCCATCCGCAAGGGCCAGGTGGTGGTCAATTGCCAGGCCGTCGAAGTGCAGGCCTGCGAAGCGGACGAGCAGACCGGTCGGCTGACCGCGCGCCAGCGTGAAGTCTGGCAACTGGTCGCCCAGGGCAAGACCAACAAGGAAATCGCCGCGGCACTGGAGATCTCACCCTACACCGTGCGTATTCACGTCTCGTCTCTGATACGCACGTTGAACGTGCCCAACCGCGCGGTGGCCGCCGCGCGCTTCGCCGGTCGCTACACCAGCCAGGCGCTGTAGCGGGCCGGCCGCTCGCGCCCTCAGGCTTCGCAGCGCTCGCCGGCGATGGCCTTGACCTGCTCCAGCAACACCGCGCGCAGCTCGGGCGGGCGTACCGGCTTGGCCAGTACGGAAATGTTCAGGTCCGCCACCAGCGCGCGAATGCGTGACATCTCGTGACCGGTCATGATCATCGCCGGCACGTCCCAGCCTCGCTGCCTGCGAATGGCGGCGATGCATTCGGCGCCGGAAATCCGCCGACCCAGATCGTAGTCGGCGATGATGATGTCGCACTCGGTGACCACGTTCAGCCCGTCGCTGTGTCCCTCGACCTCGCAGCCCCACTTCTCCAGCAGCGCCGAGGTGGCCATCAGCACACTGGCGTCGTCTTCCACCAGGCACACCCGCAGCCCCTGCAAACGATTCTGGGTGGGGATGGGCCGTGTTTTCTCGATGCCCGGCGCGGTGCGCACCAGCCCATGAACCGTGGCCCGGGTACCGTGGCCCTCGCGGGAATCCAGCTGCACCTGCAAGTCGATCAGCCGGCCGATGCGCTGGACGATGGACAGCCCCAGGCCCAGGCCCTCGACGTCCTTGTCGCGCTCATGGCGCACCCGGTAGAACTCCTTGAACACTTCGGGCAGGTGCTCGCGGGCAATGCCGCGGCCCTTGTCGTAGAGCACGATGGCCAGCCCTGTGCCGCGCCGCCGCACGCCGATCAGCACCGGTTGGCCGGCGGCGTACTTGAGGGCGTTGGACAGCAGGTTCTGCACCATGGTGGTCAGCAGCCCCGGATTGACGTTCACCCAGTGCCGGCAGGGTCGCAGGCGCAGCTCGACGCCCGCCCAGCGGGCCGCTTCCTGGTTCTGCTTGACCACATCCTGCAACAGCGCGTTGAGGTTCACGGGCTCGGATTGCGGCTCGAACTGGCCGTTGTCCAGGGTATAGATGTCCAGGATGGAGCGGAACAGTTGCGAGACGGTGTGCAGCGAGCGGTCGATGTTGTCCACCAGTCGCAGCTCTTCGCGCCCCAGGTCGGCATCGCGCAGGCAGGCGGTGAACAGGCCAATAGAGTGGATCGGTTGGCGCAGGTCGTGACTGGCCTGGGCCAGGAAGCGGGACTTTTCCTGGTTGGCGGCCATGGCGTCCTGGGACGCCTGGCGCGTGCGCTTGAGCAGGATATCGGCGTAGGCCGGCACCACGATGGTGGTGACCATCAACGTCAGGAACATGAAGGGTTGCGAGTGCCAGTAGGGGTCGAACCAGAACACCAGCACCAGGGTGGCCAGCGCAATGACCGTGGCCCAGGCCAGGTAGCGCGAGCCGAAGCGCATGCCGTTGCCCAGGGTCACCCACAGCAACGCCGCGTAGATCGGCAACGCCGCCTCGCCCCCCAGCGCCAGGGCGAAGGCGATGCCGGCGTAGTCGTGGAGCATGGACAGCAGCCGTCGCCAGAAGAAATGCCCCGGCCAGCGCTTGATCGCCAGGCGCAGGAACACCGAGACCACGATGAAGGTGGCGATGTAGGTGACGATCGGCAGGTAGACCACCGCATGGTCGGCGCTGAGCAGGGCCAACGCCAGGATGTACAGCAGCGCCAGGCTACTGACGATCAGCCTCAGGGTGGCCTGGTCGACCTCGCTTTTCACCTCGGCCATGTTCAATGCACGGTGTCCCGCGCCAGCGCTGTTCAATGACAACCTCCTTGTTGAATGTCAGACCGCCAGGCGGGCCTGCTCCATGGCCTTGACCTGTTCGAGCAACACCGCGCGCAGTTCGGGCGGGCGCACCGGCTTGGCCAGCACCGAGATGTTCAGGTCGGCCACCAGCGCCCGGATACGCGCCATCTCGTGGCCGGTCATGATCATCGCCGGCACGTCCCAGCCACGCCGCTGGCGAATGGCCGCGATGCATTCGGAGCCGGAAATCTGCGTGCCTAGATCATAGTCGGCAATGATGATGTCGCACTCGGTGATCACGTTCAGCCCATCGCTATGGCCCTCCACTTCGCAGCCCCACTTCTCCAGCAGCGCCGAAGTGGCCATCAGCACACTGGCGTCGTCCTCCACCAGGCACACACGCAGGCCGTGCAGACGGCTCTGGATCGGCGCGGGACGGGCGACTTCCTGACGCGCGGCGATGACATTCAGGCCGTGAATGGTCGCGCAGGTGCCGTGGTCCACGCGCGAGTCCAGGCGCACCTGCAGGTCGAGCAACTGGCCGATGCGCCTGACGATGGACAGCCCCAGGCCCAGGCCCTCGACGTCCTTGTCGCGCTCATGGCGCACCCGGTAGAACTCCTTGAACACGTCCGCCAGATGCTCGCGGGCAATGCCGCGGCCCTTGTCGTAGAGCACGATGGCCAGCCCTGTGCCGCGCCGCCGCACGCCGATCAGCACCGGTTGGCCGGCGGCGTACTTGAGGGCGTTGGACAGCAGGTTCTGCACCATGGTGGTCAGCAGCCCCGGATTGACGTTCACCCAGTGCCGGCAGGGTCGCAGGCGCAGCTCGACGCCCGCCCAGCGGGCCGCTTCCTGGTTCTGCTTTACCACATCCTGCAACAGCGCGTCGAGGTTCACGGGCTCGGATTGCGGCTCGAACTGGCCGTTGTCCAGGGTGTAGATGTCCAGAATGGAGCGGAACAGTTGCGAGACGGTGTGCAGCGAGCGGTCGATGTTGTCCACCAGTCGCAGCTCTTCGCGTCCCAGGTCGGCATCGCGCAGGCAGGCGGTGAACAGGCCGATGGAGTGGATCGGCTGGCGCAGGTCGTGACTGGCCTGGGCCAGGAAACGGGACTTTTCCTGGTTGGCGGCCATGGCTTCCTGCGACGCGATGCGCGTGCGTTTGAGCAGGATGTGCGCATAGGCTGGCACCACGATGGTGGTGATCATCAGCATCAGGAACATGTACGGCTGCGAGTGCCAGTATGGGTTGACGTTGAACACGACGACCAGCATCGACAGGGCGATCACAGTGGCCCACGCCAGGTACTGCGAGCCGAAGCGCATGCCGTTGCCCAAGGTGACCCACAGGAGTGCGGCGTAGACCGGAAGTGCACCCTCGCCACCTACGCACAGGGCAAAGCAGATGCCGGCATAGTCGTGGAACATGGCGAACAGACGGCGCCAGAAGAAATGCCCGGGACGGCGCTTGATCAACATGCGCAGCGGCACCGCCACCGTGATGAAGAAGGCCATGTACCAGAGGATCGGCGAATACAGGGCGAAATCGTTCGACGGCAGGCAGGCGACGATGAAGATGTACAACGAAGCGCACGTACTGACCGTCAGGCGCAAGGTAGCCTGGTCCAGCTCGCTGTTTTTCTCCGTCATGTTCATGCACCGGCTCCAGCGCGGGTTCGCGCCTGAAAGTTGGGAAACCCCAGGTAAACGTTTGCGTTACTATGCCCGCATTCGAGCGAGGAATGGATCTGGGACATGTCGTGCAGAATCATCGTGGCAGATGACCACCCGCTATTTCGCGAAGGCATGCTGCGCACGCTCGAAAGGCTGCTGCCCACTGCCCAGGTGGAACAGGCAGGCGACCTGGAAGCGGTGCTGAAACTCGCGCGCCAGGGCGATGAAATCGATTCGCTGATTCTCGACCTGCGTTTTCCCGGCCTCACTTCCCTCTCCGTCATCGGCCAACTTCGCGCAGAATTCAAGCGAACCTCCATCATCGTGGTGTCGATGGTCGACGACCTGGATATCATTTCCCAGGTCATCGCCCAGGGCGCCGACGGCTTCATCGGCAAGAACGTCGATCCCGCGGGTATCGCCGAGGCCATCATGGCCATCCGCGAGGGCGAGGTGGTGGTGCGTTACAACCCGGAAAACCCGGTTCTGGATCCGAGCCTGTCAGCGCTCACGGTGCGGCAGAAACAGGTGCTCGGGCTGATTGCGGCCGGTAAGACCAACAAGGAAATCGCCAAGGAACTGGGCATATCGCCTTTTACCGTGCGCATTCACGTGTCCACGCTGCTCAAGGCCCTGGGTGTGCCGACGCGCGCGGCGGCGGCGGCCCAGTTCAGCAACTTCGCGAGCCTGTCGGGTTGGCCGCAAGAGCACTGAAGTGCAACGACCGAGCATGCGGAAGTGGCCAAGTTCTCGCCCCACAAGTGCCTATCAGGTGATCGAGCCCGCGCAGTTCGCCGACCGCCGATGATGGCCGCCGGCAATTATATACAAGCGGCCCTCAAGGGCACTTAGCACATGTGTGCTATAGCCTAACGCGACCGGCGCGAATACCCTTTCCCCGCACTTTAAACTCTTGAAATGACTGACCCAGCCGATACTTTGCTATATCGCTGGATGTGCCCCCGTGCGCGTCCCGCTCGATGCCCGTCGACAACTTCAGCTGGCGCAGTCGCTCTCCTCTACAGGTGATGTCATGGCGCATGCAAACATTAAACTCATGAATGTCGGATTCGCCCTGTGCCTGATGACTGGCGCACTCGCCGGCTGCAATGGCTCGGGCAACATGGACGTGATGAAGTCCTTGAACGCATTCAATTCCGGCTCGCAGAAATATGACGTGGCTTATTTGAAGAGCACCCTGATTCCGGGCAAGACCACCAAATACCAAGTGCAGCAATTGTTCGGTGCACCCGCGCAACAGTCCCTGGATTCGACCAGCCGTAGCAATGGTTCCAACTGGACCTACAGCAAGAGCGAAGAAGGCCTGGACAAGTATATGGCACTGGCTCACAAGTATGTGTCCACCGAAAACAGCTTGAAGATGTACAACGCCACCGCACAGCTGTCCAAGGCCCAGGGCGTGATGAACGATGTGGGCGGTGTCGCCGGCGTCACCGCACCGAGCGGTCAGCCCCAGGGCTCGCAGTTGATCATCTACTTCAAGGACGATGTCGTGGATTACTACCGGCTCTACTGAGGCCGCGCGCGGTTCGCCGTCCGTGGCAGGCTGCGCCGGACGCCTGGCACGGGCCGGGCGGTGAATGCGGGACCTGGCACGAACTGGAATATTCCGGCAACGGCCAGCAGGGGGGCTCGCTACAGTCGACCTCCCGCAACGACCCGCCGGCCTTCCTGCAATGACCCGTGCCTTCATCCGCGACTCTTCGCGCGAACACAGATCCCGATCATCGCTGCCCCGCGACTTCACCAGCAGCGCTCCTTTGGCCTACGCGCAGCCGCAGATCAACCTGCGCTCGCTGGAACTGGAGGGCTTCGAGATCCTGGCTCGCTGGGCCCATCCGCAGCACGGCCTGCTGCACCCGGCCCAGGTGCTGCCTCATATCGGTTTCATCCAGCACCTCAATGCCTTGACCGAGGCCTTGCTGCGCCAGACCTTGGCGCACATGGCCAGCTATCAGCCGCCTGTCGCAGACTGCCGAGTAGGCTTGAATGTCGCGCTGGGACAGCTGACCGATGACGCGTTCGTCGAGCGCCTGTGCCAGCTGTGCGATCAACGCACCTCGGGCCTGAGCCTCGTCCTGGAGATCACCGAGCAAGCGTCGATCGCCAGCGAACGGACGCCGGGCGCTGCGCAGCGCGCGCTGCAGCGACTGACCGGCTGCGGCTGGCTGATCTCACTGGACGACTTCGGCACTGGCACCTCGACCTACGAACGGCTCTGCACCTTGCCGGTGAGCGAGATCAAGATCGAGCGGCACTTCATCGAAAAACTCGGCGCGCCCAACGCCCGCGAAGAGATCATCGTGCAGCACCTGGCGCGGCTGGCCGCCGAACTCGGCGTGGACTGCGTCGCCGAGGGGATCGAGCGACGCGAGCAGTTGCTGACGGTACAGGCCCTGGGTTGCAGCCGTGGCCAGGGCTACTTGTTCAGCCCGCCCATGGCCTTGCAGAGCCTGCACAGCTGGTGCGCGGGGTGGCAGACGGCGCGCTGCCGCACGCAGTTTCTCGAGCAACTGCGCCAGGGCGCGGAGTTCACCGACGGGGCGAGCCGGTCATGAAACCGACCTGCCCGCTGTCGGTGTTCGTCTGCACCAGCAGCCCTTATCGACGCGCCACCTTGCAGAGCAAGCTCAACAACCTGCGCCAGTTTCACATCCATCACTGCTCCAGCCTGCAGCCCGCCCCGCTGATGCTCGCCCAGGCGCCCATCGGCCTGCTGTTGATCGATCCCGCCGAGCTCTACGACCTGGCCCCGCTACTGGTCGCGGCGCCAAGGCCGGTACGTGCGGTGCTGTGCACGCGAACCGTCGAGCGATTCGAGCAGCGCGTGCTGGCCCGCCTGTTGCGCGCCACGGGCGCGGAGTTGCTGGGTGAGCTGCCTGCGGATTGCCCTGTGGCCAGCCGCCAGCGCGCACTGTGGCTTCACCTGCAAGCGCTGGCGCGCTCGGCGACACCGCGCTGAAGACTGGAATTTTCCAAGGATCGGCGGCCCGTCCGACTTTTATTCTGGTCATGTAACCACCCTACCTCTAACACCCAAGGAGTACATGACCCATGTTTCACCCCCGTGCATGCCTGACCCTCAGCCTTCTGGCGCTGGCAATGTCCACCACGGCCGCGCAGGCGAGCGACGGCAAGATCACCTTCAACGGTTCGATCACCGATGCTGCCTGTGCCATCGCGATGGGCAGCGAAGACCTGACCGTCAATCTGCCTCAGGTCACCGCCCATGCATTGCCGAAGAAGAACGCCAAAGCCGGGAGCACCCCGTTCCAGATCAAGCTGGACGACTGCTCGGTGGAAACCTTGAAGAACGCCACCATCACCTTCAACGGCCGGCCCGATGACAGCGATGAGACCCTGCTGCACCTCAGTGGCGCCAAAGGCGTGGCGCTACAGCTGGGCTACGAGGACGGGTCATTGCTGAAGCTCAATACAGCCAGTACGGCGATGAAGCTCAACAAGTTCAGCAACGCGTTCGACCTGACCGCTGCCTACGTCAGGACCGCCGCCGATGCTACCCAAGGCACAAACGCCAACGACGCCAACTTCACCGTCGGCGCGGTCAGCGGCGTCGCCGACTTCACCATCAACTACAAGTAACGTCGGCCCGCACCCGCAGCCTGGAGATCGAGATGAACCACGCCTTACTCGCCAGCCTGGTGCTGCCATGGCTGATGGCAGCCCCCATGGTCCAGGCTGCGGTCGCCGTCGGCGCGACCCGGGTGATCTACAACGCCGCCCACAAGGAAGCCAGCCTCGGGGTGAGCAACAAGGGCGAAGGGCTTCCTTACCTCATCCAGTCGCGGGTGCTGCCCTATGCCAGCGACCAGCAGAACGACCATCCCGACTTCATCGTCACCCCGCCGTTGTTCAGGCTCGATCCGAACAGCGAGGGCGTGCTGCGCATCATCGCCACCCCGCAGAGCCTTTCCGACACCGAGGAAACCCTGCTCAGGCTGGAGGTCAAGGCCATCCCGGCGCTGCCCGAGCAGGCGGACAATCCGAACATGCTGCAGATCGCCATCAAGACCTCGCTGAAACTGTTCTACCGACCCGCAGCCCTGCAAGGCGACCTGCCCGGCGCCGTGCAAGCGTTGCGCTGGCGAAGCGAGAACGGTCGGCTGAGCGTGTTCAATCCTACCGGCTTTCACGTGGTGGTCGACAGGCTGACCTTGAACGGCCAGGCCGTCACCACTGATGCTCCGGTGCTCGCGCCGCACCGCAGCACCGCGTTGTCCGTCGCCACGCGCGCCGGCGCGCGCTTGCACATGGACTACATCAACGACTACGGAGGCGTTGCCGGCACTGCGTACACCGTAGAGTGATCCGGCGCTTCCTGGTATGGCACGACTGCACTCCCCTTCTCGTGGACCCGGCGCCGCCCTGGCACTGGGCCTGGCCTGGTCGGCCGGCTGCTGGGCCGACTACCGGTTCAACCCGATGTTCATCAGCCAGGGCCGGGCGCTGCCGGCGGAAACCGTCGCCCAGCTCGAACGCCTTGGCCGAGGACAGCTGCCCGGTACCTACGAGGTTGAACTGTCGATGAACGACCGGCTCGTCGGGCGCCGCAGAATCGAGTTCATCAGCGACACCCAGAACCTGGGCGGCTCGGCCAGTGGCCTGTACCCCTGCCTGAGCATCGAGCAACTACAAGCCCTGGGCGTGCAGGGCGACACCCTGCGCAGCATCACCGTGCAGGGCCAGCGCTGCGTGCTGTTCGGCAGCATCCTGGACGGGCTTCGCTATACCCATGATTTCAACCATCAACGCCTGCGCTTGCAAGTTCCACAGGCCTATCTGGGCAGACCATCCCTGCAGAGCATGCGCCAGCAGTGGACGCCTGGGGAAAACGTGGCATTTCTCAACTATGGGCTTTCGGGCAGCCAGCAGCAGTCCAGCCATGGCAGCCGACACCACCAGTTCGGCTCGTTGAACAGCGGCGTGAACCTGGGCAACTGGCGTCTGCGCAACTTTTCGACCCTGCGTTCGGGTTCATCGGGTTCGGGCACGCGGATGCAGTCCCTGGAGAACTACGCACAGCGCGACCTGCCCGACTTCATGGCGACCTTGACCCTGGGTGATGCCCAGACCGACGGCGAGCTGTTCGACGCCCTGCCCTACCGAGGCGTGAGCCTGGCATCGGATCTGGGCATGCTGCCCGACCAGGCCCAGGGCTTCGCCCCGGTGATTCGCGGCACTGCCACGGGCCGCTCGCGGGTGCAGATTCGCCAGAATGGCAACCTGATCAACGAGCGGTGGGTGCCTGGCGGGCCCTTCGTGATCGACGACCTCTACCAAACGGCCAACAACGGCGACCTGGACATCCGGGTGATCGGCGAGGATGGCACGGAGCAGCGCTTCACCCAGTCGTTCACCTCGGTCCCGTCCATGCTGCGCGAGGGGCAAACGGTTCATGCCTTCATGGCTGGCCAGTACCGCCCCGGCGAAGGCGCCGACCTCCAGCGCCCAGGCTTCGTGCAGCTCACCACGCGCCGCGGCCTGGCGTCGGATCGCACGCTGTATGGCGGCATCCAGGCCAGCGAGGATTACCAGGCTGCCGTGCTTGGCCTGGCCACGAGCCTGCGCTACTTCGGCGCGCTGTCGCTGGACGTCACCCAGGCTCACAGCGGCGCGGTCGGCCTGCGCCAACGCAGCCGTGACGGGCAGTCCTATCGCGTGCGCTATGCCAAGTCGTTCGCTCCCTCCAGCACCAACTTCAGTCTGGTCGGCTATCGCTATTCCACGGCGGGCTACTACTCGTTGCAGGAGATGCTCGAAAGCCAGCGCGACCAGCGACCGGACGATGCGCCGTGGGATGGCGGGCATGTACGCAGTGGCCTGACCGGCAACATCGTGCAGCCGCTCAATCGCTACGGTGCGATCTACGTGAGCGCCTCACGCCTGGACTACTGGAACCGGACGCGCGCCACGTCCTCACTGCAGGCCGGTTACAACTTCTCCTGGGGCGACGCGTCCTGGTCGCTGACCGCCAGTCACAGCAGCGGCAGCGGTCCGGCGTCGAACAGCCTGGCCCTGAGCGTCAGCCTGCCACTGGGCCGCGCCGGGAGCAGCCAGCGTTTGTCGCTGAGCCACAGCCAGGGCGACGATCACCGTCAGTTCAGCACCGCCACCCTCAGTGGCAATGCCCTGGCCGACCAGAGCCTGGGCTACAGCGTCCAGGTCGGGCAACGTACCGACGAGCGCCGCGCCGAAGCCAACTACACGCTGTCCGCCCGCTACACCGGCACCCAGGCCGATGTGCAGGCGTCCTACAGCGAGCAGTCGCAGAGTCGTCAGTTGGACTACGCCGTCCAGGGCGGCATCGTGCACTATCGCCACGCGACCGTGTTCACCCAGCCGCTGGGCGAGACCAACATCATCGTCGAAGCTCCCGGTGCGGCCGGTGTGCCGGTGGTCAATCGGCAATCGGTGGCCACCGACGCTGGCGGCTATACCGTCCTGCCCTCGACCCAGCCCTACCGCGTCACGCGCGTGGCCTTGCAAGCTGCCGAGTTGCCGGACGACATCGAAATCCGCGACCTGGTGCAGCGCGTCACCCCGACCCGTGGCGCCTTCGCGCTGGCGCGATTCGACACACGCCAGGGCCGCAGGATTCTGCTGACCCTCACCGACCTGCAGCAGCGGCCAGCGCCCTTCGCGGCCACGGCGGTGCTGCGCGACGAGCAGGGTCAGGTGCTGGGCGATGCCATGGTCGGCAACCAGGGCCAGGTGTACCTGACCGGCGTGCCGGCGCGCTCGCGCCTGAGCGTCAGGGTCGGCCAGCAGCTCTGGTGCCAGCTCGACTTGCAGCTGCCTCCAGAGACGTCCGCAGGTGTCCGGGTGCAGCGCCTGGAGCGACAGTGCCCTCGCCCGGCGCCGCATTGACCCCTTGCCGATTTTCCTTCGCTCGAGACCCATTACCCATGACTTCCCTATCGCATCACGTTCTGCGGCTGATCCCGCTCATCGGCCTGTCAATGTGGGCCAGCCTGGCCCAGGGCGAGGTCAAATGCTCAGGCTACTACGGTCACTCACTCCCCTGGGCCACCTCCACCATCAAGCTCGAGCCCGTCACGGTCCCTCCTACCCTGGCGGTCAACCAGGTCATCGCCCAGGTTGAAGACGCCAGTCTCAGCCAGGTGGGGGAGTTGCTCGATTGCGATGGCCTGACCGATGGTGAACTGGCCTGGAATGGCGGCGACTTCCCCCAGACCAACTTTCCGAGGGCAGGCGACATGGACTCGGGTATCCCGGGCGTGGCCATCCGCCTTGTGATCAGCCCAGGCAGTACCGGGCACTTTCTCAATTGGCCCACCGGCAGTTTTCCCCGACAGGTGTGGCATGTGAAGGGATGTCGCCAGTCCAGCGACTGGATTCATTTCTTCTGCGGCGGGATGTGGGGCAAGTTGACGGTGCAACTGATCAAGACCGCGGCGCGTACAGGCACCGGCCGCATCGGCTCGCGGCACTTGGCCGCGGCAGGATTCGTCAGGCGCGTACCGCATGCCTACAACTTCACCCTGGCGCCGGTGGACGTTCGCAGCAGCGGCTGCGAAGTGCGCACTCCCGAAATCAACGTGAACCTGGGCGAGGTGTCGAGCCGCGAGATGCAGGGCGTGGGCAGTACCTTCCAGGCCCAGGCCTTCAGCATCGGGCTGGACTGCATGGCCGAAACACGGATTCGCCTGAAGCTGGACGATGCCGGCGGCCGCAAGTCCGCGGTGCCCGACATCGTGTCGTTGACCGAGGCATCCGGTCACGCCAGTGGTGTCGGCGTGCAGATTCTGCACGGCAACGCGCCGGTGCGCCTGGGCGAGTTCATGGATGTCGGTCAGCCAGGCAGCGCCGGGGCTTACGACATCGCCCTCCAGGCCCGCTACTACCAGACCGAGGAACAGGTCAAGCCCGGCACGGCGAACGCGCTGGCGTTTTTTTCCTTGGAGTACCGCTAGAGCGCTAGACTCACCTCCAACGGATGGATGAAACGTTTCAGGAAAACACTCCAGAACCTCTCAGCCACCTTTCTGAATCCACTGGCCCTTCTCACTGACGGAGTATGGATGAAGCCACGCGTGATCATTGCCGACGATCATCCCGCCATCATCCATGGCTGCCGGTTCATTCTGGAAAAGGACGGCTTCGCCTCGCTCCAGGCGACCGCGGGCGATGCCCAGGCGTTGCTGCAAGCCTTGCGTGAGCATCCCTGCGACGTGCTCATCGTCGACTACTCAATGCCTGGCAAGGAGCTCGATGGCTTGCAGATGCTGGGCATGCTGCGCCGCCAGTATCCCAGACTGCCGATCCTGGTGCTGACGGCACAGGAGAACCTGGGCATTCTGCGGCTGATCCTGGCGTGCTCGGTCCAGGGCCTGATCCAGAAGAACAGCGATATCCTGTGCCTGCCACGTGCCATCCGCACGGCCCTGCGCGGCGGCTGCCACTTGAGCGACAACCTGCGCCTGGCATTGGTCGACAGCCAGCCGCCACGCCACGGGCCCTCGCCATTGACCGCGCGGGAACTGGAGGTGGTGCGACTGCTGGCCCAGGGTCACTCCCCCGACGAAGTCGCCGCCGTGCTGCACCGCAGCATCAAGACCGTGAGCTGGGCCAAGACATCGGCCAAACGACGCCTGGGGATCAGCTCCGACGCTCAGTTGTTCGAGTACTACGCCTCGCTGAACCACCCTGCCGAGACGTCATGAACTGGACCGCCCTGCCGCGCAGGATCTACCTCGTGGCAGCCCTTGTGCTGGTGCTGTGTACGCCTGCGAGCCTGGCGGACAGTCGCCGGGTGGTGGTGGTCGGCCTGCCCCAGCAGGCAGCGGCCCCCCTGGGGTTCTGGGAGGCCGACCAGCCCAGCGGCTTCAGCGTCGACTACCTGCGGGCACTTGCCGAACAGGCCGGGCTGGAGCTGAAGTTTCGCCGCTTCGCCACCTTCGAGCAGGCCACCGCCGCCCTGTGCGAGCGCCAGGTGGATATGGTCGCAGACCTGTTGACCAATGCCTTGCGCCAGCGCTGCATGATCTTTTCCAGGGCCTACCTCGATGCGCCACTGGTCATGGTAGTGCGCCGCAATACCCCGGCCGTGGCCACCGAGCGCCTGAGCCAGCGTCAGTTCGTCGGCGAGCAGGGCTACGTCACCAGCCAGTGGCTCGCGCAGCGCCTGACCCCTGGCCACCTGCGCCTATATCCCGATACCCGGGCCGCGCTGCTGGCGCTGCAGTCAGGCCAGGGCGATGCCTACCTGGGCGAACCCTACCCGTTGCACGCCCTGCTGCGCGACCCGGCCTTGAGAGACTTGCAGGTTCGAGCACAAGCGCTCTACCAGAATCCCGCCCTGCATCTGGGCATCCGCGCCGATCGGCCCGAGCTGCGCCAGGCCCTCGACCTGGCCATGACGCGCCTGCCGGCGGACGTGCTGCACCGGCTGCAGGAACGCTGGCTGGACCAGGCGCCAGCGTCGACCCAGGCGCCCGCGGCCGTGGTCGACGCCAGGCAACGTCGCTGGCTGGATCGCCTGCCCAGGTTGCGCGTGGGCTACAGCCCGGACATGCGTCCCTTGAGCTTTCGCGACGAGCACGATCGACCGCGCGGCCTGAGCATGAGCTACCTGGACTACCTGATGCAGGGCCTGGGCCTGGTCACGGTAGCGCAGCCGGTGTCGGATACCAGCGGCGACGACGAAGACCTGGACTTGCTGATTCCGGTCAACAGCGCCGCCGAGCATCGGCCAGGCTGGTTGTACACGCTGCCGTTCGTCCGCATTCCCAACGTGCTGGTGACGCGCAACGAGGCGCCGGCACAAACGGCCCTGGAGGAGATGAACGGCAAGACCCTGGCCATGCCTACCAGCCCCTTCTTCGCACGGCAGGTGCACCGCCGCCTGCCCGACAGCCAGATCGTCCAGGTCAGCGACGCCGCCGAGGGACTGGCGCAGGTCCGTGACGGCAAGGTCTACGGCTACCTGGGCAATCTGGTGGTGGTGGACCAGTTGCTGGGCAAGACCTTCGGTACCCAGTTGAAGATCGCCGCCACCACCGACATTCCCATGAACCTGTCGATCGCCGTCGCCGAGCGGCACGCGCAGTTGGTGCCGCTGCTGGACCGCATGATCCAGCGCGTACCCGCCGAACAGCGCGAGCTGTTCGCCCAGCAGTGGTTGCGCAACCAGTACAAGATCGGCATTTCCGCCCAGCGCCTGTGGTGGAGCCTGGGCAGCGTGGCAGCCGCCGCGCTCACCATCATCCTCGTCCTGCTGGGGGTGCAGCGTTCGCTCAAGGCCCGGCAGCGAGCGCTCAGCGAAGCGCAAACGCAACTGACGGCGCAACTGCGCTTCATCGAAGAACTGCTCGACGCCTATCCCTACCCGCTGGCGGTCAAGGATCGGCAACGGCGCTATCGGATGTTCAACAAGGCCTACGTGAACACATTCGGGCTCGATCCACACTCTGCCATCGGGCGCGCTATCGACGAACTGCAGCATTACCCGCAGGCCATTCGCCGACGCATTTCCCGGATGACCAGGACCGCACTCGCGCGCGACCGCCGCGAGCAGATCGAGCTGGTCATGGAGGACGCCAATGGTCGATCCCGCACCTGGCTCTACCTGGTCACGCCGTTTCACCAGGGCGCGGATCAGGCCCAGGGAGTGCTCACCACCTTCATCGACGTGACCAGCATTCGCGCCGCAGAACGGCTCGCCGAGCAGACCGCCGAAGCCAAGGCCGCGTTCCTGGCCACCATGAGCCATGAGATTCGCACGCCCATGAACGGCGTCATGGGGCTGCTCGAACTGATGGGGCACTACCGACTGCCGCCCGAACCCCATGCCATGCTGATCACCGCGCAGGAGTCGACCCGCGCCTTGCAACAGGTGCTGGACGACACCCTGGATTTTTCCCGGCTCGATTCGGGCAAGTTCAGGCTGGTCGAAGAGCCCGTGGACCTGCGGCGGCTGATCGACAGCGTTCTGCGCCTGATCGCACCCCAGGCCCAGGCCAAGGCCCTGGAACTGATCTGCGTGGTCGACCGCCGCCTGGCGAGTCGGTTGCGGGTCGACGGCAACCGCTTGCGCCAGGTACTGCTCAACCTGCTGAGCAATGCCTGCAAGTTCACCGAGCAGGGACAGGTGATACTCGAGCTGCGCGTGCTGCGCCAGGATGCGCAGAACCAGCGACTTCGGTTGAGCGTCATCGATACCGGCGTGGGCATGAGCTCGGCCCTGCAGCAGCGGCTGTTCAGCCCATTCGTGCAGGACGACAGCGACCGCGCCAGCCGCTACGGCGGCTCGGGGCTGGGCTTGATGATCTCGCGGCAGCTGATCGAGCTGATGGAGGGCAGCCTGCTGCTCGGCAGCCAGCCCGGTGAAGGCACGCGCATCGACATCTGCCTGCGCCTGGCCGTGGTCGAACCCCTGACGCCGGCCTTTCCCGGCATCAGGGCACGCCTGCCCGTCGGCGTCGGCCCGGCCTGTCCCGGCCTGGACGAGCACCTGGCGGCGTTGGGTATCCAGACGGTTGTGGATGACGCGCAATTGGCGATCGTCCTGGAGCCCGACGGCGCCGACCCTGACCTGCCTACCCTGTTCATCACCCACACGCCATTGAGCGCAGGGTATGCGAGCGAGGCCGGCCGGCTGCGCGTCAGCAGCCAGCCACTGGCCTGGAGTGCGCTGCACACTGCGGTGGAGCAATTGCTGCGCGAGGGCATGGCGCCGCCAGATCTGCCTGTGCCTGCGCGGCCCTGCCGCGTTCAGGGCCATGTGCTGGTGGTCGACGACCACCCCACCAATCGCCTGGTGTTGATGAACCAGTTGCAGCGCCTGGGCCTGAGCTATTCCCTGGCCGAGAACGGTCACCAGGCACTCAGCATCTTGCAGCAGGCCCCTGCGGACCTGGTGCTGACCGACTGCTACATGCCAGGCATGGATGGCTACGCGCTGGCGCGCAGTATCCGCCAACTGGCCGCACCCCATTGCGACGTCCCCGTAGTGGGCATGACCGCCAGCATTCATGCCGACGAGCAGGTCCAGGCCCGTCAGGCCGGCATGACCCAGTTGCTGCGCAAACCCTTCAGCCTCGACAGGCTGCGCAGGACCCTGGAGTCGGTGCTGTCCATGGACAGCGCGCCCGACGGCGCTGCCGGCGATGACCTGGGGCAACTGCGCGCCGCCATGCAGGCGAGCTTCGTCGAGGAAACCCTCAAGGACACCACCGAGCTGGAGGCGGCGCTGCGCCGCGACGACCGGCAACGGGTCGACGACCTCCTGCACCGGTGGATCGGGTGCCTGCGGCTGCTCGAGCTCGACGGCCTGGCCGACCAGGCGCAAGCCCTGTGTGGCGAGCCGAGCGACAGCGCCGCGATGAGCCGCTTCATCGACGAACTGCACGTCGCCCTGCGCAGTCTTGGCTAAAGCGAAGGTCGCCGAGATCGAAGAACAGCCGCCGCAGCCCATCAGCGTGTGGCGGATACGCGCAGCAGCACGTAGTCGTCATTGTCGAAGTGCCCGTTCAGCAGCACGGGAGCATCGCTCAAGCGCGAGTGCTCGAGCGCCTGCCAGTCATCGCGGCTCATCATCACGTAAGCAGGCCACTGGGAGGCTTCCAACTGCTCGCGGGTGTCGGTGAACAGTGGGCGCAGGTCCTCATGCACGTTGACCATGAACTTGATGCCCTTGGCATCCTTGCCCATCTGGTGCAGGAGCAGGGGCAGATCGTCCTCGCGCTTGACCTCCAGCACCTGCTGGGTGAAACGCTGAGTGTCGTACAGCCGTCTCTGGACCGTCTCGACCACGGTGATGTAGGTGCCCCAGACGGCCAGCACCGCACAGGCCGGCAGGCCATGAAGACGCCACCGGGCACTCATGAGCAGTGCCAGCGCAAGCAGTTGCGCCGCCACCAGCGCGGCCAGCAGCGGCATGATGTCGCCGAATGTCTGCGGCAGGCGCGAACGCACCGCCCATAGCGTCGCCACCAGCACCCCGGGAATGCAGCAGCAGATCGCCAATGTGGTGCCTCGCAGTACCGCGAAGGCCTTGCCGGTCGACACCTGGAACGGGTAGGCCGCCATGATGGCGAGCATCGGTGCCATCGGCAGGATGTACCTGGCTTTCTTGGCCTGGGGAATCGACAGGCCGACCATCACCGTCGCGGCTGCGAAGGCGCAGAGGTAGAACAGCGACAATGCCGGGGTCGGTTGCCGGCGACCGCTCAGCCCGACCACCACCAGCGCCAGCAAGGCCAAGGGATACGCCAGCGCATAGTTGCCCATGGCGCTGGTGAAATACCAGAACGGCGGGCTCGCGCCCTCGGTGCCATCCATGCGCGAGGTCACCTGCATGCGCAGCACCTCGGCCAGAAACGCCTCGCCGCCGCTCAGCCATGCCAGCGACAGCAGCACCGCCGCGCAGGCCACCAGCAACACGGCCGCGGCCGGAGCGAAGGTCAGTAACCGGCGCCATTGGCCGCTCAAAAGGTAATAACTGCAGACTACCCCTGTGGGCACCACGAGCCCGATCGGGCCACGAATGGCGAAGCCCAGGGCCAGCAGTACGAAGATCCAGCCCAGTCGCCGGGGCGCAGCGAAATGATCGGCCGCATAGGCCAGGTAGAACACCGCGAAGGTGACCGTCGCCAGCATCTGGTCCAGCGACACCGAGCGGGTCTCGGTGATGAAGGTATTGCTCAGCAACAGCAAGGCGACGCTCAGCCATGCCCAGCTTCGGGAATAAGGCACCAGCAGGCGGTACATCAAGCCTACGGTGACCGCCGAGGCCAGGCTGGTGGGCAACCACGCCGAGAAGCTCGTCACCTGGCCGAACGGCAAGGCGCCCAGGTAGATGAGCCAGGTGGAGAAGGCCGAATAGTCAGCGTAAGGCTCGCCGTAGGTGGTGGGGAAGAAGCCCGGGCCGTGGCGCAGCATCTCCTGGGCGAACAGCACGAAGCGCGAGTCGAAACCCACGATACTCAGGTTCCAGCTGGCCGCCACGAACAACGACAGGGCCAGTACGCCCGCGCACCCGGCCTGACGGCGTGCCTGGGCTGGCGTGACGCCGGAGGGTGAATCGAAAACCGCTGTGCTCAAGGGATACTCCTGGGTCGATGGCGCCACGATATGCGCCTGGGCGCGTCATGAAGGTGGCGGACGCTCGGGACGCTGGGTATCCGCCGCCGCCTCGCCAATTCGCTCAGGGGTTGTCGTGCGCGGCAAGGCTCAGGCGCATTGTGCTCAAGAGAAAGCACCTGGGCCTGTCTGAAAAACCTGGGGATGCCGGCAACACCTGAGCAACAGGACGATGCGCAAGCGTGCTCGAGCAGCATCGAGGTGTCGGCGAAGCGGGCGTTGGATGGGGTGATGATGGGCCTAGTCGCCGTGGAGTTCGTCGCGACTTACCTGAGCGTGCTGTACGACTCATCGTCATCGATCGGGCAATGACGTTCATGGCTGAGCTGGCCGACGAGATTTTCTCTCGGAAACGAAAAAGCCCGCCATAAAGGCGGGCTATTCGATATTCCTAGGGGTTTCCCATACCAGGTCGACTCTTGCGAGCCTTCATTCACCGGCACGGACAAACCGCTGCGAATATGGTGGGTCGTGTAGGATTCGAACCTACGACCAATTGGTTAAAAGCCAACTGCTCTACCAACTGAGCTAACGACCCGGAAAATGGTCGGGGTGAGGGGATTCGAACTCCTGACATCCTGCTCCCAAAGCAGGCGCGCTACCGGACTGCGCTACACCCCGAAATTGGCTCCGCGACCTGGACTCGAACCAGGGACCCAATGATTAACAGTCATTTGCTCTACCGACTGAGCTATCGCGGAACTGCACTTCGTACAACCTTTACAGCTTCGAAGAGTGTTTCAGCTTCGATCTCTTCAGCGTTGTCGCTGCTGAGGTCGGCTATTCTACATTCTTCGTTTTGCTTGTCAACACCTTTTTTCAATCCAACTTACTGATTTGTAAGTTGTTTTCAGATCGACGTTACCGCTGCCGATCTGGGTAGTGCGTGACAGCGGGGCGAATATTAGGCGCACTCTTTTCCACGCGCAAGTGTTTTTTTTCAAAATTTTCAGCGGCTTAGGTCGAAAGCCGGAAAATCAGGGGGTTGCGGGCGAGCATCACACTCCACCGCGCTCTAGCAGGTCAAAAGAAAGGGCCGCGAAGCGGCCCTGGAATCACAAGATGACGTGGCGAGCGCCTCAGGCGAAGACGATCTCGTCGCCTTCCACTTGCGCCGTGATCGCCGCGCCCGGCACGAACTGGCCGGCGAGGATCAATTGCGCCAGCGGGTTCTCGATCCAGCGCTGGATCGCCCGTTTCAGCGGCCGCGCCCCGTAAACTGGGTCGTAGCCGACGGCAATGAGCTTGTCCAGCGCCTCGGGGCTGAGGTTCAGCGACAGCTCGCGCTCGGCAAGCCGACCACGCAGGCGGCCCAGCTGGATCTCGGTGATCCCGGCGATCTGCTCGCGGCCCAGCGGCTCGAACACCACCACTTCGTCGATGCGGTTGATGAACTCGGGACGGAAGTGCGCCCCAACCGCGTCCATCACCGCGGCACGTTGCGCCTCGCGGTCGCCCACCAGTTCCTGGATCTGCGCCGAGCCCAGGTTGGAGGTCATCACGATCACGGTGTTGCGAAAATCCACCGTGCGCCCGTGGCTGTCCGTCAGGCGACCGTCCTCGAGCACTTGCAGCAGCACGTTGAACACGTCCGGATGCGCCTTCTCGACTTCGTCCAGCAGCACCACCGAGTAGGGTTTGCGCCGCACCGCTTCGGTCAGGTAGCCGCCTTCTTCGTAACCCACGTAGCCTGGCGGTGCGCCGATCAGGCGAGCCACCGAGTGCTTCTCCATGAACTCGGACATGTCGATGCGCACCATGGCTTCTTCGGTGTCGAACAGGAATTCGGCCAGGGCCTTGCACAGCTCGGTCTTGCCGACCCCGGTAGGCCCGAGGAACAGGAACGAGCCGCTGGGGCGATTAGGGTCGGACAGCCCGGCACGCGAGCGGCGCACGGCATTGGCCACCGCGGTCACCGCTTCGTTCTGACCGATCACCCGCTGGTGCAGCAGGCCTTCCATCTTCAGCAGCTTGTCGCGCTCGCCTTCGAGCATCTTGGACACCGGGATGCCGGTCCACTTGGAGACCACTTCGGCGATCTCCTCCTCGGTCACCTTGTTGCGCAGCAGTTGGTTGTCGGTCTTGCCGTGCTGGTCGACCATCTGCAGGCTGCGCTCCAGGTCCGGAATGACCCCGTACTGCAGTTCGGCCATGCGGCTCAGGTCGCCCTTGCGCCGGGCCGCTTCCAGCTCCTGGCGGGCCTGCTCGATCTTCTGCTGGATCTGCGCCGAGCCCTGTACTTCGGCCTTCTCCGACGCCCAGACCTCTTCGAGGTCGGAATACTCGCGCTCCAGCCGAGCGATTTCCTCGGTAAGCTTTTCCAGACGTTTCCTGGCGGCCTCGTCTTCTTCCTTCTTCAGCGCCTGGGATTCCACCTTGAGCTGGATCAGGCGACGGTCCAGGCGATCGAGCACCTCGGGCTTGGAGTCGATCTCCATGCGAATGCGGCTGGCGGCCTCGTCGATCAGGTCGATGGCCTTGTCCGGCAGTTGCCGGTCGGTGATGTAGCGATGGCTGAGCTTGGCCGCCGCGATGATCGCACCGTCGGTGATGGCCACCTTGTGGTGCACTTCGTAGCGCTCTTTCAAGCCACGCAGGATGGCGATGGTGTCTTCTTCGCTCGGCTCCTCGACCAGCACTTTCTGGAAGCGCCGCTCCAGGGCCGCGTCCTTCTCGATGAACTGGCGGTACTCGTTGAGCGTGGTCGCGCCGACGCAATGCAGCTCGCCACGGGCCAGGGCCGGCTTGAGCATGTTGCCGGCGTCCATGGCGCCCTCGCCCTTGCCGGCGCCGACCATGGTGTGCAGTTCGTCGATGAACAGGATGATCTGGCCTTCCTGCTTGGACAGCTCGTTGAGCAGGCCCTTCAGGCGCTCCTCGAACTCGCCGCGGTACTTGGCGCCGGCGATCAGGGCGCCCATGTCCAGGGCCAGCAGGCGCTTGCCCTTGAGGCCATCGGGCACCTCGCCGTTGATGATGCGCTGGGCCAGGCCTTCGGCGATGGCGGTCTTGCCCACGCCGGGCTCACCGATCAGCACCGGGTTGTTCTTGGTGCGGCGCTGCAGGACCTGCACGGTGCGGCGGATCTCGTCGTCACGGCCGATCACCGGGTCGAGCTTGCCCTCCTCGGCGCGCTTGGTCAGGTCGACGGTGTACTTGTCCAGGGCCTGGCGCGATTCCTCGGCGTTGGGGTCGTTGACCGCCGCGCCGCCGCGCAGGTTGTTGATGGCGTTCTCCAGGGCTTTCTTGCTGACACCCTGGCCGAGCAACAGCTTGCCGACCTTGCTGTTCTCGTCCATGGCGGCGAGCAGCACCAGCTCGCTGGAAATGAACTGGTCACCTTTCTGCTGGGCCAGGCGATCGGCCTGGTTGAGCAGGCGTGCCAGGTCCTGGGACATGTTCACATCGCCGGTGGGATTCTGGATTTTCGGCAGTTGGTCCAGTTCCTTGGTCAACGCCTTGCGCAGGCCGTTGATGTCGAAGCCCACTTGCATCAGCAGCGGTTTGATGGAGCCGCCCTGCTGCTCGATCAGCGCCTGGAACAGGTGCACGGGTTCGATGGCCGGGTGGTCCATGCCCACGGCCAGGGATTGGGAGTCGGATAACGCGAGTTGCAGTTTGCTGGTCAGTCGGTCTATTCGCATGGGATACCTTCCTCTAAAAAGGGCAGGCGGAGCGATGGACAGCCCCCATCAGAAGAACCTGCCGGAGATGAGCAATAGATATGGCTGATTCCGGAAGATTCAAGCTTAGCGGGGTTGACCAGGGGGCAGGAGCGGCGCTTTGCCGCTCCTTGGGGGGCTTCAGCGCACGCCGCTTTGGCGCAGGGCGGCAGGCTGGAAGTCGGCCTTGTTGGCCGTGAAGGTGAAGTCGTAGGAGCGTTTCTCCTCGTTCTTCATGCCCAGTGCCAGATAGCGCCCGGACTGCAGGTCGTAGATGGCTTCGAGGGTGTACCACGGCACCTGGCTGTTGTAGTACGGCTGGGCGAAGGCCTCGGATACCCGCCACAGCTGACCGCGACCGTCGTACTGGTCGATGACCGCCGCCTGCCAGGTGTCCTCGTCGATGTAGAAGTCACGCTTGGCATAGATGTGCTTCTGGCCAGGCTTGAGCGTGGCCACCACGTGCCACACCCGGCGCAGCTCGTAGCGGGCCAGGTCCTGGTTGATGTGGCCCGGCTTGATGATGTCGGCGTACTTGAGCTTGGGGTCGTCGAGCTTGAAGGCGTTGGAGGCGATGTACATCTCCTTCTTGCCTTCGAGTTTCCAGTCGTAGCGGTCCGGAGCGCCGTTGAACATGTCGAGGTTGTCGGAGGTGCGCAGGCCGTCGGCGGCGGTGCCCGGCCCGTCGTAGGACACCTGGGGCGCCTGGCGCACGCGGCGCTGGCCGGCGTTGTAGATCCACGCCTTGCGCGGCTCCTTGACCTGGTCGAGGGTCTCGTGCACCAGCAGCACGGTGCCTGCCAGGCGCGCCGGGGCGGTGACCTCTTGCTTGAAGTAGAACAGCACGTTGCCAGGATTGCTGGGGTCGTAGTCCTTCATCTTGTCGCGGAACACGAACTGGTCGCTGAAGTACACCAGGCTGTAGGAGCCGTTCTGTTGCGGGGTGGCCTGGGTCACCAGACGCGAGACGCTGCCGCCGCGGTAGCGGGTGATGTGGTTCCAGACCACCTCGACGCCACTCTTGGGAATCGGGAACGGCACCGCGCCGCGGAAGTTGTTCAGGCCGTTGCCGCCCTCGACCAGGCTGGCACCGGTGGCGTTGGCCTTGATGTCGGCGTACACCGAATCCGGCACCGTGGCGCCGCGATGAGTCTTGTACACCGGCAACTTGTAGCTGTCCGGATAACGCTTGAGCATCGCCAACTGACCAGGGGCGAGTTTGTCCTTGTACTGCTCGGCATTGGCGGCAGTGATGGTGAACAGCGGTTTCTCGCTGGCGTAGGGATCGGACAGGAAGCCGCGCGCATCGACGCTGCCGGCGCTCTTGCCCAAGGGCTCCCACGGGCCGATGGAGCCGTCGGCGTTACCGGCCTTCTCGGCCCCCATCGGCGTGAGCGTGCTACCGAGCTTGGCCGCCTCGTCGGCGGACACCGCCGCCATCACGCTGGTGGCCAGCAAGGACAGTCCCAGCACACCGGCTTTGAGCAGACTGGTGGTCATCTTCATCGTTGTCATCCTGGGTCTGAGTGCTTAGAAGTTCACGCCGAAGCTGAGGGCGACGAAGTCGCGGTCATCCACGGTGCTGTACTTGCCATCGAAGAAGTTGGTGTAGGAAAGGCTCGCCGTGTAGGTGTTCTGGTACTCGGCATCCACGCCCAGGCTGATCGCCTTGCGGCCTTCCTCGAAGTTGCCGCCCGGACCTGGCGAGTAGCCGGACACGTCGTGGGACCAGGCCACGTTGGGCTTGAGGTTGACGCCGGCGAACACGTCGTTGTAGTCCCAGATCACCCGGGCGCGGTAGCCCCAGGAGGTGCTGGTGGTGTAGCCGTCGTTCTCGCACTTGCGGTTGAGGTTGGCGGTGGAGGCTCCCGCGCCGGCCCCGGCGATGGTGCTGGCATTGAGCGCCTGGCAGGTGTTGGCGCCGCCGGTGGCCGGCAGCGGGCCCGGGCCGAACACCGGGTCGCGGCCGTACCGGGTGTCGTAGGCGCTCTCCAGCCCACCCACATGGGTCACGCCGACCTCGCCGACCACGGTCATGCGGCTGGCGCCCATCACCTGATCGAAGAAGTGCGTGAGGGTGGTCTGGAACTGGGTGATTTCCTTGCGCTGGTAGCCGTGCAGGTCCTGCCCGGGCGTGCCGCTGAGCAGCGAGGCGTTGGCCAGGGCGCCGCCCAGTGGGCGCACACCGGCGAACAGGATGTCGGTGGTGTTCAACTGCACGGGAGCGTTGGGGCGATAGCTGATCTCGCCACTCCAGGCGGTGCCGGTGGGCAGGGTGGTGGAGAAGCTCAGGCCGTAGAGACGGATGTCTTCGGGGTACTCGACGAAATAGCGCGAATTGCCGGCGACGATCAGTGGCGCCAGCGCGCGCAGGTTGGCCGGCAGTGACGGGATGCCGGCGAACACGCTCGCCGGTGCCCCGGTGGCGCTGAAGATCGGTGCCCGGCTGTGGTAGTTCATGAAATAGGCGCCGAACTCGGTGTCCAGCGGTTCGAACATGTAGCGCATGGCCACGCCGAACTGCCCGCTGTCGCGAGCGTCTCGGTCGGCGCCACGGGCCACCTTGACGCCTTCCTGGTCGATGTCCACGCCCCGGGTAGCCAGGAACTGACGCGCAGCGGCCGGCACCGTGCGGCTGCTGTTGAGCACGCGCAGGTTGTCGGTGCAGCCGTCGGAGATGATGTCGGGCTGGGAGAAGAACGTGCCGCAGTTGTCGGTGACGGTCTGGTCCCATTCCAGTTGGTAGAAGGCTTCGGCCGACAGGTTGTCGGTCAGGCTCTGGGAGATGTAGAACATGTTGACCGGGATCAGGCCTTCCTTGATCTCCGCGCCGGGTCGGCGGAACGCGGCGACGTCGATGGGGTTGATCGCGTTGATGCCGCTGCCGATGAAGGTACTCTCGCCCCAGCTCACCACCTGCTTGCCCAGGCGCACGGAGCCGGGCATGTCGCCGATGGAGTAGTTGTGGTAGACGAACGCGTCGAGCAATTGCGCGCCCGAGGACTTGGCGCCGGATTTGCGCCCCGAGTCGCTTATGTTCTTGAATTCGCGGTTTTCATCCTTGAGTTCGAAGTCGTACCAGTACTTGCCGCGCACGAACACGCCGGTGTCGCCGTACTTGAGTTCGAGGTCGTGGATGCCCTTGAAGATCTTCGAGAAGGTTTCGCCCTTCTTGAAGTTGAGGTGGCCGTCGTCCGAGGTCTGCGACAGACCCTTGCCACCGTTGTTGACGCCGATCAGGTTCTTGTTCGGATTGGCCGTGGACCAGCTGGCCCCGATGGAAAGCGACGAATCGAACTGACCTTCGATTTCCCCGATGTTGAAACTCACAGCGAAAGCAGGACTTGCCAGCGTGGAAGCGAGGCTGACGGCCAAGGGCAGCTTGGCCCGTCGCCAGAACGGGTGTGCAGATGTCATCGACGCTACTCCATGTACATTTTTTTGTTATGGCAGTGGGTACTTGCAGAAACGGCTCCGGCCTGTGGTTCGCACAGGCCGCAGCGGATGACACGCGTAGCGCGCCCCTCCCCTGTCGCTGAAAATTCCCTGAACCGACTATAGCCAGCGCTCGCGGGCGCTTGATCCCTCTAAAGTGTGATTTGCGTCTTTTCGCGGGCGGCGACGGCAAGCCGCCAGCGCCTGGGCTGACCGTGCTGAAGCATGGCTGAAATTGCGCGTTTGACAAGTGGCGATGGCTCTAGCGCAACGCTTGAGTCGTCGCCGAAGGTGTTCACAGGGTCGACAGGAAGGCGCTGTTGCTGGCCTGCCATTGACCGATGTCGACGCGGATGCGTTTCTTGTCCAGCTTGCCGACGCTGGTCTTGGGAATTTCAGTAACAAGGGCGATCTGGCTGGGAATGGCCCACTTGTTGATATGGCCCTGCTCGACGAAAGGCTTGAGGTGCTCCTTGAGCTTGCGCGCGTCCAGCGCCTGGGCTTCGTGCAGGACCAGCAAGGCGAAGGGCCGCTCGCCCCACTGCGGGTCGGGCACGCCGACCACGGCCACCTCGCGCACCGCCGGGTGACGGCTGATCAGGTCTTCGAGGTCCAGCGACGACAGCCATTCGCCGCCGGTCTTGATCACGTCCTTGATACGGTCGCGAATGTCGATGAAGCCCATGCTGTCGAGGGTGGCGACATCACCGGTGTGCAACCAGCCACCGGCCCAGAGCTCGTCGCTCTTCTGCGCTTCGCCGTAGTAACCCATGCTCAGCCAGGGGGCGCGCAGCACCAGCTCGCCCTGGGACTCGCCGTTGGCCGGCAGGAACCGCCCCTGCTCGTCGACGATAGCGGCCTCCACCAGGGGCACCGGCACGCCGGCCTTGATTCGGTAACTGACCCGCTCGTCCTCGCTGCCGGCCAGCAACTCTTCGTTCAGGTGCGCACAGGAAATCAGCGGACAGGTCTCGGACATGCCGTAGGCCGCAGTGAGCTGGATGCCGCGAGCCAGCGCCGCCTGGTACAGGCTGCGGTTGAGCGCGCTGCCACCGATGATGATCTTCCAGCCGCCGAAGTCCTGCCCTTGCCCGAGCGGGCAACTGAGCAGCATCTGCAGGATGGTCGGCACGCAGTGGGAAAAGGTCACCCGCTCTTCGCGCCACAGGCGCAGCAGCATCTCGGGCTCGTAGCGGCCAGGGTAGACCTGCTTGATGCCCATCAGCGTGGCCACGTAGGGAATGCCCCAGGCATGCACGTGGAACATCGGCGTGATGGGCATGTAGACATCGTCGCTGCCCAGCAGGCGCACACTGTCCAGGCCGCCCAGCACCGAAGTCTCGGCCAGGGTGTGCAACACCAGCTGGCGATGGGTGAAGTACACGCCCTTGGGGTTGCCCGTGGTGCCGGTGGTGTAGAAGGTGGTGGCCACCGAGTGCTCGTCGAAATCGGGAAAGTCGTAGTGCGGGCTGGCCGCAGCGAGCAGTTGTTCGTACTCACCCACCAGGTTCGGCAACTCGGCACTGCGGTCCGGGCCGTCGGTGATCAGCAGGGTCTTCTCGACCGTGGTCAGTTGCCCGGCAATGCTCTGGTAGAGGCCGACGAAATCGCTGTTGACCAGCACCAGGCGATCCTCGGCGTGGTTCATGGTGTAGAGAATCTGCTCCGGCGAAAGGCGCACGTTGATGGTGTGCACCACCGCGCCGATCATCGGGATGGCGAACATGCATTCGAGGTAGCGATGGCTGTCCCAGTCCATCACCGCCACCGTGTCGCCGGCCTTGACCCCCGCCTCGGTGAGCACGTTGGCCAGCCGCGCGATGCGTTCGCCCAGTTCGCGGTAGCTAAGACGCACCCGGTCGCGGTAGACGATTTCGCGAGTCTTCTCGTAGCGACTGCCGGACAGCAACAGGCGCTTGATCAACAGCGGGTACTGGTAGGCGTCGTTGGCGGGTTTGAGGATGCGGGTCTGCAGCATGATTGTCCCTTTTCTGAAAATGCGTGCTGGAGGTTCGAGCAGCCTACTGTAGAGCGCCGGGTCCAGGGCCAAATCAGCCGAAGGAATGATTTGGCGCAGATCGTGAGCAGTGGCAAGGTGGGCAACCGGCCAGATTTCGTCCACGAGCGCCGCCGAGCTCGTCCCTCTGCAGAAGGTACCGTCAATGCTGCGACACGCCGTCTTTCTCGACCATCACTCGCTGGACCTGGGCGACCTGGATCTCGAACCGCTCAGGCAGGCGTTCGACCGCCTGGACCTGCACCCTGCAACCGACGCGAGTGAAGTCGGCCAACGGCTCGATGGCGCCACGGTGGCGATCACCAACAAGGTCGTGCTGGACGCGCCGGTACTGCAAGCCAACCCGCAGTTGAAGCTGATCCTGGTGGCCGCCACCGGCACCAACAACGTCGACCTGGCTGCCGCCCACGCCCAGGGCATCACCGTGTGCAATTGCCAGGGCTACGGCACGCCGTCGGTGGCCCAGCACACCCTGGCCCTGCTGCTGGCCCTGGCCACGCGCCTGTGCGACTATCGCCAGGCGGTGCGTGACGGCGCGTGGGCGCAGGCCAGCCAGTTCTGCTTGCTCGACTTCCCGATCGTCGAACTGCAAGGCAAGACCCTCGGCCTGCTCGGCCATGGCGAGCTGGGCGGCGCGGTGGCGCGACTGGCCGAGGCGTTCGGCATGCGCGTCGTGAGTGGACAGATCCCCGGACGCCCCGCACGCGCCGACCGATTGCCGCTGGACGCGCTGCTGGCGCAGGTCGACGCGCTGACCCTGCACTGCCCGCTGAACGAGCATACCCGCCACATGCTGGGCGCCCGCGAACTGGCCCTGCTCAAGCCGGGCGCGCTGGTGGTCAATACGGCACGCGGCGGCTTGATCGACGAGCAGGCGCTGGCCGATGCCCTGCGCAGCGGCCATCTGGGCGGCGCGGCCACCGATGTGCTCAGCGTCGAGCCGCCCACACAGGGCAATGCGCTGCTGGCGCCGGACATTCCCCGCCTGATCGTCACGCCCCACAGCGCCTGGGGTGCGGTAGAGGCGCGCCAACGGATCGTTGGGCAACTGGCGGAAAATGCCCAAGCCTTTTTCGCTGGAGCGCCGCGCCGAGCGGTCTGAGCGACACGGCCCGCCGATCGCTTGCAGCCGACCGCGGGCAGCTCGCCGCAAATGCTACACTCCGCGCTTTTTCCAGGAGATCTCCGAATGGATCCGCGCAGTGAAGTGTTGCTCCGCCAGGCGGACCTGTTCCAGGGACCACTGCTGATCGCCGGGGCGGCAGCCGATGGCGCACTCGGGCAGTTGCCCCAGGCCAACGTCTGGACCTGGCATGCTGGCGACCACGCGCTGCTCCAGCAGCGCTTCCCGGGCCGCTGTCACTTCGGTGTCGAGGTGCCGGACGTCCCCTTCGACGCGGCCGTGCTGCTGCTGCCCAAATCCCGCGAGCTGGCCGCCTACCTGCTGGACGCACTGGCCGCGCGGCTGGCAGGGCGCACCCTGTACCTGGTGGGAGAGAAACGCGGGGGCATCGAAGGGGCGGCCAAGCGCCTGCAAGCCTTCGGCAGACCGCGCAAGCTCGACAGCGCGCGCCACTGCCAGCTCTGGCAGGTCACGGTGGACAGCGCCCCGGCCGCCTCGCCGCTCGAACACTGGGCCAAGCGCTTCGATCTGCCCCTCGAAGACGGTCCGCTTCAGGTCGTCAGCCTGCCAGGGGTGTTCAGCCATGGTCGGCTGGACCGTGGCAGCGCCTTGTTATTGCAGCACCTGGAACACCTGCCCAAGGGCCATGTACTGGACTTCGGGTGTGGCGCCGGAGTACTGGGTGCGACGCTCAAGCGGCGTTACCCCGACAGCCAGGTGACCCTGCTCGACGTCGATGCCTTCGCCGTGGCCGCCAGCCGGCTGACGCTGGCGGCCAATGGTCTGGAGGGGGACGTAATTTGCGGGGATGGGATCGACGCCGCCCCCGATGGACTGAATGCGATCGTAAGCAATCCACCCTTTCATACAGGGGTCCATACCGATTACCAGGCGTCGGAAAACCTGCTGCTAAAATCAGCGAAAAAGCTACAGAAATCGGGTGAAATTCGCGTAGTTGCCAACACGTTCCTGCGCTATCAGCCGCTGATCGAGGCTGCACTCGGCAACTGCGAAGTGCGCGCCGAGGGCGACGGATTCCGCATTTATCGCGCCGAACGCCGTTGAAAAAAAGCGCTTGCCGAAACGGAAACGGCTAGGCAGAATCCGCTCCGTCCTAGGGGAGTAGTCTCCCGCAAGCACCCTCTGCTTGCCCGGTACGCGTCAACACACTTGGTCCGCAGACCATGGCGCGTACGACCTTACGGCTCACACAGATGAGCCCGGGGTTTGACAAGACCTATGACACGCACACCTTACCCGGGGCGGGAAGGCTGTACGTGTCATAGCCGTGTCGACCCGCCCCCGTAGGAACCCTGATGCTGGAATCCCTGCTGGTCCCCACCGCCATCGTTGCGCTCGCCGAAATCGGCGACAAGACGCAACTGCTCGCGCTCATTCTCGCGGCCCGCTTTCGCAAGCCGTGGCCGATCATCGCCGGTATCGTCGCGGCAACCCTGGCCAACCACGCGGCCGCCGGTGCGGTGGGCGCCTGGGTCAGCGGATTCTTCACCGAGAGCGTGCTGCACTGGATCCTCGCCGCCAGCTTCACCGCCACCGCACTGTGGACCCTGGTCCCGGACAAGATGGACGATGACGAAGCCAGCAACGCCCGCCGCTTCGGCCCCTTCCTGACCACGCTGATCGCCTTCTTCCTGGCCGAAATCGGTGACAAGACCCAGGTGGCCACGGTGATGCTGGCCGCCCAGTATCCACACCTGATCCTGGTGATCGTCGGCACCACCCTGGGTATGCTGATCGCCAACGTACCGGTGGTGCTGGCGGGCAACTTCGCCGCCGACAAACTGCCCCTGACACTGATTCGCCGCCTGGCAGCGGCTGCGTTCTTCGTGCTGGCGGCCGTGGCGGTGTACTCGGCCATGAAGACCAGTGGCTGGGTGTAGGGGCCGCGTCATGAGTGACGTCGCCCGCGGCTGCAACGGCCGGCGCGCCTGGCGCCGACCGCATCCTGCTACCCACTTGCCGCCTTCAGCGCTTGGCGGCCTGGTACAGCGGCATCACCTTGGGAATGGCCGCCTGCAACGAAGCGATACGGCTGCTGGAGGCCGGGTGGGTACTCATGAATTCGGGCGGAGCACCTTCGGACGCCTTGCTCATCTTGTTCCACAGCGTGATCGCGGCGTTCGGGTCGTAACCGGCGCGCGCCGACAGTTCGAGGCCGATCAGGTCGGCTTCGTTCTCGTTGGCCCGGCTGTTGGGCAAGGTCATGGCGTAGTTCACCACGGTGTCGGCCAGCGCCATGCTGTCCTGACCCAGGCCCAAGAGCGCGCCGGCACCTTGTCGCGCCATGTTCACGCCATAGGCCTTGGACATCGCTTCACGGCCGTGCTCGCGCAGCGCATGGGCGATCTCGTGGCCCATCACCGCCGCCAGCTCGGCATCGGTGAGCTTGAGCTGATCGATCAGGCCGGTGTAGACGATGATCTTGCCGCCCGGACCGCAGTTGGCATTGAGCTCGTCGCTCTTGATCACGTTGACTTCCCATTTCCACTGCGCCGCATCGGGGCGGAACTGGGGCGCCTGGGCGATCAGCCGGTCGGCGACCAGCTGCACGCGGCGAGCGTCGGCGCTGGTCTTGTCCAGCACACCCTTGCTCGACGCCTCGCCCAGTGTCTGCTGGTACGACTGCGCGTACATCTGATTGACCTCGTCGGTGGACAGCATGCTGAACATGTACTGCTTGCGCTCCACGCCCACCGAGCCACCGCTGGTGGTGTTGACCGCCTGGCAGCCGCCCAGCAGGACGCTGGCGCTCAACAGGCTGACCACGAATGACTTACGCATGAAAAGACTCCCTCTTTTTACATGCCGCGTATCCTAGGCGCTGACGCGCGCCCCTGCCAGGGGTTGGCGCGAGATTTCCGATCTGCCACCCTCATGCTTTGCTTCGCCCACGCCGATAACCCGGGACAACGATCTCCTGGCATGGGGCTTTTCGATCATGAAGTTCAAGTCGATCCAGTTTTCCGTGGCGGCGCTGGCCGGCGCCATCGTGTTGAGCATCGTCGCCGCGCTGGTGCTCTACGCCGTCTGGGCTGGCGCGAAAACCCAGGCGCTGGTGCAGCACCGCACCCAGCAGCAGTTCGAGGCGGTCATCGAGCAGCGCCTGTCGGCCCTGGCCCGCACCCAGATCAGCGAAATCCAGCGCGGACTGGAAGCGCCGCTGACCATCAGCCGCGGCCTGGCCACCCTCAGCAGCCTTATCGGCCAGCAGGATGCCGACGGCAAGCCGCTGCTGCAGATCGATCGCGCCTACCTGAGCAACCTGCTCAAGCGCACCGTCGAGGACAACCCCAACGTGCTGGGCGCCTACCTGGGCTGGGAGCCCAACGCCCTGGATCACGCCGACGTCAATGGCCAGCGCTTTCTGCCCTGGTGGTTCCGCAATGCCGACGGCACTCTCGGCCAGGACCGGCTGGTGGACGTCGACGACCAGACCGTGCTGGCCACCGGTGTGCGCGCCAGTGAGTACTACCTGTGCCCCAAGGAAAGCCGCAAGGCCTGCGTGATCGACCCAGCACCTTATAAGGTGGGTGACAAGACGGTGATGCTCGCCTCGTTCGTCGAGCCGATCCTGGTCAAGGGTCAGTTCCAGGGCATCGCCGGCGCCGACCTTTCGGTGGACTTCATCCAGGACCTGCTCAATGCCGCCGACCGCCAGCTGTACGACGGCGCGGGCGAACTGGCGCTGGTCTCCGGCAACGGCCGGCTGGTGGCCTACACCAAGGATCCGGCCAAGTTCGGCGAGAAAGCCAGCGACGTGCTCGATGCAACCGAAGCCACCGCCCTGGCGAGCAAGGACGACAACCTGCACTACCAGATCGACCGCAGCAAAGACCGCATCGAGCTGTACCTGCCGTTCCACATCGCCAACACCGACGCACGCTGGACGCTGCTGCTGCAACTGCCCTTGAGCACGGTGATGGCCGATGTCACGCAACTGCAACAGGACCTGGCCTCGCAACGGCGCAACGACATCGCCGGCATGACCGGCGTCGGCCTGGGTATCGCCGGCCTCGGGCTGCTGGTGATCTGGCTGCTGGCCCTGGGCATCGCCCGGCCGTTGAAGCAGATGGTGACCATGCTCGACGACATTGCCCAGGGCGAGGGCGACCTCACCCGGCGCCTGCACAGCGACCGCGCCGACGAACTGGGCGCCATCGCCAGCGGCTTCAACACCTTCCTGGGCAAGCTGCAGGCGATGATCAGCCAGGTGGTGAGCTCGGTGCAGAAGGTCAGCGACTCGTCCGAGCACACCGCCGACATCGCCATTCGCACCAACCAGGGCATGCACCGGCAATTGGCGGAGATCGACCAGGTGGCCACGGCGGTGCAGGAAATGACCGCCACAGCCCAGGACGTCGCGCGCAACGCCACCCATGCCGCGCAGGCGGCCACCCACGCCGACCAGGCTGCCAGCCAGGGCATGCAGATCGTGCGTGACACCTCGCACTCGATCAGCGCCCTGGCCGGCGAAATCGGCCGGGCGGTGGGCGTGGTGCAGAGCCTGGCCCGCGACAGCGAGAACATCAATGCCATCCTGGTGACCATCCGTGCCATCGCCGAGCAGACCAACCTGCTGGCCTTGAACGCCGCGATCGAGGCCGCGCGAGCCGGCGAGCAGGGCCGCGGCTTTGCCGTGGTCGCCGACGAGGTGCGCAACCTGGCGCAGAAAACCCAGCAGGCGACCCAGGAAATCCAGCAGATGATCCAGCAGTTGCAGCAGGGCACCCGCGATGTGGTCAAGGTCATGGAGGACAGCCAGGGCAAGACCGACGACAGCGTGCAGCAGGCCAGCCGCGCCGCCCAGGCGCTGGAGAGCATCACCCAGGCGGTGTCGGTGATCACCGACATGAACACGCAGATCGCCAGCGCTGCCGAACAGCAGAGTGCAGTGGCCGAGGACATCAACCGCAACGTCACCAACATCGGCCAGGTGGCCGGTGAAGTGGCAGGCGGCGCCGACGAGTCGAGCCAGGCCAGCGCCGAACTGACCCGGCTTGCCGAGCAGCAGCGGCGGCTGATCAATCAGTTCAGAGTGTAGGGCGCAGCGTCGCGGCGCGCCCATCGTGGGCACGCCGCGACCGAACGCAGCGCTGGTTCACCCGCGATGGCCACGCCCAGGAGTCAGGCCGGCGTCAGGCACTGCGGTCCGTCGAGTTGCGGATCATTGACCAGGTGCGCCAACGCCCGCTCACGCAAGCTCGCCTGCGGGCTGGCCAGCAGCTCCTGCAACCGCACCAGGGGTGTCTGGGGGTCCAGCCAGGCCGCCTGCCCCGCCTCATCGAGGATCAATGGCCGACGCTGGTTCATGGCCGCCTGGGTGACCACTGCACAGCTGAGCCACACCTGCTCCTGCACGGGATAGGCTTCCCAGATACCGGCATAGAACAGCGAGGCACCCTCCCCTGGCGTCACCCAATAGGGCCGCTTGCGTGCCGTACCCCGCCACTCGTAGAAACCGTTGGCCGGCAGCAGGCAGCGACGCAGGCGAAACGCCTCGCGGAACATCGGCTGCTCGGCGAGGGTTTCGGCGCGGGCATGGGCCGGGGTGCGCGACAGGTCGGTGAGCCACGGCGGCGTAAGCCCCCATCGGGCCCTGGCCAATTGCACCTGACCGTCGAGCTGGCGCTGGATGAGCACCGAGGCACCGGGCGAAATGTTCCATTGCGCCCTCTGGTCGCTCGGAAACCCCGGCAGCGCAGCGAAGGCCTGGGACCAGCGAAACAGGGCATAGCGTCCACACATATAAAGAAGCACACCTAACAGATCAAGGTGCCGGGAAAAGCCTCTGGCTCATCACCGGCGAGGGGCTGGGCGGCATTGTACGCATCGATCAGCTGCCGTGCGTAGCCCGCCTGCTCATCGTCCACCGCCAGGGCCAGCAGTCCCTGCAAGGGCAGGTCGCCCATGGCGCCGACCAGATCGGCGCCGATCAGGTGCACCGCCACGCCTTCGCTGGTCAGCATGCCGATCAGCATCTGCGCTTCCATCAGGCTCGCCGGTTCGTAGATCCTGCGCATCAGGCGTCATCCTCCCGGCGTGCCTCGAGCATCCATTGGTCATCGTGCACCTGCAGGATGAACACGATGGGCTGGCAGCACACCTGGCAATCCTCGGTGTAGTGCTGGTCGCCGGCGGACAGGTCGACAGTGGTTTCGACGCGTTCGCCGCAATAGGGACAGTCGTAGGAGTCGATTTCGAGCATCGGGGGCCTGTGCAGTGACTTATGCGTATAATTGCCGGTCTGTCTACGGGGTCCGTGTGTGTCCGAGCCGTTTTCTTGGCCCCGCCCCTACCTTATTACTCTAGCCGTTTCCAACAAGAGAGCATGATGGGCGAATTCGATGCCATCCGACCTTACGACGACGCTGAAGTCCCTGCCGTTCTGGCACGCCTGCTCAGCGATCCGGCATTTCTCGATATCCTCACCCACTTCCGGTTCCCGCGCCTGGCCGGTGCCTTCGGCTGGCTGCTCAGGCCGCTGATCGCCCGACGCCTGCGCAAGGAGTTCGCCGGCGTCAGCAGCGTGGCGACCTTGCAGGACAAGGTCGAGTACTACGTCGATCGCACCATCGACCGCGCCACCGACGGGGTCACCTACACCGGTGTCGAGCAGTTGAAATCCGGCAGTGCCTACCTGTTCCTGGCCAACCACCGCGACATCGTCATGGACCCGGCCTTCGTCAACTACGCCGTCTACCATGCCGGCCTGCCAACCCCACGCATCGCCATCGGCGACAACCTGCTGCAAAAGCCCTTCGTCAGCGACATGATGCGCCTGAACAAGAGCTTCATCGTGCACCGCTCCATCAGTGGCCGGCGCGAGAAACTGGCGGCCTATCAGTTGCTGTCGGCCTACATCAACCATTCGATCCGCAAGGATGGCGCCTCGATCTGGATCGCCCAGGCCGAGGGGCGCGCCAAGGATGGCGATGACCGCACCGATTCGGCCATTCTCAAGATGTTCCACATGAGCCGCAAGGAGGAAGCCTTCGGCGCAGTGGTGCAGAGTCTGAACCTGATCCCGGTGTCGATCAGCTACGAATACGACCCATGCGATCAGGCCAAGGCCCGCGAGTTGTACATCCGCGCCACCACCGGCAGCTACACCAAGGTGCCCGGCGAGGACGACAACAGCATCGCCCAGGGCATCACCGGCTACAAAGGCCGGGTGCACATCAACTTCGCCGCGCCCATCACCGAGTACCACGAGGACACCAAGCAATTGGCGCAGGCCATCGATCGACAGATCCTCGGCGGCTACCGGCTGTTTCCCGCCCACTACCTGGCCTACGCCATGTGGGACGAGCAGGACCCGGCCCTGGCCGTGCCCAGCGCCGAAGCGGTGTTCCCCGCCGAGGAGCTGGCGCGGGCACGGGAGCAATGGCAAAGCCGGCTGGACGCCTGCCCGGTCGAGCACCGGCCCTACCTGGTGTTGCAATACGCGACGCCGGTACGCAACCAGTATCAGGTCAAACGCCAGGCCGAGATCGCGTGAGCCCAGGGGCGCTCCGCGGGTGCGCGGGAGGCCGCTGGTAGAGCCGTTCGGCGGCCCTGCCCGGCACGCCCTAAATTTCGCCTGTCATACGCTCGTCATCCGAGAAGGCCACTCTATCGGCCTTCTCGAGACCGGAGCTTGACATGCTGCATGCCGAAAACCAGGACCGCCTCTATCTGGTCGCCCAGAGCGACGAGCAGCAGGCATTGATCGACGGCTGTTCGATCAACGTCCATGACCGCCGCTGGCTGGTGTATTGCGCCCTGGGCGGGCATGCCCATGACGACCTGCCGGAACTCGACCTGCAGACCGGCCTGAGCCTGCTGAATTTCGGTATCGAGGCCGCCTGAGGCCTCGAGGCGGCCTGTGCCTTGCCCGCGCCCACAAAAAAACCCGCCGCCCGGAATACCGGCGGCGGGTTTTTTCATGAGGCTGAAACCCGTTACTGAGCCAGCATCTGGCTGATCGACGGGTCCTTGAACAGCCGGGTCAGGGCATCGCTGAGCACGTCGCTGACCAGCTTGGTGTTGGTTTCCTGGTTCGGCGCCATGCCGAAGCGCTGATCCAGGGACGCACCATAGCGACCGCTGTAGCGGCGGTTGCCGTTGTTCACGTCGGCGCGGAAGGTGGCGCCGATGGTCGCTTCGGTGACGTACATCTTGTCCTTGGGCGACTGGTACTTGAGCTCGGCCAGGGTCACGGTCAATTGCGGCGCATTGCCTGCGCCGCGGGTCGGGGTGAAGCCGAGCAGGCGCACGGCTGCCTCGGCCTGAGCCTGCAGCTTGGGCACCACGTCATTGCCACTGACGCTGATGGTGCTGGTCTCGGGGTACATGCCGCCGCGAGTACCCAGCGACTGCGAACCACGCCCGTCGACCACCTTGACCTCGACCGGCTGGCCACGGCCGACAGGGTTGAGCTGGGCCGTGAGCTTGGGTTGCGGGCTCAGTTGCTGCGGGCTGTGGGCACAGCCGACCAGGCTCAGGGTAGCCACCGCCATCAAACCGAACAACAGACGTTGCAGCATGCGCATTTCTCCAGAAAAAGCGGCAAAGGCCCACAGTATAACGAGTGGCACGACCCAAGCGGCAAGCTTCGGAACATGAAGCTGCAGCCAGGATGCAGGCGACGTTTGTCATGGCGAACGCATGCTTCTGTCACGTGCGCTTCATGGCCGCACCGCTATGCTGGCGCCACCTCCGATCAGACAGGACTCGCCACCATGGCCTCGCTCTGGAACCTGCTCTTCAAACGCTCGCGTGACAACACCTACGCCCGCCTCGACGGCGAAGGCAAGTGCCTGGCGTTCAAGCGCTGCGGCCAGGCGCCCACGGGCAGCGGCTGGGTTCAGGTCAGCGAGGCGCACCTGGCCTGGCTGGGTCGGCCACTGCCTGGCAGTGCGCGGGTGTGCACGCCGGCCAGACGCCGTTGGCCGGAGCGCCTGCTGGCAGCCTGACAAACACGGTAATAAAAAGCCAAGAAGTACGACCTTTCTGCCCGCGACCTCGTTATAATCTCCCCCCGATTATAAGGACGTCTCCTGATCGGGCCCTGCACTCGCCGCTTGACCCCGGCACCTTCACCGCCTTGCCCACAGAGAGCCTTCCACTCAGGTCCTGCATCGGCTGTCGTGCCTGCTGTCTCCGGCCGTCCGCTGCCCATGAACCTGCGGGTTGCCCTCGCGCAGTCCACTTTTGAGGTTCACGTCTCCAAAAGAGCGTGGAAAAACGGTTTTCACAACTTCACGAGAGTGTGGCGAGCAAATGAACAGTCTGGCATGTGCAACAGCGGCAACGGCGTTTTCCTCAGCCCCGAGCAGTCGGCCTGGGCGCTCATCCTGGATGGGCGCCTGAGGCCGGTCCATAACCCACGACGGATCACCTGACCATAAGTCGAATTGCCGCAGTGCTGGCAAATGGCGTTCAATGACCGAACACCCGAAGACCGATTGGCGGTGTCCGCTGGAGTTGCAACAACTGCGAAGAGTCGGACATGGCGATCCTGGCCAACCCAGGGGTCCTATGCTGTCAATTAGGTGCTGTAGATTGTGGAGACGCGTTAATGGCGCAGAACGAATCGGTTGATGTGGTACTGGTAGGCGCTGGCATCATGAGTGCCACCCTGGCCGTACTGCTCAAGGAGCTGGACCCTGCGATCACGCTGGAAGTCGTCGAGGCGATGGACTCCGGGGCCGCGGAAAGCTCCAACCCCTGGAACAACGCCGGCACCGGCCACGCCGGCCTGTGCGAGCTGAACTACACCCCGCAGGCCGCCGATGGCAGCATCGACATCAAGAAGGCCGTGCACATCAATACCCAGTTCGAGGTCTCGCGCCAGTTCTGGGCCTACCTGAGCCGCAAGGGTGGGTTCGGCCCTGCGCGCGACTTCATCAACGCCGTGCCGCACCTGAGCTACGTCGAGGGTGACAAGGGCATCGCCTTTCTGAAGAAGCGCTTCGAGTTGCTCAAGCAGCATCACGCCTTCAGCCACATGGAATACACCGAAGACAAGTCCGTGATGCAGCAGTGGATGCCGCTGATGATGCCCGGTCGCCCAGCCGACCAGCACATCGCGGCCACCCGCGTGCTCAAGGGCACCGACGTCAATTTCGGCGCCTTGACCAACAAGCTGCTCAAGCTGCTCGGCGACAGCCCTGCCGCCCAGGTCAAGTACAGCAAGAAGGTCACCAACCTGCACCGCAAGGGCAACGGCTGGACCGTCACGATCAAGGACGTCAACAGCGGCAGCAGCCGCGACGTGGACGCCCGCTTCGTCTTCCTCGGCGCCGGCGGCGCTGCCCTGCCGCTGCTGCAGGCCTCGGGCATCCCGGAAAGCAAGGGCTTCGGCGGCTTCCCGGTCAGCGGCCAGTGGCTGCGTTGCGACAACCCTGCCATCGTCAGCCAGCACCAGGCCAAGGTCTACAGCCAGGCGGCAGTGGGCGCCCCGCCGATGTCGGTGCCGCACCTGGACACGCGCGTGGTCGATGGCAAGAAGTCGCTGCTGTTCGGGCCTTATGCCGGCTTCACCACCAAGTTCCTCAAGCACGGCTCGCTGATGGACCTGCCGCTGTCGGTGCGCATGGGCAACATCGGCCCGATGCTGGCCGTCGCCCGCGACAACATGGACCTGACCAAGTACCTGGTCAGCGAAGTGATGCAGTCGATGGAACAGCGCCTGGACTCGCTGCGCCGCTTCTACCCTGAGGCCAAGGCCGAGGACTGGCGCCTGGAGGTGGCCGGCCAGCGCGTGCAGATCATCAAGAAGGACCCGAAAAAGGGCGGCATCCTGCAGTTTGGCACCGAGCTGGTCTCGGCCGCCGACGGCAGCCTGGCTGCGCTGCTCGGCGCCTCGCCAGGTGCCTCGGTGACCGTCTCGATCATGCTCGAGCTGCTCGAGCGCTGCTTCCCCGAGCAGACTCGAGGCGCCTGGGCAGCCAAGCTCGAGGAAATCTTCCCGGCCCGCGAGAAGACCCTGGCCACCGATGCGGCGCTGTATCAGCAGATCAGCGCCGCCAACGATGCCGCCCTGGGGCTGGGCGAAGCCGAGCCGCTGCAACACGCCGAAGACGGGCAACGCCAGTCGGTCTAGGCCCTGCCTGAGCGGCGAAGGCCGGGCCTGCCCGGCCTGACGCCCACCACGGCGCTGACGGTCACGTCGCGCCTGGTGGCGGGCCGACGCGTCAGCCGCGCGCCTTGTCGATCACCTCGATGTATTCTGGTGCGTTGCGCTGGTCGACGATCGCCTCGGCGAAGGTCTTGCCCTGCTCGTCCTTGCCGTCCACGTCATGGCCGGCCTCGACGAAGAACTTCACGAACCGCTCGAAATCGTCGATGCGAAGGCCCCGGTAAGCCTTGATCAGCTTGTGGTGCGAAGGCGAGGTGCGGCCATCGGCCGGCTCGAACTGAAGGAACGTCTTGATGTAGTCGTCGCTGATCTCGTCACCGATAACCTGCTTCTTGTCTTTACGCATCTACCGACTCCAACTGGGCTTTCACGGGCCATTTCTAAGGCGGGCAGTGTACCCGGCGCGGCCCTCGCCTCTCAACGCGCGCGTACGCTGCCGGTATGCAGGTCGGCCCACACATGGCCGTTGGCATAACTGAGGAACTGCACGTACAGCGTCTCGTTGCGCAGCAGGTCCATGATCACCCGGTAGTCGGCCTGTGGATAATTCAACGTCAGGGTGCGTGTGGCGTCGTCGAAGGTGGGCCGCTTGAGGCTCTTGCCGCCCTCGCCGTCGAAGCTCACCAGCACCTGGCTGAGGGTGGCCCCTTTGTTCAGCGGCTTGCCTTTCAAACGCAGAGTCACCGACGCGGTGATGGGGATCGGCTGCTGGCTGGATTGACGCTGAGCGCCCACCACCACCGAGTACTCGGTGACCTGCAGCAATTGCTGGGCTTCGGGCGCCTGCTGGCGCAGGGAAAGGTCGTCCGGCGGCAGGAACTGGCTGTGCAGCGGGGCAGCGGCGAGCGGCAGGCTCAGCGCTAGCAGCAGAGGGAGGAAGGCACGCATGGGAGGCTCCTTGGCAAGGCCCCCTAGCATGCCTATTCAGCGGCGATCAGTCGAACTGCGCGCGCATCCAGTCGTGGTAGCCAGGCCCTACGGACAGCGATGGCAAGGCTCTTCCATCTCATGGAAGTTGTGGTGCTGACGGCCGCGCGGGTTGCCCGCAGCCTTTTCGGCCAGCCCGTCGAACAGCGTCTTGTCGATGAAAGCGGGCTGGCGCACGGCTTACATCCCCTTCACGGCGAAGATGCCATTGGCGTTGCGCCAGTAGCCCTTGTAGTCCATGCCATAGCCGAAGATGTAGCGATCCACGCACGGCAGGCCCACGTAGTCGGCCTTCAGGTCGGGACTGGCCTTGCGGTCGTGATCCTTGTCGATCAGCACGGCGGTGTACACCGAACGGGCGCCGGCATGCTTGCAGAAGTCGATGATCGCGCTGAGGGTGTGGCCCTCGTCGAGGATGTCGTCGACGATCAGTACGTCGCGGTCGATGAACGAAACTTCCGGCTTGGCCTTCCAGAACAGCTCGCCGCCGCTGGTCTGGTTGCGGTAGCGCGTGGCGTGCAGGTAGGAGGCTTCAAGCGGGAACTGCAAGTGGGTAAGCAGCTTGCCGGCGAAGATCAGCCCGCCGTTCATCACGCAGAACACCACGGGATTCTTGTCGTGCAGGTCCTGGCAGATCCGCTCGCCGACCTGGGCGATGGCCGCTTCGACCTGGGCTTCGGAATACAGGCAATCGGCCTCGCTCATCACTTGGCGGATATGCTCGAGATCGGCGGACATGGGGCGCTCTCCGGGAGGTGCATTTTGGAAAAGCGGGCAACGGTACGCATCCGCTGGCTACAGATCAAGTGTTTATGGACTAACGTGCACAATGACTGCACGACATCAGGGACTGAATAGATTAACCTAGCGCGGTTTTTTTGCCCGCCTTCCGGAGCTTTTCCTATGCCCACTCGTGAGATCCGCCATCCGCTGATCCGCCACAAGCTCGGCCTGATGCGCCGCGCCGACATCAGCACCAAGAATTTTCGCGAACTCGCCCAGGAAGTCGGCGCGCTGCTGACCTATGAAGCCACCCAGGACCTGCCCCTGGAAACCTACGAGATCGACGGCTGGTGCGGCAAGGTCCAGGTCGAGAAGATCGCCGGCAAGAAGATCACCGTGGTACCAATCCTGCGCGCCGGCATCGGCATGCTCGACGGCGTGCTCAGCCTGGTGCCAGGTGCCAAGGTCAGCGCCGTGGGCGTGGCGCGCAACGAGGAAACCCTCGAAGCCCACACCTACCTGGAAAAGCTGGCGCCGGACATCAACCAGCGCCTGGCGCTGATCATCGACCCGATGCTGGCCACCGGCAACTCCATGGTCGCCACCATCGACCTGCTGAAAAAGGCCGGCTGCCGTGAAATCCGTGCCATGGTCCTGGTCGCCGCCCCGGAAGGCATCGCCGTGGTCGACAAGGCCCATCCCGACGTACAGATCTACACCGCTTCGATCGATCAGCGCCTCAACGAACACGGCTACATCGTGCCGGGCCTGGGCGATGCCGGCGACAAGATCTTCGGCACCAAGCAGAAGGACGCCTGATCATGCAGGACGGCTTCAACGACCCGCTCTGGCGACAGGTCGTTTCGGGCGCCCAGATGCTCTTCGTGGCCTTCGGCGCCTTGGTGCTCATGCCGCTGATCACCGGGCTGGATCCCAACGTGGCGCTGTTTACCGCGGGCCTGGGCACCCTGTTGTTCCAGCTGGTCACGGGCCGTCAGGTACCGGTATTCCTGGCATCGAGCTTCGCCTTCATCACCCCCATCATTCTGGCCAAGGGCCAGTTCGGCCTGGCGGCGACCATGGGCGGGGTGATGGCGGCCGGCTTCGTCTACACCTTCATGGGCCTGATGGTGAAGATCAAGGGCACCGGGTTCATCGACCGCATGCTGCCACCGGTGGTGATCGGGCCGGTGATCATTTCCATCGGCCTGGCCATGGCGCCGATCGCCGCCAACATGGCCATGGGCAAGGGCGGCGATGGCAGTGCGCTGATGTCCTACCAGACCGCCATGCTGATCTCCATGCCGGCCCTGCTCACCACCCTCGTCGTCGCAGTGTTCGGCAAGGGCATCTTCCGCCTGGTGCCGATCATCGCCGGCGTGGTGGTGGGCTTCGCCCTGTCGTTCGCCTTCGGCGTGGTCGACACGGCGAAGATCGCTGCCGCGCCCTGGCTGGAACTGCCGAAGTTCACCGCCCCGGAATTCAATTGGCAGGCCATTCTGTTCATCGTTCCGGTCGCCCTGGCGCCCGCCATCGAGCACATCGGCGGAGTGATCGCGGTCGGCAGCGTGACGGGGCGCGACTACCTGAAGCAGCCCGGCCTGCACCGCACCCTGTTCGGTGACGGCCTGGCCACCACCGCTGCGGGCCTGTTCGGCGGCCCGCCCAATACCACCTATGCCGAGGTGACCGGCGCGGTGATGCTGACCAAAGCCTACAACCCGAAGATCATGACCTGGGCGGCGGTGTTCGCCATCACCCTGGCGTTCATCGGCAAGTTCGGCGCCCTGCTGCAGAGCATTCCGGTACCGGTGATGGGCGGCATCCTGTGCCTGCTGTTCGGCTCGATCGCTGCGGTGGGCCTCAATACCATGATCCGCCACAAGATCGACCTGGCCGAGGCGCGCAACCTGGTGATCGTGTCGGTGACGCTGGTGTTCGGCATCGGCGGCGTACTGATCGGCAGCGGCGACGGCCCCGACGACTGGGGCCTGAAAGGCATCGCCCTGTGCGCAGTGGTGGCCATCGTCCTGAACCTGATCCTGCCGGGCAACGACGGCTGGAAGAACAAGCGGCTCGACGACCCGCTGCCTTGAGCTGCGCGTGAACGAAAAGGGGCCGCAATCGCGGCCCCATTTCGTTGCAAGCGTTATGCCTCAGGCCTTCTCGCTCACGCCTTCTCGCAAAGCCCGGCGAGCACCTGCGCCCAATGCCGGTCATCATTCAAGCAAGGCACCAGCACCAATTCTTCACCGCCCGCTTCGATGAACTGCTCCTTGCCGCGATCGCCAATCTCTTCCAGTGTCTCGATGCAGTCGGCGACGAACGCCGGGCACATCACCAGCAACTTCTTGACTCCGGCCGCCGCCAGTTCGTCCAGGCGCGTTTCGGTGTAGGGTTCGATCCACTTCGCGCGCCCCAGGCGCGACTGGAACGAGGCCGACCACTTGCCGTCAGGTATGCCTGCGGCCTTGGCGAAGGCGGCTGCACTGGCCAGGCACTGGGAGCGATAGCACACCTTGCGCACCGCGGCGCAGGCGGTTTCGCAGCAGTTGGCGCTCTGCAGGCAGTGCGAACCGGTGGGATCGAGTTTCTTCAGGTGCCGCTCCGGCAGGCCGTGGAAACTCAGCAGCAGGTGATCGTAGTCCTGCGCCAGGTACGAGCGGGTGCTGTGGACCAGGGCCTGGATGTAGTCAGGCTCATCGTAGAAGGGTTGCAGCACGCGCATGTCCAGGTCCAGCTTGCGTTCGGCCAGGGTCTGGCGCGCCAGCTCCACCACCGTGGTGACGGTGCTGTCGGCGAACTGCGGGTACAGCGGCGCCAGCGTTACCCTGCGTACACCCTGGCCGGCCAGGCGCTCGAGCACCTCGGGCAGTGCCGGCTGACCATAGCGCATAGCCACTTCGACCGGCCCGTGGGGCCAATGCGGGGTGATGGCCGCTTGCAGGCGACGCGTCAGCACCACCAGTGGCGAGCCCTCTTCCCACCAGATCGACGCATAGGCGTGGGCAGACTGCTCAGGGCGCTTGATCAGGATCAGCGACACCAGCAACCGCCGCACCGGCCACGGCAGGTCGATGACGTAGGGGTCCATGAGGAACTGGTTGAGGTAGCGGCGCACGTCGGCCACCGAGGTGGAGGCCGGTGAACCCAGGTTGACCAGCAGCAGAGCGTGATCGGTCATGCAACATCCTAATGTCAGAGGCGCTCGGACAGGTCATCCAACGCCGTTTGCAGATCGTCGAAGCGGAAACCGAAACCGGCCTCCAGCAGCCGCGCCGGGCGGGCCCGTTGCCCGCCGAGCAGCAGGTTGGACATCTCGCCCAGCCCTGCCTTGAGCAGCAATGCCGGCACCGGCAACACCGCCGGGCGATGCAAGGCATGGCCCAGCGCCTTGGCGAATTCGCGGTTGCGTACCGGCTGCGGTGCGCAGGCATTATAGGGACCGCTGGCATCGTCGCGCTGCAAGAGAAAATCAATCAGGGCGATTTGATCGTCCACATGCACCCAGGGCATCCACTGCCTGCCATTGCCCAGCGGCCCGCCCAGACCCAACTTGTAGGGCAGGCGCAGGCGCGCGAGAAACCCGCCGTCGGCGGCCAGCACCAGCCCGGTCCGCACCAGTACCACGCGCAGGCCGAGTGCCTGTGCACGCAGTGCGGTTTCCTCCCAGGCGATGCACAGCTGGCTGGCGAAGTCTTCCTTGACCGGCGGCGACGCCTCGGTCAGCTCACGCTCGCCGCCGTCGCCGTACCAGCCCACCGCCGACCCGGAGATGAGTACCTCGGGCCGCTGGCTGCGCTGCTCCAGCCAGGCCAGCAGGTGCTCGGTCAGGCTGATGCGACTGGCCCACAGCACCTGCCGCCGCGAGGCCGTCCACGGGCGGTCGGCGATGGGCGCTCCGGCCAGGTTGACCACCGCATCCACAGGCTCGGATGCAGCGATCTCGTGCAGATCGGCGACCCCTCGCACACGCTCCCCACAAAGCTGGGGTATCCGCTCGGGCGTGCGGCTCCACACCGTCAGACGATGCCCCTGAGCCAGCCAGTGCTGACACAGATGCCGCCCGATCAAGCCTGTTCCACCTGTCAGCACGATGTGCATGGCGCTGTCCTCTTATGCTGGGGGTCATGGTCTATTTTTAACTTCAAAGGCACTTTTTCCACGCAGTGCTCTCGGATAAACATAGGCCAACCTGTTCCTCTTGATGGAATAACCTTATACAAAACTTCTGCGTTGTACAGGTTTGTTTGCCAGGGTAGTCTGCTCCAAGCACGGTTCCAAGAGGCCAGCATGACAATACCTATCGCTATCATCGGGGCCGGCATCGCCGGCCTGTCCGCCGCCCAGGCCCTGCAGAAGGCCGGGCAGATCGTCCATCTGTTCGACAAGGGCCATGGCAGTGGCGGTCGCATGGCCAGCAAGCGCAGCGACGTCGGGGCGCTGGACCTCGGCGCGCAGTATTTCACCGCGCGCGACCGGCGTTTCGTCGACGAAGTGCAGGGCTGGGTGGCCGCTGGCTGGGCGGCGCAATGGAAACCCCAGTTGTACAACTACCGCCACGGCCAACTCACCCCCTCCCCTGACGAGCAGACCCGCTGGGTCGGCGTGCCGCGCATGAGCGCAATCACCCGCGGCCTGCTCGACGACGTTACGGTGCACTTCGGCTGTCGCATCGCAGAGGTGTTCAGGGGCACCGAGTTCTGGCACCTGCAGGACACCGAGGGCGCCATGCACGGCCCCTACAGTCGCGTGGTGATTGCCGTTCCCGCGCCCCAGGCCACACCGCTGCTGGCGGCGACGCCGAAACTGGCCGCCGTCGCGGCGGGTGTGCAGATGGAGCCGACCTGGGCGGTGGCCCTGGGCTTCAGCGCCTCCCTGGACACGCCGATGCAGGGTTGCTTCGTGCAGCACAGTCCGCTGGACTGGCTGGCTCGCAATCGCAGCAAGCCGGGCCGTGACGAGTCACTGGACACCTGGGTGCTGCACGCCACCGCTGACTGGAGCCGCCAGGGGATCGATCTGCCCAAGGAGGCCGTGATCGAGACGCTGCGTGGGGAATTCGCCGAATTGATCGGTTGCGTGGTACCGGCGCCCGCCTTCACCCTGGCGCACCGCTGGCTGTACGCGCGGCCGGCGGGCAGTCACGAATGGGGCGCGTTGGCAGATGCCGATCAGGGCCTGTACGCCTGTGGCGACTGGTGCCTGTCGGGCCGAGTGGAAGGCGCCTGGCTCAGTGGTCAGGAGGCCGCACGTCGACTGCTCGAACACCTCGAATAACGTGTACGGAAAATTTTTCTTGCATACTTTTTTTTCGATATGCTGGAATAAACCTGTACATAAAATTCGTCTTGTACAGGTTTAACGGAGATTCAGCATGGACACCCAGGGCGTCATCGACAAACCCCGCATCGCCATCAGTGCCTGCCTGGCGGGTCAGGACGTGCGCTTCAACGGCGGGCACAAGGCCTCGGACCTGTGCCAGTCGCTCGGCGCCCATTTCGACTGGGTGCCCCTGTGTCCCGAGGTCGCCATCGGCCTGGGTACGCCTCGGGAAGCGATTCGCCTGGTGGGCGACCCGGAGGCGCCGGAAGTGATCAATCCACGCAACCCCGGGACCGACCTGGCCGCGCCACTGCGTGCCTACGGCGAACAGATGGCCGAGGCGCTGGACGATATCTGCGGCTACGTGTTCATGCAGAAGTCGCCGTCCTGCGGCCTGGAGCGGGTCAAGGTTTATCAGGACAACGGCCGCCCTTCGGTGCATGGGGGCCGCGGCGCCTATGCTCAGGCCTTCTGCGCACGACGCCCCGACCTGCCCGTGGAAGAAGAGGGTCGCCTGCATGATCCCGTGCTGCGGGAAAACTTCATCAGCCGCGTCTATGCCTATGCCGATTGGCAAAACCTGCTGCGCGAGGGCCTCACGCGCGGTGCGCTGATCGACTTCCACTCGCGCTACAAATACCTGTTGATGGCGCATAATCCCCAGGCTTATCGCGAACTCGGCAGCCTGCTCGGCAAGATGAACCGTCATGACGATCCAGAAGTTCTCGGCCCACGCTACTTCAGCCAACTGATGCAGGCGCTGCGTCGCTGCGCCAGTCGAGGCACTCACAGCAACGTGCTGCAGCACCTGTGCGGGTATCTGCGCGACGCACTGGACGGCAGCGACAAAGCGGAAATGCAGCAGCTGATCAGCCAGTACCATGAAGGCATCGTGCCGCTGGTGGTGCCGCTGACCCTGCTCAAGCATCATCTGCGTAACCATCCGGATCCGTACCTCATGCAGCAGGCCTATCTGCAGCCGCACCCTGAAAACATGGGATTGCGCAATGCGCTCTGAAGATCACCTACCGATCGGCGAGCTGGCCCGGCGCACCGGGGTCAACCCTGTGACCCTGCGGGCCTGGGAGCGACGCTATGGTCTGTTGATTCCGGATCGCACTCCCAAAGGCCACCGGCTGTATCGCGAGGCGCATGTACAGAAGGTCCTCGATATCCTCCAATGGCTGGAACGTGGTGCTTCGGTCAGCCAGGTTCGAGACCTGCTGGAAAACAGCAACAGCACGCCACCGGTGCTCAATGGCGATTGGCAGGCGCGCTGCACGCAGTTGATCGAGGCCATCGCCAACCTTGCCCAGCGTTCGCTGGATCAGCAGCTGAACCAGGCCATGGCGCTGTATCCAGCGACCACTCTGTGCGATCAGCTACTGCTGCCGCTGCTCGAACAATTGGAGCAGCGTTGGCGTCATCATTTCGATGCTGGGCTGGAGCAGTCCTTCTTCCACACCTGGCTGCGCAGCAAGCTCGGCGCGCGGGTGTACCACGACAACCATTCCCTCGAAGGCCCACCCGTGCTCCTGGCCAGTGTGGCCGAACAGCCGTTCAACGAACGGCTGTGGCTGACGGCCTGGCTACTCAGCAGCAGTGGCGTGGCGGTCGAGGTGCTGGAGTACCCGGTGACGGGCAAGCAGCTGGTGCACGTGGTCGACAGGCTGCAGCCGCGGGCGGTGGTGCTGTACCTGGGCGCACGCCTCGACGTCCCTGCACTGATGCCGCTGGAGGGTGTAACGCAATTGAAACTACTGGGCGGTATCAGCGCTCCCATTCATCAGGAGCGACTGGAGACCATGGGGCTTGCCAATTCCCAATTGTTCGAGACCCCGCAGCAGGTCCTGCGGCTGATCCAGCAGTCCACCCCGAGCCTCGATGCGAGACCCTGAGATGCATTTGATCTGGTTGCGCAGCGATCTGCGCGTCGACGACAACACGGCCCTGAGCGCCGCGACCCATGAAGGGCCGACGATCGCCTTGTGGATCGCCAGCCCACAGCAGTGGCAGGCCCATGACGACGCACCGGGCAAGGTGGATTTCTGGCTGCGTAACCTGCGCGACCTTCGTCACTCACTCGAGTCGCTCAACATTCCCCTGCTGATCGCCCACACCGACACCTGGCAACAGGTCCCCGAGACCGTATTGGCGGTCTGCCGCAAGCACAAGGTGCAGTCGGTGCACTGGAACGACGAGTACGGCCTGAACGAGGCACAGCGCGACCAGTGCACCCGCGATGAGCTCGAAGGCGCCGGTATCGCCGTGCACACTCACCTGGACCAGGTGTTCTTCAAGCCCGGCACGCTGTTGACCAAGGCCGGCAACTATTTTCAGGTGTTCGGGCAGTTCCGCAAGGCATGCCTGGAGCACTTGCACCGTAGCGTGCCCTCCCTGGCTCATCCGGCGAAGCGCCAGGCGAAGCTGTCTATCGCCAACGATCCCATCCCCCAGCACCTGCAAGGCTTCGACAAACCCCGACAGAGCCTGCGCGAGCATTGGCCGGCCGGAGAGAAGGAAGCGCAGGCGCGCCTCGCCCGCTTCGTCGACCAGCGCATCGACGACTATCACGTGGCCCGCGACCTGCCCGCCACACCCGGCACCAGCCAGCTGTCGGCCTACCTGGCGGCCGGGGTGATTTCCCCCCGCCAGTGCCTGCACGCCGCCCTGGCCAGCAACCAGGGTGAATTCGACAGCGGCAGCAAGGGCGCTCGCACTTGGATCGAGGAACTGCTCTGGCGTGAATTCTACAAGCATATCCTGGTGGGTTATCCACAGGTCTCGCGCCACAAGGCCTTTCGCGCCCATACCGAAGCGTTGCCCTGGCGCGACGCGCCCGAAGATTTCAAGGCCTGGCAGGAAGGGCGCACCGGCTTTCCGCTGATCGACGCCGCCATGCGCCAGCTGCTTGAGACCGGCTGGATGCACAACCGCCTGCGCATGGTGTCGGCGATGTTCCTGAGCAAGAACCTGTTGATCGATTGGCGCAAGGGCGAACAGCACTTCATGCGTCACCTGGTTGATGGCGATCTGGCAGCGAACAATGGCGGCTGGCAATGGAGCGCCTCGACCGGAACCGACTCCGTGCCTTACTTCCGGATCTTCAATCCAGTCACTCAATCCCAGCGGTTCGATCCAGATGGACGCTTCATTCGTCATTGGCTACCCGAACTCACTCATTTGGATGACAAGAACATCCATTTACCAGTGAAATCTTCAGGGTTATTTGATACAAGTTCATACAGCAACCCCATTGTCGACTTGCGTAAGAGTCGAGAACGGGCACTTGCGGCATTCAAGGGGTTGCCCGCCGCCATCAGTTAGTGGGTATGCAATTTGAGCAGTAGTCGCATTTTCTGGCTCACCGGAGCCGGTAGTGGTCTTGGCTTGGCGATGGCAGAGGACCTGCTTGGCTCCGGCCATCGAGTCGCGGTCAGCGGCCTTGATACTCAACGCCTTCAAGCCTTGAAGGCCGAGTACGATGACACCCTGCTGTGCCTTCCGGCGGGTCTGCATCACCTCGACCAGGCTCAACTGGCCGGCCAGCAGTTGCAAGCGCGCTGGGGCGCAGTGGACACGCTGATCGTCGATGCGGGTACCTGCGAGTACCTGCCGACGGATGTGCCGACCAACGAGATGTTCGATCAGATCCTCACCACCAACTGGCAGGCCTGCGAGCACGCGCTGGCAGTAGCTTTGCCCCTGCTGGCACGAAGTGAGCAGCCCCGTATCATGGCGGTTTTCAGCCGCTATTCGGCCTTGCAGCGGTACTCTCCCGCTCAGAGCCCGGCCGGCCACAACAGCCTGCCTCATTGGCTGCGCGAGCAGCGCAAGGCGCTTGCCGACCTGGGTGTGCAACTGACGATAGTCGCCCCACCCTCGACCAAGGCGCCGCTGACCACTGCGCAAGCATTGCCCGAATTGTGGACCGCCGACAGTGCCGCGAAGGAACTGCTCGATCGGTTGCAGACCAGACAGGCCGAACTGGTGCTCGAGGTGCTGGACCCTGCGCTGCTATGGCCGCTGCCCGAGCCGCGCTGAGTTCACGTCGTCTCTCATTCCTCGAAGGGTTGCACCTGCACGCTCGATGCCTGCCCTAGCCCGGGCAGGACCGCTTGCAGGCGGCCTGGATCGGCGCTGCTGTAGAACACTGCCTGCCGCGCAGGCCCGCTCGCCAACAGATCCCCAGCCTGCAGCAGGCGCTGCAACTGCCGGGCTACCGCTGCGCCCGTATCGATGATTGCGACCTGCTCCGGCACCTGCTCGGCCAGCAGCGGCCGCAGGAAGGGATAGTGCGTACAGCCCAGGATCAATGTGTCGCACCCGGCCTCCAGCAGTGGCTGCACGTAGCCTTGCAGCAACTGACGCAGCGCCGGGCTGGTGAGATCGCCTTGCTCGATCAACTCGACCAGGCCAGGGCATGGCTGGGTGACGACGCGCACATCACCGGCGAAACGATCGAGCAAAGCGGCGAACCTGGCGCTTTGCAGGGTACCGGTGGTGGCCAGCACCCCGACCACGCCGGAACGGGTGGCCGCCGCTGCCGGTTTCACCGCCGGCTCCATGCCGACGATCGGCCACTGCGGGTAACGCGCGCGCAGGTCGGCGACAGCGGCTGCCGTGGCCGTGTTGCAGGCCAGCACCATCGCCTTGGCGCCCTGGGCCTGGAAGAACGCGGCGATGCGCCGGCAGCGCTCGCGAATGTAATCGGCAGACTTCTCGCCATAGGGCACATGCCCGGCGTCGGCCAGGTACAGCAACGATTCGGCCGGAAGCAGGCGACGCACCTCGGCCAGCACCGAGAGGCCGCCCACGCCCGAGTCCATCACGCCGATGGGCGCTGCACGATCAATCATGGCGGCCTGCACACACCGTGCAGCCCGGGTCGCGCTTGACCCGCAACTCGCGCATCCGGCTGCCGAGGGCATCGATGAGCAGCAGACGCCCTACCAGCGGCTCGCCGAAGCCGACCAGCAGCTTCAGCGCCTCGAGCGCCTGCAGGCTGCCGACCATGCCCACCAGCGGGCCGATCACGCCGGCCTCGCTGCAGGTCAGTTCGGCTTCGCTGCCATGACCGTACAGGCAGTGATAGCAAGGGCTGTGCGCCTGGCGTGGATCGAAGACCGACAACTGCCCTTCCAGACGAATCGCCGCGCCGCTGACCAGTGGCTTGCCCGCCGTCACGCAGGCGGCGTTGACCGCCTCGCGGGTGGCGAAATTGTCGCAGCAGTCCAGCACCAGGTCGACCGCACCGACCGCCGCCGCCAGGGTCTCGGGATCCAGCGCCTGGCGGTGGCCAACCAGTTCGATCTGCGGGTTGATCGCGCGCAGGCGTCGCAGCGCCGAATCGACCTTGCTCAGGCCGAGGCTCTCGCTGTCGTGAATCACCTGGCGCTGCAAGTTGCTCAGGTCGACGTGGTCGAAATCGGCCAGATGCAGCTCGCCCACGCCTGCGGCTGCCAGATACAAGGCCACCGGCGAACCCAGCCCGCCCAATCCGACCACCAGCACCTTGCTTTGCTTGAGTCGCAGCTGACCCTCGACATCCACCTGCGCCAGCAGGATCTGTCGGCTGTAGCGCAGCAGTTCGTCGTCGCTCAGCACGGCAGGCGCCCAAGGCTGATGCGCTCGTGACCGCCCAGATCGCGATGGCTGGCGACCTCGACGAACTGGCTGTCCTGCATCAGCGCGCGCACGGCGCTGGCCTGGTCGAAGCCGTGTTCGAGCATCAACCAGCCGCCAGGGAGCAGGTACCGGGGCGCCTGGGCGACGATCAGGCGCAAGTCGTCCAGGCCATCGTGGCCTGCCACCAGCGCACTGCTGGGTTCGAAGCGCAGGTCGCCGGCACTCAGGTGAGGGTCGTGGGCGGCGATGTAGGGAGGGTTGCTGAGGATCAGGTCGAAGCGCTCTCCGTCCAGGGCGTCGAACCAGTGGCTGGTACGCACCTGCACGTTGTCCAGGTGCAGCCGCTGGCGATTGCGCTCGGCCAGGGCCACGGCCTGCTCGATGCGGTCCACCGCCATCACCTGCCAGGCCGGGCGCTCGCTGGCCAGCGCCAGGGCGATGGCACCGCTGCCGGTGCCCAGATCCAGTACCCGTGCGGCCTGGGCCGGTAGACGTTGCAGGGCGGATTCCACCAGCAACTCGGTGTCGGGCCGAGGGATCAGGGTGTGCGGCGCCACCTCCAGGTCGAGCTTCCAGAACCCCTGCTGGCCGAGGATGTAGGCCACAGGCTCACCCGTACGGCGGCGTTCGATCCAGGCATCGTAGGTGTCAGCCGCTTCGCGGCTGACGATGCGCTCGGGCCAGGTGTGCAGGTAGCTACGCGACTTGCCCAGGGCGGCCGCCAGCAGCAGCTCGGCGTCCAGGCGTTCGGTAGGCGAATCGGGCAGGTGCGCATTGCGCAGCAGGCTGGCGATGATGGTCATCAGTCCCCCAGGGCGGCCAGTTGATCGGCCTGATATTCGGCGAGCAGGGGCTCGATCACCGCATCGACGCCACCGGCCAGTACATCGTCCAGCGAATACAGCGTCAGGTTGATGCGATGGTCGGTGACCCGACCCTGTGGATAATTGTAGGTGCGGATACGCTCGGAGCGGTCGCCCGAGCCCACCAGCAGCTTGCGCTCGCTGGCGATGGCGTTCTGCGCGGCGCTGGTCTGCAGGTCGTTGAGCTTGGCCGACAGCCAGGACAGCGCCCGGGCGCGGTTCTTGTGCTGGGAGCGCTCTTCCTGGCACTCGACCACGATGCCGGTGGGCAGGTGGGTGATGCGGATGGCCGAGTCGGTCTTGTTCACGTGCTGGCCACCGGCACCGGACGCGCGGTAGGTATCCACGCGCAGGTCGGCCGGGTTGATCTCGATGGCCGCCTGTTCGTCCGGCTCGGCCAGCACTGCGACGGTACAGGCCGAAGTGTGGATGCGGCCCTGGGACTCGGTTTCCGGCACGCGCTGCACGCGGTGCGCACCAGACTCGAACTTGAGCTTGCCGTAGACGCTGTCACCTTCCACGCGGGCGATGATTTCCTTGTAGCCGCCATGTTCACCCTCGTTCTCCGAGAGGATTTCCAGGCGCCAGCCGCGCTTCTCGGCGTAACGCGAGTACATGCGGAACAGGTCGCCGGAGAAGATCGCCGCCTCGTCGCCGCCGGTGCCCGCGCGGATTTCCAGGAACACGTTGCGTCCGTCGTTGGGGTCCTTGGGCAGCAGCATGCGCTGCAACTGCGACTCCAGGTCCAGCAAGCGCTCCTTGGCCTCGCGCACCTCCTCGACGGCCATTTCGCGCAGGTCCGGGTCGCTGTCCTTGAGCAGCGCCTGGGCACCCTCGAGGTCGTCCTGGACCTTGCGCCAGGCGCTGTAGGCGGCGAACACCGGCTCGACCTCGGCGTACTCGCGGGAGTAGGCGCGAAAGCGGGTCTGGTCGGAAATGACCTCGGCATCGCCCAGCAGGGCGGTGAGTTCTTCGAAGCGGTCCTGGAGGATGTCCAGTTTTTTCAGCAGCGACGCTTTCATTGCGGGGTCTTGTCCGTGGCGCCTTCGTGAAGGGCAAAGAGTTCCTGAGCCATGGCCAGCGCATCGACGCGGCCTTCGGCGGTGAGCTTCTTCAGCTGCACGCTGGGGGCATGCAGCAGCTTGTTGGTCAGCCCGCGAGCCAATTGCGCGAGCACTTCTTCGGGGTTGCCGCCATTGGCCAGCAGGCGCTGGGCCTTGAGCAGTTCCTCGTCGCGCAGGCGTTCGCTCTGCTGGCGGTAGGCCCGAAGCACGTCCACCGCCGCCAGCTCGCGCAGGCGCGCCATGAAGTCCTCGGCGCCGGCGCTCACCAGTTCCTCGGCGGCCTGGGCCGCGCCCTGTCGGCTCTTGAGGTTTTCCGCGACCACCTCGTGCAGGTCGTCGACGGTGTAGAGGTAGACGTCGTCCAGCTCGCCCACCTGTGCCTCGATGTCCCGCGGCACGGCGATGTCGACCATGAAGATCGGCTTGTGCCGGCGCTGCTTGAGCGCACTTTCCACCGCGCCCTTGCCGAGGATCGGCAACTGGCTGGCGGTGGAACTGATGACGATGTCGCTGTTGGCCAGTTCCTGGGGAATGTCGGCCAGCAGCACGGCATGCGCACCGAACTGCTCGGCCAGCAGGCTCGCGCGCTCCAGGGTGCGGTTGGCCACGACGATACGCTTGACGCCCTGCTCGTGCAGGTGGCGGGCGACCAGGGTGATGGTCTCTCCAGCGCCGATCAGCAGTGCCTGGCTGCGGCCCAGGTCGGCGAAGATCTGCTTGGCCAGGCTGACCGCGGCGAAGGCCACCGAGACCGGGTTCTCGCCGATGGCGGTGTCGGTGCGCACCTGCTTGGCGGCGCTGAAGGTGGCCTGGAACAGGCGGCCGAGCAGCGGCCCGACGGTGCCGGCCTCGCGGGCCACGGCGTAAGCCGATTTCATCTGGCCGAGGATCTGCGGCTCGCCCAGCACCAGCGAGTCCAGCCCGGAGGCGACGCGCATCATGTGGCGCACGGCGTCGTGGTCTTCGTGGACATAGGCGCTGGCCCGCAGCTCGTCCAGGCTCAGGCGGTGATAGCTGGCCAGCCACTGCAGCACGTCGTCGGCGCCGAGCGTGTCCTGCTCTATATAGAGTTCGCTGCGATTGCAGGTGGAGAGGATCGCCGCCTCGCGGCTGGCGGTCAGTCGGCAGAGCTGCTGCAAGGCGTCGACCAGCTGCTCGGGCGTGAACGCCACGCGCTCGCGGACGTCGACCGAGGCAGTCTTGTGGTTGATACCGAGGGCGAGAAAGGCCATGCAAGATCGCTGGTGGGGACAGGAAGCCGATAATTGTCCTACTTCACAGGACTCAGAACAACCACCGTTCGCTATCGACACCATGACCCTGGCCTATTGTCGCCAAGGGCAGTAGCCATGCTCGCGCCCTGCCCGTCCGAACATCCCGGTGGCCGTGCGGTCACACATCTGGCGGGTGGGTTTGCCCCCACGCTTGTGTCATCATGCCCCGACCGCCGGTTAGCCCACCAAAGGCCTATGAACAGACCCTACGCATTGCTGCTTGCCTTCGCCCTGCTCCAGGGCTGCCAGAGCCTGGTCCCGCACAAGAGCGAGGAGCAGCAGGCCGTCGTCGAGGCCGACAAGCCCGAAGCCAAACCCACCGTGGTCTATGGGTCGTTCAAGCCTGACACCCTGTACAGCCTTTTGGTGGCCGAGCTGGCGGGCCAGCGCAACCGGTTCGACATCGCCCTGGCCAACTATGTCGACCAGGCGCAGAAGACCCAGGACCCCGGTGTCTCCGAGCGCGCCTACCGCATCGCCGAGTACCTCGGGGCCGACGAGCCGGCGCTCGACACCGCACTGATCTGGGCGCGCAACGACCCGCAGAATCTCGATGCCCAGCGCGCCGCCGCCATTCAGCTGGCCCGTGCCGGGCGCTATGACGACGCCATGGCCGCCATGGAGAAGGTGCTCCAGGGCCAGGGCGACACCCATTTCGATTTCCTCGCCCTGTCTGCCGCCGAGACCGACCAGAGCACCCGCGACGGCCTGCTCAAGAGTTTCGACCGGCTGCTGCTCAAGTACCCGGATAACGGCCAGCTGGTGTTCGGCAAGGCCCTGCTGTTGAACCAGGACGGCAAGACCGAGCAGGCGCTGGACTTGCTCGAAGCGCATCCCCCGCACAACGGCGAAATCGCCCCGATCCTGCTGCGCGCTCGCCTGTTGCAGACGCTGGAACGCGGCGATGAAGCGCTGCCGCTGCTGCGCAAGGCGATCCGCGACAATCCCGACGACAAGCGCCTGCGCGTCACCTATGGCCGCACGCTGGTCGAGCAGAACCACATCGCCGAGGCCAAGGCCGAGTTCGAGAGCCTGTTGCAGCAGTACCCCGACGACGACGAGCTGCGTTATTCGCTGGCGCTGGTGTGCATGGAGAACAAGGACTGGGACGAGGCCGAAGGTTACCTGCAGGAAATGGTCGAGCGCGACAGCAACGCCGACGCCGCGCACCTGAACCTGGGGCGCATCCGCGAGGAACGCAACCTGCCCGCCGCCGCCCTGCGCGAGTACGCACTGGTAGGTCCCGGCCCGGATTATCTGGCCGCGCAACTGCGCCAGGCTGACATCCTCATCGCCAACGGTCGCAGTGCCGAGGCCTCGCGCCACCTGGCCGAGGCGCGTGAAGCGCAGCCGGACTACGCCATTCAGCTGTACCTGATCGAAGCCGAGACCCTGAGCAACAACGACAAGCTGGCACAGGCCGACCAGGTGATGCAGCAGGCGATCAAGCGCTACCCCGACGACCTCAACCTGCTGTACAGCCGCGCCATGCTGGCGGAGAAGCGCGACGACCTCCCGCAACTGGAGCAGGACCTGCGCGCGATCCTCGCCCGCGAGCCAGAAAACGCCATGGCGCTCAATGCCCTGGGCTACACCCTGGCCGACCGCACCACCCGCTATGGCGAAGCCAAGGCACTGATCGAGAAAGCGCGCCAGATCACCCCCGACGACCCTGCCGTGCTCGACAGCCTGGGCTGGGTCAACTATCGCCTGGGCCACCTGGACGAGGCCGAGCGCCTGTTGCGCCAGGCCCTGGAGCGTCTGCCCGACCCCGAAGTGGCCGCCCACCTGGGCGAAGTGCTATGGGCCAGCGGCAAGCATCGCGAGGCGCGTCAGGTGTGGGCCAAGGCCTTCGCCGACCAGCCCGACAACCCTACCCTGCGCAAGACCGTCCTGCGCCTGACCGGATCCGAGAACCTCTGAACCATGCCTGTGCGTCATCTCGTCACCTTCGCCCTCATCGCCCTGCTGGCCGGCTGTGCCGGCACCGGATCCCGTGAAGCCGTCCAGGGCCAGGGCAGCCCGCAGCTGTGGCGCGAGCACAAGCAGCAACTGAGCAGCCTCGACGGTTGGCAGATCAACGGCAAGGTCGGTATCCGTGCCCCGCGCGACTCGGGCAGTGGCACCTTGTTCTGGCTGCAGCGCCAGGACTACTACGACATCCGCCTGGCCGGCCCGCTGGGCCGTGGCGCCGCCCGCCTGACCGGGCGCCCGGGTGCCGTGGTGCTGGAAGTGGCCAACCAGGGCCGCTTCGAGGCGGCCGACCCCGAAGCGCTGCTCGAAGAGCAACTCGGCTGGCGCCTGCCGGTGTCGCACCTGGTGTGGTGGGTCCGCGGCCTCCCGGCCCCGGACAGCAAGAGCCAGCTCACCCTGGACGGCGACAGCCGCCTGGCGCGCCTGAGCCAGGATGGCTGGGAAGTCGAATACCTGAGCTACAGCGAGCAGAACGGCTACTGGCTGCCCGAGCGCCTGAAGCTGCACGGCGAGAACATCGACGTGACCGTGGTGGTGAAGGACTGGCAGCCACGTCAGCTGGGGCATTGAGTCCGTGGCTCGCCTGACCCTGCCTGCACCGGCAAAGCTCAACTTGTGGCTGCACATCACCGGCCGCCGCGCCGATGGCTACCACGAGCTGGAAACGGTGTTCCAGTTCCTCGACCATGCCGACCAGTTGTCTTTCCAGGTGCGCGACGACGGTCAGATACACCTGCACACGTCCATCCATGGCGTGCCCCACGACAGCAACCTGATCGTGCGCGCCGCCCGTGCCCTGCAAGCACAGGCCAGCTGCGCGCTAGGCGCGGACATCTGGCTGGACAAGGTCCTGCCCATGGGCGGCGGCATCGGCGGCGGCAGCTCCGATGCCGCCACCTCCCTTCTGGCCCTGCACCACCTGTGGCAACTGGACTGGGACATCGATCGCCTGGCCGCACTGGGCCTGACCCTGGGCGCGGACGTGCCGGTGTTCGTGCGCGGTCACGCCGCCTTCGCCCAGGGGGTGGGCGAACAGCTGACACCGGTCGACCCCGACGAGCCCTGGTACGTCGTGCTGGTGCCGCAAGTGTCTGTCAGCACAGCGGAAATTTTTTCGCATCCAGAGTTGACACGTGATTCCCTCCCCCTTAAGATGCGCCCCGTTCCCGAGGGAAACAGTCGAAATGACTGCCAACCGGTGGTAGAGCAACGGTATCCAGAAGTTCGCAATGCGCTGAATTGCCTGGGTAAATTCACCGAAGCTCGAATGACCGGTACTGGAAGTTGCGTGTTTGGGGCCTTCCCAAGCAAAGTCGAAGCTGATAAAGTTCTGGCCCTTCTTTCAGATACCCATGCAGGGTTTGTAGCAAAGGGAAGCAACGTTTCGATGTTGCATCGCACGCTGCAAAGTCTGGTCAAGAAGTCGAGCGCATAAGCGTTCGCAGCAACAGATACAGGGGCGTCGCCAAGCGGTAAGGCAGCAGGTTTTGATCCTGCCATGCGTTGGTTCGAATCCAGCCGCCCCTGCCATTTCTTATACTCATCCAGGTTACCCTCAGCCTCCAGGTACTGCGCGTGTCCAAGATGATGGTCTTCACGGGGAATGCCAACCCCGATCTGGCTCGGCGTGTCGTACGTCAGCTGCATATCCCACTGGGTGATGTTTCTGTCGGCAAGTTCTCCGACGGCGAAATCAGCACTGAGATTAATGAGAACGTCCGCGGTAAGGACGTGTTCATCATTCAGCCGACCTGCGCCCCGACCAACGATAACCTGATGGAACTGGTAGTGATGGCCGACGCCTTCCGCCGCTCCTCAGCTTCCCGAATCACCGCCGTGATTCCCTACTTCGGATACGCCCGCCAGGACCGCCGTCCGCGTTCGGCACGTGTAGCCATCAGCGCCAAAGTCGTCGCTGACATGCTCACTGTCGTGGGTATCGACCGTGTACTCACCGTCGACCTGCACGCTGACCAGATCCAGGGTTTCTTCGATATCCCCGTCGACAACATCTACGGCTCGCCCGTACTGGTCGACGACATCGAAGACCAGCGTTTCGATAACCTCATGATCGTCTCCCCCGACATCGGTGGCGTGGTGCGCGCACGCGCCGTCGCCAAGTCGCTGGGTGTCGACCTGGGCATCATCGACAAACGCCGCGAGAAAGCGAACCACTCCGAGGTGATGCACATCATCGGCGACGTCGAAGGACGCACCTGCATCCTGGTAGACGACATGGTCGACACCGCCGGCACCCTGTGCCATGCGGCCAAGGCCCTGAAAGACCATGGCGCGGCCAAGGTCTACGCCTATTGCACGCACCCTGTACTGTCGGGCCGTGCGATCGAGAACATCGAGAAGTCGGTGCTCGACGAGCTGGTGGTGACCAACACTATCCCGCTGTCCGCCGCTGCTCAGGCCTGTGACCGTATCCGCCAGCTGGATATCGCACCGGTCGTCGCTGAAGCGGTCCGCCGCATCAGCAACGAAGAATCGATCAGCGCGATGTTCCGCTAAGCGGAACCCTCGCTGACGAAAAGCGCCCCGCCCCAGCACTGGTTGTTGGGGCGGGGCTTTTTTGCCATCCCCGACGGCGCTGGTCGCAAACGCCCCGGGGGGCTATTTTGGAGAAACGAAATGACTGATTTCACCCTGAACGCCCAAGCGCGTACTGACCTGGGGAAAGGTGCGAGCCGCCGCCTGCGTCACTCGCTGAACATCCCTGCCGTCGTCTACGGTGGTAACCAGGACGCCGAGTCCCTGACCATCCTGGCCAAGGAAATCACCAAGCTGTTCGAAAACGAGGCTGCCTTCAGCCACGTTCTGGAACTGAACGTCGACGGCAAGAAGCAGAACGTCATCGTCAAGGCCCTGCAGCGTCACCCGGCCAAAGGCTTCATCATGCACGCCGACTTCGTTCGCGTCGTCGCTGGCCAGAAGCTGACCGCCAAGGTCCCGGTTCACTTCGTCAACGAAGAAGCTCCGGTCAAGAAAGGTGGCGAGATCTCGCACACCGAAACCGAGATCGAAGTGTCCTGCGAAGCCAAGGACCTGCCCGAGTTCATCGAAGTCGACCTGGGCAACGCTGAAATCGGCACCATCGTTCACCTGTCCGACCTCAAGGCGCCCAAAGGCGTCGAGTTCGTGGCACTGGCCCACGGTGACGACAAAGCCATCGCCAACGTGCACGCTCCGCGCATCGTTGCCGAAGAAGAAGGCGAAGAAGGCGCTGCCGAGTAATCACTCGCACGCCGGCGTCGGTCGGGTTACAGTGCTGCGCGCTGTGGCCTGACCACTCCAGAAGAGAGCTCCTGACGTGACCGCCATCCAGTTGATCGTCGGCCTGGGTAACCCCGGCCCCGAATACGAACAGACCCGGCATAACGCAGGGGCTCTTTTCGTTGAACGTCTTGCCGACGCCCAGCGCGTGTCGCTGACCGTCGACAAGAAATATTTCGGCCTGACGGCCAAGTTCAGCCATCAGGGCAACGATGTTCGTTTGCTCATCCCCACCACCTACATGAATCGCAGCGGCCAGTCCGTCGCGGCTCTGGCCAATTTCTTCCGCATCAAGCCGGAAGCGATCCTGGTGGCGCACGACGAACTCGACCTGCCTCCGGGCGTCGCCAAACTCAAGCGCGGCGGCGGACACGGCGGGCACAACGGCTTGCGCGACATCATCGCGCAGCTCGGCAACCAGAACGACTTCCACCGCCTGCGGCTCGGCATCGGCCACCCGGGCGACGCGAAACTGGTGTCCAACTTCGTCCTGGGCCGCGCACCGCGCGCCGAGCAGGACAAGCTCGATGCCAGCCTCGATTTTGCCCTCGGCGTGCTGCCGGACGTGCTGGCCGGCGACTTCGCCAAGGCCATGCGCGAGCTGCACAGCCAGAAGGCCTGACTTTCTAGAAAGGGGAATTCCCATGGGTTTCAACTGCGGCATCGTCGGCCTGCCCAACGTCGGCAAGTCCACCCTGTTCAACGCCCTGACCAAATCCGGTATCGCGGCCGAGAACTTCCCCTTCTGCACCATCGAGCCGAACAGCGGCATCGTGCCCATGCCCGATGCCCGTCTGGCGGCGCTGGCCGAGATCGTCAAGCCCAACCGCATCCTGCCGACCACCATGGAGTTCGTCGACATCGCAGGCCTGGTGGCCGGTGCCTCCAAGGGTGAAGGCCTGGGCAACAAGTTCCTGGCCAACATTCGCGAAACCGATGCCATCGCCCACGTGGTGCGCTGCTTCGAAGACGAGAACGTGATCCACGTGTCCAACAGCGTCGATCCCAAGCGCGACATCGAGATCATCGACCTTGAGCTGATCTTCGCCGACCTCGACAGCTGCGAGAAGCAGTTGCAGAAGGTGGCGCGCAACGCCAAGGGCGGCGACAAGGAAGCCCTGGCGCAGAAAGCCATTCTCGAGCAGTTGATCCCGCACTTCACCGAAGGCAAGCCTGCGCGCAGCCTGATGAAGCACATGAGCGCCGAAGACAAGGCCGTGGTGCGCAACTTCCACCTGCTGACCAGTAAGCCGGTGATGTACATCGCCAACGTGGCTGAAGACGGCTTCGACGACAACCCGCACCTGGACGTGGTTCGGGCCATCGCCGAGGAAGAAGGCGCGGTGGTGGTGCCGGTGTGCAACAAGATCGAAGCCGAGATCGCCGAGCTGGACGACGGCGAGGAAAAGGACATGTTCCTCGAAGCCCTGGGCCTGGAAGAGCCTGGCCTGAACCGCGTGATTCGCGCAGGCTACGAGCTGCTCAACCTGCAGACCTACTTCACTGCCGGCGTGCAGGAAGTACGCGCCTGGACCGTGCGCGTGGGCGCCACCGCCCCGCAGGCGGCCGGCGTGATCCACACCGACTTCGAGAAAGGCTTCATCCGCGCCGAAGTGGTGGCCTACGACGACTTCATCCAGTTCAAGGGTGAAGCCGGCGCCAAGGAAGCCGGCAAGTGGCGCCTTGAAGGCAAGGACTACATCGTCAAGGACGGCGACGTGATGCATTTCCGCTTCAACGTCTGACGTTTTTTGCTGGATCTCGGTGGCGCTCAGTAGCGCTTGGTGGACAGAATAGCCCATTTGAAATCAATGGGTTGTGCAAACAATACGGTCTACTGAGCGTTCCTATTGTTCATCGAGGTCTGAAAAAATCGGGGGTAGCGTTGGGGGTACTCGTGTTCAACCGTGGGGGTACATCTCCCCACAGTGGAGTCCAACGATGCCCGAGAATCTACTCACCGACGCCAAGATCAGGTCGGCCAAATCGACTGATCGAGATTGGAAACTATCAGACGGCGGGGGGCTGTTCCTGCTGGTCAAACCCACCGGCGGCAAGCTCTGGCGGTGGAAGTATCGCCTGCAAGGCAAGGAGAACCTCTTTGCTATTGGCGGCTTTCCTCAAGTAAGCCTTGCTGAGGCGCGCGCGGCCCGCGAGAAAGCGCGTGCCTTGGTCAAGCAAGGTATCCACCCTGCCCATGAGCGGAAGCAGGTCAAGCAGCGCAACCTGGAGGCGCTGGAGGAACGCAAGCGTGCCCGCGAAAGCTCGTTCGCCAAGGTGGCGAAAGCGTATCTGGCCGAGATCAAGCCAGTCTTCGCGGTCAGTTCCTACCGCACGAAAGAGTCCCGCATCAGGAAGTACCTGTCGCCCAAGTTCGACGGGATGCCGATGAGCGACATTGGCGTGAAGCAGATCCGCCCGCTGCTGGAGGAATGCAAAGCTCATGGCGCGTGGGCGGCGATTCACGTCAAAGGCGATCTGTCGGCCATCTTCGAATTCGCGGTGGTGCGGGGTCTGGTCGAGGCAAATCCAATTCCCAGCCTGCGCGGGCTGCTACGCGTGCCGTTCAGCGAGAGCAAGGCGGCGATGACGCGAGAGCAAATCCAGAGGTTCTATCAGGAGTTGCGCGGCTACCGGGGCTACCCGGAAACTTCGTTGTGCCTGCGGCTGATTGCGCTGACCGCCTGCCGTCCAGGGGAAGCGGCGGATGCTGAGTGGGATGAGTTCGACTTTGAGGATGCTCTGTGGCGTCGGCCTGCGGCGAAGATGAAGGCGCGGCGTGACCATGTCAGTCCGTTGTCCACGCAGGCCATAGCGGTGCTGAAAGACTTGCAGCACATCACGGGTGGCGGGCGCTATCTGTTTCCGCACCGAAGCGGAAAGGGTTTCACTACGCCCAACCGGCTCACCTACGCGATGCGCGACATGAACCTGGGCCGGGGCACGACGCCGCATTGCTGGCGGACGACCTTTTCGACCTGGGCCAATGAGAATGGATACCGGCCTGATGCGATTGAGCGGCAGCTTGCCCATGTGGAAAGCAACAAGGTGCGGGCGACCTACAACAAGGCGCTGTTGCTGGATGTGAGGCGAGAAATCCTGCAGGCATGGTGCGCGTACCTTAGTGACGCCGAGGGCCACTGAGGAGAGAATCATTGGCCTAGCGACGCGACTAATCTGGCACTTTTAGACAGGATTGGGCAGTACGTTTTTCGCCAGCAGAAAACGTTAACTGATAGACGAAGAACAATTTTTGCGTCTACAATCGTCCGTCTGAGTGGAGGCGCATCAGATGATGACTACAGACGCGATTCGTGAGACGACGCTAAGAGAGCTTGTTGATACTCGATCCGTCAGTTCGATATCAGCGATAGGTCAAGAAGGTGGTTTCACCATAGCGGTTCACTGCGGGAAAACAACACGCGTTTTGGGTAGTACGCGTGGGGGTGTTCGCATGTTCTCGAATCTGACCAGCCTCGCCACATTTTTGAAGGGGCTGGGCGTTTCTGGCTTTGTAGTCGATGCCCAGCACTATGCTCCAGGCCGCATTCGCCCACCGAGACCTGATAGGTCTGAGGCGCTAAAGCGAACCCGGACTAAACCGCAACAAACTGAACTTTTGGGGTGATGGCAAATGGCCAATCAATCAATGACCACAGAGTCCGACCTCATTGCGGCGGCAATTGCCCTGGGTGCCACTGATGTCTCAGGTATCTCCTCCGCAGAGATTGATCTAATCAATGACGTCCAGCCCCTCGGGAAAACACACGCGCAGAAACTCAAAAAGGAGATTCGTGCGGGTGGCGACCCTCTGGGTGCGGCCTTTTCGATCATCCGTAATGCTGAGCAGCGGAGAGAGTCTGGAGCTACCTATACCCCTGACAGCATTGTCAATGCGATGATGGCTTGGGCCGTCAAACAACCATTGCCAGATCGCATAGTCGACCCTGGCGTTGGTTCAGCAAGATTCCTTTGTGCGGCAGGTCGTCGATTTGCGAAAGCACAACTTCTCGGGTTAGAGGTTGACCCACTGGCCGCGCTGATGGCCCGGGCCAATCTAGCGGCGGGAGGGTTTGCGGATAGGTCGTGCATCGAGCTCGTAGACTACAGAAGCCCCCAGTCGGAATTCAAAGGGCGAACTCTATTCATCGGCAACCCGCCTTATGTCCGCCATCACCTGATTTCTCCAGAATGGAAGCGCTGGCTGGTTGAGTCCGCAGCCCGCCATAACCTGAAGGCAAGTCAGCTGGCGGGGCTGCATGTGTATTTTTTCCTCGCAACCGTTTTGCATGCAGCTCCCGGCGATTCCGGTGCATTCATTACTGCATCCGAGTGGCTGGATGTGAACTACGGCCAGTTGGTACGAGATCTCTTTCTTGGCCCGCTTGGGGGACAAAAAATCATCGTCGTCGAGCCCACCGCGACCCCCTTCCCTGATGCTGCTACAACTGCTGCTATTACAACGTTCCAAATTGGGGAGAAGCCTTCTTCAGTGAAGCTTCGCCGCGTAAAAAAAATGGCCGATCTGACAGATCTGGAAGGGGGGCGTCCAGTACGTAGAGAGCGACTTGAGACGGAAACCAGATGGTCACGCCTTACGCATTCTGGTCGTGGATGTCCGGAAGGATTTATTGAGCTAGGCGAATTGTGCAGAGTCCACCGAGGCACTGTCACTGGCGCAAACGCAACATTTATCGCTACTCTGGATGAATCAGATATCCCAGAGCGCTACAAGCTCAAAAGCATCACCAAGGCACGCGAGCTCATAGCGGCCGGCCGTGTCCTTACTGACACTTCCAGTTTACGCTGTGTTGTCGATCTACCGGATGACTTAGATGAACTGATGGCCGAGGAGCGTGTTGGGGTAGAGCGGTTCTTGGAACGCGCAAGAGCACGAGGTGCTCACGAGGGTTATGTCGCAAGGAATCGGCGTGCTTGGTGGTCTGTTGGAATGCGAGCGCCGGCTCCCATCCTGGCAACCTACATGGCACGCAGAGCCCCGTCATTTGTACGGAATGCTGCTGAAGCAAGACACATTAATATCGCTCACGGGTTGTATCCACGAGAGTTTCTTACAGAGGCCCAAATGCTTCGACTGGTAGATTATCTGTCTACTGGGATCAGCGTTTTGGATGGACGTACTTATGCAGGGGGGCTAACCAAATTTGAGCCCGGTGAGATGGAGCGTCTTTTTATCCCGTCTCCTGCCCTGCTAGCCGAGGTAACTGCATGACGCTTCCTGCGCATTGGACTGAAGAGCAATTAGAAGAGCAACGATTAGCCGCTATTGAAATATTCCGGCGGCGCCGTATGGAAGAGCCGTTAGAACAGTACATTGCCAACTTCGATGAGTATCAGGGTGTAATCGAGGAGCTTCTTGAGTCCACCCTTGATCTCTCTGATATAGACAGTCGTCTTGTCGATGTACTGACGGCACCAAAGCTATTGGAAGCCTTTCGCTATCTTGCAGGCCCTCCCATCTCGGACGATGATCTAAAGGTGGTTGCAGAAGCAGCCCTGTCTCGACAGCGAATCTTGCGTGACCCGGAAATGGTCGGGAGGATCAAGCAAGTTGTTTTGAGTGGATTGGATCGCCGACGGTTTCCATGGGTAATTGAGGGTCGTGAACCGACAGAAAGTGAGCGTGAAGCAGCGATTGTCGCCTCCGCTGCGTTGATAGCGACTCGCCGGCTGGAGACGAGGCGGCGTAGCGATGGAAAGCGTGAGCAAGAAGCCGCCGTGCATGCAGCCCTTCGAGATATGGGATTCACACAGGTTGCATCGCGTAAGGTATCTGTTCTCAGCGATGCCCCTGCCCCAGGTGAATTCTGTGCAGAAAGTGATCTTGGAGGACGCAAGGCAGACGTGCTTGTAGGTTTATGGGATCGTCGGGTGATGCCCATTGAGTGCAAAGTTTCAAACTCTTCTACCAACTCGGTGAAGCGTTTAAATAACGATGCGGCAGTAAAGGCGGAGACCTGGCGAAAAGACTTTGGGCAGCTTCAAATGGTGCCGTCCGCAGTTCTTGGCGGTGTTTACAAACTGCACAACCTTCAAGACGCACAACGCCGTGGTCTTTCCCTTTTCTGGGCGCATGACCTTAACTCCTTGACCAGTTGGATATCGAGTACTCGGCGATAGGTTACTTTATCGGCCTAGATACACTGCGGTGACTTGTAGTCTCTCATGTCCCAGTTCACGGCTGATCGTCTGCCGTGCACTGGTGTCCAACAAACGTTGGGGTGGCGCTAAATTTTCAGCGCATGGCCCACCTAATGCCGGAGCCTTCCAGCCAGTGAGAGCTTCGTATCGACTCTGAGCATACTGATGGCGCAAGCCGTGCATGTGACTCAGCCCCGCCGCCTTACACTGGCCATCGTAAACGTGTTGCTGCTGGATGAAGGTCTTGTGTGCTGGAATCAATGACCCCGCTCCCGCCAGACGATGTGCTGCCTGGAGTACCTCACGTTGCTCTGCCGTGGTGATCGGTACAATTCGCTCCCGGCCGCCCTTCGTCCACGCCCCCTTGAGGGCAATGTGATCCCCACGATCCGCATAGCTGGGCTGAAATTTTATCGCTTCCTTCCGACGCAACCCGAATGCGGCTTGCAACTGAAGGCTCAGGCGCACGTGGGCATCGGTAACCTGGTCAAGACCTGTGCCCAGTTCCCGGGCCTTACTGATGTTAGTCACATAGCGGCGCTCGGCTACGCCAAGCTTCGTGTTGTCCGCCGGCAAGATCCCAGACTTGCCGATCTTCTCAGCCCACCAGCGCAGGTGAGAGAGCCGATTCTTGATAGTACCAGACGATAAGCATTCGCCTTGCCAGCGATCCAGCAGCACCTGGACGTGCTTACCCTTGAGCGACGATGCCTTCATCTGCCTGAAACCAGCCTCGCGCAATTGCCGCGCAACCAAGGCCAGTGAACGCATCCGGTCAGCCTGCGTAGTGTAGCTACCGTCACGGTTGCGCTGGCAAAGCTGCCGCAGGGTGTAGGTCAAGTCGTCCATCTTCCGGCCTCCAAGTAAAACGCCGTACTGCGTTGCCCTGAAACTCAATGGTTAGTGTTGGTGCCAACTCGCCAAAGCGAGATCCCGTGAGGGCAAGGGCATGGTGTTCAGGAGACACCAGAGCCTCGAATGAGGCATCCGTCTTGCTTCCTGCTGGAAGGCCGGGCGGAGGCCGTGCGAGATGAACGAGCTGTCAGCGTGGATGAGTCCTCCTTTGAAGAGAGTGGGATGAAAGAAAGCGGCGGGAGCCCCGTGCATTGCGCACGGATAATGACCGCAAGAGACAATGCGCCAGGCGGCGCGCAAGGGATGACGGCAAGCAGAGGAAGAAGGCTCCGCCCATGGGTAGGGCCGGTATGCGATCGGAGCCTGGGCATACCTGGGGTGGTTCCACCCTGTTGGGCCAGCGCCTGCAGGAACCTGCGCTGTTGGGGTTGCCGATGTACAAAGCCCATCGGTCTTGGCAACTTCCCGGTCAGTGTATGCGGCCATCATCACGTCTGCTGCACACAATAGGATATGGCGTTCGCCCGCATTGTTGCTGGCTTGTGCGGGGCCGTCACTGCGGCTTGCAGTGACGGCCCATTTCGGCTTGCCTGTCCATGCGAAGGGCAAAGGGCGCGGCGGCAGATGTGGATATGCCCCTGCCTGCGGCACTGACGCGGCGTTCGCCTTGTCGGCTACCTGCGCAGGCGCGGCATAGTGCCCATGCCACTCCTGCACAGGCAGCTTGTGCATGAAGCGGGTCGCACGGCATCCAGGGCGCGCCATGACTCTGAGCGGGTTTCGCGCGTAGTGGGGGTCAATGGCGGGCGCGCAAGCCGCAGCGGAGCGCAGCCGCAGGCGAGCACCGAACGGGTGAGCACCCGGCGCAGCGCACCATTGACGTCCATGCAGCGCACCAGCCTACCGGCTGGGTGCAGGGGGATGTTCTTTCCCCCGGCACCCTTGCCCTTCGGCGAGAACGGCGTTCCAAGAGGCAGCGCCTCTTGGTCAAGGCCGCAGGCCGCGAAGGCAGGGAGAACTAAGCTGGGCGAGGCTTCCATCCCCGGGCCTGCATCATCTGTGCGGCAAGATCGCCCGCATTCATCGGCGCGTGGAGCATCTTGCGAATATTGGCGATGTGCGCCAGCACCGTTTCACGTGAGGCCGGTGGTGCGGGCGGCTCAGGGCGGACTTCCGTACGGATAACAACGGGAGCGTGATTTTCGACAGATTGAGGAGAGGGTGCAACATCCTTGCGTCCTGCCCACAAGCGGAACTCACCCGCAAAAACGCGCTTCACCAAGGCGAAGAAATAGGCCACGACATTGCGCACGGCGCCGCTCTGGCTGCGTGCCTGCAACTCGTCGAGTACTTCCTGGCGATACTGGGGCGGCAGTCGCCGCAAAGCGGCCTGCACGTCCTTTTGCTGATCTGCCTGGGCATTGCTCAAGCAAGGCGGCAAGCTCACCGACTGCGATGCCGGATCGTCGTCGCCTTCGCGCGCGCAGTACGTACGTTCTTTTTTATACATATACGTCTTATACGTACTGCCCTGCTCTGCCGTCATGTGGCGAGCCTGTCCTGTCTGTTGCGCAACAAGTGTGCTGCCAGCGGACTCGCCAGACAATGGCAGTGGGTCGGCTGTCTCGCTCGCCTGCGACGGCGGCGTCGGGGGCAAATCATCGTCATCGTGGCGCTGATCGTGGGCCGAGAGGGAAGCCGCTTCAGGCGCTTGCGCCAGCGTTGCCTGGATGTGGATGGCCACCCGATCCACCTGATTGTTTTCGTGACCGATGGAGGCTTGCAAAAGCTCGGGCAGACTGGCATCAAGCGCGCAGGCCTGCTGGAAGTCCAAAGCGCTTTCGTGAACCTGGTACAGCTCACTGAGCACATGGCCGGTCAGAGGGTCGCGGTGCTGGCCTACGAGACTGATCCACCCCGTCAGCCGAAGCACGATGAGAACGCGCCAGGCCGTCTCGTATCCGGCACGCTGGCCCAGCGGGGTAGAGGTGAGGTAGCGGCGCAGTTGCCCCAGGTTCGCCAGCGGGCTGATACCCTCGGCGGCGCGCAACATGCGCAGTACCTGCCATCCGTTACGTTCCAAGGGTGTGAGGCGAGCATCGAGCATGAGCGAGGCCGGCGTGGCGAACAGGGCGTTTTGCCCCAGCGGGTTGTGACGGGTGTGATGGTCTACCATGAGAGATCTCCAGGGTATGGGCCGCAGTGGCCCGTTCCCCTGCATCTCATCGCGCGCCAAGCATCACGTCAGCCAACAATGCGGTCTGCGCCAGAACCGTTTTATCCGACAGGGCACAGCCTGGCAACCGCATCCAGACTGATCTATCATCCCGAAATCCCCTTGGGGGTACAACTGGGGGTACTTCCAGCGATTCCCGCAAAGCCTGTGGCCCGATTTCCCCGCGAAACCTAGTGCTCACGGCCCTTTGCCGATCGATCAACGTTTAAACGTGTGATCAACGTCTGACCGCCGCAGCGCAGGGGCCTGTCCTAGGCCCCTGCCGATGTCCTCAGCACCGTCCAGCGCGAGCGCTTCGAGCCTCTCGCATCAGTTCATGATTTTCTGAACTGATTATTTGCCCCTGCCGATTCTTCCCGCCCCTGCCCCGCTCCAGAATCCCCTCATCATAATCACAATGACCGTGAGGCCACTCCCGTGGACCAGACCCTGCAAGTGCAGCAGGCGGCTGCCGAGCTCGTCGACGCCTTCGCCTGTAACGACACCCCGCGCTACTTCGCCTGCTTCAGCGAAGAAGCCACCTTCCTCTTCCACACCCTGGCTCAGCCGCTGCTGTCGCGCCAGGCGTACGAGCGGCTGTGGGCACAATGGCAAGCGGACGGCTTCGCGGTGCTCGGTTGCACCTCGAGCAACGCCCAGGTGAGCCTCCAGGGCGATGTGGCGATCTTCATGCATGACGTGGCGACGCGTGTGCGTATCGACGGGCAGGTCCACGATTTGCAAGAGCGCGAGACCATCGTCTGGCGCCGGCACGGCGAGCGCTGGCTGGCCTGCCATGAGCACCTGTCGGTACTGTCGCCCACCTGAGTTTCTTTTCGCGGCCCTGCCGCACTGCCATCGCACCCACAACAAGGCCTGCCACAGGTCGACAACATTCGCGCTGGAGCTGCACCATGACCCACTCGACCGGTATCGAGACCAACGGTGTCGAACAGATCCCCGACGATCAACGCGACGCCACCCCGCTTGACCTGTTCCGCCTGATCTTCGGCGGCGCCAACACCTTCGCCACAGCCGTGCTCGGCAGCTTCCCGGTCCTGTTCGGGCTGTCGTTCCAGGCCGGGCTCTGGGCCATCCTGCTCGGGGTCGCGGTCGGCTCGCTGATCCTCGCCCCCATGGGCCTGTTCGGCGCCCTCAACGGCACCAACAACGCGGTGTCGTCCGGCGCTCACTTCGGCGTGCACGGGCGCATCGTCGGCTCGTTCCTGTCCCTGCTGACGGCCGTGGCGTTCTTCTCGCTGTCGGTGTGGAGCTCGGGCGATGCGCTGATCGGCGGCGCCAAGCGCCTGGCCGGCCTGCCGGAAACCGACCTCACCCTGGGCATGGCCTACGGCCTGTTCGCCGTGCTGGTGCTGGTGGTGTGCATCTTCGGCTTCCGCTTCATGCTGTGGGTCAACAGGATCGCGGTGTGGGCTTCGAGCCTGCTGTTCCTGCTCGGGGTCGTCGCCTTCGCCGGCCCGTTCGACGCGCAGTTCGCCGGCAGCGTCCACCTCGGTCAGCCGGGGTTCTGGGCCGCCTTCGTCGGCGCCGCGATCCTGGCCATGAGCAACCCGGTGTCCTTCGGCGCGTTCCTGGGCGACTGGTCGCGCTACATTCCTCGGCGCACGCCCAAGCTGCGCATCATGCTGGCGGTGATCCTGGCCCAGGGCGCCACCCTGATTCCATTCCTGTTCGGCCTGTGCACCGCAACCCTGGTGGCCAGCCAGGCCCCGGACTACATTGCCGCCAACAACTACGTGGGTGGCCTGCTGGCGATCTCGCCCACCTGGTTCTTCCTGCCGGTGTGCCTGATCGCCGTGATCGGCGGCATGTCCACCGGCACCACCGCCCTGTACGGCACCGGTCTGGACATGTCCAGCGTGTTCCCGCGCCTGCTCAGCCGCGCGGCGGCCACGCTGTTGATCGGCGTGCTGGCGATCGCCTTCATCTTCATCGGTCGCTTCGCCTTCGACCTGGTGCAGAGCGTATCGACCTTCGCCGTGCTGATCATCACCTGCACCAGTCCCTGGATGGTGATCATGATCCTGGGCCTGATCACCCGGCGCGGCTTCTACCACGCCGACGATCTGCAGGTCTTCACCCGTGGTCAGCGCGGTGGACACTATTGGTTTCTGCATGGCTGGAACTGGCGAGGCATGGGCGCCTGGCTCCCCAGCGCGGCCATAGGCCTGTGCTTCGTCAACCTGCCGGGCCAGTTCGTCGGCCCGCTGGGCGAACTGGGGGGCGGTGTCGACCTGAGCCTGCCGGTCACCCTGGGCATGGCCAGCGTGCTGTACCTGCTGCTGCTCAACCTGTTCCCTGAACCAGCGGGTGTCTACGGCCCCGCCGGCCCGCGCTGGGTTCGCTGCAAACGCGCGCCCGTGATTCCCGTGACCCTCGCCAACCCGGCCTGAAAGGACCCTGCCATGCCCGCTCATCATTACATCGACGGCCGTTGGGTCGACGGCCAAGGTAGTGACCGTATCAGTGTCTGCGATCCCGCCCTCGGCCAGCCGTTCGCCACACTGGACTCGGCCAGCGCCGCTCAGGTCGACCAGGCGGTGCAGGCCGCGCGTCGTGCGCTGCCCGCCTGGAAAGGCACCGCTGCCAGCCGCCGAGCCGAGGTGCTGCGCGGCTTCGCCGAACAGTTGCAGGCTCGCCGTGACAGCTTGATCGCAGCACAGATGCGCAACAACGGCAAACCGCGTCACGAGGCCGAAGTCGACCTGGACGACGCCATCGCCACCTTCGCCTATTACGCCGACCTGGCCGAGCAGTTGCCGAACAGCAATGCCGAAGTCCCTCTGGCCGCCCAGGGTTTCAGCGCCCGCACCCGGCTCGACGCGGTGGGCGTGGTGGGCCTGATCGTGCCCTGGAACTTCCCTCTGGTGACCAGCGCCTGGAAGCTCGCCCCGGCGCTGGCCGCTGGCTGTACGGTGGTGCTCAAGCCTTCGGAGGTTACGCCGCTGGCTGAGCGAGTGTACGGCGAGATCGCCGAGTACCTGGGCCTGCCAGCGGGCGTGCTGAATATCGTCAACGGCCAGGCCGAGACCGGCAAGGCCCTGAGCGCGCATAGCGGCCTGGACAAGCTGTCGTTCACCGGCAGCAATGCCGTGGGCAGCCAGGTGATGCGCAGCGCCGCCAGCCGCTGCCGCCCGGTCACCCTGGAGCTGGGCGGCAAGTCTGCGATCATCGTGTTCGACGACTGCGATGTCGACCAGGCGGTGCAATGGATCGTCGCGGGCATCACCTGGAACGCCGGACAGATGTGCTCGGCCACTTCCCGCCTGCTGATCCAGGACGGGATCGCCGACCGCCTGCTGCCGCGCTTGCAGGAGGTGTTCGAGCAGTTGCGTGTGGGTAATCCGCTGACCGAGGACGTGGAGATGGGCCCCCTCACCAGCCAGGCGCAATGGCGAGAGGTGGCCGACTATTTCGTCCTGGCCCGCGAAGAAGGGCTGGACTGCCTGACCGGTGGCCGGACGCTGGAAGGCGAAGGCTGGTTCGTTGCCCCGACGCTGTATGGGGATGTGCCGCGCGATAGCCGCCTGTGGACCGAAGAAATCTTCGGCCCGGTGCTCTGTTCACGGCGCTTCGAGACCGAAGCCCAGGCGATCGAGCTGGCCAACGAAAGCACCTTCGGGCTGGTGGCCACGGTGTGCTCGGCCGACCTGCAACGTGCCGAGCGGGTAGCCGACGCGCTGGACGTCGGGCATGTGTGGATCAACTCGGTGCAGGCGGTGTTCGTCGAAACCTCGTGGGGTGGCACCAAGGGCAGCGGCATCGGGCGTGAGCTTGGCCCTTGGGGGCTGTCGGGGTATCTGTCGGTCAAGCATGTGACGCGGTGTTTGGGGTGAGGGCGGTGGAGCGCGTAGGGTGCAAGCTTCGCGCTCGCTCGGGCAGTGCTGGAAAAACGCTTACCTGAGCGGCAACATCATGGTCTTGGGTGATAAATCCGGACACGACATGAAACCCGCTTTGCCATAAAAAGACTCCAGCCGCTCGGTCAAGGGATGCACGATCAATGCGACGCTTCCTACCATCTGACTGGCGAGCAGTGTCCGTTCAACCGCGTCTTGCACCAAGTCCGTAGCGACGCCCCGCCCTGAGATTTCAGTAGTGACACCCATGCGCCCCAACACGACGACAGGAAGATCGTTTGGGGCGTTGCGACGAATCCTTGCGCTAGCACCATGGACTCTAGCCACCGAGCCATTGGACAGCGTGTAGAACCCTGCAACGCGGTTAGTACCCTGAAAACAGATGACATACACCACCGCATGCCTGGCCTGCTGCGCATCCAGTGCGCGATACCACAGGTAGTGATTGATTGAAATCTCGCCGCAGTCGAAAGCGCTCACGTCGTGACGCTCTTGCAGCCGACAGGGCGCGCTCAACTCCAGCGTTTGGGCCTTGCCAACAGCTTCTTCACGCATGCGTTGCTCCTGATGGAATGGTCTTCCAATGCCTGAGCGAACCGATCGAACGCCTGATGATCGAGCAGGAAAAGGCGCTGCTCGAGCAGAACTTCCTCCGCACGTTGGCAAGCGGCATCGAGAACGAACGTTGTGCGATCGCCGCCAACGATTTCTACAGCGGCGTCGATCAGGTCGCGACGATGTTCCGCGACCCGCATGTTCAGGGGCACTGATTTTCCCCGTTCACTGCTGTGCGGTTCACTCATGGAGAACTCCTGAGGGCTTTAAGGCGCATAGGGCGCCTGGAAGTAATGGTACGAGCGTGTAGACTCAACGTGTAGATGTATAGCGAAAGGCGTTACAGATAACAAGTGTCAGATATTTCTGAGATCGCTACACCCTCCAGGCACAAAGGGCACTTGGAAGTGTCCCGTCGTTTCGACATACGAAAATAAGGCACTGGATATAGTGCGTAAGATCTTTCCGAAAATATGACAGCCCCCTACAGGCTGCCACCACTTCAGAACTATCCTACTGCCGCGCCAGAAGCGTCGCTGTTGTTGCACAGGCTAACCAGGGCTAATTTCCCCCAGTCGCTCGTCAGCGACCGGGTGTGAGAGCCCGAAATCTGGTTTGCACCCACTGCGGTAGCTGCGTGCGGGCAGGATTCGTCCTGGCCGGGTTCCCGGGTTTCCGGTCTCTCACCCCGCGCCCAGCTGCCACCCAATCCTGTGAGAGGGAGCAGGTGCAGCGATCGATCAACCGCTCTTCACCGTCCGATCGGATACATCCAACCAGGACGCCCTCGCCCACCTCATCCAGCTGCTCCATGGCATCGAAGCGACCCAGGACGAATACTGCTGCGCCAACGCCGGAGTACCTGGGATCGCGATGCTGTCAATGCCGCGCACAACGCCCAGATGGGCCGCTCATTGGCCGAGCACGTGCTGTCTCATCCGCCAGGGCTACCGGCGCCACGGCAGCCCCGGCTACTCCTCGAAGATGAAATCGAACCCCGTGTCGAACAGTGTCTTCAGGTACGCGGTGAAGTCGCTGGCGATCACCTTGTAGCTGTCCGGGTCGTGCAGGTAGCGCACCACCTGCCCGACGCTGCCGCCCGCTGCCGGGTCGAAATCGACGTACAACTGCGAGGTGCCGCCGTTGTTGATGCAGTAGGCGAAGCACAGCCGCCGGTTCAGCGGCACCTGGGCATCGACACCGGCACCGAGCAGTTCGGGGTCTTCGTCCAGGTACTCCTCGTAGATCTGCGCGATGCTCATCGGCTCGGCGGCGGCGTCTTCGAGGATCTGCTGTACGGAGCGCAGGTAGTACGGGTATTCGAACACGTCCGAACCCAGCATCGGCACGGCGATTTCGCCGCCGGGATAATCGCGCCAGTGGGTACCGTCCACCTCTTGCAGCAGGGCAATCAACGCCCCAGGGCAGTGGGGATAGCGTTGCACCAGGCGCTGCAGGTCGGCAGCCGAGGCGCCCTGGGCGCGGGCGAACTGCGGCGCCTCGTCCTCGCCCAGGCGCTTGCGGATTTCAGCCAGGTACTCGGTGACCAGGCGTTGCTCATCGGCTGTGGGGTTCATGTCGCGGGTTCCTCCGGGGCACGTTGGGCATCCTGCAGCAACACCATGCTCTGCGGCGACGACAGGGCGATGCCCTCGTCACGCAGGCGGCCGAGGATGGTGAACAGCAGATCGCTGCGCGCGCCGCCGACTTGCCGCGGGCTGGCCACGTAGCCGCTGGCGCTGATCAGCATGCCGCTGGCGGTCAGGTCCTTGAACGTCACCGACGGTGCCGGCGCATCGAGAATGCCCTCGTGCTCCTGAAACGCCTGCATCAGCAGCTCGCGAACGCGGCCGGCGTCGGTGTCCAGCGGCAGGGTCAGGGTCACACCCACCACGCCCAGGGCATTGGCCATGGTCACGTTGCGCACGTTCTGGGAAATGAACTGCGAGTTGGGCACGATCACCGTGGAGCGGTCGGACATCTGGATCTCGGTGGCGCGCACGTTGATGCGGCGAATGTCGCCTTCGACGCCGGCCAGGCTGACCCAGTCGCCCACCTTCACCGGTCGCTCGGTGAGCAGAATCAAACCGGAAATGAAGTTCTGCACGATCTGCTGCAAGCCGAAACCGATACCCACCGACAGCGCACTGACCACCCAGGTGAGGCTGGTCAGGTTGATGTGCAGGGTGGACATCACCAGCATGGCCAGGAACAGGAAGCCCAGGTAGCCGACCAGGGTCACCAGCGAGGCGCGCATGCCGGCGTCCATGTCGGTTTCCGGCAGCAGGCGCTCGCTGAGCCAGCGCTTGAGCACGCGAATGGCGAACAGCCCGACGAGGAAGATCGCCAGCGCCAGGAAGATGTCCTGCGGCACGATGTTGAGGTTGCCCAGCAACTTGCCGCCGCTGCCATCCCAGTCGCCCAGGCTGTCGAACAGCTCACCCGGGCTGGTGCCCGACGGCATGAAGGCCAGCAGCGCGGCGATGAACAGCATCAGCGTGCGCCCGACGCCTGCCAGCAAGGTGCTGGCCTGGGCCTGGTGACGATGTTGCAGGCCCAGCGCCGAGGCCAGGGCCGCACCGCCAGGTTGGCGAGGCGAGAGCAGGGTCTCGCAGAGGTCGCCGAACACGGTGACCAGCAGGTAGGCACAGACCGCCACCACGCTGATCCACAGCAACTTGATGGTGAGGAAATAGGCCAGGGTCAGGTAGCCGGTCAGCAGCGCTGCGAGGATCGCCACCACCCAGAGCATGACGACGAAGGGAATCAGCCCGGCAAGGCCCGCCGGGCGCTCCAGGCCGTGCTGCCGGCGGGTACGGCGGTACCGCACCAAGGCGAAGAAGAACACCCCCGACACCACCAGCGCAGTGAGGCCGTTGGTGGCCAGGGTGAGCGCCAGGCTGGTGCCGATCACGCTGTTGATGCGCTCCTGGGTCAGCAGCAGCACCAGAGCCAGGGCCAGTACCTGCGGGAACCAGCCCAGGGCGCTGGCGACTTCGTCGGGAATCGGCGGCAGGCGCCAGGACGGGCGTTGCAGCATCAGCATGGCGCGTCCCAGGCCGGAGATGAAGGCGCTGAACACCACCAGGGTGAGGACATGGTTGGTCAGGCTGGCCAGGTCCGCGCCCAGTTCGGCGCTGCTTTCCAGGCCCCAGCGCAGCAGCGACACGGAACCGGAGATGGTCGCCAGGGTGGCCAGGGCCACGCTGAGCGCCAGGGCACTGCGGCGCAGGCGCCCTTCGGGCAGCCAGCGGATCATGGCATTGGCCAGCAGCCGTTCGAGCACGCGACGCACCAGGGTCCAGACCAGGATCGCCGCGATCAGCGCACTGACGAACCACCAACGGTGGGCCGGGCTGAAGGCACTGGCCACCGCGTCGGCCGCTTCACCGCGCAGGTCGTTCAGGCGCGACACGTCCTCGTCGGTGGGACGAATCAGGCTCGACCAGAACGCCGGGCTCAGCGGGCTGGCCGCACGGCTGGTGATCTGCGAGTTGAACAGGCTGCGACGCAGGTTGACGATCTGCGTGGACAGGTCGCGGGCCGACTGGGTCAACTGAGTGGCCTCGGTCTGCTCGCCCACCAACCCCTTCTTCTGCTTGTCCAGCTGCTGACGCTGACGGGTCAAAGCGTCGGGTTCGTCCGGCTGGACCGGCCCGAGCACATTGAGCTGGTCGTCCAGGCGGGCGACGTCGGCGGTGCGCTGGGTGGCCAGGGCATCGGCCTGGCGCTGCACCTGCAACGCCGACTGGCGCAGCTGCGACAGCACGTCGTCGTTGGCGTTGGTGGTGACGCGCTGGCGGATCTGGTCGAGCCGGTCGCTCAGGTCCTGCAGGCTGGCGTCGTCCTGCAGGGTCTGCTGTTCGGCGGCGGCCAGGCCCGAGGCCGGCGTATCGGCTGCCGACCAGGCGGGCGTCGCCACGCACAACAGCAAGGCCATGATCACTACATAAAACCGCTCAAGGCTGATGCGCCTCATCGAATTCCCCTCTATGCAACTCGATAGGCGAAGAATACTACGCTGCCGGCGCGCTCAAGTGAGCACCGTTTCTCGTTTCAGCAACGCGCGTTTGCGCTCCACGCCCCAGCGATAGCCACTCAGATCCCCATCCCGGCGAACCACGCGGTGGCAGGGAATGGCCACGGCTATGCGGTTGGCCGCGCAGGCCGCGGCCACGGCGCGCACGGCCTTGGGCGCGCCGATGCGCTCGGCGATGTCCGAATAGCTCACCCGACTACCGGCCGGTACCTCGCGCAGGGCCTGCCACACCCGCTCCTGAAAGACCGTGCCCTGCACGTCCAGCGGCAGGTTCAGGCCCAGCGCCGGGGCTTCGACGAAGCCGATCACCTGCGCGACCAGGCGCTCGAAGTCGTCATCGCCGCCAACCAGCTCGGCCTTGGGAAACAGGTCCTGAAGGTGTTCGAGCAGCGCCTGGGGGTCGTCGTCCAAGAGGATCGCGCAGATACCGCGTGCGCTCTGCGCCACCAGGATCGCGCCCAGCGAGCACTGGGCCAGGGCGAAGCGGATGCGGATGCCGGCACCGCCTGCGCGGTAATCCCGGGCGCGCATGCCCAGGCGCTGGTCGGCATCGGCGTAGAAGCGGCTGTTGGAGTTGAAGCCGGCGTCGAAGATCGCTTCGGTGATGCTGGCGCCCTGCTCCAGGCCATCTCGCAGGCGTCGGGCACGGAACGCCGAGGCGTAGGCTTTTGGGGTGAGACCGGTTTCGGCCTTGAACAGCCGGTGCAGGTGGTAGGGGCTCACGCTCAGCCGTTCGGCCAATTGGGCCAACGGCACGGCCTCGTCGCCGGCCTCGATCAGGCGACAGGCACGGGTCACCAGGGCGCTGCGCTGCGCCTGCGGATCGCGGCGCGGCGTCGAGCAGCGCTTGCAGGGCCGGTAGCCGGCGGCCTGGGCCGCTGCGGCGGCGTCGAAGAACTCGACGTGCTCGCGCTTGGGCAACCGCGCGCGGCAGCCGGGGTGGCAGTGGATGCCGGTGGTGCGCACGGCGTAGACAAAGTGACCGACAGCCGCGGAGTCACGGGCCTGGACGGCCTGCCAGCGCTGGTCATCGGTGCGGTAGGAGGTGGCGGACATGCTCGAAGCCTCGTTCGGGGTCGGCAATCAAGGTGACAGGTTATCCACGTGCGGGCTCTCCGCTTCTTGCGCGGTTATTCGCCACGGGATTCAGGCGCGCCACAGATACCAGGCCGCCAGGGTGCGGTAGGGGCTCCAGGCCTCTCCCAGCACGCGCAACCGGGCAGGCGTGGGCGCCACTTCCAGCCCTTTCAGTCGACGGTAGCCCTCGCGCACGCCAAAGTCATCCACCGGCAGGATATCCACTCGCGCCAGGCTGTAGATCAGCAGCATCTCCACCGTCCAGCGACCCACCCCCGGCAGCGTCACCAGGCGCTGTACCAGCGCCTCGTCGTCCATCGCCAGTGCAGCCTCCAGCCCCGGCACCTGGCCGTCCAGACGCGCCTGGGCGATGGCCTGCACGCTGCTCAGCTTGCGCGCCGACAGGCCGCAGTCGCGCAGGGCCTGCGGCGCGGTCGCGAGCAGTTGCTCGGGCGTAGGAAACGCCTGCCCGGGGTACAGTGCCAGCACCCGCCCGAGAATCGCTTCGGCGGCCCTGGCATGCAATTGCTGATAGGCCACGGCACGCACCAGCGCCTCGAACGGCTCGCGGTGCATCTTGGCCTGGTGCAGGCAGGGCCCGACGGTGGCGATGAGCCGCGCCCAGTCCGGGTCCAGGGCGCTGAGCGCGCTACGCCCCGCTTCGAGGGTGGCGGGCGTGAGATCGGCAGGGGTCATGGAGTCACCGAGAGCCTGGATGCAAAACGGCCATGGTAGACCAATCGCCGGTCCGGGTATCCCCGAAAGCTGCGCCGCTAATTACCGATTCGGCATTGCTGACGGTGCCATCGGCGCATAGAATTGAGAACCATTAACAATCGCGCCTACCCTCCCCCGCCCTCCAGGACCGCCGCCAGATGCCGCGTAACGACACGTTCGAGCCTGCCGAAATCGGCCAGCTCTACAACAGCCACCATGCCTGGCTGCGCGGCTGGCTGTGGGCGCGGGTCGGCTGCCGCGAGCATGCCGCCGACCTTGCGCAGGACACCTTCGTGCGCCTGCTGCGGGCCCGCGATGTGTCGCCGCTGAAGGAGCCGCGCGCCTACCTGAGCAGCATTGCCCGGGGCCTGATGATCGATCAGTTCCGCCGCCGAGCCCTGGAACGCGCTTACCAGCAGAGCCTGGCGGATCTGCCAGAACGCGAAGCGCCGAGCGAAGAGCAGCGCTTGCTGATCCTCGATACCCTGGAGCGGCTGGATCGCGCCCTGCACCAGCTCAGGCCGCGCGCGCGCGAAGCCTTCCTGCTGGCCCAGCTCGACGGCCTGAGCCTGGCGCGCATCGCCGAGCGCCTGGAGGTCTCGCGGGTCACGGTCGAGCGCGACCTGGCCAAGGCCCTGGCCGCCTGCTATCGCGTGCACTATGCCGAGTGCTGAGCCCACGCCGGCCCAGTCCCAGGTGGACGAAGCCATCGCCTGGCTGGTGCGCCTGCGCTTCGACGAACCGAACCCGCAGCGCGAGCGCCAGTTCCAGTGCTGGCTGGCCGAACATCCGCACAATACCCTGGCCTGGCAGCGGGTCAGTTCACTGGGCGACTCGCTGGCTGGGCTGCCTGGCGCCTTGAGCCGTCGCACGCTGGAAAACACACGGCGCCAGCGGCTCGGGCGTCGCGATACTCTCAAGCTGCTGGCCGGGCTGGCCGTGGGCACCGGGGCGGCCTGGACCCTGCGCGAGCCCTTGGGCCTGCCGGCGCTGATGGCCGACAGCCGCACCGCCACCGGTGAGCGCCGCGACCTGCGGGGCAGCGATGGCAGCCAGTTGCAGCTCAACACCGCCAGTGCCATCGACCTGCGCTACAGCGCCAGCCAACGCCTGCTGAACCTGATCCGTGGCGAGGTGAGCCTGGCGAGCAACCCGAACGACAACCGGCCGTTCCATATCCGCACGCGCATTGCCCAGTTCAGCACCCGCGATGGCCACCTCGTGCTCCGCGAGAACGAGGCAGGCCTGCTGCTGGCGGTGCGCCGTGGCGAGGTCCAGCTGGCGGGCCCATCGGCGCCTTCCCGGCGCATCGGAGCGGGCGAGGTGCTGCAGTTCGACGCCACCGGCCACGCTGAGCCGGTTCGCCTGGCGGCCGACCCCTGGGGCTGGACCGACGGCGTGCTGAGCGTGCAGCGCATGCCGCTGGGCGCGTTCCTGGCGGAGTTGTCGCGCTATCGGACCGGCATCCTGCGCTGCGCGCCCCAGGTCGCCGACCTCCAGGTATCGGGCACCTATCAGCTGGACGATACCGAGCAGATCCTGCGTCTGCTCGCTACCACCCTGCCGGTGCGTGTCAGCTATCGGACGCGCTACTGGGTGTCGGTCGAAACGGCTTGAACAGCGAGCCCTGAAATAAATGAGGGAGAATCTCATTCTCGTCCGTCCTGTGTGAATTCAGCCTATTTACGGCTCTCGTTCACCGTCAGGAGCGCTTCATGATTCGCCCGTGTGCCCTTGCAACTACCGCACTGCGTCGTACCGTCCACGCCGCCGCCCTTGGCCTTGGCATGGCCGGCGGCGCCCTGTCACCGCAGGTCCTCGCAGCGCCGGCGGATCAGCGCCAGCCACTCACCTGGCGCGTGGCGCCCGGGCCACTGGCCCCTGCCCTGGAGCAGATGGCGCGCCAGGGCGGCCTGAACCTCTCGTTCGATGCCGCCAGTTTCAATGGCAAGACCACCGCAGGTGTGCAGGGCCAGTACGACAGCGCCCAGGCGCTGTCCATCCTGCTGCAGGGCAGCGGCGTGCAGGTTCAGCAACAGAGCGCCAACAGCTTCATCCTGATGCCGGCGATCGACGTCGGCAACGCCCTGGAGCTTGGCGCGACCAGCATCTCCAGCGATCGACTGGGCGAAACCACCGAGGACACCGGCTCCTACACCACCGGCGCGGTGACCATCGGCAAGACCCCGCAGAGCATCCGCCGTACCCCGCAGTCGGTGACGGTGGTCACCCGCCAGCGCCTGGACGACCAGCACATCACCAACCTCACCAACCTGCTCGAGCAGACCCCGGGGGTGGTGGTCAACCTGACCGACAGTGAGCGGGTGCAGTACTACTCGCGCGGCTACGCCATCGATGCCATCCAGTACGACGGCGCCACCGTGGTGCAGAGCAGCGGCGGCGGCTCGTTCATCCAGAGCGACGCGGCGATTCTCGACCGTGCCGAGATCCTGCGCGGCGCCACGGGCATGCTGCGCGGCTCGGGCAACCCCTCCGGCACGGTGAACCTGGTGCGCAAGCGCCCCACCTACGAGTACCAGGGCAGCGGCAGCGTCACCCTGGGCACCTGGGATTCGCAGCGCTATGTCGCCGATCTCTCCGGGCCGCTGACCGAGACCGGCAACGTGCGCGGACGGATCATCGCCGTGCACGACGACAAGGACCACTTCCAGCGCTCGCGCCAGGAGCGCAAGGACGTGCTGTACGGGGTGCTGGCGTTCGACCTGAACGACAGCACCACCCTCACCACCGGCCTGGAATGGACCCAGCTCGATGCCACCGGCGCCTGGGGCAACCTGCCCGCCGACTACGATGGCTCGCCACTGCCACTGGGACGGCGCACCTACCTGGGCGCCGACTGGAACCGCTGGAACCGCAGCAACCTGCAGAGCTTCGCCGAACTCGAACACCGCTTCGACAACGACTGGAAGCTCAAGCTGATGGCCCAGCGTACCCACTTCCAGCTGGCCGACGACGGCTTCAAGCAAACCTACTTCACCCGCGCCACGGGCGACGCGAACCCCACGCGCAACCCGTACCTGATGAGCTACCAGGTCACCGAGGGCGATGGCGGCGAGAGTGTGCAGAACAACCTGAGCGCCACCTTCAATGGACCTTTCGACCTGCTCGGCCGGACCCATGACCTGATGCTCGGGGTGGAGCGCATTCGCAACGACTCCTACGCCTCGGCCACCAATTTCGTGCAGTCCGGCCTGTTCGACATCCGTACCTGGGACCCCAAGACCAGCCTGCCCAACCCGGCCATCGACATCACCGCCCACCCTGTGCGCACCCGCACCACCCAGGAAGGCGCCTACGCCACCTGGCGCATCTCGCTGGCCGATCCGCTGACGGCGATCATCGGCGCGCGCAGCAACTGGTACGACTACGAGCAGGAGAACAACACCCGCTCCAACGGCCGCTTCAGCGTCGACAACAAGGTGGTGCCCTACGCCGCGCTGATCTACGACCTGAACGACAATTTCAGCACCTACGCCAGCTACACCGAGATCTTCAACCCGCAGACCGCCACCAACGCCAGCGGCTCGGTGCTCGCGCCGGTCACCGGCGAAGCCTACGAGACCGGCATCAAGGGCGAGTTCTACGACGGCCGGCTCAACGCCTCCCTGGCGCTGTTCCGCATCTATCAGGTCGGCAATCCCCTGGACGACATCAGCGGCCCCAACCCCTGCCCGCCGAACTACACCAGCGGCTATTGCAAGGTCGCCGCCGGAAAGAACCGTAGCCAGGGCTTCGAACTGGAGATTTCCGGCGAAGTGCTGCCGGGCTGGAACGTGTCGGGTGGCTATACCTACAACAGCACTGAGTACCTCAAGGACACCACCGGCAACGCCGGCAATGCCATTCGCACCACCGACCCCAAGCGCATGCTGCGCCTGTTCTCCAGCTATCGCCTGCCCGGCGAGTGGCAGGCCTGGACCGTAGGCGGCGGCGTGCAGGCGCAGAGCGACATCTACAATCGCAGCGGCAACGCGGTGGCCAGCCAGTCCGGCTATGCGGTGTACAACGCGATGGTCAACTACCGCTTCAACGAGCAGTACTCGCTACAGGTCAACGCCAACAACCTGTTCGATCGCAAGTACTACCGCCAGGTGGCGCCGACTCCGACCGGCTACTACTGGGGCGATCCGCGCAATGTGTCGGTGACCTTGAGCGGGCGCTTCTGACCTGCGGGGCATGAGCCGGCCTCTTCGCGGTTGAACGCAGCGGCGAAGCGGCCGGCCAGGCGCTCAGTCGCCCGTCACCCGCAGCCTGCCCACCCGGCGCCAGGCCTGCCGGGCGAAGCAGACGAACAGCCCGGCCATCAGCGCCAACGCCATTGGCAGGCCGTGGGGCGCCACGTCCATCGCGGCGCCGCTGACCAGCGGCCCGACCAGGCTACCGGCGCCCCACAGCAGCCCGACGCTGGCGTTGGCGGTCACCAGGTCGCGGCCCCTGAAGCGCTGGCCAATGAGCACCAGCGCCAGGGTATAGATCCCACCCGCCACAGCGCCGAGCAGCACCAGCAGCGGCCACAGCAACCAGGTGAGGTCCAGCAGCCAAGGCAAGGCGATGCCAATGGCCATCGCCACCAGCCCGCAGGCCAGGTGCAGCCCGGTGCGTTCGACCCGGTCGGCCAACCAGCCCAACGGCAGCTGGAACAGCATGTCGCCGGCGAACACCACGGTCACCATCAGCGCCGCCACGCTCACGGCGAAGCCATGGCTGCTGGCGTACACCGGCAGCAGCGACAGCACCACGGCATCGAAGAACGAGAAGAACAGCACGGCCACGCACAGCGCCGGGGCCACGCGGAAGAAGCCTGCCAGGGTGAAGCTGCGCGCGTCGGCGTCGTCATGCTCGACGCGGTCGGCGGGCACGGTGAACACGATGCACAGCAGCGCCAGGCCATAGCAGGCGGTGACCACGCCGGTGATCCACGGGCTGTCGGCGCCGACCAGCGCCAGCAGCGCCGGGCCCAGCACCTGAAAGCCGGTGAAGCTGGTGGCGTACAGGGCCATGATCTTGCCGCGATTGTGCTCCGGGCACAGGGCGTTGACCCACGACTCGCCGAGAATGATCGCGATGCCCATGCCGACACCCAGCGCCAGACGCAACAGCGCCAGCAGCCACAGGCGCTCGAAGGCACTGTCCAGCAGGCCGATGCTCAGGGCGCAGAGGCTGAAGCACAGCAGGTACAGGGCACGGCGGGTAAACCAGCGGCAGCAGGCATCGACCATGAACGCCGACAGCATCATGCCGGCCGCAGGGATGGCCGAGACGATGCCGATTTCCAGAGTGCCAGCCCCGGCCTGGTGCAATCGCAACGACACCAGCGGCAGGCTGGCCCCCAGGCTGAAACCCACGACCGACACGGCGAACAACAGGCCCGCCAGCAAACGCATGTTCATCGATGACTCCAACGCTCGAAAGATCGACAGGCGCGAACGCCCGATGCCACGCCGGCACGGCGCAGCACACACAGACTTGAATCAGTGCGAGGTGGAGTGTGGCGAGAAGGTGAAGGCGAACAGCACGCTGCGCCTGCGCTCGAGCACCGTGTCGCTCGGCCACGGGCGGCGCGCTGTCGGGGCGACAGTGCAGCGCGGGTGGAGAACATGGCAGGTGCGACGCATGGCGTGATTCGCTGACCTAGAGTGAGGGAGGCTGGACTGTAGTGTGGTGTATCACAAGTAAACGCTGTAAATGCCGGCGCTTTTCATGCTCATGCGGCGTTGCCGCTCCTCGCCGTAGCTGGGCTACGACTCGTCGCGGCGCCTTGCCTGAGCATGAAAATCACTCGGCCTTGATCAGCGTTACTTGTGAAACACCACACTAGGCCAGGGCCGCGCGCGCCGTCAACCACCGCGCCACCGCCCTGCCCCCTCTGCCGATCAGCGCTTGCCGGTGGAAGGCAGGAACACCGCCAGCAGCCCGAACAGCGGCAGGAACGAGCACAATCCGTAAACGTACTCGATGCCGCGCAGGTCGGCCAGATACCCCAGCAGCGCCGCGCCGATGCCGCCGAAGCCGAACATCAGGCCGAAGAAGATGCCGGCGATCATGCCCACGTTGCCCGGCACCAGTTCCTGGGCGTACACCACGATGGCCGAGAACGCCGACGCCAGGATGAAGCCGATCACCAGGCTCAGCACGGTGGTCCAGAACAGGTCGGCGTAAGGCAGCGCCAGGGTGAAGGGCGCCACGCCGAGGATCGAGAACCAGATCACCGCCTTGCGCCCGATGCGGTCGCCGATCGGCCCACCGAAGAACGTACCGGCCGCCACCGCGCCGAGGAACAGGAACAGGTGCAATTGCGAACTGGCCACCGACAGGTCGAATTTCTCGATCAGGTAGAAGGTGAAGTAGCTGGTGAAGCTGGCCATGTAGAAGTACTTGGAGAACACCAGCAGCCCCAGTACCACCAGTGCTGCCAGCACGCGCTGGCGTGACAGCCCGTGGCTGGCGACACCGCCCTTGCGCGCCTTGTACTGGTTCAGGTGATCCTTGTACCAACGCCGCAGGATCAGCGTCACGGCGAAGAAGAACAGCGCCGCCACGCCGAACCAGGCCACGTGGGTCTGGCCGAAGGGAATGACGATGGCCGCCGCCAGCAAAGGCCCGAAGGCGGAGCCGGCGTTGCCGCCGACCTGGAAGGTGGACTGCGCCAGACCGAAGCGGCCGCCAGAGGCCAAGCGAGCGATGCGCGAGGTTTCCGGGTGGAAGGTCGACGAGCCGATGCCCACCAGTGCCGAGGCCAGGAGGATCATCGGGAAACTGCCGACGAAGGCGAGCATCACGATGCCGACCAGGGTGCAGAGCGTGCCCAGGGGCAACAGGTTGGGCGTCGGGCGCTTGTCGGTGTAGAAGCCGACCCAGGGTTGCAGCAGCGAAGCGGTGACCTGGAAGGTCAAGGTGATCAGGCCGATCTGGGCGAAGCTCAGGTCGTAGTTGGCCTTGAGCATGGGGTAGATCGCAGGCAGCACCGACTGGATCAGGTCGTTGATCAGGTGCGCCAGGGCGCAGAAGGTGATGATCCGCATCACCAGCGGACTGCTGCCGGAACTCGGCGCAGCGCTGGGAATCGCGGGGCTGGACGGGGTACTGCTGAGGGCCATGGGCTCGACATCCGTGCGCGGGTTGGGCACCGATTATTAGAAACATCTGGACATGAAGCCACCCCTAATTCACTCGACGAGCGCCATCCATCCGAAGCGTACTTGTAAATGGTTCTCACTATATTTAGCATCTCCAGCTCATTCACCGATCCCCGGACACCTCGTCCTCCTTCGTGAGCCGATTCCAGCATGAGCCCGATGCCTGCCCAGCGGTACGAGCACGACCCCCAGCGTGAGGCGCTGGAATGGATGGCACTGCTGGCACAGGCCGGTGGCGACGCACAGCGACGCAAGGCCTTCGCCCAATGGTGCCAGGACCCGGACAACGCCCGGGCGTTCGCCGCCTTGCAGTCGCCGGTACCCGCGCCCCGGCCGGTCGCCCCGCCCCCGCGTCCGCGCCCCCGACCTGTGGAAATGCGCCGCAGCCCGTGGGGCAAGTGGCTGGCCGCGCTGTTCCTGGCGATGCTGGCGGCGCTGGCCTACCTCTACTGGCCCCTGCTGCAGCGCCTGGGCAGCGAACTGCACACGGCCCCCGGGGAACGGCGCAGCGTGCGCCTGCCGGACGGCTCGACCCTGCACATGGAAGGCGCGAGCGCGATGAACGTGGACCTTCGCGGTCGTACCCGACAGCTGCAGCTGGTTCAGGGGCAGGTGGCGCTGGAGGTCAAGCTGGACGGCCGCGCCCTGGAGATACAGGTGGACGATGCCCTGATCCAGGTGTTCGGCACGCGCCTGGCGATCGCTCGATACCCTGATCACGACGAACTGCTGGTGCTCAGCGGCAAGGCGGCGATCAGGCAGGGCGGCGATTCGCGCCTGCTCTCGGCCGGCGAGCGGGTCGCCTTCGATGCTGCGCGCATCGAGCCAGTCGAAAAAATGACCGACACCGCACTCGCCGCGCTGCGCAAAGGGCGCTGGTCGGTCCATGACCAGCCGTTGCAGCGGGTACTGGATCGCCTGGCCAGCCCTCGGGGTTTGCGAGTGTGGGTGCTGGACGACCAGATCGCCAACCGAGCGATCACCGGCGACTTCGACCAGAACCCCGCCAGCGATGCTCTAGGGAGCTTCATCGCAGACCAGGGGCTGCAAGCGCATGAGCTGTTCGGGCAGGCGTTGATCGTGCGGTGAGCGACCGACGGAGCCTAAGCGTCTGAAACCCCGTAGATTTTTTTTGAGATGAGTGTTGACACGAGGGCATCACCAGAGAATAATGCGCGCCATTGGCTACATAGCTCAGTTGGTTAGAGCATAGCATTCATAATGCTGGGGTCCGGGGTTCAAGTCCCTGTGTAGCCACCAAACCTGAAAAGGGCTTACCGCAAGGTAAGCCCTTTTTCTTTGCGCGCGCGGTCTAGTTCAACGCACCCCCGCCACCGCTACCGCCAACCCCAGGCCGATCAGGGCCACGCCGATCACCCGGTCCACCAGTCGCTGCCGTTCGATCATCGCCCGGCGCAATCCCGCGCGCGAGAAGAACAGCGCCACCAGGCTGAACCAGGCCCAGTGAGCCAACGACATGAACGCGCCATAGCCCAGGTTCACCGCCAGCGAACTGCCGGGGGTGACCACCTGGGTATAGGCGCTGATCACGAACAGCATGGTCTTTGGATTGAGCGCGTTGGTCATAAAGCCCGTGCGCAGCGCGGCCCACACGCCAGCCACCCGCCCCTGGGCGGAATCGTCCAGGCGGATGCGCTGGGTGTTGGTCAGCGACTTGTAGCCCAGGTAGACCAGATACCCCGCCCCTAACGCCTTCATCACCAGAAACAGCGCGGGGCTGCTCTGGATGATCAGGGCGATGCCGAACAAGGTGTAGCACACATGCACCTGCACGCCGAGGGCGATACCCACCGCCGCCGCCAGGCCCGCCGGGCGTCCTTGGGCATAGCTGCTGCGGGTGACCAGGGCGAAGTCCGCGCCGGGGCTGATGACGGCGAGCACGGTGAACAGGGCGACGGCGAGCAGTTCGGTCAATTGAGGCTACCTCGATCGATGATGAAACGTTGCAGATGGACTGAGTATCAGGCACCGCGGGTAGCAACAAAAACGATGTGTCAGCCGGTTATCTGCTAGTTTTCATCACCTGTTTCCCACATGCATGACGGACCGCCCACCATGAAGCTTCCCCACCTCGCCGCCCTGCGCTACTTCGACAGCGCCGCCCGTTACGAGAGCTTCGTGGCCGCCGCCGAACATCTGAACGTCACCCATGGCGCGGTCAGTCGCCAAGTACGCCTGCTAGAAGAGGGCCTGGGCGTAGCCCTGTTCGAGCGCCGTAATCGCGCGGTCTTCCTCACCGCTGCCGGCCGCACGCTGTTCGACACCACCCAGACGCTCTTCGAGCAACTGGCCACCACCGTGCAGCGCCTGCAACGACCGCAGCATGACGACATCCTGGTGTTGTCCTGCGAGCCGACGCTGGCCATGCGCTGGCTGATCCCGCGCCTGCCTGATTTCCACGCCCACCACCCGGACCTGCACCTGCACCTGGTCACGGCAGGCGGGCCGGTGGACTTCGCCCGCGGCGGTGTCGACCTGGCCCTCAGGCGCGATGACTTCCATTGGGACGGCGCCCTGCACAGCCGCAAGCTGTGCGACGAGTGGATCGGCCCGGTGGGCGCCTCACCTGCCTCGCGCACCCTCGACGGCCAGCGCCTGCTGCACAGCGCCACCCGCCCCTCGGCCTGGGGTGCGTGGCTGCGGCTGAGCGGCGAGCAGGCCACAGGAGCGGTACGTGGCGACTACCAGCATTTCTACCTGTCGATCCAGGCCGCCAGCGCCGGGCTCGGCCTGGCCATGGCCTCGGCGCTGATGGTTCGCGACGACCTGGACAACGGCCAACTGCAGGCGCCCTGGGGCTTCCTGCGCGACGGCTCGGCCTATCACCTGCTCAGCCCGCTGCCGCTGGACGACGGTGGCAAGCGTCAGCGCTTCGCCGACTGGGTGGCGCGGCACTGCCGTGCGAGCCTGGCTCAGTGTGGGCTGGCACAGAACGACGAGCCCGCGCCACCGTCGGCACCCCAGGTGCGGTAGCCCGCCGTGTCCAGGTGGATACGGCCCGAGGGATATCGCCCAGGGCCCATGTTCCAGGCCCTGCCATGCTGCTGCCAGAAGGCGCACAACGGGTTAGGGTCCGCCCAGTCCGGTAGTACCAAGTCGACCGCGAAGGCGCGGGTGTGGGCGCTGCCCACGGCGCCACCCGCACAGGCGTTGAGCGCCGGATCGCGGTAGGCCGACAGCACCTCGAAAGGCCCCAGGATGCCCTGCTGCTTCAAGGTGAGCAGCAGCGCCAGGGTCGAGCGCACCGCGGGCCACTGGGCAGCGGGCGGCACGGCATAAGGGGCTGCGCGACACAGTCGCCAGTCCGAGGCCGAGCGCAGCAGCTGGTGGATCGGCACCACGCCGTACAGCCGCGCCTGCACCAGCATCTGGCGAAACGGCCCGGTCGGGTGATCGCCTGCCCACAGGGCGAACGACCGTTGATCACGGGACTCGGCGCAGGCCGTGCCGACACCGGCCAACAAAATGGCAAAAAGCCATGTATTGCGACTGTTCATCTCCCCGTCCCTTGTTCCAGTATGAGCGGCCGCCGCCCCTGGCGGCCCATAACAAGGAGTTAAGCATGCATAAGCTGGCTGCACCGACACTGGCCGCCCTGGCCTTCAGCGGCCTGGTCCAGGCCGACGCGCGAATCGACCTGGGCGATACGCAACGGGTCACGCGCCTGTTCGCCTTCCCCAACAATTGCCATGTCATCTGCTACCGCGACTGGACGCTGGAGCAGACCGTGGAGCATTACCTGACCCAGAGCGTGCGCCGCGACGGCTACGCCACTGCCCAGGTGAAGATCACCCGCGACGACGACCACGTGCAGGCGCTGATCAGCGAAGTGCCCGCCAGCTACGCCGAGCCGCTGCGCCAACTGCTCGACAGCGGCGAGCTGGCCTACCAGGGCGCCACCCGCTTGAACAAAGACGGCAAATGGTCCTATGACTGGTACCTGTTCCTGCCGCTGGGCATGGCCCTGGAGAATCGCCGCAGCATCGAGCTGCTGCACTTCCCGCCGGACTACTCCCTGACCCAGGCCCAGGACTACCTGCGCTCCAGTACCACCGACCGTTGGGCGCAGCTGCTGACCTTCAACGGCGTCGACGCCAGCCAGACACCGGCCTACCAGACCATCGTCGACATCGCGCCCATCGCCGCGCCCGCCAGCGCCGGCAAGACACTGGAAGGCACCTACGGCTACTTCAGCGACTACCAGACGCGCATGGTGAAACAGATGACCCTGCCTTCGGACACCCAGTCACTGCCGATGGTGGCCTTCGGCGCGCCGGTGCGCAGCTGGATCCAGCAGCAGTACGGGCCGAAGGTGGATGTGCTGGGCCTGGTCAGCATCAGCCCGCAGGCCGGTCGCCAGGTACCGGTGCTGGGCGCCAACCACCCCAGCGCGATCTGGTACGCGGCGGACAAGAACAACACCGGGGGCGATCAGGACAAGGCCGACGCCGCGGGCCTGAAGATGATGGGCCAGGACCTTACCGCTGCCTGCTGGCAGGCGGGCATGGGCCGCAATCCCCAGGCCGATGGCACGCTGACGCTCCAGGCCTGCGCGAACAAATGGCAGGTGACCCAGAAAAAGCAGACCTGCGAGCTGTTCTTCCGCACCATCCGCGACTACACGCCCGAGCAGGCCGCCGCCAAGTGCAACACCGCCAGCACGACCCGCAGCCTGCGCGACCTGCGCGCGCCACTGGAGGTCGAACCGCCGGCGATCTGACGGCCGTTCAGTCCTCGAACAGGGTGCAGGCCATCACCAGGGCGTCTTCACGCCCGCCGGCCGCCGGGTAGTAATCCCGGCGCCGGCCGATTTCGTTGAAGCCGAAGCGCTCGTACAAGCGATAGGCCGACTGGTTGCTGGCGCGCACTTCCAGGAAGCACTCCCGGCCGTTGAGCTGCCAGGCCCGCGCCATCAGGTGGCCCAGCAGCCGCAGGCCCAGGCCACGCCCCTGGTTTTCCGGCTTGACGGTGATGTTGAGCAGGTGGGCTTCGTCGATGATCACGTTGATCACGCCATGGCCCACCTGCTGCTGGCCGTCGAACATCAGCCAGACCTCGTAGGACTTCAGCGCATCGAGAAAGATGCCGCGGGTCCAGGGATGACTGAAGGCGGCATATTCGATCTTCAGTACGCTATCCAGATCCGCCTCGGTCATGGGGCGGAAACTGATCGAGTCACTCATTCGACAGGCTTCCAGCGCGCCATCAGCTGGCGCATGGCTTTCCAGACGTGCGCCTTGCGCTGCGGCTCGTCCATCAACGATTCAAGACCGGGCAATGCCCAGACGTCACCCAGCCCCTGGACCGCCAGCACCTGGCCATAGACTTGGTCGTCGGCGTCGGCGGCGAAGCGCACGGCAGGCAGGCCGACCAGCCACAGGCAGGCGCAGGGGCTTTCTTCCAGGCGCGCCTGAACGAAGCCCTGAACGAAGTCCCGGGCCGCCTCCGGCCCTTGGTCCATGTTGCCGCGCAGGAACAGCGGCCAGCGCACCGGCTCGCCGATGATCTGCGGCGCGTCGGGCAAACCGGCTGCGCGCAGCATGTCCTTGAGCAGCAGGTAGGACGGGTCGCGGCTCTGGAACGGCTGGCCGGTGGCCAGTTCGACCAGCAGCAGGCAGCGGCCGGCGCGCAGCAGTTGCAGGGCGAAGCGCGGTGGCGGTGTCGGTACCGGACGCGCCGGCCGGGACGCCTGCGCCTCGACATCCACGGTGCTGGCCGGTGCCTTGGGCGCAGTGCCTGGGCGCGGGATCTCGATCTTCGGTCGCTCGGCCTGGCGTGCCTCGACTTGACGAACCTGGCCGGCGACCGGCATCACCGGCGCGTGGGCCTGGGCAACCGGCGCCGCGTCGAACTCAGGCGCTTGCAGCGGTGCCACCGGCAGCAGCAGCTCGGGCCTGGAAGGCGCGGCGAACGGCAGTTCGGCACGCGGCAGCCAGTGCACCACTTGCATGGCGGACAGGTAGGCGCGGCGGCGAGGCTCGGTCAACACGGCTCGAGGTTCCGGGGTCTGTTCGGGTCGGGCATTCTAACGCCGTTGGCGCTGTCGCGGCGCATCGACCGGGCGGAAATTTGCGCAGCGCCCATGGCCTGGCGCCGCGAACGCGTGGCATGGCCAGGTGATTGCCGCAATTCCCGGACCAAGGGGTGAAATCCCACCGGCCTGATGCAGTACAATCGCCGCTTTTATTTGGCAACGAGTCGACCCGCCAATGATCGAACCCAAGCGCGTCCTGCGCGCCCTCGCCGAACACTGGGCGCTGATCGAGCCGCTGTGCGAGCGCTTCGACCAGGGCACCCTGAGCCTGGTCGAGCTGCGCCAGCAACTGGCTCGCCAGCAGGTGGAAAGCACGGCGCAGGACATCACCCAGCTGCTCGACGTGTGGATCCGCCTGGACATTCTGGTCCCGGTGGCGAAAAGCCCCAACCGTTTCGAACTCAACGCCCAGATCCACGACTTCCTCGCCTACCTGCGCCGCGAGCACCGGCTGGGCCTGTGCCTGGAGATCGAGGCCTACCTGCGCCATCTCGAACGCCTGGCCGGACACATCCAGGACGCCTTCGACAACCGCGACAGCGATGACCTGGCGCGCCAGCTGCGCCTGCTCGACATGCGCGTGCGCGATGTGCTGAAAAAACTCGACAACGACGAGCAGGCACTGGTGGCCGTGGCCGAGCGGGCCAAGACCAGCAACCGGCAGATCCCCTTGCGCCAGCGCTACGCCGAAGTGCTGGCGACCTGGGACGAGTACGTCGAGCCGATGATCCAGCTGGTCAACGCCGACGGCGCCTTCGAGCAGGGCGTGCGCAAGGTCGAGACCGTGCTGTTGCGCCTGCTGGGCGAGCAGGCACGGCTGGGCCACCTGGTGGACGACGACATGCTGCTGCGTACCCACGCGCGCATCCTGGAAATGCAGACCAGCGCCCAGCTGACCCTGCGCCACGCGCGCGAGCTGCTGTTGCCGCTGCGTGAGGAAGCGCGTCGGCACAACGCCGTGACCCGCGGCGCGGCACTGGCCCTGTCGGTGATCCGCAAGAAGGGCCTGGACGCCGTGCCGCAAGCCGCCATGCCGCTGTTCACCCGCCCGCAGAGCACCTTCCTCGGCAGCGCCAGCCAGGTCGAGGTCTACGTCTATGCGTTGGCGCGCTTCGAGCCCAAGCCGGCGCGCTTTCCCAAGGCGCACAAGACCGACAAAGGCCCGGCGCCGCGCGCTCCGCGTACGGTCAAGGAAATGCTCGAACGCTGCGAAGACGCCCTGCCGCTGCCGGACCTCATGGTCTGGCTGCTGGAGCAGGAGCCCGAAGGCGCCACCGACGAACTGCTGTACTGGTTCTCGCGCCTCTCCCGCGAGAAGCGCTTCAGCCGCGAGCGCCTCGACCGCCAGGACTACCACACCCGCGAACACCGGGTCAGCCTGCGCTCCTTCGCCCTGACCTCCAGCCGCGAGCAACCGCCGGCAGCCACCGATTCCACCGCGAGCCCCGCCCATGCATCTTGATCTTTCCGAACTGTCCCAGCTCGCGCCGATCTTCCGCGAGCTGTTCAAGGGCTTTCACATCAGCCGCCGCGACCCGGAGCTGTACGCCCAATTGTCGAACTGCCAGGACACCTACCGTACCTTGTTCAAGGCCCTGGGCTTCGAACTGGTGTGCGATACCCGCGGCTTCTACTACTTCGTCCCCGAGCAGGCTGCCGCGCAGGTCAACAAGACTGCCCAGCGCCTGGCGCTGTTCACCTTCATCCTGGTCGAGCACCTGGCCGACCAGGGCCGTGACCCCATCGCCGTGCTCGACGGTGGCAGCCTTGGCCGCGACGAGTTGCCTTCGCTGCTGGAGAAATACCGCGACCTGTTCCTGCAAGCCGAGGTGCAAACCGTCGAGGAGCTGGAAGAAAAGATCCTGCGCCGAATGACGCAACTGGGCTTCGCCTTCGAGGAAGGTGGCATATACCGCTTCCTGCCGCCGATGCACCGTTTCCTCGACGTGTGCCTGTCGGTCCAGCAGGACCGCGACCTGGCCGCCACCCTGCACAGCGACCTGCCACTGCCCACCCCGGTACTGATCGAAGAAGAAAGCCCCGAGCAACTGAACCGCACCGACGACCCGCTGGACCTCACCCCGTTCGAGGGCGACGAGTCCGAGGAAGACGCCCTGGCCCGTGCCATCGGTGAAGAGCAACAGGAGATCGACGCATGAGCCAGGCACGCTACGGCATTCGCCGCTTCGCATTGCTCAACACCGCTGGCTACAGCCTCGGCCTGTTCCCACTGGAACACCCGCTGTCGGTGTACGGCGCCAACAACCTGGGTAAGTCGGCGTCGATCAACGCGCTGCAGTTCCCCATTCTGGCGCGCATGTCGGACATGGCCTTCGGCAAGTACAGCCTGGAGCAGTCGCGCCGCTTCTACTTCGCCAGCGACACCAGCTACATCCTCTGCGAACTGGACCTGCCCCACGGCCCCCATGTGATCGGCGTGGTCGGCCGCGGCCCCGGTGGCGGCTTCGGCCATCAGTTCTTCGCCTACCAGGGCGAGCTGGACCTGGCCCACTATCAGAAAGACGACACCTGCCTGCGCCAGAAGGAACTGTTCACCAACCTCGAGCGCAATGGCCTGAAGGCCTACGAGCTCAAGCCCGACGAACTGCGTCGGTTGCTGGTGGGCGGGCACACCTCGGTGCCGCTGGACCTGACCCTGATTCCGCTGCGCTCGACCAGCGAGCAGAGCCTGAAGACCTTCCGCGCCTTGTTCATCAACCTGCTGCACATGCGCGAAATCACCGCCGCCAAGCTCAAGCAATTGTTCCTCGATGCCTTCGAGCACAGCCTGCGCTCGGGCAGCGTCGACTATATCGCCGCCTGCGAAGAAGCCTTCCGCGACGTGCGCCGCATGGAGCAGGACTACAACGCCCTGGTCGCCGCTGGTCCGCTGGTCGAAGCGCTCGCTGGCGGCGTGGCCCAGCGTGACGTGTTGCGTGGCAAGCTGCATCGCCTCTCGCCCCTGCTCGACAGCCTGCTCGGCACCTGGCAGGACTACGCTGCGGCGCGCAAGGAAGAGCTGGTGATCCAGGCCGAGCACTACCGTGCCGAGCAGGACGCGCTGCAGAACGACCAGCGCGGCGGTACCCAGGAGCTGATGCGACTGGAGCGGGAAATCACCGGTATCCAGCGCTGGCTTGGCGAGCTGTCGGTGCTCAAGCACCGCTTCGCCCTGGTCGACGACGTGAAGGTGCTCGAACAGCAACTGCTGGCTGCCAAGGACGCCCACGACGAACTGGCCGGCGCCCTGGCCCAGTCGCGACAGTTCTCCGCCGAAGACCTCGACGAGCGCGTGCGCGACCTGGAAAAACGCCTGAAGGCGGTGAAGCAGCAGCTCGAACACGCCGACAACAACAGCTACGCGCGCCTGCGCGAGGAATTCTCGCAGCAGGACGTCGACCGCCTGATGCGCCTGTTCAACGGGGCGCTGTTCAGCTTGCCGCTGGGCGAGCGCGGCATCGAGGTGGCGGACGGCGATCAGTGGGTCAGCACCCTGGAAAGCGTGCTCGACCGCTTCAAGGGCGAGCGCTTCGAGGTGCCGGGGCTGTCCATCGACCTGTCTCACATCGAGCCCCCGGCGCTCCAGGCCCTGGCCGACCGCGCGGCCCTGCGCGACCAGAAGGAGCGCCTGGACAAGGAATTGCGCCAGCTCAAGACCCAACAGGCCGTGGCCCTGGACCGCGCGGCGAGCAAGGCGCAGACCGAGACCCTGTACCAGCAGGTGCTGGATGCGCAGAAGGCCCTGGAAGACTTCCGCCGCAGCGAGACCCTGAGCGCCGAGGAGCCGGAAAAACTCGAACAGCTGGCCCAGTTCGAAGCGGCCCAGGACGAGCTCAAGCGCTCCAGCGATGCCTTCACCGAGCGCGTGCAGCAGCTGTCGGCCAAGTTGCAGCTGGTGGGCCGGCAGATCTCCGACATGGAAGCCAAGCAGCGCACCCTGGACGACGCCCTGCGTCGCCGCCAGCTGCTGCCGGCCGACCTGCCGTTCGGCACGCCGTTCATGGAGCCGGTGGACGACTCCATGGACAACCTGCTGCCGCTGCTCAACGACTACCAGGACAGCTGGCAGGGCCTGCAACGTGTGGACAACCAGATCGAGGCGCTGTATGCCCAGGTGCGCCTCAAGGGCGTGGCCAAGTTCGACAGCGAGGACGACATGGAGCGGCGCCTGTCGCTGCTGATCAATGCCTATTCGCACCGCACCGAGGAAGCCCTGACCCTGGCCAAGGCCCGCCGTGCGGCGGTCACCGATATCGCCCGAACACTGCGCAACATCCGCAGCGACTACGACAGCCTCGAGCATCAGCTGGCCCTGTTCAACCGCGAGATCAACCGTCGCCAGGTGTCGAACCTGGAGAGCTTCCGCGTGGTGCTGGCACCGAACAAGGAAGCGCTCAAGCACATCGACCAGATCATCCACAGCGCCGGGCAGTACGAAGAAGGCGAGACGCTGTCGGTGTTCGACCTGACCCAGAGCGCCGAACAGGACAACAAGAACGAAGAGGCCAAGGAGTACCTGGCGCGGCTGGTGGCGGCCAACCACAACCAGTTGGGCCTGAAGGACCTGTTCGAGCTGGCGTTCGAGATCACCAAGGTCAACGGCCAGCCGGTGATCCACGCCGACATCGACGGCGCCGCGTCCAACGGCACCACCATGACCATCAAGGCGCTGACCAACATGTACCTGTTGCTGCACCTGATGGACCGCGACCTGGCCAGCCGCATCCGCCTGCCGTACTACCTGGACGAAGCGGCGGACATCGACGAACGCAACCAGGCGGCGTTGCTGGAGACCAGCCAGCAATTGGGCTTCGTGCCCATCCTGGCGAGCGTCAAGCCACAGGTGTCGGCGCGGGTGGCGATCGACCTGGAAGGGGGCAGCGGGCCGAACGGGATCTACATCGACGAATCGGACTGGAAGTACATCAGCCGGCGCGACGTGGAGAAAGCGGTCGTGCGCGAGGACACGGCCGAGACGACGGCCTGACGGCCATCAGGACGGGGCCTGCCCAGGCCCCGATCTGAATTCCGGCAGCCTTGCATTAGCGTTTTTACAGGAGTGGATCGCTTCGTTAACGTTCTAGCGCGAGCGTTAACGTTCCAGGCTGTTTTCGTTCGCAGGAGATCAGGCGTACCAGGCGGGCGAAAGATATCGTGGAGATGCTGAGCCAAGCAGCCTGAGAGCCGTGCGCTGCACACGGCAAGACGAGAACCGCAACGAAAACGCTTCAAGCCTCAGCCTGCAAGAGCATGCCGGCTGAGACCGGCCTGCCCCACTGGAAAAATCTATTGCGCCCAAGGCCTAATCGGAATGGCCGTCACCGCGTTCTGCGGGCTGCCTTCGACGACGCGGTCGCTGTACACCAGATACACCAGCGTATTGCGCTTCTTGTCGAGGAAGCGCACCACCTGCATGGTCTTGAACACCAGCGAGGTGCGCTCCTTGAACACCACGTCGCCATCCTTGATGTCACCCTTGAAGCTGATCGGCCCCACCTGGCGGCAGGCGATCGAGGCCTCGGCGCGGTCTTCGGCCAGGCCCAGGCCGCCTTTCACACCGCCGGTCTTGGCGCGCGACAGGTAGCAGGTCACGCCCTCCACCTTGGGGTCGTCGAACGCCTCGACCACGATCCGGTCGTTCGGGCCGAGGAACTTGAACACGGTGGATACCTGGCCGATCTCGTCGGCCCCGGCCAGCATCGGCATGGCCAGCGCCATCATGGCAATCATTCGCTTCAGCATCTCGACGCTCCTCACACCAGTACCAGGTTGTCGCGGTGAACCAGCTCAGGCTCGGCGCTGTAGCCCAGCACCCGCTCGATCGCATCGGAGGCCTGGCCGATGATCTTCTGTGCCTCCAGGGCGCTGTAGTTGGCCAGGCCACGCGCCACTTCCAGGCCGTCGGGGCCGACGCAGACCACCATTTCGCCACGGCGGAAGCTGCCCTGCACGGTCTTCACCCCAACCGGCAGCAGGCTCTTGTTCGACTCGCGCAGAGCCTTCACCGCGCCGGCGTCGAGCACCAGGGTGCCGCGGGTCTGCAAGTGCCCGGCCAGCCACTGCTTGCGTGCGGCGAGCATGCCGCGCTCGGGCGACAGCAGGGTGCCGAGGCGCTCGCCGGCCTTGAGGCGGTCCAGCACGCGCTCGATGCGCCCGCCGATGATGATGGTGTGGGCACCGGAACGCGCGGCCAGGCGCGCGGCGCGCAGTTTGGTCTGCATGCCGCCGCGGCCCAGGGCGCCACCGGTGCCGCCGGCCACGGCGTCCAGGGACGGGTCGTCGGCACGGGCTTCATGGATCAGCTGGGCCTCGGGGTTGTTGCGCGGATCGGCGTCGAACATGCCGTCGCGGTCGGTGAGGATCACCAGCAGGTCGGCTTCCACCAGGTTGGCCACCAATGCGGCCAGGGTGTCGTTGTCGCCGAAGCGGATCTCGTCGGTGACCACCGTGTCGTTCTCGTTGATCACCGGCACCACGCCGAGATCGACCAGGGTGCGCAGGGTGCTGCGGGCATTGAGGTAGCGCTTGCGGTCGGACAGGTCATCGTGGGTGAGCAGGATCTGCGCGGTGTGCTTGCCATGCTCGCCGAAGCTCGACTCCCAGGCCTGCACCAGGCGCATCTGGCCGATGGACGCAGCCGCCTGCAACTCGTTCATCGCGCTCGGTCGGGTGGTCCAGCCCAGCTGGCTCATGCCCGCCGCCACCGCCCCGGAGGACACCAGCACCAGCTCCACACCGGCTTCGCGCAACGCCACCATCTGCTCGACCCAGACGGCCATCGCACCCCGATCCAGGCCCTTGCCGTCGGCGGTCAGCAGCGCGCTGCCGATCTTCACCACCCAACGCCGGGCGCCCGTCACCTTGCTTCGCATCTTCTCTTCCAACCCATGTCGAATCCGTAGATACCAAAACGCCGCTCATGCGAGCGGCGTTCAGTGTACTGCAACCGTACGGCAACCGGTCAGTCGCGCACGTAAATGATTTCCGGACCGTCTTCGTCGTCTTCGAAGTCGTCCCAGTCGTCATCCTCGCCGATGTCGTGCACGCTCTTTACCCCGGTGCGGCGCAGGGTACGGGCGTCGTCCAGGGCCTGCAGCTGGGCACGGGCCTCGTCTTCGATGCGCTGGTCGAGGTCGCTGAGCTCGGCCGCGTAGGCCGGGTCGTTGGCCAGGCGGTCGGCGCGGTCTTCCAGGTAGCGCATCAGGTCATGGCTGAGCTGCTCGGTGCCCTGCTTGGCGATGGCCGAGATGACGTACACCGGGCCTTCCCAGTTCAGCCGCTCGACCACTTCCCTGACGCGCTCGTCGCGCTCTTCCTCCAGGATCATGTCGGCCTTGTTCAGCACCAGCCAGCGCTCGCGATCGACCAGCGCCGGGCTGAACTGCGCCAGCTCGTTGATGATGATCTCGGCGGCATCGGCCGGGCTGCTCTCGTCCAGCGGCGCCAGGTCGACCAGGTGCAGCAGCACGCGGGTGCGGGCCAGGTGCTTGAGGAAGCGGATGCCCAGGCCGGCGCCTTCGGAAGCGCCCTCGATCAGGCCGGGGATGTCGGCGATGACGAAGCTCTTCCAGCGGTCGACGCTGACCACGCCCAGGTTCGGCACCAGGGTGGTGAAGGGGTAGTCGGCGACTTTCGGCTTGGCGGCCGACACCGAGCGGATGAAGGTGCTCTTGCCCGCATTGGGCAGGCCCAGCAGACCCACGTCGGCCAGCACCTTCATTTCCATCTTCAGGTCGCGCTGCTCACCCGGCTTGCCCGGCGTGGTCTGGCGCGGTGCACGGTTGGTGCTGGACTTGAAACGGGTGTTGCCCAGGCCGTGCCAGCCGCCCTGGGCGACCATCAGCTTCTGCCCGGGGGTGATCAGGTCACCGATCACTTCCTGGGTGGAGGCGTCGATCACCGTGGTGCCGACCGGCACGCGCAGGAACAGGTCCTCGCCCTTCTTGCCGGTGCAATCGGTGCTGCCGCCATTCTGCCCGCGCTGGGCTTCGTGGTGACGGGTGTAGCGGTAGTCGACCAGGGTGTTGAGGTTCTCGTCGGCCACCATGAACACCGAGCCACCGTCGCCACCGTCACCGCCGTTGGGGCCACCGTTCTCGATGAATTTTTCACGGCGGAAGCTCATGCAACCATTGCCGCCGTCGCCGGCTTTGACCCGGATCGATACTTCGTCTACAAACTTCATTCCACACCGCCTCTCGTCACTCGACGAGTTGAAAACCAGAAAACCCTGAGGCGCTTGCAAAGATGAGCGCGGCGGCCCCGTATCATCAGAAACCAACGCCGGCAGCCCAGACAAACAGCTTTGCAAGAGGCTCAACAGAAACGAAAAAGCCCCGTCGCATGACGGGGCTTCAGGAGCGACGTCGCGATCAGGCGGCGACGATGCTCACGTAGCGGCGGCTGAACTCGCCTTTCTTCTCGAACTTGATCACGCCTTCGATCTTGGCGAACAAGGTGTGGTCCTTGCCCATGCCAACGCCGTAGCCTGCGTGGAATTCGGTGCCGCGCTGACGGACGATGATGTTGCCTGGCTTGATGACCTGGCCGCCATACATCTTCACGCCAAGGCGTTTCGATTCTGAATCGCGACCGTTACGAGTACTACCACCAGCTTTTTTGTGTGCCATGGTTCAATTCTCCAATAAATTCAGGGGATCGCGGCGATTAAGCCTGGATACCGGTGATTTTGATCTCGGTGAACCACTGGCGGTGGCCCATGCGCTTCATGTGGTGCTTACGACGACGGAACTTGATGATGCGAACCTTGTCGTGGCGGCCTTGGGAAACGACTTCGGCCACTACGGTGGCGCCAGCTACGACTGGAGCACCGATGGTGACGGCGTCACCGTTGGCCACCAGCAGAACGCGATCGAAGGTCACGGATTCGCCAGTGGCGACTTCCAGTTTCTCGATCTTGAGGTATTCACCTTCAGCGACTTTGTACTGCTTGCCGCCGGTAACGATTACTGCGTAGGACATTTTGAATCTCCGATAATCCTGCTCACCCAGCGCTTTATATGATGAGTATTGGCTGGCATGGCTGCACGAGGCTGGAACGGCCCGGTGCAATTGCGTAAGGCAGGTGCTGCCCAGGAAGTTAGGGTGCGCGATTGTACGCAACCGGCCGAGGCCTTGCAAGTGCCGGCCCCGGCCGCTGGCCACGCGCCTTGACACACCTGGACCCGCGACCTAGCATGCCGCGCAACCTCACTGGAGCAGCCGATGCAACCCCAATCCTTCTACCGCGCGGTGGCGGACGATTTCAGCGCCGTCGACGAGATCATCAAGAAGCAGCTGACCTCGCGCGTGCCGCTGGTATCGAAGATCGGCGATTATATCACATCGGCTGGCGGCAAGCGCCTGCGGCCGTTGCTGGTGCTGCTGTGCGGCAAGGCCCTGGGCCGCGATGGCGACGACCTGCGCCTGCTGGCCGCGACCATCGAGTTCCTGCACACCGCCACCCTGCTGCACGACGATGTAGTAGACATGTCCGGCATGCGCCGCGGCCGCTCCACCGCCAATGCCCTGTGGGGCAACGCGCCCAGCGTGCTGGTCGGCGACTTCCTCTATTCGCGCTCCTTCGAAATGATGGTCGAGCTGAACTCGATGGCGGTCATGCAGATCCTCTCCAAGGCCACCCGGGTGATCGCCGAGGGCGAAGTGCTGCAGTTGTCGCGGGTGCGCGACGCCAGCACCACCGAGGAGGTCTACATGGAAGTGATCCGTGGCAAGACCGCCATGCTGTTCGAAGCCTCCACCCACAGCGCCGCGGCACTGGCCGGTGCCAGCGAGGCGCAGCGCGAGGCGCTGCGCACCTTCGGCGACCACCTGGGCGTCGCCTTCCAGCTGGTCGACGACCTGCTCGACTACAAGGGCGACTCCGAGACCTTGGGCAAGAACGTCGGCGACGACCTGGCCGAGGGCAAGCCGACCCTGCCATTGATCTACACCATGCGCGAAGGCACCCCCGAGCAGGCGGTGCTGGTGCGCCAGGCCATCCAGAAAGGCGGCCTTGAGGACCTGGAGCAGATCCGCCTGGCGGTCGAGAGCTCCGGTGCGCTGGCCTACACCGCACAGCTGGCCCGCGACTACGTGGCACGCGCCATCGCCTGCCTGGAAGTGCTGCCGGCCAGCCAGTACCGCGATGCCCTGGTGGAGCTGAGCGAATTCGCGGTGGCGCGCACGCACTGACCTGTCGGCCATCCGGGCAGGCTGTCCGGGCAGGGCCTTGCATCTCGCGGGTGACCTCGCGCCTCTGGCGCGGGCTCACCCGCGATGCATTCGACTCGCAAAAAACATTTCCCCCGCAAAACCTTATACAATGTGCGCCTTTGATCCCCCTACCAAGGAACCGAAGTGAGCACTCTGCCGCCCTGCCCCGCCTGCAATTCCGAGTACACCTACGAGGATGGCACTCAACTGATCTGCCCTGAATGCGCCCACGAGTGGTCGGCCAACGGCGAAGCCGAGGCTGGCGGCGACGAGGTGGTGAAAAAGGATTCGGTCGGCAACGTCCTGCAGGACGGCGACACCGTCACGGTGATCAAGGACCTCAAGGTCAAGGGCTCGTCGCTGGTGGTGAAAGTGGGTACCAAGGTGAAGAACATCCGCCTGTGCGACGGCGATCACGACATCGACTGCAAGATCGACGGCATCGGTGCGATGAAGCTCAAGTCCGAGTTCGTGCGCAAGGTCTGACCTGCCGCTGCGGGGCCGTCCGCGGACGGCTCTGCCGGGTCCTGCAACGGGATCCGCTGCACCTTCCGGCAAAAAACTGCCAATAGGCACTTGCTATTCTGATAATAAGAATTATTCTCATTGGAACCGCTATCCAAGGAGAATAGCCATGACCTACCTGATCGACGCCTGGCTCGACCGCCCCCACCCCTACCTGCGCATCCTGCACCGCGAGACCGGCGAGGTCTGCGCCGTGCTCGAGGAAGAAGCGCTGGACGAACTGCGCGACCAGGGCGACCTGGACCTCAACGGCCTGAACTCGAGCGAACCGGGTGTGCTGAAGGAGGTGGTCAGAAACCTGTTCCTGTTCTGCTATGCACGGGCGTTGCGCCCAGGGGGAACGGAGTGGAACTGACGACTCGGCCAGGCGAATCCTGGCCAGCCCTGGCCTGCCGAGGCGCACTTAGCCTGGCAGGTGGGCGGGCGCGGCGCTGATGAACCTCGGCGCCGCGCCGCGGTATTACAGGACGTCCAGCAGCTCGACGTCGAACACCAGTACGCTGTGCGGCGGGATGCTGCCTACGCCCTGGGCGCCATAGGCCAGCTCGCTCGGCACGTACAGGCGCCACTTGCTGCCGGCGTTCATCAGTTGCAGCGCTTCGGTCCAACCGGCGATCACGCCACCGACCGGGAATTCAGCGGGCTGACCGCGATCGTAGGAGCTGTCGAAGACGCTGTTGTCGATCAGGGTGCCGTGGTAGTGCACGCGCACGTTGTCTTCACGGCTTGGCTTGGCGCCGCTGCCCGCGGTGAGCACTTCGAACTGCAGGCCCGAGGCCAGGGTGGTGATGCCCTCGCGCTTGGCGTTGTCGGCCAGGAACTGCTTGCCGACCGCCGCAGCGGCCTCGGCCTTGGCGGCGGCTTCGGCCTGCATCACTTCGCGGATCACCTTGAAGCTGGCGGACAGGTCCGCTTCGCTGACGCGGCTGTCGGCACCGCTGAAGGCGTCGGTCAGGCCCGCCAGGATGGCTTCGAGGCTCACGCCCGGTGGCGGGTTGTCACGCAGCTGGCCGCCCAGCTGGCGGCCGATGCCGTAGCTGACGCGGGTTTCGTCGGTGGACAGGTTGAGTTCGGACATGGTCTCGCTCCGCAGGAGGGCGCAGTGCAGCCGCGCCCTCGTCAAAAGGGCGAGCAGCCTAACATTGGCCAGCGGGCGCTGCCAGCGGCAAGCGGCCAGCGAGCGCATGCCCCTCGTGCATCCGCTCGCCGCCCGAGGCTTGTCACTCAGTGCTTGGTGACCTTGTCCAGGTAGCCCATCACGAACGCCGAGAGCACGAAGGTCAAGTGGATGATCACGTACCACATCAGGTGCTCGGGCGAGACGTTCTGCGCGTCCATGAACACCCGCAGCAGGTGGATGGAGGAGATGGCCACGATCGACGCAGCGACCTTCATCTTCAGGGAAGACGAATCCATCTTGCCCAGCCAGTTGAGCTTTTCCTTGCTGTCGTCGATGTCCAGTTGCGAGACGAAGTTCTCGTAGCCGGAAATCATCACCATGACCAGCAGGCCACCGACCAGCGACATGTCGATCAGCGACAGGATCACCAGGATCAGGTCGGCCTCGCTCAACGCGAAGACGTTGGGCAGCACATGCACCACTTCCTGGAAGAATTTCAGCGCCAGGGCCAGCAGACCCAGGGACAGGCCGAAATAGATGGGTGCGAGCAGCCAGCGTGAGGCATACATCGCATTTTCAAGAATACGTTCCATGGGGACTGCAGACTCGCGAAGGTGAGGAAATCAGGCGCGCGAGTATAGCCAGCCACCGGTGACAGCAAAAGCCTTGCCGACGCCCGTTCAGTTGTCGGGGCGGAACTGGTAGTCACCCAGGTTGCGACAGCGATCGCCGTTGATCTGACGCAGTTGCGCCTGCAAATGCAGGCACCAGATCTGCGGCTGCTCGTCGAGCTGGTAACCGTGCAGGGTCAGGCTGTCGACCACCGCATTCATCACCGACTCGGCCACCTGCGGGCCGTGGAACGGACCCTGGGCCTTGATGGCCGAGGGCTGCTCGCCGGCCATGCCGGCTGCGAACAGCAACGTCCACAGGCCCCTGTCGCCGGCCAGGGGACGAATGCTGCATTCGATACGGGTCACCAGGCCGAGGCACTGGCGGGTGAGGCTGAGGTTGCGCATGACGGCGTCCCCTCCATCGAAACCCTGTTCAACCTGTGACTGGCAGGTTGTTTTCATCCTGAAGATGACGAAGCGTCCCTTATCCAAGCCTAGACGCCTCGGCGGGCGGATGGAATACCGGCGCCGAACGGTAGTCACGCCCCTCGGCGCCGGTTTGTTGACTCAGGCGGGCTTGGCCTGGGCCACCATCTCCTCGAGCCGTTCCTTCTCGGCGTCCTTGATGTCTTCCTCGCTGACCATCTCGGCGATGACCCGCAGGCGCTCCACCACCCGTGCGTTGACGCTGCCTTCGGGGAACTGGCCCTGCTCGTCCGGCAGCCCGGCCTCCTCGCCCACCAGCAGGCTCAGCGCCTCGTCGGCCTGGCTCACCGCATACACGTGGAACCGCCCAGCCTCCACGGCCTGCAGCACGCGCTCGTCGAGCATCAGTGTGGCGACGTTGGCGCGCGGGATGATCACCCCCTGCTCGCCGGTCAACCCACGCGCCTCGCACAGCCGGAAGAAGCCCTCGATCTTCTCGTTGACCCCGCCGACCGCCTGCACCTCGCCGAACTGGTTGATCGAGCCGGTGATGGCGAAGCACTGCTTGAGCGGCGTGCGCGACAGGGCCGAGATCAGGGTACAGGCCTCACCCAGGGAGGCGCTGTCGCCGTCGACGTAGCCGTAGGATTGCTCCAGGGCGATACTCGCGGAAATCGCCAGGGGAAACTCCTGGGCGTAGCGGCTGCCCATGTAGCCGGTGAGGATCATCACGCCCTTGGAGTGGATCGGCTGGCCCAGGTTGACCTCGCGCTCGATGTCGACGATGCCGCTGCCGCCAGGGTACACCGTGGCGGAGATGCGCGCCGGCATGCCGAACGCCGAATCGGCCACCTCCAGCACGGTCAGGCCATTGCACTTGCCGATGGCCGCGCCTTCGGTGTCGATCAGGATGATGCCGGCGAGCATGTCGTCCAGCACCCGCTGCGAGACCCGTCCGGTGCGCGTGGCCTTGGCCTTGAGCGCTCGTTCGATGTGCCCGGCGTCGGTCATCTGGTCGCCGGCCAGCTGGCGGATGAAGTCGGCCTCGCTGACCAGCTGGAACAGATCGCCGATGCGCGCGGACAGCCGCGACTGGTTCTCCGCCAACCGTGCGCTGAAGGTGGCCAGGCGCGCCACCGCGTCACCGGTCAACGGCGCCATGCCCTCCTCGTTGGTGCGGGTGCGCAGCAACTGGGCGAACTGCTCCAGGTTCTCGTCGACCATCGGCATGTCTTCGTCGAAGTCCACCAGCACGCGGAACATCTCCTGGAAGTCCGGATCGTGGTCCTGCAAGGCGTAATAGAGCTGGCGCGAGCCGATGATCACCACCTTGACGTTGAGCGCGATCACCTGCGGCGTGAGGGTCACGGTGGCGATACGCCCGAGCTCGCCCAGGGGCGACTCCATCTTCAGCTTGCGCGATTGCAGCGCGCGCTTGAGCGCGTCCCACACGAACGGCTCGCCGAGCATCTTCTCGGCTTCCAGAATGAGGAAGCCGCCGTTGGCGCGGTGCAGGGCACCGGGGCGCAGTTGTCGGTAGGAGGTGGACAGCGCGCCCTGGTCGGTGCTGTATTCGATGCGTCCGAACAGGTTGTCGTAGGTCGGGTGTGGCTCGAACACCACCGGTGCGCCGCCGTCCAGCGGATGGCCCACCACCAGGCTGGGCGCGTACTGCTCCTCGAGCATCTTGCGCGCCACGGCATCGGTCTTGGCATCGTCCACCAGTTGCTCGACCACGGTGCGCAGCAGGTTCAACTGCATCGACTGCAAGTAGGCGCACACCGCCGCGTTCTCGGCGTACTTCTCCGACAGCGGTGCCAGCAGCGGCTGCAGCGCCAGGGTGATGGTCTCTTCGTTGAGCTCGCGCAACTGGTTGTTCGACTCGCGCTTCCACTGCGGCAGGCTGGACAGCTCCTCGTTGAGGCGCTCCTCCAGCGCGGCGATGTCCTCGTGGAACTGCTCACGCACCTCTTCGGGCAACTGGGCGAACTCGGCTTCGTCCAGCGCCTTGCCCTCGGCCATGGGCGTGAAAGCCACGTTGCTGGCGTCGCGGTACAGCGCCACGTCCTTCTCCAGCGAGGCGCGCTCGATGACATCCAGGGCGCGGTCGTAGCGCTGGTTGAAGGCGCGATCGATGGCGCCTTTCTTCTGCTGGTAGGCCGGATGCTCGAACACCGCCGGGAAGGTCGCCAGCAGGTTGCCGATCAGCAGGTTCATGTCGGCGATGAATTCGCCGGCGCTGCCCGAAGGCAGCTCCAGCGCCCGTGGCTCGCGGGGGTCGTCGAAGTTGTTGACGTAGACCCAGTCGGCCGGCGTGCGCTGGCGCTTGCCCTCGGCCTTGAGGTAACGCTTGACGAAGGAGAAGCGGCCGGTGCCCGGCTCGCCCATGACGAACACGTTGTAACCAGGACGCGGCATGGCCACGCCGAACTGCAGCGCCTCGACCGCGCGCTCCTGGCCCAGGACGCCGCGAAACGGCTCCAGATCATCGGTGTGGGTGAACCCGAACTGCTCGGGCGTGAAACGCCGGGTGAGGGCTTCAGGCGCCAGACGCAGGCGCGCGGCAACGGGATCGGGCATCGGGTTTCCTTACTTCGGCGGGGCGATGAAAGCATTCTGGCGCTGCCGGCGCGCGCCTGGCAAGGCTCGGCGAGACTTTATGTCGCGGCGCAAAAATGTCTTGTCCAAGTTTTTTTCGCCATGACTGACGCAACTAATGGATAGTGCCTAAACTCCAAACTGCGCGGGTGGGTATCATGCTTTCCCGCCTGGCAATGAACTGCCAGACAACCCTGATCATTGATACGTATCGAAAAAGAGAATAACGCTATGAAACGGATTCTTCTGGGTACCTTGTTCGCCGCGGTTTCGATCAACGCCATGGCCGAAGCGCCAGGCGGCCCGAACTGCGGTTGGGGCAACCTGCTGTTCGAAGGCCAGCGTGGTACGCCCGCGCACTTCCTGGCTTCCACCACCAACGGCACCTCCGGTAACGCCACCTTCGGCATGACCTCCGGCACCAACGGCTGCTCCACCAAGGCAGCACTGACCTACGGCGGCAAGTCCTGGCTGGCCATGAACGGCACCATGAACGAGCTGTCCGAAGACATGGCGCAAGGCCAGGGCGAAGCCCTGACCACCTATGCCGTGGTCATGGGCGTCAAGCCAGAAGACCGCGCGCACTTCGCCTCGGTCACCCACGACCACTTCCAGCAGATCTTCAGCAGCGCCAACGTGACTGCCGAAGACGTCCACACCAACACCCTCGCGGTCCTGAAAAACGACCCGCAACTGGCCAAGTACGCCACCGAGGCGTAAGTTCGGCTCTTCCCGCCCCGCTACGGGGCGGGATTCGTTCGCTTCGCCATCCTTCGGAAGTAGCTGCCCCCCATGCTCAAACGCCTCGCCTACCTGACGCTGTGCGCCTGCGCGCCTGCCTATGCGACCCCTGCGCTGGACGACGCCCGCGTGCAACGCCTGGCCGCCGATCGCTACTGGATCGCCCTGGGTCACTACGAGACCGCCAAGCTGGGCGGTTGGCGCAGTTATGTGGATGACGACAAATTCTTTCTCGCCGCCGACGGTGCCCACCACCCTGACCGCGAACTGCGGGCCACGGTGCAGGCGCTGTATGCGCCGGCGAGCCTGGGCGACAAGCACGCCCAATGCGTATTCCCCGCACGTACCCGCTGGCTGCGCGACCAACTGCAGCTCACCGACCTGCCGGCCCCGGACTGCCAGGAGTACAAGCACTGGTACGCCGATGTCGCGCCGCACAGCGCGGTGCTGATCTTCCCGGCGGCTTACCTGAACAGCCCCTCGTCGATGTTCGGCCATACCCTGCTGCGCATCGACAAGGCCGACACGCGCAGCAACGACACCACCCTGCTCAGCTACGCGATCAACTTCGGCGCCTACATAGAAGGCAGCGACAACAGCATCCTCTACGCCTGGAAGGGCCTGATGGGTGGCTATCCGGGGCTGTTCGCGATGATGCCCTACCAGGAGAAGCTGTCCGAGTACCGCAGCCTGGAGAACCGTGACCTGTGGGAGTACCAGTTGGACCTGACGCCGGAGGAGACCGGGCGCATGGTCGAGCACGTGTGGGAGCTCAAGCAGGTCCAGTTCGACTACTTCTTCTTCGACGAAAACTGCTCGTACCGCCTGCTGGAACTGCTGCAGGTGGCGCGCCCGAGCCTGGACCTGACCTCGCAGTTCCCGCTCACCGCCATTCCCACCGATACGGTCAAGGCGGTCAAGCAGTCCGGCCTGGTCTCGGACGTGCGCTACCGGCCTTCGCGCGAACGCGAATTGCTGGCCCGCGCCGAACCGCTCGATCACCAGGAGCGCCAGCAGGTGCTGGCCATCAGCGCCGACACCGCCCAGCTGAAAAGCCCCGGCTTCACCGCCCTGCCCCGCGAGCGCCAGGCCCTGGTGCAGGACGCCGCCTACCGCCTGGAGCGTTATCGCGCCACCGGCCAGGAACGCGACCCGGAGCAGGCCCGGCGCAGCTTCGAACTGCTGCGGGCGATCAATGGCAACCCGCCACCGCCCCTGGCCGTCGAGCGCCCGGGGCTGCCGGAAGACGGGCACCAGTCGCGCACCTGGCAATTGGGCGTGGGCACCCGCAAGGACCGCGCCTTCGCCGAATACGGCCTGCGCATGGCCTATCACGACCTCAACGACAACGCCTTCGGCTTCCCCCTCGGCGCGCAGATCGAGATCCTTCAGCTCAAGGTCCGGCAGTACGAGGGCAACGAGTGGCAGGTGCAGCAGCTGGACCTGGCCACCATCCGCTCGCTCACGCCGCGCAACGAGTTGCTCAAGCCCTGGTCCTGGCAGGTCTCCGGCGGCCTGGAGCGGGTTCCGGGCAAGCACGACGACGAAGTGCTGGTGAGCCATGTCAACGGCGGCGGCGGCGCCACCTGGCAACTGGCCGATGGCCTGCTGGGCTTTGCCCTGGGCACGGTACGGGTGGAGCACCACAACGACTTCTCCGAGTTCGTTTCCCCGGCCGCGGGCTTCAACGGCGGGCTGTTGTGGCGCAACGGGCTGGGCAACATGACGCTGGAAGCCAAGGGCGACTACTTCACAAATGGCGAAGTGCGTCGCAGCCTGAGCCTGAACCAGCAGTGGGAGCTTTCGCAGAACCTGGGCCTGCGCCTGAGCGCCAAGCGCGAGTTCAGCCACCTGGCGACCGCGCAGAACGAGGTGATGCTCGAACTGAAGTGGTATCAGTACTGATCCCGCTCTGCGGTTGACGCCAGCGGTGGGAGTCGCCCACTACGGCGCGAACCGCACGCCCGTCACAGCATTTTGACATCGCCGCGACATTTTCTCACCTAGACTCTCCTCATCGCCCGGAGGTCGTGCATCATGTCGCGGTTTGGCGTCACCCTGTGGATCACCCTGTTGCTGGTCGGCTGTCAGTCGACTCACGAACAGATGCTGCGCGAAGGCTACCCGCCCCCTTATGCCGATGGTTTCCAGGATGGCTGCAGCAGCGGGCGGCAGGCTGCGGCGCTGCTGGCGGGGTCGTTTCGCAAGAACGTGCCGCGCTACCTGCACGAGCGCGCTTACGAAAACGGCTGGGACGATGGCTTTCGCCAGTGCCAGGCCATCCAGGACAACGCCGACCAGCGCCAGTATCGCGAGCGCTTCTGGGACGAACGCGACCGCGACTGGCAGCAGGAAAAGGACCGCGGCGCAGCGCGCGCCTATCGTCATGACTAGATTCAGACCTGTCTGACAGTGGTCTGAACGAGCCACTCTTCGACCTGGCAGAGTTAGGTGCGGGGCATTCAGGGAAACCCCCACCCCTCGCTCATGGTCTGCTGACAAAGGAGACCATTCATGAGCCGAGCATTCGTCAACGAAGACCAGGCAGCGGCCCAGGCCGATCAGCCTGTGGAGCGTCAGGTCAGCGACCAGCCCAACCACGTCACGGCCAGCGGTTTGGCCCAGTTGCAACAGCGCGTGGCAGACCTGGATGCGCTACGCAGTGCATTGGTGGCCGAAGGTGAGCGCGCCGACAAGCAGCGCCTGGCCGATACCGAGCGCGACCTGCGCTATTTCCGCGCCCGTGTCCACAGCGCCCAGGTGGTGACGCCGTCCACCGCCTCGGGCAAGGTGCAGGTAGGCAGCCGGGTGCGTTTCGTCGACGAGCAGGACGAGGAACATGTGGTGCAACTGGTCGGGGAAGACGAGGCCGATGTGGCGCGCGGATTGATCAACTGGGGCTCACCGTTGGGCCGCGCATTGCTCGGTGCTCAGGTCGGTGATGAGGTCCTGTGGCGCCGACCGGTAGGCGACCGGCGCATCGAGGTGCTGGAGATCGGCCTCGCCTAGGCGAGGCTCGCGGTGGCAACCCGTTCAGCCGCGACGCCAATGGCTACGCAGGGCGCCAGGCTCCATACCCAGGAATCACACCACCCCTTGGGCCAACATCGCGTCCGCGACCTTCACGAAGCCGGCGATGTTGGCGCCCTTCACGTAATTCACGGAGCCGTCGGCCTCTTCGCCGTAATGCACGCAGGCATGGTGGATCGACTGCATGATCGCATGCAGCCGGGTGTCCACCTCGCCGGCGGTCCACAGCAGACGCATGGCGTTCTGCGACATTTCCAGCCCGGACACCGCCACGCCGCCAGCGTTGGATGCCTTGCCCGGCGCGAACAGGGTGCCGGCCCCGATGAACAGGTCCACCGCTTCCAGTGTGGTCGGCATGTTGGCGCCTTCGGCGACACAGATGCAGCCATTGCGCAGCAGGTGACGTGCGTCCTCCAGGCCCAGCTCGTTCTGGGTCGCGCAGGGCAAGGCGATATCGCACGGCAGGCTCCAAGGCGTCTGGCCCTGGCGGAACGCCAGGCCGAAGGTGTCGGCCAGTTCGCTGAGCCGCCCACGCTTGACGTTCTTGAGCTGCATCAGCGCGTCCCATTGCGCTTCGGTCAAGCCGTCTTCACAGAACAGCGTGCCTTGCGAATCGGACAGCGAAATGACCTTGCCGCCCAGGTCCATGACCTTGCGCGCGGCGTACTGGGCCACGTTGCCGGAACCGGAAATCGCCACGCGGCGGCCGTCGATGCGCAGGTCCTTGCGCTTGAGCATTTCCTCGGCGAAATACACGCAGCCGAAACCGGTGGCCTCAGGGCGGATCAGGCTGCCGCCGTAGGTCATGCCCTTGCCGGTCAGCACCGAGGTGAACTGGTTGGCCAGGCGCTTGTACTGGCCGAACAGGAAGCCGATCTCGCGCGCACCGACGCCGATGTCACCGGCGGGCACATCGAGGTCGGCGCCGATGTGACGGTACAACTCGCTCATGAACGCCTGGCAGAAGCGCATCACCTCCGCGTCGCTCTTGCCCTTGGGATCGAAGTCCGAACCGCCTTTGCCGCCACCCATGGGCAGCGAGGTCAGGGAGTTCTTGAACACCTGCTCGAAGGCCAGGAACTTGAGCACACCCAGGTTCACCGACGGGTGAAAGCGCAGGCCGCCCTTGTACGGGCCGATGGCGCTGCTCATCTGGATGCGGTAGCCGCGGTTGACCTGCACCCTGCCCGCGTCGTCCACCCAGGACACCCTGAACAGTACCGCGCGCTCCGGCTCGACCATGCGCTCGAGGATGCCGGCCTGCAGGTAATGGGGATTGGCTTCCAGGAACGGCCAGAGGCTGCGCAGCACCTCCTCGACGGCCTGGTGGAATTCGGGCTGGCCGGGGTCGCGCTGCTTGAGGCGTGCGAGGAAATGGTCGACGGATTCGATCATGGTAGACATCTCACCAAGAGGATTGGACTTGTAGGTTTTTTCCGACTCTAACAAGAAGCAATCGCACTGCAACAGGGCGAAATGTCGTTTTTCTGAATTTATTTGGTGCGTTTTATATAAATGTATACAAAATAATACATCAAAAAGCCCTGAAACCCGCCTCTACAGGCACAAAAATGGGGCCTCCAGAGGCCCCATCCTAGTGCAGCGCAGCGCGGCTTACTGCGCCAGCTTCTTGTGCCGTACGCGGTGCGGCTGCGCAGCGGCATCACCCAGCCGCTTCTTGCGATCGGCCTCGTACTCGGTGTAGTTGCCCTCGAAGAACACCACGTTGGAGTCGTCCTCGTACGCCAGAATGTGCGTGGCCACCCGATCCAGGAACCAGCGGTCGTGGGAGATCACGATCGCGGCGCCGGGGAAGTCCAGCAGGGCCTCTTCCAGCGAACGCAAGGTTTCCACGTCCAGGTCGTTGGACGGTTCGTCGAGCAGCAGGACGTTGCCGCCCTCCTTCAAGGTCAGCGCCAGGTGCAGGCGTCCGCGCTCACCGCCGGAGAGGTCCTTGACGAACTTCTGCTGGTCGCCACCCTTGAAGTTGAAACGTCCCACGTAGGTTCGCGACGGGATCTCATAGCTGCCGATGCGAATCTGGTCGGAACCGTCGGAGATCTGCTGGAACACGGTCTTGGCCCCGTCCAGGTCCTCGCGGCTCTGGTCGACGCAGGCCAGCTGCACGGTCTCGCCGATCTCGATGCTGCCCGAGTCCGGCTGCTCCTTGCCCATGATCATGCGGAACAGGGTCGACTTACCGGCGCCGTTACCCCCGATCACGCCGACGATGGCGCCCTTGGGCATGGCGAAGGACAGGTTGTCGATCAGTACGCGATCGCCGTAACCCTTGGTCACGTTCTTGAATTCGATGACCTTGTCGCCCAGGCGCGGACCGGCCGGAATGTAGATCTCGTTGGTCTCGCTGCGTTTCTGGAATTCCTGCGACTGCATTTCCTCGAAGCGCTGCAGACGGGCCTTGGATTTGGACTGGCGGGCCTTGGCGCCTTTGCGCACCCACTCCAGTTCCTCCTTCATGGCCTTCTCGTGGGCGCTCTGCTGCTTGGATTCCTGCTCCAGGCGCGACGACTTGGCTTCCAGCCAGCCCGAGTAGTTGCCTTCGTACGGAATACCGGCACCGCGGTCCAGTTCCAGGATCCAGCCGGCGACGTTGTCGAGGAAGTAACGGTCGTGGGTGATGGCCACCACGGTGCCGGGGAAGTCGTGCAGGAAGCGCTCCAGCCAGGCCACCGAGTCGGCGTCCAGGTGGTTGGTCGGTTCATCCAGCAGCAGCATGTCGGGGGCCGACAGCAGCAGGCGGCACAGCGCGACCCGGCGCTTCTCGCCACCGGAGAGGTGCTCGATGCGCGCGTCCCAGGCCGGCAGGCGCAGCGCGTCGGCGGCCACGTCCAGCTGGCGCTCGAGGTTGTGACCGTCGGCGGCCTGAAGGATGGCTTCGAGCTTGGCCTGTTCGGCGGCCAGCTTGTCGAAGTCGGCGTCCGGGTCGGCGTAGGCCGCGTAGACCTCGTCCAGGCGCGCCTGGGCGTCCTTGATCACGCTGACCGCTTCCTCGACCACTTCGCGCACGGTCTTGCTCGGGTCCAGCTGCGGCTCCTGGGGCAGGTAGCCGACATTGATGTCGGGCATCGGCCGGGCTTCGCCGTCGAACTCCTTGTCCACCCCGGCCATGATGCGCAGCAGGGTCGACTTGCCCGCGCCGTTCAGGCCCAGCACGCCGATCTTGGCGCCGGGGAAGAACGACAGGGAGATGTTCTTGAGAATTTCCCGCTTCGGCGGCACGACCTTGCTCAGCCGATGCATGGTGTAGACGTATTGAGCCAAAACAAAGCCCTCTTGATGGATAGGTGAAGACGTGGGCGATCGCCGTTAAGGGGCGGCGGATCAGCAGTGGAGTATGGTCGGACAAAACCGGCATTCTACGCCAAGTCACCGGCTTGCACAGGTCAAAGCCACGCGCTCGCCGCGCCCGAGTGCGCGGTCTCAGACCTTGCGCTGCCGCCCCTTGCCGCGTGGCAGGCGCGACTGACCGTGCTGTTCGGCCAGCCGCGCCGCCCAGGCCGACTTGACGCTGAAGGCGCCGGCTCGTGGCGCCGGTGCTGCCGGGCTGGGCGCTGCGGCCACGGTAGGCCGGGCCACCGCACTGGCGGCAGGTGCAGGCTTGAGCGCGACGCCAGGCTGGGGCTCGACCGCCGCCTTGGCCGACTTGCGCAGTTCGGCCAGGGACGGCGTCTTGCGCACCGCCACGGCGGTATCGGCCTTGCCGACCGAGCGCTGACACGACTTGCACGACACCTCGGCGGTCACCGATGAGCTGGCCAGGGTCGGACTGCTGCGTCCGCAGGCGGCGTCCAGACCATTGGTGGAATAGTGAATAGTCAAAGCGTGCTTCTCCGATGCATCGAGCCAGAAACGGCCGGCATTCTCGCACAGCTGGCCGGCCTTGCCGAACGTCTGCGAGCCGCCCGACGGCATCCCCAGGGGCTGGCACTTTGCCATAATCCAGGGCATGCTACCTGTTTTCGTGCGTCCGGCCTTATAGTGCGCTGCGGCGGCATGCCGCGTGCATGATCCCCCCTGCCTACGCCAGCCCACTCGCAGGACCGACGCTTGACCAACTTCATTCGACCGCCCACGCAATACCCGGCGACGTCCACCCCGCTACGTGGCTCGCTCAAGGGTGCGCTCGCCCTGCTGGCGCTGGTGCTGCTGGGCCTGCTGGCCTGGCAACTGTTCTCGCAGTATCGCCAGACCCAGGACGACTGGCGCGAACAGAGCGTGGCGGCAGGCGCGGAGCTGGCCAGTCACCTGACCCTGAGCCTGGCCCTGGAAGCCCAGCAGGCGCTGAACCTGATCCAGCCCCACGTCAATCCACCGGCGCCGACGGCCCTGCCGGCCCTGCTGCAAGCGTTGCGCGGACGCCTGCCGGAACTGCGCGAACTGGCCTGGCTGGACAGCGGTGGCGCCGTGCGCAGCGACAGCCTGACCGGCAGCCCCGACCGTGCGGCGATCGACAACCTGTTGCGTCAGAGCCAGGGCAGATCGTTCTTCTTCGGCAATGCCCAGGACAACCGCCTGGTCTACCTGCTTTTGCGCCAGTCCGGCGAGTCTGAGGCCGGTTATTGGCTGCTGCGCTTGTCAGGGGACTACTACCAGTCGCTCAAACAGCGTTTCAAAGAGGGCTCGCACCCTTTATGGCTGCTGGAAAACAGCGGTGATGGCCGTGTGGTCGCTGCCAGCGCAGGGGCCCAAGGCGACCTGTCCTCGCTGCACAGCATCCTGCTGACCTTCATCGACAACAGCGCCTGGCAACTGCGCGGGCTCTACGACCCCACGGCGGTGCGCGACCGGTTGCTGCCGCCGCTGCTTGGCAAAAGCCTGCTGGTGATGTGCTGCGCGCTGCTGCCGGGCCTGGCGCTGATCAACATGCGCCGGCGCCACCGCGCCTTGCAGGAAGAGCGGCGCCGCTACCAGGACATCTTCGAGAGCACCGGCGTGGCGCTGTGCGTGCTGGACCTGTCGAGCCTGCCCGGCCAGCTCGATCGCTACCACGTGCGCAACCATGCCGCGCTCAGGCAGAGCCTGGCGCTGGAGCCGACGCTGCGGCGCAGCTTGCTGCAGGAACTGCGCATCACCGAGATCAATCAGGTCGCCCGGCAATTGCTCAACGTGTCGGGCAGCGAAGGCGCCTGGCAGCGCCTGATCGAAGGCAGCGGCGAAGACCGCGACAGCATCGGCATGCAACTGCTCGACGCGCTGATCGAGCAGCGCGAGCAATTCGAGCTGGAAGTACGCTTGCCCGCGGCCCTGGGCGGCGACCTGCACCTGTGGCTGATGGCGCGCCTGCCCCAGCAGCGGCGCGACTACCAGGCGGTGATCCTGAGCATCAGCGACATCACCAGCCGCAAGCAGGTCGAGCTGTCGCTGCTGGAACGCGAAAGCTTCTGGTCGGACGTGGTGCGCACGGTGCCCGACCAGCTGTACGTGCAGGACGTGCACAGTCGACGGATGATCTTCAGCAACCGCCATCTCGGCCAGACCCTGGGCTATGACCGGGCCGAGCTGGCGCAGATGGGCGATCACTTCTGGGAAATGCTGCTGCATCCCGAGGACGCCGAGCAGTACCGCAGCCTGCGCCAACTGCGCCGCGACAGCGACCACAGCCAGTTGCTGCATTGCCAGTTGCGCTTCCGCCATCGCGACGGCGGCTGGCGCTGTTACGACATCCGCGAGCAGGCGCTGACCCGCGACAGTCGTGGCCAGGTCACGCGCATCATCGGCGTGGGCAAGGACGTCACGGTGCAGATCGAGGCCAGCCAGTCGCTGCGCGACAGCGAGCAGCGCTACCGCATGCTCGCCGAGAGCATCAGCGACGTGATCTTCTCCACCGACAGCCAGTTGCAGCTCAACTACGTCAGCCCCTCGGTGTACAGCGTGCTGGGCTATGCGGTGGAGTACATCTTCGAATACGGGTGGCCGTCGATCATCGCCAATCCCGCTCAACTCAGCGGCATCCAGGCGATGATGGCACGGGTCAGCCAGGCCCTGGGCGACCGCGAGCAGCTGCGTGCCCTGCGCAGCCAGTTGCCGACCCAGATGTTCATGTGCGACTGCCTGCGCGCCGATGGTCGCAAGATCCCCATCGAGCTGCGCCTGATGCTGGTGTGGGATGACCAGGAACGTTTCGAGGGCGTGCTCGGCGTGGCGCGCGACATCAGCCAGCAACGCCGCGCGGAAAAAGACCTGCGCATGGCCGCGACGGTGTTCGAGCACTCCACCTCGGCGATTCTCATCACCGACCCGGCCGGCTTCATCGTGCAGGTCAACGAGGCCTTCAGCCGCGTCAGCGGCTACGCGCCGGACGAAGTGCTGGACCAGCGCCCGAACATGCTCACCGTCGAAGGCCAGCAGGACGCGCACCTGGGCTACGTGCTCAAGCAGCTCAACCAGCGCGGCACCTGGGAAGGCGAGGTGTGGCTCAAGCGGCGCAGCGGCGAGCACTACCCGGCCTGGGTCGGCATCACCGCCGTGCTCGACGAGGAGCGCGACCTGGCCAGCTACGTGTGCTTCTTCACCGACATCAGCGAACGCAAGGCCAGCGAACAGCGCATCCATCGCCTGGCCTACTACGACGCCCTCACCCACCTGCCCAACCGCACGCTGTTCCAGGACCGCCTGCACACCGCGTTGCAGCAGGCCGAGCGGCACAAGTCGTGGGTGGTGCTGATGTTCCTCGACCTGGACCGCTTCAAGCCGATCAACGACTCGCTCGGCCATGCCGCCGGCGATCGCATGCTCAAGGACATGGCCGAGCGCCTGCTGGCCTGCGTCGACGAGGACGACACCGTGGCGCGCATGGGCGGCGATGAATTCACCCTGCTGCTGCAACCGCGCAGCAGCCGCGAGATCGCCCTGAACCGGGCGATTCACGTGGCCGAGAACATCCTCGCCAGCCTGGTGCGACCCTTCGTGCTGGAAAGCCGCGAGTTCTTCGTCACCGCCAGCATCGGTATCGCCCTGAGCCCGCAGGACGGCAACGAGCTGAGCCAGCTGATGAAGAACGCCGACACGGCCATGTACCACGCCAAGGAGCGTGGCAAGAACAACTTCCAGTTCTACCAGGCCGACATGAACGCCAGCGCCCTGGAGCGCCTGGAGCTGGAGAGCGACCTGCGCCACGCCCTGGAGCAGAACGAGTTCATCCTGTACTACCAGCCGCAGTTCAGCGGCGATGGCAAGCGCCTGACCGGCGCCGAGGCTTTGCTGCGCTGGCGCCATCCGCGCCGTGGGCTGGTGCCGCCGGGGGACTTCATTCCGGTGATCGAGGAACTGGGACTGGTGGTGGACGTGGGCGACTGGGTCCTGCGCGAAGCCTGCCGCCAGCTCAAGGCCTGGCACAAGGCCAAGGTGCGGGTGCCGAAGGTGTCGGTGAACATCTCGGCGCGGCAGTTCTCCGACGGTCAGCTGGGCACGCGCATCGCCACCATCCTCGACGAGACCGGCCTGGCGCCGGCCTGCCTGGAGCTGGAACTGACCGAGAGCATTTTGATGCGCGAGGTCAACGAGGCCATGCATATCCTCGACAGCCTGAAGAACCTGGGCCTGAGCATCGCCGTGGACGACTTCGGCACCGGCTACTCGTCGCTCAACTATCTCAAGCAGTTCCCCATCGACGTGCTGAAGATCGACCGCACCTTCGTCGATGGCCTGCCCGAAGGCGAGCAGGACGCGCAGATCGCCCGCGCCATCATCGCCATGGCCCACAGCCTGAACCTGGCGGTGATCGCCGAAGGCGTGGAGACCCACGAGCAGCTGGAGTTCCTGCGCGAGCACGATTGCGACGAGGTCCAGGGCTACCTGTTCGGCCGCCCGATGCCGGCCAACCAGTTCGAGGCGCAGTTCAGCAACGAGACGCTGTTCATGTTCGAGTAGGCGCGGCGCGCCCGCCGCCGCGAACCTGAACCCCGTCACTGCGCGACATGACGCCCGCTCATATGCCAGGCCTCGGCCAATGGGTTAGAATGCCACCCCACTTCACCCCGATCCTTGAGGACCGCCATGTTCAGCCGTGATTTGACCATTGCCAAGTACGACGCCGAGCTCTTCGAAGCCATGCAGCAAGAAGCCCTGCGCCAGGAAGAGCATATCGAGCTGATCGCTTCGGAGAACTACACCAGCCCAGCGGTCATGGAAGCCCAGGGCTCGGTGCTGACCAACAAGTACGCCGAAGGCTACCCAGGCAAGCGTTACTACGGCGGTTGCGAGTACGTCGACGTGGTCGAGCAACTGGCCATCGACCGCGCCAAGCAGCTGTTCGGCGCCGACTACGCCAACGTCCAGCCGCACGCCGGTTCCCAGGCCAACGCGGCCGTGTACCTGGCCCTGCTGTCGGCCGGTGACACCATCCTGGGCATGAGTCTGGCCCACGGCGGTCACCTGACCCACGGCGCCAGCGTGTCGTCGTCCGGCAAGCTGTACAACGCCATCCAGTACGGCATCGACGGCAACGGCCTGATCGACTACGACGAAGTCGAGCGCCTGGCCGTGGAGCACAAGCCGAAGATGATCGTGGCCGGCTTCTCCGCCTACTCGCAGGTGCTGGACTTCGCCCGTTTCCGCGCCATCGCCGACAAGGTCGGTGCCTACCTGTTCGTCGACATGGCCCACGTGGCGGGTCTGGTCGCTGCAGGCGTCTACCCCAACCCGGTGCCGTTCGCCGACGTGGTCACCACCACCACCCACAAGACCCTGCGCGGTCCGCGCGGTGGCCTGATCCTGGCGCGCAAGAACGAAGAGATCGAGAAGAAGCTCAACTCGGCGGTGTTCCCCGGCGCCCAGGGCGGCCCGCTGGAGCACGTCATCGCGGCCAAGGCGATCTGCTTCAAGGAAGCCCTGCAGCCTGAGTTCAAGGCCTACCAGCAGCAAGTGGTGAAGAACGCCCAGGCCATGGCCAGCGTGTTCATCGAGCGCGGTTTCGACGTGGTCTCCGGCGGTACCGAGAACCACCTGTTCCTGCTCTCGCTGATCAAGCAGGAGATTTCCGGGAAGGACGCCGACGCCGCCCTGGGCAAGGCCTTCATCACCGTGAACAAGAACTCGGTGCCGAACGATCCGCGCTCGCCCTTCGTCACCTCGGGCCTGCGCTTCGGCACCCCGGCCGTGACCACCCGCGGTTTCAAGGAAGCCGAGTGCCGTGAGCTGGCCGGCTGGATCTGCGACATCCTGGCCGACCTGAACAACGAGGCGGTGATCGACGCCGTGCGCGAGAAGGTCAAGGCGATCTGCAAGAAGCTGCCGGTCTACGGCAACTGATCAAGGCTCGCCGAGCACCCGAAACCTGGCTGGAGCGCTTCGGCGCCGGCCAGGTTTTTTTATGCCCGGCGTACCGCGCGGGAAACCCTGCCCGCTTCATCTGGCGCGGCGGCTGGTCGAAAACAGTCCCTTCTGTTCGACAGGAGCTGCGACCATGCCCACCTTCCGCCAACAATCCTTTCTCGCCACCCTGCGCCTCGGCGCTCACCCGGTCCATACCCTGGAAGCCCTCACGGGCGCTGCGGTCTGGGTCAACTGGTTCGGCGGCGCCGGGCTGCTGCCAGGGCTGACCAGCACGGTGCGCAACGACTCGCACCTGCTCGGCTGCCAGGCCAGCCCCGATACCTCACCGCTGCTGCTCTACTTCCGCCTGTCGCCCAAGGGCTATCGGCTCTATGTGCGCGAGCCGGGCAAGCATTTCGGTCACGGCGTCAGGCTCTTCGAGCGCTTCCTCGGCGTGGCTGCGCTGGACACGCAGGACCCGCAGCCGCTGATTCTCAAGGACGACGCCGGCAAGGTGGTCAGCCTGATGGACCTGGAGGGCGACGAGCAGCGCCTGACCTTCGAGTGCGCGGGTGCGGCCGTGACGCTCGGCCAACGAACGAATTCGCCGCACCGCTACCTGGCCCAGGGCGGCGCCGTGCCCGCTCGCTGGACACTGAGCATCGTGGAGCGCAATGTGCCGTGGTTGAGCCAGCCCTACGAGGCGTGACGCCCTGGTGCAGCCTGGGGCACAGGCTGTTCAGACAGCGCCAAGGTGCCGGCGGTGGTTATTCCGTTGGCACGCCCAAAGCAGCGAAGCCAGCTTCGATCTCCGCGCTTGGCAGCCCATCGCCGATGAACACCAGCACGCTCTCACGCGCTTCGCCAGGTTGCCACTCGGCGTCCCAGTCGAAGCCGTAGAGCTTGAGCACGCCCTGGAACACCAGGCGACGGTCGTCACCGGCGATGTTCAGCACGCCTTTGTAGCGCAGCAACTGCTGGCCGTGGGATTCGAGCAACCCGTTCATGAAGTCGCTGAGGCGGTCGATGTCCAGGGCCGCCTGGCTGCGCAGCACCAAGGTGGCGATGCGATCGGGTGTGGCCGGCTTGAATAGCGGGCGCAGCACCGGCTTGAGGCTGGCACCCAGGTCGGGGTTGAGGTTGAAGCCGCGCACGTCGAGCAGTTCGCCCAGCTCGATGCGGCCGTGCTCGACCACCCGCAGCTCGGCGCGACCATTGATGCGGGCCAGGCGCTCGCGCAGGGCGTCCACCACTGCCGGCTCGACCAGGTCGGTCTTGCTCAGCAGCAGTCGATCGGCGAACCCCACCTGGGCCTGGGCGATGGCCTGGGTCAGGTGGAACTCGGCATGCTTGGCGTCGACCAGGGTGATGATGCCGTCGAGCAGGTAACGCTCACGCAGTTCCTCGTCGATGAAGAAGGTCTGCGCCACCGGCGCCGGGTCGGCCAGGCCCGTGCATTCGATCACCAGCCGGTCGAAGGCGATTTCGCCGGCGTCCAGGCGTTCGAGCAGCAGGTACAGGGCACGGGTCAGGTCGCCATGGATGCTGCAGCATACGCAACCGTTGGCCAGGGTCATGACCTGCACCGGCTCGTCGCCGAGCAGTTGGCTGTCGATGCCGGCGTCGCTGAATTCGTTCTCGATCACGGCGATCTTCAGGCCGTGTTCGGCCTTGAGCATGTGCTTGAGCAGGGTGGTCTTGCCGGCACCGAGAAAACCGGTGAGCACGGTGACGGGAATGGGGGTGTGCACGCGTTTGCCTCCTTGAAGCCAGAAAAGACTGTGGGAGCCTGCTTGCGCAGGCTCCCACAGGGTCATGCAGGGGAGCGGCTCAACAGCACTTGGGCCCGGCCTTGCCGCCGTAACGGGCTTCCTGACGCTCGCGAAAGAACGCCTCGTAGCTCATCACCGGCTGGTCGGGATGGGTCTTGTGCATGTGCTCGACGTAGGTGTCGTAGTCGGGCATGCCGACCATCAACCGTGCGGCCTGCCCCAGGTACTTACCCAGTCGTCCCAAGTCGTTGAACATGGCGATGCTCCTCTCAAGCGTCAGGCAGGGCCTGGGACGGGGATTCCTTGTCGCTGCGCTCCTTGCGGCCCAGGGCGGCGATGCCGACCTTGATGGCGAAGAACAGCACGCTGAACACCACCACCAGGAACAGCACGGTCAGCCCGGCGTTGGTGTAGGCGTTGTAGATCACATGCTGCATCTGCCCGATGTCCTTGGCCGGCGCCAGCACCTGACCGGCGTCCAGCGCGGCGCTGTACTTCTTGGCCAGGGCCAGGAAACCGACGGCCGGGTTCGCGTCGAACAGCTTGATCAGGCCTGCGGTGGTGGTGCAGATCAGCAACCACAGCGCCGGCAGCAGCGTGACCCAGATGTAGCGCTCGCGCTTCATCTTGATCAGCACCACGGTGCCAAGCATCAAGGCGATGCCTGCCAGCATCTGGTTGGAGATGCCGAACAGCGGCCACAAGGTGTTGATGCCGCCCAGCGGATCGATCACGCCCTGGTACAGCAGGTAACCCCACAGCGCCACGCAGCCTGCGGTGGCGAGCAGGTTGGCGGTCCACGACTCGGTGCGCTTGAGCGCCGGTACGAAGCTGCCGAGCAGGTCCTGCAGCATGAAGCGCCCGGCACGGGTGCCGGCGTCCACCGCCGTGAGGATGAACAGCGCCTCGAACAGGATCGCGAAGTGATACCAGAAGGCCATGGTGTTCTCGCCCGGCAGCACCTGGTGGAGGATCTGCGCGATGCCCACCGCCAGCGTCGGCGCACCGCCGGCACGGGCCAGCACGGTGTGCTCGCCGATGTCGCGGGCAGTCGCTTCCAGCTGCTCGGGGGTGATGGCGAAGCCCCAGCTGCTGATGGTCTGCGCCACGGCGACGACGTCGCCACCGACCACGGCGGCCGGGCTGTTCATGGCGAAGTACACGCCCGGCTCGATCACCGAAGCGGCGACCATCGCCATGATGGCCACGAACGACTCCATGAGCATGCCGCCATAGCCGATGTAGCGCGCGTTGGTTTCGTTGTCCAGCAACTTGGGCGTGGTGCCCGAGCTGATCAGGGCATGGAAGCCGGAAACGGCGCCACAGGCGATGGTGATGAACAGGAACGGGAACAGGGTACCTTTCCACACGGGCCCGGTGCCGTCGGTGAACTGGGTCAGGGCCGGCATCTTCAGCTCCGGCGCGAGGATCAGGATACCGATGGCCAGGGCCAGGATGGTGCCGATCTTGAGGAAGGTCGACAGGTAGTCACGCGGTGCCAGCACCAGCCAGACCGGCAGCACGGCTGCCACGAAACCGTAGCCCACCAGCATCCAGGTGATCTGCACGCCGGTGAAGGTGAAGGCCGGGCCCCAGGTCGGATCGGCCGCGATCACGCCGCCCAGCCAGATCGAGACCAGCAGCAGGACCACGCCGATCAGCGAGATCTCGCCGATGCGCCCCGGGCGGATGTAGCGCATGTAGATGCCCATGAACATGGCGATGGGGATGGTCGCCATGACCGTGAACATGCCCCACGGGCTCTCGGCCAGGGCCTTGACCACGATCAGCGCCAGCACCGCGAGGATGATGATCATGATCAGGAAGCAGCCGAACAGGGCGATGGTGCCGGGAATGCGGCCCATCTCCTCACGCACCATGTCGCCCAGCGAACGGCCGTTGCGACGCGTGGACAGGAACAGGACCATGAAGTCCTGCACCGCGCCGGCCAGCACCACCCCGGCGATCAGCCACAAGGTGCCGGGCAGATAGCCCATCTGCGCGGCGAGCACCGGGCCGACCAGCGGGCCAGCCCCGGCGATGGCCGCAAAATGGTGACCGAAGAGGATGTGCTTGTTGGTCGGGACATAGTCCAGGCCATCGTTGTTGAGTACCGCCGGGGTGGCCCGGCGCGGATCGAGTTGCATCACCTTGGTGGCGATGAACAGGCTGTAGTAACGGTAGGCGACCAGATAGATGGCCACCGAGGCGACCACGATCCACAAGGCGTTGACCGCTTCGCCACGGCGCAGGGCGACCACACCCAGCGCGCAGGCGCCTATGACTGCCAGCGCCAGCCACGGAATGTGGCGTAGCAGGCTATTATTGTTGTTCATGGTTGGCTTCCAGCTGGTGAATTGGAATTGGACCGCTTCAGGAGTCTAGGGCCAGTCATCGCGCATTGCCATACTTGCTTTGGTCTAGAGCCTCTGCGGGCCGATCAGGCCCTCGTCCAACCCTTCTTTCAGGCAGCACACCGAGGACTGTCCCATGAGCGACCCTGACGAGCGTCGACGCTTTCAGCGCATCGCCTTCGATGCCCCCACCGAATTGCGCCAGGGCGAGCGGCACTGGCAGGTGACCCTGCTCGACCTGTCCCTCAAGGGCCTGTTGATCGAGCGCCCCGAAGGCTGGGAGGCGGACCTGACCCAGGACTTCGACGCCGTCGTTCACCTGGACAAGGCCACCCGGGTGACCATGCAGGTGGCGCTGCGCCACGAGGAGCCCCGACGGCTGGGCTTCATCTGCCAGTTCATCGACCTGGACTCCATCTCCCATCTGCACCGACTTGTCGAGCTGAACCTGGCCGACAGCACCGAAATGATGCGCGAGCTGGGCGAACTGATCGAAGTTTGAAATTTGTTAGCACGCTAACGTCACCGCCCTTCTTGCATTTCCTGCCCAACCAGACAGCTTTCGCAGGGCTGTCTGGCTTTTTGTACACAGCCCTCTAGTACCGAAGACTCCACCTGGAACGCATCCTGCATTGAGTCCTGGGCACCCCTCCTGGCGCCGCCTGAGCAGGCTTGATCGAGATATTGTATACAATATCTATGGCATTCATTTGTCAGAGCTGTCTACAGTAGCGGCACAACAATAAACAGAGAGTCCGCGCCCATGACCACGCCTTCCAGTACGTCTTCCGCCCGGCGCCCCGAGGATGAAAACCTCGGCATCGGCGCCAACTTGGCCTACGGGCTGCAGCATGTCCTGACCATGTACGGCGGCATCGTGGCCGTGCCGCTGATCCTGGGGCAGGCGGCCGGGCTGGCGCCGGCGGAGATCGGCCTGCTGATCGCCGCCTCGCTGTTCGCCGGCGGCCTGGCCACCTTGCTGCAGACCCTGGGCCTGCCCTTCTTCGGCTGCCGATTGCCATTGGTGCAAGGCGTGTCCTTCGCCGGCGTGGCGACCATGGGCGCGATCCTCGGCAGCCAGAACGGCGGCGGCATGCCCGCCGTGCTGGGCGCCGTGATGGCGGCATCGCTGATCGGGCTGTTGATCACCCCGGTGTTCTCGCGCATCACCCGCTTCTTTCCCCCGCTGGTGACCGGCATCGTCATCACCACCATCGGCCTGACGCTGATGCCCGTGGCGGCACGCTGGGTGATGGGCGGCAACAGCGCAGCCGCCGACTTCGGCAGCACGGCCAACGTCGGCCTGGCCGCGCTGACCTTCGCCATCGTGCTGCTGCTGAGCAAGCTGGGCAGCGCGAGCATCTCGCGCCTGTCGATCCTCCTGGCGATGGTCGCCGGCACGCTGATCGCCTGGGCCCTGGGCATGGCAGACTTCAGCAAGGTCGGCGAGGGCCCGTTGCTGGCGTTCCCGACGCCCTTGCACTTCGGCCTGCCGACCTTCCACGTCGCCGCGATCCTGTCGATGCTGATCGTGATCATGGTGACGCTGGTGGAAACCTCGGCGGACATCCTCGCCGTGGGCGAGATCATCGGCACCAAGGTCGACTCACGGCGCCTGGGCGATGGCCTGCGCGCCGACATGGCCTCGAGCATCCTGGCGCCGATCTTCGGCTCCTTCACCCAGAGCGCGTTCGCCCAGAACGTCGGTCTGGTGGCGGTGACCGGGGTCAAGAGCCGTTTCGTGGTGGCCACCGGCGGGCTGATCCTGGTGGTGCTGGGCCTGCTGCCGATCATGGGCCGGGTGATCGCCGCGGTGCCCACCCCGGTACTGGGCGGTGCCGGGATCGTGCTGTTCGGCACGGTGGCGGCCAGCGGTATCCGCACCCTGTCCAAGGTCAACTACAGCAACAACGTCAACCTGATCATCGTCGCCGCGTCGCTGGGTTTCGGCATGATCCCGATCGCGGCACCGACCTTCTACCACCAGTTCCCCGGCTGGTTCGAGACCATCTTCCACTCCGGGATCAGCTCGGCCGCGATCATGGCCATCGTGCTGAACCTCATCTTCAACCACCTCAAGCTCGGCAACTCGGACCAGCAGTCGGTGTTCGCGGCCGGCTACGAGCGCACCATCCACTACTCGGACATCTCGGTGCTGCGCGATGGCGACTACTTCAAGGACGGCAAGCTGTTCGATGCCGAAGGGCACGAGGTGCCGGTGCAGGAGGATGCGCAACCCGGGGTGCGGAGCAGGCGCCGCAAAGCGGTGGCGGAGCATTGAGGGCGGCCCGGCACGGCGCCGCCCTGGCCGATGATCGCGGGTACGGGCAGCGCCGAGCCGGCCTGGGTCATCCGCGCCCGGCGAAATACCGGTTCAAGCCCTCGACGTCGGCCGCCTCCAGCACCCCGGCCAGGTAGCGCAACTGCACCCAGGCGCGCAGGTAGTCGTAGCGCGCCTGGGCCAGGTCGCGACGGGCGCCGAACAGTTGCTGTTCGGCATCCAGCACATCCAGGTTGACCCGCTCGCCGCCCTGCACGCTGCGCCGGGTGGCGTCGACCAGGGCGCTGGCAGCCTTCACCGCCAGGTCGTAGGCGCGAATCTTCGCCGCGCCGCTGGCGCACAGGTTGAACTGCCGGCGCACCTGGTTGAGCGTGTCGCTGACCTGCGCATCGACCTGGTACTGCAACTGGTCGCGCTCGGCCCGGGCCTGGCGCACCCGCGCCGACACCCCGCCACCGGCGTACAACGGCACGCTCAGTTGCAGGCCGACGCTGTCGGTGTCGTAGCGCTGGTTGTAGGTGCTTTCGGAACTGGAACTGGAAATGCCCTTGCTGACATAGGCGCTCAGGCTCGGCAGGTGCCCGGCGCGCTGGCGCTCGATGCCCTGCTCGGCCACGTCCAGGGCGTGACGCTGACTGGCCAGCTCGGCGTTGCGCGCCATGGCGAGGTCGCGCCAGGGCTCGAAGCGCGCCGGCGACAGCGGCTGCACGCGGAACTGGCCACGCAACGGCGCCAGGTCCTGGGCCATGACCGGCTCACCGGTGATGGCTTGAAGACTGCGCAAGGCGGCATCGAGGTTGTCTGCCGCTTCGATCTCCTGGGCCTGGGCCAGCTCCAGGCGCGCGCGGGTTTCCAGCGCATCGGTACGGGTGCCTTCGCCGCCCTCGATCAGGCGCTCGTTGAGCTGCAGCTGCTCGGCGTAGGTGCGCCGCTGGGCCTGCGCCAGGCCGATCTGCTCGCTGGTGAACAGCGCCTCGCTGTAGGCGCCGAACACCCGCACCACCAGCTCCTGACCGCGCCCGCGCAGGCGTTCGTCGGCCAGTGCCGCCTGGGCCACGCCGCGCCGGTAGTCGGCCCACAGGCCATAGTCGAACAGCGGCTGCTGCAGGGTCAGCGTCGAGGTGTAGCTGCGGTAGTCGCGCTGGGTGGTGACGTCGCCGAACTGCCCATGCTGGGTCACCTCGGAGTCGTTGCGAGCCCGGTTGTAACGGTACGACAGGTTCGGCAGCAGCCCGGCGCGGCCGATGGCCAGGTGCTCGATGCCGGCGTCACGCTCGGCAAGCGCGGCGTGCAGGGTCGGGTCGTTGCGCAAGGCCAGGGCGTAGGCATCGCTCAGGTCCAGCGCGGCCGCCGGCAGGCTCAGGCCGGCCAGCATCAGGCACAGCAGCAGACGCATCGCTCACTCCTCGCTCAGGGCCAGGTGCACCCGGTCGGCCAGCGGCTTGAACAGGTAGTTGAGCAGCGAGCGCTCGCCACTGCGCACGAACGCCTCCACTGGCATGCCCGGACGGATATCCAGGCTCGACAGTTGCCGGGCGCCCTCGTCGCTGACCTTGATGCGCACCTGGTAGTACGGCTGCTGGGTCTTGTCGTCGAGCAGGCGGTCGGCCGAGACCAGGCTCACCTCGCCCGCCACCCGCGGCGTGGTGCTCTGGTTGAAGGCGACGAACAACAGCTCCACCGGCAGTCCCGGGCGTAGCCGGTCGATCAGCTCGACGGGCGCGCGGGCATCGACCAGCAATGGCGCATCGTCCGGGACGATCTCCATCAGTGGCTGACCGCGGGCGATCACCCCGCCCTCTGTGAACACGCTCAAACCCACCACCGTGCCGGCCACCGGAGCGCGTACCTGGGTATGGGCCAGCTCGAACTCGGCACTGCGCAGGCGGTTGCCCAGCTCTTCGGCGTTGGCCTGGGCCTCGCCCAGTTGCTGACGCACCTCGTTCTGAAACTCCTGACGACGCTGGCTGGCGCGCAGCGTGAGTTCCTGCACCTGGCGCCGGGTGCGGCCGATGTTGCCCTGGTCTTCGGCCACCGCACCGTCGATCTGCGCGAGCAGGCGCTCGCTGTCGAGCAGGCGGTTGCGCGGGATATAGCCATCCCGGGCAAGGCCGCGCAGGCCGCGCAGTTGTTCCTGCAGGGCCTGGCGCTGGGCCTGCTTGCCGAGCAGCGAGCCTTGCAGGCCGCTCAGCGACGCCTGCGCGCCGGCCACGCTTTCGCTCAGCCCGGCCAGTTCGAGGGTCAGGGCCTGGGCGCGACTGGCGCGCAGTTGCCGCTGGGTTTCCAGGGCCGAGGCGATCCAGGGCGTGGCCGCTTCGGCGAGCAGGTCCGGGTCGAAGGTCACGCTGGCTGCGCCGTCGCGCTCGGCCAGCAGCCGCGCCGCCGTGGCCCGGGCATTGACGTACTGCACGCGCAGCGAGCCCTGCTGGGCCTGGGCCTGGGTGGGATCGAGGCCGATCAGCACCTGCCCGGCCTGCACCCGATCGCCGTCGCGCACGTTCAACCGCTCGATCACGCCGCCGGTAGGATGCTGGACGGCCTGCCGGCTGCCAGCCACCACCACGTTGCCACTGACGGGCACGCCTTTGTCCAGCGGCGCCAGCGCGGCCCACAGCACGAAGCCGCCGAAGCCGATCAGCACCAGCCAGCGGCCGACCCTGGCCGGGCCGCGTGCATCGTCGCGCAGGGGCACGACCTTGTCGGCCGGGGCAGTGGGTTCGGGGTCGAACAACGGATGCACACTCATGTCAGGATCTCTGCCCACTCTGGTTGAAGCTGTAGGTCACCCCCGTGCGGGCCGGGGTGGGCGCTGCCACCGGCGTGGCGGCCGGCTTGGCCGCCGCCTGCAACACCCGCGCGGTGGGGCCGAACTGCTGCACCTGGCCGCCGTGCAGCACCAGCAACTGGTCCAGCCCCAACAGCAGGCTGGACTTGTGGCTGATCATCACCAAGGTGCGCCCGTGCGCCTTCAGCGCCGCCAGCGCCGCGAGCAGCGCCCGTTCACCCGCCTCGTCGAGGTTGGCGTTCGGCTCGTCGAGCACCACCAGCGCCGGCAGGCGGTACAGGGCACGGGCCAGGCCGATGCGCTGGCGCTGGCCACCGGACAGCCCGGCACCGCCGTCGCCCAGTCGAGTGTCGTAGCCTTGGGGCAGTTGCAGGATCAGCTCGTGCACCCCGGCCAGTTGCGCGGCCGCCACCACGGCATCGGCGTCCACCGGCCCGAGTCGGGCGATGTTCTCGGCGATGCTGCCGGCGAACAGCTGCACGTCCTGGGGCAGGTAGCCGACATGCGCGCCGAGGGCCTGGCGATCCCACTGCGCCAACGCCGCGCCGTCCAGGCAGACCTTGCCCGACACCGGGCTCGCAGCGCCCACCAGCAGCCGCGCCAGGGTCGACTTGCCTGAACCGGACGTGCCGATCAGCCCTAGCGACTGCCCGGCCGCCAGCGCGAAGGTCACGCCGTTCAGGCACAGCCGCTGACCGCCCGGCACCGTGGCGCTCAACTGCTCGACCCGCAGTTGCCCGCGAGGCGCCGGCAGCGGCATGGCACTGGGCAACGCTGGATAGCGGCGCAGCAGCAGGCCCAGGCGTTCGGCACTCTGGCGCGCCGCACCCCATTGGCGCCATACCGCGATCAACTGGTCGATGGGCGCCAGCACCCGCGCCATGAGGATGGACCCAGCGATCATCATGCCCGGGCTGATCAACTGCTCCAGCGCCAGCCAGGCGCCCAGTCCCAGCACCAGTGACTGCAAGGCCAGGCGCACGCTCTTGGACACCGCAGTGATCGCCGCGCTGCGCTCGCTGCCCAGGTTCTGCCGGGCCAGAAAACCATGGTGCAGCCGGCTCCAGCGTTCGCGCACCGCGTCGAGCATGCCCATGGCGGCGACCGCCTCGGCGTTGCCCAGATGCCCCGCCGCCTGCTGCTGAGCCTGCTGCGACAGGCGCCCGGCCTCGACGAACACGCCCTGGGTCAAGCGCTCGTTGAGCCAGGCCAACGCCGCCAGCAACAGCGCGCCCACCACCGCCAGCAACCCCAGCCAGGGGCTGAACAGGAAGATCACCAGCAGGTACAGCGGGAACCAGGGGGCATCGAAGAAAGCGAACAGGGCCTGGCCGGTGGCGAACTGGCGCAGCTGCGTGAGATCACCCAGCGCCTGCTGCGCGCTGCCCTTGTGGCCGTCGAGGCTGGCCTGGAAGGCGGCTTCGAAGATGCGCGGGTTCAAGTGCAGGTCCATGCGCGTGCCCAGGCGAATCACCACCAGGCTGCGCAACCATTCCAGCACGCCAAGAAAGGCGAACAGGCCCAGCACCATGAGGCTGAGCATCAGCAGGGTCATCTCGTTGCCCGACGACAGCACCCGGTCGTAGACCTGCAACATGTACAGCGCCGGCGCCAGCATCAGCACATTGGCCACGGCGGTGAACAGGGCGACGTTGCCCAGCCCGCCACGGCAGGCCTTGAGCGTCTGCCACAGTTCAGCGGCGGCAGCGGTGCGGGGAATACTCATCGATGACCTCGAAGGACGAGGCGGCGCGCCATTGACCTGGCCTTCGCCACCTCGCAGAATTTCGCGGCGCCCTGGCCTGGGCCCGACAAGACACGGGCCAGGGCGTGTGCAACGGGGCCAATGACAGAGCGATCTGCCATTGGCCTTTTTTCAGGCTGCCACTCAGGCCGGGCCTCAGGCCGCCAGGGCCAGATCTTCCGGCAGCGCCTGCACACCCACCGCTTCGGCCGCGGCCACGCTCGAGGCACCGCCACCCAGTGCTGCGGCGATGGCATCGAAGGTGCTGTCGGTGGACACGCCGTAGCTGGCCAGCAGGTTGTCCAGTACCCCTTCCAGGGCCGAGGTGTTGCCCTGCATCAGGCCGTAGATCACGCCCTGCACCTCATTGCCGGCACGCCCGGCGCCCAGCGCGGCGTCCAGGTCCAGGCCGTTGAAGCTGACCACGTAGTTGCTCAGGCTGAAGTCGCTGCCGCTGCCGCCGCCGAGCACTTCGCCCAGGCTGACGTTGTCCAGCGAACCCCACAGGTAGTGGTTCAGGTTGTCGCCCGGTGCCTTGGACGGGTCGAACACGTAGTGCAGGCCATTGGCGGTGTCGGAATCGGCGATGAAGGCGTAGTCCGAGCCACTGGCGCCGTGGGTGGCGTACTGGTCACCGTCGAAGGTGCCGTTGCTGAAGCCGCCGGTGTTGCTGTAGCCATGGCCGGCGGTGACGAAACCTGCGCCCCAGAAGGCCAGGTAGTCGTCGACGGTGGCGCTGCCGAAGGCTGGATCGTAGGTGACGGAAATAGTCATGACGGTTCCTCTGTGCTGCGTGGTTAAGACGAAGGCCAGCGGCCTTCGCGTCGCCCGAAATGGGCAAACCCAGGTGGTTCAGAATCGGTATTCGAGCATCCCGCTCAAGGTGCGGCCGCGGGCCAGGGACAGGTTGTTGACGTCGCCCATGGCGACGAAATAGGCCTCGTCGGTGGCGTTCTCCAGAGACAGGCCGAGGTTCAGGCTGGGCGTCATCCAGTAGCTGGCATACAGGTCGTAGACGGTGTACTTGGGCCACATGGCCTGGTCGATCTGGCTGTAGCCGTGGGTGTCGAGGTTCTTGCCGTTGCCCTCGCTGTAGCGCACGCGCATGCCCACATCCAGGGTGCGCTGGAGAAAACGCATGCCCAGGGTCAGCGAGCCTCGGTCGGCCGGCATGTAGGAGGCGTTGCCCATGATGTCGCCGCAGCTCACGCGGTTGTTTTCCGTGGCGTTGGCCTCGGCCCGCGAGACCCGTACCGGCAGCATGATGACGCGGCTGCCGACCTGCACCGGCCGCAGCACGGTGCCGGCGCTGACCAGTTGCTGGGCGCCGCCGAGGTAGAACTGGTTGGAGCAGAAGTCGTTGCTGCCGATCATGTGGGTGTAGCTGAGCTGGCCATAGTAGTCGCCGGCGTCGTAGTCGAGGCTGTACTCCAGGCCACGAAAACGCGTGGTCTCCAGGTTGTTCTGATAGGCCGAACGGCCCAGGGCGATGCCCGAGACGCTGGAGCCGGGCAGGCTGGCGTTGGTGTCGAGGAACGAGAAGTTGTCGATGCGCGTGTCGAAGTAGGCCACCTTGGCGGCGAAGCGGTCGCCGTCGCGCAGCAGCGACTCCTTGAAGATGTTCACGCCCAGTTCCCAGTTGTGCGACTGCTCGGGTTGCAGGAACGGGTTGGGGTAGACCATCTCGTTGCCGCCGCCATGGGGCCGGCCGCTCATGAACGCCTCGGTCACGGCCGGTGGTCGCCAGCCGCGGCCCCAGCGGGTATACAGTTGCAGCCAGTCCGGCCCGGGTTTGACGGCGATACCGAAGGTCGGCGAGAACCGCCCCTCTTCGCGGTCCTCGTCGAACAGCAGTTCGGTGCGCTGGCGGCGCAGGTTGGTCTCGGTAATCCCCTCGGGATACTGCCAGGTGGTGACGCCGGTCTTGCCGGTCAGGCGGTAGCGGTCGTAGCGCAGGCCGGCGTCGAGGGTCAGCCAGCCATCGTGCTCGTAGCTGAGGTTGCCGAACAGGCTGGCCATCACCCGCTTGCCCTTGGGGTTGGCGCCCTGCACGTAGGGCAGCGACTCGGTCTCGTTGACCGCGGCGATGCGCTCGGTGCTGGGGCGGAAGCTGTCCTGGAAGGCCTCGCTGCCATAGTTGAAGGTCAGGCTGTCGGCCTTGAACAGTTGCCAGCGCGAGGTGTTCTGCACCTGCAAGCCCCAGGTGTCGGTCTGGTAGCGGTCCGAGTAGCCTTCGACCCGGTTGCCGCTGTTGGCCGAGGCGGCGTTGTCGGCGTTCCAGCGGTCCTGGCGGGTGGTGACGTAATACAGCTTGGCCTTGAAGTCGACCAGGTCGTTGGGGTTGAGGCTGTAGTCCACGGCCGCGTTCTTGGCATTGATGTCGTTGGTGCCGGTGACGCGGTAGTAGTAGTCGTGGCTGCCGCTGTCCTTGACGGTCCAGGCGTCCTTGCTGTCGGTGTCGGTCTCGAAGTAGCTGAACTGCAGGCGCTGGGTGTCGGGCAGGTTCAGGCCGAGCTTGAAGATCTGCGAGCGGGTGACGCTGTCCATCGCGCCCACTTCGCCATTGAGCCAACTCTTCCAGGCCTGGCGGTCTTCGAGCTTGCCGCGCATCTGCGTGCCGAGGTTGCCGGCGTGCTGGGTGCCGCTGCGGTAGTCGCCGAAATGCCGTTCGCTGTGGCCGACCAGGATATCGCCCACTTCATTGCCGGCGGCGAACAGGGCGCTGCCGTTGAAGTAGGTGCCGTTGCCCAGCTCGCCAATGCCGTGGCCTGCACGCAGCCGACCGCCGATCTGTTTGTCCGGTCCCAGCAGGTCGCGGGCGTCCACGGTATTGAAACTGGCGATGCCGCCGATCACCCCGGCGCCGCCCATGGCCGCCGAGGTGCCCTTGTCGATCTCCACGCCCTGGATGAATTCCGGGTCGATGAACATCACCCCGTTGCGTTGCTGATGGCCGTTGACGCTGAAGTTCTGGCGCATGCCATCGATGTTCATGTTGACCCGGCCATAGTCCTGCACGCCGCGGATGTTCACCGACAGGCCAGGATCGCGCTGGTTGACGGCGGTGTACACGCCGGCGGTCTGCTCCAGCAGGTCGGCGGCGTGGCGTGGCGGGCGCTGGTCGATCTGCTCGCGGGTGATGACGCTCACCGAGCGCGGCGTCATGTACACCCAGTCGCCTTCGCGGGTGGATTCCACGTGGGTGGCGCCCAGCTCCAGGGCCCGGTCGCCGGCCTCCACCCGCTCCAGCCCCACCTGCCCGGCGCTGCTGAAGCGGTAGCGCACCGGAGTGCCTTGCAGCAGCTGGCGCAGACCCTCCTCGGCGCCATGGCTGCCGTGCAGCCCGACGCTGCTCAACCCGGCCAGGGTGCGGCTGTCGAAGAACACCTGCACACCGGATTGCTCGGCGTAGGCGAGCACGGCGCGGTCCAGCGGCTGGGCTGCGATGTCGAAGGCGATGAGCTGGTCCTTGGTACTGGTGGCGCTGGGCGCGGCCTGCACCTGGCCGATCCCCATCGGCAAGGCACAGGTGCCCAGGGCCAGGCTGCTGGCCAGGGCGAGGCGACCGATCGGTCGCAAGGTGAAGTGTCGTGGCGTGGTCACTGAGAAGGCTCGTCTGTCGTTGGCGATTTCTAGTAATGAAAATCAATCTCAACAATCAGACGTGCAGGTGTGGGAGAGTCAGTAACGAAAAATGAAAAAAGATTTAAGAGCTGTGTGAAGGTCGCGATTTGCCAGTGTCCATGCCGCAAAGGCCAACCGCCGCCCCCACCTCAGTAGATCACGGTCAACCCCGGCAACTCGAAGCGCCGCGCGTGCAGCTCATCGCTCAGTACCTGGCCCGCCGCCGCCAGCTGATCGAGTCGAAACACCCCGCTCACCTCGCGTCGGGACAACTGCCCGTCCATCACCACCAGCTTGCCCGCGCGGTAGCGATTGAGCCGCGCCACCACCTCGGCCAGCGGCTGGCGCTCGAACACCAGCACGCCCCGTTCCCAGTCGGTGGCCCGTTGCACATCGCGCTCGGGCCAGGGGCGCACGCCTCCGGCCTGGTCGTAGCGCACGCTGCGACCCTGCTCGACCACCTGCTCTGCCCGCCCCTGCTCGGGGGCATGCTGCAAGGCCACCGCCACGCGGTGCTCCAGCATGCCCACCCAGCCGCCGTCGCCGAGCGTGCCGACCACGAAGCGCGTTCCCAGCGCCTGCACCCTGGCCCCAGCATGCTCGACCACGAACGGCCTCGGTTCCTGGGCCGTCACCGGTGCCGCGCTGAACACTGCCTCGCCGGCCAGCAGCCGCACACGGCGCTGCCGGATGTCGAAATCCACGGCGATGGCGCTGTCTGCGTTCAGCTCGACCTGGCTGCCATCGGCCAGCGTCACCCGACTGACCTGCGCCGCACCGGTCAGGTAGTCGGCGTGCCAATGCAGCCACCACTGCGGCGCCTGCGCCACGCACACGGCCAGCAGCAGCGAGGCGGCCACCGCGCCCAAGGCCCGGCGCACGCGGCGTGGCCGGCGCACGGGCAGGCGCGCCGGTGCCGGTGCGGCGCGTGGTGGCGCCGCACTCGACGTCCCCAGGCAGCCCATGTCGGCCCAGGTCGCGCAGGCCAGCGCAAAGGCCTGCGCATGACGCGCATCGGCCGCGCACCAGTGCTCCAGGGCCTGCCGCTGGGCCGGGTCGAGGCTACCGTTGCTGTCGCGCACCGCCCACTCGGCGGCCTGCTCGCGAATCGCTTGCTCGGGCTGGTTGTCGCTGCTCACACGGTTCTCTCGGGATCTGGTTATGTCTGGGCTGACGTCTGAAGGGGGGTAGGTCAGTAAACCACTGGTCAGGTGTCTTCGTGCAGGCACTGCATCACATAGGCCAGGGCCTTGGCCAGGTGCTTCTGCACCGAGCTGTCGGAGATGCCCAGCCGACGCGCCACCTCGGCATGGGTCAGGCCCTCCAGGCGGTTCAGGCGAAACACCAGGCGGGTGCGCTCGGGCAGAGTCTCGACGATTGCCTGCAAGCGCGCGAGGTGCTGCTCGCGCGCCACCTGCTCGTCCAGGCCTGGGCGCTCCTCGACGATGCCTTCGAGCGCCTCGTGGGGCACCAGGTCGGTCTTGCGCCGCTGCTGCTGGCGCAGGTGGTCGATCATCAGGTTGTGGGCCGTGCGGTAGAGGTACCCCGGTGGATTGTCCAGGGCCTCCTGGCGCTGCTGTTCAGCCAGGCGCAGAAAACTCTCCTGCACCAGGTCGGCGGCCAGCTGCGGGTCGCGCACCTTGCGCGTGAGCAGGCCCTGCAGGGTCTTGGCATGCTTGATGAACAAGCGCTTGAGGTCGAGCTCCGCCACACGCACTCCCGCTAGTGGTCGCAAGGTGGCGGAATGCTACTCGTTATTGAGAATCAGTTGCAAGAAAGAGCATCACTCGAACAGGGCATCCAGCGCCTGCTCCAACCGCGTCACTGCGATCACCTGAAGCCCTGCAGGCGCTTCCTTGGGCGCATTGCCCTTGGGCACGATGGCGCGCTTGAAGCCATGCTTGGCCGCTTCCTTCAAGCGCTCCTGGCCGCTGGGCACCGGGCGCACCTCGCCGGACAGGCCGATCTCGCCGAACACCAGCAGGCCGTGGGCCAGGGGACGGTTGCGCAGGCTGGACATCACCGCCGCCAGCAAGGCCAGGTCCGATGCGGTTTCCAGCACCTTCACCCCGCCGACCACGTTGAGGAACACGTCCTGATCGTGGGTCGGAATACCGCCATGGCGATGCAGGACCGCCAGCAGCATGGCCAGACGGTTCTGGTCCAGGCCCAGGGTCACCCGGCGCGGGTTGGCCAGGTGGCTGTCGTCCACCAGAGCCTGCACCTCCACCAGCATCGGCCGGGTGCCCTCCCAGGTGGCCATGACCACGCTGCCCGGCACCTCCTCCTGGGTCCGGTTGAGGAAGATCGCCGACGGGTTGGAGACTTCCTTCAGGCCGCGATCGGTCATGCCGAACACGCCCAGCTCGTTGACCGCACCGAAGCGGTTCTTCACCGCCCGCAGCAGGCGCAGGCGCCCGTCCGACTCGCCCTCGAAATACAGCACCGTGTCCACCATGTGCTCGAGCACGCGCGGGCCGGCCAGCGAGCCTTCCTTGGTGACGTGGCCCACCAGGAAGATCGCCGTGCCGCTCTGCTTGGCGTAGCGCACCAGCAGCGCCGTGCTCTCGCGCACCTGGGCCACGCCGCCGGGGGCCGATTGCAGCTGCTCGGTGAAGATGGTCTGGATCGAGTCGATCACCATCACCCGCGGCTTTTCCTGGCGGGCGGTGGCGATGATGGTCTCGATGCAGGTCTCGGTCATCACCTTGAGCTGGTCCTGGGGCAGGCCCAGGCGCCGCGAGCGCATCGCCACCTGCTGCTGGGACTCTTCGCCGGTGACGTACAACGCCGGCATCTGCGTGGCGATGTTGCACAGGGTCTGCAACAGGATGGTCGACTTGCCGATGCCCGGGTCGCCGCCGATGAGCACCACCGAGCCGTCCACCAGGCCGCCGCCGAGCACGCGGTCCAGCTCGGTGCTGCTGGTGGTGAAGCGCGGGATTTCCTCAACGCTGACCTCGGCCAGGGTCTTGATCTGCGCCTGCTGTCCGGTCCAGCCCGCACGCCCGGTGGGCGCTGCGGCACCACCGCTCTCGATCAGGGTTTCGACCAGGGTGTTCCAGGCCCCGCACTCGCCACACTGGCCTGCCCATTTGGGAAAGGTCGCGCCGCACTCGGTACAGCCATACATGCGCTTGGCCTTGGCCATCGGGTCAGTCTCCTGGGCAAAACGTCCATGATACTCCAAACGTGTCGGGCCCTCGGCGGCGCGTGCCTGCGACAAAACTATTCAGGCTGATGGCAGTCTGTACCCCAACGCAGCACATGAAGCGATTAAGTGAATTACACTGCGTTTACTCACCACTTGTTACAAAGGAAGAAGACATGGGCGTGCTCAACGAATTCAAGGCCTTCGCGGTCAAGGGAAATGTCGTCGATATGGCGGTGGGTATCATCATCGGCGCGGCCTTCGGCAAGATCGTCTCGTCGTTCGTGGGCGATGTGATCATGCCGCCTCTGGGCCTGCTGATCGGCGGAGTGGACTTCAGCGACCTGGCCATCACGTTGAAGGCCGCCCAGGGTGACGTACCCGCGGTGGTACTGGCCTACGGCAAGTTCATCCAGACCGTGATCGACTTCATCATCGTCGCCTTCGCCATCTTCATGGGCGTGAAGGCCATCAACCGCCTCAAGCGCGAAGAGGCCAAGGCCCCCAGCGCCCCTCCGACCCCTACCCCGCAGGAAACCCTGCTCACCGAAATCCGCGACCTGCTCAAGGAACAGCGCCGCCTGCCCTGAGGGCCTGGCGCTTTCTACCAGTAGGTTTCGACCGCGACCTGGCCTGGGCGCCTGCTCAGGCTCAGTTGCAGGTCGCGGGCCTTCAAGGCCTTGCGGGTGTCGTCGATCATCTCCGGGTTGCCGCACAACATGATGCGCGAGTGCTCCGTCGAGAAGGCCAGGCCAGCGGCCCGTTCCAGCTCGCCGGTCTCGATCAGCGTGGTGATGCGCGCATTCAGTGCCCCGGGGTGCGCCTGGCGGGTGACCACCGGGATGAACTGCAACTTGCCGGCGAACTCGGCCAGATAGTCGCGCTGCTCCAGCCCGCCGATCAGGTCCACATAGGCCAGTTCCTTCGCCTCGCGCACCGAATACACCAGCTTGATGCTGTCGAACCGCTCCCAGGCTTCGAAATCCTGAAGCAACGAGACGAAGGGGGCCACGCCCGTGCCGGTGGCCAGCAGCCACAGGTCGCGGCCGCCGACGAAGCGGTCGAGGGTGAGGTAGCCATAGGCCTGGCGCTCGATCAGCAGACTGTCACCGACCTTCAAGCGGCTCAGTTCGCTGGTGAACTCGCCGTCCGGCACCACGATCGAGAAGAAATCGAGAAACTCGTCATGGGGCGCGCTGACCATCGAGTAGGCGCGCCACACTACGCTGCCATCGGCCTTGGTCACTCCCAGGCGAGCGAACTGACCAGCGCGAAAACGAAAGCCAGGGTCGCGCGTCACCCGCAGGCTGAACAGGTTCGGCGTCAGGGGCTGCACGTCGAGCAAGGTCTGGGCGGTGAATTTGTCGGCGCTGGCGGTCATGGGGGGCTCCTGGAATGGTCGCCGCCAGTGTCTCGCAAATGGGCGCGCAGAAACACCGTCACATAGTAGGCGTATAGCTTATGTACAAGTATTTCCGCCGCATATGGTCGCTATAGCTAAAAATTTCCAACGCTTTGTACAAGTTTTCCTACACTCATTTGGGTGAGCTCACAAATGGATCCAAGTGGAGTAGCGTCATGCCGCACTGGAAGCAAGAGAAGCTGCAGACCCTGCTAGGGGAGCGGCGGCCCGAAAAAATGTTCGATCAAGCCATACTGCTGGCCCAGGACCTAGGGATGGTCTACCTGGGCCTGGTGCTGCACCTGCACATTCCGGCACGGCGCCCACAGACCATCCTGTACAACAATTTTCCCGAAGGCTGGAACGAACATTTCAAGGCCGATCGCGACTTCATCCTGCAAGACCCGGCCATTTCCCGCAGCCGTATCAGTGCAATTCCCGTGCTCTGGGAAGACGAGCTGTACGAGGAAGTCCCGCAGTTTCGTGAAACCGCCTGTTCCCACGGCCTTCGTCATGGCTGGACACAGTCGCTGTACGACCGCTACAACCATGAAAGTCAGTTGAGCGTCGCGCGGGCCGAGCGGCGCATCTCCGATCACGAACTGCTGAGCAAGAGTGCTCAGTTGCTGTGGTTGCACAATGTCCTGCACGAGCTCATCTGCGAGTTCCACCGCAGGGCCCTGGATCCGTCCCGCGACCTCACCGAGCGCGAGCTCGAAGTCACCAAATGGACGGCCGATGGCAAGACCGCCGCAGACATCGCCTGCATCCTTTCACTGTCCCCCAGCACCGTCAATTTCCACATCCGCAGCGTCATCACCAAACTCGGCGTGACCAACAAGACCGCCGCCGTGGCCGTGGCCGCCGCCCGCGGGCTGATCTGGAAGTGACTGCCCGCGCTGCACAAAGCCTGTAGAATCGAGGGTTTCCCGCACGCGATCGTCCATTGCGCGCCCCGTCGCCTCGAGCCCGTTTTCCCATGCCCCTGCTCACCAGCCCCTTCGCCGAACTCGACCTGCTCCGCCAACCGGAGCAGAACAACGACCCCTTGCAGGCCTTCGACGCCGCCGACGAATACCTGCTCGGCCACCTGGCCGCCCAGGCCCCGGCCGCCGCTACGCGCGTGCTGGTGCTCAACGACAGCTTCGGCGCCCTGGCCGCCAGCCTGGCAGGTCACGTTCAGGTGACCAGCAGCGGCGATTCGCACCTGGCGCACCTGGCACTGGAGAAGAACCTCGTGCGCAACGGCCGGGCCTACGACAGCGTGCCTTTCGTGCCGGCGAGCCACGCCTGGCAGGGCCCGTTCGACCGGGTGCTGGTGCGCGTGCCGAAGACCCTCGCGCTGCTCGAAGAACAGCTGATCCGCCTGCAGGGGCATCTGGCTCCGGGTGCCGAGGTGATCGCCGGGGCGATGATCAAGCACCTGCCGCGTGCGGCAGGCGATCTGCTGGAGCGCTACATCGGCCCGGTGCAAGCTTCGCTGGCGCAGAAGAAAGCTCGCCTGCTCATCGCAACCTCCAGCGAGCGCCCCCAGGCCCGCTCGCCCTCCCCCACCCGCTACCGCCTGGACAACCCGGCGCTGGAGCTGGTCAATCACGCCAACGTGTTCTGCCGCGAAGGCCTGGACATCGGCACCCGCGCCTTCCTGCCGCACCTGCCGCGCGACCTGGGCCAGTCGCGCATCGCCGACCTGGGCTGCGGCAACGGCGTGCTGGGTATCGCCAGCGCCCTGCTCAACCCGCAGGCACAGCACACGCTGGTGGACGAGTCGTACATGGCCGTGCAGTCGGCTCGCGAGAACTGGCAGGCGGCGCTTGACGACCGTCCGGCAGACATCCGGGCCGACGACGGCCTGGCCGCTCAGCAGAAGCAGTCACTGGACGTGGTGCTGTGCAACCCGCCGTTCCACCAGCAGCAGGTGGTCGGCGATTTCCTCGCCTGGCGCATGTTCCAGCAGGCCCGCGAGGCGCTGGTGGTGGGCGGTGCGCTGTACATCGTCGGCAACCGTCACCTGGGTTACCACAGCAAGCTGGCACGACTGTTCCGAGGCGTGGAACAGGTGGCGGCGACACCCAAATTCGTGGTGCTGAAGGCGCGCAAGTAAGCGGCACGGTCATCCACTGCGCGATCAAGGCTGGACGTACCGATCGGCGGCCCGCATCAGCAAGGCCGCCCGGCAGCTCAGTGGGTGGTCAAACCCGCCGCACTCATGAACATCCGCATGCCATAGGCCACCACGCCCAGGGCGGCGACACTCAGCGCCCAGATCAGCACCAGCCACCCCAGCCGCTGCCACAGGGGTTTCTTCTGCTCCACGTTCATCACCACATCCCCCTCAATGGTAGCCATCGTCGTGGCGCACCTTGCCGCGGAACACGTAGTAGCTCCAGAACGTGTAACCCAGGATCAGCGGCAGGATGAACAGCGTGCCCACCAGCATGAAGCCCTGGCTCTGCGGCGGCGCAGCAGCCTCCCAGATGGAAACCGATGGCGGGATGATGTTCGGCCACAGGCTGATTCCCAGCCCGCTGTAGCCCAGGAAGATCAGCACCAGGGTGAGCAGGAACGGCCGGTAGTTGGCCTGCTGCGACACCGCCCTGAACAGCGCATAGAAAGTCACCAGCACCAGCGCGGGCACCGGCATGAACCAGATCAGGTTGGGCATGCTGAACCAGCGGTCGGCGATCTGCCCGTAGGCCAGCGGCGTCCACAGGCTCACCAGGCCGATCACCACCAGCAGCACCAGCGCCAGCGGTCGCGCCAGACCGTGCATCTGCCGTTGCAACGGGCCTTCGGTCTTCATGATCAGCCAGGTGCAGCCGAGCAGCGTGTAGGCCACGATCAGCCCCACCCCGCAGAACAGGCTGAATGGCGTCAGCCAGTCCAGGGTGCCGCCGGCATAGTGCCGGTCGACCACCTTGAAGCCCTCGATGAAGGCCCCCAGCGCCACCCCCTGGAAGAAGGTCGCCACCAGCGAGCCGCCAATGAACGCCTTGTCCCACAGATGACGCTTCTCGTCCGTGGCCTTGAAGCGGAACTCGAAGGCCACCCCACGGAAGATCAGCCCCACCAGCATCAGGATCAGCGGCAGGTACAGCGCCTCCAGCACCACGGCGTAGGCCATGGGAAAGGCCCCGAAAAGCCCCGCCCCGCCCAGCACCAGCCAGGTCTCGTTGCCGTCCCACACCGGCGCCACGGTGTTCATCATCACATCACGGTCACGCTCGCCCTTCACGAAGGGAAAGAGCATGCCGATACCCAGGTCGAAACCATCCATGACCACGTACATCATCACCCCGAATATGATGATCCCGGCCCACATCAGCGGCAGATCGATACCCATGGCTCAATTCCCCTCGTGCTGGCTGGCGTGGTGCGACGCACCGTTGTCGTCGGCGGCGGACAACGGCCGCGCCGGCGTGCGTTGCTGCCCCGGCCCCCCGGACGGCTGGGTGTCGCCGGCCCCGCTGTGCGGGCCCTTGCGCACCAGGCGCATCATGTAGCCAAGGCCGGTGCCGAACAGCGCGAAGTACACCACCACGAACATCACCAGGGTGAAGCCCAGTTGCGTGTAGCTGTGGTTGGATACCCCGTCCGCCGTGCGCATCAGCCCGTACACCACCCACGGCTGCCGCCCCACCTCGGTGGTGAACCAGCCCGCCAGAATGGCGATCAGCCCCGACGGCCCCATCCAAAGCGTCAGGTACAGGAACGGCCGAGAGTTGTACAAGGTGCCGCGCTTGCGCAACCACAGGCTCCACAGCCCGACGAGAATCATCAGCATGCCCAGCCCGACCATCACCCGGAACGACCAGAACACGATGGTGGAATTGGGCCGGTCTTCAGGCGCGAATTCCTTCATCGCCGGCACCTGCTTGTCAAGGCTGTGGGTGAGGATCAGGCTGCCCAGCACCGGAATTTCCACCTTGTAGCGCGTGGTCTCGGCCTTCATGTCCGGCAAGCCGAACAGGATCAGCGGCGTCGGCTCACCCGGTACGTTCTCCCAGTGCCCCTCGATCGCCGCGATCTTCACCGGCTGGTGCTTGAGCGTGTTCAAGCCATGGAAATCGCCGATCACCGCCTGGATCGGCGCCACGATCAGCGCCATCCACATGGCCATCGACAGCATCTTGCGCACCGCCGGGTTGTCCCGCCCGCGCAGCAGGTGCCACGCCGCCGACGCCCCGACGAAGAACGCCGTGGCCACGAACGCCGCCGTGGCCATGTGCATCAGCCGGAAGGGGAACGACGGGTTGAAGATCACCATCAGCCAGTCCACCGGCACCACCCGGCCATCGATGATCTCGTGGCCCTGGGGCGTCTGCATCCAGCTGTTGGAGGCCAGGATCCAGAAGGTCGAGACCAGCGTGCCCAGCGCCACCATCACCGTGGCGAAGAAGTGCAGCCCACGCCCCACGCGATTCCAGCCGAACAGCATCACCCCCAGAAAACCCGCCTCCAGGAAGAACGCCGTGAGCACCTCATAGGTGAGCAACGGCCCGGTGACGGCCCCGGCGAAATCGGAAAAGCGGCTCCAGTTGGTGCCGAATTGATAGGCCATGACCAGGCCGGAGACCACGCCCATGCCGAAGTTGACGGCGAAGATCTTCGACCAGAACTGGTAGAGGTCACGGTAGACGCGGTTGTCGGTCTTCAGCCAGAGGCCTTCGAGCACCGCGAGATAGCTCGCCAGGCCAATGGTGATGGCCGGGAACAGAATGTGGAAAGAGACGGTAAACGCAAACTGGATTCGGGCGAGCTCCAGCGCTTCCAAACCGAACATGATGCTTCCTCTTCAGGTAATCAGGCGTCCGGGCTCGTGACCCGCACGCTCACTGCCCCTACGGATGATCGAGTGCGCTGTTGTCCGATTGTTCTGTTTCGATCGCAGGGAATTTGGCCAGGCGGCCAAATCGTTGCATCTGGAACGGTTGATCCAGATCAACGACTGCCTTCAAGGATAGTCCTGAAAGCCTGCGCAGGTTGTGTGGCCGTTTGCCGCGTGACCCGTTGCCCCACCCTCTTTACCCCGGCAACATTTCGTGCACAAACCATCCCCACACCAGTTGAACCCTTGGCCAATGGCCACAGTCCACTTTTCAGGCCCACCTACCCGAGGCCTTGACGAGGAGACATCCATGAAAGGTACTGCGCTTTGCGCCGCATTCGCGGCTGCCACCCTGCTGGCCTCGCCGGTGTTCGCGGCTGAAGACCTGTGTGCGACCAATCTGCAGAAGATCAACGACCAGATGGTCACCGCCGGCGCCACCTCCGAAGGCCTGGACGACGCCCTGACCCAGCAAGTCGAGAACGCCAAGAAGGCCCAGGACGCTGGCAATACCGAGGAATGCATCGCTATCACGTCCAAGGTGCTCCTGCGCCTGGACAAGACCGAAAAGGGCAGCAGCGGCGCCTGATTCGGGCCTGTGCAAAGGGCGGCGGCACCCGCTGTCGACGCCGCCCTCGTAAAGGCGTATACTCGACCGCACGTGTCGTGAGATACGTCAGCTAGAGCTGAGTGTGGGGCCGATCAGGATTCGACGCCGGTAACGAAACTCTAGGTGCATGCCGAGTTGGTAACAGAACTCGTAAATCCACTGTTGCAACTTTCTATAGTTGCCAATGACGAAAACTACGAGGGCTACGCTCTCGCTGCGTAAGCAGCTGAGCCCGCTCTCCTGGTAGCTTCGGCTCCAGCAATCACCAGGGGATGCCTGTAAACCCGAAGTGATTGTCATACAGAACAGGATCGTCGTGTAGCACGTTGGGGGCAAAGCGACTAAAACCTACCCAACTCGTCCAAAGCACCCTGCCACTCGGGCGGCTGCGGATTAACTCAGTTGAGATGGCTAAGCATGTAGTACCGACAGCGGAGTACTGGCGGACGGGGGTTCAAATCCCCCCGGCTCCACCAAACATTCCAGGAAGAAGGCGCCTTAGGGCGTCTTTTTTTGTGCGCGCGATTTAGGGGTTGACGGTTGAATATCCGATTTTTCCCCTTTCGTGTAGGGCGTTTCCCAAAGATACTTCGGGCGCCTGTTTTCCGTTGCAGGTGGGGTGTCGCGGCTTTAGTCTCGGCGGGTCGTTGGGTATCAACGACTAGCTTTGACAGGCTAATGACGACCAGACACGCAACGTTGCCTATGGCAGCTATGTGTGGGGCACCCCGTGTGCGCCGGTTTGGTCTTCACCGGTCTGTCAACCCACACACGGCTGCCACCACTTGTTTGACAGCAAGTGCTGGTCGCTCCATTGAGGACCAAAGATGCTGAAAATTGTCCCTGATCCGCCTCGCGTTTTTTTTCGTTTGAATGGCAGCTTTCTCAAGGCTATTTTGTCGGTGGTGTTCGCACCTCAATCCGAGTTAAGGCGCAACTGCCAGGATCGCATCGGAGGGATAGGGGTCAATGGCCACTAACGACACCCAATGCACGGTGGGCAAAACCACCTTCTATCAAGGTGAGCATCAGACTTACCCCCTCTTTCGCATTGAGTCCGGCATCCCCTGCCAGGCCGCTCGCGAGCAGGCTTCAGAAATGATCGGTTACGCCTGCGACTTGGTTCTCAGTGGCCTTTTGGAAGACAAGCCAAAGCATGTTTGGGCTGCTTACTATCTTTGTGCACTAGGTAAAGCTTTGTTGGATGACGCAGAGCTGGGTATGGCTGGCTGAATTTCGGACTGCACCGGCGTCGTTGGGGGGGGGCGCCGGTGCTAGGGATTCTCCGATCAACTCAGCACAGGCTACCTGACCTGTGCTGAAATAGCCGTCCTTCCAACTGCCCTCTACAAGCCCGCATGTAGTGGTCAACTGATCCCGGACACAGTTTTGAGTTTTTCTTCAGCTTTTGCCGAAGCCAGCCCGTCGTTGAATTGATGTGGGCGGATCCAGTTGTAATGGCTCATCAGGTACTGACTAATGTCTCGTTGAGCTTGCCGCCCGGTCAGGTAGCCCGTGCTCGGTATCCACTCAGATTTCAAGCTGCGGAATACTCGCTCCATCGGCGCATTGACGCTCCTATGTCAACCAGTGCTCCTCGACTCGCTCAAGTCGGCCAAAATCAGTGGATATAGGCCTCGGATGATGTAGCGCTTCAGACATCTTTGTATTTCCTTGCACGACATCCCTTCGGCCGTTCTGCGCGCCACATACGCCTTGGTTCTCGGGTCACTGCGCATTCTTACCATCGCGATAGTCCATAGCGCATTGTTGGCGGATCGATCTCCCCCACGATTTAAGCGATGACGCACCGTTTTACCAGATGATGCGGGGAGCGGGTTAACACCACAGAGCGCAGCAAGAGCGGACTCACTTTTCAGTCGCTCAGGGTTATCCCCTGCAACGGAGATTAAAGTGGCCGCTGTCTGAGGGCCAACACCGAATTGACTACGAAGGCGATGTGCGTACTGTTGCGTTAGCGAGTCCAGCGTGTCATCTAGCTCCTGCAACTCTGCCGCAAGGGTCTGCCAGCGTTTGGCCAGAAGTCTAAGCGATGTAGTCAGGGCGCTCAGGAATGGGGCGTGCCCCAGTGAGCCAATATGTGCACAGTTGTCGACGCAAATCGCAGGTTTGACGTCCCACAGACGCTCTCTGATTTCTTGAGGAGCACTGACCAGCAGTGATCTGGTTGATAGCTTGTGTTTTGGCTTTCACCGCACTTCGGCGAACGACAGAAATCTCCCTCATTGCCTCGGCAGCGCCTGAATGGGTTTTAGCGATGGCAGTGGCGCTCCCCGCCAGCACCGAACGAGCTGCGCTTTCCGCATCGGTAGGGTCTGACTTTCCCTCCAATCTGCGCTTGCTTCGATCAGGGCGGTTCACTTCAAAAACAGCAATGCCGTTTTCGCGAAGTACAAGTGCAAGCCCAGCGCCGTACGTACCAGTGCCTTCGACGCCAGCCCGCTGGAGCCACCCGAATGACCTTGCCCAAGTCAGCAACTTAAGGTAGCCGCGAGTCTGTGTATCTACAGCAAGAGTACCTAACAGCTGCCCATTCAAGTTGATCAGGGCGCCAACATGGACATCCAGATGCGTATCCACACCTAGGATGACCTCAGTGAGTTTTGCAGTGCTCATGCGTAATACCTCTGAGTTTACGCACTACCGACCTTGGACGCAGGACAGGACTCTCGCGGTGCAGCACAAAGCTCCTATCAAGTCACAGACGCCAAGCCTGGCAGTGCCAGGGAGCGTCAGCGATCAATCGACAGGTCAACACCAAGGCATCTAGCTAGCCAATCCCAGCACGAGTCAGATTGAGCTGACGCTCTTGAGCATAGTGAACTGAGAATCCCAGCAGTTGCCTCGGCGGCTCATGCTCTGGCGCATGCGGTAGCGCCACAGCCTCTGGCGGAACTGACGGCTGCCATATTGCGATCCCTGGTCGGAATGGAACAGCAGCCCTTGTGGCCTTCCACGCTGTTCGTAAGCCACGTCCAGCGCTTTGACCACGAGCTCTGCATCCGGCTTTTCTGATAAAGCCCAACCCACCACTCTGCGTGCATAGAGATCTAGAACAACCGCTAGATAATGCCATTAGCCCTGCGCCCAAACGTAAGTGATGTCACCACACCAGACCTGATTTTGCGCTTCGACATCAAACGTTCGGTTCAAGATATTCGGAAGGTCTAGCCGCTCTACGGTGGCCTTTTTGTACGCATGTGACCCTGGCTGCTTGCTGACCAACGCCAGCTCACGTATCAGGCTGCGTACCTTGAACCGCCCGATTTGCTCCCCCTCTTCTTGCAGCATTCCCTTTATGCTACGGGTGCCGGGCGCACTTCGACCTCGCGTGAAAAACTCATTCACTCGACTGCGCAACCGCAGTCGCTCAACATCCGGCGTTCGTCTTCTACGACGATGTGCGTAGTAACTTGAGCGAGTGACTTCGAACACTTCGCACAAACAATTAATGGGCTCATGGTCGCTGAGTTGGCGGATCAGCGCGTACGCTCGAGATCTTCCGACATCAAGAGCGCGGTAGCCTTTTTTAGGATCGACCTCTCGCGTTCAAGGCGCGTGATCCGAGCTTCCAGCTCTTGGATTATTTGCTGCTCTGGCGTCAACGCTTTGCTGGCCGGCGTGATGCCGCCGCGCTCTTGCTGAAGCTGATTAACCCAGCGGCGCAGGGCCGACTCGACCAAGCCGAGCGAACGGGCTGCTTCGGCATGACTGTAGCCTTGATCAAGCACCAGGCAGGCAGCCTCACGCTTGAACTCAGGGGTAAAGGTACGGCGTTGCTTGATCATCAGACACCTCTGTGGCGAGCATTCTCGCCTAAATGGGTGTCCGGGGTTAGTAGACCACTACACTTCTGCGTCCTTCTCGTAGGCTGCGAGTCTCCACTACCAAGCGCTCGTCCATACCACTGATTGCAAAATGCCTCTATTGAGCTAGAGTTCACGGTTGCGCAAAGAAACTCGCTAAACCCTAGAGGTCAAGGATGCAGATAATTATTCTCGAACTGAAGCCATCTATTTCGAATCTGGCATTTCGTGAACCCCAAGGATAATCAGCCTCCGGCACCTCCGCACTTTAATTTTAATATTTATCTAGCTTAGACCACTGCAAAAGGCAAAACATGAAGCTCTCGGAACGATTCAAACTCTCCAAAACTCAATTCGAACTTGACTTTGTCGATATCGATACTGATTTTGACACGCGATTATTTGTAGATCCTTATCTTCTTGGATTAAGACCGGATCGCTGGTCGCTAAGGGCTGCCAGTTCAGTAAGATCCTTTTTTTCTCATTTCTTAGATCTAGTTCGTCAAGGGAAAGAGGACGATGCTTTTGAACTCTTCTCTCATCTTCATGAGCCTAATGAGACCTGCCTCGGGCTTTCTGTAGGGAAACCTAGGGGTAACGGAATTGGTAGTGAGGATGCAAAGAAACTTTTCGAAAGTATCATGGGAAGCAAAGCAATACAGTCCGGAAAAATTACCGACCTAGAAGACTTTAGGCTATTTATCCCAGGAATCGGCAAAGATAAAGTTTCAGACATGACTACCAACCTCATACGAGGCAGCCTCATTACCTATACGCAGGCCCAATGCAAACTACATAAAATAAAATTAACAGCTGGTGTTTCCGCCGGACCTATATGGGATGTATCCCGAAAAATTTGGATATTTACTCATGAAGACACACTGCTTATTGAAGGGAAAAAGATTCTTCTCACCCCGAAAGGAATCGTTTCGTATAGCAAGGCTTACGCCCCTGAGAATTACTATAATAAACATGTACTTGAATACCTCCAACATGAGCACATAAGAACAGGTAGCATATGGGTCGAGCATCGCAAGGACGGAACTCCTTACATCTCAAAAAAGAGCCTAAAAGAAAATGTAGTAAAAGACTTTAACAAGGAATGGTTATTCGACTTCACAGAAAAACACCCCTTAGTTTTTAAATCCTTTAGAGATCAGCAAGCGCAGCAGGTTAGATCTCTCCCTTCTGATTCAATTGATCCCGAGCTCAACTTGAATTCAGTAGTAGAGCACCTGATTGCGAAGCTACGCTCGATTAAGCAGGGGCCATCAACGGCATCAGACTATCACAAAACAATAGTTGGCATTCTTGAAATGCTACTTTACCCAAACGCCTCATCACCTGTACTCGAAGCTGAGATAAACCAGGGCAGAAAAAGGATTGATATATACTTCGAAAACTCAGCTAAGGAAGGATTTTTTTATACGCTCCATATGATTCACAAGATACCCTGTCCATATCTAATTATCGAATGCAAGAACTACTCAAAGGACATACAAAACCCCGAGCTCGATCAAATGATTGGACGACTAACTGTTAATCGAGGAATGCTTGGAATCATAACATGCAGAGAGATATCCAAAAAAGAACTATTCATTGAAAGATGTAGAGACTCATTTAAAAATGGCCACGGACTAATTATACCACTAACTGACACAGACCTAATATCAGCGCTTGAGAAGCTAAAGCTTGAACATAAAACCCCACTAGAGGAGGTGCTTAACGAAATAAAAAATACCATAATCATGTCCTGACACAAAAAATTAGTGGCGACAATTACAGGGAGTGTTCCGATTGTTGCCACCGTAATTCCATTACACTCGTCTCTAAAAAATCAGCTGAAAAAATCCTCACCTCCTCCGCCAACGCGCTTCCTGTCGAAGAAGAGCAAAGGTGTAGTCAGGTGCAATCGATTCCTCTTGCAGGAGGCCCGCTCAGGGCTGTTGCCGCTGACCAGTTCGGAAAGGAAGTGTCCAGCCCCATCAATAATTTACGTCACGGCCAACATCCGTTCGTCTGATGCCTATTGCCATCACCTGCTAGCCAGAAACGGCCCATTCTGCAAACTAACGAACAGAGGGAGAAAAGGCCGCTAGTCGGTGGGTATGGGGGCATCGCGGCCTTCTTAGCCACGCTCAAAGTACCTAGCGAATACTGGCAAGCTATGCGACCAGCAGAAAGCGTGTGAGAAAAAACACAAAAAAACTGCGCAAGCGGCGAAAACTCTTACAATCTTACGCCAGATTTCCTACACATTTTTTTTGCCCCCCGATACTCAAGAGTTAGTCTCGTGAGTGACTCAGACAACTCATCCGCGCCAGTGGTTGACGTAGTGAAGCTTGCCGCATCCCTTCAGCGTTTCGCAGATGATCGCGACTGGCAGCAGTTCCACTCCCCAAAAAAATCTTATCTTGGCGCTCACTGGCGAGGAAGGAGAACCGTGCGAGATTTTCCAATGGATGAGCGATGCCGATTCGGTCTCCGTAGCTAAAGATCCCGAGTTCGGCCTAGCCATTAAAGACGAATTGGCGGACGTACTGATGTACCTGGTTTGCCTGAGCAGCGTGCTCGGCATTGACCTCAACGAGGCAGTGACACGGAAACTTGCCTCGAATGGCCAAAAGTAACCCGTGGATAAAGTCAGAAGCAGCAGCAAAGTACAAGCGACTCTGACCAACACGCACCTAAGGACAACCCGTGATCGTTAACATTGCGGCCAAGCAGCAATTTCTTAAAGACAACGATAACGATGACATTGAGAATGTCATCCTCAGGCATTACAAGGAAGCTACCGGCAAGAACGGTGGCTCCCCGGAAATCAGGTCGTGGCTAAGGTCCCTGACGTACATGGCCAAGGTCCTTAGAGATGAGGACCTCCCGAGCGATGCAGGCCTGGCCATTGAATTGCACATTCCGCAGTCGTCGAAGCGAATCGACTTTCTACTCACCGATCGCGATGAAAACCAGGCAAAAAAGGCCGTACTGATCGAGCTGAACCAATGGAGCAAGGCCAACGCCACAACCAAAGACGCCATCGTCAAAACGGCGTTGGGTGGCGGCCTCATTGAGACCATTTACCCGTCCTATCAGGTGTGGTCTTATGCGGCGCTGCTGGAAGGCTTCAACGAGGCGGTATATGACAAAAGCATCGAAATCCGTCCGTGCGCCTACCTCCACAACTACGTCAGCGACGGCATCATAGATTCAGCACACTACGAGCCCCACATCAACAAGGCTCCGCTGTTTCTGAAAGGCCAGGAAGAGCTCAGTAAACTCAGAAATTTTCTGAAAAAGCACATAAGCCATGGCGACAACAAAGAGGTTCTTTACGAGCTATCCGAGGGAAAAATTCGCCCGTCCAAGGCGCTAGCCGAAGCCCTCGGCGGGTTGATGAAAGCTAAACCCGAGTTCGTATTGATTGACAATCAGAAAGCAATTTTTGAGTCGGCGCTGGCGGCAGCAAGCGAGGCCTCGGAGCACGCGCCCAAGGTGATGATCATCGAAGGTGAACCGGGTACCGGGAACACTGTTCTGGCCATCAATCTGCTGGTGAAGCTCACCGCATTGAAGCTGATGAGCAAATACGTCTCCAAGAATGCTGCCCCTCGCAAGGTCTACAAAAGCAAACTGGTTGGCACCATCAAGCGCAGCCATTTCTCGAATTTCTTTTCAGGCTCTGGGGCATTCATCGACACTGAGCCCAACACTTTCGATGCGTTTATCGTGGACGAAGCTCACCGGCTGAGTGAGAAAAGCGGGCTTTATGGAAACCTTGGGGAGAACCAGATCAAGGAGCTGATTGACTCAGCGAAATGCTCCATTTTCTTTATTGATGAGGACCAGCGTGTAACGTTGAGCGATATCGGCAGCAAGCAGGCGATACGCGCCTTTGCAAAAGCCAAGGGTGCTGTGGTTGAAAAACACGTGCTGTCTTCGCAGTTTCGCTGCAGTGGTTCGGACGGTTACCTGGCATGGCTGGATGACACGCTAGGCATTCGCTCGACGGCAAATCCGACGCTTGAGACCCAAGAGTACGAGTTTAAGGTGTTCTACTCACCTCAAGCGATGCATGACGCAATCAACGAGAAAAACCACGGAAACAGAGCTCGTGTGGTCGCGGGCTATTGCTGGCCTTGGTTGAGCAAGAAAGCCCCACCGCTGCTGATATCGTGATTAGTCATTACAAACGCCAATGGAAACTGGATCAGGATGGCAGCCTGTGGATCATCGCTGAGAACTCCATCGAACAGGTTGGCTGCATTCATACCTGTCAGGGTTTGGAAGTCGACTACATCGGGGTGATCATCGGGCCAGACCTAGTGGTACGTGACGGTCAGGTAGTGACATCCCCGGAAGAGCGGGACAAGTACGATAAATCGATTCGCGGCTGGAAAAATTGATGAAAGAGCAACCTACCCTGGCGAAAAATGAAACAGGCCTGATCATCAAAAAAACGTACCGGACCCTGATGACTCGCGGGATGAAGGGTTGCTACCTGTACTGCACCGACAAAGAGACGGCGCAGCACTTCGAGAGTCGGCTTAGCCAGCGAAGGTATCGTTTACTAGGAGCCCCTGACCTGCGAGCCCAGGGGCAACAATCAGCAGCGCGTCCATTTACTTGATAGATTAGGTCCAGATTCGTTTTTAGAGGCGGTTCTCAAAACGCACCGTCCATCGGAATCCAGACCACGCAGCGTTCCAACTGCTATTCCAAGCAAGTTGATCAATAAACTATTAATTAGACAAAACAGTTAGGTACTAACTCGTTTCAGATTACCCCGGCGCGATCACCCTTAAGGGCTTTTGTTCGAGGTGAAGAATGTCGACCAGCTTCGTCCTTTCACTCATGGACAGACTGATTTGCGGAAGCCTGTGATCGCGTGGATCAATTGAGAGCGTTCCGCTGCTAAATTTCATTCAGCAAGCAAGTAGCGAACCAGGTTTTGATCCGTTGGCGAGGAGTAACGGCGGCGATGCTGATCTAACCGAACGCACTGACAAGCGAAGAGCCAGGTACGCCCCTACGCTCCTCGCTGCACGAGCCCGTGGAGCTTTAAGCCTGAAACTGAGGCCTGAGCCGTCTCCCGAATGGTGAGATTTCTGCTTAACCTGATGCTGAGGTTGACCCGAATCCAGCCTGGGCAACCAGTCTCGCGAAGCCGCTGCGCACAAGCATGAATAGTCTATTCTCCACTGCATGACGCTCACGGTTACCCGCAATGGCATTGATCGTGAATGCTGTTTTGAAAGAGCGTGCTCGGAACCATCAGGTATTCTTGAGCAACACCCCCAAACGCGTGCTTCTCAACAGATCCACACGATCGCCCCCAACACCTGCTCAGCTCCTCCGCTCACGCCTCATACATAGGACACGCGTGATCGAGCCTGGACTGCACATCTGGAGTAAGAGTGAATGCCTGCGCAAGCCCGTTTCTCCGAGCACTACCGAAAAGCCGACCGCATCATGCTCGCGCTGGTCTGGCTGATGGCCTTTTCCTCATTGGGCTTGGCTTTCTGGCACGACACGCTGCTTCAGGCACTCTTCATCGGCGGCGGGACCAGCATAGCGCTCACTCTGGCTTACCGTGTGATCGGCGGAACTCGACCGATGCGCTGCGCGCTCGCCGTCGGGCTGATGGTCATGGCCGCGTTGCACATCAATCAGGCCCAGGGCGTCATCGAATCGCACTTTGGCATTTTCGCGTTATTGGCAGTGCTCACGTTCTACCGTGATTGGCTGCCCATATTGGTAGCAGCGATCACCATCGCGGTGCATCACATCGTGTTCCACGCATTGCAGCACCACGGCTACCCAGTATTCGTCGTCGACCATCACGGAGGGTGGGAAGTCATCCTGGTGCATGCGTTCTACGTGCTGATGGAGACCGCCGCCCTACTCTATCTTGCAGTACACAGTCAGAAAGAGGCCGTTGAAAGCCAGGAAATGCTCGAGAAGATACTGGCCGTGAACACCCGCTTGAGCGGAGAAACTGGCGATGGAAGCACACAAAGCGTTCACGTCTCCCTCGCTACACGTTTCGACCATTTCATGAGCCAGATCACTGGGCTGATCGACGGCGTCGCCCGCGATTCCAACGGCCTCGGCCAACTCGGCCAGGAATTGGCTCACGCCAGCGCAACACTGGAAAAAGGCGCGAGCGATCAACTGGCGGAAATTTCCCAGATGACGACGTCCATACAGCGCATGGAAGATGCCATGGGTCACATCGCCTCGCACGTCGAACATGCCGTAGAGCGCGCTGGCACCACCAGTCAGCAAATTACTCGCGGCCAGGAAAGTGTAGGCCGCGCTCAACAGGAAATCTCCCAACTCGCCACCCGCCTGCGCGACACCAATGAGACGGTACAAGGGCTGGTCTCGCAAGCTGAACAGATCGGCTCGGTGCTCGAAGTCATCAACAGCATTGCCAGCCAGACCAACTTGCTGGCCCTCAACGCCGCCATTGAAGCCGCTCGCGCGGGCGAACAAGGCCGCGGATTCGCTGTGGTTGCCGACGAAGTACGCAGCCTTGCACAGCGCACGGAAGTGTCCACCCTGGAAATCCAGACCATCATCGAAACGTTGCAGAACGGCAGCCGGCTCGCGGCTGAGGCCATGCAGCATAGCCATCAGGGTGTGGAGCGGTGTGTGGAGGATAGCCAATTGGCGGTGGAGATGTTGCAGGCAATCGGCGAGGAAATCGTGCAGATCGACAGGTTGAATGGGAGCATCGAGTCGACTGCTCGGGAGCAATCCACAGTCAATGCAGAGATCGCGGTCAGGCTGCAGTCGGTGCAGAACATTGCGCAAAATACGGCGCAGGATGTACAGACATTGGCTTGCAGTAGTGAGCGGTTGTCGCCGATTGCGGTGCGGCTGGAAGGGTTGGGGCGGCGGTTTGCTGGGTGAGTTGAGTGGGGTTGGCCGGAGCGTCACGTTCTCCGCCTCGGTAGCGGCAGGGTTTTGTCTGATGGTTTGATGCTAGCTTATTGGCTGGATCCTTCGCGATTGCTATCGACGCGGACGTGCGTCCCTCTGGCAGCACCTGCGCTTGATGAAGAAGACGCCGTGAGGCGTCTTCTTTGTGAGTCGGATTCGATGCCTTAGCAGTACCAGCCCCACGCCCCCTTCCTCACCTCCTCCTTCATCGCCTCCAGCTTGCCAAACTCCTCGCTGGCCAAGCGCCTGATGATCCGCATCGCCTGGTGAATACTGGCTGTGTTGCGCAGGCTCAGACGAGGGTTGTGCTCGCATTCCAGCACCTCGTCATGCTGAGTCAGTGCTTCGCCAAGCAGTTCGAGAGTCCAGATGTAGTATTGAATCGACGAAAGGCGCTCACGATCGGTCATGAGATACCTCGCGCTTGGCCCTGCGGGCAACGGACTTACTGTCGATTGGGTAAAAGACTGGAGACGAGGCAGTTGTCGGGCCAGAGCGGCGGAGAGCGGATGCGAGGGTCCTGCTCAGAATGCGGATAAGCATGCATGAGACTCCAAGTTTGAGATTGGAGCTACCACGATCCTTCCTACGGGATTGGGTGGCAGCTGTGCGTGGGGTAGGAATACCGGGAAACTTGGAACCCGGCCAGGCCGAAGCCTGCCCACACACAGCCGCCATGACATCGCAGCAGGCGCAAAAAAGGCGCCAGCCGTGATGAGGGGGCGCCCTGTGCGTGCGCCAAGTTTACCAGCAGGTTCCTACACCTGGTCGTAGATTTTGCTACGACTTTGGGAATGTAGCTGGTAGGTGGTTTGGTGACAATCGCTGAGGTGGCAGGAAACTTCTCAAAAATGCGAAGGATGGCAGCCCAGTAATTTGATTCCGGATCGAAACACACCGAGGCTTTCACGTTTGGTCGTATTGGAAATGCTGTGGTCATGGATTCCCAGTTACAGAGTAAAACGATGGCGGACTTGCCTTTCGCTAGCTCGTTGAAACCGAAACGACCTTGAGTGCTTTTTAGCCAACCGAGGAGTTCCGCCATTAGGTTGCGCTGACAATGCGCTTATCGGTCAAAGCATCTGGGCCACATGCTCAGGAGGCGCATCAATGGACATAGCGGTGACGTGCCGCATGCACGACTGATGATGGCGGCATCAGTGCGGCAGTCGAGATGAACAGACGATCCTCGATGCAACGTGTAGCTCGACTTCATGCCAAAGCAGGCGCCAACGCCATGCCGCGGCTGCTTCGAGCGCGCTAGCCAGTCCCAGTAAAGACCGTCGATTTTGTAAGGTGCCCCAAAATCCGGCCACATCACCTAAAAATGTGTAGGACGACTCTTCTTTTGATAGGCTACAGGTCTCACCAAGGGGTAGCCGAATGCCTGTCGTCATTGTTGAAAACGATACATCGCAATGGGAGGATGAAACCGGAGCGGTGTATCACTTCCCTAAGCGCTATCAAAACTTTCTTAAACAAGGCGCTGAGGTGATCTACTATAAAGGACGAATAAAAGATAAATCTTTCGCAAGCGAACGCCTGAGCTCAGACCCACACTACTTCGGCACGGCACGCATCGGCAAAGTGTATAAAGACTCTCAGAGTAGCAAAGGCGATCTATATGCGCTAATAGAAGGCTATACGCGATTTGAGAAAGCAGTACCCGCAAAAATTGATGGCCGTTACCTAGAGGAAATCCCAGAAAACCGCACTAGCAACTACTGGCGCGATGGCGTTCGCCCGATATCCAAAAACAATTACGACTTGATCCTAGGTCACGCCGTACTTATAATCAAAAATCTAGAAACCCACCATTCTGTCTCCAACATCGATCCACTTGACTTCGAGTCGAAAAACGAAGGTAGTAAAACTACTTACTTCGGCACGCGCTATGAGCGACAGAAAGACTTAAGGTTAAAAGCTATTGCAATTCATGGTCTTAGCTGTACAGCGTGCGGATTTGATTTTGAACGAGTCTATGGCGAGTATGCTAAAGGCTTCATACATGTTCATCATATTGTACCCATATCTAGCTATGGCGAGGATAAAGCTGTAGATCCTGAGACTGATCTGGTTACGTTATGCGCTAATTGCCACGCGGTTGTGCATCGCAAGCGGGAGGAAACTCTCAGTATTGATCAGCTGAAGGCGATGTTGAAAAGGCAGCTCGCATCTGATTACACCCCAGATGAGCACCTCTGACGGATACTGAGCGGGTGATCACACGCTAGGCCCGCCACCCCATGAACGGGGACCGAGCGTAGGTCTATCTCCTTGACAGCGTACAAGAGTGACGAGGCCGCCTCACCAGAGCATCGCTCGCCAGCCACTGCGCAAAATCCCTGCCATGCCTCAGGTCGTCTGAGTGTCTGCGGCAGCGATACCCCATTGGCATCCCCCTCCACCCTGAAGCCGAAATCTCTTACACTTGCCAGCGATTAGTCCCAAGCACCATAAGGACTTCCCAACACGTATCTCTGCGCGAGGCAAGCGTTGACCAGCCAAACCCCACCTCTTGTTGCCGTGGAAAGCCTGGCCGCCGCGCTTCAGGCCTTCGCCGACGACCGCGAGTGGAACCAGTTCCACTCTCCCAAGAACCTGGTCCTGGCCCTTACCGGCGAGGTCGGCGAGCTGTGCGAAGTTTTCCAGTGGATGGGCGATGCTCAAGCCTTGTCAGCGGCCAGCCATCCCAAGACCGCCCAGGCCGTGCGTGATGAGCTGGCGGATGTCCTTATGTACCTGGTTCGCCTCAGCAGCGTGCTGGGTGTGGATTTGAACGAGGCCGTCACGCAGAAGCTTGCTAGCAACGAGCGAAAGTACCCGGTCGATAAAGCCAAAGGCACCAGCGAGAAATACGACCAGCTTTGACCATCAGATCGCCAAAGGACATGACGTGATCGTTTACGCCGCCACTAAGCAGACATTCCTCAAGGACAATGACAACGATGACATCGAAGATGTGATCCTTCGGCATTACAAAGAGGCCACAGGTAAGAACGTCGGGGCGTCGGAAGTACGCTCGTGGCAGGGCTCGCTTACATACATGGCCAAGGTGCTGAGGGATGACTCCCTGCCGGACGATGTAGGGCTCGCGATCGAGCTGCATATCCCGCAGTCCTCCAAACGCATCGATTTCCTGCTCACCGGGCGCTGCGAGCAGAACAAAAAAAATGCCGTGCTTATCGAACTCAAGCAATGGAGCAAAGCAACTGCGACCAGCAAGGATGCGATAGTCAAGACTGCACTGGGTGGAGGTTTGGTTGAGACCATTCACCCGTCTTATCAGGTCTGGTCATATGCTGCCCTGTTGCGAGGTTTCAACGAGGCGGTGTACGACAAAAGCATCGAGATTCGTCCCTGCGCTTATTTGCACAACTATGTCAGCGACGGTGTAATCGACTCCGCTCACTATCAAACCCACACCGACAAGGCACCGCTGTTCCTCAAAGGCCCTGATGAGCTTTCGAAGCTGCGTGGTTTCCTCAAGCAGCACCTCAAACATGGGGATAACAAGGAAGTACTGTATGAGTTGGCCCATGGCCGGATTCGTCCTTCGAAAGCACTCGCTGAAGCGCTGGTCGGGTTGATGAAAGGGAAATCTGAATTTGTGCTCATTGACGATCAGAAAGCGGTCTTCGAAGCAGCGCTTGCAGCGGCAAGCGAAGCGACATCAGTTCGTCCCAAGGTGCTGATAATCGAGGGTGGGCCGGGTACCGGCAAGACCGTCGTCGCGATCAATCTGCTGGTGAGGTTGTCGGAGCAGCGGTTGTTCAGCAAGTACGTGTCGAAAAACGCTGCACCACGCAAGGTGTACGAAAGCAAGCTGGTGGGGACGGTGAAGCGCAGCCACTTCTCCAATCTGTTTTCTGGATCAGGTGCATTCATTGATGTCGAGAAGAATACCTACGATGCCTTGATCATCGATGAGGCTCATCGCCTCAACGAGAAAAGCGGCCTTTACGGAAATCTCGGTGAAAACCAGATCAAGGAATTGATCGATTCGGCCAAGTGCTCGATTTTCTTCATCGATGAAGACCAGCGAGTAACGCTCAGTGATATCGGCAGCAAACAGCAGATCAAAGCGTTCGCTGCAGCCAAAGGTGCAACGGTTGAAGAATACAGCCTTACCTCGCAATTCCGGTGCAGCGGCTCCGATGGTTACCTGGCATGGCTTGATGACGTACTGGGTATACGTCCGACCGCGAACCCGTTGCTCGAGCGTGCTGAGTATGAGTTCGAAGTTTTCAATTCGCCGCAGGCTATGCACGAAGCGGTCAAGCTCAAGAATAGTGAAAACCGTGCGAGGGTAGTGGCGGGCTATTGCTGGCCCTGGTTGAGCAAAAAGGACGCCAAGGCGCAGGATATCGTGATCGGCGATGGCTATGCTCGCCAGTGGAACCTGGATCAAGACGGAAGCTTGTGGATCGTCACGGAAGGCTCAATCGACCAAGTTGGCTGCATCCATACCTGCCAAGGCCTGGAGGTGGATTACATTGGTGTGATCATCGGACCCGATCTGATTGTTCGCGATGGCCAAGTGGTCACGTCGCCTGAGGCGCGGGACAAACATGACAAGTCGATCCGGGGATGGAAGAAGTTGATGCGCGAGCAGCCTGAAAGGGCTAGAGCTGATACGGACGCGATCATCAAGAATACCTATCGAACCTTGATGACGCGTGGGATGAAAGGCTGCTATCTGTATTGTACCGATGCCGAAACAGCTGAGTACTTCAGGTCACGGCTTGTTTGAAGAGTTGGGCGGCATAGCCG
>NZ_JACVTO010000013.1 GCF_016518545.1 Pseudomonas sp. S30
GAAAAAGTAGGTCGCTGTAAGAGCGAAAAGGTGAATCAGCGTCAACAAAGCCAACGGATATTCACACCGTCTAAAAACCAAAAAATCTCAAGCCGTCCCAATAACCCCCCCATCATCCCTCTGAATCACCACCGTCGAAGCCCTGGGCCGCACCTTGGTCCCCGCCGCCGTCACATCGGTGGCCTTATCGGTGGAAGGCCAATTCCCCGGATGCTGAATATTGACGAACAACGTCTTGTTATCCGGTGTAAAGGCAATCCCCGTCACCTCACACCCATTCGGCCCAACGAAGAACCGCCGCAAATCCACCTGATTCTGCGCATTGATCGGCACCTGCTTGCCGGTGGCATCGACCAGATCGGTGGGAATCACCGCCAGCAACTGGTCATTGGTGTAGCTAGTGACACTGCTCTCGCCGTTGTCGGTCTCGAACCACAACACCCCCCGGCTATCGAAACTCATGCCGTCAGGACTGGCGAACTGGTTCAGCTCCGTCAGGCCCGAGCGGTTGATCTCCGGTGCTCCACCAGCATTGGCACCGAACACGAAAATGTCCCAGGTGAAGCGCTGCTGGTCATCGCTGTCATGCCAACGAATGATGTGCCCGTGGCGGTTAGGGCCGCGTGGGTTGGCCGCGTCGACCTTGTCCGCAGTCCGCGCGCTGTTGTTGGTCAGGGTCAGGTAGGCGTCGCCGTTGAGCGGGTTCACGGCGGTCCATTCCGGGCGGTCCATGGGCGTGGCCCCCACCGCATCGCCTGCGCCACGGGTGTTGAGGATGATGCCCGGCAGGTCGCCGAACTGCGCGCCCAGGGTGCTGCCGGAGGTGGTCGGCGTGGCCACGTCGAGCAACAGCCACAGGCCGGAGCCGTCGGCATTGAACCGAGCGACGTAGAGCTTGCCCTTGTCCAGGTACTTGGCGCCGGTGGCCAGGCGGTCGGCCGGCGTCGCGTCGGCGGGGTCCCATACGGCGTCGGAGACGAACTTGTACAGGTACTCGTTGTTGGAGTCGTCGCCGGTGTACCAGACCAACGGCTTGCCCGCCACCGGCAGGCCAGGGCAGCAGCCCTCGTGGCGGAAGCGGCCCAGCGCGGTGCGTTTCACGGCGCGAGAGGCGCTGTTGTAGGGGTCGATCTCGACGATGTAGCCGTAGGTGCTGGCTTCGTTACGGTAGTCGTCGCTGGCGCTGGCGCCGGTTGGGGTGACGTCGAAGCGTGCGAACTCGTCCTGGACTTCGCTGGCGTCGCCGGCCGCGGTTTCCCAGCGATACTGGCCACGGGTGGCGCTGACACCGATCCGTACCTGGTCGGCCGGACGCACGCCCTTGTTGACGAAGATGCCCGGCCAGTTCTCCTCGCAGGTCAGGTAAGTGCCCCACGGGGTGTAGCCATTGCCACAGTTGTTGTTGGTGCCGCGAGCCTGGGTGCCGGCCGGCGAGAAGCGGGTCTTGACGTGATCGCTGCCGCGCAGCGGGCCGGCGATGTCCATCACCGAGGCGGTGGTGAAGCGGCGGTTGAGCGGGTCGTTCTGCACCACCTGCCAGCGGCCGTTGACCTTGCTCAGGCGGACCACCCCAGCGCCATGGGCGTTGATCTCCTTGCGCACTTCCTCCACCGGCCGCTTGCCGGAGGCGTCCACGGTAGGGCCATTGGGGTGCAAGGCATCGGGCTCGATGTATTCGAAGTTGATCGCCAGCAGGCCGTCCTCGGAGCTGCCGTTGATGGGGAAGAAGTGCATGCCGTCGTGGTTCATGCCCATGGCATTGGCCTGGTCGGTCGAGGTGTTGCTGCCATCGGCTTTCCACGGGTTGGCGGTACCGTTGAGCGGCGTGCCCCACGGCGCGAGAACGTAGGCGCTGTAGCCGGCGGCGACGACGCAGGCGTCGGTACGTGAGCCGGCGATGGATTGGAAACCGAGCTTGAGCTTGGCCGGTGGCTCGGTCACTGGCGGTTGGGGGGCAGGCTCGTCGGAATGGGAGCTGCCACCGCCACTGTCGAAACAGGCGGTCAGGCCTGCGCCGGCGATCATCGCGATGGCCGCTCCGAGGCTGCCACGCATCACGGTGCGGCGGCTGAGGTAGGCGTCCATCACGCTGGCCATGGGCAGGTTGCCGCTCGCGTTCCGGTCCAGGTTATCGCCGCTTTCTCGACTCATCAGGGGTTCCTTGTAATGGCTGTGCAAGAGAACCGCGACTGTAGGGAGCGAGTGTGATGATTCATTGGCAGAAATGTTAAGGGTGGTACAAAACTAGCGGTTATTAGTAACAAAGTTTGTCAGAACTATTCCGTCGGCGTTGTCGAATTTCTGCCATCAAACTGTCATGCCTGCACCCCAATATCCGGGACCCTAAGTCAGCAGCGGGCAAGGATAAGGTGTCGATGACGAGCCGGATGGGCAGGCGCGAGGTGATGAGCTGGATGGGTGTCGGTGCCTTGGCGCCGTTGCTCGGCGCCTGCGCGGCGATGCCAGGCCAGCGCAGCGAAGACGCTTCGCTGGAGCTGCTGTATGTGGCCGACACCCTCGATGCCCGGCAGCCGGGTTTGCCGGTGGTGCCTGCGACCCGGCTGGGGCCGGTCAGTCACCTGGGGCGCGCGCCCTGGATGACCGGCCGAGCCGCCGCTGCAGGTCATCCACCCTTGGCGCCGCTGCTCGATGCCGAACAGGCCTCGCAGACTTCTCTTGGCGGCTACGCGGTGCTGGCGGCCTTGCTCGAACAGTTGCGCGGCGAGGCCGGTAGCGAGCGCTGCCTGACCCTGGAAAACGGCCAGGGCTGGAACGGCAGTGGGCTGGCCTACCTCACCCAGGGCGACAGTGGCGTACAGGGCTCCCGGCTGCTGGCCAGCGAGGTGCGGGTAAGCAGCGATGAGCGGGTGCTGTGGCCGCAGCGCTGCGCCGGCCTGTACCGGCAATCCTCGGCCGTCACCCTGGGGGCCGGGCTGAGCGCCGAGCAGCGCGAGCGTTTGGCCCTCGAGCCGATGCACGTGTTCCAGCGCGGCGGCGTACGGATCGCCGTGGTCGGTATCACCGACCCCTATGCCCAGGACCAGAAGGCGTCCTTGAAACAGTGGTATCAGTCGCTGCTGCCAAGCTTCGAGCAGGCGCGCCGCGAAGCCGACCTGGTGGTCGCCCTGGCCGATGTCGGGACCGGCCCCGGCCTGTGGCTGGCCGAGCGGATCGCCGATATCGACGTCTTGCTCTGCGCACGCGGCCAGGACCTGTGGCCGGCGCCGGTGCCGGTGACCCAACCCGGTGGGCGGCAGGTGCCGGTGCTGTTCGCCGGCTGTCGGGGCAGCGGCGTGTATCGCCTGCACTGTAGCCGGCAAGGCGGTCAATGGCGTTTCGAAGCGCGCTTCGTCCCGGCCTTCGACAGTCAGCTCAATGCCGCGGCCCAGGCCCGCGCCGGCCAGTTGCGCACGACCCTCGATCAGCAACGCGCCGGGCATGCTGCCTGGCTCGACCAGCCCTTGGCACGGGCGCCCCAGGCCCTGTGGCGACGCGATACCCGAGGTGGCAATTGGGATCGGCTGCTGCATCAGGCACTGGCCGATGGCTCGAGCATCCCCGTGCTGCTGCCGGGCTTGCGCTACGACTGCCCACTGCGCGCCGGTCAGGCGATCACCCGCGAGCATCTGATCAACCTGACCGGCGGGTATCCGGCGCCCGTAGTCGAGGCACCGGCGCGTCAGGTCGAGCAGGTGCTGGAGAACGCGGCCGAGCAGTTGTTCGGTGATCCATTGCTGCTGGACAACAGTCAGGACCTGCCGCGCTGGCAGGGCCTGGCCTGGCAGGTCAGCTACAGCCCGTCTGGCAAGCGTATCGCCGGATTGCCGGCGGTGCAGGGGCTGTGTCGGACCTTCGGGGTGCATTTCGATGCCCAGGCGGGCGAACCGCTGTGGCAGAAGGTCGAGGCCTGGCTGGCGCGGCAACCGGCCGATTGGCAGCTGGCGTCGCTGCAGTGGCCGGAGGTGCGCTATGTCCAGGGTCACCCGGGCTGGCACCCGCGCCAGGAGCGTGCATGAACCTGGCTTCGCGAGCCCTCAGCCTGGGCTTGCTGACCCTGGCCGGCTGGCTGGCGGCGCAGTGCATCCTGCAACTGGGTCGCTCGCCCCAACCCCTGAGTGCCGAGCGCCCGCCGCCGGCCGAGTTGCCTGGTCTGCTGGCGGGGCATTGGCGAGCCGTGCCGGAGCAGGCGGGCATGCCGCTGACCCGTCTGCCGGTGCAATACCTGGGTGGGCTCAAGGCCGAGCCTTGGTCGGCCAGCGTGGTGGTGCTGCGCTTCGGCCAGCAGGTGCGCACCCTGGGTCGCGGCCAGCGCCTGGCGCCGGGGATCGTGTTGCAGGACATCGACGCCGATGGCCTGATTTTCGACAACCAGGGGCGGCGCGAGCGCCTGCCCTGGCCGCCACGGCCTGCCGTGACCGGCTTCAAGCGCCAAGGGTGAGCGATGATGTTCCGAAACTGCGCGGCCAGCCTGCTGAGCCTGGGCCTGGTCTGCACACCGGTGTGGGCCGAAGAGCCCGAAGTGGACGACAACGGTGTGCCCCAGTACGAGGTGAATTTCGTCGATACCGACATGGGCGAGTTCATCGACAGCGTCTCGCGCATCACCGGCACCACCTTCATCGTCGATCCGCGGGTCACCGGCAAGGTCACTGTGCGCACGGTCGACCGGCATGACCCGGAGGCAATCTACGACATCTTCCTCGCCCAACTGCGCGCCCAGGGCTTCGCAGCCGTCGACCTGCCCAACGGCAGCGTGAAGATCGTCCCCGACCAGGCCGCGCGCCTGGAGCCGGTGCCGGTCGAGCGTGCCGGCAAGCCGGGCAAGGGCAGTGACGGGGTGGCGACGCGGGTGTTCAATGTGCGCAACGCGGCCAGCGAGCAGATGCTCGGCATTCTCAAGCCGCTGATCGATCCGCGGGTCGGCGTGATCACGCCTTATCCCGCGGCCAACCTGCTGGTGGTGACCGACTGGCGCAGCAACCTGGAACGCATCGATACCTTGTTGCGCCAGCTCGACCAGGTCAGCGACGAACCCTTGCAGGTCATGCCGCTGCAGCATGCCAGCGCCGCCGACACCGCGCCGTTGCTCGCCCGCCTGCTGGCCCGCGAGCAGGGCGTCGACAATGCCCAGGTGGTGGCAGACCCTCGCAGCAATGCGCTGTTGGTGCGCGGCAGTGCCGACAGCCGCGAGCGCGTGCGCGCCTTGCTTGGCCAGTTGGACCGACCCAGCGACCCCTTGCGCAGCAGCAACACCCAGGTGATGTACCTGCGTCACGCCAATGCCGCCGAGGTGGTCAAGGTCCTGCGCGGCCTTGGCCAGGACGGTGCGGTGCCCGACGCGCCGGCCGGCGAGGGCAAGCCGGCGGTGGCCCGGGCCGCCAGCGATTCGGGCGTGCGCCTGGAGTATGAGGAAGGCGCCAACGCGGTGGTGATGGTCGGGCCCGACAGCGAGCTGGCGGCCTATCGCAACATCGTCGAGCAGTTGGACATCCGTCGCGCCCAGGTGGTGGTGGAGGCGATCATCGCCGAAGTGTCCGACTCCAGCGCCCAGGAACTGGGTGTGCAATGGCTGTTCGCCGACCAGAAGTTCGGCGCGGGTATCGTCAATTTCGGCGGCAATGGGGTGAACATCGCCAGCATCGCCGGGGCTGCGGCCAGCGGCGACAACGTCGGGCTGGGCAAGCTGCTCGCGGCCACCACCGGCGCCACGGCGGGCATCGGTCACTTCGGCGGTGGCTTCAACTTCGCCATGCTGGTCAACGCGCTCAAGGGCAAGAGCGGTTTCAACCTGCTGTCCACACCGACCCTGCTGACCCTGGACAACGCCGAGGCGTCGATTCTGGTCGGGCAGGAAGTGCCCTTCGTCACCGGCTCGGTGACCCAGAACAACGCCAACCCCTACCAGACCATCGAACGCAAGGAGGTGGGGGTCAAGCTGCGCATCAAGCCCCAGGTCAACAGCGACAACAGCGTACGCCTGGACATCGTCCAGGAGGTGTCTTCCATCGCCGAGACCACCGCAGCCAGCGATGTCATCACCAACAAGCGCGAGATCCGCACCAAGGTCATGGTCGACGACAATGGCCTGGTGATCCTCGGCGGGCTGATCAGCGACCAGTCCAATGCCAGCGACCAGCGCGTGCCGCTGCTCGGCGATATCCCAGGCCTGGGCCGGCTGTTTCGTTCCGACAGCCGGCGTAACGTCAAGCAGAACCTGATGGTGTTCATCCGCCCGCGCATCCTGCGCGACGGCTCGAGCCTCGCCGGCCTGAGCCAGGACAAGTACCGCAGTCTGCAACGCGACACCACATTGCAGGTGCCCGAACTGGCCGAGGGCAGCGCGCTGTTGCAGGCCTTCCCGGCCAGCCGTGCGCGCCTGGAAGGTGGCGACTGGTGATGCTGTCCTACCGCCTGGCGCGCCACAGCGGCGTGGCGATGGCGCCGCACGAGCCAGGCTGGCAACTGTGGTTGCGCGAGGATGCCGACAGCGACCAGGTGCAGGAACTGCTGCGCGTGCACGGTCGGCCGACCCAGGTCCAGCGGCTGGACCGTGCGGCCTTCGACGAGCGCCTCGGCCAGCTGTACCAGGCTGGCGATTCGGCCACGGCGGCGCTGATCGAAGGCATCGGCGACCAGGTCGACCTGCAGAGCCTGATGAGCGAGATGCCGCGCGTCGAAGACCTGCTGGAAAGCGACGACGAGGCGCCGGTGATTCGCCTGATCAACGCCCTGTTCGGCCAGGCCCTGCGCCTGCATGCCTCGGACATCCACATCGAGACCTTCGAGCAGAGTCTGGTGGTGCGCCTGCGCGTGGACGGCCATCTGCGCGAAGTGCTGCGTCCGCCCAGGGCGCTGTCGGCGATGCTGGTGTCGAGGATCAAGGTGATGGCGCGCCTGGACATCGCCGAGAAGCGCCAGCCCCAGGACGGGCGCATCAGCCTGCGCGCCGCTGGCCGCGAGGTGGACGTGCGGGTCTCGACGTTGCCGGGCATCCACGGCGAGCGCGTGGTGATGCGCGTGCTCGACAAACAGGCCAGCCTGCTCGACCTGGATCACCTGGGCATGCCGGAGAACGTGCTGCGCGGCTTGCGCGGCTGCCTGGCCCGGCCCAATGGCATCGTGCTGTCCACCGGGCCGACCGGCTCGGGCAAGACCACCACGCTATACGCCAGCCTCAACAGCCTCAACGACGGCAGCCGCAACATCCTCACCGTCGAGGATCCGGTGGAATACGCCATCGCCGGCATCGGCCAGACCGCCATCAACCCCCGGGCCGGACTGACCTTCGCCAGCGGTTTGCGCGCCATCCTGCGCCAGGACCCGGACGTGATCATGCTGGGCGAGATCCGCGATCGGGAAACCGCGCAGATCGCCGTGCAGGCCAGCCTCACCGGCCACCTAGTGCTCTCGACCCTGCACACCAACAGCGCGGTCGGTGCGGTGACGCGACTGCGCGACATGGGCATCGAACCTTTTCTCATCGCCTCCAGCCTGCGCGGCGTGCTGGCTCAGCGCCTGGTGCGGCGCCTGTGCGGCTGTGCCCGGCCCCAGCCGTTGCAGCCCGCCGAGCGGCGCCTGTGGCCGGAGCTGGCCATGCTGTCCGCCACCCATCACCCCGTGGGGTGCGAGCAGTGCCAGGGCACCGGCTATGTCGGGCGCCTGGGCGTGTACGAGTTCGTCGAACTGGACGCCGGCCTGATCGGCCTGCTCTATGACGGCGCCAGCGAGGCGGCGATGCAGACGCACCTGGCCAGTCGCCGCCAGAGCCTGGCGAGCATGGCCAGCGAGTGCCTGGCCCGTGGCCAGACCAGCCTGGCCGAAGTGCTGCGCGTGGTGCAGGGCTGAGCATGCCGACCTATCGCTACCAGGCCGTGGACATGGCCGGCAAGGCGCACAGGGCCAGCATCCAGGCCGACAGCGAGCGCCATGCCCGCCAGTTGCTGCGCGAGCAGGGCTTGTTCGCCCGTGCGTTGCAGCGCCAGCATGGCGCGGCGCGGCAGCCCCGGCGCCAGCGCCTGACACGCGCGCAATTGTGCGAACTGACCCGCCAGCTGGCCACGCTCACAGGAGCGGGCATCGCCCTGGTCGACGCGCTGGCCACCCTCGAACGGCAACTGCGCGCGCCCGCCTTGCAGGCCGTGCTGGTGGCGCTGCGCGGCGCCCTGGCCGAAGGGCTGGGTCTGGCCCGTAGCCTGGCTCGCCAGGGCGCGCCCTTCAATGGGCTGTACTGCGCCCTGGTCGAGGCCGGCGAGCGCTCCGGGCGCCTGGCCCAGGTCCTTGCGCGCCTGGCCGATCACCTGGAACAGGTCCAGCGCCAGCAGCACAAAGCGCGCACCGCCTTGATCTACCCCTGCGTGCTGATGGGCGTGTCGCTGGCGGTGGTGGTGGGCTTGATGACCTTCGTGGTGCCCAAGCTCACCGAGCAGTTCGCCCACTCCGGGCAAGCGCTGCCAACGATCACCGCGCTGTTGATCGCCCTCAGCCAGGGTCTGGCCAGTGCCGGCCCCTGGCTGCTCGGCGCCGCGCTGGCGCTGCTGCCGTTGGCGGGCTGGCTGCTGCGCAAGCCGCACTGGCGCTTGCGCCTGGATGACGCGCTGTTGCGTCTGCCGCGTGTCGGAACGCTGTTGCAGGTGCTCGAAAGCGCCCGCCTGGCGCGCAGTCTGGCGATTCTCTGCGGCAGCGGCGTGGCCTTGCTGGAGGCACTGCAGGTGGCCAGCGAGACGGTCGCCAACCAGAGGATCCGCCTGGCCCTCGAGCAGGTACGCCAGCACGTGCAGGGCGGCACCAGCCTGCATCGGGCGCTGGACGCCTGCGCCCAGTTCCCGCCGCTGCTGGTGAACATGGTCGGCAGTGGCGAGGCCAGCGGCACCTTGGCCGAGATGCTCGAGCGCGTGGCCGACGACCAGGAGCGCGGCTTCGCGCGCCAGGTCGACACGGCCATGGCGTTGTTCGAACCCTTGATGATCCTGGTGATGGGCGGCGTGGTGCTGTTCATCGTGCTGGCGGTGCTGTTGCCGATCATGCAGCTCAACCAGGGTCTGCACCTGTGAACTGGAGACGTCCCATGCCCCCTCGCAGTACCCGCCAGCGCGGCTTCACCCTCATGGAAATCATGGTGGTGATCTTCATCATCGGCCTGCTCATCGCGGTGGTCGCCCCCAGCGTGCTGGGCAACCAGGACAAGGCCATGCGCCAGAAAGTGATGGCCGACCTGGCCACCCTGGAGCAGGCGCTGGACATGTACCGGCTCGACAACCTGCGTTTCCCCACCACCGAGCAGGGCCTGGCGGCGTTGGTCAAGAAGCCGACGCAGGAGCCCGTGCCGCGTGCCTGGCGCAGCGACGGTTATATCCGCCGGCTGCCGCAAGATCCCTGGGGCACGCCGTATCAGTATCGCGTGCCGGGCGAACAGGGCCAGGTCGATATCTATTCGCTGGGCGCCGACGGGGCGGTCGGTGGCGAGGGGCTGGATGCCGATCTGGGCAACTGGGCGCTTTGAGGTGCCAGGGCAGCGCGGCTTCAGCCTGCTCGAACTGCTGGTGGTGCTGGCCATCGCCGGGCTGATGACCGGTATGGGCGTGGCTTGGCTCGACGGCGGGCGCTCGGCACCGGAGCAGGCCTTGCAGCGCCTGGCGGCGGCCGTGCGCGAGCAATCGGCAGTGGCCCGCCAGGCCGGTCAATTGCGCGGGCTGCGCTGGGATGGACAGCGTCCGGAGTTCGTCCGGCATGACGGCAGCGGCTGGGTGCCCGATTCGGTGAAGATCGGCGACTGGCCGGCGCAATTGCGCCCTGACTGGCCGGTGGGTGGCCAACCGCCGTTGCTGTTCACCCCCGAGGGCTGGGCGCACCCCGGCAGCGTGCGCTGGCAGTGGCCTGAGGGCGAGCAGCGCTGGCGTTGGGCGCACGAGGGTCGCCTGACGGTGACGAACGCGCCATGAACCCACGCCAGCGCGGTTTCACCTTGCTCGAGGTCTGCGTGGCCCTGGCCATAGCCGCGCTGCTGGCGGTGATGACCAGCCAGGTGCTGCGCCAGCGCCTGGCGGTACAGGACAGCGTGCACCAGCATCGGCTCGGCGCACTGTGCGCCCGCGAATTGCAGGCACGTTTCACCGTGGAGCGCTACTGGCCATCGAGCGATACCGGCAGCGGGCAGCTGCAGCAGGGCGGTCAGCTGTGCCACTGGACCCTGCAGCTGCGCCGTACCGGCGTGCGTGACCTGCGTCGCGGCCAGTTGCAGCTGTTCGCCGACCGCGAGCAGCGTTTGCCGCTGGGACAGTACACCCTGTTCCTGGAGCGGCCATGAAGCGAACTCAGGCAGGGCTGACGCTGGTCGAGCTGCTCGTGGCCCTGGCCCTGACCGTGGTGCTGGGGCTGCTGTTGGCGGCGCTGGTGCAGGGCTGGCTCACGGTCCGCGAACGCCTCGCGGGGCAAGGTGAAGACACCCAGGTGCTGGAGTTCTGCCTGGCACTGGAGCGACGCTTCGACAGCCCCGTGCTGCGCCAGCTGTACGAGCAGCGCTTGCCGCTGGCGATACGCTGGCTCGACTGGCAGGCGACCACCAGGCAGCTGTCGTGGGTGGCTGCCGCCGCCTGGCCGCAGGCCGAAGGCGGTTCTCGCCTGCAGCGACAACGGCTGCGGCTGGAATCCGACGGCCAGCGGCTGCTGCTGGAAACCTCGGCGGATCTGTATGCCGCCGAGCGTCCCCGGTGGGTGCTGCGCGAACGCCTCGATCGGGTCAGCGCACTGGACATCCAGTACTTCCACGCCGGCAGTTGGCTGAGCTGGCCCGCCGATCAACCGACGCACCCCGGCCGGGGTGTGCGTCTGCACCTGCAACGAGATGGAGTCCCTTATGTCTGCACCTTCGTCCTGCCCTGGGGGCGCTCATGATGCGTGAATGGCGCCGGCGCGGGGCATCCCGCCCCTGGTTGCTGCTGCGTCCCGGCACCAGCGGCTGGACGTGGCGCTTGCAGGCCCGCGATGAAGCCTGTGACCAGGGCCTGGGGCAGGCGCCGCAGGTGCCGGGCGCGCGGGTGGCGCTAGTGGTGCCGGGCGAGCTGTGCAGCCATTTCCAGCTGCCGGCGCCACCGAGGCTCAAGCGTGAAGAGTGGCCGCTGCTGCTCGAGGATCGGCTGTTGCAGGGGCCCGAGGCACTGGACTGCGCCTGTATCGGCCGTCCAGCCGGTGAACTGCGTCTGCTCGTCGTGGACCGCCAGCGCCTGGACGACTGGCTGACGCAGTGCCAGGCCTGGGGGCTGGAAGTCGAGCGCTGCTGGGCGGAATTTCAGTTGCCCGCCCCACCCCAGGCCGGGCAGGGATGGCGCTGGCAGCGAGGCGATCAGGCGCTGTATGCGCGAATCGCCGATGACGGCCGTGAGCAGTGGCTGGCTTGGCCGCAGGCGCTGGACGGTTGCCCGTGGGAACCTCAGGCATTCGCGCCGATCGACACGTCCTGGCCGTCACACTGGGCGGACCTGGATGCACTGCCTGGCCTGCGGGCGCGGCGGCGACCGTCGGTGCGCATCGCGCTGACCCTTGCCCAACGTCGTGCTGTGGCCGCCTGCGCAGTGCTCGCAGCGGTCTGGGGTGCGACCTGGTCAGCCCAGCAGTGGCGGCAGGCCCAGGTCTACCGCCAGCAGGTCGAGGCGGTCATTGGCGCGCAGTCGTCACCTGTACAAGCGTCCCGAGCACTCAGGGCCTTGCAGGCGGCCTCCGACGAGATGGCGCTGCGCCTGCGCCGCCTCGAGGCCCTGCAAGCGCAGACGCAGCACTGGCTCCAAGCGCATCCACAGTGGCGCGTTCGCGCCGTGCATTACGACGGGCAGCGCTGGCAGTTGCAACTGGAAGGAGAGGGCGCGGCGCCGCCGTGGCAGGAGATGGCCGGTGCAGTGGGGGCAAGCTGGCAGCTGCAGGGTTCGGACGTGGTCTTCGATCTGGGGGCAGGCGCATGATCGGCTCCTTGAATAGACGTCAGCGACTGGCGGCGGCCTGGCTGCTGATCGGTGTGCTGCTCAGCGTACTGGTGGGTCGCGAGCTGATGGCCCACTGGACCCAGATGCGCCAGTGGCAGGGGCTGGCCGAGTCTGCCGTGCGCCTGCAGTCCAGCTCGCCCCTGGGCCTTGAGGCGCTGCGCCAGTCGGCCCAGGCGCGGGGAATCGCCCTCTCGCAGGTGACGCCGCAAGACGGCCAGTGGCAGGTGCGCGGCCACGTCGTGGATCCGCAGCCTCTGCTGCTGTGGTTGCAGGCCCTCCAGGTCGAAGGCGCAGTGCCACTGCAGTGGGGGCTGGAGCAGGAGGGCCGGCGCCTGCGCTTCGACCTGTGGCTGCGGCCATGAGGGAGCGAGTACTGCTCTGGCCGTGTCTGGTCTGCGCGGCCAGCCTGCTGGTGGAATTGCCTGCACACTGGCCCGTGGCCTGGGCGGGTGTGCCGGCCAGCGCGGTGCAGGGCACTCTCTGGAGAGGGCAGGCCGCCCGCTTGGGCGATGTCGGCCCGTTACGCTGGCGGTTTCAGCCAGGGCAACTACGGGCGCAGCTGTGGCTGGGTTACCAGGGGCAAGACTGGCACGCCGAGGTCTCGGGCTGGCCCTGGCACTGGCGCGGACGCATCGAAGCCCTGGCTTCTGCCGCTACCGTCACGCCTGGCTATCGCCTGGCGGGCCAGTGGCAGGGTCAGCTCGACTTGACCGGGCGCTGGCGGCGGTGCGTCGATGCACAGGGCCGCTTGCAGACCCAAGCGCTGGCACTGGTCGCGCCGTGGTCGCTGGACCTGGGGCAGGGCTGGCTGCAGATGCGCTGCGCGCCCGACTGGCAGCTGCAAGGCGCACTGGATCTGGAGGGTGAGCACCGTCTGGACCTCGATGCCAGCCTGATGGCGCGACACGCACGCCTGGCGTTCGCCGTCCAGCCCCAGGCCGCACTGACGCCCCTGCTGCGCGGCGCCCAATGGCTGGGGCCGGAAGCGGCCCACGGCGAGCGCCAGTTGCGCTGGTGATGTGCGGACGAACCGGGCGCTCTACAGCGGCGGCGACTGGTCCGCAGGCTTGTCCTTGTTGACCCCCGGCACGTGCAGGCTGCCCTCGGCCACCTGACCTTCGAGCTGCGGCTGGGTCACCCAGGTGAGAATGTCGTAGTAGCGACGGATGTTGGCCACGAAGTGCACCGGCTCGCCGCCGCGCGCGTAGCCGTACTTGGTCTTGCTGTACCACTGCTTCTGCGACAGGCGTGGCAGCATCTTTTTCACGTCTAGCCACTTGTTCGGGTTCAGGCCTTCGCGCTTGGCCAGGGTGCGAGCGTCTTCGAGGTGGCCGGTTCCCACGTTGTAGGCGGCCAGGGCGAACCAGGTGCGATCCGGCTCGAGGATGCTGTCGTCGAGCTGTTCCTTGATTAGTGTGAAATACTTGGCCCCGCCCATGATGCTCTGGCGCGGATCGAGCCGGTTGGACACGCCCATGGCCTGGGCGGTGCGCTGGGTCAGCATCATCAGGCCGCGCACGCCGGTCTTGGAGGTGACTTCGGGTTGCCACATCGACTCCTGGTAACCGATGGCGGCCAGCAGGCGCCAGTCGACCTGTTCGGTCTTGGCATAGCTCTTGAAGTGTTTTTCATACTTGGGCAGGCGCTGCTGCAGGTGCTGGGCGAAGGTATAGGCGCCAACGTAGCCCAGCACGTCCACGTGGCCGTAATAGCGGTCCTTCAGGCGTTGCAGCGTGCCGTTGGCCTGGGCCTTGTCGAGGAAGTCGTTGATCTGGTTGAGCAGGCTGTTGTCTTCGCCAGCCGCCACCGCCCAGCGCTGGTCGCGCGCATCGCCCAGGTCGAAGGCCACCCGCACGTTGGAGAAATACACCTGGTTCATCGCCAGTTCGTTGGAGTCCACCAGGGTGAGATCGATCTGGCCTTCGTCCACCATGCGCAGCAGGTCGACCACTTCCACCGCGTCGGACTCTTCGTATTGCAGTGTGGGGTACTGCTTTTTCAGCTCGGCCAGCTGTTCGGCATGGCTGCTGCCCTTGAGCACCACGATTTTCTGACCGATCAGGTCCTTCGGTTCGGTGGGCCGTGAACGGCCATTGCGGTAGATGACCTGAGGGGTGACCTGCAGATAGGGGTGGGAGAACCTGGCCTGGGTGCGGCGCTGTTCGCTGCTCACCAGGCCCGCGGCGGCCAGCACCGGGCCGCGCGGCTTGCCGAGTTGGTCGAACAGGTCGTCCAGGTTGTCCGCCGTCTCGATCTCCAGCTTGACGCCGAGATCGTCGGCGAAACGCTTGACAAGCTCGTACTCGAAACCGGTTTCGCCGTTGCGATCCTGGAAGTAGGTGGCCGGGCTGTTGCGGGTCACCACGCGCAGCACGCCATCCTCCTTCACACGCTCGAGAGTGCTGGGTTTTTCAACACAGGCACCGAGCATCAGGAAGAGTCCGGTTGCGAAGAGCCATTTGGCGCAGCGCTGGCGCAAAGCAGTGTGGGCGAACATGGGGTGCAGTATACGCAAAGGACTGCCGGCGCCATATCTCGACAACGGTCAGGTAGTCTGCTAGCAGGAGGGGCGGTGTGGGGCCGAGCGGCAGGTGGCTGGCGGTTCGGACGTTTGGCAGCAGCGCTCCGGCAATCGAGCATGGGGCGTGATAGCCGAGTTCGCGCCCTGGGTCGAGCCGGCTGCGCCATTGCACGCAGGCGCAGAAAACAGCAGTGGCGATACGCCGCGCCGGGCTGCTCCACGACGCACTGCCAGGCGCTCGATCCGGCAGCAAAAAGGGCCCGCGCAGGCTTGCAGAATTCTGACCCCGAAGTCCGGTTCCGCCGCCCGGCAGCCTTGCCCTCTGGCGGGTGCCGCAAGCCATGGAATTAGGCTAGAATGCACGGCCTCCAAGTACACCCCTTCTGAGGCTGTCCCGACGATGTTGATCCTGCGCGGCGCTCCTGCCCTTTCTGCCTTTCGCCACGGTAAATTACTCGAGCAATTGAGCCAGAAAGTCCCCGCTGTTTCTGGTTTGTATGCCGAATTCGCCCACTTCGCCGACGTCGACGGCGAGCTGACCGTCGACCAGCAGCAGGTGCTGGACCGTCTGCTCCAGTACGGCCCCAGCGTACCGGTGCAGGAGCCCGGCGGGCGGCTGTTCCTGGTCGTGCCGCGCCTGGGCACCATCTCGCCCTGGGCTTCCAAGGCCAGCGACATCGCCCACAATTGCGGTCTGCAGTCGATCCAGCGCCTGGAGCGCGGTATCGCCTATCACGTCAGTGGGACGCTCAGCGAGGCGGACGCCGAACAGGTCGCCGCCCTGCTGCACGACCGCATGACCCAGCGCGTGCTCGGCCAGCTGGAGCAGGCGGCCGATCTGTTCAGCCATGCCCAGCCGCGGCCCATGACCTCGGTGGATATCCTCGCCGGTGGCCGCGAGGCCCTGGCCAAGGCCAACGTCGAGCTGGGCCTGGCCCTGGCCGAAGACGAAGTCGACTATCTGGTCCAGGCGTTCCAGGGGCTCGAGCGCAATCCGAACGACATCGAGCTGATGATGTTCGCCCAGGCCAACTCCGAGCATTGCCGGCACAAGATCTTCAACGCCAGCTGGGACATCGACGGTCAGGCTCAGGACAAGAGCCTGTTCGGCATGATCAAGAACACCTACCAGATGCACAGCGAAGGCGTGCTGTCGGCCTACAAGGACAACGCCTCGGTCATCGTCGGCAACGTCGCCGGGCGCTTCTATCCGAGCCCCGAGACCCGCCAGTACGGCGCGGTGAAGGAGCCGGTACACATCCTGATGAAGGTCGAGACGCACAACCACCCGACCGCCATCGCGCCGTTCTCCGGCGCCTCCACCGGCTCCGGCGGCGAGATCCGCGACGAAGGTGCCACCGGCCGTGGCGCCAAGCCCAAGGCCGGCCTCACCGGTTTCACCGTGTCCAACCTGCGCATTCCCGGCTTCGAGCAGCCCTGGGAACGGGCCTATGGCAAGCCTGAGCGCATCGTCGACGCCCTCGACATCATGGTCGAAGGGCCGCTGGGCGGCGCGGCGTTCAACAACGAATTCGGTCGCCCGGCCCTGACCGGTTACTTCCGCACCTTCGAGCAGAGCATCGACACCCCGCGCGGTGAAGAGGTGCGCGGCTATCACAAGCCGATCATGCTCGCCGGCGGCCTGGGCAACATCCGCGAAGACCACGTGCAGAAGGGCGAGATCACCGTCGGCGCCAAGCTGATCGTGCTCGGCGGCCCGGCCATGCTGATCGGCCTGGGCGGCGGCGCCGCCTCGTCGGTGGCCACCGGTTCCAGCTCCGCCGACCTGGACTTCGCCTCGGTGCAGCGGGAAAACCCGGAAATGGAGCGCCGCTGCCAGGAGGTCATCGACCGCTGCTGGCAACTGGGCGAGCACAACCCCATCGCCTTCATCCACGACGTGGGCGCCGGTGGCATCTCCAACGCCTTCCCCGAACTGGTCAACGACGGCGGCCGTGGCGGCCGTTTCGAGCTGCGCAACGTGCCCAACGACGAGCCGGGCATGGCCCCGCACGAAATCTGGAGCAACGAGTCCCAGGAACGCTACGTGCTGGCCGTGAGCGCCGAGGACTTCGCCCGTTTCCAGGCCATCTGCGAGCGCGAGCGCTGCCCGTTCGCCGTGGTCGGCGAAGCCACCGCCGAGCCGCACCTGACCGTCACCGACAGCCATTTCGGCAACACCCCCGTGGACATGCCCCTCGATGTGCTGCTGGGCAAGCCGCCGCGCATGCACCGTTCGGTCACCCGCGAGGCCGAGCTGGGCGATGACTTCGACCCGAGCGAGCTGGACCTGGACAACGCCGTCGAGCGTGTCCTGCATCATCCGGCCGTGGCCAGCAAGAGCTTCCTGATCACCATCGGCGACCGTACCATCACCGGCCTGGTGGCGCGGGACCAGATGGTCGGCCCCTGGCAGGTGCCGGTGGCCGACTGCGCGGTCACCGCCACCAGTTTCGACGTCGACACCGGCGAAGCCATGGCCATGGGCGAGCGCACGCCGCTGGCGCTGCTCGACGCCCCGGCATCTGGGCGCATGGCCATCGGCGAAGTGCTGACCAACCTGGCCGGTGCGCGCATCGAGAAGCTGTCCGACATCAAGCTGTCGGCCAACTGGATGTCCGCGGCCGGTCACCCGGGCGAGGACGCGCGCCTGTACGACACCGTCAAGGCCGTGGGCATGGAGCTGTGCCCGGAGCTGGGCCTGACCATTCCGGTAGGCAAGGACTCCATGTCCATGAAGACCCAGTGGCGCGAGGACGGCGTGCACAAGAGCGTGACGGCGCCCATGTCGCTGATCGTCAGCGGTTTCGCCCCGGTCACCGACATTCGCGGCACCCTCACCCCGCAGCTGCGCATGGACAAGGGTGAAACCGACCTGATCCTGATCGACCTGGGCCGTGGCAAGAACCGCATGGGCGCCTCGATCCTGGCACAGACCTTCGGCAAGCTCGGCGCCCAGGCGCCGGACGTCGACGACGCCGAGGACCTCAAGGCCTTCTTCGCGGTGATCCAGGGCCTGAACGCCGACGGCCATCTGCTGGCCTACCACGATCGCTCCGACGGCGGCCTGCTGGTCACCGTGCTGGAAATGGCTTTCGCCGGCCACTGCGGCCTGGACCTGCACCTGGACCCGCTGACCGACAGCCGTCGCGACGTAGCGGCGATCCTGTTCAACGAAGAGCTCGGCGCGGTCATCCAGGTGCGTCAGGACGACACACCGGACGTGCTGGCCCAGTTCAGCGCCGCCGGCATCGGCGAACAGTGCGTGGCGGTGATCGGCAAGCCGGTCAACAATGGCCAGGTGTCCATCAGCCTCAATGGCGAAGTGCTGTTCGACGACGACCGTCGCCTGTTGCAGCGCCAGTGGGCCGAGACCAGCTACCAGATCCAGCGCCTGCGCGACAACGCCGAATGCGCCGAGCAGGAGTTCGACGCGCTGCTGGAGGAAGACAACCCAGGGCTGTCGGTCAAGCTCGGCTATGACGTCAACGACGACATCGCCGCCCCCTACATCAAGAAGGGCGTGCGCCCGCAAGTGGCGATCCTGCGCGAGCAGGGCGTCAACGGTCAGGTGGAAATGGCGGCGGCCTTCGATCGTGCCGGTTTCGCCGCGATCGACGTGCACATGAGCGATATCCTCGCCGGGCGCGTGGACTTCGAAGCCTTCAAGGGCCTGGTCGCCTGCGGCGGCTTCTCCTACGGCGACGTGCTCGGTGCCGGTGAGGGCTGGGCCAAGTCGGCGCTGTTCAACGCCCGTGCGCGGGATGCCTTCCAGGCATTCTTCGCGCGCAACGACAGCTTCGCCCTGGGCGTGTGCAACGGTTGCCAGATGATGTCCAACCTGCACGAGCTGATTCCGGGCACCGAGTTCTGGCCGCACTTCGTGCGCAACCGCTCCGAGCAGTTCGAAGCGCGGGTGGCGATGGTCGAGGTGCAGAAATCCAACTCGATCTTCCTCGACGGCATGGCCGGCTCGCTGATGCCGATCGCCATCGCCCACGGCGAAGGCCATGCCGAGTTCGCCAGCGACCAGGCGCTGCGTGAGGCCGATGCCTCGGGTTGCGTGGCCCTGCGTTTCGTCGACAACCACGGCAAGGTGACCGAGCAATATCCGGCCAACCCCAACGGCTCGCCGCGCGGCATCACCGGCCTGACCAGCCGCGACGGCCGGGTGACCATCATGATGCCGCACCCTGAGCGGGTGTTCCGCGCCGTGCAGAACTCCTGGCGCCCGGACGAGTGGCAGGAAGATGCAGCGCTGATGCGCATGTTCCGCAACGCGCGGGTCTGGGTGGACTGAGGTGTACAAGCTCGCCTTCTTCGTGCCCGCCAGCCATGTGGATGTGGTCAAGGACGCCGTGTTCGCCGCCGGTGGCGGTCGGATCGGCGACTACGACCGGTGCGCCTGGCAGACCCTCGGCCAGGGCCAGTTCCGACCGTTGCACGGCAGCCAGCCGTTCAGCGGCCAGGTCGGTCAGGTCGAAGTGGTGGACGAGTGGAAGGTCGAGCTGGTGGTGGCCGATGCGCAGGTCGCCCAGGTGGTCGCTGCACTCAAGCGCAGTCACCCCTACCAGACGCCCGCCTATGAAGTCTGGCCGTTGGCCGACTACTGACGCTTCGCGCTCTGGCAGCTGAAGGCTGCACGCTAAATGCCCGACCAGGCGACTGGTCGGGCATTTTTTTTACGCTTGATCAACCCGTCGCGTCGGCGATCCTGCCTCGGTCAGGCTACGCCTCGGCCGCTCGAGACCTGGCCAGTGCCGTGCTGGTCAGCAGGCCGACCTCGAACAGCAACCACATCGGTACTGCCAGCAGCGTTTGGGAAAAGACGTCGGGCGGCGTGAGGATCATTCCTGCCACGAAGCAACCGACGATCACGTAGGGGCGGCTACGGCGCAGGCTGGCCACGTCGCTCAGTCCCGCCCAGACCACGATGAAGGTCGCCACCGGGATCTCGAAGGCCAGCCCGAAGGCCAGGAACAACGCCAGAATGAAGTCCAGGTACTGGCCGATGTCGGTCATCATCGTCACCCCCTCCGGCGTCGCGCTGGCGAAGAAGGCGAACATCAGGGGAAACACCAGGAAGAATGCGAAGGCCATGCCGGCATAGAACAGCAGGATGCTCGACACCAGCAGCGGCAGGGCAATGCGCCGCTCGCGCCGATACAGCGCCGGGGCCATCAATCCCCAGGCCTGGTGCAGCAGCAGCGGCATGCTGACGAACAGCGTGCACATGGCGGTCAGTTTGAAGGGCGTCAGAAAGGGCGAGGTGACGCTGGTGGCGATCATGCTCGCGCCCTCGGGCAAGTAGCGGCGCAGGGGCTCGGAAATCAGGGTGTACAGCGTCTGGGCGAAGGGAAACAGACCTGCGAAGACCACGCCCAGGGCCAGCAGGGTTCGCAGCAGGCGCTGGCGCAGCTCGCGCAGCAGGTCGATCACCGGCAAGGCCGAACGCTCGCGCAGCGCCAGGCTCATGACCGGTGCTCCGTGGCCACGCCGTCGTCCAGGCTCACGCCCTGGCGGATGTCGCGCTCCAACTGGCGCAGGGCCGGCTCATCCAGCCCTGGCAGATCCATCTCGCGCTCTACCTGAGCGCGCAGCTGGCCCATGGCGCGGCGCGCCTGACCCACGCCGCGTCCGACGCTGCGCAGGGCCACCGGCAACCGCTCGGGCCCGAGCACCAGCAGGGCCACGACACTGACCAGCAGCAGTTCGCTGAAACCGACTTCGAACATCAGGCTTGGCGATCCGTCGGTTGTGGCTGTCGAACCTGGGTCTCGGGCGCGACGGGGCGTTCATCCTGGTTGCCCATGGACTTGCGAAAGCCCTGGATCGCCTCGCCCACGTCGCTGCCCAGGCCTTTCAAACGCTTGGTGCCGAAAAGCAGGAAGACGATCAGCAACACGATCACCAACTGCCATATGCCAATACCACCCATGTGCCAAGACTCCTGCGGTTCGTGAAAAGAGGGCCAATCCTGCCTGCCGAAGATGACGCGCAAGTGACGGTTGCCATCTGCTTGCAACACCTGCCGTGTTGACTGTCGATTTTCCAGCGATGACAGGAAGCCATGTGAACAGCGGCACGCGACAACGGGGGGTGGCCTTGCTGATGGTCATGCTGGCCTTGGCCATGCTCGCCGGCGGCTTGGCGTGGCTGGTGGAGGAGGGACGGCGCCAGGTCGACGAGACGCGTCTGCTGCGCCAGCGCGTGCAGTGGCGGGCCATGGAGCAGGCCGGTCTGGCCTATGCCAGCCAGGCCCTGCGTGATCCGGCCTGGCGCGCCAGCCCCTTGTTCTGGCAGGCCCTGCGCGGCCAGGCGCTGAGCTACGACTTCGGCACCGGTACGGCGCGTCTGCAGGTGCGCGATCAGCACAGCTGCTTCAACGTCAACGCGCTGTTGGGCGAGGAGGGGCAGCGTGCCGAGCGTCAGCTGCGCCGCCTGCTGGGCGACGATCTGGCAGCCTCGCAGTTGGTCGATGCCCTGGCCGACTGGCTCGACGCCGACAGCGATGCGCGCCTGCAGGGCGCCGAGAGTGCCCAGTACCTGCGCCAGCGCCCGCCACGCCTGGCAGCCAACCAGCCGATGCTCGACACCAGCGAACTCAACCTGCTGCTCGACGCCGATGCCACGCGCCAGGGGCGCTATCCGCAGCTGTGCGCACTGCCGCAGACCAGCGGCTGGCGCCTGAATGCCAATGCCTTGGACATGCAGCACCTGCCGCTGCTCGAAGCGCTGTACGAGGGGCGCTACTCACGCGCATTGCTCAGCCGTATCATCAGCAACCGGCCGTCTTCGGGCTACGGGGATGCGGCAGCGCTGCGCCAGGCGCTGGGTGCGGTGGACGACGAGACCTTCGCGCGGTTGAGCGAAGGACTGCTGCTCAACAGCGGTCATTTCCTGTTGCAATTATCCTTCGAGGAGGACGGCCTGGTGATGCGCAGCCAGTACCAGATCGAGGCCCTGGGCGTGGTTCAGTGGCACGCCCGGGTGCCGGCGCAGCAGGTCCGCGTCAAGGGTCGCGAACCGTTGCCCTAGTCTGTTCAGACAGCGCCTGGCGCCGCGCGGGTCACGCCAGTCCCGCTGCCGGCGCCACCGTCTGCGCCCTGCCACGGCGGTACAGCAGCAGGTAATAGCAGCCCAGCCCGATCAGCCAGCAGAACACCGCCGTCCAGAGGTTGTGGGACAGAAAGTGCGCCCCCTGCATCATGCGCCCCAGCGACAGCACGGTGCCCAGGCCGGCGGCCAGGCAGAAGGCGGCGCGGGCCAGGCGCGGTTTGCGGTCGCGCAGCATGAAGAACAGGGCGAACAGGCTGAAACCGGTGGTCGCATGCCCACCTGGCCAGCACAAGCCGGGCTTGTCGGTGGCCGGACGGTGTTCGAGCAGCTTGCTGTAGGTTTCCTTGCCGCCGAACTGGGTGAGGCTCCAGGGACACTGCACACCGGTCAGCTGCTTGAGCGGGGTGACCATGCCGGTGGACAGGGCCAGGGCCAGGACCAGGCAACCCAGTTCGCGGCGCCAGCTGGACAGGCCCGACCACAGGAAGCTGAGGATCAGCGCGCCCACCGACAGCAGCCCTACGCCGATCACCGCCTGCTTGACCCAGTCGTGCAGCACGGTCTCGAGGAAGTAGCTGCGTCGGCCGATGAACTGCCCGACCGTGGGGTCGAACATCACCTTGGCCAGGTCCATGTCCACGTCGGTGAGTTCGAGCAGCAGCAGCGCCAGCGCGGTGCCCAGTGGAATGCCCAGGTACAGCCAGAGGTTGATCGGACGGGGGCGGTAGGGCTGCATGGGCGCTCCTGAGCACGGGCTCGAGACAAAAGATCGGGCATTCTCGGGCCGTTGCCATGGTGGCTGCGTGAAGCTTGGGTGAAAAAAATGTCAGTTGCGCTGAATCTTCGCCAAGGCTGGCGGTGCCTGGCCAATGGCCGTAAGCTGCGCCTGCCGCGCACCGCGAAGCGCCGCACAGGAGACCCCGATGCGCATTCTACTGGTTGAAGACAACCGCGACATTCTCGCCAATCTGGCCGACTACCTGGGCATGAAGGGCTACACGGTCGATTGCGCCCAGGATGGCCTCTCGGGCCTGCACCTGGCCGCCACCGAACACTATGACCTGATCGTGCTGGACATCATGCTGCCCGGCATCGACGGCTACACCCTGTGCAAGCGCCTGCGCGAAGATGCACGGCGCGATACCCCGGTGATCATGCTCACGGCCCGCGACCAGTTGGACGACCGTCTGCAAGGCTTCCGTTCCGGCGCCGACGATTACCTGCTCAAGCCCTTCGCCCTGTCCGAGCTGTCGGCTCGCATCGAAGCGGTGCTGCGCCGCGCCCAGGGCGGCGGGCGCCGCACCTTGCAGGTCGCGGACCTGAGCTACGACCTGGACACCCTCGAAGTGACGCGCCAGGGTAAGCTGCTCAAGCTCAACCCGGTGGGCCTCAAGCTGCTGGCGGTGCTGATGCAGAAGAGCCCCCATGTGCTGCGCCGCGAAGTCCTCGAAGAGGCCCTGTGGGGCGATGACTGCCCCGACAGCGACAGCTTGCGCAGCCACGTGCACCAGTTGCGCCAGGTGATCGACAAACCGTTCGACAAGCCCCTGCTGCATACCGTCCATGGCGTCGGCTATCGCCTCGCCGAGGGTCGCGATGGAGTTTAAGCAAAGCCTTGCCCAGCGGATCATCATCGCCTTCGCGTTGATGAGTGCCCTGGTCGCCGGGGCCTTCGCCTTCGGCATCGTCGCCACCGTGCACCTGGTCGAGGAACGGTTGATCTCCTCGGTGCTCGGCGGCGACCTGCAGCGCTTGCTGCGCATGGACAGCGTCAGCGACTGGAGCCATCGCCCGCGCCCGGATCAACTGTTCTACTTCAGCGGCGGACGCGACGATTTCGAGCTGCCCAAGGACCTGCGGCACCTGGACGCGGGGTTTCACGAGGTGTTTCGCGACCAGTTGTCCTACCACGCGATGGTCGAGGTGGTGGATGGTCGGCACTACGTCCTGCTTCAGGACCAGAGCGATTTCGAAGAGCGCGAGCGGGTGCTGTTCGCGGTGGTGACGGTCGGCTTCCTGCTGAGCCTGGTGTTGGCCGTGGTGCTCGGCTGGCTGCTGGCGCGCCGGGTGATGGCGCCGGTCATTCGCCTGGCGCGACAGGTGAGGCATCGCGACCAGTTGCTTGGCCTCGCGCCGCCCTTGGCACCGGACTACGCCGCCGACGAAGTCGGCCAGCTGGCCGTGGCTTTCGATGACACCCTGGGACGCCTGCGCGACGCCCTGACCCGCGAGCGCCTGTTCACCAGCGACGTCAGCCACGAACTGCGCACACCCTTGATGGTGCTGGCCACCTCGTGCGAGCTGCTGATGGAAAACCCCGGCCTGGACAGCCGCTCGCGCAGCCAGGTCGAGCGCATCGCGCGCGCTACCGAGGAGATGCGCGAACTGGTCAAGACCTTCCTCATGCTGGCCCGGGCGCAGCGTGACGAAGGGGCGGTGGCGTCGCGGGCGAGCTTGCGTGAAGTGGGAGATGACCTGATCGGCGTATGGCGCGATACCATCGAGCAGAAAGGGCTGACGCTGTACTACGACGGCCGCGTGAGCGCCAGTCCGACTTTGTACAACGCCACCTTCCTGCAATCGGTCATGGGCAATCTACTGCGCAATGCCGCCCACTACACCGATTCGGGGTATATCCGCCTGAGCCTGGAAGCCAATGGCTTCTGCGTCGAGGACAGTGGCGTCGGTATTCCCGAAGAACAGCGCGAAGCCATGTTCAAGCCGTTCGTGCGTGGCGACGAGCGCCGCGGCGAAGGCCTTGGCCTGGGCCTGTCGCTGGTGCAGCGAATCTGCGACGACCAGGGCTGGCGCGTGACCCTCACCGCCACCTCGCCCCACGGCTGCCGTTTCCGGGTCGACCTGACCCCAGGCAGCCATGCGGCGCCGGTGATCGACACGGACGAGTGAACGGGTGGGGCAGAGGCCTGCCCCGCTCATCCCTCCATTATTCCTATCTTCTGAATTGCGCGTAGGATCTCTCTGCGCGTTCTGACAGTTTCTTCACATGATCTTGACCTGATGCCAACGCTCGCCCACCTAAGGTGGCGGCCGTCGATTCAGGAGAGTATCCATGCGTAGCCCCATCAAACTGGCGTTTTCCGATAAGTACGATCAGCAACACGCACGTGAGTACCTGCTCAAGCACCAGGAAGGCATGGCCCGTCGCCTGTCGCACCTGCGCGACGAACAACTTGCTCGACGCGCCCTCGCGCTGGCCGGGGATCCGGGCCTGGTGCTCGATCTGCCTTGCGGGGCAGGGCGGTTCTGGCCGCTGCTGGCGGAGAAAGCCAACCGCGTGATCATCGGCGCCGATAACTCGGCGGCGATGATCGAGACCGCCTGTGCGGCGCAACCGCCGGAAATCGTGGAACGGGTACGGCCCTTGCAGACTTCGGCTTTTGCCATCGATCTGCCCGACAACGCGGTGGACAGTATTTTCTGCATGCGTTTGCTGCATCACATCGGTGATTCGGCCCACCGCAAGCAGATACTTTCTGAATTTCAACGGGTTAGCCGCGACAGCGTGATACTGTCGCTGTGGGTGGATGGCAACTTCAAAGCCTGGCGGCGGCACAAACTCGAAGACCGTCGCCGCGCCAAGGCGAAGCCGGACAGTTACCAGAATCGATTTGTGTTACCTGCGGCTACGGTGGAGGAAGAATTCGTTTCGGCTGGCTTCCGTATCCAGGACCGCCTCGATTTCCTCCCGTTCTATGCCATGTGGCGGGTCTACGTATTACGCAAGGGGTAAAGGCTTCATGGCAACAGTTCGCAACCAGGCGTCGCAGTTCGACTACTACTGGCAGCAGCAGGGTGAGTGGGTGGAAGCGCCGAACCAGCGTCGGGGCGGAGAAAGCGGCGTGCAGCGCCTTGAAGATGGCAGCGGCAAGCTGCTCTATGCCAAGCGTCAGGTCGGGCACATCTACCGCAGCTTCCTGCACCCCTTCGGACGGCCCACCGTGTTGCGCGAGCTGGATGCATTGACCAGTTTCGACCGTCTGGGCGTGAGGGTCCCGCGCCTGGTTTTCGCAGGCGCTGAACGCGACGCCGGACAGCCGTGGCGCGCCTTGCTGGTGAGCGAGGCGCTGGACGGCTTCACCGATCTGGACACCTGGCACGCCGAGGGTGCCCGTGAGCGCTATCCCCAGGCCGTGCACGAGCGCGTGCTCGAGGAACTGGCGGCCAACCTGGCGCGCATGCATCTGGGGCATTGGCAGCATGGTTGCCTGTATGGCAAGCATGTGTTCGTCAAGGTGTCCGGTGAGGGCGAGCAGGCCCGGGCCGAGGTGGCCCTGCTGGACCTGGAGAAATGCCGGCGTCGAATCAGCTGCCAGCGTGCGGCCTACAAGGACCTTTATCAGCTCAAGCGCCATTCGTCGCTCAGTCACGCAGAATTCACAACTTTGCTCTACTTTTACCAGGGTGCGTTTGGCAGCGCTGTCAAAGGGTTAGAGTGATGAAACTAGAAATAGCTCGAACTTTGTTCCTGGTCGGGGCGCTTGGGGTCACCACGGTGGCCGCCGCCGCGTGGGCCGAGCCGCGTTCGACCGTGTTCAGCAAGGCCGAGGTGAGCGGGCAGTGCGCCCTGCCGCGGGTCGCCAGGCTGGAGCGCGAGCACGCCAAACCGGATCATGACTTGCTATTGTTTCTGTTCGGCATGCGCCAGGGATTGCGGCCGTTCGGCTGATCGGCTCCGGGCATCGCTGCACGATCACCGGGACCGTCGTGCAGTCCCATAGCGACACAGGCCGTTGGCCTGTGTACGTCGTCTCAGACCAGATGCAGGTGGTTGTCCCACAAACCTGACGGCAGGTCCAGCGGCTGGCCAACCAATTCGGTTCGGCGGCAGTCGTAGTAGCGGCAACGCCCCTGGCCGGATGTCACCACGAAACCATCCTTCACCGCGCCGACGCCCGCGCAATCGGGCATGGGGGCGTCGAGCCTGACCGCGCCGCTGTCCAGGTCCCAGATGAACAGGCGATTGGCGCGCGGCGCGGTCAGTGCCACCAGCCGCAGGTCGCTGTGCAGCGCGACACTGGCGGTGTAGTTGGCCATCGACTGGAGCTGGCGCTCGGGCACCGGGAAGGGCTGGAAGGGCTGCCCGGGCCGCTTGATCGCCAGCAGCTCGGCGGTGTCTTCGCCGCTGCCCATGAACTGTTGGCACGCCAGCACGGTGCCGTCTTTGCCTACCGCCAGGTGACGCACGCTGTTCATCTGCTGGGCCAGGGTTTCCTTGCTCAGCAAGGTACCGTCGCGCTGCATCAGCACCAGGCTCGGCTCCATGGCATCGAGGTTCATTTCCACCCGGCTTTCGGCTTCGGTACGGATGCCGCCATTGGCCACCACCAGCGTCTCGCCGTCCGGCAGCCAGGCTACTTCATGGGGGCCGATGCCGTGGGTGGAGAGCTCGCCACTGTGTACCAGGCGCGGGCCCTCGAAACGGTATACACCGAGTACGCCACGACCGGGGTCGGTGGTGTCGTTCTCGGTGGTATACAGCCATTGGCCGTCCTTGTGGATCACGGCGTGGCCATAGAAGTGCCGGTTCGGCTGCGACACCAGGGTTTGCAGCAAGCGCCCGTCGCGCAGGTCGATCAGGTAGCTCTCGGTGCCCGGACGACGCGCCACGAACAGCGCGATCGGTTGCTCGGGGTGATGGATGATGGCATGGCAACGCTGAGCCACTTGGGTGGCGAACACCTGAGTGCCGTCGAGGCGATAGCCCACGGCGTAGTGTCCGCCCTCGGCGTCGTCGCGCGCCGAGAGCAGCAGCGGTTCGCTGCCCTTGTTGCGCATCAGGGTCCAGCCGCCGAGCGTCAGGGCGCTGAGCAGCACGCTACCGAGTTTGAGGGCCTGGCGTCGCAGCATGATCAGTCACCGTCGTTGGCATTGAAGCCCAGCTGGATGTTCAACGCCTTGGCCAGCTCGCCTTCGTGCAGGCGGTGGACGACGTTGAGGCTGTCGTAGATCTGGTTGAGGGTCTGCTTGCCGGCATCGTCGGCGAGCAGTTCGCCCAGGGTCTTCTGGTTGTCGGCCAGCAGCTTGCCGGACGTGGCGTAGGCAGCGTCGATCTTCTGCACCAGGGCGCTCTGGTCCTTGCCCAGCAGGCCACGCAGGCCCTTGTTGTCGACGCCGGTCCAGACCGTCTCGGCAGCCATGAGCGAGGCTTGCAGGCTCTTGAGCGAGGAATGGCTGCGCCAGGCCTCGGCCTGCAGCGGCTGGACGATGCCCTTGCTCTGACGGCCCATGGGGGCGCCGAGTTTTTTCTTCAGGGTGTCCAGCGCGGTCACCTGGGCGCGAAGCAGGTCGGCGATGGCCTCGTGGGAGTCGGCGTAGCGCTGGTTGGGGAACTTGGTCATCTGCGAAAGCATGCCGTCGGTGCTGTTCCAGCTCTTGAGGATCTCTTCGGCCAGGGCTTTCTGGTGCTCGGCGATGGCCACCAGCAGCGGGCAGTAGCGCGCTTTCTGCTCGGCACTGGCAATGTCCGGCTTGCTGTCGAACAGGATGTACTCATAGGCGGACAAGCCGCGCACCACTACGCTGGCCTTGCCCAGCGCCTGGGCGTCGACCGGCTTGTCGCCGTTGACCAGTTGCTCGACCTGACGCCCGACCAGGTTCTTCTTGTCCGGCCAGAACTGCACCTGCCAGGCGCGATTGCCCTCGGCCAGCGGACCGACCAGCAACGGCTGCAGCTCGGCCCAGGCCTTCTGCGCGTTGAGGTAGTCGGCGCGGGCGGTGTCCAGGCTCTGCTTGCCTTCGCAGTAGGCCAGGGCGCTGGCGGCCAGTTGACGGTCGGCTTCGACCCAGCGACTGTAGGTCGGCAAGATGACCTGCTGGGCGATGGCGGCGGAGGTGACGGCCTGCGGATCCTGGGGCGAGCAGGCGCCCAGGGCGATGGCGGCGAGGCTGGTGAACAACAGTTTGGGTCGGAACATGCCCGGCTCCTTGCGCGATTACAGTGAGTTCAGAAAAGCCAGCAGCGCGGTGCGTTGCTCGGCATTGAAGGTCAGTACCTGACGGCGTGCGGCCTCGGCTTCGCCACCGTGCCAGAGCACGGCCTCGAGCAGATTGCGCGCGCGACCGTCATGCAGGAACTGGGTGTGGCCACTGACGGTAGCGGTCAGACCGATGCCCCACAGCGGTGGCGTGCGCCAATCCTGGCCGCCGGCGGCGAATTCGCTGCGCTGGTCGGCCAGGCCCGGGCCCATGTCGTGCAGCAACAGGTCGCTGTACGGGCGAATCACCTGATGGGCCAGCTCCGGCTCGTCGGCGTCGCCGGTGGTGAACTGCGGCGTGTGGCAGCCCTGGCAGCCAGCCTGGAAGAACAGGGTCTTGCCGGCCAGCACCTGGGGATCGCCGACCTTGCGCCGCGCCGGGACACCGAGGTTTCGGGTATAGAAGGTGATCAGCCGCAGGATGTTGTCGCTGACTTCCTTCTCGCCGTCCTTGCCGTCGCCATTGGGCGCCGCCAGGCAGTCGACCTGGGCAGGCGTGCAGTCGTCCTCGGGCTTGAGGGTACTGGTCAGGCCCATGTCGCCGGCCAGGGCGTGCACGTTCTGCTGATTGACGTTGGGCTGGCCGGCTTTCCAGCCGAAGCGACCGATCACGGTCTTGCCCTGGGCATCGTCCCACACCCGGTTGGCCCGGCCACGGATCCCGTCGCCGTTGCGATCCTCGGGGTCTTCGTTGGCCAGGATCGCCGCTTCGGGAATGGCTTCGAGCAGACCCAGGCCGATCATCGGGGGCGCGATGCGCGCCGAAAAGCGCGTATCCGGATGCATCGGCCCATAGCCCAGCTGGCTGACGAGCAGGCGCGGGCGGCGCAGCTCGACCTGATGACCATCGGCGAAGCTGACGGTCTCGGTGCTGTAGTCCACCCGCACCTTGCCCTCGGGGCGCACGCCGGGGATGGCCATGTCCTGCAACTGGGTGCCATAGACCGGCTCGGGTACCACCCCCAACCGCTCGATTTCCCGGGCATAGGCCGGCTGGTCAGGGATCGACAGGCGTACCAGCATCGACACGGCGTTGTTCGAGTCGACATCCGCGGGATGCCCGCGGCCGTCACGGATGTGGCAATTCTGGCAGGCATTGGTGTTGAACAGCGGCCCCAATCCATCTCGGGCCGTGGTGGTGGACGGCGCGATCACCCAGGGGTTGCGAAAGAAGCTGTTGCCCACGCTGAAGTCCAGGCGCCGGACGGGAGTGAGATTGGCCGAGGGCATGGAGAAGGCGTTACGGTCGCTGCGCAGCACGGTCGCCTGTCCGCCGGACAGGGCTTCTCCCGGCTCGGCCTGAGTGAAACGCGGGGCGTCGTCACAGGCGGCCAGGGCAGTAGCCAGCAGCAGAAGTGGCAGTCGGGACGACGGCGAGGACATCGACAATCCTGAGCGTGAGCGAAAAACCGGCGGCAAGCTTAGCAAAATGGGGGTGTTTGAATAAGAGCAATTTGCAATTGCCCGGCAAAAGCTCTGCGCTGACCGACCCCGGACATGAAAAAGGCGACCCGAAGGCCGCCTCTTTCCAAGCCGGCAGCCGATCAGAACTCGTGGTCTGCGGTGTCCGGATTGAGGTTGTCGATGCCCAGCTTGCCAGCGGCCTGCTCGATGGCGCCTGTCTGCTTGACCAGTGCGGCGATGGCATCGCGCACGATCTGGTTGCCGGCGGCATTGTCGGCCGCGATCAACTGGTCGTAGTGCTCGCCCTTGAGGGCGTGGTCGACGATGACCTGGATCTTCGCCTCGGTGTCCTGCAGGTCGGCCTTGAGCGTGTTGTCGGTGGCCGGGTCGATCTTGGCCACCAGCGACGACAGGCTCGGTCCGCTGACCTTGGAGCCATCCGGGCGGGTGTACTCGCCCAGGTAGACGTTGCGAATACCCTTGGCATCGTAGAAGTGCGACCAGTGGGTGTTGTCGCTGAAGCAGTCGTGCTCGTCTTCAGGCGAGTTGGCTTCCAGCGAGACCTTCATGCGCTCGCCGGCCAGTTCGCCCAGCGACAGGCTGCCCATGCCGAACAGCATCTTGCGCAGGCCATCCTTGACCGGCTCGGCTTCCAGCGAGGCACGGTAGTTATCGGAGACGTTCGGTGCCCAGTTGTCGACCATTTCCTGCAGGTCGGTCACCAGCAGATCGGTCACCGCCTTCAGGTAGGCGCGACGACGGTCGTTGTGACCGCCCGTGGCACCCTGGCCTTCCAGGTAGTCGCTGGCCGGACGGTTGCCCGCGCCTGGACCGGTGCCGTTGAGGTCCTGGCCCCACAGCAGGAACTCGATGGCGTGGTAGCCGGTGGCGACGTTGGCTTCGGAACCCCCCAGCTCGTTGAGGCTGGCGAGCTTCTCCGGGGTGATGTCCTTGACGTCGATCTTGTCTTCGCCCACCTGAATCTCAGGATTGGCGATGATGTTGGCGCTGGCGGCCGGGTTGCCCAGGGCGTGCTCGTAGCTCTTGTCGACGTAGTCGATCAGGCCTTCGTCCAGCGGCCATGCGTTCACCTGGCCTTCCCAGTCGTCGATGATGGTGTTGCCGAAGCGGAACGCTTCGCTTTGCAGGTAAGGAATGCGCGATTCCACCCAGGCTTGCTTGGCGGCCTTGAGGGTGTCGTCGTTGGGTTGGGCGAGGAATGCATCGATGGCGCTCTGCAGGTGCTTGGCAGTGCTCAGCGAGTCGCTGTAGACGGCGTGGACCATGTCGGCGTAGTGCTTGACCACGGCCTTGGCTGCCGCTTCATCCACCGCCGCTGGCGCCGTGGCCGCGGTGCTGGTGGCAGGCGTCTGGGCTTGCGGGGCAGCGGCCTTGTCGTCCTTGCCTTCGCCGCAGCCGGCGAGAGCGATGGCAATGGCCAGCAGACTGGCGGAGGCCAGAGGCATTCGAATCATTGTAGGTATCCCTGCGTCGTGTGGTTGGACCGTGTGTGGCGAACGAAGCGTGATGGCACGCCGAACCGCGACATGATGCGAAAGATATGCATTTGATGTAAAGGGTCGGCCGCGCTTTTCGCCCAAATGGCGCGGGCGCGACCCTTGAGGTCGCAGACGTCAGAGCGCGGACACCTGGTTACGCTGGGCCTGCTTGAGAAAAGCGCTCAGCTCGCGGGCCGGCAACGGCTTGCTGTAGTGGTAGCCCTGACCTTCATGGCAGCCCTGGGCGATGATGTAGCTTTCCTGCTCGACGGTTTCCACGCCTTCGGCGATGACCTGCATGCCGAGGCTCTTGCCCAGCTGGATGATGGCGCGAACGATGGTCGCGTCGTCATCGTCGTCGAGCAGGTCCTGGACGAAGCTCTTGTCGATCTTGATCTTGTCCAGCGGCAGCGACTTCAGGTAGCTGAGCGAGGAATAGCCGGTGCCGAAGTCGTCGATGGCGATCAGCGCGCCCGACCGGCGCAGGCTCAGCAGGTGCTGGGCGGCGGTGCTGATGTCTTCCATCAGGCCGGTTTCGGTCACCTCCAGCTCCAGGCTGCGCGGCGGCAGGCGATAGGCCTGCAACAGGTTGTTGACCACGCGTGGCAATTCGGCGTGGTGCAATTGCACCGTGGACAGGTTGACCGCCATGCGCAGGTCGCTGAAGCCCTGGTCGTGCCACTCGCGCAGTTGCCGACAGGCCTGGTCCAGCACCCATTCGCCGATGCTGATGATGACGCCGTTCTGCTCGGCCAGCGGAATGAACTGGTCCGGGGGCACCATGCCCAGCTCCGGGTGCTGCCAGCGCAGCAGCGCCTCGACGCCGACCACGCGGTTGTCGCGGTAGCTGATCTGCGGTTGGTAGACCAGGTACAACTGGTTGCGCGGCAGGGCCTCGCGCAGGTCCTTCTCCAGCTCGCGGCGCCGGCGCATCTCGCTGTCGACGCTGGCGATATAGAACTGATAACGATTGCGCGAGCGGGCCTTGGCCAGGGTCATGGTCTGCTCGGCCTTCTGCAACAGCTTCTCGGTGCTGTCGCCGTCTTCCGGGAACAGGGTGATGCCAATGGTGGCGCGCAGGCGGATCTGCTGATGATCCAGGGCGAAGGGGGTGTCCAGGTCGTCGAGGATGCTCTGGGCCAGCTCGGCCGCCTCGTACGGCTGTTCGATGTTGGCCTGGACCAGGGCGAACTGGTCGCCCCCCAGGCGTGCCAGGGCGCCGAGGCGACCGCTGTGGGCGCGCAGCCGGTCGGCCAGGGCCAGCAGCAACTGGTCGCCGAGCTGATAACTGAACTGCTCGTTGATGCCCTTGAAGTCGTCCAGGCCCACGCACAACACCGCGACCCGGTGCTGTAGCCGCCCGCCATCGGCGAGGATCTTGTCCAACTGTTGCTGCAATTGCTGGCGGTTGGGCAAGCCCGTGAGGAAGTCGTACTGGGCCATGCGTTGCAGGCTGTTTTCCGCTTCGTGGCGCAGGTGGGTATTGCGCTCGATCGAGGCCAGCAACTGGTTGGCGGTGTCGACCCACAGGCCCAGTTCGTTGCGCTCGTGACCCCGCAGTTGCGGGATCTGGTGCTGGCTGGGGCGGTCGGGGTTGATCTGGGTGAGATGCTCGATGATCTTCGACAGCGGCTTGGTCAGCAGCCAGTGATAGACCAGATACAGCACCAGCCCCATGGCCAGCGCGCGCAGTACGCCGGAGATGAAGATGATCACCGCGTTGACCAGAAAGCCTTCGCCGTAGCTGGCGGTGTCCAGGGTGATGCTCAGGTCGCCGTAGTATTCACTGTAGGGGCCGCGCCCCACCAGTTGCGTGGTGTAAGTGCGTTCCTGGCCCAGCAGCAGGTCGGTGAGCCAGCGCAGCGGCATCGCCTGCAGGGGACGTGATTTCTGCGCCAGCATGGTTTCGTTGGGGTGGCCGATGGAGGCCATGCGCACCGACTGGTCCATGAACAGCCCTTCCATGACCTGCATGCCCATCTCCCTGTCCAGGCTGTAGACTGCCTGGGTGGATGGGTCGCGGAACATGTCGAGGATGCGCTGGGCGTCGTTGTTGACCGCCTGCCGAGTCTTGTAGGTGTCGTAGACGATCTGCGCGCAACTGAGCACGACGCCCACGGCGAGCGCCGACAACAGCACGACCCTGAGCAACTTGACCGACAAGCTGTGCCGAAATTCCAGCTTCAATGGGGTTTCCTTAATCCATGCGCACGCCATTATTTTGCCATCAACCCTGGCAATACACTATCGACCGATTGCCGCGCCAGGCGAGGGGCCCGTCGCTGGATCCACCCCGATCATTGTATCGGTTCAGCGACCAGGCGACTTGAGTGTCCTGCGTCAACTTTCCAGAAAGTTGATGTTAGCGCGCTATCGGAGTGGAGCAAGGGGGAAGGCGGGATATTGCGGCGCTCGCTGCGGTGTTCCGGCCGGTGTGCGCAGCGGGCAAGAAAAACCCGGCGAGTGCCGGGTTTTCGTGTCGCGGATGGAATCAGGCCTTGAAGGGCTTGCCTTCGAACTGCTCGGCCACGAACTTCCAGTTCACCAGGTTCCAGAACGCCTCGACGTACTTGGGGCGCACGTTGCGGTAGTCGATGTAGTAGGCGTGCTCCCAGACGTCGCAGGTCAGCAGCGGGGTGTCGCCGCTGGTCAGCGGGTTGCCGGCGCCGATGGTGCTGGCCAGGGCCAGGGAGCCGTCGGCTTTCTTCACCAGCCAGCCCCAGCCGGAACCAAAGGTGCCGACGGACGTCTTGGTGAACTCTTCCTTGAACTTGTCGAACGAACCGAAGGCGCTGTCGATGGCCTCGGCCAGTGCGCCGGTCGGTTGACCGCCGGCGTTGGGCGCCAGGCAGTTCCAGTAGAAGGTGTGGTTCCAGACCTGGGCGGCGTTGTTGAAGATGCCGCCCGAAGAGGCCTTGACGATCTCTTCCAGGGACTTGCCTTCGAATTCGGTACCTGGGACCAGGTTGTTCAGGTTCACGACATAGGTGTTGTGGTGCTTGTCGTGGTGATACTCCAGGGTTTCCTTGGAGATGTGCGGCTGCAGGGCATCATGGGCGTAGGGCAGCGGCGGCAATTCAAAAGCCATGGTAGATCTCCTGATCAGGTCTAGTTCGCGGTGTGCGTGGGGCCGATCACGGACGGCCCCTGGAGCGTCGGCGAGTTTTTACCCTTTGCGACGCAAGCACCGGATCATAGCACCAGCCCCTACGCATAACCACGCAACAACTATAGGGATTAGAGGTTCCCGCCCATCACTGCCTGCAACGACGGCAGGCCCGCTGCGCTCAGCCCATGATCAACTGTGCGGCGACGGCGAACATCATCACCGCGACCATCAGGTCCAGCAGTCGCCAGGTGCTCGGGCGCGCCAGCCAGGGCGCCAGCCACGCCGCACCGAGCGCCAGGGCGAAGAACCACACCAGCGAGGCGCTGGCGGCGCCGGCCACGTAGGCGCCCGGTACGCTCTGCTGGGCACCCAGCGAACCGATGAGCAGCACCGTATCGAGGTACACGTGGGGATTGAGCAAGGTCACTGCCAGGGCGCTGAGCAGGACTGCGCGCCGCGAGCGCAGGCCCTGGCCGTCCGATTGCGTCAGGCTCTGTTTCGAGCAGGCGCGTTGCAGCGCCTTGGCGCCATACCACAGCAGGAACAGCGCACCGCCCCAGCGGGCAGCCGCCAGTAGGGTGGGGTTGTGGGCCAGCACCGTGGCCAGACCGAATACCCCGGCAGCCACCAGGAGCGCGTCGCACAGCACGCACAGCAGTGCCACGGGCAGGTGATGCTCGCGGCGCAGGCTCTGCGCCAGGACGAACGCATTCTGCGTGCCGATGGCCATGATCAGGCCGAAGGCCACGAGCAGGCCGTTTACATAACTTTGCCACATGGCGCTAGCACTCCACAGGGACGCTGTCGTGAAGGGCAGCGCCGATTGCATGAAAGGATGCTGGCCATTGTCGGTAAAAGGCTTGTATAAGAAAAACAAATAACGCTGATCAGGCATTAGTGAAATCGATGTTCGACTACAAGCTTCTCGCCGCGCTGGCCGCCGTCGTCGAACAAGGTGGCTTCGAACGCGCCGCCCAGTTGCTGAGCCTGTCGCAATCGGCGGTGTCCCAGCGCATCAAGCTGCTCGAGGCGCGGGTGGGCCAACCGGTGCTGATCAGGGCCACGCCGCCAAGTCCGACCGAAATCGGCCGGCAGTTGCTCAACCACGTCCAGCAGGTGCGCCTGCTCGAGCGCGACCTCCAGCGCCAGGTGCCGGCGCTGGACGAGCACGGCATGCCGGAGCGTCTGCGCATCGCCTTGAACGCCGACAGCCTGGCGACCTGGTGGGCCGGGGCGGTCGGTGATTTCTGCGCCGGCCAACAGGTGCTGATGGACCTGGTGGTCGAGGACCAGGAGGTCGGTCTGCGGCGCATGCGAGCTGGCGAAGTGGCCGCATGCCTGTGCGGCAGCGAACGGCCGGTGGCGGGGGCACGTAGCCTGGCCCTGGGCGCGATGCGCTACCGCGCGCTCGCCAGCCCGGCGTTCATGGCGCGGTATTTTCCCAAGGGCTTCGAGCGCGCACGTCTGGTGCGCGCACCCGCGGTGGTCTATGGCCCCGACGACTTCCTGCAACACCGCTACCTCGCTTCGTTGGGCATCGAAGACGGTTTCGTCCATCATCTCTGTCCGTCTTCCGAGGGCTTCCTGCGCCTGACCGAAGCCGGCCTGGGCTGGGGGCTGGTACCCGAGTTGCAGGCCCGCGAGCCTGTGCAAAAGGGCCAACTGGTGGAAATCTGCCGCGATACGCCGATCGATGTGCCGCTGTACTGGCATCATTGGCGCACCGGCGGGCAACTGCTCGCCCAGTTGACCGAGCACCTGCGCCAGGCGGCGCCGAGCTGGCTGGTGCCCTTCTAGGCGGCAGCGGCGTCACAGGCATCTGTAATCTGGCAAGACGGAGTCTTACATGCGAATTCTGGTCACCGGCGCGAGCGGCTTCATCGGCGGGCGCTTCGCCCGTTTCGCCCTGGAACAGGGCCTGCAGGTGCGGGTCAACGGTCGCCGCGCCGAAGGTGTCGAGCATCTGGTCAAGCGCGGCGCGCAGTACCTTCCGGGCGACCTGGGCGATGCCGAAGTCGCCCGGCGCCTGTGTCAGGGCGTCGATGCCGTGGTGCATTGCGCCGGTGCCGTGGGCACTTGGGGGCGCTATCAGGATTTTCATCACGGTAATGTCGTGCTCACCGAGAATGTGGTCGAGGGCTGCCTGAAGGAACATGTGCGACGCCTCGTGCACCTGTCGTCGCCGTCGATCTGTTTCACCGGCCACTCGCGGCTGGCGGTGCGCGAGGACCAGGTGCCAAGGCGACTGCACGACCACTACGCGCTGACCAAGCACCTGGCCGAACAGAAAGTCTTCGGTGCCCAGGAGTTCGGCCTCGAAGTGCTGGCACTGCGCCCGCGCCTGGTCACGGGCGCGGGCGATGCCAGCCTGTTCCCGCGCCTGCTGCGCATGCAGCAGAAGGGGCGCCTGGCAATCATTGGCAATGGCCTGAACAAGGTCGATTTCACCAGCGTGCACAACCTCAACGAGGCCTTGCTCAGCGCGCTGTTCGTCGATGAACAGGCCCTTGGGCAGGCCTACAACATCAGCAACGGGCAGCCGCTGCCGATCTGGGATGTGGTCAACTACGTCATGCGCCAGATGCAGTTGCCCCAGGTCACCCGTTACCGGTCCTATGGCCTGGCCTACAGCCTGGCCGCCCTCAACGAAGCGACGTGCCTGCTCTGGCCAGGCCGACCGCAGCCGACCCTCAGCCGTACCGCGACGCAGGTGATGGGCAAGGACTTCACCCTCGACATCGGTCGCGCCCGCCAGTACCTGGACTACCGCCCCAAGGTGAGCCTGTGGACCGCTCTGGACGAGTTCTGCACCTGGTGGAAGCACCTGCCGACGCAGCCATGAAGGCCTCCAGTGCGTGCTCGGTCATCACCCCGTCGCGCGCTGGGTTTATACTGCGTCCTTTTGTGATCAGTTCGGTCGAGCCTAGCCATGCGTAACGATGCCCACGACGATTTCGATGATGTGCCCACCTTGCGAGCGGGTACGCCCGACGATGACGAACTGTTGCCGGCGCGTGTCGTGCGCGTACGCCAGAAGGCCGAGCGCCCGGCCGGCACTGGAGCGCTCTGGGCGCTGCTGGTGGCGTCGTTCGTCGCCCTCGCCGGTCTGGGCTGGTGGAGCTACCAGCAGCTGTCGCTGATGGAGCAGCAACTGGTCGCCACCCAGGAGAGCTTCGCGCGTATCAGCGAAGAGGCGGCCGGGCGGTTGCAGGCCATCAGCGGCAAGGTCGAGGCGAGCGAGACGAGCAGCACTTCGGGCAGCGAAGCGCTCAAGCAGCAGATCAGCCAGTTGCAGGCAGCCTTGGCCGAGCAGGGCAAGCAGCAGGCCGGCGTGGCCGGTCAGGCGGGCGATCTGGACAAGCGTCTTGAGCAGATACTGGCCGATACCCGCGAGCAGCAGAAAGCGCTCACCGACACCCAGACCCAGCTGCAGGCGCAGTTCAAGGCCCTGCAAGGCGAGCTGGCGACGCTCAAGTCGGCTCAGGTGGATGGCGGCAAGCTCGACGCCCAGCTCAAGAGCCTTGGCAGCGATGTGGCCGCACTGAAGAAGCAGGGCGCCGCGATCGACAGCGTGGCGCAGGACGTGCTGGTGCTCAAGAGCCAGGCCGACAACCGACCGGCCGCCGCCAGCGCCGGCGCCTCGGTACAGGAGTTCGATGCGTTCCGAGGCCAGACCACCCGCAATTTCGGCACCTTGCAGAGCCAGATACAGAACCTGCAACAGCAGATCAACGCCCGACCCTGAGCGGTGCGCTGAAACGTAAAGGGCCGCTATGCGGCCCTTTCGTTTAGCCAGCGATCACAGCCGTGGGTAGTCGATGTAGCCGACCGGGCCCTTGCCGTAGAAGGTTTCCGGGTGAGCCTCGTTCAACGGGGCGTCGGCCGCCAGGCGGGCAGGCAGGTCCGGGTTGGCGATGAACGGCACGCCGAAGGCCACCGCGTCAGCGGTGCCTGCGGCCAGCGCGGCGTTGGCACTGGCCTTGGTGAAGCGCTCGTTGGCGATGTACGGGCCGCCGAAGGCCTGCTTGATCTGTGGACCCAGGCTGTCGTCGGCCTCCTTTTCCCGTGCGCAGAGGAACGCGATACCGCGTCTGCCCAGCTCGCGCGCCACGTAGGTGAAGGTTTCGCCGCGATTGGCATCGCCCATGTCGTGGGCATCGGCGCGGGGTGCCAGGTGCACGCCGACGCGACCTGCGCCCCATACCTCGACCACTGCATCGGTGACTTCCAGCAGCAGCCGCGCGCGGTTCTCCAGCGAGCCGCCGTAGGCGTCGGTACGCTGGTTGGTGCTGCTCTGCAGGAACTGGTCGAGCAGATAGCCATTGGCGCCATGGATCTCGACACCGTCGAAGCCAGCTGCCTTGGCGTTCTCCGCGCCGACCCGGTAGGCGTCGACCACATCGGCGATCTCTTCGATGTCCAGCGCACGCGGAGTCGGGTAATCGCTCAACGGACGCACCAGGCTGACGTGACCCGCGGGCTTGATCGCGCTCGGGGCGACAGGCAGCTCACCCTCGAGGTAGGAAGGATGGGAGATGCGCCCGACGTGCCACAGTTGCAGGAAAATCCGCCCGCCCGCGGCATGCACCGCCTGGGTGACGTTGAGCCAACCGCGCACCTGCTCGGTGGACCAGATGCCCGGGGTGTCCGGATAACCGACGCCCATCGGCGTCACCGAAGTGGCTTCGCTGAGAATCAGGCCGGCGCTGGCGCGCTGCACGTAGTACTCGGCCATCAGCGCGTTGGGCACGCGGCCTTCGTCGGCGCGGCAGCGGGTCAGCGGGGCCATGATGATGCGGTTGGGTAGGGTCAGGTCGCCCAGGGTGATCGGATCGAACAGCGTGGTCATCTCGGTAGCCTCGCGTGGATGGGTTTGAAAAGGCGCGGTGCGCTCGCGCACCGTTGGAACGGGGTGCTGGTCATAGCTCGCGGCTCATCTGTTCGAGAAAAGCCTGGATGGTGGATTCGTTGCGCTTGAAGAAATGCCATTGACCGACCTTCTGGCTGCTGATCAGGCCCGCGCGCTGCAGGGTCGCCAGGTGGGCGGAGACCGTCGATTGGGAAAGCCCGCAACGCTGGTCGATTTGCCCAGCACAGACCCCGAACTCGACGCTGTGATGCTGCTCGGAGAAGTGCACGGCCGGCTCCTTGAGCCAGTTGAGGATGTCGCGGCGAACTGGGTGGGCCAGCGCTTTGATGATGTCGTCAAGGTCGAGGGGCATGGTCGGCTCAGGCTGTGTAGCGGTATATCGCGATACGACGAAATATAAATCGATTGTGACCGGTATACAAAGACCGGTTGGTGCTGGCTTGGTTCGAAATCGTTATATCGCGTTATAACGATATGGAGCGCAGCGGTGCTAGACTGCCGCCATGAACTATCTCGCCCACCTGCACCTTGGCGGTCCTGCACCCCAGCAACTGCTCGGCAGCCTGTACGGCGATTTCGTCAAAGGATCGCTGGAGGGTCGCTTCGCGCCTCAACTCGAAGCGGCCATCAGGCTGCACCGCCATATCGACAGCTTCACCGACAGCCACCCCTTGGTGCTGACGGCATTGGCGCGCTTTCCCGCCTCCCGGCGACGCTTCGCCGGTATCGTTCTGGACGTGTTCTTCGATCACTGCCTGGCGCGGCATTGGCAGGACTACGCCGACCAGCCGCTGCGCCTGTTCACCGAACGCTTCTATCGGATCCTGCTGGCCGAGCCTGCACTGCCCGAGCGCCTGGCACGAATCGCCCCCTACATGGCGGCTGACGACTGGCTGGGCGCCTACGCTGATTTCACCACCCTGGAGCACGTGTTTCGCGGGATATCGCGGCGCTTGTCACGGCCCGAAGCACTGGTGGGCGTGATGCCGGAACTGGAAGCGTTGTACGCACCGCTGATGGCGGACTTTCGCACGTTCTACCCGCAGTTGCAGGCGTTCGTGGCGGCTGGTGGGCAGCGCTGAATCGGTGCCGGAGTCCTTGGCCAGGGCGTCATGCGGCCCGAGCCTGCTCACGTGGGCGGCGCGGCTCAGCGTCCTGAAACCCGAACAGCGCCCGTTCGATCGACTGTTGTGCCTGCAGCGCCAGCACCGCGCGCTCCTTGCCGGCGCTGGCCACCGGCGGCAGCAGGTGAAGGGTCACCTGTGCACGCGGCTGGCCGAACAGGCGCAGCAGGTGCGACAGCAGGTCATCCTCGCCGATGAACGGCGCGATCGGGTCCGGCTCGCCGTCGCGCAGGTACTGGATGGCCACCGGCTGCACCGGCGTTCCCTGATCGATGGCCCCGGCCAGCAGGCGACCGTGAAAGGTGCGCAGGGCACGGCCATCGGTGGTAGTGCCCTCGGGGAAGATCAGCAGCGGGCAGGCCTGCGCCAGGCGCTGACCGATCTGCTCGCGCAGGCGCTGGCTGTCGCCGCCGCCGCGACGGATGAACAGCGTGTCGGCTTTTTCCGCCAGCCAGCCGGCCAGTGGCCATTGGCGGACTTCGGCCTTGGACAGGAACGACAGCGGGGTGAGCATGCCCAGCAGCGGGATATCGGTCCATGACACATGGTTGCTGACCCACAGCATCGGACGCTGGGGCAGCTCGCCGATCACCTGCACCTGGAAGGGCAGGGCGGCCACCAGATGCTTCATGAAGCGGCAGCTCCAGCGCTGGCGGCGTGCGTGGCCTGCGCGCAGGCCCACCCGCTCGCCCAGAGCGATGAGCGCCGCCATGGCCACGCCCAGCATCAGTACCAGCATCAGCCGCACGAGGCGGGCACAGGCCCGCATGCTCGGCATCAGACCGCCGCCTTGAAGTGGCGGGCGTAGCGCGGGCAGAGGTTGTCGCGCTTGAGCAGGATGAACACGTCGGCCACCTGGAAGTCCTCGTCCCAGCACGGCTCGCCGCAGATCTTCGCGCCCAGGCGCATGTAGGCCTTGAGCAAGGGCGGCATCTCGGTGATGACGTTGTTCGGCAGGGCCAGCGAAGGCAGCGGCTTCTTCGGCTCGGCGCGCAGATGTTCGTTGCACAGGTAGCGCTCGCGCAGGCGCTGCATGATCGCATGGGCCTGCACGCCGCCGTCCTGCATGGGAATGCTGGCGCAGCCCATCAGGTAGCTGTAGCGGCCTTCGTTGAGCACCTCGGCCAGCTCGCCCCAGAGCACGGCGATGGTACCGCCGTTGCGGTAGTCCGGGTGCACGCAGGTGCGGCCCAGTTCCAGGATCGGACCTTGCAACTGGCGCAGGCCATGCAGGCTGAATTCCTCTTCGCTGTAGAAACGCCCCAGGCTGCTGGCCGCCTGGTGATCGAGCAGGCGCGTGGTGGCGACCAGTTCGCCGGTCAGCGCATCGCGCACGCCGATGTGGCGGCAATGGACATCGTAGTCGTCCATGTCCAGGCCCAGTTCCGCGCCCTTGAGCTTGGCCTTGAATTCGGCGCTGAACACCCGGTAGCGCAGGGCCTGAGCCTCGTGCAGGGCGGCGGCACCGACCAGGCGTTCGGCGTGCAGACGGCGTTCAGTGCTGTTGTCGCCAGGGCGAGCGATCCGAGTCATTGCGAGTCTCCATGGGCCAGCCGAGGGTGGCGGGTCGGCGTTGTTGTTCAGGCTCAGCCTAGGTAGACGGGGTGTCACGCCCATGAAGCTTTGGTGATGCTTGCGTGACAGGGGGCAGAGGGGTTCAACAGCGCAAGGCCGCAGCATCCAGGCAGGCGCTGCCTTCGCACTGTCATGCGCCCGTGCGATCCTCGTGCTAGCGCATGCCTGGCCCGAGGAGGGGACCAATGAGATGGCTGTCGAGTCTGCTGGTGTTCGTCGCCATGCCGCTGTTCGCGGCCTCCTGGCCCGATCCCGAGTGGTCGCAGGATCCGGCCCGGCTCGACTGGCAGGCGGTGGACGAATACGCCTTCGCGCCCCGCGACGACGCACAGCGCAAAGGCGTACGCACCGACGCGCTGCTGATCGTGCGCGACGGCCGCGTGCTGCACGAGCGCTACGCGGCGCCCACCACCGCCGACACCCCGCACCTCACCTGGTCGATCAGCAAGAGCGTGCTGGCCATTGTGCTCGGCATCGCCCAGGGGGAAGGGCGCTTCGAACTCACCGACTCCGCGGCCCGTTACTATCCGGCGCTCAGCGAGCACCCGCAGGTGCGTCTGGTCGATCTGCTGCACTGGGCCAGCGGCCTGGCCTGGCAGGAGGACTACGAATACGCTCCGCTGAATTCGTCGGTGGTGGCCATGCTCTACACCCGCGGCCGTCACGACATGGCGGCCTACGTCGCCGGCATGAAGCAGGCCGAGCCACCCGGCCGCCGCTTCCGCTATTCCAGCGGCGACAGCAATCTGTTGGCCGCAGCGCTGCGCGGCATGCTCGGCCCCGAGCGCTACGCCGATTACCCCTGGCAGGCGTTGTTCGAACCGCTGGGCATCACCCAGGCGGTGTGGGAGCGCGATGGCGCGGGCACCTACGTCGGTTCGTCCTACCTCTACTTGCGTGCCCGCGACCTGGCACGCATCGGCCTGTTGATGCAGCGCGATGGCCGCTGGCGCGATCGGCAGTTGCTGCCAGCGGCCTGGGTGGCCTTCAGTCGCCAACCGTTCAGCCAGGCCGAGCCCATTGCCGGGGAGCCCAATCCAGGCGGCCATTGGTGGCTCAACCGACCCTCGCCAGGCCAGCCACGGCCTTGGCCGGATGCCCCGCAAGACGCCTTCGCCGCCCTGGGCCATTGGGGGCAGGCGCTGTACATCCTGCCGACCCAGCGACTGGTGATCGTGCGCTACGGCGATGACCGCGATGGCACCTACCGGCACAACGAACTGCTCAAGCGCGTGCTCGCCGTACTGGCCAAGGAGGGAGCATGAAGCGTGCGATGGCTGTCCTGCTGATCGCGCTGCTGGCCTGGATCTGGCACGCGCGCCAGGCGCTCCACGACTTCCCGAGCATACTCTCGGCCTATTCGGCCAAGGAGTACTGCTCGTGCCGCTTCGTCATGGGCTTCGAACGCGCCTACTGCCGTGATTACGTGAAGCAGTACCTGCCACTGGCGCGCCTGGATGAACAGCCTGACGTTCGCCAGGTGCTCGCCGAAGGCCTGGGTCGAAGCAGCCGTGCGGCCTGGCAGGGGTCTCGCGAGGGCTGTCGCTTGCTGCCGTGAAGCGGCGCAGGGTAATGTTGACGGCTTGCTCATTCGAGGTCTCACATGTCCCTGCTGTCGCGCCTGCTGCCTGCCCTGTTCCTGGCCTTCTGCCTGCCCGCCCATGCCAATTGGCATCTGGACGGGGAGTCCTCGCGACTGTCGTTCATCACCGGCAACAATGGCGACAGCGCCGACGTGCACCGCTTCCTGGTGATGCACGGCACCATCGACCGCAAGGGGGCGGCGCAGTTGAGCATCGAAATGGATTCGGTCAGCAGCGGCATCCCGTTGCGTGACGAGCGCATGCGCGACGCGCTGTTCGAGGTGGCGCAGTTCCCCGAAGCGACGGTCGGCGCCCAGCTCGACCTCGGCCCGGTCAGCGACCTGGCCAACGGTGCCCAGTTGGAGTTGCGCCTGCCGGTCAGCGTGACCCTGCGCGGCCAGTCCCACACCTACGATGCCTTGCTGCTGGTCACGCGCCTGGACGAGCGGCGCTTCCAGGTGGTCACCCTCGAACCGCTGCTGCTGCGCGCCGAGGACTTCAGCCTGCTGCCGGGCCTGGAAAAGCTGCGCAGCTTCGCCGGGCTCAAGTCGATCAACCCCTCGGTACCGGTCAACGCGGTGCTGATCTTCACCGCCCGCTGACATGCCCGGGCCGGTCTTCCCCTGGCGGGATGGCAACCAGTTCGAACTGCTGATCGACGGCCCCGAGTTCTTTCCCCCCATGCTGGCGGCGATCGCCGGTGCCGAGCGCCAGGTCGACCTGGAACTGTACCTGGTGGAGGCGGGCGCCTGCGCGCTGGCGGTGGTCGACGTGCTGGAGTCGGCCGCCTTGCGTGGCGTACGTGTGCGCTGCCTGTTCGACGGCTATGGCTCGCTGGCCTTGCCCCTGGCGTTGCGTCAGCGGCTGACGGCCGCAGGCGTCGAACTGCGCCTGTACAACCCCCTGCACTGGCGCCGCGGGCTGCGCAACCTGTACCGCGATCATCGCAAGTTGCTGCTGGTGGACGAGCGCTGGGGGGCGGTCGGCGGAACCGGCGTCACCGACGAATTCTGGACGCCGGGGCAGGCCCACAGCGAATGGCACGAGGTGATGGTGGCCATGCAGGGGCCGGTGGTGCTGGATTGGCAACTGCTGTTCGACCGTCAGTGGCACGCCAATGCCCGCCGCACGGCCTGGCGCCCCCCACAGGGCTTCGGCCTGTCGCGCTTGCCGCGGATCCCGGCCCAAGGTCAGGGCATGGGCCGGGTCGCCTATGCCGATGCCCGCCAGCACCGGGACATCCTGCGCTCGCTGGTGCGTGCCCTGAGCAGCGGCCAGCGCCGGATCTGGCTGGCCACGCCGTATTTCCTGCCGACCTGGAGCGTGCGGCGCTCGCTGCGCCGGGCGGCCAGACGCGGCATCGACGTGCGCCTGCTACTCACCGGCCCGCGCACCGACCACCCCTCGGTGCGTTATGCCGGCCATCGCTACTACCCGCGGCTGTTACGCGCCGGTGTGCGAATCTTCGAGTACCAGCCGTGCTTCGTGCACCTGAAAATGGCCGTGGTCGACGACTGGGTCAGCCTGGGCTCGTGCAATTTCGACCACTGGAACCTGCGCTTCAATCTGGAGGCCAACCTGGAGGCGGTCGATCCCCTACTCACCGCCGCCGTGGTCGCCAGCTTCCAGCGCGATTTCGCCCGCAGCGAGGAAGTCGACTTGCGTCACTGGAAAGCGCGGCCTCTGTGGCGACGGGTGCAGCAGCGCATCTGGGGCTGGCTCGACCGGCTGGTGGTGCTGTTGCTCGATCGACGCAGCTGACGCGCCACGCGCGATCGGTCATGATCGAGCTCTATCAGGGCGTCGGGAAGGTTCCCCGCCCGCCAAGGAGCGCGGATGCGATGAAGGCCAGGAAGATTCTCATGCTGGTGGGCGACTATGTCGAAGACTACGAAGTCATGGTGCCGTTCCAGGCCTTGCAGATGGTTGGCCACACGGTGCACGCGGTGTGCCCGGACAAGATCGCTGGGCAGACCGTACGCACGGCCATTCACGACTTCGAGGGCGACCAGACCTACAGCGAAAAGCCCGGCCATCATTTCGCCCTGAACTTCGATTTCGTCCAGGCCAGGGCCGAGCGCTACGACGCGCTGTTGATTCCAGGCGGCCGGGCACCGGAATACCTGCGCCTGGACGAGCGCGTGCTCGAGCTGGTTCGTGAATTCGACCAGGCCGACAAGCCCATCGCGGCCGTGTGCCACGGCGCGCAGCTGCTGGCGGCGGCCGGCGTGCTGGATGGGCGCGAATGCAGCGCCTACCCCGCCTGTGCGTCTGAAGTGCGCCTGGCCGGGGGGCGCTTCGTGGACATCGCCATCGACCAGGCGCACGTCGATGGCAACCTGGTCACCGCGCCGGCCTGGCCTGCGCATCCGGCGTGGCTGGCGGCCTTCCTAAGGGTGCTGGGCACGCGCATCGTCTGATGCCCGCTCACTGCACCTGCTCGCGCCAGTCGCTGAGGTTGCGATACGGGGTCACCCGGGCGATCTTGCCGCAGTGGATGTAGAAGAAGGTGCCGGCGGACAGCACGTAGGTCTGGCCCTCGGCAGCGGGCTGCCCTGCGTCGGTGGCCAGGTACTCCCCGTGCACCGTGAATTCGGCCGCTGCCCGGCTGCCGTCGGCGTTGTGCATCACCACGATGTCGGCCAGGCGCTCGCGATAGCAGCGGTTGCGCTCGTCCATGAACGCCGCGAAACGGGCCTTGCCCATCTGCCGCTCGCCCTGGTTGATGTCGTGGATGAGATTTTCACTGAGCAGCTCGAGCAGGGCAGGCATGTCGCCTGCGTCGAGGGCGGCGCAGTAGGCGTTGACGAGTTCGGTAGCGGTCATGGAGAAATACCTGTCGCGCGGGGCAAAGGTTGGCGGTTGCCGGCGATGATAGGGTGTCCTCTCAGGCCCGGCTTAGCCGAGCGCGTCATCCTCATGGACAAAACGACCTACGCATGGAAATACGCCTGCTTCATGGCGCGGCCATCGCGCCCTATCTCGATGACCTCGCTCACCTGCGGCTACCGCTGCTGCGCGAGTATCCCTACCTGTACGAGGGCTCCTCCCAGTTCGAAGCCGATTACCTGGGCACTTACGCCGCCTCGTCGCGTAGCCTGGCAGTGCTGGCGCTGGACCAGGGCCAGTTGATCGGCGCGTCCATCGGGCTGCCCCTGGCAGACGCGTGGGACACGTTGCGCCAGCCTTTCCAGGACCAGGGCCATGATCCCGCGGCGGTCTATTACTTCGGCCAGTCGGTGCTGCTGCCCGCCTATCGCGGGCGCGGCCTGGGCGTGCGCTTTTTCATCGAGCGCGAGTCCTACGCGCACAAGCTGGGCGGTTTTCACTGTTGCGCCTTCAGCGCGGTGGAACGCCCCGGCGGCCACCCGCGCCGACCCGAGCACTACAAGCCGCTGCATGGTTTCTGGCGCAACCGGGGGTTTCTGCATCAACCCTCGTTGCGGACCACTCAGGCTTGGCGTGACTTGGATGATGAGGAGGTTTCGGATAAGAGGGTTTCGTTCTGGGTCAAGGAGTTGTTGGGGTGATGCTAGTTCGCCATCGAGCTGCACGAGCGCAGATGGGGTTCATAAAGGTTCTGTACAAAAAGACGTGTCAGCTGCGCTTGAGTGATCGATGATCAAACGATTCGACTGCTTGGTAGGAATATCCTGGATGGCGCAGGTGCGTGCTCAGCTCTCTGCCCAGCAAGATAGGCCCACCAAGACTGGGGCTTCTCGACTCTAGGTACGGCGTCGATGGACAATCTCAGAGCGTAGCGGGGTGGAGCTACATGAATCTCATTGAGGAAGGCTGTGACCGGCCTCCCAGTTATGTCGCTGACCTTCTGCGCAGCGCCGGACTTCGCGGCCCAGCAGGCGAGTAGGGTAAAGGGCTCCCCGTCTGGCCGACCATTGGCTCCAAGCCAGTCCTGTATCTCTAATGCGACCCGTTCAGGGCTAACCATCTTGCCGGTCGAATCCATCAGCAGCCCGCTTGACGAACCATGAGTCTCGAAGGCAGAGAAGCCACTTCCCAGGTAATTGGGGTGATAGACAACATCCTCTGCCCCGCCTATTGAATGCAATACGACAGGGGTGGAAGTCTTGTGGGGGGTGATGGGAGTACCTGCCTTGGTGTTGCTGGCGTAGGCGCCCGGTGCCATTTTCGCAGCGCGGCCTGCCTTCTGACCGCCCCTGCCAATGGCGCGGCCCATACTCGCCAGGCTCGAAGCCGCCTTGGGGGCAATTTCGAGCGCTGTACCCAGCAGGCCGGTTCCCAGCGAAACCCAGCCCAGGATACTGGCCGCTTTCGAGTCTTTGCCCACGGCTTCGAGCACGGTCGAAGCCACACCCGTTCCTAAAGAAACGACGCTCAAGGTTGCGGCCGTCATTGCGACTGCGCCACTGGCAGTCAGGGCAGCGACGCCACCTGCGAAAAAGGCGGCGAAAGCCGGCGCTGCTGCACCGAGGGTAGCGACGGTACCGATTACACCAAGCGCGGTGCCTATCCCTGCAACCACCCATTTCCACCAGGCATGGCCATCCGGGTCGATGCGGTTGACCGGGTCCCCGCTACAGTACGCGTAGGCGTTCAGGCCACCGCGCCCGAATGGGCTTTCGCTGTCCGGGCTGAGAAAGCCCATGATGACAGGGTCGTAGGGGCGGTTGCCGCCCGGTATGTACCAGTCGGTCAGTGGCTCGCGACGTTCGCCGGTGTATCCATAAAGGCCATTGGCCGATTGCTCGGGTTCTGCACCATGGGCACTGTAGTGCCTGACGCGCACGGCACTGTCGGCCTCCAGGCGAACGCTGCCCTGGGCATCGCATCCCAGCAGGGTGACCTCCCGCAGGCTGTTGGTAATACGGTTCAAGGCGAACAGCGCACGGCCGCTGCCGATGCGTTGTACAACCTGATCGCCAGTCTGCTCGTGTGTCAGCAGGTCGGCGCTGAAGAAGCTGCGTGAGAGAGTGCCGTCAAGCACCCGGTCGCACAGGCTGCCTGCAGGGTCGTAGCGGTAGTCGCAGCTTTGTCCTCGGTACTCCACGCGAGTGAGGCGGTCCTGCGCGTCCCAGGTCAGGTGACGGCCCAGGCTATCGCTGCAGACACGCCCGCAGGCGTCGTAGTTCAGGACGATCTCGCTTGGCCAGCTGTCGTGGTCGTGGGTGACGCGGCTGACCTGAGTGGGGTCCAGCGGATTCTCGTAATGAAACGTCGCCGTGTCGGCGCTGCCATCGTCGAAGGTGCTCACCACCTGGGTGTAGCCGTCCAGCAGGTTGAAGGCGAAGCGCTGCCCGAGGATGACATTGCCGAACGGGTCCTGAGGCGCCACGCTCGGATCGGCGGTGTAATGCGTCAGCCGTCCTAGCGCATCGTATTCGAAGGTTTCCTCACCGCACCGGTCGCCGTCTTCCCAGTGCCGACTCACTACTTGATCGAGATCCGAATACAGCAGGGTCTGTTTGCAGGTCCTGGGCTTTGTGCCCAGGGTCACGACAAAAGTTCGAGTGTGTTCGCGTCCCTGGAAGTCATAGGTCAGCGTCTGCGCGAGTTCGCGCTTACCATCGGTGGTCGTCAAGGTTTCAAGCCGGGAGAACGTGTCGTAGGTGAATGTAGTGGTGACTTCGCCCTGTACATGCTCACGGATCCGACCGAAATCGTCGTGCTGGTAGCCGTGCGCTTCGCCGCTGCTGTCGGTGAGCCCCAACAAGCGGCCGTTCAAGGAGTGGCGCCAGCGGGTGGTGTACACGTCATTCTCGAGTGTCCAGTTATCCTCCTGTGGCTTGCCTGAAGGCCTGTATTTGATTGCCAGTTCGCCAAGCGGCCCAGTTTTGATGGCAGGCGTACCCAGCACTGGATGATAGGTGAAGACATTGGCCGGCTCGCCTTGCGGTTCGATGCTGGCCACGACGTTATCCAGGGCAGCCAGATAGGAGAAAGCGACACGCTTGCCATCTGGTACCTGGTTGGCACAGGGTGGAAGTTGGCCAGCCCTATACTCAAACTGGGTAATGCGTCCGCCCACTTCGACGCTCAGTGGGCGACCTAGGCCGTCGAAGGTCTGGCCACCCAAGGTGAAAAGATGGGCACGCGGAATCTCGCGAGTTCGATTTCTGTTACTCATACCGTAGTCTCGTGATAGTCGTACAGCCGCCGGGGTGCAGCGGGTCCTTTCAATCGCCTGACGGCCAAATGAGTCCGGTTCACTGGACCTGAAGGAGGTAGCGGTATCGTCGATTCCAGCGGCGAGCGAGCGGTTTGATGGACCAATTCCGTCCTTGGACCGGCTGGTACATCGGAAGCACCACTTGGACTGCTGGTTGGCCTCGGCGTCTTAGGCCCGATATCGGTAATCGGACGCTGTGGGTCGGCAATGACGTTGCGAGGCGATTGTATTTCATCAGGGATCGGGCGAACGTTTGAGCGCGTTCCATTGACTGCCGGCGACCCCGACGAGCGCGACAGAGCGGGAGAAGACCCGGAAGACCCGGAAGACCCGGAAGCCCCGGAAGCCCTGGAGGGCAGCGATGGGCGAGAAGATGTCCGACTGCTGAGGGAAGAGGCTCGACTTGCTGAGCGCCCAAGTGACCCGATGGGCTTGTTCATACTTTTAGCCGCCAGCTTGGCACCTATTTTTTCTACCGAACCTGTGATTGATGCTAGGGCACCTGTAACGAAGGAGACGTGTCCCAATATTGCCGCATCTTTGGAATCGGGGTCATGCAACTTGATGATCGTACCCACTGTGCCAGTCGTCAGAGATACAATTGAAAGGCCCGTCGACACCAATGATAGGATCCCAGCAGGTGTCAGAGTGCTGGCAGCCGTAAACAGCACCGGTAACAATGGCAACGCTGCACTCACGGAGAGCGCGAGGGCGATGGAACCCAGTACCAGACCAATGCCGAGTTCAATCCACGGCCAGGCAGAATGCCCACTCGGATCGACGCGGTTCACAGGGTCACCGCCACAGTAGGCATACGAGTTAAGTCCGCCTTCTCCAAATGGACTTTCGCTGTCCGGTGCCAGAAAAATCATCAGTAACGGATCGTAGGGCCTATATCCGCCAGGAATGTACCATCCAGTCAGGGGCTCACGCCGCTCACCCGCGAAACCAAAGGGGTTGAATGGGGAAAACTGTGCCAAGGATTCGGCGCCGTGAGCAGTGTACTGACGGCTGCTGACCTCATCACCGACCTCCAGACGAACACTGCGCTGAACATCACAGCCCAACAGCACGGTGCCCTGATGCACGCCCTTTGCCAACTGACTGATCGCATAGGGAATATCAGCGTCCCCCATGACCAGAAACGTATGGTCGTCACGCTGTTCATGAGTCATCTGATCGGCGCTATGGAAACTGCGCGCAAGGCGACCCTCTACAATGCGATCGCAGATGTTCCCGCTGGGATCGTAGGCATAATCACAAGTTTGCCCCTGATATTCCACGCGAGTCACGCGATCAAGGCCGTCCCAGGTAAGCGACCGGCCCAGGCTGTCGCTGATCAAGCGTCCTCGCAGGTCGTAGTGCAACGTGATGCACTCGGGCCAGTTGGGATGCGTGTGGTCGATGGCGCTAACCTGACATGGGTCATCGGTATTGTCATAGTGGTAGGTGGCAGTATCGCTGCTGCCATCGGCGAACTTGGTCCGCACGGTTTCGTAACCATCGAGCAGATTCAATGAGTAAGACTGCTCGACCACGCAATTGCCGAACGAATCCTGTGCGGCACCTGGAGAAGCGGTGTAATGCACCAGTCGTCCGAGCGCGTCGTAGCGATAGGTCTCCTCATTGGTCACGCTGCCTTCGACCCACTGGCGAGTACTCACCTGATCCAGATCGGTGTACTTGAGGCTTTGCACGATCACCCTCTTTTGCCCGTCCTTCGAGGTAGTGAAGGTTCGTATGGCCTCACGACCAAGCTCGTCATAGGTGAGTGATTGAACCAATTCATCACCCGTGGCCGAAGCGGTCGTCGTGTATTTGCAAGGTCGTGAAAACTCATCGTACTCGGTGGTGCAGGCGGTCTGATCAGTTTTGAGATGACAAATTCGTCCACTGGCATCGAACTCGCGAACGTGCTTGACCTTGTTCGGGTCTTCGAAACTCAGCAGCAAGCCCTGAAGGCTATGCTGCCAGTGGGTGACGTGATCCACGCCGTCCACGCGCCATGTATCAGATAGCGGTTGACCACTGGGCGTATAGGTCATGGTTTGCCGGCCCAGGGCGCTTTCACGGCTTTTAATGAGCCCCAGCTTAGGCTCGTAACTAATGTCGTCGGCCGGCTCATTGGCGGCCTTTACCTGCTTGAACTGATCGCCCAACTCGTGCACGTATTGATAGGTAATCGACTTGCCATCGGCCATCGTAAGGCTGGTGGCTGGGAGTTGAGCGGCGACATACCCGTAGGTACGGGTGCGGCCACCTGCCTTGAGGCTCGTGGGTCTTGTCAATCCATCGAAGTACTGCTGGCCGATTAGGATAGGTGTGGAGTCGGTTGATCGCATCATGATGCTGCCTTCTGGGATCCGATAGTAGCGACGGCCAACTCGACCGTCACCGACTCTTGATGGTTTCCATCGCTGTGTGCGGCATATTGCCAGCGGGTTATGCGAATGGCGTAGTCATCCTCGTCTTGTCCTTGCCGAAAATGCTCCAACCGGGCGCTAAGCCGTGAGTAGCTGTCGTATTCGAAATCGTGTATCTGCTCAGCGCCCTCCCGGGGCGTCGTGCGTAACCTGATGACACGGTCAAATCCGTCCCGGGTATAGTGCTGAGTTCGCACCACATTTCCTTTGTCGTCGAACACCTCGATCTTCAGTGGGCTACCAGCCGCATTGGCGGTTGTAACCTGCTTGCCAGTCAGTTTGCCAGAGGTACTTTCCTGCCAGGTTTCGACGAGACGGCGGGTTGGATCAGTAGTTGTATGAGTGACTACGCCAGTCGGGGCGGTTTTCAGACATGCATTTCCCCAATCGTCATAGGCGGTGGTAGTAGTCAGTTCGAAAAGGCGTTCTCCCTCGCTGGTCCAGTCTATATCGACCTGTTTGATTTCCCGCCCCCACGCATCGTAGCGAGCGGTACGCACGTTACGGAACGTGCCTGGCGCAGAGTCGATGTCCTCGAGCTGCACGAGCACTGGTCTGCCGCTACCGTCCAGCCAAGAGCGCTTGCGCTGGCCGGTAGCATCGGTTTCTTCGATGGCGATCGTGGTACTTGGATTGTCGTCCAGTCGCGGCGCATGTTCGGCGACGAACTCGTCAGCAATGTGAACCTGGCAGGTACGCTCGACTCGATAAGCCGAACCCTCGGCGATGACAGTGCTGGTGACCCGACCCAAGCGGTCATAGGAAAAGACCGTAACAACCCCGGAAGCGCTGACCTGGCTGTGTGTCAGCCCGCTCAGCAGCGATCGGGACTCTTTCCTGGTGGTAGTCGTCAGCGCGTTGCTTTCGAAGCCTTCGATTTTTGTCGTGGTCCAGAGCAGGGGTAATTCATTGGGCTCACGGGTGATGTTGTAATCCAGTGTGGTAGTCGTCGACTTACCATTCATGGTGGTCACGGTTTTTTTGGGTCGACCGTAGTGCTCACCTGAATTGCGTTCATGGGATTGCGTCGTCCTTTCCAGCTGCTGGCCCGCCGTTTCGTCGTACAGCTCTTCCAGGCAGACGACCACGTGGTCGGGATCACCGGCCACTAACGAGGGCAGAGGCTCATATTGGTAGCGAGTGCACAGCACCGGAGCACTCCCTGGGCAGTCAGGGTCTGGATTGACTGACTTGCATTTCAGGAAGCGGATCCTGCCGAAAGGATCGGGAGGACATCCTGGCGTCTCTCCACCACTAGGGTAATAGTCGCTGACTTCCTCAACCTGCGAGGGCATGCGGAAACGACGAACATTACCGAAGTGATCGTATTCATACTCCGTCTCTTCGCTGAGCGTGCGACCTGTAAGCAGGTCGTCATAGGTGACGCTTACGAGATGGGGCAATTGGCACTGCGGGATCTGGTCTATCCAATGCTTCTCGTAATCGACCCCATAGATCGTTTCACGAGTGGTCTGGCATTGACCTGTGAGCGTGACCTCTTTGAGCAAGAGATGATGTCGATCCCACGTGCGAGTAATGGAGGTTTCGGTAGCAATGAGACCGTTCTGCGAAAGAGTCGACAGTAAAGCATCGGCGACCAGTTGCGGATGCTTTTCGCGCAAGGCCAGCGTCGCCTGGAGCCATTTAAGAACCTCCGTATCTCCGCTGATCTGAGTTTCGGTGCAGCTGTATTCATATCGGCTAGTTAATAGGTAGAGCGTATCGCGGCCCCTAACCCAATCGAACTCCTGACTGCTCGAACCTCCTAGATAATTGCGATCGTCCCCCCAATCGTACTTATGCAGAAGACTGACCGATTCAGGCCCATCGGAATGAAGCCAGGTGATCACGCGGGGTATGAAACTGAGCGGGGCACCCTTTGGCAGGCGGTGGGAGCTTTCGAGGTTTCTGCTCCAGTTGACGGAGTCGGTAGCACCGAGAGGATTCTTGATATCGCCAGGTAGCAGCATGCTCTGATCGCCCACTTGAATGCTGTCATAGCGAAACCCAAAGGGCTCGCTGATTTCAGGTAGCAACAGAAAGCTGAGCTGATCATTGTTTTGAATGAATTGTATCGTTGTTTCTTCTGTGGAATTCGGCTCCAGTACCAACTCATCGCTGGACATGTTGTAGGTCATGAGCGTGCGATTTTCATCGCGTACGTCAGTGAGCAGATAAAGGTCACCGTTTACCGTCCAGTCGAAATAGAGGCGATGCCCCTCTGGGCTGCGCATTTCATGCAGAACATAGTGAGGCCCGGTATTGTCAGGCCTTTTCAAAATTTCGATGTCCCCTGTTTTGTAAAGGATCTGAATAGATTGGCTGTCAGTCGATAACGAAACCTGCATGGACTCGAGTTTCAGATCATGAAATGCCCATCGTCCCCCTGGCGTCATGTCCGACGAATCCAGGTCAACCGCGAATTGCTCGCCGGTCGACAAGGTCAGGGTCCAGAATTCCCCTTCCCTATGAAGGTGACTATACTGCAGTGACCAACCAAGGCCAAATCCCTCGTTGACTTGCGAACGCAAAGCGTTGAATGTCAAAGCGAAAGACCAGCTCGGGCCTCCGAGAGCATTGGCCTGGCCAAGGGGAATGGAGATTGCCAAATTGAATTGGCCAGTGCGCGGGTCGACGCCGGTCTGCACCGCACTTAAGAAATTATTGCCTTGGGTATGAATATCGCTCGCATTCAATACGCCGGGCTTAGCGCTGGTTTCACCGATACTTGAAGTATCCATCTGATTAACCTGTGAGGGTTTGATGTGCTCGTTGATATTAGATCTCACGCGCGGGTGAGTTCGGGTGCGGACAGGTCCACCTATCAAGAGTAGGAGATTTTTAGATCTGTCCTCTTCTCAATCGGGCTTCCTTCTTCCGAGAAGGCGAACATGATTTCATGCTCGTTGCCGTGTCGATCAATGATTCTGACCTTGCAAGGCGTGTCATGGACCAGCCCGCCTGAATAGAATGGGATGTCATCCGCCCCGTTCAGCACCAGAATCAATGCGTTCTGATTGTTGGTAATGGCTGTTTGGGAGGGTCGGAAACTGGACCCCGTATTGATCTCGGTTTTATAGCGCACAGTACGATCGTTGCCAGGATGAGCCATGCCGACATAGGTGGCATAGGTTTCCCCCTGCCTATTGTAGTGCCAGCGAATCATGCCCGGATTCATATCCACGGCTAATGGAGCGAGTCCCAGACCTTTGAGTTGCAGTCGATATTCGTGCAGGAATTTATTATCGATGTTGCCTGCGGTGTGGCTGAGAGTCCAGGCATAGTCATTTTCTTCGAAGATCGGAGGCGCGATCGTTGTCACTTCGACGCTGCGATTGAAATTCGATGAGCCATCTGAGTAATAGACGGTGTCAGCGTCACGTCGGATCATTGCCCGAAGCGTTGCTGTCTGAGCTCCGACAACGGTGGTAGAAACAAACATTACGATGGCAAAGATGTGGTCAGAATCTTCTTGATCGTCCCTGCGTGCGCTTACAGTCGAGCCGGGCATAAGGTCAAAGTTCTCATCCCGGATGGGTGTCTGTGTCCACTGACTCTCCTGGAGCCCGGGAGGTGGCAAAATTTCATAGCTGCCATCGAAATTCTCAAGTACCAACCGCATGCTGTCCTTCTGTTCCTGGGTCAGCGGAGGTTGCTTGGGTTGGATTTCTACTCTTACCCGGATTGCCGTTTGCTGGCGACCGTTGCCATAGAGTTTATTGCTGGCCGAGACCAATTCTATCACCCAATTTTTAAGCCATAAGCCGGGATCGGGATCATACGACGAGTTGCGTGAGTCGATCATGATGTGCTCCTTACTGACTCGGTGAAATTAAGTTGGTGGATGACGTCTAAACTGTTGACCTTGGCCTTGATCGCCAACTAGTCATCGTCAACCCTCCCGGCACAACTCGGTAGCTTGAGGGAAATGAGTAGTGGACGATTAGATTACTAGAATCTCCATTTCGTTCTGAGTTGAAACCCATACGGAATGTGTGTTTCCATAATCGTCCGCATAGTCATATCTTGCGGCGACATTTCGGTTAGTCTCGCCGGAGGTCCAGTTGCGTGCCACCTTTATGCGAGCTTGGCAGAGATGGCTGGCGGGAAGACTCATATGATATACAACACCATTCTGTTCGATCCGCTCATAGGTGCGACCATCCATCGCAAATGTGTAGAACCAGTTGCTTTTTTGTTTCCCAATATAATCCCAAGCCACCGTCCCCCCCCAGCTGTAGTAAGCTATTTTACGACCGAATTCAGCTTTTATCTGTAGGTCATATCGATCAACATCCAGGATGTAGGTACCGCCGCTGCCATCATCCACATCGTGCCTTGAGTAATCATAGGAAGTCTGGTTGCTATAGTCGTAGTCTTTTGAAACCGACTCGATGATGGCCGAGCAGTTAGATCTTCCCGATTGAGTCGTTCCTTCCCCAGCTTCCAGATTTCGATCATGGGTGTGATAGGTCTTACCGCCAATTTGCAGTTTTGCTGCGATTCTTAGATTGGCTGTGGTTTTAGCTTTTATATAAAAATCGATCGCTCGGCCTTGTTGCTTCTCATGAGCAGAATCGAGCGCAGAAGGTTGCTGTTGATGATAAATGAAGCGTTTATCGAATTCAGTTTGAACGAGGCTGACCGTGTAGTCGTCACTCAGAGATTCACCGGTATAGTAGTCGACTAGGCGAATAGACCATAGCCACCAATTTGAAATAGGTATAACCTCGCCTGCATCGTCTACCCCCTCGATCAGTACGCGGACATACGTTTGCTGGATTCCATTGTTGTAGAGCCGACATCTGGTTTCATCACGCGATAGACCCCGGCCGAGAACCTTGAAGTAGGTAATGTGGGCGGGCTTGAACTCGGGAAACTCGGGAAACACGGGAAACAAATCAGATGTCACGCTCACTTGCAAATCGGTACGATTTTTTTCCGAGGTGAAATCAACTTCCAAACGGTGCAATGCCCCATGCCGGTCATAGGCTTCGATCATCAGGGGTTGATGCGGCGCATTCGACTTCAGCCCACGCGACACCTCAGGATCACCTTGAGCGATTAGGACGATTTGCCCAGCCGTCGAACTCAGGGGGCGTGTCACCACTCGAGCGCTCAGTTCAGTATCGGCCTGGAGGTGAGCACTTTGGACCACCTCAGCCGAGTCGGGCAGGACCACGCTGGCGATGGTCGCATAGTCCACCGTGGAATCTTGCTCATCCCAACGCATCATCTGGGTGAGACCTGCGGAAGGCATGCTCGCCCAGGAAAACGCCGTGTGTTTGGGACGAAGCGAATACTCCACCAGAAACCGATCATTCTGGATCGGGCACGACTCGAATAAACGGTCCCCGCAGCGTACGCTGCGTTGCCAGCGATAGTCCTCGGGGAAACTATAGGTAGGCGACTGCTCTGTATAGAGCTTGGGGTACAAGGGTTGGTCACACCAGTGAGCCTGTCCTGGCGCCTGAGTGATGCTCGCGCGGACCTTGATCGACTCTCCAACCGCTGCGGTGCTGTGCACATACAACCGGATGAAGCGGCTATTATCGGACCTGAAGGTGGTGTACACGGGCACCGCCATGTCCAGGAGCGATGGGTAGTAGTCATAACGCTCGTCATGGGCAGCCTGGTAGAACCATGACTCACCGCCGTCACTTGCGCCGCGGGGGAGATCGACCCAGTCATCTTCCGCCGCTTCACAGGCCAGGCTGATAGAGTCGAACTGCTCGTCGCTGATGGTTTGTCCCTCGCTGGGGACCACCAGAACTGTGAGTTCGATCTGCTGGCGGCCGTTGTTGTACAGGCGGTCGCTGCGTGAGGTCAGGAAGATCTGGAAACTGCTGAGCCAGCGTGGCGACTCAGAGGTAGGCTTTGGCGTATTTGGCATGATCGCGACTCCACGATTGAGTTCACATTCACCTTAGGACGGTCTTCATAAGCTGGAAACTGGTAAAACTGTCAGGTGACCCGATTCACGTCAGGACCTAGATCGAGCATTTCATGGGTAGAAAAAGAACGCCCGGCGATGCCCGGGGCGGTTCAGGGCGTTGTCTGGGCTGCGAAGCAACAGACTGACTTCACTTCCGCCGCCAGAATTTTGGTAATCTTCCTGGACGTGTCTCAAACCTCGCAGACAATCATTGCACCCGGAATTAAATGGCGAGACTGTTATATTAGCAACTCCCAAAGATACCATGTGGACGCAATCCATATGCTGTGCTCATTACCATTTTCGTCTCTCGGAAATATTTTTACCGAAACGGGTTTTTCTTTGCTTCCTTCAGGCCAACGCCGGTCAATATACATTTGCGTTTGACAAGCCGCATCATTGGGTAGATTCACAAACTGAGAGACGCCATGGGTTTCTGCATTACGCGTTCTCCGTTCGTCCAGTCCAAAGAAATGTATCCAGATTGTATAATATACGGCATTACCATTGCTCCACCAAATGTAGGTCCAGTCAGGCGCGTAGACTAGTTGGTGATGAGTTTCGGATTTCAAGCGTAATTCGTAGCGGTAAGTTATATCTACGGGCCAACTGGACGAATGGTCTGCCTTGTCGTAAGTATAGTGATCGTTACTGTCGTACCAGTAATTTTGGACTTTAGGATCTATAGTGGCTGAGCAATTGGATCTTCCCGATTGAGTCGCACCTTCTCCAGCTTCCAGGTTTCGATCATAGGTATGGTATGTTTTTTCACCAATTGTCAGTTTGGCTGCAACCCGCACGTTTTTGGTGGTTTTGGCTTTTATATAAAAATCTATCGCCTGGCTTTGTTTTTTTTTGGAGGGAGGATCAAGCGCTGAAGGTTGATCTTGGTAGTAGATGAAACGCTTGTCGACTTCAGATTGTGTGAGGCTTATAGTGAAGTCACTGCCGATAGATTCGCCGGTGTAATATTCTACCAGTCGGATCGACTGCAGCACCTGAGGAGGTACAGGCACGACCTCGCCCAGGTTGTTAACACCCTCGATCAATACGCGTACATACGTTTGCTGCATCCCATTGCTATACAGGAGGCACCGGGTGTCATCACGCGATAGACCCCGGCCCAGGACCTTGAAGTAGGAGATGTTGGTGATCGTGTCGATAGGGTAAGACGCGGGTGCGACATTCACTTGCAGATCGGTACGATTCTTTTCCGATGCGAAATCAACTTCCAAACGGTGCAACGCCCCCTGCCGGTCATAGGCCTTGATCATCAATGGTTGATGCGGCGCATCCGACTTCAGCCCACGCGACACCTCTGGATCACCTTGAGCGATCAGGACGATTTGCCCAGCCGTCGAACTCAGAGGGCGCGTCACCATTCGAGCGGTCAGTTCAGTATCGGCCTGGAGGTGAGCACTTTGGACCACGTCAGCCGAGTCGGGCAGGACTGCGCTGACGATCGTCGCATGATCCACTGTCGGTTCCTGCTCATCCCAACGCATGATCTGGTTGAGGCCTGCAGAGGACATGCTCGCCCAGGAAAACGCCGTGTGTTTGGGCCGAAGCGAATATTCGACCAGGAATCGATCACTCTGGATCGGGCACGACTCGAACAGGCGGTCCTCGCAGCGTACTCTGCGCTGCCAGCGATAGTCTTCAGGGAAACTGTACAGGGGCGAGCGCTCTGTATAGAGCTTGGGGTGCAAGGGTTCGGCACACCAGTGCACTTGTCCTGGCGCCTGAGAGATGCTCGCGCGGACCTTGATCGACTCCCCAACCGCTGCGGTGCTGTGCACATACAACCGGATGAAGCGGCTGTCATCGGACCTGGAAGTGGTGTACACGGGCACCGCCATGTCCAGGAGCGATGGGTAGTAGTCATAACGCTCGTCATGGTCAGCCTGGTAGAACCATGATTCATCGCCGTCACCTGCGTCGCGGGGGAGATCGATCCAGTCACCTTCCGCCGCTTCATAGGCCAGGCTGATGGAGTCGAACTGCTCGTCGCTGATGGTTTGTCCCTCGCCGGGGACCACCAGAACCGTGAGCTCGATCTGCTGGCGGCCGTTGTTGTAGAGGCGGTCGCTGCGTGAGGTCAGGAAGATCTGAAAGCTGCTGAGCCAGCATGGCGACTCAGAGGTAGGCTCTGGCTTGTTGGACACGATCGTGACTCCAGGGTTGAGTTCACGTTCACGTTAGGAGGGCTGTTACGAGTTGGAAACTGGTAAAACTGTCAGGTGGACCGTTACAGGATGTGGCTCTGCGCTGAGCATTTCTGACAGGCAGAAAAAGTAACGCCCGGCGATGGCCGGGCGTTATCTTGGCATCCCAGCAGTGAACCTACTTCACTTCCACCGCCAGACTCTCAGCAATCTTCCCCTGCCACAACGCCGGCCCGGTGATGTGCACCGACTCGCCATTGCTGTCCACGGCCACGGTGACCGGCATGTCCTTGACCTCGAACTCGTAGATCGCTTCCATGCCCAGTTCGGCGAACGCCAATACCTGGGACTTGCGGATAGCCTGGGCGACCAGGTAGGCAGCCCCGCCGACGGCCATCAGGTACACGGCCTTGTTGTCCTTGATCGCCTCGATGGCGGTGGGGCCGCGCTCGGACTTGCCGATCATGCCCAGCAGGCCGGTCTGCTCGAGGATCTGCCGGGTGAACTTGTCCATGCGCGTGGCAGTGGTCGGGCCGGCGGGGCCCACCACTTCGTCGCCCACCGGGTCGACCGGACCGACGTAGTAGATGAAGCGGCCCTTGAGGTCCACCGGCAGTTGCTCGCCACGGTTGAGCATTTCCACCATGCGCTTGTGCGCGGCATCGCGGCCGGTGAGCATCTTGCCGTTGAGCAGGATGGTTTCGCCCGGCTTCCAGCTGGCGACTTCCTCGGGGGTGATGGTGTCGAGGTTGACGCGGCGCGCGCTCGGGCCGGCTTCCCAGACGATTTCCGGGTAGGCGTCCAGCGACGGCGCTTCGAGCTCGGCAGGGCCGGAGCCGTCGAGCACGAAGTGGGCGTGGCGGGTGGCGGCGCAGTTGGGGATCATGCACACCGGCAGGGAAGCGGCGTGGGTTGGGTAGTCCATGATCTTGACGTCGAGCACGGTGGTCAGGCCGCCCAGGCCCTGGGCGCCGATGCCCAGCTGGTTGACCTTCTCGAACAGCTCCAGGCGGATCTCTTCGATGCGGTTCTGCGGGCCACGGGCCTTGAGTTCATGGATGTCGATGGACTCCATCAGCACTTCCTTGGCCATGACCGCGGCCTTCTCGGCGGTGCCGCCGATGCCGATGCCCAGCATGCCTGGCGGACACCAGCCGGCGCCCATGGTCGGCACGGTCTTGAGCACCCAGTCGACGATGGAGTCGGACGGGTTGAGCATGGCCATCTTCGACTTGTTCTCCGAGCCGCCGCCCTTGGCCGCGACGTCCACTTCCACCTTGTCGCCGGGGACGATGGAGTAGTGGATCACCGCCGGAGTGTTGTCCTTGGTGTTCTTGCGGGCACCGGCCGGGTCGGCCAGGATCGAGGCGCGCAGGACGTTTTCCGGCAGGTTGTAGGCGCGGCGCACGCCCTCGTTGATCATGTCGTCCAGGCTCAGGGTGGCGCCGTCCCAGCGCACGTCCATGCCCACGCGCACGAATACGGTGACGATGCCGGTGTCCTGGCAGATCGGCCGGTGGCCGGTGGCGCACATGCGCGAGTTGATCAGGATCTGGGCGATGGAGTCGCGCGCGGCGGGGGACTCTTCGCGCAGATAGGCCTCGTGCATGGCCTGGATGAAATCGACGGGGTGGTAGTACGAAATGAATTGCAGGGCATCGGCGACGCTCTGGATCAGGTCGTCTTGCTTGATCACGGTCATGCAGCACGCTCCTCTTAAAGACGGGAACATTCGTAAGGGCGTTCCGACGGTGCCGACCAGCGTGCCGGAGCGCTTGTGCAAGGCGCGTCGGCAGGTCGGGCCGGCGCGAAAAAGGCGCGGCAGTATAGCGCGCATCCCGGCGCGGCACACCTGGGCACCGTGGGGACCAAGGTCGGTACCGGGGTGGCAATGTTTTTGCTGCGTTCACCCACTTGGCCTACAGTGCCCCGGTGATCGATGGAGAATCAATGACATGCCCGAACTCTGCGTGGGCACGCGACGCTGGGCAGTGCCGACCGGCAGCAACCTGCTCGATGCCTTGAACGAAGCCGGGTTCGGTGTGCCCTACAGCTGCCGCGCCGGCAGTTGTCATGCCTGTCTGGTGCAGTGTCTGGACGGGCAACCGGTGGACGCCCTGCCTGAAGCGTTGGCGCTGGACACGCATGCCCAGGGCTGGCGCCTGGCGTGCCAGTGCCGGGTGGTGGAGGATCTGAGCCTGACGGTGTTCGACCCGAAGCGCGACGGGGTGCCGGCGCAAGTGTGCGCGGTGGACTGGTTCGCCGACGTCTTGCGCTTGCGGGTCAAGCCCGACCGCGCTGTGCGCTACCAGGCGGGGCAGCACGTGGTGTTGTGGCTAGGGGGTGTCGCCCGGCCTTATTCCCTGGCCAGTCTGCCGGGCGAGGAGGCGTATCTCGAGTTCCACATCGACTGCCAGCGGCCTGGCGCCTTCTGCGATCTTGCGCGTGGCTTGCGGGTGGGAGAGAGCATGGGTCTGGGCGAGGTGCGCGGCGGGGCCTTGCACTACGATCCGGAGTGGCAGGACAGGCCGCTGTGGCTACTGGCAGCGGGCACCGGCCTGGCACCGTTGTGGGGCATCGTGCGCGAGGCACTGCTTCAGGGGCATCGAGGGGACATGAGGGTCCTGCATGTGGCGCACGAACCCGCCGGGCATTATCTGGCCGAGCCTTTGCGAGCATTGCCGGGCGTAACGGTCGAATTGGTGCTCACCGAGCAGTTGGATGAGGCACTGGCGGCGTTGCGGCCGTCGTCACGCCAGACGGTGGCGCTGCTGTGCGGGGGCGCGCGGAGCGTGGAGACATTCGCCCGCCGACTGTTCATCGTCGGGGTACCACGGGGGCAGGTGTTCGCGGACGTGTTCGTCGAGCATGTCTGAGGGGCTGCAGCGACCTCTTCAGGGTAGCAGCCCGCTCCTCCAGTTCATCGCAGACCTGCAAGCCTGCGTTGTCGTGCAAGAGCGGGCGCGCCCCGCGAAGGGGCTATCTGGCCATCAGCCGACCAGCGGATCACCCACGTGGAGGATCTTCATGCCGTTGGTGCCACCGATGGTGTGGTAGCTGTCACCCTTGGTCAGGATGACCCAGTCGCCCTGTTCCACCAGGCCGCGCTTGAGCAGCTCGTCGACGGCCGCCTGGCTGACCTTGTCGGCCGGCAGCGAGGCCGGGTCGAACGCGATCGGGTAGACGCCACGGAACATCGACACCCGTGCTTGAGTGTCGCGGTGCGGCGACATGGCGAACACCGGCACGTGCGAGCGCAGGCGCGACATGATCAGCGGGGTGTAGCCGCTCTCGGTCAGGGCGATGATGGCCTTGACGCCCGGGAAGTGGTTGGCGGTGTACATCGCCGCGAGCGCGATGCTCTCGTCGCAACGCTCGAAGGTGGTGTGCAGGCGGTGGCTGGAGCGCTGGTTGGTCGGGTGCTTCTCGGCGCCCAGGCAGATACGCGCCATGGCCTGTACCGCTTCGATCGGGTAGGCCCCGGCGGCGCTCTCGGCCGACAGCATCACCGCATCGGTGTTGTCCAGCACGGCGTTGGCCACGTCGGACACTTCGGCGCGGGTCGGCATCGGGTTCTGGATCATCGACTCCATCATCTGGGTCGCGACGATCACCGCCTTGTTGTTGCGGCGGGCGTGCTGGATGATCTTCTTCTGGATACCGATCAGCTCGGCATCGCCGATCTCCACGCCCAGGTCGCCGCGGGCGACCATCACGGCGTCCGATGCGGCGATCAGGCCATCGAGGGTTTCGTCGTTGGCCACCGCTTCGGCGCGCTCGATCTTGGCCACCAGCCAGGCGCTGCCGCCGGATTCGTCGCGCAGTTTGCGGGCGTATTCCATGTCCTTGGCATCGCGTGGGAAGGACACGGCCAGGTAGTCCAGGTCCATTTCCGCCGCCAGCTTGATGTCGGCCTTGTCCTTCTCGGTCAGCGCCGGTGCGGTGAGGCCGCCACCCTTGCGGTTGATGCCCTTGTGGTCGGACAGCGGGCCGCCGACGATCACCACGCAATGCAGGGCATCGGCGGTGGCGGTTTCGACGCGCATGACCACGCGGCCGTCATCGAGCAGCAGTTCGTCGCCGACGCCGCAGTCCTTGACCAGGTCAGGGTAGTCGATGCCGACGATGTCCTGGTTGCCTTCGGTGAGCGGGTGGGCGGTGGAGAAGGTGAACCTGTCACCGATCTTCAGTTCGATGCGCTTGTTGCTGAACTTGGCGATGCGGATCTTCGGGCCTTGCAGGTCGCCGAGCAGCGCGACATGACGGCCGTTCCTGGCCGCGATGTCGCGGATCAGCCGGGCACGAGCCTTGTGCTCGTCCGGGGTGCCGTGGGAGAAGTTCAGACGTGCCACGTCCAGGCCGGCGAGGATCAGTTGTTCGATCACTTCCGGCGAGTTGCTGGCGGGGCCCAGGGTGGCGACGATTTTGGTACGGCGGATGGTCATGCACAGACTCCTATAGTGAAGCGCAGCGAAAGGCTACTCCTCAATTTGGCTGTAGTCACTCGCAGGGGCGGGCTACAAGCTGCAAGCGCCAGGCTACTCGTGGCAAGCTACAGAAATACCCGTGCGCGGCATCGAGGGGAGGCTTTGCGCGAATCGTCGCGTGACCCCGGCCCTGAAGATTGCGCGCCGCCTGCCGATACGCTGTGCAGTACAGGAGATTCCCATGCGAGCCTTGATCGTTCTAGTCATGGCGGCCAGTGTCGTCGGCTGCACCCGGTGGTCCATGGACCACCACCTGAACAACGCCTACCGCGCCTATGACCGCGGTGACTGCCAGCGAGTGATGCTGGAGCTGTCGCAGGTCGACCGCACGAGTCGGGCGCGACCGTTCATCCACCCGGAGGTGGCGATGTTGCGCGGCCAGTGCCTGGAGCGGCAGAAACTCTACGTCGATGCGGCGCAGACCTATCAGTTCCTGATCCAGCGCTACCCACAGAACGAGTACGCCTATCGCGCCCAGGCACGCCTGCAGACCCTGCAGCAGCTCGGTCATCTGCGCGGTGAAGCGGCGCAGACCCGAGCGGCGCCGAGCACGCCCTTGCGTTGATCGGACCGCTGACGATTCTCCGTGCCCCAGCCACAGGCTGAGCTAGGCTGTAGGATATCTTTCACGCGACGCCACGGTACCTGCTCATCTGGCACAGGGTACGGAGAATCATGTTCACAGAACGTCAGATCGATCGTCATCAACTGCCCTACGTGCTACGGGTGTTCAACCGGTTCACCGACCAGGAGATCGGCTTCCTGGGCAACGCGTCCGAGCACGGCATCATGGTGATCAGCGAGCTTCCGATCATGGTCGGCCCGGACTTCGAGCTGCAATTGCGTGTTCCGCTTTCAGGCGGGGGCAACCAGTTCATCAACCTCACGGCCAGTTGCCTGTGGAGCCGCGAAGACCAGACTCCGGGTTACTACGACGCCGGCTTCATGCTGTTGCAGGCGCCGCTGGAATACGACGAGTTCGTCCGCTCGCTGCGCGAATTCTTCAGCTTCAGGCCGCTCAACGAATCGGCCTGAAGGCGTTCGTCCGGTAGACTCGTGCGCGAACTCTGCACAGGACGACGCCGTGAGCTCCAGCATTTTCTGGCACGACTACGAAACCACCGGCATCAATCCGCGCTGTGACCGGCCGCTGCAGGTCGCGGGCATCCGTACCGATCTGCAACTCAACGAGATCGAGGCGCCGGTGAACCTCTATTGCCAGCCCAGCGACGATATCCTGCCGCATCCTGCCGCCTGCCTGGTGACGGGGATTACCCCGGATCAGTTGGCTGCCCAAGGCCTGAGCGAAGCCGACTTCATGACGCGGGTGCACGCGCAGCTGGCGCGCCCGGGCACCTGCGGCGCGGGCTACAACACCCTGCGCTTCGACGATGAAGTGACCCGCTACAGCCTCTATCGCAACTTTTTCGACCCCTATGCCCGTGAATGGCAGGGCGGCAACAGCCGCTGGGACCTCATCGACGTGGTGCGCACGGCCTATGCTCTGCGCCCGGAAGGAATCGTCTGGCCACAGCAGGACGGCCGCACCAGCCTGCGTCTGGAGCTGCTCAGCCAAGCCAACGGCATCGACCACGGTCACGCCCACGAGGCGCTGTCCGATGTGCGAGCGACCATCGGCCTGGCCAGGCTGATCCGCGACCGGCAGCCCAGACTCTACGACTGGTTGTTCCAGCTGCGCAGCAAGCACAGCGTCCTCGAGCAGATCCATCTGCTGCAACCCTTGATACATATCTCCGGCCGGTTTTCCAGCGAGCGAAGTTATCTGGGCGTGGTGCTGCCCTTGGCCTGGCATCCACGCAATCGCAATGCGCTGATCGTGTGCGACCTGCACATGGAAACCTCGCCATTGATAAGGGAAAGCGCCGACGCGTTACGTGCTCGTTTATACCGGCGTCGTGAGGAATTAGCTGACGGAGAACTACCCATACCCTTGAAGTTGGTGCATATCAACAAATGTCCGGTGCTTGCGCCGTTGCGTGTGTTACGACCCGCCGATCAACAACGCCTCGGCGTGGAGATGACGGTGCTGTTGTCGCGTGCCGAACGATTGATCCAGCAACAGTCGGTGTGGGAGGAAAAACTGGCTGTCGTTTATGGCGCCGAAGAATTCGCACCCAGCGAGGATCCCGAACAACAGCTGTACGAGGGATTCCTCGGTGATCGCGACCGTCGATTGTGCGAGCAAGTTCGACTCAGCGAGCCGTCACAGTTGGCGGGCGGGCAATGGATGTTCGATGACCCGCGCTTGCCAGAATTGCTGTTCCGCTATCGGGCACGCAACTTCGGCTCGACATTGAATGCCCAGGAGCAGCGCGCCTGGCATGACTTCTGTCGGCAGCGTCTGACCGATGCGCAGCGGGGGGCACCCAATACCCTGGATGCTTTCGAACAGGCTGCCAAGGCCCGTCTGGACGAGGCGGACGAGGGCGCACGGGCCGTGCTTGATGCCTGGCTGGCGCATGCCGGACAGTTGCGCAGGCGGTATGAAGTCCCGGCGTGAGCTGAAATGAAAAACGCCGGCGATCAGCCGGCGTTCTGGACACTGGGTGCGACCCACGATCAATCCAGCAGCGTGGACCAACCTTCGACCTCGTCACCGCCCCACTTGGCTTTCCACTCTTTCAGAGTCTTGTGGTTGCCACCTTTGGTTTCGATGATTTCGCCATTGTGCGGGTTCTTGTATTGCTTGACCTTGCGTGCACGCTTGGTACCGGTAGTTTTAACCGGGCCACGGGGTGCCTTGCTCAGTTTGGAGTCCGGGTCGAGCAGGGCGATGACATCGCGCAGCGACTTGGAATACTCACCCATCAGGGCGCGCAGTTTGCCTTCGAATTCCAGCTCTTTTTTCAGCTTATCATCTTGCGACAGATTGGCAAGGCGCGCTTGAAGTTCCTTGATGGCTTCTTCGGTGGCGCGGTATTCGTTGATCAGGGACATGGGTATTCCTTGGTGAATGTACAGAGAGACAGTCACGCAATAATAGACAGGCGATACTCGCAAGTAAACAAGTAATACTCGTCGATATTGATGAAATGTGTTGAAGCAACAATGAACTGGAAAGCAATTGAACATGCAACAGGGTAGGGCTGCACGCCCGACGGCGCAGGGTACTGGCAGGTCCAGGGGTATGAAACTCGCCGGCGCACGACGACACGGCCGACGGATACTGCCTTTTTTGTGACAGAAGGCTAGAATGTGCGCCTTTGCGAAGTTTTCGGAGTTTTCATTCATGCGCACCTATCGCCTGACGATCGCCTGCCCCGACCGCGTCGGCATCGTGGCAAAAGTCAGCAACTTCCTGGCCTTGTACAACGGCTGGATCACTGAGGCCAGCCACCACTCCGACGAACAGAGCGGTTGGTTCTTCATGCGCCATGAAATCCGTGCTCAATCGCTGCCCTTCGGTCTGGAAGCCTTTCGCGAAGCTTTCGCACCGATCGCCGAAGAGTTCTCGATGGCCTGGAGCATCACCGATTCGGCGCACAAGAAGCGCGTGGTGCTGATGGCCAGTCGTGAGTCGCACTGCCTGGCCGACCTGTTGCATCGCTGGCACACCGATGAGCTGGACTGTGATATTCCCTGCGTGATCTCCAATCACGACGACCTGCGCAGCATGGTCGAATGGCACGGCATCCCGTTCCATCATGTGCCAGTGGACCCGAAGGACAAGGCCCCGGCATTTGCCGAGGTGTCACGGCTGGTCGAAGAGCACGCCGCCGACGTGGTGGTGCTGGCGCGCTACATGCAGATCCTGCCGCCACAGCTGTGCCAGGCGTACGCCGAGCGGGTGATCAACATTCACCACAGCTTCCTGCCGTCGTTCGTCGGTGCCAAGCCCTATCACCAGGCCGCGCTGCGCGGGGTGAAGCTGATTGGCGCGACCTGCCACTACGTCACCGAAGAGCTGGACGCCGGTCCGATCATCGAGCAGGACGTGGTCCGTGTGAACCATGCCGACAGCATCGAGGACATGGTGCGGTTCGGGCGCGACGTCGAGAAGATGGTGCTGGCGCGCGGCCTGCGTTATCACCTCGAAGACCGCGTGCTGGTTCACGGCAACAAGACCGTGGTGTTCGACTGATCTGGCGCGCCGATGACTGATCCTCGTGACAAGGGGGCAGCCCCGCTACCGCCCACCTTGGGCGAGGGCTGCCTGGCGCGCTACGACCCTGATGCATTGGGTGACCAGCACGGCACCGAGTTCGAAGGCGCTGCCCAGCTGTGGCGCGAGCTCAATGGGCCTGACGACGCCAGCGCTGCAGCAGGGGACGCGCCAGCAGATACACGAACACAGGGCCACCGGCCAGCAGGTAGAAGTAATAGGTGATGGCCCGCCAGATCAGGATCGCCGCCGCTGCCGTCGAGCTGCCCACCAGCGGCGACAGCAAGGTCGCCGAGGTCAACTCGGCAGCGCCGGCGCCGCCTGGCATCAGGCTGAACTGACCGGCGCTCAGCGATAGCATCTGCACCAGGAAACTGGGTATCCACGCCAGCTCCACGCCAAGCCCCTGCAGCACCAGGTACAGCACGCTATAGCGCAGCCCCCAGTGCACGCAGGTCAGTGCGAAGACCAGCACGAGCAGGCCCTTGGGCAGGCGCAAGGTCGCCATCAGCGCGCCGATGAAACGCAGCAGCTTGCGCGCCCAGCGTCTCTGGCGCTGGCTCGACATCCCCAGGCGCCGAAGAAGACGGCCATTGCAGCGCATGACCCTGCGCCGGTAGCGCAGCATCAGCACGCAGGCCGACAGTGACAGGCACAGCAGCGCCGTGCTGCCCAGCAACAGGCTTTCCTGACTGCGCCCGAGGCTGTGAAAGAGCGCATAGCCGGCGATGGCCAGCATGGCGCAGAAGAAGAACAGCAAGTCGTTCAACTGGTCCATGGCGAACACCGCGCCGCTGCGTGAGGCTGCGATTCGCTCGCGCGCCAGCAGGGCCATGAGCGTCACCGGCCCGCCACTGCCACCCGGGGTGGTGCAGATGGCGAATTCGGTGGCCATCACCACCCCCAGGGCGCGTAGTCGTCCCAGCTGCGAGCCGTGCTGGCCGAGCAGCAGGCGCAGGCGTGCGGCGTTGATGATCCAGCACAACGCGATCATGCCCAGCAGCGTGGCCAGCAGCAGCGGGTCGAAGGCCTGCAAGCGCGGCCACAGTTCGCCACCGCCCAGCAAACCGGGTACCAGCACGGCCAGCAGCAGCGCCAGACCCAGCCAGAGCAGGCGACTCATGCCGACAACCTGCGCTCCAGCCAGGCGGATTTGGTCAACGGCTCACGGCCCTGTTCCAGGAGCTGGCGCAGGGTGCGCAGCCAATAGTCGCGCGAGCTGGCATGACGCATGTCCACCGGGTGCAGGCCCAGACGCAGGGTTTCGGCGCTTTGCCAGCGCCTGGCCTGCCAGTCGCAGAGCGCCCGCGACAGCCCACGCCGCCAGGCGCTGCGCGCGCTCCACACTAACCCTGGGGCCTGAATGGCCGTGAAGTCGGGCAGGATGTGCAGGTGCTGCGGGGTGCTGGTATAGCGCAGCGGTAAACCGCGCAGGGCCTCGCGGGTGCCCTCGCTCATCAGCCAGGCCGGGGCGACGAAGCCTGCCACCGGCCAGCCTTGCCGGGCGAACAGGGCCAGACCGGCCTCCAGCCGCTCCCGGGCGTCGCTGCGGTCCAAGGCGTAGAACTCGCCCTCGTGGGTGTAGATCCGTCTCATGAAAAACTCACGCGGCCCGTGCGGGGCAGGTCCGTCATCGGCGTGATAGAAGCCGTGCAGGGCCAGTTCATCTCCCAGCGCCAGACGCCGATCGAGCAGCCGGCAAAAAGTCGGTGAGCCGCTCAAGGGATTGCGATGGTGAAAGTCTGGCACCACCAGCCAGGTCATGGGCACCGACCCCAAGGCGTCGACCGCCTCGACGAACGGTTGGTAGTCCGCCCATGTTTCGGGGGCGACATCGTGCAGCACCAGCATCAGGCTGCGTGGGCGGGAGTTGGCCTCAACCATGGGCGCGTACCGCTGGCGAGTGTCCAAGCACGGCCTGATAATGCTCCAGCAGCCCCTCAACGACGCGGTCCCAGGCGTAGTGTCGCTCCACCTGCTGACGGGCCCTTTGTCCAAGGGCGGTCACGTCGTCTTCGAATGCTTCGCGCACTGACTGGGCCATGGCCTTGGCGTCGTTGGGTCGGCACAAGCGTCCCCAGCGCTCGTCGACCAGCTCGCTAAAGGCGCCAGCACGCACGGCCACCACCGGCGTGGCGCTGGCCATGGCTTCGAGAATCACCAGGCCGAAGGTTTCCTGGTCGCCGGCATGCACCAGCAAGTCGGCGCTGGCCAGCAGCCTGGCCACCTCTGCGGCCGGGCAGAATTGACGGCTGATGCTGACGTTGTCCGGCACATGGGTCGGCATGCCCGATCCCACCAGCAGCAGGTGATAATCGCTGCCCAGATGGCGCATGCAGTCCAGCAGCACCGGCAGGTTCTTCTCGCGCGAGCCGCGCCCGGCGAATACCAGCAGCCGGGTCGTGTCGGCCAGGCCGAGCTGCGCCCTTAGCTGGTCGTCGTGCTTGTCGGGGTGAAACAGTTCCAGGTCGACGCCCAGGGGCTGGACGTGAACGTCGCGCACCCCCAGGCGGCTGAGCTTGTCGCCCATTATTTGGCTGGGCGCCAGCACCCGGTCGAAGTTGCCATACAGTTTGCTCACGTAGGCTTCCACATTCGGTGTGAACCAGTTACCCATGCGATTGCCCACCAACAGCGGCAGATCGGAGTGGTAGAAGCCGATCACCGGAATGTCCAGCTGGCGGCGCGCTTCCAGGGCAGCCCAGGCGGTCAGGTAGGGATCGCCGACCTCGATCAGGTCGGGCTGCAGGCCGCGCAGCGTGTTGCACCAGGGCGCCAGGCGGACGGGGAAGCGGTAACCCTTGCCAAAAGGCAAGGGCAGGGCAGGGACCTGGTAGATACCGTCGGCATGGCCGGCGCTGGCACCTGGGATCAGCAGGCTGTGGCGCACGCCGGGCAGGGCATCGAGGCGAGGGTGTTTGGCATCAAGATAGGTTCTCACACCACCGCTGGCAGGGGCGTAGAACATGGTGATGTCAGCGATATGCACGGTCAGCTAACCTCCAGGGTCGTCTTCGGTCTGTCATCCGGCAGTCACGAATAGGTGATGACGCGCTGACGATTGACCGTACTGGAGGGGCCTTCGTTCGATCGGGATCGAGCGCCCGGCCGCCTCGACCGCCGGCAAGCGAGTCGCCGGACAGCCGAGCGGGCGGGGCTCAGATGCGGAAGCTGCCCACCAGTTGCTTGAGGCGCGTGGTCTGCCGCTCCAGGTCGGCGCAGGCGCGCAGCGTGGCCTGCAGGTTCTCCACGCCTTCCTGGTTGAGCATGTTGATTTCGTTGATGTCCATGTTGATCGATTCGACCACCGAGGTCTGCTCTTCGGTCGCGGTGGCCACCGACTGGTTCATGCCGTCGATCTCGCCGATGCGCTGGGTCACGCTACCCAGTCGTTCGCCCGCCTGGTTGGCGATCTGCACGCTGTCCTGGCTGTGGCGCTGGCTCTGGCCCATGGTCTCCACCGACGTGCGCGCGCCCACTTGCAGCTCCTCGATCATCGACTGCACCTGCTGCGCCGACTCCTGGGTGCGATGGGCCAGGTTGCGCACTTCGTCGGCCACCACGGCGAAGCCACGGCCGGCCTCGCCGGCGCGCGCCGCTTCGATGGCCGCGTTGAGCGCCAACAGGTTGGTCTGCTGTGAGATGCTTGTGATCACCTCGAGAATCTGCCCGATGTCGACGGTCTTGCCGTTGAGCGTCTCGATGTTGGTGCTTGAGCTGACGATCAGGTCCGAAAGGCGGTTCATGGCCTGGATGCTACGCTCGACCACCTGCTGGCCTTCTTCGGCCAGCACCCGCGCCGAGCTGGCATGCTGGGACGCCTGGGCCGCATTGCCGGCGATTTCCTGGGCGGCGGCGCCCAGTTCGTTGATGGCGGCAGCCACGCTGTTGGTGCGGTTGGCCTGCTCGTCGGAGTTCTGCATGGACGAGTTGGAAGCGCTGATCACCCGCAGGGCCACTTCACTGACCTGTTCGGTGGCCGAGGACACCTCGCGGATCGAGCCGTGCACCCGCTCGACGAAGCGATTGAAGGCACTGCCCAGCACGCCGAACTCGTCGTTGCTGTGCAGGGTCAGGCGCTTGGTCAGGTCGCCTTCACCCTCGGCGATGTCTTCCATGGCGCGGGTCATGGTGAGCAGCGGCTGCATCAGCACACGGATCAGCAGGCCGAGCAGGGCGATGATGATGACGACCGCCACCACGGTCGCGATCACCGCCGAAGTACGGAACGTGCTGAGCATGCTGAAGGCCTTGTCCTTGTCCACCGACAGACCGATGTACCAGTTGGCCGAAGGCAGCCCCTCGATGGGGGTGAAGGTGACCAGGCGCTTGTGCCCATCGACGTCCACTTCGGTGAGGTCACGGGTCAGGGGCGGGGTGTGCTTGGGGAAGGCTTCGCTCAGTGGCTTCATGACCAGCGCGTTGTCCGGATGCACCAGGATCTTGCCCTGATCGTTGACCAGGAAGGCGTAGCCCATGCCGCCGAAATTCAACGAGTTGATGATCTGCACCAGGCCATCGAGCGCCAGGTCGCCGCCGACCACGCCCAGGCTCGAGGCGACTTTGTCGATGACGCCGATCACCATTTTGCCAGTGACGGCATCGATGTAAGGTTCGGTGAGAATCGGTCCGCCTGCATTCATGCCGTTCTTGTACCAGTCCCGCACCCGAGGGTCATAGCCGTCGGGCATCTTGCTGTCGGGGCGCACGCTGAAACCGCCGTCGACCTTGCCCAGGTAGACCGTGAGGAAGCTGGTGGTCAAGGCCTGCTGGCTCATCAGCGTTTCGGCAGCGGCCGGCTGCAGGGCGATGTTCTGCGCGAGGTTCTCGACCAGACGGATACGCCCGTCGAAAAGACTGCGGATGTTGGTAGAGGTGGACTGGCCCATCTCCACCAGGTAGTTCTCCAGATCCTCGCGAATGGCATTACGCTGGAGATAGTCGTTGTACAACGTGAAGAGGGCGAAGGCCAGTATCACGATGAGGGAGGCCGCCAAGAGAATCTTGTGGCTGAAACGAAGACTTTTATTCATCACGTAATCCGGTCCGCTATGTTTATTGGGTCGCTCGTACAGTGCCCGGCAGCAGGAAAAAGGGTGCAACAACCTGGCCTCGAAGGATTGTTTCCCTTGGTTGGGCAATCAACGCCTCTGGCTATCGGCCGGTGTGGGGTAAAGCTTGAGAATAGGAATTAAGAAGATGTCGGATTCTTCCCAAATAGTTGTAGGTGCTGGAGATGACGGCCAGCCCGTCGCTCAGGCCATGCGCCTGGCCAATCGCCATGGGTTGGTGGCCGGCGCCACTGGTACCGGCAAGACGGTGACCTTGCAGCGCCTGGCCGAAGTGTTCAGCGACGCCGGTATCCCTGTGTTCGCAGCGGACATCAAGGGCGATCTGTGCGGGCTGGGCGCGGCGGGCGCGCCCCAGGGCAAGGTCGCAGAACGTATCGCCGACATGCCCTGGCTCGACCATCGTCCCCAGGCTTACCCAGTCACCTTGTGGGATATCGCCGGTCGAAGCGGTCACCCACTGCGCACTACCTTGAGCGAAATGGGTCCGCTACTGCTGGGCAATCTGCTGGAGCTGACCGACAGCCAGCAGGCGGTGCTGTACGCTGCCTTCAAGGTTGCCGACCGCGAAGGCTTGCTGCTGCTCGATCTCAAGGATCTCAAGGCGTTGCTGGCCCATCTCAAGGACAATCCCCAGCTGCTGGGCGAGGACCGGGCGCTGCTGACCACCAGTTCTACCCAGGCAGTGCTGCGACGGCTGGCGATCCTCGAGCAGCAAGGTGCCGAGGCGTTGTTCGGCGAGCCGGCCGTGCAGCTGCAGGACCTGATGCAGGTCGACGCCCAAGGCCGTGGGCGGATCAACCTGCTTGATGCCAGCCGTCTGGTACATGAGGCACCCAAGGTCTACGCCACCTTCCTGCTGTGGTTGCTGGCGGAGTTGTTCGAGCAGTTGCCCGAACGCGGCGATGCCGACAAGCCGCTGTTGGCCCTGTTCTTCGACGAAGCGCACCTGTTGTTCAATGGCACGCCCAAGGCTTTGCAGGACCGCCTGGAGCAGGTGGTGCGGTTGATCCGCTCCAAGGGCGTCGGGGTGTATTTCGTCACCCAGTCCCCCAGCGACCTGCCCGACCCGGTGCTGGCCCAGCTTGGGCTGCGCATTCAGCACGGGCTGCGCGCCTTCACCGCGCGTGAGCAGAAGGCGCTGCGCGCCGTGGCCGACGGCTTTCGCCCGAACCCGGCATTCGACACCCTGGCGGTGCTCACCGAGCTGGGGATCGGCGAAGCGCTGGTCGGCACCTTGCAGGACAAGGGCACGCCCGAGCCGGTGCAGCGCGTGCGAGTAGCGCCACCGCAATCGCGCATCGGCCCGCTGAGCGAAGCCGAGCGTCGGGCGCTGATCGCCGGATCGCCGCTGGCCGGCCGCTACGATCAGCCCATCGACCGCGAGTCGGCGTATGAATTGCTCACCCAGCGCAAGGGCGAACCGGTCGAGCCGGCGCCGCAGCCCAAGGCCGAGCAGGAGGGCTTCGCCGAAAAGGCCGGTGAGTTCCTGCAGGGCGCAGCGGGCCAGGCCATCAAATCGGCGATGCGCCAGGCGGCCAATCAATTGGGAAGGCAGTTGGTGCGGGGGCTGATGGGATCGTTGCTGGGCGGCAGGAAGCGCTGAAACGCGCGCTGGGAGGACGAGAAGAGGGGCGGCACGCGCGGGCCACGGCAACGGCCCGCGCGCAAGCATCGAGGGTCAGCCGATGACCTTGGACGCCAGCCAGAACAGCCCGGCCGCCAGGCCCATCGAGGCGGGCAGGGTCAGCACCCAGGCCAGCAGGATGGTCTTGACCGTACCGCCTTGCAGGCCGCTCTTGTTGGCGACCATGGTGCCGGCGACACCCGAAGACAGCACGTGGGTGGTCGAGACCGGCAGGCTGAAGACGTTGGCCATGCCGATGGCGCAGGCGGCGGTGATCTGCGCCGACATGCCCTGGGCATAGGTCATGCCCTGCTTGCCGATCTTCTCGCCGACGGTGAGAACCACCCGGCGCCAGCCGACCATGGTCCCCAGGCCCAGGGCCAGGGCGACCGCGACGATGACCCAGAACGGGGCATATTCGGTGGTGGCGGTGAGGTCCTTGCGCAGTTTGTCCAGGTCGGACTTCTCGCGAGTATCCAGGCCCGGCAGCTTGCCTACCTTCTTCGCGGTGTCATCCAGGCACAGCAGGTAGCGACGTACTTCGACCCGACGTTCGGCGCTCAGGTCACGGTAGTCGGTGACACCCTGCAGCGAGCTTTGCAGCGCGGCGATGGTCGGTTCGGTCTGCTGCGGGTTGCAGCTGAACTGCTCCGGCAGATCGTTCGACTTGGCCTTGCCCAACGCCAGGAATTCGCCCAGCGTACTGGCGTTGCGCTGGTAGAACTGGCTCATGTGCAAGGTGGCGTCGCGGGTGCGTTCGATCTGGTAAGTGGTGCTGTTCAAATCCAGCACGAACTTGGCCGGGACGATGCCGATCAGTACCAGCATGATCAGCCCGATGCCCTTCTGGCCATCGTTGGAGCCGTGCACGAAGCTGACCCCCATGGCCGAGATCACCAGCACCAGGCGATTCCAGAACGGTGGGTGCTTCTTGTCGTCGAGCTTGCGTCGCTGATCGGGCGTCTTGTGCATTTTCGACAGCGGCCGCCACCATTTCAGCCCGATCAGCACCAGGGCGGCGATCACGAAGCCGGCGATGGGCGAGACCACCAGCGACAGGGCGATGTCGATCGCCTTCTGCCAGTTCACGCCATCGCCCAGGGCGATATCGTTGAGCAGCGCATTGGCCAGTCCCACGCCGAGGATCGAGCCGATCAGGGTGTGCGAACTGGAGGCGGGAATACCGAAGTACCAGGTGCCCAGGTTCCAGGTGATGGCGGCTGCCAGCAGGGAGAACACCATCGCCAGGCCGTGGCCGGTGTTGACGTTGATCAGCAGCTCGACCGGCAGCAGGTGGACGATGGCATAGGCCACCCCGACACCGCCGAGCAGCACCCCGAGGAAGTTGAATACACCCGAAAAGAACACGGCCAGATGAGGCGGCATGGCTTTGGTGTAGATGACGGTGGCCACCGCGTTGGCGGTGTCATGAAAGCCATTGATGAACTCGAATGCGAGCACGAAGGTAAGGGCGAGCACCAGGCTCACGGCTACCCAGGCATCCAGTCCGCTGAATAAATCGATCATGAAGGTTTTCTGGCGGTCGTAGGGGGGGCGGATTATGCCAGAAAACCATGGCAATCGATGCCCCCCTTGCAGGCAGATGGCAGGATTTCCCCCGCGACCGGCTCCAAGGCTTGACCGAGATCAACCTGTAGATCAGCGAGCAACTGCTTCGAAAAGTCGCGAATAGGCGAAGAAAGCACAATGCGGACGCAGGTAGCGATGTCTCAAACGAGCGTATGAAATTTGTATGATGATGTATTCAAGGCCGCGCGTGGCCATCAGCCGGTCGCCATCCGGCTGGGGTGCCACCCGATTTTGCGGTCAGGTGGCAGCCCCATCCGGGCGCAGCTCTTTTTCCATCTTTTCCAGTTCTTCGGAGAAGGCCTGATCCAGCAGGCTGGCACGTTTGCGCCACGGTTTGCGCTCGGGTTCCGGTTGGGCAGCATAAGTGGTGACTTCACCACCATAAACATCCTTGTAACGTTCTGCCTGGCGCTCGAGTTCGGCGCGCAGTTCATCTTTCGTCACAGTATTGACCTGAATGAGTTGAAGTAGCCTGGCGGGTGCCTGGCTGCGAGTTCCGTATTCAACACCGGACAGCACCGGTGCCGATGATTATAACGATCGCATTCGCCGCTTGAACAGGCGGTGACATGCGACGTCGGGAAACAATGTGTCTGCGCGTATCGATAGAGAAAGTACGGGCGGCACGTGGAAGTTGGAGAGTCAGGGCAGGCAAAAGTTCGCGCGCACGAAGTGCAAATGAAAACGGCCTCGCCGTGGGGCAAGGCCGCTGCCTCGAGTCTTCAGCGGTGGGTACCTGACCAGTCTCTCCAAAGAAGCCACAAGGGCATTGGAAAGGTATAAGCAAACGTGTCAGCGGTCAATTGCGATTATCGGCCGTTTGTTCGATAATCGCACAAAGCGCCGTTTTAATTGAGGTCTGTCGATGAACGAAGAAAAGCCGCCTGCACCCTCCAGCGATTCGTCGCGTCTCGTGAGCCCGGCCATGGCGCCGCCGATCGTGGCTTCGCCAGCCAAACGCATCCAGGCATTCACCGGCGATCCCGACTTCATGACATCGCTGGCACGGGGGCTCGCCGTCATTCAGGCGTTCCAGGAGCGCAAGCGGCACCTGACCATCGCCCAGATCAGCCACCGCACCGAAATCCCCCGAGCCGCTGTGCGCCGCTGCCTGCACACCCTGATGAAGCTTGGCTACGCCACGTCGGACGGACGCACCTATTCACTGCTGCCCAAGGTGCTCACCCTCGGCCATGCCTACCTGTCGTCGACTCCGCTGGCAGTCTCGGCCCAGCCCTATCTGGATCGCATCAGTGAGCAGCTTCATGAAGCGGCCAACATGGCTACGCTGGAAGGCGACGACATTCTCTACATCGCCCGGTCGGCGACGGTGGAACGCCTGATCTCGGTCGATCTCTCGGTGGGCGGTCGCCTGCCGGCCTATTGCACCTCCATGGGACGCATCCTGTTGGCGGCGCTGGACGACACCAGCCTGCGCGAGTACTTCGAGCGTGCCGATCTCAAGGCCCGCACCAGCCGCACTCTGAACGATCCCGAATCGTTGTTCGCTTGCATTCAACAGGTCCGCGCCCAAGGCTGGTGCGTGGTCGACCAAGAGCTGGAGCAGGGCTTGCGTTCGATCGCCGTGCCCATCTACGACGCTTCGGGCCAGGTACTGGCAGCCTTGAACGTCAGCACCCATGTCGGCAGGGTGACGCGCAGCGAGCTGGAACAGCGCTTTCTGCCGATTCTGCTCGCTGCAAGTCGCGACCTGTGCCACCAGTTGTTCGGCTGAACCGGCGACCCTCGCCAGTTCTCGTTCGGTAATCGCACGAACTCGTTGCAACCCGATTGCACCCTCGCCGGGCGCTGATTACTGTTTCTCGCACCGGTCGGCGCCGCCGACCGCACAATAACAACACGAGAGTTCGCCATGATCACCACCTTGTCGCTGCCCGGCGCAGTCACCCGCCAACCCAGCTGATCGCCTCGCCCGTACCCGGATGTTCCAGCCCTGTGCCTGTTCTGGCGCAGAGGTGTACCTGCGCCCATCTTCTGGATAACGACTATGAATACACCCCAAACCGCCGTCGGCCAATGCCTCGACGTCCAGGCTTTCATCAACGCCCAACCCCTTTCGCGCTATCAGTGGCGCGTGGTCATCCTGTGCTTTCTGATCGTGTTCCTCGATGGCCTGGACACCGCCGCGATGGGTTTCATCGCGCCGGCGCTGTCCCAGGAATGGGGCATCGACCGCGCGAGCCTGGGCCCGGTGATGAGCGCTGCGCTGATCGGCATGGTGTTCGGTGCCCTGGGCTCCGGTCCGCTCGCCGATCGCTTCGGCCGCAAGGGCGTGCTGGTGGGGGCAGTACTGGTGTTCGGCGGCTTCAGCCTGGCGTCGGCCTATGCTGGCAACGTCGATCAGTTGCTGGTGCTGCGTTTTCTCACCGGCCTGGGGCTAGGCGCAGGCATGCCCAATGCCACTACGCTGCTGTCCGAATACACCCCCGAGCGCCTGAAGTCGTTGCTGGTCACCAGTATGTTCTGTGGCTTCAACCTGGGCATGGCGGCGGGCGGTTTCGTGTCTGCCAAGCTGATTCCTGCCTACGGTTGGCACAGCCTGCTGGTACTGGGCGGGGTGTTGCCGTTGCTGCTGGCGGTGGTGCTGCTGCTGTGGCTGCCGGAGTCGGCGCGCTTTCTGGTGGTGCGCAACCGTGGCAGCGATGCGGTGCGACGCACCCTCGCACCCATCGCCCCGACGGTGGTGGCGCAGGCTGGCAGCTTCAGCGTGCCTGAGCAGAAAGTGGTGGCTTCGCGCAACGTCTTCGCGGTGATCTTCTCCGGCCGCTATGGACCCGGCACGGCGCTGCTGTGGCTGACCTACTTCATGGGCCTGGTGATCGTCTACCTGCTGACCAGCTGGCTGCCGACCCTGCTGCGCGACAGTGGCGCGAGCATGGAGCAGGCCGCGTTCATCGGTGCGCTGTTCCAGTTCGGCGGCGTGCTCAGTGCAGTCGCCGTAGGGTGGGCGATGGATCGATTCAATCCGCACAAGGTGATCGGGCTGTTCTACCTGATGGCCGGTGTGTTCGCCTACGCAGTGGGGCAGAGCCTGGGCAACATCACCATCACCGTACTGGCGATCCTGGTACTGATCGCCGGCATGTGCGTGAACGGCGCGCAGTCCGCCATGCCGTCGCTGGCCGCGCGTTTCTACCCCACCCAGGGGCGTGCCACCGGGGTGTCGTGGATGCTCGGTATCGGTCGTTTCGGCGCGATTCTCGGGGCCTGGAGCGGCGCGACCCTGCTGGGTCTGGGCTGGACCTTCGAGCAGGTGCTCACCGCGCTGCTGGTGCCGGCTGCACTGGCCACCGTCGGCGTCATCATCAAGGGGTTGGTAAGCCACGCCGACGCCACCTGAACATCTTTCTGCGTATGCCCACGCCGGTCGTGGGCCTACGCAGAGGGTCGACACGGGGTGGAATCCGTTATGACTCACTCAAACCGTTCGATCACCGCACCAAAGGTCGATTATCGGATTGTCGCACCCCGGCGGCGTCCTTAATCTGACCCCCATCGCAGCCGCGCTGCATCCGTAATCGACTCAGCCTGACCAGGAGTCTGCAATGGCAGCAATTCTCTCGCTTCACGATGCCGTGAAGCAGTTCGTCCACGATGGCGACTGTGTCGCCCTCGAAGGTTTCACCCACCTGATTCCCACCGCCGCTGGCCATGAGATCATTCGTCAGGGCAAGCGCGACCTGACCCTGGTGCGCATGACCCCGGACCTGATCTACGACCAGTTGATCGGTGCTGGCTGCGCCCGCAAGCTGATTTTCTCCTGGGGCGGCAATCCGGGCGTGGGCTCGCTGCATCGCCTGCGCGACGCGGTGGAGAAGCAGTGGCCCCACGCTCTGGAAATCGAGGAGCACAGCCACGCCGACCTGGCCAACGCCTACGTCGCCGGCGCTTCGGGCCTGCCGTTCGCGGTACTGCGTGCCTATGCCGGTTCCGACCTGCCCAAGGTCAACCCGCTGATTCAGTCGGTCACCTGCCCATTCACCGGTGAAGTGCTGGCTGCCGTGCCCTCGGTGCGCCCGGACGTCACCGTGATCCATGCGCAGAAGGCCGACCGCAAGGGCAACGTGCTGCTGTGGGGCATTCTCGGGGTGCAGAAGGAAGCGGCGCTGGCGGCCAAGCGCTGCATCGTCACCGTGGAGGAAATCGTCGACGACCTGCAGGCTCCGATGAACGCCTGTGTGCTGCCGACCTGGGCGCTCAGTGCCGTGTGCCTGGTCCCAGGCGGTGCCCACCCGTCCTACGCCCACGGCTACTACGAACGCGACAACCGCTTCTACCAGGCCTGGGACCCGATCGCCCGCAGCCGCGAATCCTTCACCGCCTGGATCGACACCCACATCCGTGCCACCGCCGATTTCACCGAGTTCAAGCGCACACTGGAGGCCGTACAATGAGCTACTCCACCTCCGAAATGATGACCGTGGCCGCGGCCCGCCGCCTGCGCAACGGCGCGGTCTGCTTCGTCGGTATCGGTCTGCCGTCCAAGGCCGCCAACCTGGCGCGGCTGACGTCCTCGCCCGATGTGGTGCTGATCTACGAGTCCGGCCCGATTGGCGCCAAGCCCAGCGTGCTGCCGCTGTCGATCGGCGATGGCGAGCTGGCCGAGACCGCCGACACTGTCGTGCCGACCGGCGAGATCTTCCGCTACTGGCTGCAGGGCGGGCGCATCGACGTGGGCTTCCTGGGCGCGGCCCAGGTCGACCGCTTCGGCAACATCAACACCACCGTGGTCGGTGATTATCACGCCCCCAGAACCCGACTGCCGGGTGCTGGCGGCGCACCGGAAATCGCCGGCTCCGCCAAGCAGGTGCTGATCATCCTCAAGCAGTCGCCCCGAGCATTCGTCGAGACCCTCGACTTCGTCACCTCGGTCGGCCATGGCGAGGGCGGCGATTCGCGCAAGCGTCTGGGGCTGCCGGGTGAGGGACCGGTGGGCATCATCACCGACCTGTGCATCATGGAGCCGGAGGCGGGTAGCCACGAGTTCGTCGTCACCTCGATCCACCCTGGCGTGACCCGCGAGCAGATCATCGCCGCCACGGGCTGGGCCATCCGCTTCGCCGACAGCGTGCCCACCACCGAGGCCCCGAGCGATGCCGAGCTGACCGCGTTGCGCGAGCTCGAAGCGCGTACGGCCGCCGCCCATGGCCAGAGCGCAGGAGAAGCCTGATGCGCGACGTATTCATCTGTGACGCCATCCGCACCCCGATCGGCCGCTTCGCTGGCGCCCTGGCCAGCGTGCGCGCCGACGACCTGGCGGCGCTGCCGCTCAAGGCGCTGGTCGAGCGCAACCCGCAGGTGCAGTGGGCGCAATTGGACGAAGTGTTTCTCGGTTGCGCCAACCAGGCCGGCGAGGACAACCGCAACGTCGCGCGCATGGCGCTACTGCTGGCCGGGCTGCCCCAGGAGGTGCCGGGGGTGACCCTCAATCGCCTGTGCGCCTCGGGCATGGAGGCGGTGGGCACGGCCTTTCGCGCCATCGCCTGCGGCGAGATGGAGCTGGCCATCGCCGGCGGCGTCGAGTCCATGTCGCGGGCGCCGTTCGTCATGGGCAAGGCCGAAAGCGGCTTTTCGCGCAGCATGAAGCTGGAAGACACGACCATCGGCTGGCGCTTCGTCAACCCGTTGATGAAGGCCCGGTACGGTGTCGATGCCATGCCCGAGACCGCCGACAATGTGGCCCGCGACCATGGGGTGTCGCGCGCCGACCAGGATGCCTTTGCCCTGCGCAGCCAGCAGAAGGCGGCCGCAGCCCAGGCCGCCGGCTATTTCGCCGAAGAGATCGTGCCGGTACGCATCGCCCACAAGAAGGGCGAGATTCTGGTGGAGCACGACGAGCATCTGCGACCGGACACCACCCTCGAGGCGCTTGCCCGACTCAAGCCGGTGAACGGTGCCGACAACACCGTTACCGCGGGCAATGCCTCCGGCGTCAACGACGGTGCGGTAGCGATGATCCTGGCCTCGGCCGAGGCGGTGCAGCAGCATGGCCTGACCCCACGCGCCCGGGTACTGGGCATGGCCAGTGCCGGAGTCGCGCCGCGGGTGATGGGGGTCGGTCCGGTGCCGGCGGTACGCAAGCTGTGCGCTCGGCTGGGGCTGGCGGTGACCGACTTCGACGTCATCGAGCTCAACGAAGCCTTCGCCAGCCAGGGCCTGGCGGTGCTGCGCGAGCTGGGCGTGGCGGACGATGCTGCGCACGTCAACCCCAACGGTGGGGCGATAGCGCTGGGGCACCCGCTGGGCATGAGCGGTGCTCGCCTGGTGCTCACGGCCCTTCACCATCTGGAGAAAACCGGCGGCCGACGCGGCCTGACCACCCTGTGCGTTGGCGTGGGCCAGGGCCTGGCGTTGGCCATCGAGCGGGTCTGACCGCGCGGCCCGGACGAGTCAGGGCGCGCTGAGCAAGCGCGCAGGCCTGGCAAATTCGGGCGCCGCCCGCCATGCGACCTATCGCTGAACGAGACTGTTACCGGGTATGTCTAGACTTCACGGTATCTCTCCAGGAGCAAGAAACCCATGACCTCTGTTCACTACACAGGCGAAGAGCGCAAAAGCCGCATCTTCGCCATCGTCGGTGCCTCCTCGGGCAACCTGGTCGAATGGTTCGACTTCTACGTCTACGCCTTCTGCGCGATCTACTTCGCGCCGGCCTTCTTCCCCTCCGACGACCCCACCGTGCAATTGCTCAACACCGCCGGGGTGTTCGCCGCCGGCTTTCTGATGCGCCCGATCGGCGGCTGGATCTTCGGTCGTCTGGCCGACCGGCATGGCCGCAAGCACTCGCTGATGATCTCGGTGCTGATGATGTGCGCCGGTTCGCTGCTGATCGCCTGCCTGCCCACCTACGCCAGCATCGGCGCCTGGGCACCGGCGCTGCTGCTGCTGGCGCGGCTGGTCCAGGGCCTGTCGGTGGGCGGCGAGTACGGCACCACCGCTACCTACATGAGCGAGGTGGCCCTGCGCGGCCAGCGCGGCTTCTTCGCCTCGTTCCAGTACGTCACGCTGATCGGCGGCCAGTTACTGGCGGTGCTGGTGGTGGTGATCCTCCAGCAACTGCTCAGCGATGAGGAGTTGCGTGCCTGGGGCTGGCGCATTCCGTTCGTGGTCGGCGCCATCGCCGCGCTGGTGTCGCTGATGCTGCGCCGTTCGCTCAAGGAAACCAGCAGCGCCGAGACCCGCCAGGACAAGGACGCCGGCAGCATCGCCGGGTTGTTCCGCAACCATGGCGCCGCGTTCATCACCGTGCTGGGCTACACCGCGGGTGGCTCGTTGATCTTCTACACGTTCACGACCTACATGCAGAAGTACCTGGTCAACACGGCCGGCATGAACGCCAAGAGCGCCAGCTTCGTGATGACCGGCGCGCTGTTCCTGTTCATGATCCTGCAGCCGGTGTTCGGCATGTTGTCCGACCGTATCGGACGGCGCAATTCGATGCTGTTGTTCGGGGCGCTCGGCACGTTGTTCACCGTGCCCCTGCTGATGGCCCTGAAGACCGTCAGCAGTCCGTTCATGGCCTTCGTGCTGGTGTCGCTGGCCCTGTGCATCGTCAGTTTCTACACCTCCATCAGCGGCCTGGTGAAGGCCGAGATGTTCCTGCCCCAGGTGCGTGCGCTGGGCGTGGGCCTGGCCTACGCCGTGGCCAACGCGGTGTTCGGCGGGTCTGCCGAATACGTGGCGCTGGGCCTGAAGAGCCTGGGCATGGAAAACACCTTCTACTGGTACGTGACGGGCATGATGGCCATCGCCTTCCTGTTCAGCCTGCGCCTGCCCAAGCAGGCGGCGTACCTGCACCACGATCACTGAGGCGCCTCGATGAGCCACCCAGACAACCACCTGTTCGACGCCTATTTCACCGCGCCGGCCATGCGCGCGATCTTCTCCGACCAAGGCCGCTTGCAAGGCATGCTCGACTTCGAGGCGGCCCTGGCCCGTGCCGAGGCCAGTGTGGGGCTGGTGCCGCACACGGCGGTGCCGGCCATCGAGGCCGCCTGCAAGGCCGAGCGCTATGACGTCCAGGCCCTGGCCCAGGCCATCGCGGTGGCGGGCAACTCGGCGATCCCGTTGGTCAAGGCCCTGGGCCGGGTGGTGGCGACGGGCGTGCCCGAGGCCGAGCGCTATGTGCACTTGGGCGCGACCAGCCAGGATGTCATGGACACCGGTCTGGTCCTGCAACTGCGCGACGCCCTGGCGCTGGTCGAGGAGGATCTGGCCGGCCTGGCCGAGGCCTTGTCGCGCCAGGCCCTGCAGCACGCCGACACGCCGCTGGTGGGCCGCACCTGGCTGCAGCACGCCACGCCGGTCACCCTGGGCATGAAGCTGGCTGGCGTGCTGGGGGCGCTCACTCGTCATCGGCAGCGTCTGCGCGAGGTGCGCCCGCGCTTGACCTGCCTGCAGTTCGGCGGCGCCTCCGGCAGCCTGGCCGCATTGGGCAGCAAGGCACTGCCGGTCGCCGAAGCGCTCGCCGCGCAGTTGCACCTGAGCCTGCCCGAGCAACCCTGGCACACCCACCGCGACCGTCTGGTGGAGTTCGCCTCGGTGCTGGGGCTGGTGGCCGGTAGCCTGGGCAAGTTCGGTCGCGACGTCAGCCTGCTGATGCAGACCGAGGCCGGCGAAGTGTTCGAGCCCTCGGCGCCTGGAAAGGGCGGTTCCTCGACCATGCCGCACAAGCGCAATCCGGTTGGCGCGGCGGTGCTGATCGCTGCCGCCACCCGCGTACCGGGGCTGCTGTCGACTTTGTTCGCCGCCATGCCTCAGGAGCACGAGCGCAGCCTGGGGTTATGGCATGCCGAGTGGGAAACCCTGCCGGAGATCTGCTGCCTGGTCTCGGGCGCCTTGCGCCAGGCGCGCATCATCGTCGACGGCCTGGAAGTGGATGCCGAGCGCATGCGCCGCAACCTCGACCTGACCCAGGGCCTGGTGCTGGCCGAGGCGGTCAGTATCGTGCTGGCTCAGCGCCTGGGGCGTGACAAGGCCCATCACCTGCTGGAAACCTGCTGCCGCCGCGCGGTGGCCGAAGGGCGCCACCTGCGCGCCGTGCTTGGCGAGGATGCCGAGGTCGCCGGCCAGCTGAGCGCCGAAGAGCTGGACCGCCTGCTCGACCCTGCCCATTACCTGGGCCAGGCCCGCGTCTGGGTGGCGCGGGCGGTGGCCGAACATCAACGTTTCACTGATTGAAGGAGACCGCTGTGGCGCATGTGCAATTGGCCGATGGCGTACTGAACTATCGACTCGACGGCCCCGAAGATGCCCCGGTGCTGGTGCTGTCCAACTCATTGGGCACTGACCTGGGCATGTGGGACACGCAAATTCCTGCATGGTCCCGACACTTTCGCGTGCTGCGTCATGACACCCGCGGTCATGGCGGATCGCTGGTCAGCGAGGGGCCTTACAGCATCGAGCAATTGGGGCGCGACGTGCTGGCGCTGCTCGACCACCTGGACATTTCCCGTACGCATTTCTGCGGCTTGTCGATGGGCGGGTTGATCGGCCAGTGGCTGGGTATCCATGCCGGCCATCGCCTGGAGCGGTTGGTGGTGTGCAACACGGCGGCCAAGATCGGCTCCCCGGATACCTGGAACCCACGCATCGAGACCGTGCTGCGCGAAGGCGCGGCCGCCATGCGCGGCCTGCGCGATGCGTCCATCGAACGCTGGTTCACACCCGCCTGGGCGCGGGCCAACCCCGAGCAGGTCGCGCGCATCACCGAGATGCTCGCCAGCACCTCGCCGCAGGGCTATGCGGCCAACTGCGCGGCGGTGCGCGATGCCGACTTCCGTGACCAGTTGGACGCCATCGCAGTGCCCTTGCTGGTGATTTCCGGTGAAGCGGACGCCGTGACGCCACCCGCAGGCGGTCAGTTCATCCAGCAACGGGTGCAGGGCGCTCAATACGCTGGCTTCCCGGCTGCCCATCTGTCCAACGTCGAAGTCGGCGAGCCGTTCACCCGCCGCGTGCTCGACTTCCTGCTGGCCCGCTGAGGAGCATCCCATGGACGAAAAACAACGTTACCAAGCCGGCATGCAGGTGCGCCGCGCCGTGCTCGGCGATGCCCACGTGGACCGAAGCCTGGAGAAGCTCAACGACTTCAACGGTGAGTTCCAGGAGATGATCACTCGCCACGCCTGGGGCGATATCTGGACCCGTCCGGGGCTTGACCGCCACACCCGCAGCCTGATCACAATCGCCATGCTCATCGGCATGAACCGCAACGACGAACTCAAGCTGCATCTGCGCGCCGCGGCCAACAATGGCGTGACCCGCGAGCAGATCAAGGAAGTGATCATGCAGAGCGCGATCTACTGCGGCATTCCTGCCGCCAACGCCACCTTCCACCTGGCCGAGTCGGTGTGGGACGAGCTCGGCGTCGAGTCGCGCGGCTAGGGCAGGGAAGGGGTTTCCATTCGGCAGGTCCCAGTGGAAACCCCCGCGTCTAGACCACCGCGGGCTTGCGGCGCATGGCTACAGGTCCGGCCCTGTCTTGCACCGCGCGCTTCAGCGCGGGACACAGACCGAGCATGAAGGCCAGCTCGGCCACCACGAACAGCGGCCCGATGATCAGCCCGCTCAGGTCATCGACGAATGCCGGTTTGCGTCCTTCGTAGGCGTGCCCGACGAACTGGATGATCCAGCCCACCACGAACGCACCCAATCCCACACTCAGCCATAGCCCAGTGGGCTGTTGCGCGAGCCATTGCCCGGCCCACAGGCACAGGCCCAGCAACGCGCCCATCACCAGCGCGAAGCGCAGGTCCAGGCGCCAGTAGAACACCACCGAAGCGGTGGCCAGCGCCAGCGCTGGCGAAAGCCACACACCTGCGACACTCCAGCCCGGCCGTGACAGCAGGATGCTCACGGCCAGCACGATCAGCGGTATGCCGACGAAATGCGTGACGATGTTGCGCGGGTCACGGTGATAGCCCGCGTACTGACTCAGATGATCGACGAGGTTTTTCATTATTGTCCCTCCCTCTGGGCGTAGCCGCTTGCCTGACGATCAGGCAAAGGGTCGCTGGCGATGAGGATAGCCTGACTCCGATGGGTCTGGAATCTGTCAGCCGGAGTACAGGCGCATTTCACCCAGCGTTCGGCGCCATCGCGGCGCTCAAGCCGCGTTCACAGCAGATTCAGCGGATAGTTGACGATCAGCCGATTTTCGTCGAAGGCGTTGGTATTGAAGTCGCGGCGCATGGTCGAGTTGCGCCAGCGCACCGACAGGTCCTTGAAGGCGCCCGACTGTATCACATAGGCCAGCTCGGTTTCCCGCGCCCACTCCTTGCCGTCGCGAGTGCTGGCGGTGTGAACATTGTCGCCCTTGATGTACCGGTTCATCAGCGTCAGGCCAGGCACGCCCAGAACCGCGAAGTTGTAATCGTGGCGCACCTGCCAGGAGCGCTCCTTGGCGTTGTCGAAGCTGGAGTTGTAGCTGTCGTTGGCCAGGGTGCCACCACTAGCGCCATTGACCCGCATCCATTCGTCGTCGCCGCTGACCTGCTGCAGGCCCAGGTAGAAGGTATTGCCGCCATGGCGTGCGGAAAACAGCGCCGAGGCGGTGCGGTTGTCCAGCCGACCGGCTCGCGCGGCGCCGTCGTCCTTGCCGATGAAATAGCCCAGGTTGGCGCCGAGGGTCCAGTCGCCCAGGGGCTGGCTGTGCAACAGGTTCAGGTACTGCTGCTGGTAGATGTCTTTTAGCTGCGCGTGCCACAGGCCGACCTGGGTGCGCTTGTCGTTGAAGGCGTACTCGCCGCCCGCGAAGTTGAAGCGATCGGAGGTGAAGGCGGGGCGGCTGAACAGGGCCAGGTCGTCCATGCTGGCATCGTTGCGCGGGCTGTTGGCGCGGAACTGACCGCCATAGAGCGTCAGCCCGGCGATTTCCCGGGAAGTGATCTGGGCCCCGCGCAGGGTCTGCGGCAGCGAGCGGCCATCGTCGGCGCGCAGGATCGGCAGTACTGGCATCCATTCGCCGACCTTCAGTTCGGTTTGCGAAATCCGCGCCTTGAAGGCCACGCCCAGGCGCCCGAAGTCATCGGCCGGCCGGCCGTCGTCATGCACTGGCAGCAATTGCGTGCCGGCCGTGCCTTTACCGCCGTCGAGCTTGAGCGAGTAGAGGCCGAGCACGTCGACCCCAAAGCCCACGGTGCCTTGGGTAAAGCCAGAGCGGGCATCGAGGATGACGCTCTGCGTCCATTCCTCGGCCTTGCCCTGGGGCCGCGCGGGGTCGACGAAGTTGCGGTTGAAATAGAAGTTGCGCAGATTCAGGGTGGCCTTGGCATCGTCCGTGAAACCGCCATCGGCAGCCAGGGCCGGAAAGGTGCAGGACAGGGCCAGGAGGCCCGGCAGCCAGGTGCGTGCGGGTTGCAGAATGCTCATCGATGTTCGATCTCTTGTTTTTATGGGCGAGCCGAAGCGCTGCAGTGATCGCTGCAGATCGGCGCTAGGTGATGAACCTGTGCAACGTTGCGGGGCAAATGGTGCGTCAGACGCGCCGGGTCAGGCAATTCGCCGGGCGCGGAACGGGGCGGTAATCGAACGTATTATGGCGATAGCACCCGTGGAGGCTTCGCCTGCGATCAGCGCCAATGAAAAGCCCACCGCGAGGGTGGGCTTGGTGTCACAAGCCGAAGGCTCAGCCCCTGGGGGCCTGCACCGACGCTTGCTGGTTGGCCTGCCCGGTACGCTCGTACCAGCCGCCGCCGAGGGCCTTGTACAGGTTGACCTCGCTGGTCAGCTGCGACAGGCGATCGCCGATCAGCGACTGCTGGGCGCTGAACAGGTTGCGCTGGGCGTCGAGGAAGGTCAGGTTGCTGTCGATGCCGATCCGGTAGCGACGTTCTGCCAGGCGGTAGTAGTCCTGGTTGGCGGCCACCAGGTCGCGCTGGGCCTGCAACTGCTCTTCGAAGGTCTTGCGCGCGGTCAGGCCGTCGGCCACTTCCTGGAAGGCGGTCTGGATGCTCTTCTCGTACTTGGCCACGTTGATATCCTTCTGGATCTTGGCGTAGTCGAGACTGGCGCGCAGGCTGCCGGCATTGAAGATCGGCAGGTTGATCTGCGGCTGGAACAGCCAGGTGCCCGAGCCACCCTTGAACAGGCTGCCCATGTCGGAGCTCAGGGCCCCGGCATTGGCGGTCAGGCTGATGCTCGGGAAGAACGCTGCGCGGGCGGCGCCGATGTTGGCATTGGCGGCCTTGAGCTGATGTTCGGCTTCAAGAATGTCCGGACGACGTTGCAGCAGGTCGGACGGCAGCCCCGCCGGTACCTGGGCCAGCTGGTCGGCATCGAGCTCGAGCGGCGTCGGCAGGTTGCTCGGTACGCCCGTGCCCAGCAGCACGGTGAGGCTGTTGAGGTCTTGCGCCACCAGGCGTTGGTACTGCGACAGCTTGACCCGAGCGCCTTCGACCGAGGTACGGGCCTGGCTCAGGTCGAGCGCCGAGGAAACGCCGACCTCGTTGCTGCGTCGGGTCAGGTTGAAGCTTTCCTCGTAGTTCTTCAGGGTGTCTTCGGTCAGCGCCAGCAAGGCCTTGTCGGCCTGCCAGGTGTAGTAGGCGTTGGCGACGCTGGCTACCAGGCTGATCTGCGTGGAGCGGCGCGCCTCTTCGCTGGACAGGTAGGTTTCCAGCGCCTGCTCGCTGAGGCTGCGCACTCGGCCGAACAGGTCCAGCTCATAGGCGCTGACCCCGAGGGTGGCCGAATACTGGCTGGTGATGCTCGAGTTGCCGGTCTGCGACGCGTTCTCCGAGACCCGCTGGCGGCTGCCGCTACCAGTGGCGCTCACGGCCGGGAACAGGTCGGCACGCTGGATGCGATACTGCGCGCGGTAGGCGTCGATGTTCAGCGCGGCCACGCGCAGGTCGCGGTTGTTGACCAGCGCGGTCTGGATCAACTGTTGCAGCGCAGGGTCGTTGAAGAATTGCCGCCAGCCTTGCTCGGCCGCCGCCACGTTGGCCGACTCGGCAGGCGAGTAGGCCGGGCCTTGCGGCCATTGGGCGGGCACCGGAGCGTCCGGGGTCTTGTAGTCGGGGATCAGCGAACAGCCGCCGAGAATGAACGCGGTGACGGTCAGGGACAGTAAAGACTTGGTCATTGCCCAGCCTCGTTACGTGGGGTTTCGGAAGGGGTCTCGGGTTCCTTGCTGCCGAACAGCGACGACACGGCGACGAAGAACAGCGGTACCCAGAAGATAGCCAGAATAGTCGCACTGATCATGCCGCCGATCACGCCCGTACCGATGGCGTGCTGGCTGCCCGAGCCGGCACCGCTGGCGATGGTCAACGGCACCACGCCCAGGATGAACGCCAGCGAGGTCATGATGATCGGGCGCAGACGCATGCGGCAGGCCTCGATCGCGGCGTCGTACAGGCTCTTGCCCTGTTCGTGCAGCTCCTTGGCGAACTCGACGATCAGAATGGCGTTCTTCGCCGCCAGGCCGATGGTGGTCAACAGGCCGACCAGGAAGTACACGTCGTTGGACAGTCCGCGCAGGCTTGCCGCGATCAGCGCACCGATGATGCCCAGCGGCACTACCAGCACCACGGCGATCGGGATCGACCAGCTTTCGTACAACGCTGCCAGGCAGAGGAACACGAACAGCAGCGACAGGGCGAACAGCGCCGGCATCTGCGAGCCGGACAGCTTCTCTTCGTACGACATGCCGGTCCAGGCGAAACCGATCCCCGACGGCAGTTCGCCGGCGATGCGCTCGACCTCGGCCATGGCCTCGCCGGTGCTGTAGCCCGGTGCCGGGGCGCCGAGGATTTCCATCGCTTCCACACCGTTGTAGCGCGAGAGCTTGGGCGAGCCATAGGTCCATTCGCCGGTGGCGAAGGAAGAGAACGGCACCATCTCGCCAGCACCGTTGCGTACGTACCACTTCTGCAGGTCTTCAGGGCTCATCCGGGCATTGGCTTCACCCTGGATGTACACCTTCTTGACCCGACCGCGGTCGATGAAGTCGTTGACGTAGCTGCCGCCCAGCGCGATCGACAGGGTGTTGTTGATGTCCGAGATGGTCACGCCCAGGGCGCTGGCACGCTCGTCGTCGACGGTGAGCTGGTACTGCGGCTCGTCGTTCAGGCCGTTGGGACGCACGCCCGCCAGTACCTTGCTCTGCGCCGCCTTGGCGAGGAACTCGTTGCGCGCTTCCATCAGCTTCTCGTGGCCCACACCGGCGCGATCCTGGAGGAACACGTCGAAGCCGGTGGCGTTGCCCAGTTCGAGCACTGCCGGAGGCGCGAAGGCGAACACCATCGCGTCGCGGAAACTGAAGAAGTGTTGCTGGGCACGCTGGGCCAGGCCGAACACGCTGTTTTCCGCGCTGCGCTCACCCCAGGGCTTGAGCATGATGAAGGCCATGCCCGAGCTCTGGCCGCGACCGGCGAAGTTGAAGCCGGTGACGGTGAACACCGACGACACGGTGTCGGCTTCGTCCTTGAGCAGGTACTCGCGCATCTGGTCGACCACCGACTGGGTGCGCTCGGCACTGGAGCCGGCCGGTGTCTGTACCTGGGCGAACAGCACGCCCTGGTCCTCTTCGGGCAGGAACGCGGTGGGGATGCGGGTGAACAGCCAGATCATGCCGACCACGATCAGCGCATAGGCCAGCAGGAACGGGATCTTGTTGCGCAGGATAGCGCCCACGCTGCGTTCGTAGCCCTCGACGCTGCGGTCGAAATTGCGGTTGAACCAGCGGAAGAATCCGCCCTTGCCGGCGTGATGCTCGCCTTTTTTCAGCGGCTTGAGCATGGTCGCGCACAGCGCCGGGGTGAACACCAGCGCCACCAGTACCGACAGGCCCATGGCCGAGACGATGGTGATGGAGAACTGGCGATAGATCACGCCGGTGGAGCCGCCGAAGAAGGCCATCGGCAACAGCACCGCCGACAGCACCAGGGCGATGCCCACCAGGGCGCCCTGGATCTGCCCCATGGACCGTTTGGTCGCCTCCTTGGGCGGCAGCCCTTCCTCGGACATCACCCGCTCGACGTTCTCCACCACGACGATGGCGTCGTCCACCAGCAAGCCGATGGCCAGGACCATGGCGAACATGGTCAGGGTGTTGATGTTGAAGCCGGCCGCCGCGAGGATGCCGAAGGTGCCGAGCAGCACCACCGGTACGGTCATGGTGGTGATGATGGTGGCGCGGAAGTTCTGCAGGAACAGGTACATCACCAGGAACACCAGCACCACGGCTTCGATCAGCGTATGGATCACGCCGCTGATCGATTCGGTGACCACGGGGGTGGTGTCGTACGGGAACACCGCCTTCACGCCCGGCGGGAAGAACGGCTCCAGGTCCTTGACGGTCTGGCGGACCGCCTTGGCGGTCTCCAGCGCGTTGGCGCCGGTGGCCAGCTTGAGCGCCATGCCCGAGGCCGGTTTGCCGTTGAACTGTGCGCTGACCGAGTAGTTCTCGCCGCCCAGGCCGACCTTGGCGACGTCCTTGATGCGCACCTGGGAGCCGTCGCGGTTGACCTTGAGCAGAATGTTCTCGAACTGCTCGGCGGTCTGCAGCCGGGTCTTGCCGATGATGGTGGCGTTGAGCTGGGTGCCGGGCATGGCCGGCAGGCCGCCGAGCTGGCCGGACGAGACCTGCACGTTCTGCGCGGTGATGGCGGTGCGCACATCGACCGGGGTCAGCTGGAACTTGTTGAGCTTGGCCGGATCGAGCCAGATGCGCATGGCGTACTGCGCACCGAAGACCTGGAAGTCACCGACACCGGCCGTACGCGAGATCGGGTCCTGCATGTTGGACACGATGTAGTTGGCCAGGTCGTCCTTGGTCTGGCTGCCGTCTTCGGACACCAGACCGATCACCAGCAGGAAGTTCTTCACCGCCTTGGTCACGCGGATACCCTGTTGCTGCACTTCCTGCGGAAGCAGGGGCGTGGCCAGGTTGAGCTTGTTCTGCACCTGCACCTGCGCGGTGTCGGGGTTGGTGCCCTGCTCGAAGGTGGCGGTGATGGTCATGCTGCCGTCGGAGTTGCTCTCCGAGGACACATAACGCAGGTTGTCGATACCATTGAGCTGCTGCTCGATGACCTGCACCACGGTGTCCTGCACGGTCTGCGCCGAGGCGCCCGGGTAGGTCACGGCGATGGCGATGGCCGGTGGTGCGATGCTGGGGTACTGGCTGATGGGCAGACGCAGGATGGACAGCGCCCCCACCAGCATGATCACCAGTGCGATCACCCAGGCGAAGATCGGGCGATCGATAAAGAACTTCGACATTGCTTACTCCCCTTTGCCGTCGGCGCTGGCCTGGCTGGCCTGGCCGGCTTGACCGGACTGACCCGCTTGACCGGTCTGGCCGGCGTCGGCCCCGGACTTGACGTTCTTCGCCTCGGCGACCTTGACCTCGACACCCGGACGGACGAACTGCAACCCTTCGGTGATCAGACGATCGCCGGCTTTCAGGCCATCCTCGATCAGCCAGTCGTTGCCCAAGGTGCGGTCGGCCTTCAGGTTGCGCAGTTCGACCTTGTTTTCCTGGTTGACCACCAGCGCCGTGGGCTGGCCCTTGAGGTCACGGGTCACGCCCTGCTGGGGAGCCAGAATGGCGTTCTGGGCGACGCCAGCCTGCAGCCGTGCGTGGACGAACATGCCCGGCAGCAAGGTGTGGTCGGGGTTGGGGAAGACCGCGCGCAGGGTCACCGAGCCGGTGGTCTCGTCCACGGCCACTTCGGAGAACTCCAGACGACCTTCCTGCTTGAGCAGGCTGCCGTCTTCGAGCACCAGCTTGACCATGGCGGCATTGTCGCCGGCCCGTTGCAGGCGGCCGCTTTCCAGGTCGCGGCGCAGTTTGAGCAGTTCGGCGGTGGACTGGGTGACGTCGACGTAGATCGGGTCGAGCTGCTGGATGGTGGCCATCGCGTTGCTCTGGCCATTGCTCACCAAGGCACCTTCGGTGACGGCCGAGCGACCGATGCGACCGCTGATGGGCGCCAGCACCTTGGTGTAGCGCAGGTCGATCTGGGCGCTCTTGAGGGTCGCCTCGGCCTGCAGGCGCTTGGCATTGGCATCGTCGTACTCCTGCCGGGACACCGCCTGCTCGTCGATCAGCTGCTTGTAGCGATCAGCCAGCGAGCGGGTGGCTTGCAGGTTGGCCTGGGCATTGCCCAGGGTCGCCTCGTACACCGACGGGTCGATCTGGTAGAGCTGCTGCCCTTCCTTGACGTCGCTGCCTTCCTTGAACAGGCGCTTGAGAATGATGCCATTGACCTGAGGCCTGACCTCGGCCACGCGGAAGGCGCTGGTGCGCCCCGGCAGTTCCGAGGTCAAGGTGAAGGCTTGGGGCTGCAAGGTGACGACGCCGACCTGAGGCGCCTGCGCGGCAGGTGCGGCCTCTTCTTTCTTGCAGCCACTGAGCAGGGTGGCCAGGGCGACGGCGGATACCAGGGCGGTAACGGCTGGCTTGAAGTGCATGAGGATCCTCGGGTCGCTGGAGCAGGGGGAGCTCAAGGGTAATGGAAGAGTTGTGTCAGAAAAAACGCTATTCGGTGGATTAGTAGCTCACTAACGAATATACTTACATTCATGGTTGTTTGTAAATACCGGATAGTGGTAACAAGCTACTACCGTGAAACGAGATTAATGCCCCCGGGACCTGCTCTGCAGAAGCGTGCCCGGACCGACCCGCGCGCCCTGCGTGCGGCTTCTGATGAGGTAGAGCTGCCATGGTCCGTCGTACCAAAGAAGAAGCCCAGGAAACCCGCGCCCTGATCATCGAGGCAGCGGAGCGGGCCTTCTACAAGCGCGGGGTCGCCCGAACCACGCTGGCCGATATCGCCGAGATCGCGGGCGTCACCCGTGGTGCCATCTACTGGCACTTCAGCAACAAGGCCGAGCTGGTCGAGGCCCTGCTCGACAGGCTGCACGAAACCCACGACCATCTGGCGCGTGCCGGTGAGAGCGAGGACGAACCCGACCCACTGGGCTGCATGCGCAAGCTGTTGGTGCAGGTGTTCAACGAACTGGTGCTCGACCCGCGGACTCGGCGTATCAATGAAATCCTGCATCACAAGTGCGAGTTCACCGACGAGATGTGTGAGATTCGCGAGCAGCGCCAGGGTGCCGTGGTCGAATGCCACGAGGGCATTGCCCGCACCCTGGCCAATGCCAGCCGGCGCGGGCAGTTGCCCGGCGATCTGGACACCGAGCGCGCGGCAGTCGCCATTTATGCCTACATCGATGGCGTCATCGGGCGCTGGCTGCTGCTCCCCAACAGCTTCGACCTGCTCAGCGAAGCGCAGAAGTGGGTCGATACCGGGCTGGATATGCTGCGCTTGAGCCCCGCCCTGCGCAATTAGCATTTTGTGAAGCTTTGTGAGGAAGTCTTTCCAGCACCGATTAACTGATCATTAAGGCGCAACCGGCGCCGATCAATGCCCGCGCAGTTGCCGGTCCGGCAGCGCCAGCGCCGCGACCAGTCCCAACACGGCGACCCCGGCACTGGCGAGCAGCAGGTCGGTGAAGGCCTGCATCAGGTGCGCCTGACCCGCCGGGTCGCCGTGTCCGCCTTGCAGGCTGCCGAGCAAGGGGTTGCCGACGCCCGCCAGGCCTCCGTCGTGCAGTAGGGCCAGGAGCAGGCTGGACATGCAGGCCACGCCCATCGCGCCGCCCAGCGAGCGAAACAGGTTGGTGGTACTGGTGGCCACGCCAATGTCCTCGATGCCCACTGCGCTCTGCGTGCCCACCAGCGAGGTCGGGAACTGCAAGCCGCCGGCGATGCCGGTCAGCAGCATGAACAGTGCGCTCCAGCCGATCGACTGTGGCTCGGTCAAGGCCATGCCGATGATCGCCAGGGGCATGAGCAAGGCGCCGGCGAGGATCTGCGGTTTGTAGCGGCCGGTCAGGGTGGTCAATCGTCCACCGCTGAACGCCCCGATGGGCAGCCCCATGGCCAGCGGCAGCAGGTGCAGGGCCGCGCTGTCCGCCCCGGCCCCGGTGATGCTCTGCAGGCGCAGTGGCATGAGCATGGTCAGTGAGATCGACTGGAAGCTGGCGAAGAAGATCACGCACCAGCACAGTACCGCGACGCGGTTGCCGAACAGTTCCAACGGCAGCAGCGGCTCGGCGCAGCGTCGTTCGTGGGCCACGAACGCGGCCAGGCCCAGCGAGGCGCAGGCGAACAGGACGACGACCGGTGTCGCGGTCCAGGCTTGACCTTGCCCCACCAGCGTGATGCCCAGCAGCAGGCTGCCCAGGCCGAGGGTGAGCAGCACCGCGCCGAGCACGTCCACCCGGGCCTGCCGTCGTTTGACCGATAGGCCCGACAGCGCGCGGCGAATCACCCACCAGGCGCACAACCCCAGCGGCAGGTTGATCCAGAACACCCAGCGCCAGGACAGGTAGGCGGTGAGCCAGCCGCCCAGCACGGGCCCGGCGACACTGGCCAAGGCATACATGCTGCTGAAATAGCCCTGGTAGCGGCCGCGTTCGCGGGGCGGCACGAAGTCGCCGATGATCGCCTGGCTGACCGAGACCATGCCACCGGCGCCGATGCCTTGCACCACACGCGCCAGCACCAGCTGTTCCATGTTCTGCGCCAGCGCACAGCCGATCGAGGCCAGGGTGAACAGGGCGGTGCCGGTCAGTATCATCCGGCGCCGGCCGTAGAGGTCGCCGAGCTTGCCGTAGATGGGCACCGCTACGGTCATCGCCACCATGTACCCGGAGATGACCCAGGCAAGCAGCCCGACGTCATTGAACTGCGCCGAGATGGCTGGCAGCGAGACCGCGACGATGGTCTGGTCGAGGGCTCCGAGCAGGATCGCCAGCATCAGCGCGGTGAGCACGCTGCGCAGGACGGCAGGAGGCAGGGCGGCGGTCACGGGTCACACCTTGTGTTCAGGTCGGGAAAGGGACGCCGGCACGGGTCGTGGAGACCGCTTCGTCATGGCCGGCAGACACCACAGTGTAACCTGAGTTAGGTAGCTTCCTATGTACCAACTGCATCGCCTATGCACGATCGGCATAATGGCTTTCATCCGCAGGGGTATAGCTGCGTGATATTGTGGCCGATCATAGCAGCCGAAATACACTGGTTTGCACCCATTTGGTGCATGTTGATCCAGTTTTCCGCATCGCTGTAATCCCATGCCATCAATTCCACTCTCTGCATGCAACCGGTCATTCTTCCGATGCAGGCAGGGCGTTTCGAGTCAGGGGTCGGTAGTCAGCCAGTTCCAGTTTTCCTCTTACATGCGGAGTGACCATGCCCAAGGCGTCCCACCAAGATCTGCGTTTTGCCTTCCGTGACCTGCTCGCTTCAGGTTCGTGCTTCCACACTGCGTCGGTGTTCGACCCGATGTCGGCGCGCATCGCCGCCGACCTTGGCTTCGAGGTAGGCATCCTGGGCGGTTCGGTAGCCTCTCTGCAAGTATTGGCCGCGCCCGATTTCGCCCTGATCACCTTGAGCGAATTCGTGGAGCAGGCCACCCGCATCGGTCGGGTCGCGCAACTGCCGGTGCTGGCAGACGCCGATCACGGCTACGGCAACGCTTTGAACGTGATGCGCACGGTCACCGAGCTGGAACGTGCCGGTGTCGCCGCGCTGACCATCGAGGACACCCTGCTTCCTGCCCAGTTCGGGCGCAAGTCCACCGACCTGATCTCGGTGGAAGAGGGCGTGGGCAAGATCCGCGCGGCGATCGAGGCGCGGGTCGATGCCTCGCTGTCGATCATCGCCCGCACCAACGCTGGGGTGCTCAGCACCGAAGAGATCATCGTGCGCACCCAGAGCTATCAGAAAGCCGGTGCCGACGGCATCTGCATGGTGGGCGTGAAGGATTTCGAGCAACTGGAGCAGATCAGCGAGCATCTCACCGTGCCGCTGATGCTGGTGAGCTATGGCAACCCGAACCTGCGGGACGACCAACGCCTGGCAAGCCTCGGGGTACGGATCGTGGTCGACGGCCATGCGGCCTATTTCGCGGCGATCAAGGCCACCTACGACTGCCTGCGCCTGCAGCGTGGCCAGCAGAACAAGTCCGAGAGCCTGAGCGCCACGGAACTCTCGCACACCTACACCCAGCCCGAGGATTACATCCGCTGGGCCAAGGAATACATGAGCGTCGACGAATGAGCGGCCCGCGCCGTTCTATCTGAGGGCGCTCAGCGTGGCGGTGTGCGGAACGCAGTGCGCGTGCTCGCACACGGCTGCGCTGGCGGGCTGGCTGCGCAGAAGTTCGGCCCGCCAGCAGGCCGAGGCATACAGCCCGGCCACGGCCAGCATGGCCAGGACGAGAACACAGCGTCTGGATCGAATGCCCATCGTGTCGACCTCCTGCAACGTTCACAGGTGCTATCTGCAAGCATAGGCCAGGCGCTGGCGAATGACGGACGAATATTGCCGGCATTCAAGCCCGGTCGCCGTCCCACTGCGACGCGTCACCGAAGCGTTCGGCCAGAAAGTCCAGCATGCTGCGCAAGGTCGCCGGCATGTGCTTGCGCGAGGTGTACACGGCGTTGAGGTTCAGCACCCGCGGCTGCGCCTGGGGCAGTACACTGACCAGCGCGCCGCTGCGCAGTGCGGCGGCCGCCTGGTAGGTCGGCAGCATGGCGATGCCGGCACCGGCCTCGGCAGCCTTCTGCAGGGTCAGGGCCTCGTTGGCGCTAATGGTCCCGCGCACTGGCACCGCCACCGGTTCGCCTGCTACTTCGAAGTGCCACAGGCTATGGCCGAAATAGGCATGAGTGAGGCAGTTGTGGGCGCTGAGCTCTTCCACGCGCTGGGGCACGCCATGCCGGCGCAGGTATTCGGGGCTGGCGCAGACCACCGAATGGCAGACCGTCAGACGCCGGGCGATGAGGTTGGGATCCAGGTCGTTGCTGGTACGGATCGCCAGGTCGATGCGCTCGTCGACCAGGTTGACCGTGCGGTCGAGCATCTGCATTTCCACCCTGACCCCAGGGTAGCGCTGCACGTACTCGGCCACGGCGTCGGCCAACTGCGCATAGCCGAACGAGGTGCTCACGCTGATGCGCAACTCGCCACGCGGCGCTTCGTCGGGCTGACGACCGGCACCCTGCAGTTCGCCCGCCAGCTCCAGCATCTGCCGACAGCGTGGCAGGGTCTCCTGGCCGGCAGCGGTCAGGCTCAGCTTGCGTGTGGTGCGCTGCATGAGGCGTGCGCCTATCCACTCCTCCAGTTCTGCCAGGTAGCGTGAGATCACCGGCCTGGACAGTCCCAGGTGATCCGCTGCGCCAGACTGGCTACCCAGGTCGACGACGGTGACGAAGACGCGCATGGCGGTGAGACGGTCCATGATTTGCCCGATTCCAGAAACAAACTATGTAGCAGCATCGCATTTTTTGTATCGATTCGGGCAACTAAGCTGGGCTCCATCGTTTCCGCCACAGGACCAGGCCCATGAGCGTGTTCTCTCCCTTGCGTGCGTTGTTGCTCAGCTGCATTGCCATCACTGCCCAGGCGCAGGCCGCCGAGCCTCTGCGCCTGGATGTCTACAACCCGGGCCACGACGACCTGTTTCCAGTCAGCTCGGTGATCGTCAGCGGCGCCCGCGATGCGCTGCTGGTCGACGCCCAGTTCGGCAAGGCTCAGGCCGAACAGGTGGTCGAGCGGATCAAGGCCAGCGGCAAGCACCTGACCACCATCTATATCAGCCATGGCGATCCGGACTACTACTTCGGCCTGGACACCCTGACCCGCGCCTTCCCCGAGGCCAAGGTGCTCGCTTCGGCAGCCACCGTCGCGCACATTCGCCAGACCCAGGACGCCAAACTGGCCTATTGGGGGCCGCAGATGGGCGCCGACAAGCCTGAGAAACTCATCGTGCCGCAGGTGCTCGCTGGTGACCGGCTGACCCTCGAAGGGCAGACGCTGCAGATCGTCGGCCTGGACGGTCCGCAGCCCGAGCGCAGCTTCGTCTGGATTCCTTCGATCAAGGCCGTGGTCGGCGGTGTCGTGGTGTCCGAGGGCATCCATGTGTGGATGGCCGACACCCAGTCGGCCAAGTCCCATGCCGACTGGCTGGCGACCTTGGCCGGTATCGAGCGACTGGCGCCGCGTACGGTGATCCCCGGTCACTACCTGGGCCAGAGCAGCCGCTCGCTCGAGGCGGTGCGCTTCACGGCTGGCTATATCCGTGCGTTCGACGCCGCGACCGCCAAGGCGAAGGATTCGTCGGCGCTGGTCGCTGCCATGAAGCAGCGCTATCCGGCGCTGGAAGACGAAAGCTCGCTGGAGCTGGGCGCCAAGGTGGCCAAAGGCGAAGTGAAATGGTAACCCCCTACAATCCTGATGGAGTCCGTCCCATGAGCAAGATTGCAATCATCGGTGCCACCGGCCGTGCCGGTAGCCAGTTGTTGGAAGAAGCCCTGCGCCGCGGGCATGAAGTAGTTGCCATCGCCCGCGACCCTTCGGCGTTGCAAGGTCGGGCCGGCGTTACGGTCAAGGCCGTTGATGCCAACGATGCAACGGCGTTGCAGGCCGCCGTGAGCGGCGTCGATGCGGTGCTGAGCGCAGCGCATTTCGCCACGCTTCCGGCCCGGGCGGTCATCGATCCGGTCAAGCGCGCCGGGGTCGAGCGCCTGCTGGTGGTCGGCGGGGCAGGCAGTCTGCTGCTCCCGTCAGGGCAACGGGTGATCGACAGTCCGGACTTTCCCGAAGCCTACAAGGCCGAGGCCAGTGCCGGCGCCGAGTTCCTCGACACCCTGCGTCAGGAGCAGCAACTGGACTGGACCTTTCTGTCGCCTTCGGCCGAGTTCGTCGAAGGTGAACGCAGCGGGCGCTACACCGTGGGCAAGGATCACTTGCTGATCGGTGCCGACGGGCGCAGCTGGATCAGCTTCGCCGATTATGCCATCGCCCTGATCGACGAACTGGAGCGACCGGCGCATTCACGCCAGCGCTTCACCGTCGGTTACTGAAGTTCTTTCAGCCCGCACCTGCGCGCAACCGCGCCATGTCGCGAATGGGTGGTGCGCCGTACAGCCGGCTGTATTCGCGGCTGAACTGCGACGGGCTTTCATAGCCGACGCGGTACCCGGCCACCGCTGCTTCCAGGCCGTCGTTGATCATCAGCCGCCGCGCCTCCTGCAGGCGCAGCTGTTTCTGATACTGCAGCGGGCTCATGGAGGTCACCGCCTTGAAGCGATGGTGCAGGGTCGAGGTGCTCAGGTTCACCTCCCGGGCCAGCTCCTCGATGCGCAGCGGCAGATGGAAGTGCTGGTTGAGCCAGGCGATGGCTTGGCTGACCCGGTGCGTCTGGCTGTTGGCCAAGGCGATTTCGTACAGCCGATGGCCCTGCGGGCCGCGCAGCAGGCGATAGAGAATCTCCCGGCGAAACAGCGGCGCCAGCATCGCGATGTCCCGCGGCGTGTCGAGCAGGCGCACCAGTCGCAGCAGGGCGTCGAGCAGCGATTGGTCGGTTCTTTCCACGTACAGGCCCAGGCCCGACTGCACGTTGGGTACCAGCATCGGGCCGCTTTCGGCAATCAACTGGCTGATCTCGGCGGCGTCCAGGTCCAGGCGCAGGCCGAGCACCGGCTGCTCGGGGCTGGCGTCGAGTCGCACCCGGCTGATGGGCATGGCCACCGACACCACCATGTAGTGCAAAGGGTCGTAGGCGTACTGCTGGTCGCCCAGGAACAGGCTCTTGCTACCCTGGGCCATCACGCACAGGGCCGGTAGAGCGAGGCCGGGCTTGGAACGAATGTTGTCGGTGTAGCGCGACAGGTACAACTGCTCGATGGCCGACGGCGGGCCATGCGGGTCGCCGGCGTGCCGCAGGATCAGCTCGGCGAGCTCCTGGCGCTGGCGCTCCAGGGTGGGGTCGAGAGCGGCGAGGGCGGTAGTCATGGTGTTTTCCTCCGAAGACCGGGCCAGCATAGGTTTGGGCAACGCCAAGCGCTAGCCGAATACTGTCGGTCGATTGCCTGATCCTGTCGGCTCGCAGAATCAGGCAATCGAGCGACAGTATTGGCCTAACGCGACGCGCGGCCCACATCCTAATCTTGGCAGCCTGGCTTATCCGTCCCGCCTGCGTTCAAGGAGATCGCTCATGACCCTGCGACAACCGGTCACCCATTTGGCTTTCATCCGTGCCAGCAGCGGCCGTTCGGCCGAACTCGGCATGCGCCTGCGCGATCTGCTAGAACCCTCCCTGCAAACCCCCGGCTGCCTGGCCTTCAGCGTGCAGCGCTCACAGGTCGACGTGGACCTGTGGCTGCTCAGTGGCAGCTGGCAGGACCAGCAGGCCATGAGCGGCTATTTCGCCTCGCCCACGCTGACCCTGTTCGGTGAGTTGGTGCAGGACCGCGTTGTGGCGAGCATGGACCTGCAGACCTTCGACTGAAACCGCCCCGCGCCTGTAGACTCCCCGCCTGGTCCGCAGACCCCCACAGACGACAGGAGCACACCCGTGGCACGCAGAGAATTCCCAGGCTTCGAAGCCGTTTCCGCCATGATTCCGGCCGAAGGCGGTGGCTATCACGCTGCTATCGCGGTCAAGGCACTGGGTGGCGGCAGTGCGCCGCGCTTTCATCGAGTGCTCGATGGCCAGGTGTTCAGCTCGGCAGTGGCCACCGACGCGGCGGCGAGCGCGGAGCTCGAGCGCTTGCATGGCGTCGATGAGGCCGGCGAACTGCGCTGGTGATCAGACCTGCGGACGGCGCATCTGGAACAGCTCACCCAATTCGAAGTAGTCCGCCGGGCCACCGCCGCGCAGGATGGGCTCGGCAGCGGCGGTGTCGTAGATGCCGTCCTTGAGCAAGTGCTCGGCGATGTGCACGGCAACCACTTCGCCCAGGATCAGCCAACTGGGCACCAGCGCCTGGTCGGCACGCTTGAGCTGGATGATCTGGCTCACCTTGCATTCGAAGTTCACCGGGCTCTGGCCCACGCGCGGCACCGCCACCACCTTCGAGGCGCTGGGGGTAAGGCCGCTCAGGTGGAATTCATCGACCTCGGGGCCCACCGCCGCACAGCTCTGGTTCATGGCCTCGGCCAACGGCCGGGTGGCCAGGTTCCAGACGAACTCACCGGTCTGCTCGATGTTGTTCAGGCTGTCCTTGCGCCCGACACTGCAGAAGCCAATGATCGGCGGGATGTAGTTGAAGGCGTTGAAGAAGCTGTAGGGCGCCAGGTTCAGGCGGCCTTCACCATCCTGGGACGAGATCCAGCCGATCGGGCGCGGGCCGACGATGGCGTTGAAAGGGTCATGGGGCAGGCCGTGGCCTTGAGCGGGTTCGTAGTAGTACATCTGCACAGGGCGCTGGCCCTTCCTCCGGATGGACGAAAGGCCTAGTGTGCCAAGCCTTGCGCAGGCTGGGAATCGCCCTGCGCAGGTCGGGGCCGTACCCAGGCCCCGGAGCGCACCGTCGGACGGTCAGTCGGTGGTGATGCGCGAATGCTGCTTGGTGTCTTTCATGGTCGTGTAGACCAGCAGCGAGCAGGCGATGCAGCCGGTGACGTACCAGTAGAACCCGGTCTCCATGCCGGCGCTCTTGAACCACAACGCCACGTACTCGGCAGTACCGCCGAAGATCGATACCGTCAGGGCGTACGGCAGGCCGACGCCCAGCGCACGAATTTCGGTGGGGAACAGCTCGGCCTTGACCACTGCGTTGATCGAGGTGTAGCCGCTGACGATGATCAGCGCTGCCATGATCAGGAAGAATGCGCCCCACCAGCTCTGGATGGTGTGCAGGGTGCTGAGGATCGGCACGGTGAACAGCGTGCCCAGCACGCCGAAGGCGATCAGGATCGGACGTCGGCCGATCTTGTCGGACAGGCCGCCGATCACCGGTTGCAGGCACATGAACAGGAACAGCGTGGCGGCCGAGATGGTGGTCGAGTCGCTGATGCTCATGCCCACCGTGTTGACCAGGTACTTCTGCATGTAGGTGGTGTAGGTGTAGAAGGCCAGCGTGCCGCCCATGGTCAGGCCGACCACGGTCAGCAGCTCCTTGGGATGACGCATCAGGGTGCGCATCAGGCTTTCTTTGGACTTCTCCTTCTTGGTGAAGGAGGCGGTCTCTTCCATGCCACGGCGCAGGTACAGGGCCACCACCGCGCACAGCGCACCGATCACGAAGGGCACGCGCCAGCCCCAGGCATACAGTTGCTCGGTGGTGAGCACGTTCTGCAGGACGATCAGCACCGCCAGCGCGATCAACTGGCCGGAGATCAGCGTGACGTACTGGAAGCTGGAGAAGAAGCCGCGACGGTCCTTGGTGGCCATTTCGCTCAGGTAGGTGGCCGAGGTGCCGTATTCGCCACCGACCGACAGGCCTTGGAGCAAACGCGCGATCACCAGCAGCACGGGTGCGGCCACGCCGATGGTTTCATAGCCGGGGGTGAGGGCGATCACCAGCGAGCCTGCGCACATCAGCAGGACCGAGGCCATCAGCGCCGCCTTGCGGCCCTTGCGGTCCGCGTACAGGCCCATGAGCCAGCCACCGATGGGGCGCATCAGGAAGCCCACGGCGAAGATCGCAGCGGTGTTGAGCAGTTGTGCGGTGGTGTCGCCGGCCGGGAAGAAGGCCTTGGCGAAGTACAGCGAGAAGGCCGCGTAGACGTACCAGTCGTACCATTCGACCATGTTGCCGATCGAGCCGCTGAAGATCGATTTCAACCGGCTGGCGGTCGTCTTGGGAGCAGCGGGCGCAGTGGCCGCACCGCCGGGCAGGGTGGTGGCGTTATCCATCAGGGACACCTTTGTCGTTGTTGTTGTGAGGCACGCGAGACCGCGGCTTGGACTGGTGTGTGCAGAAGCTGTGCCAAATGGATGCACGATGCCCCATTCGGGGGCGCCGGGCGCCCAGTTCAAGGTCCTGCGCCCCGCTCGCATCTGCCAATTCATCACCCTACAAACTATCGGTGAGCGGAATTCCGCTCATCAGCGGACGTCGATCGGCAGGAATCCGCCTATGGAGCCTCGATGAAGTCTTCTCGCAGCAGGCCGTGGCGCTGCATCTTTTCGTTCAAGGTGCGCCGTGGCAGTTGCAGTGCTTCCATCACCGCCTTGATTTCGCCCTGGTGCAGGCGCAGCGCAGCCCGCAGGCACTGGGCTTCGAAAGCTTCCATCTGCTCGCCGAGCGATTGCCCGGCAGGCGCCACTGCGTGCTGGGCCGAATCCAGGCCCAGGGCATGGCGTTCGGCGGCGTTGGCCAGCTCGCGCACGTTGCCTGGCCAGTCATGGGCCAGGAGCTGCGCCAGCAGCGCACCTGAGACCGGCGCGGCGTCGCGGCCCAATCGCTGGGCGGTGCCGCGCACGAAATGCTCGAACAGCAACGGAATGTCTTCTCGCCGCTCGCGCAGGGGCGCCAGGCGCAGCTCGGCGACGTTCAGGCGATACGCCAGGTCTTCGCGAAAGCGTCCCGCGCGGGCTTCTTCGAGCAGATCGGGCTTGGTCGCGGCGATGATGCGCAGGTCCACGCTGATGCTCTGGTTGGCCCCCAGGCGCTCCAGTTTCTGCTCCTGGATCACCCGCAGCAGCTTGGCCTGCTGCGCCAGCGGCATGCTTTCGATTTCGTCGAGAAACACCGTTCCGCCATTGGCGTACTCCAGCTTGCCGACGCGCTTGCCCTGGGCGCCGGTGAACGCGCCGCTCTCATGGCCGAACAGCTCGGCCTCGAACAGCGCCTCGGGGATCGCGGCGCAGTTCAGGGCCACGAAGGGCTTGTCGGCGCGCGGGCCGAAGTCGTGCAGGCAGCGCGCTACCCGTTCCTTGCCGCTGCCGGTCTCGCCGCGAATCAGCACGTTGACCGGTACCGCGGCCAACTCCAGCACCTGTCGGCGCAACTGTTGCAGCCCCGGCGACATGCCCAGCAGCGTCGCCTGCAAGCGCTCCTTGAGATCGGCCTGCTGATGCAGGGCGCGGTTGTCGAGCACCAACTGGCGCTTGTCCAGCGCCCGGCGCAGGCTGCCCAGCAGGTGCTGGGGGGTGAAGGGCTTTTCCAGGAAATCGTAGGCACCCGTGCGCATGGCCTCGACGGCCATCGGCACGTCGCCATGACCGGTCAGCAAGATCACGGGCAGCTCGGCATCCTGGGTGTGCAGACGCTCCAGCAGTTGCAGGCCGTCCATGCCTGGCATGCGTACGTCGCTGATCACCACACCGGGGAAATGGGCGGGCAATTGCGCCAGGCAGTCCTCGGCACGGGCGAACAGTTGCACGCTGAAGCCGGACAGGCTCAGCCACTGCTCGACGGCCGTGCGGATGCTGGCTTCGTCGTCGACGACCATCACTGAATTCAACATGCAGGCTCCAGATCGCGGGGCAGGGTGAGGGTGAAGCAGGCGCCGCCGGGCAGGTTCTCGACCTGCAATCGCCCGCCCGCTTCATGGACGATGCCATAGGAAATGGCCAGGCCCAAGCCCAGCCCTTCACCTACCGGCTTGGTGGTGAAGAACGGATCGAACACCTTCGCCAGATCGGCCGGCGCAATGCCGCCCCCGCAGTCCAGCACGCTCAGGCGCCAGTGCCCTTCTGCGGCCTCGATGCGGATTTCCAGGCGCCGCTGGGGCTTGTCGACCATGGCGTCCAGCCCGTTGCGCAGCAGGTTGATCAGCACCTGCTCCAGGCGGATCGCGTCGCCGCGTACCCAGGCCGGACGCGCCAGGTGCAACGCCACCTCGACCTGCTCGCTGCGCAGGCGCGCGTCCATCAGTTCCAGCGCCTGGTCGACCACGGCGGCCAGGTCCAGGCGTTCGCGCAGGCCCACCGGGCTGTTGCGGGCGAAGGTCTTCAGGTGCCCGGTGAGCGCCGCCATGCGTACCAGCATCTGTTCCAGCGGCACCAGCGCCTCGCGCGCCTGTTCCAGGCGGCCATGGTCGAGCAGCAGGCGCAGGGTTTCCAGCTGCATGCGCTGGGTGGTCAGCGGCTGGTTGATCTCATGGGCCAATGCCGCGGACATCTGCCCCAGCGCCGCCAGCTTGGCCGACTGCACCAGCCCTTCCTGGGCCGTGCGCAACTCCCGTGTGCGGGCCTCCACCAGCTGCGTGAGTTCCTCGCGGCTGCGCTGGCGCAGGCGGGCGATGCGCAGGCGCTGGCTGACGAACAGCGCGGCGAACGCCAGGCTCAACCACACTGCGGCGCCAAGCAGCGCCGCATTGCGCGCATCTTCGCTGACCTGGGGCTTGCGCAGCAGGTGCAGGGTCCAGCCTTCGGTGCCCAGCGGCAGGCTTTCCCACAGGTAGTCGGCGTTGCCGTCGGGCCCTTGCACCTGGCGCAAGGTGCTGCGTTCGTCGAAACGGCTGAGCAGACGGTGTTGCAGGGGCACCAGCGGTTGGCGGTCGTACTGACGCGTTTCGGCGAGCTCGGCGCGGTCCTCATCGCCCAGGGGCTGCAGTTCGCGGTAGCGCCAGCCATTCTGGTTGGCGATGAAGATGATCCCGCGCGCATCGCTGACCAGCAGAATGTCGCTGCCCTGGCGCCATTCGCGCTCCAGCTCGGGGAATTCGAGCTTGACCACCATGGCGCCGAGAAAACGCCCCTGTTCATCGTGCACCGCGCTGGACAGGAAGTAGCCGGGCACGCCGCTGGTCACGCCCACGGCATAGAAGCTGCCGCTGCCCTGCACCTGGGTCTGCTTGAAGTAGGGCCGAAAGCCGTAGTTGGAGCCCACATAGCTGGTCGGCAGGCGCCAGTTGCTGGCCGCCACCGCCAGGCCGGTGCGGTCGAGCAGTTCGAGGGTGGAAGAATTGGCGGCACCGTTGATGCGTTCGAGCTTGTGGTTGAGCACTTCTTGCAGCGGCGCGCTCACCGTGCCGCGCAGCGCGTCGATCAGCTGCGGATCCAGCGCCAGTACCGCAGGCAAGGCGCGGTAGCGTTCGATCAGGGTGTGCAGGCCATTGGCGTAGAGGGCCAATTGCTCGCTGGCGCGCCGCGCGTCGGCCTGCATGGCCTGGCGCGTGGCGTGGTGCATGGCCCAGCTTGCGCAGAACAGGGTGCCGGCCACGATCGCAAGCGTGATCAGGGCCAGACGCAGGATGCGCAAGGGTGAGGGCATGGGACGGTCCGCTGTGGCTGGGCGAAGGCCGGATCGTGGAGCAACCCGCGCAGGCGGCGAGTCTCCACGAGCGGGCGCGGCGATCTACAGCAGCTCGAAGCTCTGCTGCTGCACGTTCTGGGAGTCCAGGCCGATCTGCACGTTGAACTGTCCGGGCTCGGCCACGTGCTGCAACTGGCCGTTGTAGAACTTCAGGTCGTCTTCGTCCAGGCGGAAACTCAAGGTGCGTGCCTCACCCGGCTTGAGCGCCACCTTCTGGAAGTTCTTCAGCTCCTTCACCGGACGGCTCATGGATGCGCTGACATCCTGCACGTACAACTGCACCACCGTTTCGCCCTCGACCTTGCCGGTGTTCTTCACCGTCACCTCGGCCTGGAGCGGCTCGCCACGCTTCAGGGCGGTCTTGGACAGGGTGAAGTCCGACAGCTCGAAGTCGCTGTAGCTCAGGCCATAGCCGAAGGGGTACAGCGGGCCGTTGGGCTCCTCGAAGTACTGCGAGGTGTAGTTGCCAGGTTTGCCAGGTGTGAAGGGCCGACCGATGCTCAGGTGGTTGTAGTACATGGGGATCTGCCCGACCGAGCGGGGGAAGGTGATCGCCAGCTTGCCGGACGGGTTGTAGTCGCCGAACAGCACATCGGCGATGGCATTGCCGCCCTCGGTACCGCTGAACCAGGTTTCCAGGATCGCATCGGCCTGCTCGCGCTCCCAGCCGATCGACAGCGGTCGGCCGTTCATCAGCACCAGCACCAGCGGCTTGCCGGTGGCCTTGAGCGCCTTGATCAATTCGCGCTGCACCGCCGGAATTTCCAGGGTGGTGCGGCTGGACGATTCGTGGGACATGCCGCGCGACTCACCGACCACCGCCACCACCACATCGGACTGGCGAGCGGCCTTGACCGCCTCATCGATCAGCACGGCGGGCGGACGCGGATCGTCGACGATTTCCGGTGCGGCGAAGTTGAGGAAGTTCAGGTAATCGAAAATCGCTTTATCGCCGGTGATGTTCGAGCCGCGTGCGTAGAGCAGTCTGGCCTTGCCATCGGTGGCGCGGCGCAGGCCTTCGCGCACGGTCACCGAATGCTCGGGCCGGCCGTCGGCCGCCCAGCTGCCGAGCATGTCGATGGGGGCATCGGCCAGCGGGCCGACCAGCGCGATGGTGCCGGCCTTCTTCAGCGGCAGGGTCTGCTGGCGGTTCTCCAGCAGCACCAGGCTGCGTCGCGCCACGTCGCGGGCAGCGTCGCGGTGCAGGCGGTCTTCGCCGTAGTAGTCCTTGAGGTCGGTCTCGGGCTTGCCGATGCGTACGTACGGGTCCTTGAACAGGCCCATGTCGTATTTGGCGCCGAGCACTTCGCGCACGGCCTGGTCGAGTTCGGCCTGGGTGACTTCACCGGATTTCAACAGTCCGGGCAGCTCCTGGCCGTACAGGGTGTCGTTCATGCTCATGTCGATGCCGGCCTTGATCGCCAGCTTGGCCGCCTCGCGGCCGTCACGCGCCACGCCGTGGCGGATCAGTTCCTGGATCGCGCCATGGTCGCTGATGGCCACGCCCTTGAAGCCCCACTGCTTGCGCAGCAGGTCGTTCATCAGCCAGGTGTCGGCGGTGGCCGGCACGCCGTTGATCGAGTTCAGCGCCACCATCACCCCGCCGGCACCGGCGTCGAGGCTGGCGCGATAGGGGGGCAGGTAGTCGTTGTACATCTTCGGCAGGCTCATATCGACCGTGTTGTAGTCGCGTCCGCCTTCCACGGCGCCGTACAGGGCGAAGTGCTTGACGATGGCCATGATGCTGTCCGGTTCGGCCGCGCTCTTGCCTTGCAGGGCGCGCACCAGGGTCTGGCCGATCTTCGAGGTGAGGTAGGTGTCCTCGCCGAAGCCTTCGCTGGTACGGCCCCAGCGCGGGTCGCGGGCGATGTCGACCATGGGGGCGAAGGTCATGTCCAGCGAGTCGGCGGCCGCTTCGATGGCCGAGGTGCGGCCCACCTGGGTGATGGCGTCCATGTCCCAGGTGGCCGCCAGGCCCAGGCTGATCGGGAAGATGGTGCGTTCACCGTGGAGGGTGTCGTAGGCGAAGAACATCGGGATCTTCAGGCGGCTGCGCATGGCGGCGTCCTGCATCGGACGGTTTTCCGGGGCGGTACGCGAGTTGAAGGTGCCGCCGATGCGTCCGGCGGCGATTTCCTCGCGGATCTTTTCGCGCGGCATGTCCGGGCCGATGCTGATCAGGCGCAGCTGACCGATCTTCTCATCGACGCTCATCTGCCCCAGCAGATGATCGATGAAGGCCGCCTTGTCCTGCAGGGGCGGCGTGGACGTGGCCAGGGCCACCTGACTGACCAGGCCCATGGCCAGGCCCAGCAACGACAGTTTCATGATCAATTCCCCAGTCCCAATGTGCGCGCGCCGCGGCTGCGTGGCGGCGGCTGTTGTTGTGGCATGCGGGCAGCGAGCGCCCGTCGATTGCGGCGGATTATGCCCTATAAGCGCTGCGCGATGAGATACACTCCTGCGTCCCGTTGTCGGGATCACCACAATAAGAACGAACGAGACTCTTCAGGTATGACGCCTATCGACGAGCATCAGCGCCGCCAGGTGGCCGAGGCCATCGCCCGGGCCGAGCGGCGCACCGATGCCGAATTGGTGACGGTGCTGGCCCGCCGCGCCGACGACTACGCCTATCTGCCCCTGCTGTGGGCCGCACTCTTGGCCATCGTGCTGCCCAGTGCCGTGCATCTGCTGTCGGGCTGGCCCAGCCTGCGCGGCGTGCTGGTCACGCAGGTGCTGCTGTTCGTCGTCTGCTGCCTCGTGCTGCGCCACACGCCGGTGGCGGCGCGACTGGTGCCGAGCCTGCTGCGCCGGCGCTGCGCGGCCGCCCTGGCCCGACAGCAGTTCCACCAGCAGCACTTGCAACGCACCGCGGGCGCCACTGGCGTGCTGATCTTCGTCTGCGAAGCCGAGCGCTACGTGACCATCCTCACCGATTCGGGCACTGCGCAGCATCTGGACGAGCCGACCCGTGCGGCGCTGGTGGCACGGCTTGCCGAACGGGTGGGCGAGGGCCGGACCGTGCTGGGCCTGGTCGAATGCATCGATGCCTGCGGCGAGTTGCTGGGGCGTACGCTGCCATCGGTCGGCCGCCGCAACCAGCTGACCAACCAGTTGGTCGTGCTGGACTGAGCCCTGATCGGCGCTGCCGCCATCAGGCCGGGCAAAGCCTGTAGAATGGCGCCCATCGCGTATTTCGAGGCCTGCTCCATGTCATCCCCAACGCCCGCGCCGGACGCCCGTGGCCAATTCCTCGGCCTGCTGGCCGACGCTCTCCACGGCCAGACCCTGACCAAGCTGGTGCTGGCTCGTCACGTGGGCGCCGATACCACGCTCGAACGCATCATCGCCAAGCCCGTGCTGCTCAAGCAGCAGCCGTGCCTGTCGCTGGTGTATCGGCACCAGACCCGTGACATCACCCGCAACCTGCCGCTGGACGACGCCCTGGCACTGGTCGCCGAACTGCTGCCGGGCAGCTTTCGCAATGCGCACCTGTTCAGTGCCGAGGGCGAGGTGCAGTTGGGCTTCAGCAAGAAAGGCAAGCCGCAGTTGCAGCGCCATGCTGCCCAGGCGCCGCGTGCCGAGGCCAGCGCGGGGCACGACCGTGAGAAGAAGCGCTATCTGGAGCTGTCGCGGCCGTTCCTGCGCGACCTGGGCGTGACCGATGCGCAAGGCGCGCTGATTCCCTCGATGTCGCGCAAGTGGAAGCAGATCAACAAGTTCATCGAGGTCTTCGAGCATGCCCTGGGCAGTGCGCCATTGACTCCGGGACAGCCACTGCGGGTCGCCGACTTCGGCTCGGGCAAGGGCTACCTGACCTTCGCCATGCACGACTATCTGCGCAACACCCTGGGCCGCGAGGCGCAGGTGACCGGCGTGGAGTTGCGTGCGGACATGGTCCAGTTGTGCAACGCCGCCGCCGCGCGCCTGGAGCATCCCGGGCTGGTGTTCGAGTGCGGCGATGTACGCAGCGTGGTGCCGGCGGCCATCGAAGTGATGATCGCCCTGCATGCCTGTGACGTGGCCACCGATTACGCCCTGCACACCGGCATCCGCTGTGGCGCGTCGATCATCATGTGCTCGCCGTGCTGCCACAAGCAGATCCGCCCGCAACTGCACAGCCCGTCGCTGTTGCAGCCCATGCTGCAGTACGGGCTGCATCTGGGCCAGCAGGCCGAGATGCTCACCGACAGCTTGCGCGCGCTGTACCTGGAGGCCTGTGGCTACGACACCAAGGTGTTCGAGTTCATTTCCCTGGAGCACACCAACAAGAACAAGATGATCCTGGCCGTCAAGCGCCGGCAGGCGGCCGACAACACCGCGCTGCTGGAGAAGATCGACCAGCTCAAGGCGTTCTATGGCATTCAGGAGCACTGTCTGGAAAGCCTGCTGCGCGCCGACAGCCTGATCCCGGCGTGAGCGTCAGGGGCCATGGGTACAGCCCCTTGCGCTTGATGCTCAGAAGAACCGCGTCACGCTGACCTTGGCGTTGCGCCCTTGCATCAGCGCGTTCTCCCCGGACAGCTCGGAGCGCCTGGACTCGTTGAACAGGTTGTCCACCGTCAGGTTCACTTCGGTGCCCTTGAGGTAGGCCTGCTGGGGTTTCCAGTTGGCGAACAGCCCGTGGATCTGGTAACTGGCATTGGCGTACTGGTCGTAGTAGCGATCGCCCAGGGCGCTGGCCGGGCCACTGTAGTAGCGGTCGCTGGGCAGGCGGTCGGTCTTGCGCACGAACTGCGCAGTCCAGCCGACACGCGCATCCCAGGCTGGAATCTTCACGCCCAGGGTGGTGATCCACTTCGGCGCGGGAATGTCCTTGGCCCACACGTCAGGACCCCATGGATTGGTGTAGGCGCCCTGGTGACGACCGGTGATCCACGAGAACGAGGCCGAGCCGAACAGGTAGGTCGAGTCGTAGAAGCTTTCGATCTCGAAGCCCTTGATCACCACGTCGCCGATGTTGCGGTAGTTGGACATCAACCCGTCGCCGCAGGTGTTGGCGATCGAGCCGCCGGTGACCAGTTGCTGCGCGCAGCCAATGCCGGTGGCCTTGAAGATTTCGTCTTCGATGTGGTTGCGAAACAGCGTGGCGCGCACCTGGGCGCTGTCGTGCGCCCAGAGCAGGTTGTCGAAGTCGAACACGCTGCCCACCCGCAGGGCGGTGATGCGCTCAGGGTCCAGGTCGCGGCTGGTGGCGGTGCGGCTGCCGGTGCCCTGGACCTCGTACTGCTCGTCCAGCACGGGCGCGCGCCAGGTCTTGCTGTAGTCGGCGAACAGGGCGGCGTTGGGCGTGACCTTCCAGAACAGCGAGAGCCTGGGCGACCAGCCGCGATAGGTCTTGGCGCTGTAGTCGTGGCCCGCGGCCGGGTTGTCGTACAGGGGCGCGTCGTTGGGCTTGCCGTCGTTGCTGACCTGGTCGTAGCGCAGCGACGGGGTGACGGTGAGGTCGCCCAGGGTGATGGCGTCCTTGAGGTAGTAGCCCTGGCTGCGCACGGTGCCGCTGGGCATGAAGTAGGGCTGGTAGTGGCCGTAGTTGTAGCGGGCAGTCTCGTACATGCCGCCAGGCATCCACATCTGCGTGTCGCGGTCGTGCTTGCGCACCTGCACGCCAGCGGTGAGGGCGTGTTCCAGGGCGGCCGTTTCGAACAGGCTGGTGTTGGTCACCGCCAGCATGCGGTCGCGGTATTCGGTGTCCATCTTGCGGCCACCGGTGGCTGGCTGGAAGAAGGCGGTGGCGTCGCGCTCGTCGGTCTGGCGGGTGTCGGAGTCGGAATACTTGATCTGCAGGTCGACCCAGCGGTTGTCCAACGGCTGGTAGTTGTAGGTGGTCGACCAGGTGGTGTCGGTGGTGTTGCGATTGGCCAGGAAGCGCTTGAGTGCAGCATCGTAGCCGTAGCGGCGGATGCTCGCCGCCGTCGGTGGCGTGGGGTAGGCGGTGGACGAAAACGGGGCCCAGCGTTCGCTCTGCGAGCGCGACCAGGAAAAGCCCAGGCTGTGCTCTTCGGTCAGGTGCAGGTTGCCCTTGAACAGCGCACCCTCCAGGTCCAGTGCGCTGTTGGGCAGGCGGGTCGGATTGATCGGGTAGCTGCCGTCGGGGTCGGGCAGCTTGCTGGCCAGCTTCATGTCGCCGCCGTCGCGCTTGGTCAGGTAGGCCAGGCCGTCGACGCGGCCATCGTCGCTGCGACCGAACAGCGCCGAGCTGTAGACCTGCTGGTGGTCGTTGCTGGCGTAGCCATACTTGAGCATGGCCCCGGTGTTACGGCCCTCCTGAAGCAGGTCACCGGCATCCTTGGTGGTCATGTTGACGCTGCCGCCGAAGCCGCCGTTGCCGGTTTCGACCGAATGCGGTCCCTTTTCCACTTCGATGTGCTTGATCAGTTCCGGCTCGATGAACACCGTGCCTTGCTGGTAGCGCTCGAAGCCGCTCTTGGTGGCGCCGTCGACGGTCATGGGCACGTCCTCGGCATCGCCCAGGCCCCAGATGTTGATGGTCTGACCTCCGGGCTTGGCCGAGCCGCCCATGTTCACCCCCGGCAGGGTGGCGATCACGCTGGGGATATTGCTGGGCTGATAGCGGTCGATCTGTTCCTGGTCCAGCGTCGAGCGGCCGACGTTCTGCGGACCGATCTGCTGACCGTCACCGACGATGCTCAAGGCGCCCAGCTGAAGGCTGTTGTCCGCCTGCCCGGGCGCGCTGGCCGACTTCGCTTCGCGTGGCCGCACCACATAGGTCTCACCCACGCGCACCAGGGTGAAGCGGCTGCCAGCCAGCAACCGAGCGATGGCTTCCTGCGGTTCGAAGCTGCCATGCAAGGCCGGCGCGTGTGCATCGCCCAGCGCCGCTTCGTCGAACAGCAACGGCACCTGCGCCTGTTGCGCCAGTTGGCTCAGGGCCTGGCCCAGCGGCTGGGCCGGCAGGTCGAAGTGCCGGGGCGCTGCCTCGGTGTTCAGGCTCATCGCCAGGCACAGGGCGAGCAGGGTGGGACGGGCAGGCAGGCTTTGCAGCGCACGCAACGCAGACGACATGGATTCCCCCAGAACGGCAAACGCCGGAAAAAATGGCCTGTCATGATCGGCAGGCGGGGAAGAAGACGCGGCGTTGGGAAAAACCCTCACCTGCGAATGATAAAAATTCTCAAATCAGTGGGCGCGGGCTTCGATGCGCAGGCGACCATCGCCGAGCAAGGTGGTTTTCACGGGCAGCAGCGCAGGCAGGGCATTGAGCAGGGCATCGGGATCGTGCACATCGAGATTGCCGGAGACCTTGTAGCGCGCCAGGCTTGGATCGGCCAGCAGCACGGGCTGCTGACGGTACAGGCTCAGTTCGTCGAGCAGGCTGCCCAGCTCGCGGTTCCTGAAGCTGACATGCCCTTCGCGCCAGTCGCCCACCCGATGCTCGCCCAGGTTCTGGCGCAGCAGGCTGCCACGGGCCGGCTCGTAGGTCACGCGTTGTCCGGCGTCGACCAGCAACGGTGCCAGGTTCTCGCCCGAAGTCTCGAAGGCGACCCGCCCATGGGCGACGCTCAAGGTCAGCTCACGCGCGCCCCGACGCAGGTCGAAGCCCGTGCCGACCACCCGCACGCGGGCGCTGCCGGCATCGACGAACAGCGGTCGTTCCTTGTCCGGGGCCACGTCGATGTAGAGCTGCCCGTGGTCCAGGCGGATCAGTCGGCGCTCGGCCGTGAAGTCCAGGTGCAAGCGAGTACGGGCGTTGACGAACAGGTGGCTGCCGTCCGGCAGTCGCACGTTGCGCAGGGTGCTGCCCGCCGCCACATCCTCGCTGATCGGGGTGCTGCCACTGCCTGGATTGCCGACCAGCAGCATGCACAGCACGGCGGCGGCGGCGGCCAGCGCCGGACGCCAGCGCGGCGTCCGTCGCAACGGCGCGGGCACGGGCTGGGTGGCCTGCTGGAGTGCGGCCAGGTCGGCCCACAATTGCTCGAACTGACGGTAGGCGCGGGCATGCTCGGGATGGCGGACCCATCGCACGAACGCCTTGCGCTCCTCGCGGGTCGGCGTATTGCGGTTGCGCGTGAACCAGCTGGCGGCCTGGTCGTCGAGCGGGCGTGGGTCGATCTCGTCGGTGAGGCTCATTGTGGCTGCTCCCTGCCATCGTCGCTGTCCAGGCACCGCTTGCAGTGCAGCAGGGCTGCGGCGATGTGCTTCTCGACCATGCTGACGGAAATGTTCATGCGTTCGGCGATTTGCGCCTGGGTCAGGCCCTCGAAGCGGTGCAGCATAAGGGCTTCTCGGCGCCGCGGCGAGAGTTCGTCGAGCACTCGGCGCAATTGTTCCAGGCGCTGTGCTTGCTGGGCATGGTCGAGCGGGTCGTCGGCAGTGGCGGTCGTGTCCGTTTCACCGTCCTGCAACACGGCCTGACGGACCTGTTGGCGGCGCCAGTGGTCGCTCAGCAAGTTACGCGCCATGCGGAACAGGAATGCCCTGGGCTGCTCGACCTTGGCGCGGTCGCGGTAGCCCAACCACTGGGCGAACACGTCCTGGGTCATGTCGGCGGCGTCGCTGGCATTGTCCATGCGCTTGCGCAGGAAATGCAGGATTTCGCCGTAGACGCCTCGAACGGTGTCGCCGTTGCCAGGATCGGGTTTGAGCCGCTGCATGCACGCTTTTCCGGGAGAACCAGGGGAAAGGGTGCGGATCTTATCGAGAATTATTCACATTTACCAGCTCGTCCGACGGCCTCCCTCAGGCACGACGGGCGTGGGCCAGTGGCACCGGCAATGCCAGTTCCGCCGCCCCGAGTGGATGGCTGGTGGCATCGAAGAAATACAGCTCGGTGCCGCTCAAGTCGGCGAAGCGCTCGGCATAGTGTCGCTTCTGGTTGAGAATCGACGCGTCGTTCAGCGGCCGGATGGCGATGCACAGGTACTTCGGCCGCGCCTCGCGGATCGCCTGCAGCAGGTGCTCGTCGCTGCTGTCCAGATGCTGACCGAACAGGCACAGGCCGTCGCCTTCGTTGGCCAGCTGGCCCAGCCCCCACGACAGGTAGTCCGACTGGCGAATGGCCCGCAGCTTGTGATCACTGCGGTCCTCGTTGATGAACAGCGGCACCTCGCCAGGGATGTTCACTGCGACCCCTTCGAGCAGTTCGCTGGCCGCGGCGCTGCGCTGGCGGGTGGTGCCGTCGGGCAGCTTGAGCAGGTGCAGGCCGCCATGCAGGTGCACGATGCGCGTGCCCGCACCGCCAGTGCGCCGCACGTCGAAGAAACCCTCGTCGTCGAACAGGCGCGCGAAGCCTTGGGGCGCGTGCTCCACGGCCCAGGGCAGGATCAGGTCGTAGTTGCTGGTGTACACCCGCTGGTAGCCGCGCAGGGCATCGCCGATGGCGCCAAGAGTGGCACTGGAGAGCAGGGCGTAGGGCGGATGCACGGCGCGGATGGCGTGGATCAGCGCTTGTTTGATCGAATAGTAGCGGTTCAGCGGAGCGGTGGAGTTGATCGCCAGCGCCGCGTTGGTGCGCACCGTGGTGTTGAGCATGCTCAGCACCGGCTCGAACAGTTCGGTGCCCAGCGATTTGAACAGCGCCTGGTCACTGATCGCCAGGCCACTCTTGCGCCCGGCCTGCTGGGCCTTTTCGAACAGCGAGTAGTAGCCGAAGGGCTTCCACAACGCGCGGCTGGCGCCGTTGCCCAGCAACAGGGCCGCGCAAGGGTGACGGGCGTGAAGATCGGCCCAGGGGGCCAGCTGGGTATCGAGAGAGGGCATCGAACTTCCGGGGACAGGGGTGAACGCGTGGACCATGGGGTCTGTCTGAAACGGGCCTGCGCGAAGGCCAGACAAGACGAAATGGGATGGGCCAGCGCAGTGTACTGGAGTGCGTGAACATTCCCAGCCCGTTTCAGACGCGTGTGAGCGAGTGCAGATCCATTTCAGACAGAGCCTAGCATGTCATCGAGTTTGTGAGAGTCTTGCACATCCAGGCAATCCCCGCGCGCCCGGTCCTGGCGGCGCGCGGCCCGAGAGGATCGAATCATGCGAATCTGCGTTCTGCCCCTGGCCTTTGCGCTGTTGTCCACATTCGACGTCCACGCCGAAGAGGGCGCGAGCCTGGCCCAGGCGTCGTCCATTCCCCACCCAGCGGTGATCGCCCACCGCGGCGCCTCCTTCGACGCCCCCGAGTCCACCACGCCGGCCTACCTGCTAGCCCGCGAGCTGGGCGCCGACTACCTGGAAATGGACCTGCAACGCACGCGCGACGACGTGCTGGTGGTGGTGCACGACGATGTGCTGACACGTACCAGCGACGTCGCCCAGCGCTTTCCCGGGCGCGAGAACAAACCGGTCAGCGACTTCACCCTGGCCGAGCTGAAATCCCTCGATGCCGGCAGCTGGTTCAACCAGGCCTATCCGCAGCGCGCGCGCAAAGCCTTCGCCGGGCAGCGCATCCTGACCCTGGACGAGGTGATCGACATCGCCGAGGGCGATCCTGATCGTCGACCAGGGCTGTACATCGAGACCAAGGTGCCCGGTCAGTTCCCTGGCATCGAGCGCCAGCTCAAGGCACGTCTCCAGGCCCGTGGCTGGCTCGACCAGCCCGGCCGGGTAATCCTGCAGACCTTCGATCGCAACAGCCTGGCGCTGCTGCATGAAGAAATGCCGCAGGTGCCGAAGATCCTGCTGTTGTGGGTCGGCAAAGGCAGCATCGAGCCGAAATCGGGCCAGGACTTCGCCGACTCGGGTGAGCAGGACAAAGCCGCTTTCTACGCTCGCCAGGCGCCGAAGGACACCCAGGAATTCCTGCGCTGGCTGGACGCGGCCAAGGCCGCTGGCGCCATCGGCACCGGACCCTCGGCGCGCCGCAGCGATCTGGGCGAGCAGAGCTACGCTGACCTGATCCAGCCGTGGATGAACCAGGCCAGCCACGCGCGTGGATTGTTGGTGCATGCCTACACCCTGGACGCGCCCGAGGATTTCGCCAAGGCCATGGCCGCCGGCGTGGACGGTCTGTTCACCAACCGCGCAGGCCAGTTGCTGCGGTTCTACAACAGGCCGGCGGTGCCGGAAGAAGCCCAGGTGCTGGACCGCCTGGGCTACTGATCGAGGCGCGACGGGTCACCGCGACTTTGCCCCAGGCATCGCTCAAACGCCGCGTCGCGCTCGGTTGCGCCAGACGCGGTACGCCCGGATCCCGGCGCGTACCGAGCCGAACAGCCGATCCTCCATTTCCCGCGCCATCCCCGATCGCACCAGCAGCCGCAGAAAGGTGCCTCGGGCGCGGGCGATGGCGAAGTGCACGCCTTGCGCCTCGAGCGTGTCACGAACCTCGCGCAGGGCCGAGATGCCGGTCACGTCGATGCTGCTCACCGCCTCGGCGTCGAACAGCACCGCCCGCGGCTCGGGCTCGCGCTGTACGGCTTCGAGCAGGCGCTGTTTGAAATAGTCGGCGTTGAAGAACAGGATCGCATCGTCGAACCGGTACACCACTAGCCCCGGCACCGTCCGCGCCTGCGGGTGCCGGCGCACGTCCACCTGGCCCTCGGTACCCGGCAGCCAGCCCAGTACCGCATCGGTCGGCTGATAGATGCTGTAGAGCAGGCGCAGGATCGCCAGGGTCACGGCGAACACGATGCCAGGCAGCACGCCCAGCCCCAGTACGCCTAGCGTGGTCAGCAGGCACAGCCAGAACTCGAAGCGGCTGAGGCGGCGAATCCTACCCAGCGACCTGACGTCGATCAGCCCCCAGCCGGCCATCAGCAGTACCGCCCCGAGCGCAGCTTGCGGAATCCAGGCCATGGGCGCGGTGAACAGCAGCAGGATCAGCGCGATCACCAGCGCGGCGATGATGCCCACTAGCTGACTCTTGCCGCCGACCATGTCGTTGACCGCCGTGCGCGAATCCGCCCCGCTGATGGCGAAGCCCTGGGAAAGGCCCGCCGCCAGGTTGCTCACGCCCAGGGCGACGAACTCGTGGTTGGCGTTGATCGCATAGCCATGGCGCGCGGCGAAGCTGCGCGCGGTGAGCATGGCACTGCAGAAACTGACCGTGGCGATGCCCAGCGCATCGCGCAGCAGGCTCTTGGCTTCGTCCAGGCTGCTCTGCGGCCAGCGCAGTTCGGGCATGCCGGCAGGTACCGGTCCAAGCACGGCCACGCCGAATCGGTCCAGGCCGAACAGGGCCGCCAGCAGGGTGAACACCGCGACGGTGACCAGTGCCGCCGGCAGCCTCGGGTAGCGCCGGGGCAGCCAGATCAGCGAGGCCAGCGCGCTCAGACCCAAGAGCAGCGTCAGCCAGTGGATCTCGCCCAGGCGTTCGAGCAGATTCATCAGGCTGAGGATGAAGCCGTCGCCCTCGACGCTGAAACCGACCACCTTGGACAGCTGACCCGCGATCAGGCTCAGGCCGATGCCATTGAGGTAGCCGATCAGGATCGGCCGCGAGAAGAAGCTGGCGATGAAGCCTGCGCGCGCCAGCCCTGCGGCGATCAGCATCACCCCGACCAGGAGCGTGACGAGCACCGCCAGTTCGGCGATGCGCTGCGGGTCACCCAAGGCCAGCGGCGCCACGGCACCGGCGATCATGGCGCACGTGGCTGCATCAGGGCCGACCATCAACTGCCGTGAACTGCCGATCAGCGCATACACCACCATGGGTGCGATGCACGCATACAGGCCGTACTGCGGCGGCAGGCCGACGATCTGGGCATAGGCGATGGCGATGGGAATCTGGATCGCCGCGACCGACAGACCTGCTTGCAGGTCGGCCCTGAACCATTCGCGGCGGTAACGCAGGAGGTTGGCCAGGCCTGGCAGCCAACGGGATAGAAACATGGGCAGTCCTTTGATGTGTCTCGGTGCAACGCCTGGTATGCACCTCGAACCACTTGGCTGGCAAGTGCTGCGGTGAGTGCTTGTTCCAACGTCTCCCACGGGAGAGGGCACTGGCTGCTTCAAGAGAACCCTGGAACTGCACGTCGAGGCGAAGTTTTCCTTCGAGATGATCTCATGCAAGCCTGATGAGGTGGGCCGATCGACTCGGCAGCGCATTCGCATCTGCCAAGCGGCGAGGTGCAGGGCGCACCGAGCCTGAACGCTTGATACCCCTGGGTTAAGCCGGTGCTGTCATCCAGTTGATTTATCTGCCAATGTTAGCGGCGGCGCTGGCCTGAGCGTCGAATCATGTCAGGACGTCGCATGACAACAACAATAGAGGTTGGCAGCACTCACGGCGGGTACCGACGGATCATCCCGTCCATGACCGCGCTTGTGGAGTTCGAAGCGGTTGCTCGCAACAGCAGCATCACAGTCGCCGCTCGCGAGCTCGGGGTGACCCAGGCTGCCGTGAGCAAACAGATCAGGATCCTCGAGGAGAGCATCGGCGTTCAGCTCTTCCAGCGTCATCACCGAGGCGTTCGTCTGACCAGTGAGGGGCAGACGTTGTTTGCGGTGATGTCGGAATCGCTACAGAAGGTCGCGGCGGTGTTCGATCGCCTCTGCGAGGGTCGCAGCGAGCAGCAGTTGGTACTCAGCACCACCGCGACGTTTTCGCATCTGCGGGTCATGCCTCGTTTGCATAGCCTCCAATCGGCCCTGCCCCATGTACGCTTGCGGCTGGCCACGCAGATGTTCACCGGGGATCTGCGTAACCATGACGTGGACTTGACGGTGCGCTACGGCAACGGCAAGTGGGTGGATGGCAGCGCGCTTCATCTGTTTGACGAGGAAGTTTTCCCGGTGTGTTCTGCGACGTGGCTTGCTCGCAATTCGCTGCCTTCGTCCCTCGAGGAGCTCTACAGTGCAGATCTGATCGACGCGGAGGCCACCAGCGAGGGCTGGATGACTTGGCCCACCTGGTTTCGGGCACTGGGCGCGAACCCACCAAAACTCGATTATCGTCTGCACTGCCACTTGTATACAGACACCATTCAAGCCGCACTCCACGGGCATGGCGTTGCGCTGGGTTGGGGGCGCATGCTCGATCATCTGCTGGCATCGGGCGAACTGGTGCGCTTGACCGATCTTGTGGTCAAGCCCAGGGAAGCGTACTACCTGGTCGTCCCCCAAGGGCGCGCTACCACCGACACGATCATGAGCCTCGCACAATGGTTACGTAGCTAGACGCGGCTCTATGGCTGCCAATCGAGAATTGGCACCGTCGCCTGCCACGCGTGATGATCTGAACCCAGCCGGCTAATGGAGAGCATGGCGACTTCCTGATACCCGTCGGGCCGATGGCGTTGTAGACCCTGTCGACCAGGCCGGCGCGCTCGCGAAGGGTGTGGAGGGTTTCCGGCACGTTCACGTTAGCCAAGCGATGCCGCCTGCTGGAGATTCAGTAAGCGTGTTTCCGGGGCCAGCCTCCAGGACATGAGCAGGCCGAAAAAGGTGATCCCTGCGGCCACGTACATCGTCTGTGCGACGCCCAGCGAGGCCAGCGAAACGGGCACCAGATAGGTGCCGACGGCTGCGCCAATACGGGAGATCGAGGTGCCCGCGCCAACCGCGAAAGCGCGGATTTCAGTAGGGAAAATCTCGTTCGGATATACAAGGGTGAGCACCTGTGCACCACCGATGAACAGCGCATAGATGGCGAAGAAAGTCAGGATCCAGGCCCCGGCATCGTCATTCGACGCGCCCAGGCCCAACAAGGCGAGGCCCGATACGGCGAAGCTGCCGAGCAGCAAGTTGCGGCGCCCAATCACGTTGATGAGCCTGGTCGATACGATGCAGCCTACGACGAAGAAGAGGGTGATCAGGATTGCGCCGATCGAGACATCGTCGCCTTTGACGTCCATCGCTGCCAGTACTTTGGGAGCAAAGGCGTAGACGGCAAAGAGGGGCACGATGCAGCACGTCCAGAATACGATGATGAACAGCATTCGCTTGGCATAGCCCGAGTAGATCAGGCTCCACACGTTGATCTTGTAGTTAGGGCTTTCTTCCGGAAGATTCTTCAGGGAGAACGCGTTGCCATAAACACGTTTTACGACCTGCTCGGCCTCCTGATCGCGCCCCTTGTTCAGTAGCCACCGTGGCGACTCCGGAGTGCCCAAGCGGACGATGAACAGGGCCAGGCCGATGATTGCCGAACTGGCCAATACCCAACGCCAGGCTTGCTCACCCCCTGTGCGCACTATCAGCTCACCCACTATGTAGGCAGCCGCAGCGCCGGCGAACCATAGAATCGTCAGCATCGCCAGGCGTGGGCCGCGATACTTCTTCGGCATGAACTCCACCAGCAGCGATGTGGCGACGGGGTACTCGATGCCTACTGCAATGCCAATGACAAGACGCAGAATGAAGATCGCTTCAGCTGAATCAGCCCAGAACTGAGCGACAGAGGCGAGAATGAAAAGGGTGGGCCCCACGAAAAACAAGCGCTTGCGGCCCAGTCGGTCAGTCAGCCATCCGCCAAGAAACCCACCGAAAAAGATGCCGATCAACGCAGATGCAGCGATCAGACCCTCCCAAAAGCTGCCCAGGGAAAGCGAGGTGGCGATGTGCGTAAGCGCCACACCAATAATGCTCAGAACATAGCCATCGACGAAGGAGCCTCCGCCGGAGCGTAACGTAAGCAGCTTATGGAAGTTGTTGAGCGGTACATCTTCTATTGAGATATTAGGACTTGTCATTTTTCTCTCCTGATAAAAGACTTTTGACGCTGGCAGCGCAACGCAGAGCTCGTCCACCAAAGTGCAAGCGCTCATCGATTTGCCCATCCAGCGCAGCGCGATAGCGGTTTTGAATCTGTCGAAGGTTGGCAGCGGTCACCGGAGTTATCAGAAAGGCTGATCGCTAGATCTCGTACCGGATTTCCTTTGAAGGTGGGTGCCCGAAAAAGGCACTGTATGACCTGCTGAAATGGGTACACGAAACGAAGCCGCATGCGATCGACACATCGAAGATCGAGGCATTGGAGTTCTGTATGAGCCGGCGAGCTTCAGTGATCCTGAGCTGGAAGTAGTACTTTTGAGGCGTGGTGTTCAGCTGATCTCTGAATAGCCTCTGAATTTGCCTGACTGACAAGCCGACGACCTGAGCGAGCTGTTCGGGACTCAGTGTGTCTTCGAGATTGGTTTCCATCAGCGCTATGATGTCCCTTAGCGCTTTACTGACTTTCGGCTGCTGCGGTTTCTGAAAACTTCGGTGCTTGCTCTGCTCGGAGTCGAGCGTGTCCAACACCGCATCGGCAAGAGCAGGGCTTGAGCCATACCCCAGCCAACGAATCATCATATCGAAAGCACCCGTCGGAGTGGCCGAGGTCATTCTGTTGCGATCAAACACCAAGGCGTCACGAGAGACGTTGGCATAGGGCGCACGCTCAGCGAGCGCTGTGCGCTGTTCAGCGTGGATCGCGCAGCGATAGCCATCCAGCAGCCCTGCCGCTGCCAAGTACCACGCGCCGTTCCAAAGGCCGCCGAGGGCGATCGGTAGCCTCGATATCTTCTTGAGCAGAGACGACAGCCAAGCAGGTAGCTTACGGGCGGCGCGAAGGCCCCCGCAAATGATCATCAGGTCCAGGTCAGACAGGCGGATATCCGTCAGCGGGGTATCCGGGGGGATCGGGATGCCCAGATCGCTCATGATTTCAGCGTGGTTGTGGCTGAACGTGTGCACCCGTACTGCGCCGGGGCAGAGAAGATTGGCGGTGACCAGAACATCCAATGCCTGGGTGAAGCAGGGCAACGAGAAATTTTCGAGCAGCAGGAAGCCTACTCGGGATGTTTTGCGCTCGCTTTGCGTTTGGGTAATGAAGCCCAGATTGCGGTCGGCGAATGTACGGCTAAATTCTCTTGTAATTGTTTTCATTGGGGCAACCCAGCAGCCCAAGCCCAATGCTTGACCCACTTATCGAATTGAATCGCTTCAACGTGAACGCGATTGACTCATCAGCTTTGGCAAGGAGTCGAAAAATCACGTCGAGGATGTACAGAAACCCTGTAGAACCTTTTTAACATACGGTCGGGCGTCAGGAACTGTCCAGTGAGTTCTGTGAAAAAATATGACCTAACTTTAAGTTATGTCTTGGGTAATTTTTGTACCGATGCAAACATTTTTTTCGCTGCGTACTATGTGTTGGTAGGCCTATGTGCAGCGGTTGAGGAACGGTACGAAGAATGTCGCTTTGAAAATTTAGTTTGAGTGGCTGTCGGTCATTGGCTTGCCCGTTGTACAAGCTCAACGGCCGTTCGATATGAATCAAGGAGCATTAAACTCACGAGTCCAGCTCCGAAGATGGCTATCTACAAGAATAATGTTTTAGTCATTTGTGTCCGTCGATAACGGCACGGCCGCATGGAGGATAATAATGAACAGCAACGAATCCGTCATTAGCCTGATCAAGCAACGCAAGCCTCGCCATGTGTTGCCCCGTGAGCTTTATTTCGATCCTGAGGTATATCGCCAGGATCTCGAGCACATCTGGCATAAAGACTGGGTGTTCGCTGGCCACACCTTCGAAATTCCAAAGACCGGTCAATATTTCACTCTACAGATCGGCGACTACCCAGTGGCGGTTGTGCGTGGCAAGGATGGTGAAGTTCGAGCCTTCCATAACGCTTGCCGCCATCGTGGCGCCAAGGTCTGCGAGCAGGCGAGTGGCAAGGTGGCCAAGCTGGTCTGCCCCTATCACAAGTGGACGTTCGAGCTCGACGGCAACCTGATCTACGCTGGCAACATGGGCGCCGACTTCGATCGCTCGAACTACGGCCTGAAGACCGTTCATGTCGAGGTGGTACACACCTACATCTATGTCTGCGTCGCCGAGAAAGCGCCAGACTTCTCCAGCTTCCGTACCGCCGTCACCCCTTTCATCGCGCCGCACTTTCTGGAAAACGCCAAGGTGGCCTTCGAGTCGAATCTGATCGAGAAGGGCAACTGGAAGCTAGTGTTCGAAAACAACCGCGAGTGCTACCACTGCGACGGTACTCACCCTGAGCTGCTCAACTCCTTCGTCGAGAATCTGTCGGTCGCAGGCGTTGGCGGTGATGACGATCCAGAGCTTGTCGCTCATTGGGATCGCTGCGAGGCGGCTGGCATGCCGAGCCGACTGAACATGGATCCGATGGGGCGCTTCCGCATGACTCGCATTCCGCTTTCCGCCGGCGCTGTCAGCTACACGATGGATGGCAAGCCTGGGGTGAATGGCCGACTGGACCAGAGCGGTGAGCCGGACATCGGTGCTCTGCTGTACTTCAACTACCCCTCTACCTGGAACCACTTCCTCGGCGACCATGCGTTGAGTTTCCGTGTTCTGCCGATCGGGCCGGGCGAAACCCTGGTGACTACCAAATGGCTGGTACCGGAGTCTGCAGTCGAAGGCGTCGACTACGATCTGGATCGACTCACCAAGGTCTGGTTGGCGACCAACGACCAGGATCGTCGTCTGGTTGAAGGTACCTTCGCTGGAGTCTCTTCTCCTGCCTATGAGCCTGGGCCGTTTTCCGAAAACGCCGAGAATGGAGTCTGTCAATTCGACGACTGGTACTGCGCGACCCTGCTGGAGCGCCTCGAGGGCCGTCCCCAGTTGAAGTCGGTAGGCTGAGCCATCTATCGCAACGACGCCTTCGGACGTCGTTCTTGCTCTCCTGGGCGGCAACGCTGGAGTGATCAGTTCACTTCATTTCGAGCATGCTCAATTGCCGAGCAGAATCGAGAATGATGAGAATCGAGACTTGTCTGGCAGGTATCGAAGGTGTGTCGACGGGCGTTCTGATATGACAGGAATGCGTCGTCGATGACGAAGCGATGCGCGCGCATTCTGGCGGATTTCGCAGCCTGAAGTCGCTGTGCCAGCGAGGCGAATCCGAGGCGCGAGGGGCGTTGAAGCCGGCGCTAGTGCCTGGAAAGGATGAGAGTGACTAACTTGGAAGGTGGAGCGGGTAGAGGGAATCGAACCGTTATTGGATATTTCCCGCCTGAAGCGTGTATCCGTGTAGTGATTCCCTTCCCCTGCGACCCGGTTTTACGGGCGAATAGCTCTCTTTTTCACTGTGCACCATGGTGCACCTTGAAATCCATCACCCCACGGAACGATAAACAAGGAATCGGTCGCTCAATCCTGATGCTTTCAAAGCAGCGCATGGCAAGGTCGACAGGGTAGCTCGATTGCGAGTCAAGCGGAGCTCGGAGAGTACGATGCGGTTATCTTCGGCACCCCGACCGGTGTCGACCCTTTGGACGTCGCGTCCACTTGCATCAGGTGGAGCAAGCTGTCAGAGGAGGCTCCGACTCCTCACAATTAATCGTTGATGCTGAGATCCAATCCGACGAACATGAGCCGCTAAAGCTCAACGGCGATTGGGAGGTAAACAAGGATGGTGGACTTCAACAAACTCAGATCGCAATCTCAGCGACCTGCACCGATAGATCCCCTGGAAATCTTCAGGCGCATGCCCAAGCCGCAAGGCATCAATGATCTTTACACCAGTCAAGCTGAGGTGCTGGAGGCCTGGTTCAAGCGCAAGGACGAGCGTGACACGGTGGTCAAGCTCCATACCGGGGGAGGAAAGACTCTAGTGGGGCTGCTGATAGCTCAGTCGACCTTGAATGATCTGAAAGAGCCTGTGCTGTATCTGGCTCCGACTACACAGTTAGTCAAGCAGACCCTGGAGAAAGCAAAATCGCTTGGGATTCTCGCTGTCTCATATACCCGAGGGCAGCCGCTGCACGATGACTTTGTAAATGGCAAAGCGGTGATGGTCGCGTCGTACAAAGCCTTATTCAACGGCCATAGCAAGTTTGGGGTTCGTGGGGGGCGGATGCCCATTAAAGTGGGTGCAGTAATCCTCGATGACGCCCATGTAGCATTTTCTGTTGTGCGCGAGTCGTTCACTCTTGAGGTCTCCTCTGAGGCTGACAAGGAAACGTATAACGCGCTGTGCACCTTATTCCGTAACGCCTTTCGAGAAATTGATCGACTGGGAACCTTTGACGATACCGTTTCGGGGCTCAACAACGGCGTCGTGGAAGTACCTTATTGGGCCTGGAATGAGCAGTTGGACACCGTAAGGGGAATGTTGCGTGGTAACGGCGAGGACGTTCCGTTTGCTTGGCCATTACTGCGGGACAATCTGCACCTGTGCCATGCCCTGATCAGTAGCAAAGCATTCACTGTTACGACTGTCCTGCCCCAGGTGAACAATTTCCCCACATTTGCTGATGCTCCCCGGCGAATCTATATGTCGGCGACCATCGCTGACGATAGCGAAATTGTCCGTACGTTCGACGCCGATCCTCAGCATGTGAACAACGCGTTGGCCTCTAGATCTCTCGCAGGGATCAGTGAGCGGATGATCCTGATCCCAAGCCTGATGCAGTTCGATTTCGATGCTCAAAGCGTCGCTAAATCCATTCTCAAGCAAGTCGCTGCGATGAACCTTGGGGCTGTGGTATTGGTGCATGCCAATTATGCTGCAAAGGCATGGGATGGCACTGCTCAATTCGCCGAAGGCTCAGACCAAGTTGAAAATGCAATTGAGGCACTTCAATCCCGCAGAACCAGTGGGCCAGTCGTATTTGCCAACCGTTACGATGGGATCGATTTACCTGGCGATTCATGCAGAATCCTGGTGATGGAAGGGCTTCCCTCCGGGACGTCTGATTATGAGCTCCTGCGAGCTGCCACTCTGTACGGCGGGGCTACCATCAGTCGCATGCTAGCGCAGCGCATAGAGCAAGGTATCGGACGCGGAGCGCGTGGAGCGGGTGACCATTGCGTAGTGCTGCTTCTTGGTTCTGATTTGGCAGGTTGGATTGCCAAGGAAGCGAACTTCAAGTTGCTTACGAGTGCGACCCGAGCACAGCTCGAAATGGGGTCGACGGTCAGCAAGGAAGTCAGTGACGTTAACGATTTGGGAAATACAATCGGGCTCAGCATCAACCGGAACACTGAATGGGTTGAATACCATGCCGCCACGCTCGCGGAAAACGTGGGGCCGGAAGCGCCAGATCCGAAGCGGTTCGATACGGCGTCGACGGAGCGCAAAGCTTTTAACCTCTGGGCGGATGGCTGTTATGACAAGGCCATCGCTCGCTTGGATCAGGTAGCAGGAGCCCAGGACGCGGTTGATGACCAAACACGCGGTTGGCTGTACCAGTTGGCAGGCCGAATAGCGAACAACTGGGGACAAGCCGAGCGCAGTGACGAGCTCCAACGATCGGCATTTTCGGCGAACCGTAACCTTCTACGTCCGCGCACCTCATCACCCTACCGACCCCTCCCTACTCCCGGTGCGCAGGGCGCAGCGATTGCATCTCAGCTGCGTGGATATCGGATGAGACGTGGTTTGCTTCAACGTTTCGAGCAGGTGGTATCTAGGTTGAACAGCAACGCTTCTGCCGCCCAGTTTGAGCAGGCGCTTGCAGACCTCGGTGGCTTGATAGGTCTTTCTACCGAACGCCATGACGTCGGTGGGGAGGGGCCTGATGTTCTTTGGCTTCTACCCAACAAGGCTGCTCTGATCCTGGAAGCAAAAAGTCGCAAGCTGGACAGAAACCCTTTAACCAAGGAGGAGCATGGTCAGCTCCTGGTCGCAGAACAGTGGTTCGTTCAAAACTACCCCGGATACTCAAGTCTCCGTGTAGTTGTGCACCCTACGAACAAGGCGACCGCAGCAGCGTCAGCACACGAAAGCTATGCCCTTACGCTTGATCGGCTGAATCAACTGGTTGCAAATTCCCGGGTGTTGCTGAGAGAGCTCTGCGAGTCTCAGTTGACCGATATTGAGCTTGAAGGGCATTGCCAGCATTTAATCGAGCACTCGCAGATACGTGCGGACAGATTGGCCAACTACTTAGTGCCTTTTGTGGAAGGGTAGTGGATATCCACGCAAGGTACGTCTGGAATCGGTGGACGGCGGGCGCATGGTGCGTCAGCCGGTCGCCCAAGTCGAAGGTTCAGTAGGCTGGTGGCCCTGACCAGCACCCGCATTATTAACCAAGACGTCGATCCGCTTGCGAGTCTCCGAGGGGGAATCAGTACAGTTCCCCCCAGCTCCGCAGGCTGGTCATATCCAGCGGGGCAGAGCTTGGTAAACGGGGAGTCGGATGTCGCGTTGGCGTTAATATGCAGCGACCAAAGGCGCATAGGGCACCTTTTGCTTTTGAAAACTGGGGGGCTCAATCCATCATCAAGATGGCTTCTAGTCGTTCATCTTCAACAGCCGTGTCTCAATGGCGGCTCTTGCATTTTCCAGAAGCGCACGATGGTGGCCATACAAGTCTGCCGCGTCCTCGTCATGGAGATAGTCTTTAGCTCGCTGTTTGGAGCGCTCCGTGGTAGAGAGCTCAAACACATCGATGGTTTTCTTGCCTTTAGGCGAGCCGTTACGCTCTTGAATTAAAACCTTAACATCTTCCGATGTATATGTGATGTGCTCATCGGCGTCATCAAAGTAAGGATGTACGAATGAAAATTGCGATCGTCGATAGCTGCTTCCTTTGACCAGTATTGGGTCAAAAGTTTTTTTAAGGTCGGTGTTGCACGTATAGCATGATAAAACTAAATTGGTAGGCCAAAACATCCACTCCGCATACGATTCCTTAGGAGCTATATGGTCTCTGTGAGGCCGTTTTTCGAACAGGCGGCAGCCGCAGTAAGCGCAACGCCTCTTCTGCTCGATAAGCATGAGTCTCGTCATTTCTTGTTTGAAATCTTTAGTCGCCTGTTTTCCATGGCCCCATGGGTCTTTGGCCTTGGTTGTAATTGCATACCGTTTTAATTCTTTGACCAGCTTCCATCCATAGGAGGGGACTGTGAATTTTTTCAATTTAGACGCTCCATGTAAGACTGTACTTCCTTAACTACTAGTGCCAGAGGTTCAATGTCGTTGTAGTTAATGCGAGAGATCTTGGTCATGAAGCCGTTGAGAAAATCTTTATCTTTCCCCCCGTCTTGGATGTGCTTAAGTACGGCGCTCAGCTCTCTGGTCAGGTGGTAATTTGACGCAGACGGGATTTGCAGAACGTTATACAAGACAGATTCGGAACCCCAACCCTCAAATACGCCATCTTGAACCTCGACGACTATATGATCCGATTTGCGTCCCAGCGTGACAATACTGGCAAGTCCATGCGCTACGCTTGACAGCATATGAGGCGAGTGGGTGGCGATAATAACGTGGCTCCGAGGGGCTCCTGCTAAGGACTTTTGTAACAATTCCACGTAACGCTGTTGCCAAACCACATTGAGGCTCACCTCTGGTTCATCAATCACCACTAGGCTTCCAGGGGTCGCGTAGGCAATGACTTTCGCGCCGACTGACAGCAAATTTTGCTGCCCTGAACTTAACTCCTCAAAGCCCAACCACGAACTGGCCTCAAACAAAAGGCTTGGCCACACAGAAATACCCGCGCGACTTGCAGCTGAAAAACCAATCACAAGTCTACTCAGATTAGATTTGTCCTGCTCTGAAAGTGTAACTAGTCTCAATACGGCTCTCTCGACTTTAGAGCTGAGTTGAGTATGAATATGATTGTCCAGTAGAGTGAATAACTCCCCAATATGGCCTGCCATGGCTGACAGCTCCTCACCGCTGATCATGTCAGCCCTTCTTGAGCCCAAGCGACGCTCTAGCCGCTCTTGTACATATACGACCTTGTCAGGGTGTTTGAGGAATTTCCGTATTTCCTGAAGCTTACGTCTGTTGAATCCAAATGCGATCTCCCTGCCATTACCGAAGACCATATCAATCCATGACCCAAATGCTTTCAGACGCGTGCTATCGGCAAGCATTCGTATAACCGATTCAGCCACCGCTCTGTCGGTTGATCCCGTCGTGGTCAGATTGCTCGCTTGTCTGACTCCTAGGTAATGATAGAATTGATCTTCGTCGATGCTATCTTGACGATAAGGGAACTTGTCGATCACTAGGTTAGAAATGGCTAGGATTCTTGATGGGAAGTGTGGTGTAGATAGATTTTTGTCTTTGGAGTGTTGGGGCGGCGTCTCATCTGAGACACCATTTGCCCTCGCCACTATTTCAAGGCATGGCAGGTTGTGTAAGCCTGATAGTTGGCGATGATATTTTTCTTCAATTGAGTTTTGTGAATGCCGCTCATTAAAGGCTTCTACTAGGCTGGCCAGCATACGGCTTTTGCCAGTGCCATTAGCTCCAACGATAAAGGTGATGTGCGTTTTCTTTGGGTTGGCTTTCTCGCCAATAAACTTAACATACCCGTCAGAGCCGTCTCCGAAGTCAAAGCGAGCGCTTTCTAGCAAATATGATTGTGTTTTCACTTGCAGACATCCTTGTATATAAGTAGTGGAAAATGCTACCTGTGTTTCACGACCTAGCGCTACTGCGGCGTCTGCCAGTCAAGTAAGCTTTGGGGGGCATTCAAAACATGATGCATGTGTTACGGACTTAAAGGTAACCGATGTTGCAGTTGATACTATTTTCTCATGACCCCAGAGGGAGGATATGTGCCCGCAGTCGTTCGAAATTGAGCGCCATATCCGCCTCCTAGTAGAACCTTCAGACCAGCCTCAAAGGTGGCTCAGGTGGTGCGAGCATGAAGCGGCTTTCAACCATCTCACGGGTAAGCCCACAGGCCTTGAGAGCCTTTCTCCAGCTAGCGTGATCTAGCAAATCCAGTGCGCGCTGCACCAGTCGAGGTGATTCCATCTCGATCTGATCATCGAGATCTTCCCGCCGTGTGAAGCCCTTGCGATTCAGATAGGTGAAGCCTGACTTGGCCTGTTCTTGGCTGATGAGATCCAGGGCCTGAGCCCGATAGATCAGCGCCTTGAAACTAACCTTCCACCTCAGCTTGAGCTCACCTAAGGCTTGCCAGTTGAGATACCGGCCTCGCATTGCAGGGAACTCTCCTGCAAAGCTTGCCCTGGGCATCAAAAGGGCACTTGCGAATTGGTTGGCCTGATCTTCCGTGTGCCGGCAGCCCGTTTCCACACCTTGGTGCATCACCAGGTGACCGAGCTCATGGGCGATGTCGAAACGTTGTCTGCACGGGTTCTGCTTCGCGGTATTGCGAACAATCAGTGGGCGCTTGTTGTGTAGGGAAAACGCGTCGATGCGGTCATCCGCTTCAGCGATATTGACGACCAGCACTCCAATCTTCTCGACCAGTCTGGTGACGTTCGAGAGAGGCCCAAGCCCCAACGATTGCTCTCTACGAAAACGCTCTGCAATTTGTTCGATAGTATCGACGCTTGTCACTGGTTCATCGTGTGTCCAAAAGCTGATATCCGGGAACGCGACTTCTTTGTCGAGCTCATCGATCAGCAGTTCGAAAAGCTCAACCTGAGCTGCAATCGATTTCTTCACCGTCACCGTTGAGGCGCGCACGCTTCGGAAATGGCATTGCTCAAGTTCAACGGAGCTGCGTCTAGGCGCAAAGAAAAACTCCTGAGTGACGCCCAGAGCCGTGCTCAGCATTTCCAGCTGTGCGGCTGAGGGAAATCCATTCACCTCCAGTTTGTGAGCATACTGCCGGGTAACCCCAAGCAGGTCACCGACGTCTGCAAGCGACCAACCGGACGCGCAGCGCGCAAGGCGCAGCTTGTCCGGAGAGAATTCGTCGCCTAATGCCAGTTGCTGTGTTCTATCGTCCATCTACGCTGCCAGGTTCGTCGGGTTTTTTCGTGTCGGCGTCTTTGTTTCTGCGAACCACCAAAGGTTCCTCGATCTCGACTTGAGCAGGGAGATCGCTGGTTCTGACCGGCACGCTGGCCTTGTATTCATGTGCCCAGTGGCAAAGGATATTTTGGTTGATATCGAAGCCCACGATCGTGGCCTTGAACTCAGGGAATTCGAGGTCGTTGTTCCCATCGACAAACAGTCTCCAGGTGGAAACCTCGGGGCTGGCCTCGAAGAGACTCAGTTGGTGCAGCTCGACCAGATTGGCCTTGAGCCGATGCAGTTTCTTAGGAGCATCAGGATCGTCGGTGACGATTTGTAGCAATACACCGTTGATGCTGATCGTGAAGTCCATGGTGCCATTTCGAAGCTCAAGCCATGGCAGGGTCACATCGGCACCCAACGCCTTACAGAGCCCTTGGAGACGCCCGTAAAGCAGGGTTGCGCGGGTGTATGCGGTATCGTTTGGAGTAGATGCATCAGCCAGCGCCTGATACGCAACTGAGATCACTTCCTGGCAGACCAGATCCAGGTATTCGGGGAGCAACTCGGGTGCGAAATGACTTGGGTGCTGGGTTTCGTGCATCGATACGACCTCGAAATCTGTGCAAATGAGGGATAATGTCAACCGGCATTTTTGTGCAGAAATCTTGGTTTGTCAACTGGGTGATCTTCAGGCTCTTCGTACCCAAAAGCGTCTCAATCAGCGGATACCGAGCCACGTTTATTGATCGGTCGCGTCTATGCGAGCTCTATGAGCAGCCGACACAACGCATGGTTGGAGTAATGCTCAGCAGTTCCTGACATCACTCAACCAGCGGCACAATCCGCTGCAAAGTCCCAGCGCCCGCAACCCTTGGATACCCTTCAATCTCATACGCGCAGTGTTCAATCACGCGAACTCCCTGCGCCTGCAGGTTCCTGACTAAGGCCATCCCCTTCATTTCCCCACCAGAGCTGCCTACATCAGAACCACGTTGAGCAGAGGTGAACACCAGCACCGGAGGCAGCGCGACCCCAAACGCCTCATTCGGACTCAATACGAAGCCCCCAGCCCAGGCGTACTCTGCAAATTCTTCGGCCTTGATCGTCCGATACCTCTGCGATTGCAGTACAAAAAGCTCGCCCGGCTTGACGTTCACTACTCGAATCAAGGCGTCATCCAGGCGCCGCAGGCCGCGTGGAGACAGCCGTATCAAGTCACCCTTTTTGGGCACTTTAGTTTCTGCTGGAACCGAACTGTACCGTCTGTTAAGGAGCAGCGAGATCTCGGGGCAATCACATACCACCGCAATACGCTGAACATCCTCTGCATCAATCCGCGCCTCGATGTCGGAGACCTCCCACAAGCACTGCTGGATGGGCAGAGCACCCTGCTGGCGTAGATGGACGTCGATTGTCCTGAAATAGCGGGACATCTGCTCAACAGCGGCATTAGCCGGCAGGGTGGCATCAACCAGCAAAACCAGGCTCACAACGTTTCCTAGCCCCGCCAGCAGCTGAAAAATTTCGAATAAGGGCAGTTGATTGAACTGCTGAACGACGATCGCCTGGCCGTGGATGCCATCCGTGATCTCGTAGAACGGGACATGAGCAACACCCAATTCGTCCTCATAAGCTGCACACCTGGATTTGGCGACTGTGACTGACGATGGAACGGTATTAGTCAGGAGTTCATAAACCGCGCGGTATTGCTGGGTGAATTCAATAGCGGCTCTAGTATCGTCATATCGTACAATTACCACTCGCGAGTTCAGAGCCCAGGAAACTTCTTCGTACATGTCGTGGGCAAACAGATCAGGGGTGAATGCGCTCAAGCGACTGAAGGCATGTTCGATCTCGCGCTGGCTGTAGACCGGATGAAACGGGCCGCAAATCCTGGTCAGATGGTCACGTACAGCGTTCTGAAGGCAGTAGTTGCTTCGAAGCTGAATCAGGCCCTCCATCTCGACTACCCAGCCGTGTCGCTCACATTCGCGGACTGCCTCAAACACCTCATCTAAGCCCAAAGTAGCCCCGAGAGGCCCAGTATCCCCAAAAGGCCTATCAGCCCCGAGAGGCCCAGTATCCCCAAAAGGCCTATCAGCCCCAAGAAGCCCATCACCCGCACATCCGTCACCATCGCCAACCGAATAGATAGACGCCACCTCAACAACGGTATTTCCTGCCAGCGACTGCGTTTCCAAATACCGCAGCAGCCACCAGGCATGCCTCAAGCCGGGGTTTAACTCGAAGCCGGCCATAAAAGCCGAAGCGTCATCGGCCTCAAGAAACGGGAGTGCCATTAGAGGGTTGGCCAGGAGGGAGTCGGTGTCCACCGGCAAATGCTTCACCATCCGCTCTGCGGCGGTCTGAGGAAGTCCTTGCCGCATGATGCCGAGCACCGATTCCTGGAAAGCCATGTAGTCCTCCCATGCGAACTGCAACTGGGCCGTCTGGGCATCGCCAAGATGCTTTCCGAGGATAAATCGACTCTCATGATCAAGTAGTTGTCGCACGCCGCGCCCTTCGGCTAGGGCCGTTTCGATCAACAAGCTCCCTAGACCATAAGGCGCAGCATAAAGGGGTAGGGCACCTTGAGTGCTAACGAAGCCCGCCAACGCCTTACACTCATCGAGTCCCACTTCAGTACCCGAGGTCACCGAAGCAACTGAAGCAACTGAAGCAATGACCAATCCTCTCCCTCGCTTCACAATGGACGCGCTATAGGTCATTCCTGGGAACAATGGTTTCAATTTTAGCGATGGATCAAGCTTCGCTCTGAAAGTGTTCCCACTGGACAAAGACAGGAGATGGAATTGCCGTTCGCCACTCAGAGTGAGCGTGAATTTACGGACGAAATAATGCTTTGCCATTGGCTGTGCACCACTGGTTAGAAAAGGCTAGGAAGGATAAAAAGGGCCGCAGACGCGCGAACAGATCGGCGTCCTCCGCAGCCTGACAAGAGCCTGGTCAGAACGTAAGAATCTTCCCAGATTTAATGATTTGCTCCCGAAAAGCCGAGCGCTGAAGTGCCCGCTCAGCATCCCGAAGTTGGGTTCGGAGCAACTGAATCTCTGTTCGCAAACTGGCCAGGGATTTGTCGTACTGTGTATGGGGCTTCGTGGAGGGTTGTGATTGCACATGCTCTAGCAAGAGATCAGCAATCTGGGACAGCTCTTGCCCACCCCGCCCTGGGTAGAACACTTGCCTGGTAAGTCCAACCGTACCCGCGAGCCATGCGAGGTTTATCTTGCCTGCCCGCATAGGTACCCCCTTACCTGATTGCATGACGTCTAGGGCCACCAAACGCAGCTGCTTTGCCGATTCCAATTCCGGTCTCATGGCGCGTAGCACCTCAAGCGGTGAGCCTTCTCGTGACACTTTCCCAATAGTGCTCCGATCTGGTGACTTAAAGTCGAGACCGGCACCATCAACAGCGGATGAGTCACCCTTCAATTTACGCACGGCTATTCTTCCATTTCACGTATGGAGCGATGAGCGCGGAATCAGCAATTGGCCTCGGGATTCCGCTGACATCCGAGAAGTCGATCAAGGTATCGTCGTCGATTCGAATCACCCGCTGGTGATCGAGGATCCTGTCCACCAGTTGGCAGGTCACTTCATACTCGCGTTGGTACTCAGGTACGCTGGCCTTTACGCTAGTCTCCTGAGCTTGGGGAAGCCTGGTGGCTCTGTTCGACAGATCGTCCACGATGTTACGAAGCTTGGCGTTTTCCTCTTCCAACTGCTTATTCCGGATCATCACCGTATGCCTAGGATCGATCTCCACGTTGTAAGGGGTCGAAGGCGTACCCCCATCGCTGTACAGCTCTGGGACGCGCTCTAGGCACTTCCTATATGACTTCTGACGCTTCAACAGCAAGCTACGATCAATGCCGCAAATGCGGGCAATTTCCTCTGCCAACTGGCTAATGTTCTTGAAACGCTTAGGGCCTTTCTGGAGCATCTCCAATGCGGCATTGATTCGAGCAAGGGTTGCATTAAGCTGAGCTGCCCCTCGCGTCGGCTTGGACGATAGAGCTGGTACGGACGCAAGAGGCTTCTTGACCATGCTTAGTTTGGCCCGACTTCATCAGTAGGTTTAGTCATCTCACATGGTCTGCTCATGTCAGTTCGCTCCCGCGAGCGAAAGTTGATGGTTTGTGGAGAGAGCACACGGTTTGCTCAATGCGTAGGTGGAGATTTCCTTGAATGAAATGCCAGTACCACCCATGATGGACAAAATCTGACCAATATAGATTTCCCTGTCTTCAAAGGATTGGGTGGCAACTTGCATGAATTCTGGGTTGCGTGCCAATTCATCAAGGATGAAGGGATAATGCTCTGAAGCAAAGCCTGGGAACTGTGACGCATCGATCAGCATTGACATTACTCGTTGCTTTGGATCATTCATATCCACGATGTGTTGCACTGGGTTGTTAAGATTTCGGTGGCGGGCTATGTAGCCAGCGGAGAGACTCTCATCCTCCCAGTTTTTCTTCAGGATCTGAATTGCCTGCCTATAGCCGGCAAGTTCAAGCATGCAAAGCGATAGATCCTCATGAATAACCTCTATCTCCGGCGAATCGGGTTGAAGTTTGTGAGTACGTTGAAGCTTGGCTTTCAGATGGTCAGCCTGGTTAGTAAGGTCTCTGACCTTTGCATTTAAACCAGGAAGGTGGTCAATTCCGAAGACCGCATACGGGCAGATGCCACAGGTTCGCGGTGACTGTGTGAAATCCAGAAGCTTTCTAGGGCATTTTCCGTTTAGTGCGCAAATACAGCAGTCCATAAATTTTACTCTCTGATCTTTGGTGGTTGTGATTAAGTCGACGCCGGTCTCTTCAATATCCAAAATTTCAGGTATCACGGAGATTAAATGCTGATCGCGGACGACAGCTTCTCTGTTGTTTTTCCAGCCTGCGACGAGTGCAGAATCTTTCGATGAGGGGCTTAGAGGCATTCCAGAAAGGGCGGCGAAAGAGCGATGACTGACATTCCGATTGGCTGCATCAATGATGGCAGTCGATTCCTGTTCTGTCGGCACCACGTAGTGCGAGCTTGTAAACTCATTCGCGTGGCCAACTTGGGCCCCAATTACTGAATAGTCTAAGAAACCATAAATTCTGCGATGGGTGATCCAGGTGGCACGCAGAGCATGTGGTGTATGAACCGCTGACCACTCACCCATGGGATTGCATTCAACAAACTCATGTCGACGCTCTGGGGGTACGAAGCTATTATAGATGTCTTGAAAGCCTCTAAGGATCAATATCCATTTTTCGTGGTACGACTTGTCGGAGAACGGGAGCCCGTTTGGAGTCCATGGGCTCCGAAATAGAGGATGTATGGGGTCGTAATTGCTAGCATTTGCTGGATCATTTTGGTAGTGAATGTCTACGAACTCACTACGATATTCTTTGATTTGAAAGTGCCGCTCTTGAAGCAAAACGTCCATGACCTTGTAGGGAAGGGTCACAGGCCGTGATTTTCCGTTCTTGTCGGTGTTTACAAATAAAACGCAGCTTCCGATGCTGCTTCGCATGGAGGGATCGTAATATTTATCGAAATTGCGGATGTCGAGCCACTGGCAGTTTTGGAGTCGTAGTCCTGAAAAAAGAGCGATCGTCAACATCCTCAGCTGCGAGAGCCAAGGCACGTATACGTATACATCACTAGACGTGTACTTTTCATTCCGCCACGAGTATACGTTTGCAATTTTCTTCAGAGGTATCTCGATCGTTTCCAAGGTATTGCTTGGATTCCATAGCTTAATAGTGTAGGAGATCCCACAAGCTTCCAGGTCGATCCAGGCTGAGTCGCGGATTTCGTTAATCTCACTGTGACTAAAGATTCCTCTCAAGCATTTGTTCTGTAGCTCCACTCCGATTGTGTCGAGAGCCATGACGTAGGCCTCAATCATCAGCATGGAGTCGATAGGCAAAGGGATTTTGTCGCTTTTCCCAGATGGCCCACTTCCATCGGAGTCAAATTTTGGATGGACAGGATTCTTGTACATGCTGTCGACCAGTACAGAGCCGCTTGGCATGATTTCAGAACCATTAACGATAGCTACCTCAAATAAGCGCCATACGATATTTATGAATGCAGACCTGGTTTTCGCCGTCCTTTTCAGGTCATAGAACTGAAGCAGTGTGAGTGGCAGGGGTACCTCTTCATCATCGACAGAAGGTTTGAAAGTAGTGGTATTGCCAGTGCGAGTCCAAAAAATCGTACGATGAAAGTCTTCAATGTGTTCAGGGAACTGGATAGCGGTATCAGGATGCTTTCTGAACCACGCGGGCAGGTAGATACCGATGTAGTCCATCACGATGTGTATGTACCCTACCTCTTGACGTCGAGCGGCAATGTTCAGCTTGTCTTGGAGATAGCTCAGGTGAAGTTTGCATGCTTTAGCCCAGCAAGTCAGTTTCCCTGGAGGTATTTCGTTATCGTAATAATCATTCAACCATTCGTAATCGTCTCTCGACCTAGGCTTGCGCCCAGGCAGAATCGCATACTCTTCGGGAGTAAGCATGTCAATTGATGCTGTGATTTCCTTTTGCGCCTGAGTTATCTTATGTTCTTTGCTTTCCTTTTCTTTCGTTTTTCGGCCATCGACGCCAGTGTCGTAGCGAATTCTCGCGCGCTCAAGGAGGATGTCTCGGGATGGCCTTTCTGAGAAATTACCCCAGTAGTGGATGAAGTTCTCGTATGTCTTGCGATGCTCGTCGCTTGAAACTTCCACTTGCATCATGCTCAAGTGGCTATGGTAGCCCTCAAGCACTCGTGCTTGTTCAGGCGTCACAGTGGTCGGATGTAGTTCTGCAAAGCACTGAACCCACGCCAAGTATGAGAAATCGGTTGTCCTCCCCCATTTCCAATACTGCGTATTTCACGTTGCTTATCAACCACAGCAGGAGCGGAGTCCCAAAGCTCTTGAAAACTGATGTCAGTAGGACTTTGCCAATTTACCCGGTACTGAAAGGAGCGGGTGCTACGGTGAATGTTAGATGTCTTAGGCCCAGAGGCATTGTAGATAAACGTCTGTGAGCAGGATTTGAGGTCGGGATATTTTGCCCACACACCAGATACCGTAAACGTATGAGGAAGGGTGACGTTGCCCTTGGCCCACAGTTGTACGAACATCGCCCGTAGTGGCACCCGAAGTCCTCTGACGTCCATGATGCTAGGCGCTACTGTGCCTGTCAGTTCGGTATACAACCGCGCTGATCGTTCCGCATCCTCCTCGCTATCCGAAGTGATGCAGAGTTCATGCAGGGTTGTCAGTTCTGTCGCCGTGAATGGTCGGTTTTTCCGCAGTCTCAGGAAAATGGAGGTTGCCAGGCGATGTCTCGCCTGACGATCCTTCATCAGCTCCGGATTGGCCTTGCCCGGCCTTGTTTCGAGATCAAAGGCCCTTTTTCCAAGCTCTTGCAGAATGCTCAGCGCGTTTTGAAGAGCGTCATCGCCGTGCACAGTAGGGCTGTTGGTCGTGTTGATCACGCTTCTGGGCCCCGATCAAGCAGCTGCTCGCCCAGTCGGGTGTAGGCCTGGCCACGGTAGTAATCGATGCCTTCACCCGTGCCTTTGTGATATACGAGTTCGTTGGCAGCATCGACGTCCACGAGGGTGCTGATACCCAAATCTGAGGCGTAGACCTGGGTGCTTTTGGGCTCAGCATGGCCCATCAACAACTGAATCTCAGGAAGGTCAAGACCCGGTTTGGGTCGGCCTGGCACCACCACGTAGTTACGTGCCCAAACGCCGAACAGATGGCGGAAATCGTGGGACGAGTAGTTGCCTTGGGGCGCTACGAACTTCAGTTTCTTCTGGGTGGCTTGAATGCGGCGGTTGATCGCTTTGTTAACGCTGTTGGCGTTGAGTTCGCACAGGGGCGTGCCGTAGGTCTCGTGATCAAGCGACAACAACAGCCAAGGGCTATCAGAGCAAGGCCGCACGGCCATGTACTCCTCAAGCTTCTGCCAGAAGATGGACTTGAATGGCTCAAACATCGTCACAACAGCCGTCTTGCGGCCTTTGAAGCCAAAGCTTTCCTTGTTGGTTGTATTACGAAGGCCTTGAGGGTCTTCGACGCGGATGATCCTCTTCTGGACGTCAATATTCTCCAAGCGAATCCCCATCGTTTCCGACACCCTCAAGCTTCCAAGTCCAAAGCTCCAGATCAAGCCGTCCAACGGGGATGGAGCGTTTGCAAGCATGGGTAATACGTGCGAGACATCGATGTGCCTTGCCGTCCGATGTTTCTTGACCTTAGGGGCGCGCAATCCGCCCTGGGCTTTCTTTGCACCGCTGCCAAGAGTGGGTTTGACCTGCAACGTGTTGGCATGGATTTGAGCCAATTCCTGAGGGCTGCGCACCCTGGGCTTGAGCTCCGGCAATGCATGCACCTGTGCCTGGGGAGGCTGGCCAGCGAGAACCGATGCTATTTCTGCCTGTTCGAACGTGATTGTGCTGCAGACCTCCAGCATCAGATTGGCACCTGCGATGTATTGGCCTGCTGATGCGGCAGAGATCGGTTTCCGGCCTGTTCGAATGGCTGCCTGCCGGACAATCGGATCTTTGGCGTTCGCACCGTCGATGAGATAGGACGGGAAAAGCTTCATGGTTTTCGAAGCCATAGCAGGGTCAAGGCGGCCAGAAAGGGCGCCGGTTTCATAGAGGAGCTCGGTGAGGAAACGTCCACCCCTTTCCAGAGCGACGACCGAGTTCTTTGCGTAGCGAATGCCAATCTGACTCCAGAGGAACTCAGTGAATTCGTTGTAAAAATCCAACGGGGCGCCGGTTGCTGTCTCGTAAAGCCTGGGAGGCTTGCCCTTGACTAGCGTAAGACTGTTCATCTCCTGGATCCTGCTGCCTCGGGCCGGCTGCTTTTGCGAGCCTTTCGGGGCAGAATTTGGGCCTTGACCCCTCAACGCAATCGTCGATTTATTCATATATTGACAATGGTCCCGGTTTGTGGTGTAATATAAGGCGCCGGATGGTATTGACTGTAATTTAAAATCTCAAATCACAAAATGTTCTTTGTGATTGTGTTTTTATGCATTTAGGTTTTATGCTTCCTGCTGAGGTCAGATTCCCATAGCCACCTGCCGTCAGTCCTCACCCTGTTCTAGGCCCCATGATTAAAGGCTTTCAGCCTTTCTGAACTCCTTCCAAAATGGCGTGTGCGGACTGTCTAATCGCTGACTCTCCCTAGCAGCCAAATCCCTGAATTTTGTTTGTTTTCTCCCCTGAAATTGACCCAGGTGTGCTGTCGCAAGCCCGACGAGCGGCACTAGCTTGGGAGGGGGCGCGGTGGTCGTGCTCGCCATTTTCGGGTAGCTTGTGCTGGCATGAAGCCATCTCTACTGCAGGACGCACCTCATCGGCATGGGCCAACGATCCCTGCTGTCACCGTTCCTGCGCATTCATTTCGTGACGGGAACAACCATGTCAGGCGGCGAAACCGAAAAAATTGCGAGGCTTGCTGAGCTCGTATCCAACGACATCTTCAGCTTTTTTCGCTGGAAGAAAGAGGGGCCTGCGAACCTCAATTTCGTCTGTGTGAAGCCGGAGACACATGCTCCTCAGAAGAAATCTGAGCACACGCATCCCACTGACGTGGTGTTCAAATATGCAGACCCCTATCTGAACAAGGCTGTCTACCTTCACACTGATTTGAAGAGCTACGCGGTGGGGTCGATCACCATGGACTCGATCAAAAAGGCCTTGAAGTCCTTGGGGAAGAGCATTGACTGTGCACGCTCATCGGGGGAATGGCAGACACGCTACCTCCTGGCCAAGCGCGAAAAGTACGAAGTGCGTGGGATGCTGTTTGTCTTCAATCACGACGACGAGTACGACAAGGATTTCTACGATCACTTTAAGGATTACAAGGGTGAGAACCTGCACATCAAGGATGGCCAGCAGGTTCATATCGTTGAACCTTCCCTGATCAATTACCTGAACACGCTGCAGGTCGATGTGAACGGCCTCAGGGCCAAGGGGACATTCCCGAAAGACAACTACACCTTCTATTACCCTGACCTGATTTTGCACAAGGCCAGCGGCGAATACTGGGAGCGTGCGGCCACCGCTGAACTTATCGCCTCGCCATACTTGATCATTCACCACAAAGAAGTGATCTCTTACTGCGAGAAGGCCAAGGCGCTGGCCGAAACATATAGCGAGGGTTACCTGATCTATTACCGTCGCGACGGGAGCTCCGAGATCGAGTTCAGGTACCTATTCGATGCGTTGTCCAGATTTCAGATTCTTAATGCGAACAAGGACTTGAAGATCCGGATCAGGGTTGCCAATCGCCACCATCATCCCAGCATCCTCAGCAACTTCAACGCTGCCATCAACAGCTATGTGACTGAGTGGGGCGAGGACGAAAATCGCAAACGCAAACTGCAGGCGATCGAGCTGGAGATCGTGAATCACGCGATCCCGAACTATAAGCCTGAAGCGATTGGATGGGAGCGAGGCTGATATGAGAATGGGTAGCTTGTACTTTGCGTCCGACAAGGCGATTTTCGACGCTCTTACGCAGCGCAGCCTGACGAGCGCTGAGCTCAGGAAGGTCTTCCTCTCCAGGGGGATTGTGATCTCGAATGAGTCGGACAAAAAATTCCTGGCCAATCGCTTCAGCGCCTTGTTCCACGATTACTACGACTACCGAAGCCTATCGCTCTTGGTGGGTGGTCGTGACAGCCGTGAGAAAACTACCAATGTGGTCGTCACCTCCGCTGTTCCCAAAGAAAAGCTGGCCGACGCTCTCAACTCCGTCAAGGAGTGGTTGATTGATGATCAACACGAACAAGCTGAGGTAGCGATCCATGGTGATCAACTCAAGCTCACCGTCAAATACCAGAAGCTTGATCTAAGCCAGGCGGAGTTCCGTCAGGTGGTTGAGAAGACGGCAGAGGTGATCATTGAGAAGCAAGGCAGTGGTTGGAAAATCACTGGGCCTATGAACGACAAGTTCAAGGACATCACGGATCAGTTGTACTCCCAGATCGAGATCGCCACTGATCAAGATGTGGCGACCCGAACCATTTCCTTGGAGGCGATCTCGGACGCGGGCATCAGGACGAATTTCCTTCGCAGCCTGATCCGTAACCTCAGGGATATGGAGGTGGTGGATGTGGTCGACGTGTCCACGTTCAACCCGAAGGATCGAGAGGATGATGACCTGGATCTCAGTGATGAGGCGCTGGTGATCGAAGATTCGATTGAGGTCGACTCTGATGATCAGGGCGAGGAGGGTGAGGGCGACGATCCTGAGGCTGAACTGGCCAAGCCGCAACCCGAAGCCAAGAGTCACAAGATCATCCGCATCGACAAGGCGTCTTTGAAAGGCAAAGGCGTTTTGGAGTCAAAGCAGCTCATGGAGCTTGAGGGCCACGGTTTTTATCTGTGGAAAATTCGATGGACAGCTCGCGAAAAGCTCGTCGGGTCGGAAATCGTGCAATTCGAGGCCCAGTTTGGCAATCAGGCTAAGTACTGCGACTTCTCCTACATCGTTAAAGGTGTCTACAACTACCACAATGGAAAGTACGCCAAGAACCTCGTGCGTGCCGAGCCTGTGTTCGAGCAAAAGCTCAAACTCCGGCTAGAAGAGGCGGCGCAGAAGACCTTGGATGACATCGAAAGGAGCTTGAAGACATGAAGTCAAAGCGGCTGAAACTCTGGGTTCTGACCGCTCGGATCGACTTTCAGACCCTTGTGCATGGACTTCGACGGCAACCGTTCAACGACCATAATCGCGTGGGCGTTGAACCGATCGAGATCCTGGACGACCAGGCCACATTCCGTTACCACGAGCAGCGAGACATCACCCAGTCGTTCACGAACCCTCTGGGTGAGACGGTGGAATCGAGTTACTCGATGTTCATCAGCTTCGATATGGTGATCGAGGTACTGGGGCCGGATCGATTTTCGATTTGCATGGGTTCGCCCGCCAAAGACCTGAAACCGTTCGTGGAGCTAATCCGGGCTGCGACGGGGACGAATTTCGCGCTGGAGATCGTGAAGCCGGACATTTCTTCGGTTTATCAGCAGCTCAAGGCTGACAAGCGTTTCACCAGAGTGATGGCCAAGCGAATCGTGTCAGGGGCAGTAACCTTCGATATTGAAAGCAGCTACCGGGTCGACATTGCTTCCACCGGTAACGCGATGACGAAGCTATTGGAGATCACAGGTGGGCGGGCTGCGCCGATCGACAAGATTAAAATTGTCTACCAGTACGATACCAAGCCCGTCCAGGTTGAGATGTCCAGATCTGGCTCCATAGCCGTATCGTTGGATGATGAGGAACACCTGCACCTGCTGACGAGCCTGTTGATTCGATAGTCATAGTCGAGGTGGGTTAGGCAGAGGCCATAGGCGCGATCCAACCCAACCCACCTCACTCTACTTGCGATTGATATGAAGTACCCAGTTCGATTCGACGCCGCTCGATATGTGAGGCAGTCGAAACAGATGCCGACGAACGAGAGGCCAGGCACTTGAGGAAGTGTTGCGCTGTACATGCTTGAGCCGCACGAGGCTCAGAGCGCTCGTGGGAGGTTCGGAGCGGGAAAGGAGCCTAACCCCGTGAGACACGAGGTGAGTTTTCGCCTGACGCTGTCCGAGTGGAGGCGTTATAGATCGTGAGCATCTGTACTTCATTTCTCAGTGTCAGTCACCTTGGGAGGAGATGCTGGAGTGGCAGGTGCTGGAGTAGTTGGCTGGGACGGCTTGCTGGCCAACGTTTCCGCGATCTCCGCGCAGTTCAAACCCTCGTAGCGGCTGCGAACTTGCTCTTCGGCACCACCGCCTTCGATGGCTATCTCAAACGCTGCCTCGAAGGCTTTTGCGGGGTCGGCCTCGGTGATTTTTGCAATGATTTTTGCGTTATCCCTAACCGCCTTCAAACCATCGACCACCTCACTGACCAGCCCGTTTACCATACCTTGACGCAATGGTGGTTTTCTCATCAGGAATCGCTCCGCTATGGTTCAAATCAACAATTGGTGCGTGTTTAAGTCAAGCACAGAATTCAGGTTTATCAATACATTTCCTTTAAATTCAATCGTATAGAGAACTCGTTGTGTTTCTGCTTTTGACACAGAGGCTTGCAGTTATTTGCTGAGAAACAACCTGAGTATCGGAAGACTGAGTGCTGCTGAAGATGTGACAAGTGTCACGTTTTCTCTATCGGACGCTCTGACACGTTATCCCCAGGAAGGACGGTGGGGGAGGTTGACTGGGACGAGAACCGGTGTGGCATGAGGTACCAGCTCGACACCGCAACGCGAACAGCTAGGTGCCGCTGACCTCTTGCTGCCGTAAACGGCCCATCTGTCGGTGAGTGGGTGTTATTATTTTTATACTGGGGTGATGAGTATGTTGCCTAGTATTTCCTAATTTTCTAATAGCTCAAGAAGTTCATTGATTTTGAGAGTGCAAGTCCTGTTGCCGAGAAAAGGTGCTGCATACCGTTCTAAAAGTTCTTGGTTGGGCTTAAGGCCTGCCTTAAGATGTTTGCGGGCGCTTTGAAGGTTTTCCTTCGTATATTCCATTCCTTCTGAGAGCATTTCGGTAAGTAGTCGTTCCCTTCTTTCAGCTGCCGGCTTGCCGATGCAACCCAGTTTGATATAGTTTGCGAGATGAATGGCTAAAACTTTTTCGCTGTGGAAATAATTGAACCTCGATGCAAGGTGCTGTTCGTAGGCTTCATCAATTACGCCAGAAGATAGAAGTTCGCCATAAAATTTAGGAAGTTTGTCTTCTAGGAACCCGGCTTGAACTTTCTTCTCGGGCGCGAGAAGGATATAAAAAGGCGTGTGAGCCTTAAGGTCTACATGCTTGAGGAGTGTAAGGCCATAACACGCAGCGCCGATGATGCACAGATTGTTACCGGTTGCTGAGTTTACCGATCTCAGCTTATTAGAAATTAAGCTCCACGCTACAAATTCATTGGTTTTTGCAATGTGCAGCCCTTTGTCTTTATCTCCGTGCATATCTAAATGTAAAAATGGTTTAAGTCCAAAACGGCTTTCATAGATTAAATCATCAAGCAGATCTGTTAGGTCTTTTCTTGAATTTATTTCAATGAGTGTTATGTTGCGATTTTTCGAGCTGAATGCGCTGAATACATCTTCGAAAATTCGATTCGATAATCCGACATCTTTTTCTGATAAACTTCTAATCCAAAATATTTGGTTATATGAGAAAGTTGTATTTAATTGCATTCGCTGTGACATTCCTGGCTCGCTTTTATGGTGAGTGCAGGGGAAGATTTACGATTATAGCCGTATCGTTGGATGACGAAGAGCATCTGCACCTGCTGACAAGCCTATTAATTCGTTGACCGGACACAAAAGCTTTGCAGGTCGTGGAGGAGGGGCATCGCCAATGGCGATGCCGGGGAGCTGCCGACCGCTAGGTTCTCTACCTCCCCGCTAGTGAGGCGGCAGATCTGTGAAGCGCAGCCGGGGGTAGATCCGATTCTCCTCAGCGCATTTTGAAATCTCATAAAACGCTGACAGCAGTTCATCTTCCGAAGGGCAGTGCCTAGTCATGACCTCGAACTCGTCGTAATCGAACGCCAGGACTCGGATACCTACCTCGTCCATGAACTGCAAAATCATGGCGCTGTATTCTTCGTAGTTGTCGATGAACAGCTCCTTGACCACCACAACTCCCACAAGGGGGCGTGCTGAGAGGTCAATGTCCAAGGGCGTGCCGTCCACAAGCCTGAGGGCTGGATTGCCCTCTCTTCTTATAGTTGAGATTGGCCCACGCAGTTGCTGAAGGCCTCCCGCCAACTGACTTATTGCCTTTTTTCGCTTTCGCTCAAGCTTTGTGTTCAAAATCGCTGGTGTATTGGGGCTGTCCTTCGCTTGCAGCAGCAAAGTCACTCTGTCACCCATAACCACTACGTCAGTCAGCTCTTCGCCGTCGGAGACTTTCAAGGGCCCGTGGATGATCCGCTCAGGTGGGTAGGCACGTTGGAGCAGGTAGATGATATCCAGCTCCTGAAAGGTACCTGGCTCCGCGCGCTCAAGCCTGAAGTTTGAGTAGCCCTTAGAGCCTAGAAAGCCCTGCTGAGTGAGGTCAGTGATAAGCAGATAGTCGGAAGGGAACAAATCCTCCTGCAGAAACACCGTTGTGGCACGAGCATCGTCCTCATGAGTAGTGAGGCTGAACCACCTATCCGCCTGGTCGTACATCTGGGGGCCGTGGTGCATTCCGAGAGGGCCGAGCACGCTGATCTCCTTACGGAGCTGGCCGAGTTCCGCCTGGGCCTTACAGCCGAAAAGCTCACGATTATGCTCATCGAAAAAGCACACGTAGAACTCGTCAGGAAGGCGCCGCAGAGCTTCGGTGGTAGGGGCTGCAGGACGGAGGGCGGTTTTGATCAAAAGTGGGCTTTGTGGATCATCAAAGCAGGCAGTGAGTAGCGTGAGCCCCCGCGTTTCATCTGCCTTGTAAGGCGCTAGGTAAAGCTTCAACTCGCGCCTTTGCTTAGCGGCTAGGATGTATTCCTTGCCTGTTTTGATTACCAGGACTGGCCCATGGGGGCCTTCAACGATGCATAGGCCACGGGGCAGCTCGGCGATCTGCCTAATCGCTTCCGGCTTCATGATCGTGAGGTACATCGGAGCTCCTTGGCGGTTGGCAGAGTGCTTCCTGCAAAGCCTGAAGCGTATGCGAGATGCCGTGCGAGTGATAGCAGCTCATTGGCATATCGACTTCGAAGAAAGCGGCCTGTAACAGATACCGCCAGGCAACAGTTGAGAAACCTTTGTTCGCACCTATGACCATATCAGAGGGCGATCAGGCTAGAAGCACCGCACACCATCGCTGAACACGCCATGCTCCTGCACACGCTTGTTGTAGCGCTTCAGGGCTTGGCGGTTTTCCTGCCGCCATTGCTCTGATGTCTGCCCCGCGCCATCCAGCTCTTGCGGATCAATCTGCAAGGGCAGGGCATCTGGGCAGTCTTTAGAATGGCTGAAGCCCCGATCGCCATCATCCCCATCAGTCCGCGTCGGCATAGCCATCATCCCGTTCCTTTGAAGTCAAAAGCTCAGTCTACCTGCCAACTCGCAACCTGCCTCGTCGAAGGCGACGACTTCATGTTTTATCAATGGGCACCTAGCTCATTTAAGTCGGGAGCGCTTTATTGGCCGTTGGGATTGGTCTCTGTTTAGGGTATCAATACCTACCTTGGAAGGTAGTGGGCAGCTTTTCGTCCACGCGTCGTCGTCGGGGAGGTCGTTTTTGGCAAGGGAATACATATGGAGGCCATCGTTTTTTGGTCGCCTGTTCACCGGATCGCCGCCGTGGTCGTTGCGTTCGATAAACGGGCGTTTCGAATTGCATGTGAACGATGAGAGAGTCGAGATCGATCTTGATCGAGGTGACCGCATCAGCGTGCGCCGAGGTGTTCTCTGGGGCCACCTGTCCTTCCAGGACGGTACTTTGCGGGGCTTGCCTAATACGTCTGTGGCGAGCCTCAACGAAGAAATCGCAAGCGTGGTGGGTGATCACCAGCGTCTTGTAGCGGAGAGGCTGGCGGAGGCCGAGCGACTCAGACTCGCGCGAGTAGAGCGCTTCAGGTCAGCGTATACACTCGTCACGACGTGGTTGGCCGAGGCGGAGCGCCTGCTGAATGATTCGCGAGCTCAGAGACGGTGGGTCACTCATGAACAGCAGATCGCACTGCAGGCTATCAGGCCTAAGCTCCAGATGCCCGAGAAAGAGCTGGAAACCCTGCTGGAAGACGAAGACCTGAGAAAGTCCTTGGGTGTACAGCGCGTCGACGTTCAGAACTCATTGGTCGCCTTGCGAAAGGACTGGGCAGCTCACTGGGCAACGGAGAACAAAGCGCATACCAAGAGAGAGCGGGTCGCCTCCAGCAAATTGCTTTCTAGCGTGGAAAAGCGCGCGTTGAACGATGAGCAGGCCGAGGCGGTTATTTGCTTCGATAACCGTGTTCAAGTGGCGGCGTCCGCAGGGTCTGGCAAGACGTCCACCATGGTCGCGAAGGCTGCCTACGCCATTGATCGCGGCTTTTTTCAGCCCAAAGAAATCGTGATGTTGGCGTTCAACAAGGACGCAGCAAAAGAGCTGGCTGAGCGTGCAGAACAATCGTTCAAGCGCCTGGGAATGGACGGAGTCAAGGTTCGTGCTAAGACCTTCCACAGGCTAGGCCTCGCCATCATCGGCTACGCCACTGGAAAGAAACCGCGTGTTCCAGATTGGGTGGTCAAGGAAAAACTGGCATTCGAGAAGCTGGAAACGCTTGTTGATGGGCTAAAGGACAGTTCAATCGCATTCCGCAGCCGATGGGATTTGTTCCGGCTCGTATTTGGTCGTGATCTTCCAACCTTCAAGGCAATGAAGATACCTCCAAAGACCGGTTCCAAGTCTGGCCGTCTCGTCCCTCTGCAGGGCGATCCGGTCAAAAGCCTGGAGGAGTGCATGATCGCCAACTGGCTGCACTACAACGGCGTCGAGTATGTATATGAACGCTCATATGAGCATGAGACCGCCACCGCGACCCACAGCCAGTACCACCCAGATTTCTATTACCCAGCGATTGGGTTGTACCACGAGCATTTTGCCTTGGATGGCAATGGAAAGCCCCCTGAGCATTTTGAAGGGTACCTCGAAGATACCGTGTGGAAGCGCGCGCTGCATCGTCAGCATGGCACGCGGCTGATTGAGACCACCTCCCACCAGATCCGTGAGAACACCTGGATTGAGCACCTGACACGTGAGCTTACGAGCCGAGGGATTAAGCTCGATCCAAACCCTGATCGCCCCATACCTCCAGATCGTCAGCCACCGCTTTCGGAGATGAAGTTGATTGGGCTGATTCGAACCTTTATCGCTCATGTGAAAAGCAACTGCCTGACCCAACACGATTTGCGGGCTCGTGTCGAAGGGCTGTCGTCGGGGCTATTCACGCATCGCTACATGTTCCTGGATATCCTTTGGCCTGTGATGGATGCCTGGAATCGAGCGTTGGAAGATGTTGGTGGACTGGATTTCGAGGACATGCTTGTGCAGGCCGCTGAGCATGTGGAGCAGGGACGCTGTAAGCCGAAATTCCGACTGGTTATGGCTGATGAGTTTCAGGACGCATCTAGAGCGCGAGCGCGGCTCTGCAGAGCACTGGTAGGTGAGCCTGGACGCCATTTCTTTGCGGTTGGCGATGACTGGCAATCGATCAACAGGTTTGCTGGCTCTGATGTTTCGATGATGACGGACTTCAAGAGGTTTTTTGGTTCTGGACAGTTGCTCAAGCTGCAGCAGACCTTCAGATGCCCTCAAGACCTGTGCGACGTCTCCAGCCGGTTTGTCAGCAAAAATCCTGTGCAGCTCACCAAAACGGTTGTGTCTGCAACACCTGCGGTAGGCCCGGTGCTTCGGGCCGTGATGGTGCAGGCCAAAAAAGAGATCGGGCCTGCCATCGTCACCTTCCTTGAGAGCCTGCTTGCGGGCCTCAAGGATGGATCGATCCCGAAAGCGAACGATCGCTTGATCAAGGTATGCATCCTTGGGCGTTACAACGACGAGATAGGCTACGTTCCTGAGAACTGGCAGGCGAAATGCCGAGGCCTTGTTGAGGTCTCATTTTTGAGCGTTCATCGTTCGAAGGGTACCGAAGCCGACTATGTGATTTTACCCGCCATGGTGAGTATGAAGCGTGGTCGGAGCTTTCCAAGCACGATGACAGATGACCCTGTCCTGAGCCTGGTGATGCCGGCGGGAGATTCATACCTGTTCGCAGAAGAGCGGCGTCTCTTCTATGTCGCCCTTACGCGTGCAAGGCGGACGGTGGTGATGTACACGGTGGAAAAGCAGGTGTCGGTATTCTTGAAGGAACTGGTGCAGGAAGGCGCTCTTGAGGTCAAGGATACCAACGGGGCTGCTGTCAAACTCTACCCCTGCCCCAGCTGTAAAGTGGGTGACCTTGTCATCAAGGACGGAAAGCATGGGAAATTCGTGACCTGCAACAACTTTCCAGAGTGCGATTTCAAGCCCCCGAAGCCGGCCAAGAAACCGGCCAAAAAGGCCTCTTTCTCGGGCCGTCGATTCTCTAAACGCAGGTATAGCGTATAGGTAGGATAGCCCGTGTGGTTGATTACCGACGCCTTGCGTCATCCCCACCAAAGCCTGCCGTAGTGCTTGCAATCGCCTCCAATACTGAAACCCAGAGGTACGCGTAGGTCGAACGGGTTGTCTGTCTGGATGGTGGCTCATGGGATTGTAATATCCCCCCTGGGGGGATACGATCAGACTTCATTTTTTGAGGCGTGTCTCGGACGCATCCAAGCCTATGAGCTGGCTGATCACCAAATACTTCATCACCTCTGCCATCGTTGTCCTGATGTCGGAGTTTGCCAAGCGCAGCGACAAGCTAGGCGGTTTGATCGCGTCGCTGCCCTTGGTGACGGTGCTCACCTTGGTCTGGCTGCACTACGAACAGCAGAGCCCAGACAAGATCGCCAATCATGCCTGGTACACCTTCTGGTACGTCGTGCCCACCTTGCCCATGTTCCTGATCTTTCCCAAGCTCATCGAGCGAATGGGGTTCTGGCCAGCGCTGTGCATCGCTATGGTTTCCAGCATGGTGATCTTCGTAGTATTTGCCACTGTGCTACGGCGTTTCGGAATCGATCTGCTTTGAGTGCATGAGCAACCCCAGGTAGGGGATACTGCGTCCTCACTGTCGCCGGATCAGATCATGACCAACCATACGCCTCAGCATGAGCATACCCATCAGTCTCACGACGCTATCGTGAAGCGCCTCAAGCGTGCCGAGGGCCATCTGCGCAGTATCGTGACGATGATCGAGGATGGCAGGGCATGCGTTGATATTGCCCAGCAACTGCATGCAGTGGAGAAGGCCGTCTTGCAGGCCAAGCGCACGCTGATCCAGGATCATATCGATCATTGCCTGGAGCATGCAGTCGATGCCATGGCCAGCGGCGAAGGTGCATCGCTTGAGGAGTTCAAGCAGATCACCAAGTACCTGTAGGCAGCCGCCATGTGGGCCACCGGGTACATCGGGTTGTTCGTCTCGGCATTCGGTGCCGCTACTCTGCTCCCACTCCAATCGGAGGCTGTTTTGGTTGCTTTGTTATGGGCCAAGCAGCATCCGGTGTGGACGCTGTTGTTGGTGGCCACTGCGGGGAACGTATTGGGCTCGCTCGTAAACTGGGTGCTCGGGCGATACCTTGAGCATTGCCGTGAAAAGCGCTGGCTCCCTGTCTCCGCCAGGCGCCTGGAGAGTGTCCAGCGGACGTACCAACGTTATGGTCGATGGTCTTTGCTACTGAGTTGGATGCCCGTCATCGGTGATCCCCTCACATTGGTTGCGGGGTTGATGAGAGAGCCGTTGTGGAGCTTCCTGATCATTGTGACAGTCGCTAAGGCCGCTCGTTACGGTGTTCTTGGAGCGATTACCGCCGGTTGGACATGAAAGCTTGAAGGATGTGATGCTGCTTGAACGTTGAAGATTGTTGATTCAAAGCAACTCAAAAAATTGTATAGTCAAAGTTACTGCTTCTTAATAATTTTTTTTGAGTTGCTATGAGATTTATTTCCGGTGGTTTTGCTATAGATTCTCGCGATAGGCCTATTCGAGTTCGACCTACAAGGTCTGAGCGGCCAGCGCTACGTTTGCATGGTGCAGATCCCGCTAGCGAGAGTAGTTGATGTAGCCAAAACTGTAGTTTTTTATCATGTTCAGAGTTTTTTCAGCTCGTCCAGGAGCTGGGCAAGCTTGGGCACTGATGTCTTGTAGGAATTTCTTTGTTACTGTCATGAAATGTTCCGGTACGGCATGCTCCGCCAAGTTTTCAAAAAAACCTTCATGCCCGAATTTACTTTTAAGGTAGACGTGCGCCCTCTGCATTTTTCGTTGCCATGTATAAGGGTAGATGTCCTTATCTTCTTCTTCCATTTTCTCGCTTGGCTGAATGATGGCAGTGCCGTGCGCAATAAAATTCCTTAAGACAAATAGGGCGTTGATCCCTTCTTTGGTGCTTTCGTCAGTTATCTTGTCCATAGATATATTGAAATAGAATAGATATTGATTTTTTAAATTTTCCCATCCGCCTTGAAGTTCGACTTCGTCGCGAAATTTACAGAGGAGTTCTTCAGGCTTTGTTGGGCCTGACCTTCCCGATCTGTTTGCTTCGTCAACCATCAAGTTGATATCTGTTGAAAGCTTCTCCGATATTATGCTTCTAAGTGTGCCTTCTAGGATGGAAGCGTTCAGAGTAATTAGGGCTAGAGATTGATTATAATTGGCATAGTCATGCTTGGGAGGGGCTGTTTTATTTAGTTCGGCGGACGGATCGAGGTTTAAGGGAGTTCGAATTGTTAGAGCTTTCTTGTACCCTAGCGCAAGAACCTCATATGCGATAAGTAATGAGCTGCTGGTCTCCCATATTTTATGTTTCACGCGTCTCTCCTTTAGCTTTTTGGTAGGATCTAAGGCGGCTATGGTTACAGAGGTTTTTAGTCGGAGTGGATGCGACTGGTGACTAAGCTAAATACAGTTTTATATTTGTGGGCATGCTGGTAGCGTATTGGTTAAGTCCCCTAATCATCCAGATTCGCCGCGAGATGCTGAATCAACTGGCGCGGGCTCTTCGTATCCACAATCTGAAAAATGATGTCCCGCTTACTCCGTGGGAGCTTTTTGACCACGTTTCTGGCCGCACGCCGAATGGCCTCGTCAGACCCATGGATGCGGTCGGCTAAAAGCAATACCAGGATGGCGTCAGAAAGGGTCATGATCAGCTTGATCGCAAACTTGAGTTGAGTCGTTTGGTGCCGGGCAAACGCGAGAATAGACCAGCGCCATTCGCCCCTCTGCCAGGTGTTGTCACTGACTCCAAAAATCAGCCACCGTCGATTTTGCCAGCTGCAATTTCTCAGCAGTCTGACGCTGCGTCATGCCGGCAGCCTTGCATTCCTGGACGCTGGCCCGTCGAGATTCGCGCTTTTCCACACGCACTTGCGCGGGCCCGAGGTTGATCTGATCCGCGAGGTTTTCCATTCCACCCGCCTCGCGAAACGCAGCCAGCTCCTCTTCGATCCGCTGTATCACCGATGCCAGGGGCTCGTCTCTATCCGCCGACGCGCTGAGTACCAGCAGTGTCAGTGCATCAATGTCCAGAGCCTTGCCAATGGCCTCTAATTTCCCGAGCGTTACGTCCGACCGCCCGTGTTCGAGAAGCTGAACGTACGACCGTCCAGCGGCGCCGCCTAGGTCGGTTTGAGCCAGGTCATGAGTTGACCTGATCGCCCTAAGGGCAACACCCAGGCCGTCACGCAGCGCCATGTCGTTTCCTCAAAAACGAGGATAAAGCCACGTTGTCATGCCCGAATCGACAGTATATATTGTGCCGTGTCGGGCGAGTGGTGTTACCGGCTGCAGCGTTCGGAGCGCACGACCGCCTGCTCAAACGCTGCAATACCCAAGGCAAGAGAGCCGTTTGGGCAGGATTTCAATATAGGCCTAATTCGTGTTTCGGGTGCTTCCCAGGGGCGCCAGATCCTTGCGCCTCAGTTGCTTACGGTGTCGACATCGCTCTACTGACCGGGATGCAATCCAGCGGGGAGAGCACGAGTCAGCGCTGCAAGGTTGGAAATATACAGTGGAAAGGTGAGGGGTTATGGGAGCGCCGCGACAAGTTCTGGCAGCTCAGGCGCTGGACTTTGGCATTACGATTACTGGCTATCTGTGTGCTGCTCGTTTCTATTCGCCAGTGCTAGTGGGTACTGTTTTCGGAGATGCAAAGGCGCGATTCAGAGAGGGCGCGATGATCCGGACGTCGGCGATATTGATGGCCTGTGAGTCACGAGGTTTTCTGCTGTGTCGGACGTTCTCTGGCAGCGTGTACGTCGTATGTGATTGGGCCAGCAGCGATCAAGTATTCAACGTAGATGGGGTCGTCCATTGAAGATCCGTGTCCTGTCAGACCTCCATCTTGAGTTTGAACCATACGCCCCCGTCGACGTTGAGGCCGAATTGGTAGTGCTCGCTGGAGACATTCACACGAAAAATCGAGGTGTCGCTTGGGCAAATCAAGCATTCAACTGTCCTGTCATTTACGTCCTAGGGAATCACGAGCTTTACACCGGGCACCTTGATCGAACAATTGAAAAAATGAGGCTCCAGGCGGCGCCGCATGTGCACATTCTTGAATGTGAAACCTTCATCGCCGATGGCGTCCGTTTTCTCTGCGCAACCGCTTGGACTGATTTTACTTCGACAGGAAATCTTGCGGTGGCTTCATCCGTGGCCAGGCACGAGATGAACGACTTCCGAATGACCCGATGCGGCCAAGGATATAGACGCATCAGGCCAGACGACTTGATCGCCAAGAATCGCGCGACCCGAGCCTGGCTAGCCGAGGAGCTCAACAGGCCGTTTGCTGGGAGGACGGTCGTTGTTACCCACCATGCCCCTATACCTCAGGTCATCGGTTACAAACACGAAGGGCACTTGAACGCGGCTTATGCAAATGCTTGGCATGACTTGCTGCCTCTGGCGGATGCGTGGATCTTCGGACACACACATCTAGCAGTCGATGTCGTGATGGGAGACTGCCGCCTGGTGTCAAACCCAAAAGGCTACCCCCAAGAAGACACCGGGTTCGACCCTTGGAAGCTGATTGAGATTTGAGTGAATATGCTGCGAGAAAATGTAATGCGCGCCAACTCAGAAGGTGACCTGCCCTGGGTTGTGATCAAAGCCCGCGAACTCGACTGGGGCGTGTTAATCGACGCGTTTCTAGTCGACGCTGCCAAAGTCGGTGACAGATATGTGGCGCAGGTATTTGATGATCGATCCGGGCTGGCTGAGAACGGCTCTACTGTGGTCACACCACTTCTGAAGCTGGTCTGCTCGCAGGGTATGTTCAAGATGTTCAGAAGTATCTGTGGCAATGACCACTACGTAGTCGCGTCTGAGTATCGAGACTGAGGTGCTACCTAGAGGGGCACAAGCGCACTGCCCGTGTGTCGATGAATCCATCATGTGAGGCCTACCATGCTTCCGTCTGCTGCGATCTTTGACGCGTTCGGCACGCTGCTCGACATCAAGCATCGAACGCATCCCTACCGAATGCTCCTGCGTGAAGGTGCCCGCCAAGGGCGTGCTCCTCGCGCCGAAGACCTGCGCTCCCTGATGACCTGGAACTGCTCGATCGGTGAGGCTGCTGACCAGTTGGGTATACGTATCTCAGCTGAGCGTATGGAGGTGATCCAGGCGGCACTCGCCGATGAGCTTGAATCACTGGTGCCCTTCACTGACGGACTCGAATCCGTTGAGATGCTCCGTGGTGCCGGTGTTCGTGTCGGCATCTGCTCGAACCTTTCGGCGGCCTACGGCGCAGGTGTGAAACGGCTTCTCTCTGCGGCGGACGCTTTCGCGTTGAGCTATGAGGTCGGAGCCATCAAGCCTGAACCGTTGATTTACCACGCCATGTGCCACTCGTTGGGTGTTCAGCCCCATCGATACCTACTGCCAGGGGCGCCATCAATACTGATGATCGGTGACTCGCCCCGCTGCGACAGAGATGGGCCCCGCACGCTTGGGATCTCGGGACATCTTTTGACGAGGGGACGCGGCAGGATAGAAAACCTCGTTCAGTTCGCAGAGTTGGTTCTGCAGTCCACTGGCCACTGAGCGACATCAGTCAGTGTCATTCCAATGCACGACCCTTGAACTGCACGGGGTGCTAGCGGAAAGCCCCAGACTCCGAACATGGTCACCACGTTTCCTGGGACTATCTCCAATCGCGGAGGGTCAGAATGAGAAGTCCGGCTTCTTCTGTACAGAAAACTGCTCGGGTGCCTTTCCGCGCTCAAAGGCGATCAGGTAGGTAATCTGAGCCTTCATGGGTTCCAACCCTGGCTGTTCGCCTCGTGTTCTCAAGTAAACGTCGCGGGTCGCGTAATGCACAGCTACCTGGTGCTTGTGCAAATCGTCGATCATTTCCTGCAGTTCGTCGTAGATGGCGAGCTTGTCGCGTGCTGGATAGTCGCTCGCACAGTCCCGGTACTCGTGGAAATAGTCGGTGAGCGCGGCAAAAACCTCATGAGCATCTCGGCTAATTTGGAAGCCAGGCTGGATCACGTCCAGTGTGGATGCCTCGGCCAATTGGGCAAGCTGATACCCCGTTGTAATGGGATGGGCAGGTACAGTCACATAGTCGCGCTCGATACGTTCCTTTTCGGCCTGGATCTCTTCAGCGGTCGGAATGGTAAAGGGCTTATTGAAGGCGTCGATGTCCTCAAACTCGAAGGCACGGGCGAGCGCGCGGCGAGTATCAAAGCTCGCCGATTTGGCATTTTCGACGCGCTGTATCGTTCGCGGATGAATGCCGGCCAGCTCAGCTAAGGTTTCCTGAGACCACTGGAGTGCCTCTCTCATGAGGCGCACGACAATCGCGAGCTCTTCAAGAGTCAGCAGTCGAGCTTGGCCGGAACAGGTTTGGTTTTCCATGGTGTGATCCATCGTGGGGGTAGGTGGGGCTGATGATGACGCTCACTTCCGTGTCCCAACACGACAGACCCCCGACAGCCAGTGACTGGGGGCTGTCATTAGCCTCATACCTCGCGGCTTTACAGCGTAAAATACTGGCATGGCCGACGCCATAATGTCGCAACCGATCAGTGCACCGTGCGGCCATCATCAATGCCGCGATGCCTGGCACTCGCATCAAACGAGAGTACGTAGATGACTGTTAACCTGAGTGAGGAAGAAATGCGCAAAGCGCTTTTCGGTTCCTCACCACCAACCGTTCGTAATGAAGAAAAAGCCACGACCAAGCCGGAGAAGCCGGCCCAGCGTAAGTTTTCCTCCCCACGGCTTAGGGTCACTCTGAGGGTGACCAAAACGTTCGAGGGGGAGGAGGAGCTCTTTAGCTACGATGCCAATACTTTGAGTAGCCTGGTGGCTGAGCAAGAAGCCAGAGCTGCTGCCAAGAAAAAGCGATTCAAGTATTTCGAACTCGTTTCCGTCGTCTCTGTGTGATGCCGACTACAGGGCCATTGGGAAAGCGGCCCCTGCTGGAGTTTAGCCCCGCAAACCTGAAGCCGTTATTGGCCCCAGGACGGGGGCTGCGCCTTCAACTCATTGCGGAAAGCTCTTCGCGCATGACTTTGGCCAGCTCCAGCATCGGAAGTTGAATGGCCACCGAGGCAGCCGAGCATCCGTGATGGTGGGTGAAAGGCTTCCGCGCATCTTCAACCGAATGGCTAGCAGTGCAGACTCTGCATGACACTCGCTCATCAACGATGTCCCAACGTTGTCTCCAACTGGCGAGCGGGCTGCTTTCGGGGGCAGGTATCGGATTGCCAGAGTCCATGGCACTTCTCCTTTGTAGGATGCGTAGGAGTATGGGCTGGTAGTCGGATGAGCCGGTGAAAATCACCTTTCAGTGATCGCCGTAAGGGAAGCGCGCCAGTAATGGGGCAGGCTCATCCAACAACCATTACCTAGGCGTGAAACGTTCAGAATTGGGACGATACTTTCAAATATGCGTCATTTTCAGAGGACTCCCCCTTAAAAAATTTTAAAGGCGACGGAGTTTATATATTTGAAGACAAAGCAAAAGCAGCGGTGCCCGTAGCCCCTCCATCCGTCAGGCACAGCACGGTTTTCCTTTCGCTTTCAGGTGGCTTTTGATCCTGCCTTATGGGCCGTTCACAGGCCTGGAAGGTTACGCGCCCATGTACATGCTCTGCGAAGTCGCCCCCTTGAACGCTGTCAGCGCTTTCAACGGGAGTGTTTCGACATATCGCTCCAGCACGTTGCTCGGTACTGAGCTGTCGTTGGCCAATGCCAGTGCTTGAGAAATCGCTGCGGCTATCCCTGCGCGCACATCGGTCTCGGCAGGTGTTCCTGTATCGAGAGAGCGGTCGGTGGGCGCATTTTTGAGCGCATGGTAATCGGCGTACCCGAGCGCCTTGGACAAGATTTCAGACGCGAGGGATAGTTTGATAGGCGACCTGCCAGGCCACCTGTTCTGGATGCTTTTGGACAGTTTTCTGAAGGCACCCTGAGGCAGCAGATCCTGGGAAAAAATTGGAACGCGCATGGCAGTTCTCCAACGTCACGGTGCCGGCTGCCCGCTGACTATTGTCGAAATGCGTGCGAAAGAAGGGGATAGCACCTGATGCACAAAGGCTATGCTTGCCGACCGCTCGATCCAGGAAAACCGATGTGGCACGGTATCATCGGTTCTGGGGTTGATCAACTACAGTGGGGGTAGGTGGTGGGGGCATAGGCCAAAAGCGCTACTTCAATGCCGGAGTGATCGCAGGAATTCGTCTACCGTGCGTTCGACAATCTCTTCGACCTCATCGCGGGCGAGTGGATCGCTATTACCTTTGACCTGCTTCCAGAGGATTCGACCGTCAAGCACCTCCATGAAGCTGCGGGCGGCAGTATCCGGCGCTTGAACTGCTAGGACATCTCGGCGTGACAGCTCCGCGAGATAATCGCTAACAGCAGCCATTGCCGGCGCCTGGATAACCTCGTCAAAGCGTTCTGCAAGCATAGGGAACCGCTGACCTTCCTTAATGACCATGCGCAGGAAGTCGGCGGCGGTCGGCCCCGACCAGAAGCAAGCAAAGTCGGTCGCGATCTGTATGAGGCCGCCCCGAGGCTCGGTCAGGGCGCGCTCATCCGTTGCCACATTGATGACAGCGAAGGCCTTCCACATCCGCTCTACCACTGCAACGAAGAGAGACTCCTTGCCCTCGGGATAACGGTTGTACAGGGTTTGGCGGGTCACCGCTGCAGCTTTGGCGATCTCCTCCATGCTGGTGCCTTGATACCCGTGCTCGATGAACATCCTGCCTGCAGCGGCGAGAATCTTGATCGGACGTGATGCGCTCTCGCCTGGGTTGAGCAAGTCGTCGACGGGGGAATGGGTGGCCGCGTTCATTTGGGTTACCTGTAGCAGAATAGCTTTAGTGTTACTCAAAGAGTCGCATTATGCCACCCGCGTTTTACATATTTAGCTTTACTATGTGTAAAGGCCGGCTAATGGGGAAAGCGGCGTGGGAGTGAAAGGCTAGTTGTCGCCGGAATATTTGGACAGTTCCATTCGGCTAGTGCTTGGAGCGTGGTGGCGGAGAGTGTTTGTTTTTTAGATATGTTGTTGGTTTGAGGGCGTGGGTCTTTGGGTTTTCTGAGTTTTGTGTTTTTTTGGGTATTTGGTGTTCTCGGGGAGTGGGGAGGGTTTTTGCAGGGCGGTACCTATAGCGGGAGCGTTTTTTTTCGGACAGGTACCGACGCCTTCCGACCGGAAGCCTTATCATCAATTTGTCACTTAATAGAGGGTTAGGAAATGGATGTTAAAGCTTGTACCGCTGCAGTCGAGATATGTGAGAACGTGCTGCGTGAGGACTATAAATATAATGTCGAGCGCGGCATCTTACGCAGCACCAATCGTCTCATCGAAAGCCTACTGGGCCGTACTCACGAGCTATCCGGCGCTTACGTAGAACTTTGTGATGGCCTTGCCGCAGAGCCAAGGGTGCTGAAGTCTTTCTTTGAGATATACACCTCAGTGATTCAGTCCTGGAATCCTCAAGAAATAAAAAAGGCGCGTGAGGATAGGGACGAGCTGACTGAGCTGAATGTGCATATTGCAAAGACTTCAGAGTTGCTCTCGGAGATGCTCTCGCGCCGGGCTGAAGTAAAAGAAAGATCTAGTTTTACTTGTGATACCTATTATCACATTATGGATGTCGTTGAAGGGGCCTCAGAGGGGAATGGGCTTTTTGGGTCTTATCTGAAGGAAAAGCTTGGTGGGCTGACCCACCAGTATGACCTGAAATACTGGCCGACCATAAGTAAGGTGGTGGAGCAGATTGGTATTGATGCGGCTAAAGCGATGACGGTTTCTCGTGACTCCAGTGCAAGCGCAGCAACTGAGGCGCGCCGTTCTGGATTGGCTGATTTTCTGAAAGCCTTTGAAGCAGCGCTTGATAGAAATAGGATGGGGAATAACGGGCTTATCCCCGATAAGTTTTCGCTAACGGATACTACTATGGCTTCATTAGTTAGTTGCGGGCTTGAGCTGGAAGTTGATGAGATAGTTGGCGCCGAATTTGTGAAGCGCTATCGGCAGCGCGAGCGTGAGCGGGCGAGGAGGGAGGGGGCGGTAG
>NZ_JACVTO010000014.1 GCF_016518545.1 Pseudomonas sp. S30
CTTTTATTTCAGGAATCTTTCAGATCGCGGAAAACGCAGCGGGGAGGCCTGCCGGCCTCCCCGCTGTTTCCATCCCTTCCTATAAAGAAGACGGATACGCCAATCACTCAGGTTTCAGACTCACTCGCGCAAAGGCCTTCTTGCCAGCCTGCACGACATGGGTAGCGCCAAGCGCGAACGTGAAATCGCGATTCACTACGACGCCATCGACCTTCACGCCGTTGGCACCGAGCAGATCACGAGCCGCCGCGGAATTCTTGACCAAGCCAGCACGATTGATGATCGCAGCGATCGGCAGAGCTTCTGCCGAGACCACTTCGACCTCGGGCAGATCTTCGGGCAATTCGCCATCCTTCATACGGTTGCCCGCTGCACGATGGGCATTGGCAGCCGCTTCTTCGCCATGGAAACGCGCAACGATCTCCTCGGCCAGCTTGATCTTGATGTCGCGTGGGTTCGCACCCTGCTCGACGTCGGTGCGGAACTGGTCGATTTCCTCCATCGAACGGAAGCTCAACAGCTCGAAATAGCGCCACATCAAGGTGTCGGGGATCGACACGAGCTTGCTGTACATCACCCCCGGCGCTTCCTGGATGCCGACATAATTGCCGAGAGATTTGGACATCTTCTTGACGCCATCGAGCCCTTCGAGCAAAGGCATGGTCACGATGTTCTGCGCCTCCTGGCCATAGGCGCGCTGCAACTCACGACCCATGAGCAGATTGAAGCGCTGATCGGTACCCCCGAGCTCGACATCGGCATGCAGGGCGACCGAGTCGTAGCCCTGCACGAGCGGGTAGAGGAACTCATGGATCGCGATCGGCTGCTGGGTGGTGTAGCGCTTGTCGAAGTCATCACGCTCCAGCATGCGCGCGACCGTGTATTGCGAAGCCAGGCGAATGAAGTCGGCAGGGGTGAGCTTGTCCACCCACGTGGAGTTGAAGGCGACTTCGGTCTTGGCCGGGTCAAGAATCTTGAACACCTGCTGCTTATAGGTCTCGGCGTTGTCCAGGACCTGCTCGCGGGTCAGCGGCGGGCGGGTGGCGCTCTTGCCGCTGGGGTCGCCGATCATGCCGGTGAAATCGCCGATCAGAAAGATGACCTGATGGCCTAGATCCTGAAACTGGCGCAGTTTGTTGATGAGCACGGTGTGCCCCAGGTGCAGGTCTGGAGCCGTGGGATCGAAGCCTGCCTTGATACGCAGTGGCTGGCCTCGCTTCAGCTTCTCGACCAGCTCCGACTCGACCAGTACCTCTTCCGCGCCGCGCTTGATCAGCGCCAGCTGCTCTTCAACCGACTTCATAGACAGACCCGCAAGGCTCAAATTCAAAGGGGAACAACGATACAAGATCGGGCGTCAAATACAAGTTTGGGCACCGAATGTGACCCGACCGAGGGATGCAGGCGTCTACGCGGCCTTGCGCGATGGCGAATTTGGTTATATTTTATACAGTTACTTCATCTTCATCATGTCATTCATCTATTCCAACGTGTCTTGCAGCGATTTAAGTCACTTTTTTCATTCACTTTTTTTCTCAAAGTCACCTCACCTATGACCAACGACACGCCTAAAGCGCCCCCGCTTTATCCGAAAAGCCACCTGCTGGCCGCAAGCGGTATCGCCGCCCTGCTCAGCCTGGCCTTGCTGGTATTTCCCTCCAGCGACGTAGAAGCGAAGAAGACCACCCTCAGCCTGGAACTCGAAACGCCGGCCGAGCAACTCAACGACGAATCCCGGGCCGCGCCGCTGGTGCAGGCCGGCGAAAGCAGCGGCTCGCCCTTCGCACAGATCGAGGGCGATACCCCCGAAACGCAGCAAGCCACTGAACAGCAACCGCCGGTGGTGGAACGGAAGCCCGAAGAAAAGGCTCCTGGCCATCGCGAAGTGGTCGTGGCACGTGGTGACACTCTCTCGACCCTGTTCGCCAAGGTGGGTCTGCCCGCCAACGCGGTCCATGACGTGCTGGCCAGCGACAAGCAGGCCAAACAGTTCAGCCAGCTCAAGCACGGTCAGGTGCTGCAGTTCGAACTCGACAAGGCTGGCGAACTGACCAGCCTGCACAGCCAGGTCAGCAAGCTCGAAAGCATCCGCCTGGACAAGTCCAGCAAGGGCTACGCGTTCTCCCGGGAGATCACCAAGCCTGTGGTACGCACGGCCTATGCCCATGGCGTGATCAAGAGTTCGCTGTCGGCCTCGGCACAGCGCGCCGGGCTGTCCCACAGCATGACCATGGACATGGCACGGGTGCTGGGATACGACATCGATTTCGCCCAGGACATCCGCCCGGGTGATGAATTCGACGTGGTGTACGAGCAGAAGATCATGGATGGCAAGGTGGTCGGCACCGGCAACATCCTCTCCGCGCGCTTCACCAACCGTGGCAAGACTTACACGGCCGTTCGCTATACCAACAAGCAGGGCAATACCAGCTACTACACCGCAGACGGCAACAGCCTGCGCAAGGCGTTCATCCGTACCCCGGTCGACTTCGCGCGCATCAGCTCGCGCTTCTCCGCCGGACGCAAGCACCCGATCCTCAACAAAATCCGGGCGCACAAGGGCGTGGACTACGCGGCACCGCGCGGCACGCCGATCAAGGCTGCCGGAGACGGGCGCATCGAGCTCGCCGGCCGTCGCGGCGGCTACGGCAACACCGTGATCATCGCCCATGGCAACAGCTACAAGACGCTGTACGGTCACATGCAGGGCTTCGCCAAAGGCATCAAGACCGGCAGCAGCGTCAAGCAGGGCCAGATCATCGGCTACATCGGCACGACCGGCCTGTCCACCGGACCCCACTTGCACTACGAGTTCCAGGTCAATGGGGTGCACGTGGATCCCTTGAGCCAGAAAGTGCCCATGGCCGACCCCATCGCCAAATCCGAGCGTCAACGCTTCCTGCAGCAAAGCCAACCTCTGGTAGCGCGCATGGACCAGGAAAAGGCCACGTTGCTCGCTGCGAACAAGCGCTGAGATGGCGCTTTACCTGGGAGTGATGTCAGGCACCAGCCTGGATGGGCTGGATATCGCCCTGATCGAGCAGCGCGAGCAGCCTCGGCTGCTCGCCACCCATTACCTGCCCATGCCTTCGGATCTTCGCCAGGAACTGCTGAGCCTGTGTGCCAGCGGTCCCGACGAGATCGCCCGCGCCGCGCTGGCGGAGAATCGCTGGGTGGCCCTGGCCGCCAAGGGCATCCAGCGATTGCTGGACGAACAAGGTGTCGCACCAGCGTCGGTCCGCGCTATCGGCAGTCATGGTCAGACCATTCGCCATGAACCTTCCCGCGGCTTCACGGTGCAGATCGGCAACCCGGCCCTGCTGGCCGAGTTGACCGGCATCTGCGTGGTGGGCGATTTCCGTCGCCGCGATGTCGCCGCGGGCGGTCAGGGCGCGCCGCTGGTGCCAGCGTTCCATGAGGCCCTTTTCGGCCACCTCGGCCAGACCTTGGCAGTGCTCAATGTCGGAGGCTTCAGTAATCTCAGCCTGATCGCCGGGGGCTCGCCCGTGCGAGGGTTCGATTGTGGCCCAGGCAATGTGCTGCTCGATGCCTGGATCGAGCACGAACGGGGCGACACGTTCGATGCCGACGGTGCCTGGGCGGCCAGCGGCCAGGTACAGGACGATCTGCTGACCAGCTTGCTGCGCGATGCATTCTTCGCCGGCAATGGCCCGAAAAGCACAGGGCGCGAAGTGTTCAACCTGACCTGGCTGCAGAACCACCTGGCAGGATTGCCCCGGTATCGGGCGCAGGACGTTCAGGCCACCCTGCTGGAACTGACCGCGCGCAGCATCGTCGATGCGCTGCGTAGCGCCCAGCCGCACACTGAAAGGCTGATGGTCTGCGGTGGCGGTGCGCGCAATGGCGCCCTGATGACGCGCCTGGCGGCGCTGCTCGGCGACATGAGCGTAAGCAGCACTCAGGCGCACGGGGTGGATCCGGACTGGGTCGAAGCGATGGCCTTCGCCTGGCTCGCCCACTGCTGCCTGGAGCGGATCCCGGCCAATCGACCGAGCGTCACGGCCGCCAGAGGCCTGCGGGTACTTGGGGCGATCTACCCCGCTTGAGCCGCCCAAATGAAAACGCCGTGCACAGGCACGGCGTCGCGCATGAAGACAGGGCTCAGATCGAGAAGGAAGACCCGCAGCCACAGGTCGTGGCGGCATTGGGGTTCTTGATCACGAAGCGCGAGCCTTCCAGACCTTCCTGATAATCCACCTCAGCACCGGCCAGGTACTGGAAGCTCATGGGGTCGACTACCAGCGAAACGCCTTCGCGCTCGACGATGGTGTCGTCCTCGGCCACGTCTTCATCGAAGGTGAAGCCGTACTGGAAGCCCGAGCAACCGCCGCCGGTGACGAATACACGCAGCTTGAGGCGATCATTGCCCTCCTCGGACACCAGGGTCTTCACCTTGTGTGCTGCACCCTGGGTGAATTCCAGGGCCGTGGGGGTGAAGGTTTCGACGCTCATGTGGGTTCTCCCGGCGTTGGCCGCCAATAACACTCGATGACGCGCATTATCCGCTTCTCCGAGAAAATTGGTCAACAATAGGCGACGGGCAAGCGCCTGGTTCGAGGATCGCCTCGCCCGCCCCTTGCAAGCCCGGCGCCTGAGATTACGGCAGGAGACCGGCGTGACTCAGGCCCAGGCGCTCATCCAGGCCGAACAGGATGTTCAGGTTCTGCACCGCCTGCCCAGAGGCGCCTTTGACCAGGTTGTCGATCACCGACAGCACCACTACCAGGTCGCCGCCCTGGGGGCGGTGGACGGCGATCCGGCAGACGTTGGCCCCACGCACGCTACGGGTTTCCGGATGACTGCCGGCCGGCATGACGTCGACGAACGGCTCTTCGGCATAGCGTTTCTCGAACAGCGCCTGCAGGTCGACCGAGGTGTCGACCACGTTCGCATAGAGGGTGGCATGGATGCCGCGGATCATAGGCGTCAGGTGCGGGACGAAGGTCAGACCGATGTCCTTGCCCGCCGCCAGACGCAGGCCCTGGCTGATTTCCGGCAAATGGCGATGACCTTTGACCGCGTAGGCCTTCATGCTTTCGCCGGCCTCGCAGAACAGCGATCCCACAGCAGCGCCCCGGCCAGCGCCGCTGACGCCCGACTTGCAGTCGGCGATCAGCCGCGAAGCGTCGGCCAGACCGGCCTCGAGCAGGGGCAGGAAGCCGAGCTGGGTAGCGGTCGGGTAGCACCCCGGCACCGCGATCAAACGCGCTTGGCGAATGCGCTCGCGATTGACCTCGGGCAACCCGTAGACCGCCTCGCCGAGCAGCTCGGGCGCGCCATGGGGCTGGCCGTACCATTTGCCCCACTCGTCGGCGTCTTGCAGACGGAAGTCGGCGGACAGATCGATGACGCGGGTGCCGGCGGCCAGCAGCTCGCCGGCCAGGGCATGAGCGACGCCATGAGGCGTGGCGAAGAACACCACGTCGCAGGCGCCGAGGGTCTGGCTGTCCGGCACGCTGAAGCGCAGACCGTCGTAATGACCGCGCAGGTTCGGGTACATATCGGCCACCGCCACACCCGCTTCGGAGCGCGAGGTGATGACCGCCACTTCGGTTTCAGGATGCTGCGCCAGCAGGCGCAACAGTTCGACACCGGTGTACCCGGTGCCGCCGACGATACCGACCTTGATCATAACGCTTGCCCCTCATCAACGAGACCACTGGAAAACGCACGATGATAGGGTGACGTGGCGTCTGTAACAACTCTTGGCTAGCCCTGGTCGCCAGCGCAACACTACTCTGTGACTACCGTGAAAACCTGAAGGAACACCCCACATGCTTTATCTCTGGATCAAGGCCCTGCATATCGTCAGCGTGGTCTGCTGGTTCGCTGGCCTGTTCTATCTGCCGCGCCTGTTCGTGTACCACGCTCAAAGCCAGGACAGCATCAGCCAGGAGCGGTTCGTGGTCATGGAGCGCAAGCTGTACCGCGGCATCATGAACCCGGCGATGATCGCCACTTTCGTGTTCGGTATCTGGATGCTCTACCTGACACCCGGTTGGCTGAGTCAGGGCTGGATGCATGCCAAGTTGACCCTGGTGATCCTGCTGACCGGCTACCATCACATCTGCGGTGCGCAGCGCAAACGCTTCGCGGCCGGGCAGAACACCCGCAGCCATGTCTACTACCGCTGGTTCAATGAAGTGCCTGTATTGATCCTGCTGGCCATCGTCATCCTGGTGGTGGTCAAACCTTTCTGACCTGTTGAGCCAAGGAGCCTCGCGATGGCACTGCCCTCGATTCTCGAACACCGATTGCGGCTGCCGGTGGTCGCCGCCCCCATGTTCCTCATTTCCAACCCGCAGCTGGTGCTGGCGTGCTGTGCCGAGGGCGTGGTGGGCAGCTTCCCGGCACTGAACCGCCGAGATAGCGCCGGATTCAAGCAGTGGCTGGAGGAAATCGAGGCGGGCCTGGCGATGCTGGACGCCCCCGCACCCTACGCGGTGAACCTGATCGTGCACCCGAGCAACCCTCGCCTTCAGGCCGACCTGGCCCTGTGCGTGGAGCACCGGGTGCCGATCGTCATCACCAGCCTCGGGGCTGCCAAGGAAGTGGTGGACGCCGTGCACGCCTATGGCGGTGTGGTATTCCATGATGTCACCACGCGTCGCCACGCGGAAAAAGCCGCCGAGGCTGGGGTCGATGGGTTGATCGCGGTGGCAGCCGGTGCCGGTGGCCATGCCGGAACCTGGAGCCCGTTCGCGCTGCTGGCCGAGATTCGTCGATTCTTCGACAAGACCGTGCTGCTGGCCGGTTGCATCGATCACGGCCACGAGATCCTGGCGGCACGCTTGCTCGGTGCGGACCTCGCCTACATGGGCACACGCTTCATCGCCACCGCAGAAAGCCAGGCCCAGGACGCCTACAAGCAGATGCTGCTCGAGGCCAGCGCCGCTGACATCGTGCATACCCCGGCGGTGTCCGGGGTGCCGGCGAGCTTCCTGCGCCAGAGCCTGGAGCAGGCGGGCTATGACCTGGCCGCGCTGAAGGCCAGCGCCGAGCCCAGTCGGCTCAAGCCGCTGGACGAGGAGGCCAAGGCCTGGAAAACCGTGTGGTCCGCCGGCCAGGGCGTCGGCGGGATCGATGACCTGCCACCGGCAGCCAGCTTGATCGAGCGCCTGCGCCAGGAGTACCTGGCGGCTCTGGAGCGCAGCGGCAGCCTGGCCCTCTGAGCCGCTCGCAAAAGCCAACAAGGGGTGCGGGCACGCTGTACACTAGCGGCCCTCTTCAGCCGCCAGGAGCCTTGCATGACCCGTTATGCCATGATCACCGGAGCCTCCAGCGGCCTTGGCCTGGCCCTGGCGGAGGCGCTGGCGCGGCGTGGGCGCAACCTGATCCTGGTGGCACGGCATCGCGAGACCCTCGAACCCATCGCCATCGAGTTGAACCAGCGCTTTGGTGTCGAAGTGCTGTTGCGTGCCTGCGACCTCAGCCAGCCGCTGCGGCTTTCCGGCTTCGTGCTCGAACTCGAAGAAGGCGAGCGGCGTATCGATCTGTTGGTGAACTGCGCCGGACTACGTACCTACGGCCCGTTCCTGGCTCATGAATGGGCCGACGAGCAGGACCAGCTCGAGGTGAACATCCTGGCGCTGACCCGTCTGTGTCATGCCATAGGCAATCTCATGGCGGTGCAGGGCGGCGGGCAGATCCTCAATGTGTCCTCGCTGGCCAGTGCGGCGCCTGGCCCCTGGATGGCCTGCTACAGCGCCAGCAAAGCGTACGTGCTGAGCTTTTCCCAGGCCCTGCGCGAAGAGCTGCGACGCACCGGCATCAAGGTTTCGGTGCTCTGCCCCGGGCCCGTGCATTCGTCCCGTCGGCCCATTCCCCGCCTGGAGGGCAGCCGTCGTTGTATGAGCCCGGAGGAAGTGGCGCTGTATACCGTACGGGCGCTGGAGCGCAACCGTGCGCTGATCGTGCCGGGGCGCCTGAACCGCTGGCTCGCCTTCGCTCCTCGTCTGCTGCCTCGCTGGGCGACGCGCAAGCTGGCCGGGCTGATACATCGGCGCTACTGTCCGATCGGCATCGAATAGGTCCTGTGCGAGCGGCGCGCCGCTCAGTACACTGCGCGGGACCCTCACCAAGGAGCACGTGAAGTGGACGATCTATTCCTCAAGATCATCAACCGGGAAATCCCGGCGGACATCATCTACGAAGACGACCAGGTCCTGGCATTCAAGGACATCGCGCCGGCGGCCCCGGTGCACTTCCTGGTCATCCCGAAAAAGCACATCCCGACCCTCAATCACCTCACCGAAGAGGACAAGGCCCTGGCCGGCCACATTCTGTTCACCGCCCAGCGCCTGGCGGTGGAACAGGGTTGCGAGGAGGGCTTTCGCGTGGTCATGAATTGCAACCCTCAGGGCGGGCAGACGGTCTATCACATTCACATGCACGTGCTCGGTCAGCGCCAGATGAACTGGCCGCCGGGCTGACTCAACGCAAGCCCGTCCCCGGGGATTGGGGTAGACTGTCGGGCATCACTTCAGCGGAGGTGCCCGATGGCTACCGAACGTCACTACTCGCCGCTCGACCGCTTGTTGCTGCAGGCCGACACCGCCCTGCGTACCTTGCTGCCGTTCAGCGGCCAACCGTCCCGTCCTTCGCCTGCGATCATCCAGCCAGACGCCGAGCTGGACGACGCGCAAACGCGCCACATCGCCGGGCTGATGCGCATCAATCATACCGGCGAGGTCTGTGCCCAGGCGCTGTATCAGGGCCAGGCCCTGACCGCCCGCCTGCCCCAGGTGCGCAAGGCCATGGAACACTCGGCCGAGGAAGAGATCGACCATCTGGCCTGGTGCGAGCAGCGCATTCGCCAGTTGGGCAGCCACCCCAGCGTGCTCAATCCCCTGTTCTACGGCATGTCGTTCGGCATCGGCGCGGTGGCCGGCCTGGTCAGTGACAGGGTCAGCCTCGGTTTCGTCGCCGCGACCGAGCAGCAGGTCTGCAAGCACCTCGACGAGCACCTTGAGCAACTGCCCGCGCAGGATGAAAAGTCTCGGGCCATTCTGCAACAGATGCGCGTCGACGAAGAGCAGCACGCCGATTCCGCACTGCAAGCCGGAGGCTACCGTTTTCCGGCGCCGGTGCGCCTGGGCATGAGCCTGCTGGCCAAGGTCATGACCAAGAGCACCTATCGGATCTAGGTCTGCCGATGACCGAGCGCTTCGATGCCCGGGATCTGGCCAACGCCGTAGACGCCGGTATCCTGCGACCCGGGCAGGACCATGAGCTCCTGGCATTCCTGCGGCGCGGCGCCAGACCGCAGGAGGGGTTCCAGCTGGCCAACGTCGCCTTCTACTTCGGGGGCCTGTTGATCATGGCCGCCATGGGCTGGTTGCTGACCGAGGCGTGGATGCGCATCGGCGACTGGGCACTGCTGGCAGTGGCCTGCTCATACATCGCTGTGCTGACCTGGCTCGCCCTGGCGATGCAGCGGCGCCAGCAGACGGCTCCTGCCGGAGTACTGGCTGCAGCGTCCGTCAGCATCGTGCCCTTGGCCGTGTTCGCGTTCGAACGACTGCTGGGTTGGTGGCCGCAGGATATCTGGCAGGACGATTACCACCCCTACTACACCCACGTGAACGCCAGCTGGCTGTTGATGGAAGCTGCCACGGTCGTGGCGGGGATAGCGATGCTGCGCTTGATTCCCTTCCCTTTCGTCGTCATGCCGATCGCCTTGGCGTTGTGGTTCATGTCCATGGACACAGCGGCCTGGTGGTATGGCCAGACGTTGACCTGGTCGCAACGCGAGCAGGTCTCGATCGGGTTCGGGCTGGCGTTGCTGGTGGTCTTCGTGGTGGTCGACGGCCGCACCCGACACGACTATGCGGGCTGGGGCTATCTGGCAGGCTTGCTGGCGTTCTGGTGCGGCTTGACTTCGATGAACAGCGACAGTGAGCTCAGCAAGGCGCTCTACTGCCTGATCAATCTGCTGTTGATGGGTTGCGCAGTGCTGCTGCGCCGACCGGTCTTCATGGCCTTCGGTGCACTCGGCGTCGCCTCGTACCTGGGCTATCTGTCGTACGAAGTGTTTGCCGAGTCACTGCTGTTCCCGGTAGTGCTGACGGTCATCGGGCTGGCGGCGATCGGTCTCGGCCTGGCCTACCAGAAGCGTCGCGAGCAGTTGAGCGCGGCCTTGCGGGCGCGCCTGCCGGGCTGGCTGGTGACTGCCCTGCCTGCCCTGCGCGATTGAGAGCCTGAGCCAGGCAGCGCTCGCCGGTCGGCTCAACCCAGCTCGACAATCTCGTAGCCATGGGTGATTTCCACCCCGGCGCGGCCGAGCATGATCGATGCCGAGCAGTACTTTTCAGCCGACAGCTCCACGGCACGCTTGACCTGAGCTTCCTTCAGGCCCCGCCCTTTGACCACGAAGTTCAGATGGATTTTGGTGAACACCTTGGGATCCTCGTCGGCACGCTCGGCCTCCAGGAAGGCTTCGCAGCTTTCCACCGCCTGGCGGGATTTCTTCAGGATGCTGACCACATCGAAGTTGCTGCAACCGCCCAGACCGAGCAGCAACATTTCCATCGGCCGTACGCCGAGGTTGCGACCGCCCGCCTCGGGTGGACCGTCCATGACCACGACGTGCCCACTCCCCGACTCACCGAGAAACATGGCCTCCCCGGCCCACTGAATGCGCGCCTTCATCGATACGGTCTCCTGCTCTGATAAAAGGCCGTCAGCTTAGACCTTGTGAGGTATTCGGAAAAGCTCAAGAGGTTGACGTCTCGTGCCGATAAATCGGAAGCATCTGATAAACTGGCGCCAAATTAACGACGCACTTGTCAGCATTTCCCCACAGAATTCTCTGCGTACCTTGAACAGGATGTCGTGATGGTAGCCTCCCCCCTGCCGGGCAAGATCAAGAATATCGACAAGCTGCTGGTGCATTGTCAGCGCCGCCGCTATGCCGCCAAGTGCAACATCATCTGCGCGGGTGACAGGGCGCAGACGCTGTCCTACATCGTGAAGGGGTCGGTCACTGTCGTGATCGAGGACGACGAGGGGCACGAGATGATTATCGCCTACTTGAACAGTGGCGACTTCTTCGGCGAACTGGGCCTGTTCGAGCCGGCCGGGCCGCAACAGCAGCGCAGCGCCTGGGTACGCGCCAAGACCGAATGCGAAGTCGCCGAGATCGAGTACGACAAGTTTCGCGAACTGGCCCGCCAGGACCCGGAAATTCTCTATGCCCTGGGCAGCCAGATGGCGCAGCGCCTGCGCAACACCACGCGCAAGGTCGGCGACCTGGCATTCTTCGACGTCACGGGCCGGGTGGCTCGCTGCCTGCTGGACCTGTGCAAGCAGCCGGATGCCATGACGCACCCTGATGGCATGCAGATCAAGATCACCCGCCAGGAGATCGGCAGGATCGTCGGCTGTTCCCGAGAGATGGTCGGCCGAGTGCTCAAGGATCTCGAGGAGCGCAGCCTGGTGCACGTCAAGGGCAAGACGATGGTGGTCTACGGTACCCGTTAATCCTGCGGCAGCGCTGCGATCACCTCGGCATAGGCGCGGTCCAGCCGCTCGAACCAGGGGGCGGCCGGGACCACTTCATGCAGGGCGATGTGGCTGTCGGCGCGACAGCGCTGTTCGAGCCCACAGCAGTGATTGAAGCGATTGACCGCCGCCACCATGGATTCTCGCTCGTTATCCAGCAGCAACGCGCCGTGGACCAGTACCACCGGACGCTTGCCGCCCAGGCCCTGGCGCCAGCGCTGGGCGGTGCCCACCAGCTTGCGGCCTTCGAGATTGACGTTGTAGCGCCCGTCGCAGAACGCGCCGTCGATCTCGCCGACCGACGCCACGCCGCCCCACTCGCGCAGCACCTCGCACAAGGGCTGGCACAGCCGCTGATAAGCCTGCTCGATGCGTCCATGGTCGCCTTCGCTGCGAGGTGCCACGTAGACGAGTGCGAGGTTCACGGTGGCAGGAGACTGCGGTACCGGCTCGCCACCGGTCTCGCGCAACAGCACCGGCCAGCCGGCGATCGCCAGTTCGGTACAGGCGGCTTCGAAGTGTTCGAGACGGCTCATGCGACGGGGCATCACCAGCGCATGGTCGGTTGGCCGCCAGAACAGCACTGCCGCCTCACGCTCGCCACGGCAGACGGCGCCGAGCAGCTCCTGCTCGGCGCGCAGGCCGTGCTCGACGGGAAGGCGAAGGACGCGATCGGTCATGGATTCACCTTGCTCAAGCCCTCTTTTCAGGCCTGCGCGACGCGGACAAAAAAGCCGGCATCACGCCGGCTCGGTCGGTTCAGTCCAGAGGCTGAACGCTCTTTTTCACCTGATCGGGGAAGAACAGCCGCTGCAGCTCCAGTCCTGGCTGCTCTGCGCGCATGAACGCCTCGCCTACCAGGAAGGAGTAAACCTCGTTGATTTCCATCAGCTCGACGTCGGCACGGTTGAAAATGCCGCTCTCGGTGATGGCCAGACGGTCACGCGGGATGCGCGGCAGCAGGTCGAGGGTGGTGTCGAGGCTGACCTCGAAGGTGTGCAGGTTGCGGTTGTTGACGCCCACCAACGGTGTGTCGAGGATGTTCAGCGCCCGCTCCAGTTCGTCGCCATCGTGCACTTCGACGAGCACGTCCAGGCCGACCTCTTTGGCCGTGGCGGCCAATTCGGCCATCTTCACGTCATCCAGCGCGGAAACGATCAGCAACACGCAGTCTGCACCCAGTGCACGGGCTTCGACGATCTGGTAGGGATCGATCATGAAGTCCTTGCGGATCACCGGCAGCGAGACCGCTGCACGCGCCTGCTGCAGGTACGCATCGGCCCCTTGGAAATAATCCACGTCGGTGAGCACGGACAGGCAAGTGGCACCACCTTTCTCGTAGCTGACGGCGATCTCCGCCGGTTCGAAGTGCTCGCGGATGACACCCTTGCTCGGCGAAGCCTTCTTGATCTCGGCAATGACCGCCGGCTGCTTGGCCCGGGCCTGCGCGATAAGCGCATTGGCGAAGCCACGCGGCGCATCGGCCGTCCTGGCCATGCCCTCAAGCTCGGCCAGGCTGACGCGGGCGCTGCGTTCTGCCACTTCCTGAAACTTGCGGGCGATGATCCGCTCCAGCACCGTCGGTACGCTCATGCTCCGTTCTCCTGCTTGAATACCGCGGTGAAGGCGCCCAGCTCCTGGAGCTTTTCCCAGGCCAGGCCCGTATGCAGCACATCGTGGGCCAGTTCGACGCCCGACTTCAGGCTCATGGCGTGATCGGCGGCATACAGCGCCGCGCCCGCATTGAGCACGATCATTTCGGCAGCCTTCTGGCCGTTCTCGGTCTTGCGCCGCCCCAGCGCGTCACGGATCAGCGCCAGCGAGGCCTGTGGATCTTCGACCGCCAGGCCGTGCAGGCTCTGGCTCTTCATGCCGAGGTCTTCGGGCTCGACCCAGTATTCACGGATCTGGCCGTTGTTGAGTTCGGCCACGAAGGTCGGCGCGGCCAGGCTGAATTCGTCGAGGCCGTCCTTGGAATGCACCACCAGCACGTGCTTGCTGCCCAGGCGCTGGAGCACCTCGGCCAGCGGACGGCACAGCGCCTGGGTGAACACGCCGACCACCTGGTGCTTTACGCCGGCCGGATTCGTAAGCGGGCCGAGCATGTTGAACAGGGTGCGCAGGCTCAGGTCACGGCGCGGACTGGCCGCATATTTCATGGCGCTGTGATGACTCTGCGCGAACATGAAGCCGATACCCAGGCTGTCGATGCAGCGGGCGACCTGGACGGGGGTGAGGGTCAGGTAGATACCCGCCGCTTCCAGCAGGTCAGCACTGCCGCTCTTGCCGGAAACGGCGCGGTTGCCGTGCTTGGCCACCGGGCAGCCGGCTGCGGCGAGCACGAACGCCGAAGCGGTGGAAACGTTGAAGATGTTGGCGCCATCGCCACCGGTGCCGACGATGTCGACGACACCGTCCAGGCTCTGCAGCTCGACCTTGTCGGCCAGTTCACGCATGACCGACACGGCGCCGACGATTTCGTCGATGCTTTCGCTCTTCATGCGCATGCCCATGAGGAAGGCGCCGATCTGCGCCTCGCTGCATTGCCCGGTCATGATCTGGCGCATGACGTCGCGCATTTCCTCGGTGGTGAGGTCCAGATGGCCGACGATGCGATTCAGCGCCTGCTTGATATCCATATCGATCCTTAACGGCGGCCGCCGGTCTGCTTGAGGAAATTGGCGAACAGTTCATGGCCCTGCTCGGTGAGGATGGACTCGGGATGGAACTGTACACCTTCGACGTTCAGGGTCTTGTGACGCAGGCCCATGATCTCGTCGACCGTGCCGTCTTCGTGGGCCGTCCAGGCCGTGACTTCGAGGCACTCCGGCAGTGTGTCACGCTTGACCACCAAGGAGTGGTAGCGGGTCACCGTGAGGGGGTTGTTGAGACCGGCGAATACGCCGAGGTCTCGATGGAATACCGGACTGGTCTTGCCGTGCATCACCTGGCGAGCACGGACCACATCGCCCCCGTAGGCCTGGCCGATGGACTGGTGGCCCAGGCACACGCCCAGGATCGGCAACTTGCCGGCGAAATGCAGGATGGCCTCGATGGAAACGCCCGCCTCGCTTGGCGTACAGGGGCCGGGCGAGACGACGATGCGCTCCGGCTGCAGGGCTTCGATCTGGGCGAGGGTCAGTTCGTCGTTGCGAATCACCTTGACCTCGGCACCCAACTCGCCGAGGTACTGCACAACGTTGTAGGTAAAGGAGTCGTAGTTATCGATCATCAGTAACATCTGGGCAACCTCTTGAATCTACTGACTGAGCTTTCGAACCTGCCTGCGTGGCTCATGGGCGTGCGCTATCGCACAGGCGACGAGAAAACGGCAGGAGGCAAACGGGACGGGCCGGACGCGACCGGCGGGAGAAAGAGTCAGGCGCGCCAACGCCAACGGGCGTGAGCCTTGATAACGCGCATCAGGAGTTTGCTGACGATCGACACGGGGGATTTCTCGCTTGTACGTGACCGCACAGTAGCCTACGGCGCCAGTGTGTGCAACATGCGCTAAACACCCGGAAACACGAGGGCGCAGAACCGACCACCGGTTTTTTTGCTAAGGTCTTCAGGCCGGCATGCAACGCTGGGCCCACAACAACAACGAAACGGAATTTCCTCCATGCGAAGACCCGCCTTCCTGCGTGCCACCCTTTGCCTGCTGACCCTCGCATGCCATCAGGCCATGGCCGCGCCCTCGCCTTATTCTTCGCTGTACGTGTTCGGCGACAGCCTTGCCGATGCCGGACAGTTTCCCGACCTGAGCGGCAGCGCCCAGGGCCTGCGTTTCACCAATCGCCAGGCCAACGGTGAGTACGCGCCGGTCTCGCCCATGATCCTTGCCGGCAAGCTGGGCTTCTCCGGTTCCGTGACAGGCCCCTCGACATCGTTGAGCAATCTGCTGCAAGGCCGGCCCGACGGCAATAACTGGGCGGTGGGCGGCTACACCACGCAACAGGTGCTGGAGGCCATCACCGATACTTCCCAAGCGGTCATCCCGCCAGGCCGCCTGGGCGCCGGGCTGGTGCTGCGCGAGCGGCCGGGCTACCTGGCGAACGGTGGGCGAGCCGACCCCAATGCGCTGTACTACCTCACCGGAGGCGGCAATGACTTCCTCCAGGGCCTGGTCAACAGCCCCGCCAGCGCCGCGGCTGCCGGGGCCCGGCTGGCCGCCAGTGCGCAGGCTCTGCAACAGGGTGGCGCACGCTACATCATGGTGTGGTTGCTGCCCGACCTCGGGCAGACACCCAACTTCAGCGGTACGCCGCAGCAGGCACCGTTGTCGCAGCTTTCCAGCGTGTTCAACCAGGCGTTGCTGACTCAACTGCGCCAGGTGGACGCGCAGGTCATCCCACTGAATGTCCCGGGCCTGCTCGGCGAAGCGCTGAACGATCCTGGACAGTTCGGGCTGGCGACCGGACAGAACCTGGTCGGCACCTGCTACAGCGGCGAAGGCTGCACGGCCAACCCCGTGTATGGCGTGAATGGCACGAACCCCGACCCCTCGCGGCTGCTGTTCAACGACTCGGTGCATCCGACCATCGCCGGGCAGCAGCTGATCGCCGACTATGCCTATTCCATCCTGGCGGCACCTTGGGAACTGACACTGCTCCCGGAAATGGCGCAGGCCAGTGTTCGCGCCCACCAGGACGAGCTACGCAACCAGTGGCAGACCCCATGGCAAGGGATTGGCCAGTGGCAGGCGTTCGTCGCCACCGGCGCACAGGACCTGGACTTCGGCAGCCAGCGCAGCGCGGCCAGTGGCGACGGGCGCGGCTACAACCTGACCCTGGGCGGCAGCTATCGGCTCGATGAGGCCTGGCGGGTAGGCATCGCGGCAGGGGCCTATCGCCAGAAACTAGAAGCAGGCCAGCGCGACTCCGACTACAAGCTCGACAGTTACCTCGCCAGCGCCTTCGCTCAGTACAAGCGCGACCGCTGGTGGGCCGACGGGGCACTGACCGCCGGGCATCTGAACTATGACGACCTCAAGCGCAACTTCGCCCTCGGTCCGGCCGAGCGCACCGAGAAAGGTGATACCGATGGCGAGGCCTGTGCGTTCAGCGCCCGGTTGGGCTACAACCTGGCGGTCGACGACAGCACCTGGCAATTGGCCCCCTTCCTGAGCGCCGACTATGCCCGCGTGAAGGTCGATGGCTATGACGAAAAGAGTGGTCGTTCCACGGCCATGGGCTTCGATGACCAGGACCGCACTTCCCGTCGCCTGGGCGCCGGCCTGCTGGGCAGCGTCCAGCTGCTGCCGGGCACGCGACTGTCCGCCGAAGTGGCGCGCGAACATGAGTTCGAAGATGACCGCCAGGACCTGACACTGCACATGGCGACATTGCAGGACAATGACTTCACCCTGGCCGGCTATACCCCAGCCAGCAACCTGACGCGCGCCAGCCTGGGCGTGAGCCATCAGTTGTTACCCGGTGTGAACCTGCGGGGCAACTACAACTGGCGCAAGAGCGATGAGCTGACCCAGCAAGGGGTGAGCCTGGGCGTGAGTCTCGACTTCTAGGCGCTGCCTGAAGGGCTTGGGGCTTGAAGGCATCGCCGCCACCTCCCCTACCAGGCTCGAGAGCTCGTAGGGGAGGTGCCAAGCGGGCGCGGGCGTGCTGAGTGGACTGCCTCAGTCGACGGGCGTCTGCTCGGCCAGTGCCACCGCGCGGAACATGGCGCGGCGCTTGTTGATGGTTTCCTCCCACTCCAGCGCAGGCACGGAGTCGGCGACGATGCCACCACCGGCCTGCACGTGGAGTTCGCCATCCTTGATCACGGCCGTGCGGATGGCGATGGCGGTGTCCATGTTGCCATTCCAGGCGAAGTAACCTACCGCGCCGCCATAGACGCCACGCTTCACCGGCTCCAGTTCGTCGATGATCTCCATGGCGCGGATCTTCGGCGCGCCCGACAAGGTACCGGCCGGCAGGATCGCCCGCAGCGCGTCCATCGCCGTAAGGCCCTCGGCGAGCTCGCCGGTCACGTTGGACACGATGTGCATCACGTTGGAATAGCGCTCGATGACCATCTTCTCGGTCAGGCGAACACTGCCCGTGGAGGAGACCCGGCCGACATCGTTGCGCCCCAGGTCGATGAGCATCAGGTGCTCGGCGATCTCCTTGTCGTCCGACAGCAGGTCTTCTTCCAATGCGCGATCGGCCTGCTCGTTGGCGCCCCGTGGACGGGTACCGGCGATCGGCCGCACCGTGACCAGGTTATCCTCCACACGCACCAGTACCTCCGGCGAGCTGCCGACCACATGGAAGTCGCCGAAGTTGAAGAAGTACATGTAGGGCGTGGGGTTGAAGGCGCGCAGTGCCCGATAGAGGTCGATGGGCGCGGCCTTGAAGTCGATGGACATGCGCTGCGAGGGGACCACCTGCATGCAGTCGCCGGCCAGGATGTAGTCCTTGATCCGTGCCACGGCCTGCTCGTAGTCGGCGCGGGTATAGCTGGAACGGAATTCGGGCTCTGCCGGCAGCGGACCACCGAGGTCCAGGCCGCGACGTGGGGTGATCGGCTGGCGCAGGGTGTCGAGCAGACCGGCCAGACGCGCCTGCCCTTGCTCGAAGGCGTCGGCGGCAGCGGGATCGACCAGCACGATCGCATGCATCTTGCCGGCGAGATTGTCGAACACCACGACCGCGTCGGAGACCATCAGCAGGATGTCCGGCACGCCCAGCGGGTCGGGATTGGGGCTGGCACCCAGGCGCTTTTCGACATACCGCACGCAGTCGTAGCCAAAATAGCCGACCAGCCCACCATTGAAGCGCGGCAGGCCGGCGATGTCGGCGACCTGGTAACGGTCCTTGAAGGTCTCGACGAAGGCCAGCGGATCTTCCACCTCGTGGCTTTCCACCTCGACCCCGTCGTGGAGGATGCTGACCCGGTAGCCGTGAACCCTCAGGACCGTGCGTGATGGCAGGCCGATCATCGAGTAGCGCCCCCACTTTTCACCGCCCTGCACCGACTCGAGCAGGTAGGAGTTGGGCTGGTCAGCCAGTTTCAGGTAGATCGACAGCGGCGTGTCGAAGTCGGCCAGGGTTTCGCAGGCCAGGGGAATGCGGTTGTAGCCGGCAGCGGCCAGGCGCAGGAATTCTTCGCGGGTCATGGGTAGCCTCAAGGCAAGCAGCAAGGGAAACGGGCAAGCGGATGGGCCGGCAGGGGCCGGCAGGCAGGATCAGGCGCGCCAGCGCCAGCGGGCCAGGGCCTTGATGACTTTCATCCAGAGTTTGCCAGTGATACCCACGGTGCGGTCTCTGTCCTGGGAGGCGTTGAGGTTCGCCCACGTTATCCCAGTGTCGGTGACGACGCAACCGGGCAGCAGCAGGCGCAGATCGTCGAGCACCAGGTTGGGCGATTCTTCTTCGATCGGCCGTCCATGATTGTAACCGTAGGTCAGGCCGACGCTTTGCACACCGGCCGCGCGAGCCGCCAGCACATCGTTGCGCGAGTCGCCGACGAACAGGGACTGCGCTGGCGCGATACCGGCCATTTGCATGACGAACAGCAGCGCCGCCGGATCGGGTTTCTTCTGCGGCAAGGTGTCGCCGCCAATGATCCAGCGGAAATACCGACCGATCTTCATCTGGTCCAGCAATGGCGCGACGAAGCGCTCAGGCTTGTTGGTGATCAATGCCATCTCCACGCCTTGCTTGTGCAACCAGCGCAGGGTGTCGCGAACCCCTGGATACACCACGGTCAGCTCGTGGCTCTGGCCATAGGCCTGCATGAACAGCTCCAGGCCCTGGGCAGCCAGGTGGGCGTCGACCTGGTCGTGCTCGAGCGCACCGGCCAGGGCGCGGCGAACCAGCACCTCGGCGCCATTGCCGACCCACTGGCGTACCGCATCCAGGCCTGCCGGCGGGCGCCCGAGGGCGACCAGCATGCGATCGACAGCGGCGGCCAGGTCGGGTACCGAGTCGATCAGCGTGCCGTCCAGGTCGAACATCACCAGCTTGGGCAGCGTTCCCGGGAACAGCTGCTCGAAGCCGCTCATGGGCGAGCCAGGGCCAGTTCGGCGTGCATCCTGGCGATGACGTCGGCGTAATCCGGGGCATTGAAGATCGCCGAGCCGGCAACGAAGGTGTCAGCGCCAGCCGCGGCGATTTCACGGATGTTGCCGACGTTGACGCCGCCGTCGATCTCCAGGCGGATGTCACGGCCGCTGGCGTCGATCAGCGCGCGCGCCTCGCGCAGCTTGTCGAGGGTGCCGGGGATGAACTTCTGGCCACCGAAGCCTGGGTTGACGCTCATCAGCAGAACCATGTCAACCTTGTCCATCACATACTTGAGGACGTCCAGCCCGGTAGCCGGGTTGAACACCAGGCCCGCTTTGCAGCCGCCGTCGCGAATCAGTTGCAGCGAGCGGTCGATGTGCTGGGTGGCTTCAGGGTGGAAGGTGATGAAGGTGGCGCCGGCCTCGATGAAGTCGCCGATGATGCGGTCGACCGGACTGACCATGAGGTGCACGTCGATCGGCGCGCTGACGCCGTACTTGCGCAAGGCGCTGCAGACCATCGGGCCGATGGTGAGGTTGGGTACGTAATGGTTGTCCATGACATCGAAATGGACGAAGTCGGCCCCAGCGGCCAGGACCTTGTCGACGTCTTCGCCCAGGCGGGCGAAATCGGCGGAAAGAATGGAGGGAGCAATAGCGTAGGGCTGCATGGCGCACCTATGGTGGTGGAAATCACGGTGGCGCGCATTGTAACCCAGGCGGGGGAAGCAAGGCTGATTGGTATCAATCGGCATCGTCTGCACGGCACCTGCCACACATTCGCCAGTGGCCGATGCCGGCCTCGACGCAACGCGGTCACGGGTTGGCGAGCGCAGGCCCGTGCATCGACGGAGATCGGCGTGGCCGTCGCGGGCATTTAGCATTAGTCTGCCAGTACTTTTCTGATCCTGGGTGGCTCCATGCTCCTACCTCACCGCACGTCGCTGGCCATGCTCTGCCTGGCCGCCTCGTTCCCTCTGGCAACACGCGCCGCCGATCCCGACCCTGCTCCCGCCGCACCGGCCACCGAGGTGCGCGCGCCGTTGCTCGAGCGCAGCCAGGAGGATGCCCTGGCCCTGGAGCGCCGGGTGCCGAAAGTCGAGCAGCAGACCTTGCAGGCCGAGGGTGGCGATTTCCTCGCGCTGTGGAAACCGGCCAACGACACCGATCCCAAAGGCGCGGTGATCATCGTTCCAGGTGCCGGCGAGTCCGCCGACTGGCCGGACACCGTGGGGCCATTGCGCAGCCGCTTTCCCGATGTCGGCTGGCACAGCCTGAGCCTGAGCCTGCCGGACCTTCTGGCCGACACCCCGCAGCCCAGAAGCGACGACACGCCAGCGCCGGCGTCCAAGGGCGACGACAAGGGCACCAGCGCGCCAGCCAAGGCTACGCCGGACGACGCCAATGCCAATGTCGCCCAGGCCACGGCGGCCGATCCGGACACCGCGCAGACTGGCGACACCGCGCGCACCAGCGACCACAACGACCAGGCCGATGCCGCCCGCATCTTCGCCCGCCTGGATGCCGCCGTGGCCTTCGCCCAGCAGCAGAACGCCCACAGCATCGTACTGATCGGCCATGGCAGCGGCGCCTATTGGGCCGCGCGGTACGTCAGCGAGAAGCAACCACCACAGGTGCAGAAGCTGGCGCTGATCGCGGCGCAAACGCCGGCGCGGGTCGAGCACGATCTGGAAAGCCTGGTGCCGACACTCAAGATCCCCACCGCCGACATCTATTTCGTCACGCGCACCCGTGACCAGGACGCAGCCAAGCGGCGCTTGCAGGCCAGCAAGCGGGAGAAGGACAGCCAGTACCGCCAACTGTCGCTGATCGCCATGCCCGGCGACCGCACGGCGGAGCAGGAGCAACTGTTCCGCCGCGTACGCGGCTGGATGATGCCGCAACCTGCCGAATGATCTGCACGAACGCGGCTCAGAATCCTCGCCGCTTGCGCACCAGGGCATAGGCCTGGTGCAGTTCACGGGTGCGTTCGGTGGCCTCGCGCACGCGCGCTTCGCTGGCGCCGCTGCCCACCAGTTTATCGGGATGGTGACGGCTGACCAGACGTCGATACGCCTGCTTGATCCGCTCGGCGTCGCTGTCGGCCTCCACGCCCAGCAGGCGGAGGGCGGCGACATAGGTCATGGCATCGCTCGACACGGTTGAACGCCTGGGTTCGTACTCCTGGGACAAGGCCTGCACCTGGACCCGGCTCATGCCCAACTGCCGCCCCCAGTTCAACAGCAATTCACGCTCGTGGTGCCCGGCCTTGCCGTCGGCCCAGGCCATGCGCCAGCACGCACGCAAGGTGCCCTCGGCGCCATGGGGCTGCTCAGCGATGCGCCGCAGGTAGTGACCCAGTCGGTCCTTGCCTGCCTTGCCGCGATTGAAGGCGGCGATCGCCCGCAACCTGGCCGGTTCGCCCAGGTCTAGCTGGCTCATCTCCTGACGCGCCTGGTGAATATGTGCCTCGGCCACCCGCCCGTCGCTCTTGGCCAGGCGGCCCAGCAACACGAACAGCAATTCTTCGTCGCGCAGCGTCGGCCGACCGCCCAGGCGCTCGCGCACGTCGTCCCAGTCCTGCAGGCGCAGACGTCGATCCATGGCCTGCCCCAGCAACGCCCCCAGCAGCGCGCCGGGGATGCTGGCCACGGCGAAGCCGGCCCCGGCCCCGATCACTGTGCTCGGCCACCACATCTCAGGCGCGCTCGCCGATCAGGCGCTCGACCTCGGCCAGGCGCTCAAGCGTGCCCACGTCGACCCACCGCCCACGGAAGTGCTCGCCACTGACCTGGCCGGCGGCCATGGCCTGACGCAGCAGCGGGGCCAGCTTGAAGGCGCCCGGTCGACAGCCGTCGAACAGTTTCGGGTGCAGCACCGATACACCGCTGAAGGTCAGGGTGCCGGGCATCTGGTCACGGTCGGTGACCTGCTGGCCGTCGAGGCGGAAGTCGCCGCCTCCGTGGTGGCCGGGATTGTCCACCAGCACCAGATGCGCCAGGCCCGCCAGCGGCTGGCGCAGGCGGGTGAAGTCGTAGTCGGTCCAGACATCGCCATTGACCAGCACGAACGGCGCCTCACCCAGCAGCGGTAGCGCCTTGAAAATGCCGCCGCCGGTTTCCAGCGGCTCGCCTTCGGGCGAATAGCGAAGGGTCAGGCCGAAGCGAGCACCGTCTCCCAGGTGCGCTTCGATCTGCTCACCGAGCCAGGCATGGTTGATCACCACCTCGCTGAAACCGGCCAGGGCCAGCGCTTGCAGATGGTACTCGATCAGCGCCTTGCCTGCGGCCTGCACCAGAGGCTTGGGCGTGTGCAGGGTCAGCGGCCGCATGCGCTCGCCCTTGCCGGCGGCCAGGATCATGGCCTTCATGGGCGCCCCCCGGCATCCAGTGCGGCCAGCAACTGACCGAGCTCGGCGAGTTCCGGACGGCGCTCGATCACCTCGTGCAGGTAGGCGAAGAACCGCGGCACGTCGGCCAGGTAGCGCGGCTTGCCATCACGATGACAGATGCGCGCGAAGATGCCGATCACTTTCAGGTGGCGCTGCACGCCCATCAGGTCGCTGGCCCGCTGAAACGCCTCGAACTGCGCCTGTACCGGAATGCCGGCAGCGCGCGCCTTGTCCCAGTAGCTGCGCAGCCAGGCATCGACACGCGCCTGCGGCCAGCTGAGGAAGGCGTCCTTGAACAGGCAGGTGATGTCGTAGGTCACCGGTCCGTAGACCGCGTCCTGGAAGTCCAGTACGCCGGGGTTCGGCTCGCTGAGCATCAGGTTGCGCGGCATGTAGTCGCGGTGCACCAGCACCTTCGGCTGGGCCAGCGCGCTGTCGATCAGCACCTGACTGACGCGCTGCCAGCAAGCCTGCTGGGCGTCGTCGAAGCGATGCTTCAGGGCGTGCCCGACGTACCATTCGGGAAACAGCTCCAGTTCGCGGCGCAGCAGTGCGGTGTCGTAGCTGGGCAGCGGCGCCTGCATCGGCAGGCGCTGCAAGGCCAGCAGGGCATCGATGGCGTCGGCGAACAGGGCGTCGGCGTTGGCGCCGTCGATCACATCCAGATAAGTCTGACGTCCCAGGTCGCTGAGCAACAGGAAACCGCGCGCCAGGTCCTGGGCGTGGATCACAGGCACGTTGACGCCGGCACCAGCCAGCAACTGATCGATGGCGACGAACGGTGCACAGTTTTCCTGCGGCGGCGGCGCGTCCATGACCACGAAACTGCGCCCTGCGCCCTGCCAGCGGAAGTAGCGGCGAAAGCTCGCATCGCTGCTGGCAGGCGTCAGATCGCCAGGCGGCACGTCGCCCCAGGCCTGCTCGCGGAAAAGATTCTGTAACGCAGGTTCAAGCCATGCAGTCAGCTGCTGCAGGCGTACATCATGATCGGGCATTGCAAGGGTCTCCGACGGCCCCTAGCCGTCAAGCGGGTCATGCTTTATTATCCAGCATCTTTTTCAGACCATCGAGAGGCGTGCGGCCCCCACACGCGGGCAGATGGCACGCAGGAAGCCCGGACTAATAAGATGGCATTGAAATCCCCCGCGTTTCGTAGAAAGTTTCCGTTGCTGGTCACTGGCGGTCTGCTGGCCCTGCAACCTCTGGCCACCTCTTACGTGGTGGCTGCCGAGCAGTTCGACTGCCAAGTCTCCGCCTCAGGTGGTTGGGACTGCAAGCCCAAGACTGCCGCCGGTACGCTGCCACCGCGCCCAGTGCACGAGGGTGCGGCGCTCAGCGGCGGCACCGAGGCGCAGGCCTCGGGCGGCGCTGGCGAGGACAAGCCGGTACTGGTCACCGAGAGCAAGGGCCGTGGCCTGAAGTCGCGCAGCGAAGACTACAGCCACCTGGACTGGGTCCCGCGCGACAAGCTCACGGCTGCTCAGCTCGCCGAGACCGGCCCGTATTGCGGCGGTGCCTACATCGAGCCGGTGCGTCCGGGCATGAACGACTCCACGCCCAAGGACGAGTCGCCGACCTACCTCAATGCCAAGGTCTCCAAATACCAGCAGGAGCAGCAGGTCGCCACCCTCGCCGGTGACGTGGTCATGCGCCAGGGCAGCATGCAGGCCCAGGCCGACGAGGCCAACCTGTACCAGGCCGAGAACCGCGGCGAGCTCAAGGGCAACGTGCGCATCCGTGACAACGGCACGCTGGTGGTGGGCGACCAGGCCCAGATCCAGCTGGACACCGGCGAGGCCAAGGTCGACAACGCCGAATACGTGATGCACAAGTCGCACATTCGCGGCAGCGCCCTCTACGCCAAGCGCGCCGAGAACGCCATCATCCGCCTCAAGGACGGTACCTACACCACCTGTGAGCCGGGCAGCAACGCTTGGCAGCTCAAGGGCAACAACATCACCCTGAACCCGGCCACCGGCTTCGGTACCGCGACCAACGTCACCCTGCGGGTCAAGGATTTCCCGGTGTTCTACACACCGTACATCTATTTCCCGATCGACGATCGTCGCCAGTCCGGCTTCCTGCCGCCGTCCTTCAGCAGCAGCAGCAAAACCGGCTTCATGCTGGTCACACCGTACTATTTCAACCTGGCGCCCAACTACGACGCCACGTTGTACCCGCGCTACATGACCAAGCGCGGGCTGTTGATGGAAGGCGAATTCCGCTACCTCACCCAGTCCAGCGAAGGTCAGTTCGGCGGCGGCTACCTCAACGATGAGAGCGACGACCGCGAGAAGCAGACGGACTACAAGAAAGACCGCTGGATGGTCAACTGGCAGCACAAGGGCGGTCTCGACGATCGCATCATGACCGAGGTCGACTACACCAAGATCAGCGACCCGTTCTATTTCCAGGACCTGGAATCCGACCAGGTCGGCGTAGAGCGGCGCGACTTCGTCAACCAGCAGGGCGCGATCAACTACCGCGGTGACAGCTACACGGCGCGGCTGAACGTGCAGGCGTTCCAGATGGCGACGATCTCGCAGATCACGCCGTACGATCGCTTGCCGCAGCTCACCCTGAACGGGATGCTGCCTTACCATCCAGGCGGGCTGGACTTCACTTACGACACCGAGGCTGTTCGGTTTGATCGTGATTTGAGGAACGGCCTTGTGTTTGACAAAGACGGTAATCCTGATGGATCTATCGGCTATGTCCGAGACCCTGTCACTCAGGCGATTCTGGGTGGCCGCCGCATCGACGAAAGCGTCACCGGCATCGCTCGCGCCAATGGCACCCGCCTGAATCTTGCGCCGGCGATGAGCCTGCCGATGGAAGCCAGCTACGGTTATGTCACGCCGAAGCTCAAGTATGCCTATACCAGTTACGATCTGGACCTGGACAGTGAGGGCAAGTCCCAGGCCATCGCGCAATCGGCCAACCCTGCCTATGGCAGCTACAAGAGCTCGATCAACCGCGACATCCCGATCTTCAGCGTCGACAGCGGCCTGTACTTCGACCGCAACACTTCGATGTTCGGCACCGACTTCCGCCAGACCCTCGAACCGCGCCTGTTCTACCTCTACGTCCCGAACAAGGACCAGAAGGACATCCCGCTGTTCGACACCGGCGAGATGCTGTTCAACTACGACTCGCTGTTCCGCGACAACCGCTTCAGCGGTACCGACCGCATCGGCGACGAGAACAAGCTGTCGCTGGGCGTGACCAGCCGCTGGATCGAAGACAACGGCTTCGAGCGCCAGCGCGTGAGCGTCGGCCAGGCTTATTACTTCGAAGATCGCAAGGTCCAACTTCCCGGTATCGACTACCGCACCCGTGACGACGCCAAGTCGAACGTATCGCCATACGCGCTGGTGTATCAGTACGCCTTCAACCGCGACTGGCGCTTCAATTCGGACTTCAACTGGGACCCGGACAGCCACAGCACCCGTTCGGGCAGTGCGATGTTCCACTACCAGCCTGAAGACAACCCGAACAAGGTGGTCAACCTCGGCTATCGCTACCGCAACGACACCATTGCCTACGATTCGCTCACCGGCACCTGGAAAGTGGGTGGCGGCGACTACGGCTCGCCGGGCGATGCCAACTACATCAAGGACTACTACAAGATCGAGCAGCACGACTTCTCGGTCATCTGGCCGATCGTCCCGCAATGGAGCGTCATCGCGCGCTGGCAGCATGACTACAACCGCAACCGCACTCTCGAAGCGATGGGCGGTTTCGAGTACGACAACTGCTGCTGGAAGCTGCGCCTGATCAACCGTTACTGGCTGGACATGGACGACTTCAGCCAGGCCACGCCGCAAAACGAAAAGGGCGACCATGGCATCTTCCTGCAAATCGTCCTCAAAGGCCTCGGCGGTGTCGTCGGCAACAAGGTCGAATCGTTCCTGGACCAAGGCATTCAAGGTTACCGTACCCGTGAAGAGCAAGCTTATTGATCGTCTGCGCCCGCTGATGCTGGGCGCCGTAATGCTGAGCGGCGCGGTGCATGCCGCGCCGCAGCCCCTGGATCGCGTGGTGGCCATCGTCGACAACGACGTGGTCATGCAGAGCCAGCTGGATCAGCGCGTACACGAAGTGCAGCAGACCATCGCCAAGCGTGGCGAAGGTGTGCCACCGGCCAGCGCCTTGCAGCAGCAGGTACTGGAACGGCTGATCCTCGAGAACCTGCAACTGCAGATCGGCGAGCGCTCCGGCATTCGCATCACCGACGAGGAACTCAACCAGGCCATCGCCACCATCGCCCAACGCAATGGCATGACGCCCGACCAGTTCCGCGCCGCCCTGGCCCACGATGGTCTGTCGTTCGATGACGCCCGCGAGCAGGTCAAGCGCGAGATGATCATCAGCCGCGTGCGTCAGCGCCGCGTGGCCGAGCGCATCCAGGTGTCCGAGCAGGAAGTGAAGAACTTCCTGAATTCCGACCTGGGCAAGATGCAGCTGTCGGAAGAATTCCGCCTGGCCAACATCCTCATCCCGACGCCTGAAAGCGCCAACTCCGAGACCATTCAGGCCGCAGCACGTCAGGCTGGCGAGGTCTACCAGCAGCTGCGCAATGGTGCCGACTTCGGTCGGTTGGCGATCGCCCGCTCGGCCAGCGATAACGCTCTGGAAGGCGGCGAAATGGGCTGGCGCAAAGCCGGCCAGTTGCCACCTGACTTCGCCAAGATGCTCAGCAGCATGGCCATCGGTGACATCACCCAGCCGATCCGCATCCCCAACGGCTTCATCATCCTCAAGCTCGAGGAGAAGCGCGGCGGCAGCGAGAGCGTACTGCGCGACGAAGTCCACGTGCGCCACATCCTGATCAAGCCGAGCGAGATCCGCAGCGAGGCGGCCACCGAGCAGCTGGCCGAGCGCATCTACGAGCGTATCCAGAATGGCGAGGACTTCGCCGAGCTGGCCAAGAGCTTCTCGGAAGACCCAGGCTCGGCGCTCAACGGCGGCGACCTCAACTGGGTCGACCCGAGCAGCCTGGTGCCCGAATTCCGCGAGCAGATGGCCAACGCCCAACAAGGGGTGGTCACCAAGCCGTTCAAGACCCAATTCGGCTGGCACGTGCTGGAAGTGCTGGGGCGCCGCGCCACCGACAGCACCGAGAAGACCCGCGAGCAGCAGGCGTTGAGCGTATTGCGCAACCGCAAGTACGACGAAGAGCTGCAGACCTGGCTGCGCCAGATCCGTGACGAAGCCTACGTCGAGATCAAGCTGCCTGGCGCCGACCAGGCCGCGCAGTGACCCCCCTGCGCTTCGCCGTCACCCCCGGCGAGCCGGCCGGCATAGGTCCAGACCTGTGCCTGCTGCTCGCCGCAGAGTCTCAGCCCCACCCCTTGATCGCCATCACCAGCCGTGACCTGCTCCTGGAGCGGGCCACCCAGCTGGGGTTGGCGATCGAGTTGCTGGACGTGTCGCCGCAGGCGTGGCCCGTCAGTCCGGCGCCTGCGGGCAGCCTGTATGTATGGGATACACCCCTGGCGGCGAAGGTCGAGGCAGGCCGGCTCGATTCGCGCAATGCCGCCTTCGTGCTGGAAACGCTCACTCGCGCCGGACAAGGCTGCCTGGATGGCCACTTCGCCGGCATGATCACCGCGCCCGTGCATAAGGGCGTGATCAACGAGAGCGGTATCGCATTCTCCGGGCACACCGAGTTTCTCGCCGACCTGACCGGCACTCCCCAGGTGGTGATGATGCTGGCGACCCAGGGCCTGCGGGTAGCACTGGTAACCACCCACCTGCCGCTGCGTGATGTCGCCCAGGCCATCACGGCCGAGCGACTGGAGCGGGTGACGCGCATCCTGCACGCCGACCTGCGCGACAAGTTCGGCATCGCCCAACCCCGCATCCTGGTCTGCGGCCTCAACCCGCATGCCGGTGAAGGCGGCCATCTGGGCCGCGAAGAAATCGACATCATCGAGCCCGCGCTCGTGCGCCTGCGCGCCGAAGGCATGGACCTGCGGGGTCCGTTGCCGGCCGACACCCTTTTCACCCCCAAATATCTGGAGCACTGCGATGCGGTGCTGGCGATGTACCACGACCAAGGCTTGCCCGTACTGAAGTACAAGGGCTTTGGTGCTGCCGTGAACGTCACGCTGGGCTTGCCGATCATCCGTACTTCGGTGGATCACGGCACTGCCCTGGACCTGGCCGGCAGCGGCAGGGTCGACACCGGCAGCCTGCGCGTAGCCTTGCACACCGCCTACCAGATGGCCGAGAACCGACCATGAACGAGCACTACCAACACCGGGCGCGCAAGCGCTTCGGTCAGAATTTCCTGCACGATGCAGGCATCATCGACCGCATCCTGCGCGCCATCCACGCCAAGGCGGGCGAGCACCTGTTGGAAATCGGCCCCGGTCAGGGTGCGCTGACCGAAGGCCTGCTGGGCAGCGGCGCGCAACTCGACGTCGTCGAACTGGACAAGGACCTGGTGCCGATCCTGCAACACAAGTTCGCGGGCCGGGACAATTTCCGCCTGCACCAGGGCGATGCGCTGAAGTTCGATTTCAACACCCTGGGCGTGCCGCCGCGCAGCCTCAAGGTGGTCGGCAACCTGCCCTACAACATCTCGACTCCGCTGATTTTCCACCTGCTGGCCCATGCCGGCCTGATCCGTGACATGCACTTCATGCTGCAGAAGGAAGTGGTCGAGCGCATGGCGGCCGGTCCAGGCGGGGGCGACTGGGGTCGCCTGTCGATCATGGTGCAGTACCACTGCCGGGTGGAGCACCTGTTCAACGTCGGCCCTGGAGCCTTCAACCCACCGCCCAAGGTGGACTCGGCCATCGTCCGCCTGGTGCCCCATGAAGTGCTGCCGCATCCGGCCAAGGACCCTGCGCTGCTGGAGCGCGTGGTACGCGAAGCGTTCAACCAGCGTCGCAAGACCCTGCGCAACACCCTCAAGGGCTTGCTGGACAGCCAGGCCATCGAGGCGGCAGGCGTGGACGGCAGCCTGCGCCCCGAACAGCTCGACCTGGCAGCCTTCGTGCGTCTGGCCGATCAATTGGCAGCCCGCCAAGACTGAACGGCCCTGAACGGCTGCTTCTCGCGCTGCCCGGCGCGAGGCAGCCGCTGTTCACCATCCGTCCCCTGCCAGCGCTGGCCCTCCGCCCTTGCAATGACCTAGACTGCAAGCATCGCGTTAACGCCCTCGCTCGCTCAAGGCCCTTGCATGTCCGACCCCCGCTACCAGATCGACGTCAGCGTCGTGACCCGCTTTCTCAAAGAACAATCAGACCCGGAAAACGACCGCTTCGCGTTCGCCTACACCATCACGGTGGCGAACAATGGCACGCTCAAGGCCAAGCTGACCGCACGTCACTGGCTGATCACCAACGGCGATGGTGCCGTGGAAGAGGTCCGTGGCGAAGGCGTGGTCGGCCAGCAACCGGTCATCTCGCCCGGCAAGAGCCACACCTACAGCAGCGGAGCGGTGATCAGCACCCGCGTCGGTACCATGCAGGGCAGCTACCAGATGTTCGCCGAAGACGGCACGCGCTTCGACGCCCACATCGCCCCATTCCGCCTGGCCGTCCCCGGAGCCCTGCACTGATGGCTACCTATGCCGTCGGTGACCTGCAAGGCTGCCTGCAACCGCTCAAGTGCCTGCTGGAACGGGTGAAGTTCGATCCGGCGGTCGACCGCCTGTGGCTGGTGGGAGATCTGGTCAACCGCGGTCCTGAGTCGCTGGAAACCCTGCGCTTTCTGTACTCGATGCGCGAGTCGCTGGTCTGCGTGCTGGGCAACCACGACCTGCACCTGCTGGCGGCCTGGCACAACGTCGAGCGCCTGAAAAAAAGCGACACGCTGCGTGAGATCGTCGAGGCACCCGATGCCGACCGACTGCTGGACTGGCTGCGCCGGCAGAAGCTGCTGCACTACGACGAAGCGCGCGGGGTCGCCCTGGTTCATGCCGGGATCCCGCCGCAATGGACCCTGGGCAAGGCGCTGGAACTGGCAGCGGAAGTGGAGGCAGTGCTCAAGGACGACAATCGACTACCGCTTTTTCTGGATGGCATGTACGGCAACGAGCCGAACACGTGGAGCAAGAACCTCGCGGGGGTCGAGCGGCTGCGCGTCATCACCAATTACTTCACGCGCATGCGCTTCTGCACGGCTCAGGGCAAGCTCGACCTCAAGAGCAAGGAAGGCCTGGATACCGCGCCCAAGGGCTACAAGGCCTGGTATGCGCACCCGGATCGGCGCTCGCGCCATGTGAAGATCATCTTCGGTCACTGGGCCGCGCTGGAAGGGCGCGTGGCTTCGCCGGACGTGATCGCCCTGGACACCGGCTGCGTCTGGGGTGGTGCCATGACCCTGTACGACCTCGACAGCGGCGAGTACCACCGCTGCGACTGCACCGACGAGGGGACGGTCCGCCCTTCGCCGCAACCCACTAGAATCGACGATCGAACCTGAAGGAAAGCGTACCCATGAGCGAATTCAAGCGCATCCCAGCAGAGCAGGCCAAGGCCCTGCGCGACCAGGGCGCGGTGGTGGTCGACATCCGCGATGCCGCCGCCTACGCCGCCTGCCACATCACCGGCGCCCGGCACCTGGACAATCACTCGGTGGCGGACTTCATCCGTGCAGCGGATCTCGATGCCCCTACCCTGGTGGTCTGCTACCACGGAAATTCCAGCCAGAGCGCGGCGGCCTACCTGGTCGGCCAGGGATTCTCGGACGTCTACAGCGTGGATGGCGGCTTCGAATCGTGGCGCGTCACCTTCCCGGCCGAGACCACGCAAAGCCAGCCGGAATAATATTTTCATCTGCCCTGCAGCCCGCGCGACTTGCGGGCTAGCGCCCTGCCTGACGAACGGTCGCAGGCAACTTCTCGCCTCCCCGCCCTTGACCTTGCCGATTACCAACTATCCTTAAGCCCAGGCCATCCAAATCAGGGGAGAGCCGGTACACCGGCGTGCGGGTCATCGGTAGCGTTTCAGGGTGTTCTGGGGGGTACATGGCAATCGGCGCGAGCCGCTTGCATGCCAGCATCAGCTGACTGATCCGGCGTCGTCTCCACGTATCGAGCGAGGTGACGTCATGAGCATTTTTAGCCACTTCCAACAACGCTTCGAGTCCACACGCCAGGAAGAACTGTCGCTGCAGGAATACCTCGAGCTGTGCAAAGAGGACCGCAGTACCTATGCCTCGGCGGCTGAACGGCTGTTGCTGGCCATCGGCGAACCGGAGCTGATCGACACCTCCACCAATTCCAGGCTGTCGCGTATTTTCTCCAACAAGGTGATCCGCCGCTATCCGGCGTTCGCCGACTTCCATGGCATGGAAGAGTGCATCGACCAGATCGTGTCCTACTTCCGCCACGCCGCCCAGGGCCTGGAGGAGAAGAAGCAGATCCTCTACCTGCTGGGCCCGGTCGGGGGCGGTAAATCGTCGCTGGCCGAAAAGCTCAAGCAGTTGATGGAGAAGGTGCCTTTCTATGCCATCAAGGGCTCACCGGTGTTCGAGTCGCCCCTGGGTCTGTTCAACGCCAACGAGGACGGTGACATTCTCCAGGAGGAGTTCGGCATCCCTCGGCGCTACCTGAACACCATCATGTCGCCTTGGGCGACCAAGCGCCTGCAGGAGTTCGGTGGCGATATCAGCAAGTTCAAGGTGGTCAAGCTCTATCCCTCGATCCTCAACCAGATCGCCGTCGCCAAGACCGAGCCGGGAGACGAGAACAACCAGGACATTTCGGCGCTGGTGGGCAAGGTCGATATCCGTAAACTCGAGGAATTCCCGCAGAACGACGCCGATGCCTACAGCTATTCCGGTGCACTGTGCCGCGCCAACCAGGGCCTGATGGAATTCGTCGAGATGTTCAAGGCGCCGATCAAGGTACTGCACCCCTTGCTCACTGCTACCCAGGAAGGCAACTACAACAGTACCGAAGGACTGGGGGCGATTCCCTACTCCGGCATCCTGCTGGCCCACTCCAACGAATCGGAGTGGCACACCTTCCGCAACAACAAGAACAACGAAGCGTTCATCGACCGGATCTACATCGTCAAGGTGCCTTACTGCCTGCGAGTGAGCGACGAGATCCGCATCTACGACAAGTTGCTGGTCAACAGTTCTCTATCCAAGGCCCACTGCGCGCCAGACACGCTCAAGATGCTCGCGCAGTTCACCGTACTCTCGCGGCTCAAGGAGCCGGAAAACTCGAACATCTACTCGAAGATGCGTGTATACGACGGGGAAAACCTCAAGGACACCGACCCCAAGGCCAAGTCGATCCAGGAGTACCGCGACTCTGCGGGTGTCGACGAGGGCATGAACGGCCTCTCTACCCGTTTTGCGTTCAAGATCCTATCGAAGGTCTTCAACTTCGACCCCCATGAGGTTGCCGCCAACCCGGTCCACCTGCTCTACGTACTGGAACAGCAGATCGAGCAGGAGCAGTTCCCCGCCGAGGTGCGCGAGCGCTATCTGCGTTACCTCAAGGAATACCTGGCGCCTCGCTACATCGAGTTCATCGGCAAGGAGATTCAGACGGCCTACCTGGAGTCCTACAGCGAATACGGTCAGAACATTTTCGACCGCTACGTGCTGTACGCCGACTTCTGGATTCAGGATCAGGAGTACCGCGACCCGGAAACTGGCGAGATTCTCAACCGTATCGCCCTCAACGAAGAACTGGAGAAGATCGAGAAGCCGGCCGGGATCAGCAATCCGAAAGACTTCCGCAACGAAATCGTCAACTTCGTGCTACGCGCTCGCGCCAACAACAATGGCAAGAACCCGAGCTGGCTGAGCTACGAAAAACTGCGGGTGGTCATCGAGAAGAAGATGTTCTCCAACACCGAGGATCTGCTTCCAGTCATCAGCTTCAATGCCAAGGCGAGCAAGGAAGACCAGAAGAAACACAACGACTTCGTCACGCGAATGGTGGAACGTGGCTACACCGACAAGCAGGTGCGCCTGTTGTCGGAATGGTACCTGCGGGTCAGGAAATCGCAATAAAGCAGCGAGCTGCATGTCGCCAGCGCCCGTCACGGTGCGCTGGCGCCCTGCGGCATGCGCAGCGCCCTGGCTTGCAGCTCGAGGCTCATCGCTCGCAGCCGCTCTGCTGGCAGCTGCCTCCCCGGCTTCTGGAGGAATCATGAGCTACGTGATCGACCGCCGCCTGAACGGCAAGAACAAGAGCACGGTGAACCGCCAGCGATTCCTGCGGCGCTACCGTGAGCACATCAAGAAAGCGGTCGAAGAGGCCGTGAGCCGCCGCTCTATCACCGACATGGAGCATGGCGAGCAGATCAGCATTCCCGGGCGCGACATCGACGAGCCGGTCTTGCATCATGGCCGCGGTGGCAAGCAGACCACCGTGCATCCGGGCAACAAGGAATTCACCGCCGGTGAGCACATCGCTCGCCCCCAGGGCGGCGGTGGCGGGGGTGGCGGCAAGGGCAAGGCCGGCAACTCCGGCGAAGGCATGGACGAGTTCGTCTTCCAGATCACCCAGGAGGAGTTTCTCGAATTCATGTTCGAGGACCTCGAGCTGCCCAACCTGGTCAAGCGCCACCTGACCGGTGCCGATACCTTCAAGACCGTGAGGGCGGGTGTCGCCAGCGAGGGAAACCCCTCGCGCATCAATATCGTGCGCACCTTGCGCTCGGCCCATGCCCGGCGCATCGCGCTGACCGGCAGCAGTCGTGCACTGCTGCGCGCGGCCCAGAAGGAACTGGAGCGGCTCAGGGTGGAGGAACCTGCCAACTTCACCGACATTCAGGAAGTCGAAGCCGAGATCGTCCGGCTCAAGGCGCGCATCAATCGCCTGCCGTTTCTCGACACCTTCGACCTCAAGTACAACCTGCTGGTGAAACAGCCAAACCCCAGTTCCAAGGCGGTGATGTTCTGCCTGATGGATGTCTCCGGCTCCATGACCCAGGCGACCAAGGACATCGCCAAGCGCTTCTTCATCCTTCTGTACCTGTTTCTCAAGCGCAACTATGAGCGGATCGAAGTGGTGTTCATTCGTCACCACACCAGCGCGCGTGAAGTGGACGAAGAGGAGTTCTTCTATTCCCGCGAGACCGGCGGCACCATCGTGTCCAGTGCGCTCAAGCTCATGCAGGAAATCATGGCCGCACGCTATCCGGCCAGCGATTGGAACATCTATGCCGCCCAGGCCTCCGACGGCGACAACTGGAACGACGACTCGCCCATCTGCCGGGACATCCTCACTCGGCAGATCATGCCTCACGTGCAGTACTACACCTATGTCGAGATCACACCTCGGGAGCACCAGGCGCTCTGGTATGAATACGAGCGCATCGGCGAAACCTTCCCGGATACCTTCGCCCAGCAACAGTTGGTCTCGGCCGGCGACATCTACCCGGTCTTCCGTGAACTCTTCCAGCGCAGGTTAGCCACATGACCGCCAGAGCTCAGAAACGCCAACCCATTTCCACCGGCTCGGAATGGACCTTCGAGCTGATCCAGACCTACGACCGGGAAATCGGTCGGCTGGCCGAGCGCTATGCGCTGGACACCTACCCGAACCAGATCGAAGTGATCACCGCCGAGCAGATGATGGACGCCTATGCGTCGGTCGGGATGCCCCTGGGCTACCATCACTGGTCCTACGGCAAGCAGTTCCTGAGCACTGAGAAATCCTATAGCCGCGGGCAGATGGGTCTGGCCTACGAGATCGTGATCAACTCCGATCCATGCATCGCCTACCTGATGGAGGAAAACACCATCTGCATGCAGGCCCTGGTGATTGCCCATGCCTGCTATGGCCACAACAGTTTCTTCAAGGGCAACTACCTGTTCCGCACCTGGACCGACGCCAGTTCGATCATCGACTATCTGGTGTTCGCCAAGCAGTACATCGCCCAGTGCGAGGAACGTCATGGCATCGATGCGGTGGAGGACTTGATCGACTCCTGCCACGCCCTGATGAACTACGGCGTGGACCGCTACAAGCGGCCCTACCCCATTTCCGCCGAGGAAGAACGCCGTCGCCAGAAGGAACGCGAGGAGCATCTGCAACGCCAGATCAACGACCTGTGGCGCACAATACCCAAGAGTGCTGAAAAGAGTGGTGGCAAGGACGATGCGCGTTTCCCGGCCGAGCCTCAGGAAAATATCCTGTACTTCATCGAAAAACATGCGCCCCTGCTCGAGCCCTGGCAGCGTGAAGTCGTGCGCATCGTGCGCAAGATCGCCCAGTATTTCTATCCCCAGCGCCAGACCCAGGTGATGAACGAAGGCTGGGCGACCTTCTGGCACTACACCTTGATGAACGACCTGTACGATGAGGGCCTGGTCACCGATGGCTTCATGATGGAGTTCCTGCAGTCGCACACCAGCGTGGTCTTCCAACCCGGTTTCGACAGCCCGTACTACAGTGGTATCAACCCCTACGCCCTCGGCTTCGCCATGTACACCGACATTCGCCGGATGTGCGAACACCCCACCGAGGAGGATCGCCGCTGGTTCCCGGACATCGCCGGCAGCGACTGGCTGTCGACCGTGAAGTTCGCCATGAGCAGCTTCAAGGACGAAAGCTTCATCCTTCAGTATCTCTCGCCCAAGGTCATTCGCGACCTGAAGCTGTTCAGCATCCTCGACGACGACCAGCGTGACGACCTGACGGTCCCCGCCATCCATGACGAAGCGGGCTACCGGCTGATCCGCGAACAGCTGGCTGCGCAGTACAACCTGGGCAACCGTGAGCCCAACGTGCAGATCTGGAGCATCGACCGCCGCGGCGACCGCTCGCTCACGCTTCGCCACCAGCAACACAACCGCAAGCCGTTGGGGGACTCTACCGACGAGGTGCTCAGGCACCTGCATCGGCTGTGGGGCTTCGATATCCACCTCGATACCGTGCAAGGTGACAAGGTGGTCAAGAGCCACCACATGCCGCCTCGGGGCGAGCATGGCGAAGCGAGCGACTACACCCGCTCGGACATGTCCGTGATCCATCACCTCTAGCCCCGCATTGCCGCCGACAGGGTATCCTGTCGGCAGTAATGGAGGCTGCACATGCACATCTACAAAGTTGGCGGCGCCGTGCGCGATCGCCTGCTCGGGCGTCCGGTAAGCGACATCGACTGGCTGGTGGTCGGCGCCACGGTCGAGCAAATGCAGGCCCAGGGCTTTCGCCCGGTGGGCGCGGATTTTCCGGTATTCATCCATCCCACCACCGGCGAGGAGTACGCCTTGGCGCGTACCGAACGCAAAAGCGGTCGTGGCTATGGGGGATTCACCTTTCACGCCAGTCCCGAGGTGACGCTCGAGGAAGATCTCATCCGTCGCGACCTGACCATCAATGCCATGGCCGAGGACGGCGAAGGAAAGCTGCTCGATCCCTATGGCGGCAAGCATGACCTGGACAGGCGCATCCTTCGCCATGTGTCCCCGGCGTTCGCCGAGGATCCCCTGCGCGTGCTGCGCGTGGCCCGCTTTGCAGCGCGCTATGCGCCGCTGGGGTTTGCCGTGGCCGAGGACACCCTGGCCCTGATGCGCCAGATCAGCGACAGTGGAGAATTGCAGGCCCTGACGGCCGAACGCGCCTGGAAGGAAATAGAGCGAGCGCTGATGGAAGACCAGCCTCAGGTGTTCATCGAGGTGCTGCGCGACTGTGGCGCCTTGGCGCAGCTGATGCCGGAGCTGGAGGCGAACGCGCAGAGCCTTGCCCCGCTACGTCGAGCCGCCGAGTATCAGCAACCGTTGCCCATACGTTGGGCTTGCCTGTTGCTCGCCATCCAAGATGCCACACAGATCACGGCCCTGAACCAGCGCTTCAAGGCCCCGCGTGAGTGCCAGGAGCTGGCCATGCTGGTCGCTGAACACCTGCCCTCGGCGCATCGCGCCCTGCAACTGGCGCCCGCCGAACTGCTGGAGCTTCTGCAAAAGTTCGACGTGTACCGCCGGCCACAGCGCTTCGAGGATTTCATCGTGGCCTGCACGATGGCCGCCTTGGCCAGCGGCTCGGCGACCTATCCGCAGGCCGATCGTCTACGCCGCGCTGCGGCCACGGCGCGGGCCGTCGAGGCCAGGCCACTGGTGGCCAAGGGGCTGACAGGCCTGGCACTCGGGGAAGCGCTCAAGGCCGAGCGTCTACAGGCACTCTGCGGACTCGAAGGCTGACGCTCGGCCAGAGGTGGGCGAGCCTTGGCCTGCGGGTCGCTCAGGCAAGCGTGGTCAGTTGCCGCCCCCGCCAGTGGAAGGGCACGGGTGTGAGCACCTGCTGGATATCCGCCTCGGCCCACAACTGCGCCATGCACTTGCCCTGGGCCGGGTGCACCAGTTCAGGCGCCAGCAGGGACAACGGCCAGAGCACGAAGGCATTCTTGAGTATCTCGGCACGCGGCAGCACCAGACCGTCGAACGTGCCATGCAGGTCATCGAACATCAAGACATCGATGTCCAGCGGCAGGCCCTGGCGATCGGGGGCATAACGACCGTTGTCCGCCTCGATGAACTTCAGCCGGCGGTCCAGTTCCAGCAGCGGCATGTCGGTCAGACCGCACACCACCAGATTGAAGAACGGCCCGCTCTTGATGCCCACGGCCTGGCTCTCGAAGACGGCCGAGCACTGCATGTCGCGCAGCAGATCGGCCAAGGCATCGAGGCCGGCGCACAGGTGGCGCTCGCGGTCGATGTTGCTACCCAGGCCCAGGTAAACCGTGTTCAGAGGCATCCGCGCTCGATCTCCACCCCGACCCCACCCCGGGCAGCCGGTACGGCACCCGGCTTGGTCAGTTTCAGCCGCATCCAGACGATGCCGAACTCGCTCATCAAAGTTTCGGCCAGACGCTCCGCGAAGGTTTCCACCAGCTCGAACCGCGACTGCTCGGCAAAGGCCTGGACGCGGGCCGAAACACTGGCGTAGTCCAGGGCCAGGCTCAAGTCGTCACCGGCGGCCGCCGGGCGATTGTCCCAGGCGAAACTCAGGTCGAGGCGCAGGCACTGGCGGATGTCGCGCTCCCAGTCGTAGGCGCCGATCACGGTATCGACCTCCAGCCCTTCGATGAACACTCTGTCCAAGCACTTTTCTCCACAACACGACAAGGGCGACCAGCGCCGTTAGAATCAAGGCGTCCCCGCCCGGAATAGTTAGCATGTTTTGGTTATTGGCACTGCTCGCCTACCTGCTCGGCTCGCTATCCTTCGCCATCGTCCTGAGCCGCCTCGGCGGCCTGCCCGATCCGCGCTTCAGTGGATCTGGCAATGCCGGCGCGACCAACATGTTGCGTCTGGCAGGGCGCAAGCTGGCCATCCTCACCCTGCTCGGCGACCTGTGCAAGGGTTTGCTGCCCGTGCTGCTCGCCAGCCTGGCGGGCCTGGACCTGCAGGACCAGGCCTGGATCGGCCTGTGTGCAGTGCTTGGGCACCTGTTCCCGGTGTACTTTCGCTTCAAGGGCGGCAAAGGCGTCGCCACTGCCGCCGGGATGCTCATGGGACTGTACTTTCCTGCCGCGCTGCTGGCCATGGCCACCTGGGCACTGACGTTCTACCTGACCCGTACCAGCTCCCTGGCCGCGCTCATCGCCACGCCCTTGACCCTGCCTCTGCTGGCCTGGCGCGAGCCTGCGGCATTGCTGCCGATGAGCGTCCTCACCGCACTGATCGTCTGGCGCCATCGCAGCAATCTGCGCGACCTGTTCGCCGGACGCGAACGTCACTTCTGAACATGACCCGCGGTACTGACGTTCACAAGGGCGGCAGTTGCTCCATCGGCCACCGTGCCTGCACGCTGATGGCCAGGTCCTGGCGCTGACCTGCCAGCAGGCGCTGGCAACCCGCGTAGGCGATCATTGCGCCGTTGTCGGTGCAGAACTGCGGGCGCGCGTAATAGACGTTGCCACCCAGCCCCTCGAGCATGCTTTCGAGCGAAGCGCGCAGCGCCTTGTTGGCGCTCACGCCGCCGGCGATGACCAGACGCTTGAGGCCGGTCTGCTTGAGCGCGCGCTTGCACTTGATGGTGAGCGTCTCCACCACTGCCTGCTGGAACGCCAGCGACAGGTCGCAACGGGTCTGCTCGCTGTCGTCTCCGGCCGCGCGGCATTGCTGCCAGGTGTTGAGCGCGAAGGTCTTCAGGCCACTGAAGCTGAATTCCAAGCCGGGACGATCGGTCATCGGGCGCGGGAACACGAAACGCCCAGGCGTACCCTGCTCGGCCAGACGGGCGATCTCGGGACCGCCAGGATAATTCAGGCCGATCAGCTTGGCGGTCTTGTCGAACGCCTCGCCCGCCGCGTCGTCGAGGCTTTCACCGAGCAGTTCGTACTGGCCGATGGCATCGACCCGCACCAGCTGAGTGTGACCGCCGGAGACCAGCAGGGCGACGAAAGGGAACTGCGGCGGCTGCGCTTCGAGCATGGGCGCCAGCAGATGGCCCTCCATATGGTGCACGCCAATCGCCGGAACACCCCAGGCGAAGGCCAGTGCCTGGGCACAGGAAGCGCCGACCAGCAGCGCGCCGACCAATCCGGGGCCGGCGGTGTAGGCGATGGCACCGATATCGGCGGCGACATGGCCGGATTCGGCGAGCACTTCGCGGATCAGCGGCAGCATGCGCTTGACGTGATCGCGCGAGGCGAGCTCGGGCACGACCCCGCCGTACACCCGGTGCAGATCGATCTGGCTGAACAGCGCGTCGGCCAACAGGCCGCGCTCGCTGTCGTATAATGCGACTCCAGTTTCGTCGCAGGATGTTTCCAATCCCAGTACTAGCATGGGTCCGTGCCTTGTGGAGGCTGAATGCGAAGCCGCGCATTCTAGTCGCCGTGCCGGGTGCCGACCAGCGGTTTTCGATCAGAGGCTTTGCATTCCGCTCTACTAAGGGTTAACATCCGCAACCCTTGAAAACTGACGTTCTCCAGCACACCTTTGTTTTGCCAGGAGCACGTCCACCCCGGTAATGAATTAAGGTAGCCCTGGATGCCAGCCGTCAAAGTTAAAGAGAACGAACCCTTCGACGTAGCTCTGCGTCGTTTCAAGCGCTCCTGCGAAAAAGCCGGTGTACTGGCTGAAGTTCGTAGCCGCGAGTTTTACGAGAAGCCGACTGCCGAGCGCAAGCGTAAAGCGGCTGCTGCCGTCAAGCGTCACGCCAAGAAAGTCCAGCGCGAACAGCGCCGCGCCGTTCGCCTGTACTGATACAGACGTTCTACGCAAAGCTTCTGCCCAGCCCGGCCTCGTGCCGGGCTAATGGCAGTTGTAGATCCCAATCCCAGGCCAAGCGCCTCGGAAGCCCCGGCTAGCGCCAACGGGCACGCACTCCAGGCTTCACCACTACACGCCCGATGCGGCAGGTGAACCACACACGCATCCGCCATTACGCGATTAGACTTGCCAGTAGCCAGATAACGAGACTGCCATGGCCGGGCTGATTCCTCAAAGCTTCATCGATGACCTGCTCAACCGTACCGACATCGTCGATGTGGTGAGTTCGCGCATCCAGCTGAAAAAGACCGGCAAGAACCATTCGGCCTGTTGCCCGTTCCACAAGGAAAAAACCCCGTCCTTCACCGTCAGCCCTGACAAGCAGTTCTACTACTGCTTCGGTTGCGGCGCCGGGGGCAACGCCCTGGGCTTCATCATGGACCACGACAACCTGGAGTTTCCCCAGGCGGTCGAGGAACTGGCCCGCGCCGCCGGCATGGAAGTGCCGCGCGAAGAAGGCCGGCGTGGCCAGAAACCCCGCCAGCCCACCGATTCCCCGCTGTACCCGCTGCTCGAAGCGGCGGCCGAGTTCTACCGCCAGGCGCTGCGCAATCATCCGACGCGCAAGGCCGCGGTCGACTATCTGAAGGGCCGCGGCCTGTCCGGCGAGATCGCCCGCGACTTCGGCCTGGGGTTCGCCCCACCGGGCTGGGACAACCTGTTCAAGCACCTGGGCGCCGATACCCTGCAACAGAAGGTGATGATCGACGCCGGCCTGCTGATCGAGAATGCCGACAGCGGCAAGCGTTACGACCGCTTCCGCGACCGGGTGATGTTCCCCATCCGCGACAGCCGCGGCCGGGTGATCGCCTTCGGCGGTCGGGTGCTGGGCGATGACAAGCCCAAGTACCTGAACTCGCCGGAGACCCCGGTGTTCCACAAGGGCCAGGAGCTGTACGGGCTGTTCGAAGCGCGCAAGCACAACCGCAACCTGGACGAGATCATCGTCGTCGAGGGCTACATGGACGTCATCGCCCTGGCCCAGCAAGGCCTGCGCAATGCCGTGGCCACCCTCGGCACGGCGACCAGCGAGGAGCACCTCAAGCGTCTGTTCCGGGTGGTGCCCAACGTACTGTTCTGCTTCGATGGCGACCAGGCCGGCCGCAAGGCCGCCTGGCGGGCATTGGAGGCCGCCCTGCCGACACTGCAGGATGGCCGTCGTGCGCGTTTCCTGTTCCTGCCCGAGGGCGAGGATCCGGACACCCTGGTGCGCGCCGAGGGCACCGATGCGTTCCAGGCCCGCATCCACCAGCACGCGCAACCGCTGGCGGACTACTTCTTCGAGCAGTTGAGCAACGAGGCCGATCCGCGCTCACTGGAAGGCAAGGCGCATATGGCGACCTTGGCCGCACCGTTGATCGAAAAAATTCCGGGCGTCAATCTGCGTCAGCTGATGCGTAACAGGCTGAAGGAAATTACCGGGCTCGACGTGCAGCAGATGGAACAGCTGGCGCAGCAGACACCGCCCCCCAGCGTGCCCGACTACGACCCAGGCTATGACTACGATGCCATGGCCAGCTACACCCCCGACTACAGCGAACAGCATCACGACTACGGCCAGACGCATCACGAACAGCGGCCCTGGACGCCCACCAAGGGCGGCACCAAGAAGCCCTGGGATGGCAAGGGCAAGCCGTGGGACAAGCAGCGCAAGGGCGGTCGCGGCTGGCAGCGCGACGAGGCCCCGCCACGTACCCCGGCGCCCGTGGAGCCCCCGGCGCTCGCGGCGTTGCGCACCCTGCTGCACCATCCGCTGCTGGCCGGCAAGGTCGAGGATGCCAGCCATTTCGCCGCCGAGGAACACCTCTACAGCCAGTTGCTGGTGGCCTTGATCGAAGCCGTACAGAAAAATCCTGGTCTAAGCTCCATGCAGCTGATCGCGCGTTGGCACGGTACGGAACAGGGCCGGCTGCTGCGAGCCCTGGCGGAGAAGGAATGGCTCATCGATGCCGACAACCTTGAACAACAGTTTTTCGACACCATTACTAGCTTGTCCGCTCGTCAGCGCGAGCGAAGCTTGGAACATCTGCTGCGAAAAGCCCGTCAAAGCGAGCTGAGCACCGAGGAAAAATCCCAGCTGCTCGTCTTGTTGAGCAGGAATGTTCCCGCACAAACCCCGACCTCATCTGGCGCGTGAGGTCCATGCTTTGGTATAATCCTCGGCTTGTTTTTTGCCCGCCAAGACCTTCAGTGGATAGGGTGTTATGTCCGGAAAAGCGCAACAGCAATCTCGTATCAAAGAGTTGATCACCCGCGGTCGTGAGCAGGGCTACCTGACTTACGCGGAGGTCAACGACCACCTGCCCGAGGATATTTCAGATCCGGAGCAGGTGGAAGACATCATCCGCATGATCAACGACATGGGGATCAACGTATTCGAGAGTGCTCCGGATGCGGATGCCCTGCTGTTGGCGGAAGCCGACACCGACGAAGCGGCGGCCGAAGAAGCCGCAGCCGCGTTGGCCGCAGTCGAGACCGATATCGGCCGCACGACCGACCCTGTGCGCATGTACATGCGTGAAATGGGTACGGTCGAGCTGCTGACCCGTGAAGGCGAGATCGAAATCGCCAAGCGTATCGAGGAAGGCATCCGTGAAGTCATGGGCGCCATCGCCCACTTCCCGGGCACCGTCGATCACATCCTCGGCGAATACGACCGCGTGACCACCGAGGGTGGCCGTCTGTCGGACGTACTCAGCGGCTACATCGATCCTGACGACAATATCGCCGCACCGACCGAGGAAGTGCCAGTTCCTGGCGCCAAGGCCGCTGCCGCGAAGGAAGAGTCCGACGAAGAGGAAGAAGAAAACGCCGAGGGCGACGAAGAGGAAGAGACCGAGAGCGGTCCGGACCCCGTCGTCGCCGCCCAGCGTTTCGGTGCGGTCTCCGACCAGTTGCAGGCCACCAACAAGGTCGTGAAGAAGCATGGTCGTGGCGGCAAGGAGAGCGTTCAGGCACTGCAAGCCCTGGCTGATCTGTTCATGCCGATCAAGCTGGTGCCCAAGCAGTTCGACGGGCTCGTCGAGCGTGTGCGCGGTGCCCTGGATCGTCTGCGCCAGCAGGAACGCGCCATCATGCAACTGTGCGTGCGTGACGCACGCATGCCGCGTGCCGACTTCCTTCGTCTGTTCCCGAGCAACGAGACCGACCAGACCTGGAGCGGTGACCTCGCCAAGCGCAGCACCAAGTGGGCTGCTGCCCTGGGTGAGAAGGACGCCGCGATCGTCGCTTGCCAGCAGAAGCTGATCGACCTCGAGACCGAGACGGGCCTGACCGTCGCCGAGATCAAGGAAATCAACCGCCGCATGTCCATTGGCGAGGCGAAAGCCCGTCGCGCCAAGAAGGAAATGGTCGAGGCGAACCTGCGCCTGGTGATCTCCATCGCCAAGAAGTACACCAACCGGGGCCTGCAATTCCTCGACCTGATCCAGGAAGGCAACATTGGCCTGATGAAGGCGGTGGACAAGTTCGAATACCGTCGTGGCTACAAGTTCTCGACCTACGCCACCTGGTGGATTCGCCAGGCGATCACCCGCTCGATCGCCGACCAGGCGCGCACCATCCGTATTCCGGTGCACATGATCGAGACGATTAACAAGCTCAACCGTATCTCCCGCCAGATGTTGCAGGAAATGGGTCGCGAACCTACTCCGGAAGAGCTGGGTGAGCGCATGGAAATGCCTGAGGACAAGATCCGCAAGGTGCTGAAGATCGCCAAAGAGCCGATCTCCATGGAGACGCCGATCGGCGACGACGAAGATTCGCACCTGGGCGACTTCATCGAGGACTCGACCATGCAGTCCCCGATCGACGTGGCCACGGTCGAAAGCCTCAAGGAAGCCACGCGTGACGTGCTGTCGGGTCTTACCGCCCGCGAAGCGAAAGTGTTGCGCATGCGTTTCGGCATCGACATGAACACCGACCACACCCTCGAGGAGGTCGGTAAGCAGTTCGACGTGACCCGCGAGCGGATTCGTCAGATTGAAGCCAAGGCCCTGCGCAAATTGCGTCACCCGACGCGCAGCGAGCATCTGCGCTCCTTCCTCGACGAGTGATGACCAACCCCCGGCCCAGGCCGGGGTTTTTCTTGGCGCAGAAGAAAGCGACAGGCGAACTGTCACATTCGTCGGCGCCCTCTAGCCCGGCAGGTCTACACTCGAATCAGTCCCCTGGATCGAGAGTTCGCCATGCCCTTGCTGCCGGCACTTGTGCTGCCGCTTCTGCTGATCTGCAATACGTCTGCCAGCGCCCTACCCGCCCCCGAGACCGCCGCCGCTCCCGACCCCACTACCGTCAATGGCGCGCAAGCGCCCACTGCGGATGCAGGCCAGGGCCAATCCGCACTGCTAGTCGAGCCTTCATCGAGGGAGGGAGATGCGGGCCATGGGGACCCGCCCGCCTGGCGTAGTTCGTTGACGTATGGTTTGCCAGCGCTGACCATCGTCCTGGCCATTCTCTTCGCCATGCTGCGAATCAACCGCCGGCTCAGCTCGGAAATTTCCCGACGTATCGGCCTCGAGCAGGAACTGCGCAGCAGCGAGTACCATTACCGCGGCCTGATCGAAAGCCTGTCGGCGGTGGCCTGGGAGGCTGACGCCAGCGATTTCACCTACAGCTATGTCTCGCCCCACGCCGAAGACCTGCTGGGCTATGCGCAGCGTGATTGGTTGAGGCCGGGCTTCTGGCGCAGCATTCTGCACCCTGACGATGCGCCCTGGGTGCAGCGCCACTGTGACGAAGAAACAGCGGCCGGGCGCGACCACAGCCTGGATTATCGGGTGATACGAGCCGACGGACAGCCGTTGTGGGTACGCAACATCGTCAGCATCATCGGCCACGGCCCCAGGCCCCTGGTGCGCGGCCTGATGATCGACATCAGCGAAACCAAGCGCACCGAGGAAGCGTTGCGCCTGTCCGAGCAGAAGTTCGCCAAGGCCTTCCATGCCTCGCCCGATGGCTTGCTGCTTTCGCGTCAGCGCGACGGCCTGTTGCTGGAGGTGAACGAGGGCTTCCGGCGCCTCACCGGCTACGACATCGATCCCAGCCTCGATCAGACCAGCCTGGACCTGGGCATCTGGGCCGACCTGGACGAACGTGCGCGGCTGGTCGAGCGGCTCGGCCGCGACGGCTTCGTGCGCGACTTCAGCTGCCACATACGCCGCCAGGATGGTCAGATCCGTCTGTGCGAGGTGTCCGCCCGTCCGCTGCCCATCGGCGATACCGACTGCATGCTGACGATCACCCGGGACATCACCGAGCGCCACCTGATGCAGGAGAAACTGCAACTGGCGGCCACGGTGTTCGAAAACACCGCCGAGGGCGTGCTGATCACCGACCCCGAGCAGCGTATCAGCGCGGTCAACCGGGCCTTCAGTGAAATTACCGGCTACAGCGAACTGGAGGCCCTGGGCCAGACGCCCCGGCTGCTCGCGTCCGGCCAGCACGACAGCGCGTTCTACGCCGCGCTGTGGCATCAGCTCACCGCCGAGGGCCACTGGCAGGGAGAGATCTGCAATCGACGCAAGAATGGCGAGCTGTATCCCAGCTGGCTCACCATCAGTGCGGTACGCAATCGCGACCGGGCGATCAGCCACTTCGTCGCGGTGTTCGCCGACATCTCCAGCCTCAAGCATGCCCAGGCCGAGCTCGACTACCAGGCCCATCATGACCCGCTGACAGGCCTGCCCAACCGGTCGCTGTTCGAAAGTCGTCTACAGGCGGCGCTGACCAGTGGTCAGTCGCCCAATCGGCAGGGCGCCGTGCTGTTTCTCGACCTCGACCGTTTCAAGCACATCAACGACAGCCTGGGCCATCCAGTGGGCGACCTGCTGCTCAAGGGCATCGCCCAGCGGCTCAAGGAGCAGGTACGCGACGTCGACACCGTGGCGCGCCTGGGCGGCGATGAGTTCATCATCCTGCTGCCCGGCCTGCATCGGCCGTGCGATGCCAGTGCGATCGCCTGCAAGCTGCTGGCCTGTTTCCACGCGCCGGTGCAGGCCGGCGAACACGAATTCTTCACCAGCGCCAGCATCGGCATCAGTCTTTACCCGCAGGATGGCAGCGACGTCGCCACCTTGATCCGTAACGCCGATGCGGCCATGTACCGCTCCAAGGCCAAGGGTCGCAACCGGGTCGAGAGCTACACCCTGGACCTGACCGCCCAGGCCAGCGAACGGATCCTGCTGGAACACGAACTGCGCCGTGCGCTGGAGCGTGACGAGCTGTCGCTGTATTACCAGCCCAAGTTCAGCCTCAGGACCCAGGCACTGGTGGGCGCCGAAGCGCTGGTGCGCTGGAATCACCCGACCTTTGGCGAAGTGCCGCCGGAGCAGTTCATCCAGCTGGCGGAGGAAAACGGCAGCATTCTGCAACTGGGCGACTGGGTGCTGGAGCAAGCCTGCCGGCAAATGCATCACTGGAAACAGGCCTATGCTCCCTTCGGGCCCCTGTCGATCAATCTGGCCGGTGCTCAGTTGCGCCAACCGAACCTGGCGCAGCGCATCCGGCAGTTGCTGCAGACCTATCGACTTCACGCAGGCGACCTGCAACTGGAGATCACCGAGAACTTCATCATGAGCCAGGCCGAGGAAGCGCTGACCGTCCTGCATCAGCTCAAGGCGCTGGGCGTGCAGCTGGCGATCGACGACTTCGGCACCGGCTATTCGTCGCTGAGCTACCTCAAGCGGCTGCCGCTGGACATCCTCAAGATCGATCAGTCCTTCATCCGCGGCCTGCCCGACGACCCGCACGACGCCGCCATCGCCCGGGCCATCATCGCGCTGGGACGCAGCATGCAGCTGACGGTGATCGCCGAAGGGGTGGAGACAGAGGCTCAGGAGCGATTCCTGGCGGGGGAAGGCTGCGAACAGATCCAAGGCTACATCGTCAGCTTGCCGTTGCCGCCAGACCGGTTCGCCGAGCGCTTCCTGTGTATAGCACCAACGGATCTTTCGGATGGCACCGATGGCCAACCCTCGTTATAATCCTGGCCGACCTCTGGGGCCTATAGCTCAGTTGGTTAGAGCAGAGGACTCATAATCCTTTGGTCCACGGTTCGAGTCCGTGTGGGCCCACCAATTCGAAAGCCGCGCATTGCGCGGCTTTTGCGTTTTGGAGATGCACGTCCGAGTCCACCGTCAAAGTCGCTCGTTTCCCGGAAGCTCGCGCCGTCACGGGTCGTGAGCCGAATAGCACCCATTATTCGGCTCACCAAATGAGCCGAATAATGGGTGCTATTCGGCTCAATGGCTCTCCTCGCCTAGCGAAAAGCGTAGTCTGCTTCCTACCTTCTCATGTCCGGCGCGCCGTCAGATCCCTCAATCGCCTGCATTTCACTCACCTACCCAATCCACGACCCTCAAGCCGGTTACGCGTTCGAACTCCCGGCGGTTGTTGGTAACGATGATCAGACCTCTGGACCGAGCGTGCCCTGCGATCATCTGATCGTATGGGCCAATTTGCCTGCCCGCTTTGGCAAGCTCGGCGCGAAGCTGGCCGGTGTGCGCGGCGGCAGCGGAGTCATAATCGAGTACGTCCAGGCGCGCGGCGAACGCCTCGACATTGGTCAGGTTGCGCTCCGGGTTGGATGACTTTTCCGCCTGGGAAATAAGCCCCATCAAAGCCAGCAGGCTGATGCACATCAGCACCGTGATCTCGAATGAAGCCCTCCCAGCATGTCGAAGGCAGTTCCTGATCGTGAAGGTGCATGGGTAGCAGACATGAACCTGAGCCTCAGAAAGACTCACGCTCCTGCTTCGAAGGCTGACCTCGCTTGGTCATGAAATCTTCGGTCACACCTTCGCTATCGAAACCGCTATCCCACGATTCACCAGCAGGCGTGATGATTCTGGCCTGCCCCAATACGAAGGTGTCTACTCGTTTGACGTCGTTACGTAGCGCGACGGCCTTGGGAAGTCTGGCGGCGTTACTACGCTTACTCTGAAAAATCGAACCTTGGTCCATGACTTTCTCCCCAGATTATGGAGCACGGTGATACCCGCCAAAGGATAGGCTAAGGGGTTACAGCGGAGAAGTCGCTGCCAAGCCGCTCCACAGCGATTGATCACCCCAGAAACCCTCGGGATAATCAATGCCATCCATCTCCGACGCCTACCCCATGCCCAACAGCCTCCCCCTGGACAACATCGACCGTCAGCTCATCGCGCTCCTGCAAATCAACGCCCGCGAGAGCGTGGCGACGCTCGCTCGTCAGTTGGGCATCGCGCGGACCACGGTCACCTCCCGCCTGGCGCGGCTGGAGAAGCACAAGGTGATCACCGGCTACGGGGTGCGTCTGGGCCAGCGCCTGACCGGCGGAGGGTTGCAGGCCTATGTGGGGATCAAGGTGCAGCCGCGCGCCGGGCGCGAGGTGGTACGGCGGCTGTCGGGCATGGGGCAGGTACAGCAGTTGTGTGCGGTGAGCGGGGAATTCGATTACGTCGCCTGGCTGCTCAGCGACTCGTCGGAGCAGCTCGACCAGTTGCTGGACCAGATCGGCAGCCTGGAAGGCGTCGAGAAGACCACAACCTCGATCATTCTCAGCAGCAAGGTCGATCGCCGCGGCGCGGTGTGAATCGGTCATTTTGCGCAGGGAACCCGTCATTAAGACGAGAATCAAGCTATTACGACGACGGTATTGATCTTAATAGCGAGCGTCGCTTGCGTTTAAAATGACCGCCAGTCACTTCCTAACTCAGGCTCCGCATCTCTGCGCAGCCGCTCTGGCAAGGTCATCCGATGAACAAGAAGAACCGCCACCCCGCCGACGGCAAGCCGCCGATCACCATCTTCGGGCCAGATTTTCCGTTCGCCTTCGATGACTGGCTGGAACACCCGGCCGGATTGGGCAGCATTCCGAGCGAGCGACACGGTGAAGAGGTGGCCATCGTCGGCGCAGGCATCGCTGGCCTGGTGGCGGCCTACGAGCTGATGAAGCTGGGACTCAAGCCGGTGGTCTACGAGGCGTCCAAGCTCGGCGGGCGGCTGCGCTCGCAGGCGTTCAACGGCACCGATGCCATCGTCGCCGAACTGGGTGGCATGCGCTTTCCGGTGTCGTCCACGGCCTTCTATCACTATGTCGACAAGCTCGGCCTGGAAACACGGCCGTTCCCCAACCCGTTGACGCCGGCTTCACCGAGTACGGTGATCGATCTGGAAGGCCAGACCTACTACGCCGAGACGCCTGCCGATCTGCCAGCGATGTTCCATGAGGTGGCCGATGCCTGGGCCGACGCGCTGGAGGATGGCGCGCGCTTCGGTGAAATCCAGCAGGCGATTCGCGAGCGTGACGTGCCGCGCCTGAAAGCCTTGTGGGACAAGCTGGTGCCCCTGTGGGACGACCGCACCTTCTACGACTTCGTCGCCACCTCCAAGGCCTTCGCCAAGCTGAGCTTCCAGCATCGTGAGGTATTCGGCCAGGTCGGCTTCGGCACCGGTGGCTGGGATTCGGATTTTCCCAACTCGATGCTGGAGATCTTCCGGGTGGTGATGACCAACTGCGACGATCACCAGCACCTGGTCGTCGGCGGCGTGGAGCAGGTGCCCCAGGGCATCTGGCGGCACGCGCCGGCACGCGCGGCGCACTGGCCGGCGGGCACCAGCCTGAAATCACTGCACGGTGGCGCGCCGCGTGCCGGGGTCAAGCGTATCGCCCGCGCCAGCGACGGGCGCCTGGCGGTGACCGACACCTATGGCGATTGCCGGCATTACGCGGCAGTGCTAACCACCTGCCAGAGCTGGCTGCTGACGACGCAGATCGACTGCGAGGAATCGCTGTTCTCGCAGAAGATGTGGATGGCCCTGGACCGTACGCGCTACATGCAGTCGTCGAAGACCTTCGTCATGGTCGACCGTCCGTTCTGGAAGGACAAGGACCCGGAAACCGGGCGCGACCTGCTGAGCATGACCCTCACCGATCGCCTGACCCGCGGCACCTACCTGTTCGACAACGGCGACGACAAGCCGGGAGTGATCTGCCTGTCGTACGCCTGGATGAGCGATGCGCTGAAGATGCTGCCGCACCCTACCGAAAAACGCGTGCAACTGGCACTCGAAGCACTGAAGAAGATCTACCCGAAAACCGACATCGCCGGGCATATCATCGGTGACCCGATCACCATTTCCTGGGAAGCCGACCCCTATTTCCTCGGTGCCTTCAAGGGTGCGCTGCCGGGTCACTATCGCTACAACCAGCGCATGTACGCGCATTTCATGCAGCAGGACCTGCCGACCGAGCAACGGGGCATCTTCATCGCGGGCGACGACGTGTCCTGGACACCGGCCTGGGTGGAAGGCGCGGTGCAGACTTCGCTGAATGCGGTGTGGGGTATCATGAACCACTTCGGGGGCAAGACCCACGCGGATAACCCAGGCCCTGGCGACGTATTCGCCGAGATCGGCCCCATTGCCCTGCCCGACTGACCGCTGGAGGAATTGCCCATGCGCATCGCCCTGTGCCAGGACCTCCCAGGCCCATTGGATGTACTCGGCAATCTTCAGCGCCTGCACGCTCGGGCGCGGCATGCCGCCGTCCAGGGCGCGCGGCTGCTGGTGTGCCCGGAGATGTTCCTGACCGGCTACAACCTGGGCGCGCAGGCCGTGCAGCGCCTGGCCGAGCCGGTGGCGGGGCCTTCGGCCGATGCGGTGAAGGCCATCGCCCGCGAGCAGGGCCTTGCGATCGTCTACGGCTACCCGGAGCGCAGCGAAGACGGTGCGATCTTCAACAGTGTGCAGTTGATCGATGCCCAGGGCCGCAGCCTGTGCAACTACCGCAAGACGCATCTGTTCGGCGAGCTGGACCGCTCCCAGTTCAGCGCTGGCGAGCAGCTTTGCCCGGTGGTGGAGCTCGATGGCTGGCAGGTCGGCCTGCTGATCTGCTACGACATCGAATTCCCCGAGAACGCCCGGCGTCTCGCACTGGCGGGCGCGCAATTGATCCTGGTGCCGACGGCCAACATGGCGCCGTATGATTTCGTCTGCCAGGTCACGGTGCGTTCACGCGCCCAGGAAAACCAGTGCTACCTGGTGTATGCCAACTATTGCGGGAGCGAAGGCGAACTCCGCTACTGCGGGCAGAGCAGCATCGTGGCGCCGGATGGCAGCCTGCTCGCCCTGGGCGGTGACGCGCCCTGCCTGTTGCTGGCCGACATCGAGCACGCGCAGGTGCAGACGGGGCGCGAGGCATTTCCCTATCTGGACGACCTTCGCCAGGACCTTCACGGCGTTCGTGACTGACAGGCGCAGGCTGCGGCCAGGCAAATGCGCTAGCATGGCGTCATGACCGACCTTCTGCGCACCCTCACCCTGGACAACGGCGTGCACTTGACCCTGCGTCACGCGCCACGTCTCAAGCGCAGTGCTGCGGCGCTGCGCGTCCATGCCGGCAGCCACGACGCGCCGCCCAAATGGCCGGGGCTCGCGCACTTTCTCGAACACCTGTTCTTTCTCGGCACGGCGCGCTTCCCGCTCGAAGACGGGTTGATGCGGTATGTGCAGAGCGTCGGCGGACACGTCAACGCCAGCACCCGCGAACGCACCACCGACTTCTTCTTCGAAGTGCCGACGACCGCGCTCGACTCGGCGCTCGAGCGCCTGTGCCAGATGCTCGCCGAGCCGGACCTGGGGCTGGAACGCCAACGGCGCGAGCGCGAGGTGATCCACGCCGAATTCATCGCCTGGTCGCGCGATGCCGATGCGCAGCACCAGTATCGCTTGCTGCAAAGCGTGTCGCCGCGACACCCCCTGAGCGGCTTTCATGCCGGCAATCGCTACAGCCTGACCCTGGCCGACCCCGCCTTTCAGCGCGCATTGGAGGATTTTCACACGCGCTTCTACCACGGTGGACAGATCAGCCTCAGCCTCTGCGGGCCGCAATCGCTCGACGCACTGGAGACAGTGGCTCGGCGATTTGCGCAGTGCCTGCCTGGCGGCGAAACACAGGTACGCGTCGCGCCGCCTGCACTGCTGCAGCGTGCCTTGCTCGAGCCTACGGCTGCGGGGGGGCGCCTGGACCTGCTGTTCGCCCATGAGCGGCTGCCGCCCGGCGCGGAACCTGCGCTGGAGTTGCTGTGGTCATGCCTGAGCGACAGCCGTCCCGGCGGTTGGCTGGACCACGTGCGCGGGCGCGGCTGGGTCCGCGGCTTTCACACTGAGAAGCTGTACGCCTACGCCGGACAGCTGCTGTGGCACCTGCGCTTGCGCGTGCATGACCAGGTCCCGCTGGATGAACTCAAGGCCTCGCTGCACGATTGGCTGGCCGGCTTGCGCCAGGCTGACCTTCAGGCCCTCAATCGACAGTTCGGCCAATTGCAACGCAGCCGAGAACGCGCGGCGAGCGCCTTGGAGCTGGCGCGGCGAGACAGTGCCGGCATGCCGTTCGCGGCGCTCGATGATCATGGGCTGATCGCGCTGCAGGCGCTGCTCGAATCGCTACCGGCGGGCGCCCCCGGCGCCCGATGCGCCCCGCTCGACGAGCCCCTGCTCGACCCCCGATTGCCGGAGGCTCGGGACGTGGGTGGGACCGAGGTGTGTCGCAGCGATGCCTTGCCCAGCACACGCGACTTCGCCACGCTCTACCTGCGGTGGCAGGCAGACACGCCGCTGGGCGAGCCGTTCTACCAAGTGCTCTCACAGGCCTTGTTGCCGGTGGTCGAGCGGGCGCAGCGTGCGTCGCTGCAACTGGATTTCAGCCGCAGCGCCGGGCACTGGCAACTGCGTTGCGCCGGCATGCCGGCAGCGGTGATTCGCGGCACGGCGCTGGCACTGGACATCCTTCGACGGCCGCCAGCAGCGCTGTTCGACTCGCCGTTACAGGACGATCCGCCACAGATGCCAATTCGTGCACTGCTCAAGGCGCTGCCGGATGCACTGCTCGCGCGAGCAGAGTCACCCGCGATGAAAAATGGCTGGGATCAGGCCAGGCTCGACCTGCTCTGGAGCGGTACGACCCGCACTGGCCTGGCGCTGGGTTTCGATACCCAGGGACACGCGGCGCTGAGCGCCATGTTGATGCAGGCACCTGGCCGACCTTCAGCGATTGCGTCGCCTCATGCCCACGGTTTCGGTCGGCGCTGGCTGCATTGTCCGACATCAGGCAGCGAACATGCCCTGCTGCTGTTCTGCCCGGTGCCCGCCTGCGCACAGGGCGCCGGGCGCCTGCTTGCCCAGGCGTTGCAGGGGCGTGTCTATCAGCGTCTGCGGGTAGAGTTGCAACTGGGGTATGCGGTGTTCAGCGCCTTTCACCAGGTCGAAGGACTGGGCGGGCTGCTGGTCGGCGTGCAGTCTCCCGACACCTCACCGGCAAGGATTCTCGAGCACCTGATGGCTTTGCTGGAAGAGGGGGTAGTGCTCGATGCGCAGGAACGGGACCGACTGGCGGCACGATTCACCGAGCCGGCGATGCCCAACGCCGAAGTGGCTGAGTGGGCTTGGCAGACATATCTGGCTACAGAGCCATCCGACCTTTCCTACCTGCGTCAGTCTATTCTCGAAACGGATCAGTTCATGCTCGAACGATTGCTGAAAAGCCTGCTCAATGCGGAGCACGGCTGGCTATGCCTGGCCACCAGCGAGGCACCGAGCGACGGCTGGCAGGTCGATGACCGGCACGCCTGAGCGCGAATTGTTACCTATGGTGCAATGGCGCTTTTCCCAGAATTAACCATTGCGTACATTTTATTTCTTGTAAGATAGCGCCACCCCAGCCGATTGAACCTCTCGTGTCAGCCGGCGCCCAAGTAGATACCCCAACTTCATTCCGAAGGAGTGCGACCATGACCACCTGGACCAAACCGGCCTACACCGACCTGCGCATCGGCTTCGAAGTCACCATGTACTTCGCCAACCGCTAAGCAGCGCTGCAGTGCAACGCCTCGGCCCGCCGGGGCGTTTTCGTTTCATGGACAGGGTCGTCCGGCAAGAGAGTAGCCATGTATATCCAGATTCTCGGTTCCGCCGCCGGTGGCGGTTTCCCCCAGTGGAACTGCAACTGCGTCAACTGCAAGGGTTTTCGCGAGGGCAGCCTGCGCGCGACGGCCCGCACGCAATCGTCCATCGCCTTGTCGGACGACGGCGAGCACTGGATCCTGTGCAACGCCTCGCCTGACATCCGCGCCCAGTTGCAGGCCTTCGCGCCGATGCAGCCGGCCCGCGCGCTGCGCGATACCGGTATCGACGCGATCGTACTGCTCGACAGCCAGATCGACCACACCACGGGCTTGCTGAGCCTGCGCGAAGGCTGCCCGCACCAGGTCTGGTGCACCGACATGGTCCATCAGGACCTGAGCACCGGCTTCCCGCTGTTCACCATGCTCAGCCACTGGAACGGCGGCTTGCAATGGAATCGCATCGAGTTGCAAGGCAGCTTCGTGATCCCGGCCTGCCCGAACCTGCGCTTCACGCCCTTCCCCTTGCGCAGCGCCGCACCACCCTACTCGCCGCATCGCTTCGATCCGCACCCCGGCGACAATCTCGGCCTGCTGGTCGAGGACACCTGCACCGGCGGCAAGCTGTTCTATGCGCCCGGCCTTGGCCAGGTGGACGCCGCGCTGCTGGAGATGATGCACGGCGCCGACTGCCTGCTGGTCGACGGGACATTGTGGGAAGACGACGAGATGCAGCGCCGTGGCGTTGGCACCCGCACCGGCCGCGAGATGGGCCACCTGGCGCAGAACGGGGCCGGTGGCATGCTCGAAGTGCTCGACGGCTTCGCGCGCCAGCGCAAGGTGCTCATCCACATCAACAACACCAACCCCATCCTCGATGAAGATTCGCCGGAACGTGCCGAGGTGGTGCGTCGGGGTGTGGAAGTCGCCTACGATGGCATGAGCATCGAACTGTAAGGAGGCCCCATGAGCGACGCACTGCCGATGTCACCTGCCGAGTTCGAGCAGGCCCTGCGCGCCAAGGGCGCCTATTACCACATCCATCACCCTTACCACGTGGCGATGTACGAAGGCCGCGCTACCCGTGAGCAGATCCAGGGCTGGGTAGCCAACCGCTTCTACTACCAGGTCAACATTCCGATGAAGGACGCGGCCATCCTGGCCAACTGCCCGGACCGCGAAATTCGCCGGGAATGGGTTCAGCGTCTGCTCGACCACGACGGAGCACCGGGCGAGGATGGCGGCATCGAGGCCTGGCTGCGGCTGGGGCAGGCGGTGGGGCTGGACCCGGAGCAACTGCGCTCGCAGGAACTGGTGCTGCCCGGCGTGCGCTTCGCCGTCGACGCCTACGTCAACTTCGCGCGCCGCGCCAGCTGGCAGGAGGCGGCCAGCAGTTCCCTGACCGAGCTGTTCGCGCCGCAGATCCATCAGTCGCGCCTGGACAGCTGGCCGCAGCACTACCCGTGGATCGACCCGGCCGGCTACGAGTATTTCCGTACACGCCTAGGTCAGGCGCGTCGAGATGTCGAGCACGGGCTGGCGATCACCCTGGCCCATTACACCACCGTCGAGGGTCAGCAGCGCATGCTGGAGATCCTGCAATTCAAACTCGACATCCTATGGAGCATGCTCGACGCCATGAGCATGGCCTATGAACTGAACCGCCCGCCCTATCACAGCGTCACGAGTGAACGCGTCTGGCACAAGGGGATCGCGCCATGAGCCTGGACCGCAACCTCACGCCCACCTGGCGCCCGGGCTACCGCTTCCAGTACGAGCCGGCGCAGCAGGGCCATGTGCTGCTGTATCCCGAAGGCATGATCAAGCTCAACGACAGCGCCGGCCTGATCGGCGGGCTGATCGACGGCCAGCGTTCGGTCGCGGCCATCATCGCCGAGCTGGAGCAGCAGTTCCCCGGCATCCCTCAGGTGGCCGAGGATATCGAGCAGTTCATGGAGGTGGCCCGTGCCGAACACTGGCTCGTCCTCGCCTGAAGTGCCTGTCGGCCTGCCGCTGTGGCTGCTGGCCGAGCTGACCTATCGCTGCCCGCTGCAGTGTCCGTACTGCTCCAACCCTCTGGATTTCGCCAGGCAGGGCCAGGAGCTGAGCACCGAACAGTGGTTCAAGGTGATGGCAGAGGCGCGGGAAATGGGCGCGGCGCAGATCGGGTTTTCCGGCGGTGAGCCGCTGGTGCGCCAGGACCTGGCCGAGCTCATCCGTGAAGCCCGGCGCCTGGGTTTCTACACCAACCTGATCACCTCCGGCATCGGCTTGAACGAGCAGAAGATCAGCGCCTTCCGCCAGGCTGGACTGGACCACATCCAGATCAGCTTCCAGGCCAGCGACGAGCAGGTCAACAACCTGCTGGCCGGCTCGAAGAAGGCCTTCGCGCAGAAGCTGGAGATGGCCCGCGCGGTGAAGGCGCAGGGTTATCCCATGGTGCTGAACTTCGTGACTCACCGGCACAACATCGACCGGATCGACCGCATCATCGAGCTGTGCCTGGCGCTGGAGGCCGACTTCGTCGAGCTCGCCACCTGCCAGTTCTATGGCTGGGCGCACTTGAACCGGCTGGGCCTGCTGCCCACCCGCGAGCAGCTCGAACGCGCCGAGCGTATCACCAACGAGTACCGTGACCGGCTCAAGGCCGAAGGCCACCCCTGCAAGCTGATCTTCGTTACCCCGGATTACTACGAAGAGCGTCCCAAGGCCTGCATGAACGGCTGGGGCAGCCTGTTCCTGACGGTCACGCCGGACGGCACCGCCCTGCCGTGCCATGGCGCGCGGCAGTTGCCCGTGCAGTTCCCCAACGTGCGCGACCACGACCTGCGACATATCTGGTACGACTCCTTCGGTTTCAACCGTTTTCGCGGCTACGACTGGATGCCCGAACCCTGTCGCTCCTGCGACGAAAAGGAAAAGGACTTCGGTGGCTGCCGCTGCCAGGCCTTCATGCTCACCGGCGATGCCAGCAAGGCCGACCCGGTGTGCAGCAAGTCGCCGGATCACGGCATCATCCTCAAGGCCCGCGAGGAGGCGCAGACGGCTCAGATGAACATCGAACAAATGACCTTCCGCAACGAGCGCAACTCCCGTGTCATCGTCCGTGGCTGAGTTCAGCGCCGCCCAGGCGGTCGCCGCCGGAACCGATTTCGCCGAACTCGCGCTAGGCGAAGCGGGGCTGTTCTGGAACGAGTTTCGGCCCGCCGACGGCGCCTGCCGGATCTGGCACTGGCGTCATGAGCAGGCCCAGTGCCTGACGCCGGACGGCTTCAGCGTGCGCAGCCGGGTCTACGAATATGGCGGCGGCAGCTTCTGCCTGGCGCCGGACGCGGTGTTCTTCGTCAACGAGCAGGATCAGCAGGTCTATCGCCAAGCGCTCGACGGTTCGCTGCCCCAGGCGCTCACCGCTGCGCCGGACTGCCGCTTCGGTGACCTGGTCTGGCACGCAGGCCAGGTGCTGGCGGTCGAGGAGCACCATGGCGAGTCGGTGGAACATCGACTCATCGCCTTGAGCGCGCAGCGCCGCGACGTGCTGGCCGAAGGCGCCGATTTCTATGCCGCGCCGACACTTAGCGACGATGGCCGTCGCCTGGCCTGGATCGAATGGGACCGCCCTGCACAGCCCTGGACCCGGACGCGCTTGATGTGTCGGGAGCGCTCGACCGAGGGGCGATGGGAAGCGGCCCGGTGCATCGCCGGGCAGGAAGAGTCGCTGCAACAGCCGCGCTTCGACGCCGAGGGGCGCCTGTATTGCCTGTCCGACCGCCAGGGTTTCTGGCAGCCCTGGGGCGAGATCGATGGTCACTGGCAAGCGCTGCCGGCCGAGACCGCCGATCATGCTGCGGCGCCTTGGCAACTGGGTGCCTGTACCTGGCTCGCGCTGGGCCCGCAGCACTACCTGGCCACCTGGTTCGAGGCCGGATTCGCCCGCCTGGGCCTGCGCCAGGCAGACAACGTGCACACCTTCGCCGAGACCTACACGCGGTTTCGCAGCCTGGCCCTGGATGAACAGCATGTCTATGCCCTGGCAGCTTCTGCCACCCGGCCGACCGCCGTGCTGGCCATCGCCCGTGACGGCTCCGGCACCCGCGTCCTGGCCGGAGGCGCTCAGGTGCTGCCGGAGGCGTGCATCAGCCTGCCTCAACCGATCAGCTACCCGAGCGGCGACGCGCTGGCCCACGGTTTCTTCTATCCCGCGTCCGGGAAGCAGAACCCGCCGCCGCTGGTGGTGTTCATCCACGGAGGCCCTACGTCGGCCTGCTATCCGGTGCTCGATCCGCGCATTCAGTTCTGGACGCAGCGCGGCTTCGCCGTGGCCGACCTCAACTACCGCGGCAGCACGGGCTACGGCAGGGCCTATCGCCAGGGACTGCACCTGCGCTGGGGGGAAATCGATGTGCAGGATGCCTGCGCGGTGGTCGCTTACCTGGCCGAGCGCGGCCTGATCGATCCACACCAGGCGTTCATCCGTGGTGGTAGCGCCGGGGGCTACACCACCTTGTGTGCGCTAGCCTTCTCGGAAGTCTTCCGAGGCGGCGCCAGCCTTTATGGCGTCAGCGATCCGCTGACCTTGGGCAAGGCCACCCACAAGTTCGAAGGCGACTACCTGGACTGGCTGATCGGCGATTCGGTGATGGATGCCGAGCGCTATCGAGCCCGCACGCCGCTGTTGCATGCCGCGCGGATCAAGGCGCCGGTGGTTTTCTTCCAGGGTGAACTGGATGCGGTGGTAGTGCCTGAACAGACGCGCAGCATGCTCGCTGCGTTGCAGGCCAATGGTATCAATGCAGTAGGACATTTTTACGCGGGCGAGCGCCACGGCTTTCGCCAGGCCGCGAATCTTGCACATGCCCTGGAGCAGGAATGGCTGTTCTATCGCCGGGTACTGGATGGCACGACGTGAACCGGGGCCCTTGAGGGCCCCGGCAGGATTCAGCGCTTGGCGATGATATACACCGCGTGCACGATACCTGGAATGTAGCCGAGCAGGGTCAACAGGATGTTGAGCCAGAAGGCGCCACCGAACCCGACCTGAAGGAACACGCCCAGCGGCGGCAGAAGGATGGCGATGATGATGCGGATGAAGTCCATGCAAGTCTCTCCTGGGTAGGTTCTCAGAAAGAGACTAGCGCGCCGCGCTGGAGGTTCCAACGTCATACCGGCGAAAGCGAAGCGGCTTCGATTTCTTGAGAAAAAACGCCTGCCGAAGGGGGCAGGCGTCTGGGTTTCACAGGACTTTATCTGTCAGCACGACAGACCGAAGTCCTCTTCTTTCATCGCCATGAGGTTGTCGGCACCGGACAGGATCGCCGCCACATGGGCGCGGGTGCGCGGCAGGATGCGCTGGAAGTAGAAGCGCGCGGTCTGCAACTTGGCGGTGTAGAAGGCCTGCTCACCGCTGCCGGCAGCCAGCTTCTCGGCGGCCACGCGGGCGATGTCGGCCCAGAAGTACGCCAGGCAGGCATAGCCGGAGTACATGAGGTAGTCCACGGACGCGGCGCCCACTTCCTCACGGTCCTTCATGGCCGCCATGCCGATCTTCATGGTCAGCTCGCCCCACTCCTTGTTCAGCGCCGCCAGTGGCTGCACGAACTCCTGGGTGGCCTCGTTGCCTTCCTGACCCTGGCAGAACTTGTGCACGATCTTGGTGAAGCCCTTGAGCGCCTCGCCTTGGGTCATCAGCACCTTGCGCCCGAGCAGGTCGAGGGCCTGGATGCCGGTGGTGCCTTCGTACAGCATGGAGATGCGGCTGTCGCGTACGTTCTGCTCCATGCCCCATTCGGCGATGAAGCCATGACCGCCATAGATTTGCACGCCATGGTTGGCAGCTTCGAAGCCCACCTCGGTCATGAAGGCCTTGGCGATCGGCGTAAGGAAGGCCAGCAGGGCGTCGGCCTTCTTGCGCGCTTCTTCGTCCTGGCTGTACTTGACGATGTCCACCTGCTGGGCAGTGAAGTACACCATCGCCCGATTGCCCTCGGCGAAGGCTTTCATGGTGAGCAGCATGCGGCGCACGTCAGGGTGCACGATGATCGGGTCGGCGGCCTTCTCCGGTGCCTTGGGGCCGGTGAGCGAGCGCATCTGCAAACGCTCGCGGGCATATTTCAGGCCGCCCTGAAAGGCCACCTCGGCATGCGCCAGGCCTTGCAGGGCAGTGCCCAGGCGCGCGGTGTTCATGAACGTGAACATGCAGTTCAGGCCCTTGTTCGCCGGCCCGATCAGGTAGCCGGTGGCGCCGTCGAAGTTCATCACGCAGGTGGCGTTGCCATGGATGCCCATCTTGTGCTCGAGCGAGCCGCAGCTCACGCCGTTGCGCTGGCCGATGCCACCCTGGGCGTCGGGCAGGAACTTGGGCACGATGAACAGCGAAATGCCTTTGGTGCCAGCGGGCGCGTCGGGCAGGCGAGCGAGAACGATATGGACGATGTTGTCGGCCATGTCGTGTTCGCCGGCCGAGATGAAGATCTTGGTGCCCGATACCTTGTAGCTGCCATCGGCCTGGGGTTCGGCCTTGGTGCGCAGCATGCCCAGGTCGGTGCCGCAGTGCGGCTCGGTCAGGCACATGGTGCCGGTCCACTCGCCGGACACCAGTTTGGTCAGGTAGACCTCCTGCTGCTCGGGCGTGCCGTGCTCTGAGATAGTGTTCATCGCACCGTGGGACAGGCCGGGGTACATGCCCCAGGACCAGTTCGACTCGCCAACCATTTCGCTCAGGGTCAGGCCAAGCGACTCCGGCAGCCCCTGGCCGCCGTGCTCGACGTCATGGGCCAGGCTTGGCCAGCCGCCTTCGACGAACTGCTTGTAGGCTTCCTTGAAGCCGGTGGGGGTCTTCACGCCCGACTCGCTCCAGGTGCAGCCTTCCAGGTCGCCGACGCGGTTCAGCGGCGAGAGCACCTGTTCGCAGAACTTGGCGCCTTCTTCGAGGATGGCATCGACCATGTCCGGGGTGGCGTCCTGGCAACCCGGCAGGCTCTGATAGTGCGCTTCGTAGCCGAGCAGCTCGTCGCGGACGAAGCGAATATCACGCAAGGGGGCTTTGTATTCAGGCATGGCGATGAACCTCTGGGCTGATTGGGTATGGACCGCAGGCACCGACCAGCTCTTGCCGGCTTTCGGTCAAACAGGTGTTTGAAACTTACGTTTAGCCCAGACGCTTGTCAAGGAAGGCCATGGTGGCGTTTTTGCCGCGAAAGATGGCGATTCGGCCATTAACGGACACGCGCAATGCGCCGCAAGAGCGGCGACATTGGCAGGGAGGGGTCAAGCGTAGGTGTCGATCAGACGACCGAGCATTTCGTCGGAAGCCTTGGCCACTTTCGCGCCCAATTCGACTTCGTGCTTGCCCAGTGCGAGCTGCACGGTACTGGTGGCCAGGTCGAGCTGCTGGCTGCGGTCGACGGCACGCAGGCGCTCGTCCTGGTAATCGGTGGACTGGCTAGGGGAGGACCGCTCGACGCTGTCGCGGGCGATCTGTTGGGCGGCCTGATCCACGCGGTTCTGACCGTTCTGGATCGCGCCGAGGCCTGCGTAGTAAGCAGAGCTGCCGTTGATTTCCATGTCAGGACTCCGGATGAAGGACTGAGGTGCGAGCACTGATTAAACCAGTCTGGCGGCGAAAAGGCCCGTTTAAAACGCTAATAGCCCGATGCCATCTGATAGACGCAGGGCATTCTGCCGTTCAGCTCAGCAGCTCCAGGTGCAGATCATCGGCTACCGTCTGCGCCGTGGCCCTTTCAAGCCAGGGCACGCGCCCCAGGCAGGGTGCCGGCAGGCGTTCGACCAGGCTGTCGAGGTTGTCCTGCAGGCGCGAGATGTGCGGGTCGACGACATTGGCCACCCAACCGGCCAGTGGCAAGCCGTCGCGGACGATGGCTTCAGCGCTGAGCACGGCGTGGTTGATGCAACCCAGGCGCACGCCGACTACCAGGATCACCGGTAGCTTCAGAGCGATGGCCAGGTCCGACAGGTTGGCCTGGGCGGACAGCGGGACACGCCAGCCGCCCGCGCCTTCGACGAGGGTGAAATCGGCCTGGTGAGCCAACAGGTCCTGCATGGCGGTTTGCAGCGCGCCCACTTCAAGGAGCACTCCCGCTTCCCGGGCGGCCACATGGGGTGCGATGGCCGGCTCGAAGGCGTAAGGGTTGACCTGCTCGTAGGGCAGCACGATGGAGCTCTGTGCCATGAGCGCCAGGGCATCGCTGTTGCGCAGCCCTTGGGCGCTCGAAGTGCAGCCGGACGCCACCGGCTTGGCCGCCAGGGTGCTCCAGCCCTTGCGACGGGCGGCAGCGAGCAGTCCGGCGGCGATGGTGGTCTTGCCGACGTCGGTATCGGTGCCGGCGATGAAATAGGCATGGGCCATGTCAGCGCTCCTGGGGCTTGCGCAGCACGCCGTACACCACCTGATAGGTGGCTGGCAGCCCGCAGCGTTCACGCAAGCCTTCGTAGGCCTGCAGCATGCCTTGCATACGTGCACGCCCGGTGAGGCCCGACGGACGCCCAGGGTTGAGATTGTGGGCGCCGAGGGCCTTGAGCTCGTGGGTCAGGTCGCGCACGGCGGGGTAATGCAGGACGTGGGCGCGCCGCTCCAGCGCCAGCACCTGCAGGCCACTGTCGCCACACAGGCGCTGGTAGTCCTCGAACCGGCGGAAGCGGTTGACGTGCACCTGGCTGTCCACCGCCTCCCAACTGGCGCGCAGTTCCTCGAGCGTGCCGACGCACAAGCTGCTGAAGGCCAGCACACCACCCGGTTTCAGTACCCGCTGGGCCTCGGCCAACACGCGTGCGAACGGCTCGCACCACTGCAGCGCCAGGCTGCTGAAGATCAGCTCGAAGCTGTCGTCGCGCAGGGGCAGACGCTCCGCATCGCCGGCCACATGGTAATGCGCCCCGCCCTGCTTTCGAGCATGGGCCAGCATGCCTTCGGCAATGTCCATCGCCATGCCTTCGGCCTGGTCGAAACGGCTGGCCAGAACCCGGCTGAAGTGCCCGGTACCGCTGCCCAGGTCGAGCCAGCGCTGCGGCCTCAGCGCGCTCGGCACAAGGGCGAGCAGTGCCTGGCCGACATCGCGTTGCAGTGCAGCCACGCTGTCGTAGCTGGCGGCTGCGCGGGAAAAGGAGGCCGCGACCTGGCGCTTGTCGGGCAAGGCGCCGGGCAGCGGCGGACCGGAAAGATCAGTCATCGCCACTCTCATGCAGGAAACGCTTGATGCCCGATGCCAGTTCCTGCGGGTATTCCAGCAGGAAGGCGTGGGCGCTGTCTTCGACCAGGCCGACTTCGACGTCGGGCAGCCATTCGCTCAGGGCCTTGGCGGCATCGGCCGGCACCAGGGCATCGTTGCCGGCGTACAGGTGCAGTTGCGGCCCGCAATATTGTTCGAGGGCCTGGCGGGTATCGAGTTGCGCCAGCACTTCGAGGCCGGTTGCCAGGTATAGCGGGTCGGTGTCCGGCACGCCGATGCCCAGTTGGCGCAGCAGGGTCCGCGGCTGTTGCGCACCTTCGCTGCACAGGCTGCGAAAACGCTTGAGGGTGACCTGCGGATGGCTGCGACAGCCATCGAGGAAGGTGCCGAAGGTGTCTTCGGCCATGCCGTGGGGCCAATCGCGGCGTGCGACGAAACTGGGGTTGCTGGCCAGCGTCAGCAGACCGCAGCAGCGATCGCCGCGCTTGCTCGCCAGGGCGCTGGCGAGCATCCCACCGAAGGACCAGCCGCCAAGCCAGGCATCGGTGGGCAGCTTGCGGTCCAGGAAGTCGACCCAGTCCTGCACGCGGCTCTCGGCCAGTTCCGGCAGCGGCGCCAGCTCGACCTGCAGGCGCGGGTCCTGGGCGCGCAAGCTGGCGGCCAGGGGTTGCAGTGCAGCGGTGCCCAGCCCCCAGCCGGGTAGAAGGATCAATCGGTTACGCATCGGCGCACTCCTGCTGTGCATGACACTCGGCCAATGCATTCAACAATAGCTGCACCTGCGCCTCGCTGTGCGCCGCACTCAAGGTCACTCGCAGGCGGGCACCGCCAGCCGGCACCGTGGGCGGGCGGATCGCGGTCACCAGCAGGCCGCGCTGGCGCAGTTGCCGAGACAGTGCCAGGGCCCGCGCCGAGTCGCCCACCAGAATCGGCTGGATCGCCGTAGGGCTGTCCATCAGGGTCAGGCCGATCTGCCGGGCGCCCTCGCGGAACTGACGGATCAGCGCAGCCAGGTGCTCCCGGCGCCAGTTGTCGCGGCGCAGCAGTTGCAGGCTCTTGAGCGTGGCGCAGGCCAGCGCCGGGGGCTGGCTGGTGGTGTAGATGTAGGGCCGGGCGAACTGCACCAGTGTCTCGATCAGGTCGTCGCTGCCGGCGACGAAGGCACCGGCGGTGCCGCACGCCTTGCCGAGGGTGCCGATGAGCACCGGCACCTCGCTCAGGCCCAGGCCGAAATGCTCGACGATGCCGCCGCCCTGGGCGCCAAGGGTGCCGAAACCGTGGGCGTCGTCGACCATCAGCCAGGCGCCTTTGGCGCGGGCCACTGCAGACAGCGCCGGCAGGTCGGCCAGGTCACCGTCCATGCTGAAGATACCGTCGGTGACCACCAGCGTGTCGCCGCAGGCTTTGCCCAGGCGGCTCGCCAGGCTGGTCGCGTCGTTGTGCAGGTAACGGCTGAAACGCGCGCCGCTGAGCAGCCCGCCGTCGAGCAGCGAGGCGTGGTTGAGGCGGTCCTGCAACACCGTGTCGCCCTGCCCCACCAGTGCCGTGATCGCGCCCAGGTTGGCCATGTAGCCGGTACTGAACAGCAGCGCGCGGGGACGACCGGTCAGGTCGGCAATGGCCTGCTCGACCTCATGGTGCGGGCTGCTGTGGCCGATCAACAGATGCGACGCGCCACCGCCCACGCCCCAGCGCTCGGCACCGGCACGCCAGGCGGCGATCACCTCGGGATGATTGGCCAGGCCAAGGTAGTCATTGCTGCAGAAGGCCAGCAGGCGCTCGCCGTCGACCACCACTTCGGGGCCTTGCGGGCTTTGCAGCAGAGGCCGCTGCCGATAAAGCTCCGCCGCGCGCCGTTCGGCCAGGCGCGCCGCCAGATCGAAGGCCATGCTCAGGCCGAAGCGGCGTCGTAGAACAATTCGCTGCTGCGTTGCTCCACCAGGGCCTGTTCGATGGCGGCCTGGTGCACTTCGTCGGCATGCTCTTCACCGGCCTCGGGCTTGATGCCCAGACGCGCGAACAACTGCATGTCCTTGTCGGCCTGGGGATTGGCGGTGGTCAGCAGCTTCTCACCGTAGAAGATCGAGTTGGCACCGGCCATGAAGGCCAGGGCCTGCATCTGCTCGTTCATCTGTTCGCGACCGGCGGACAGCCGCACGTGGGACTTGGGCATGAGCAGGCGCGCCACGGCGAGCATGCGGATGAAGTCGAACGGATCGACGTCGGCCTCGTCGGCCAACGGCGTGCCGGCGACCTTGACCAGCATGTTGATCGGCACCGACTCCGGGTGCTCGGGCAGATTGGCCAGCTGGATCAGCAGGCCGGCGCGGTCGTCCAGCGACTCGCCCATGCCGAGGATGCCACCGGAGCAGATCTTCATCCCTGCATCGCGCACGTAGGCCAGGGTTTGCAGACGCTCGCTGTAGGTACGGGTGGTGATGATGCTGCCGTAGAATTCCGGCGAAGTATCGAGGTTGTGGTTGTAGTAGTCCAGGCCAGCCTGGGCCAGGGCCTGGGTCTGCTCCTGATCGAGCTTGCCCAGGGTCATGCAGGTCTCCAGGCCCATGGCCTTGACGCCCTTGACCATCTCCAGCACGTAGGGCATGTCCTTGGCCGAAGGATGCTTCCAGGCCGCGCCCATGCAGAAGCGGGTCGAGCCGATGGCCTTGGCCCGAGCGGCCTCCTCCAGCACTTTCTGCACTTCCATCAGCTTCTGCTTTTCCAGCCCGGTGTTGTAGTGGCCGGACTGCGGACAATATTTGCAATCTTCCGGGCAGGCGCCGGTCTTGATCGACAGCAGCGTGGACACCTGCACGCGGTTGGGGTCGAAGTGCGCGCGGTGCACGGTCTGCGCCTGGAACAACAGGTCGTTGAACGGTTGCTGGAACAGCGCCCGCACTTCGTCCAGGGACCAGTCGTGACGTGTTGTTGCATATGCGCTGGCGCTCATCGGCGTTTCCTTATCTAGGCTCTGACAGGCGCCGGGACAGCGAAGCCGCCAGCGCATCACGGATGAGGCGAATAGTCAGGGAAGGCCCATGGACTGTCAACCACGACTGAAGCAGCTGGTTAACAAGTGGTTAAATAGTAATCACATGTGTTTATTGTGCGACGCGCCTGCCGGTCAGCCGTATCCGCTGTGCACGGCCTGCGAACACGACCTGCCCTGGCTCGACGAATACTGCTCGCGCTGCGCCCTGCAGCTGCCGATGCGCGGGCTCACCTGCGGGCCCTGCAAACGCCGTCCGCCACCGTTCGAGCAGGTGGTCGCGCCCTGGCATTTCGGGTTTCCGCTGGACACCGCCATCAGCCGCTTCAAGCACCGCGCCCAGTGGCCACTGGGGCGGCTGCTGGCGCACCTGCTGGGGCAGGCCTTGCAGCATCGCTACGAGGAGGAACTGCCCAGGCCGGATGTCTTGCTGCCGGTGCCACTGGCCAGGCGTCGCCTGCGCCAGCGTGGCTTCAACCAGGCCGGCATGCTGGCGCGCTGGCTGTCTGCGCAGTTGCGCCTGCCGTGCGAGGAGCACTGGCTGCTGCGTCCTCGCGAGACGCTCGCGCAGCAAACCCTCGATGCCAAGGCGCGCTGGCACAACCTGAAGCAGGCCTTCGCACTGGCTGCGCAGGCCGAGGTACGCGGGCGACACGTGGCGTTGGTCGACGACGTGCTGACCACCGGCGCTACGGCCCGCGCCCTGGCCGGGCTGCTGCGCGAGGCCGGCGCACGCCGTGTCGATGTCTACTGCCTGGCGCGAACGCCGCGCCCTGATCAGGCTTGACGATTCCCATGCGGCGAAGGCAACGTTCGCAGGATCACGTTCATGGTTGCCTGCTCATGTCCCTGCCTGCCCTGCTCGCCCAACACATCCTGCGCCGGCCGCAGCGCATCGGCCTGCTGCAGCACATCGCCGAGCAGGGCTCGATCACGGCGGCGGCGAAGGCGGCAGGGATCAGCTACAAGAGCGCCTGGGACGCCATCGACGAACTCAACAACCTGGCCGCCCAGCCGCTGGTCGAGCGCAGTGCCGGCGGGCGTGGCGGCGGCGGTGCGCGGCTGTCGGCCGAAGGCCAGCGGGTGCTGCGCCTCTATCAACGGTTGCAGGTGCTGCATCAGGAAATCCTCGAATCGGCCGAAGAACAGGGCGACCTGGACCTGCTCGGGCGCCTGATGCTGCGTACCAGTGCGCGCAACCAGCTGCGCGGGCAAGTCAGCGCGCTGTGCCGGGAGGGACGCCATGACCGGGTCACCTTGGCACTGGGCGGCGGGCTGCACATCGATGCGCTCATCACGCCCGATAGCACCGAGCGCCTGGAGCTGACGCCGGGCCGCACGGTCGTGGCGCTGCTCAAGGCCGGCTGGGTGAAGCCCCTGGCGGCCACGGATCGACCCGAGCCCGGCAGCAACTGCCTGCGGGTGCGCCTGGAGCAACTGCTGGCCGAGCAGGCCGATGGCACCGAATTGCGCCTGGCGCTGGGCAACGGCCAGACGTTGTGCGCCTTCGCCGAGCCGTCCTGGCTGCGCCAGCAGGCGCTGGCGGCAGGCAGCGAGCTGCGGGTGCAATTCCATCCTTCGATGGTGCTGCTGGGCGTACCTGCCTGACGCCGGACGCTCGACACGCCCGGGTGTGGTTCGAGCCTGGTCGCCGTGCAATGGGTTAACATGGCCGGTCGCCTTGCCCTGCCGGAGTTGTCATGTCCCATCCCTTCGATACCCTCACGCCCGACCTGGTTCTGGATGCCGTCGAAAGCCAGGGCTTTCTCAGCGATGCCCGGGTCCTGGCGCTCAACAGCTACGAGAACCGGGTGTATCAGGTGGGCATCGAGGGCGAGCAGCCATTGATCGCCAAGTTCTATCGCCCGGATCGCTGGAGCGACGCGGCGATCCTCGAGGAGCATGCCTTCAGTTTCGAACTGCTGGAGCACGAAGTCCCGGTGGTCGCACCATTGCAACAGGACGGCGCGAGCCTGTTCGCGCACCAGGGCTTTCGTTTCGCCTTGTTCCCGCGCCGGGGCGGCCATGCCCCCGAGCCCGGCAATCTCGATCAGTTGTACCGCCTCGGTCAATTGCTCGGGCGCCTGCATGGCGTAGGTGCCGCCCGCCCATTCGAGCACCGTGAAACGCTGAGCGTGGCGAACTTTGGTCACGCCTCGCTCCAGACGCTGCTGGAAGGCGACTTCGTCCCGCGCGAATTGCTGCCGGCTTTCGAGTCGGTCGCGCGGGACCTGCTCACGCGCGTCGAGGCGCTCTACACGCGCACGCCCTGCCAGGCCATCCGCCTGCACGGCGACTGCCACGCGGGCAACCTGATGCACCGCGATGACCTCTACCACGTGGTCGACCTGGACGACTGCCGCATGGGGCCTGCCGTACAAGACCTGTGGATGATGCTGGCCGGCAGCCGTGAGGAGCGCCTGGTGCAACTGGCCGAACTGATCGATGGCTACAATGAGTTCCACGATTTCGATCCGCGCCAGCTGGCGTTGATCGAGCCGCTGCGAGCCTTGCGCCAGTTGCATCACAGCGCCTGGCTGGCGCGGCGCTGGGACGATCCGGCATTCCCGCGCAGCTTCCCCTGGTTCGGTCAGCCGCGCTACTGGGGCGACCAGATCCTCGCATTGCGTGAGCAGATCGCTGCACTGGACGAGCCGCCGCTGAAACTGTTCTGAACCGACCTGAGCGCCCGGCCACACGAGCCGCTGCATCAACCTGCCGTCCGAAAGGAATCCCCATGCAAGCTGCCAACCCGCAACGCGGGTACATCCTGGGCCTGAGCGCCTACATCATCTGGGGCCTGTTCCCCCTCTATTTCAAAGCCATCCAGAGCGTTCCGGCGGTGGAAATCATCGTCCACCGGGTGCTGTGGTCGGCTCTGTTCGGCGCCCTGTTGCTGCTGGTATGGAAACATCCAGGCTGGTGGCGGGAGCTGCGCGACAACCCGCGTCGGCTGGGCATCCTCGCGCTGAGTGGCACCCTGATCGCGGGCAACTGGCTGACCTACGTGTGGGCGGTGAACAATGGGCGCATGCTCGAAGCGAGCCTGGGCTACTACATCAACCCGCTGGTCAACGTGCTGCTGGGCATGCTGCTGCTCGGTGAACGCCTGCGCCGTCTGCAATGGCTGGCCGTGATGCTGGCGGCGGCGGGCGTGGCGCAGCAGGTATGGCAGGTCGGCGGCGTGCCATGGGTATCGCTGGGGCTGGCGTTGTCGTTCGGCTTCTACGGCCTGATTCGCAAGCAGGCACCCGTGGCGGCGCTGCCGGGGCTGGTGGTGGAGACCTGGATGCTGGTGCCATTGGCCCTGGGCTGGCTGCTGCTGCATCCGGGCGCCCACAGCGCCCACCTGGCCTTCTTCACCACGCAAGAGGCGCTGTGGTTGGCCGCGGCCGGCCCGGTCACGCTGATTCCGCTGGTGTGCTTCAATGCCGCGGCTCGTCACCTGCCCTACACCACCTTGGGCTTTCTCCAGTACCTGGCGCCCACGCTGGTGCTGTTGCAGGCCGTGTTGCTGTTCGACGAGCACCTGTCGTCCAACACGCTGGTGGCCTTCATGTTCATCTGGGCCGGCCTGGCGATCTACAGTGTCGATGCATGGCTGAGCCTGCGTAGGCGCACCTGATCAAAAAACATACGAACCTCTGGAGCCGTTGTGGCGCCTGGCCTACAGCCAAGTCTCCAGAGGTTATCCACACCCTCGCCCCCGTCTTTTGTGCACAAGCGGCCAGCCTGTGTACGTTTATTGCACAATTGTCTGCAAGCCTCGCCCTGATTGGGCTACGCCATGATTCCCTCAGGTTACCCACAGAGGCGTCCCCGTAGAAATGGGATAACTCCCTGTACCTCGATCACGTCCAGCTCAACGCCTTGTGACAACCAGCCACCAGGTTGGCTGATCAGCGAATCGTGTACGTTTTGGAGATTTATCTGGAACAATCCTGCCATTTCTTGCGAACATGGATTTTCCTGACGTGACTCCAGGTGACCAGAAGGTCGCACAAAGACGCCAGTGGTCCGATATTCATCCGGCCGACGCTTCATGTAGTATGCGTCGGCGCAGACTACAAAACGTCATGCGGATGTCTGCCGAGGTGCCTGTGACGCCATGTGGCTCGTCCGCCAGCGTGACGGACAGCGACATGGCAGCACGTGTCTGGAAGCGCTACAGGCTTATTACAGAAGAGCGAAACAGCTGAGCAGAGTGAGGCAAGCAATGACTGGATACGTTCAAGTCGGTGGCCTTCAGGTCGCCAAGGTTCTGCATGACTTCGTCAACGACGAAGTGCTGGCCGGAACCGGCATCGTCGCCGAGCAGTTCTGGAGCGGTGCACAGAAGATCATCAACGACCTCGCTCCAAAGAACAAAGCCCTGCTCGCCAAGCGCGACGAGCTGCAAGCCAAGATCGATGCCTGGCACCAGGCACACTCAGGCCAGGCCCACGACGCCTCTGCCTACAAAGCCTTCCTGCAGGACATCGGCTACCTGTTGCCGCAACCGGCCAACGTCCAGGCGACCACCCAGAACGTCGATGAAGAGATCGCCCACATGGCCGGCCCGCAGCTGGTCGTGCCGGTGATGAACGCGCGCTTCGCCCTGAATGCGGCCAACGCCCGCTGGGGTTCGCTGTACGACGCACTGTATGGCACCGACGCCATCAGCGAGGACGGCGGCGCCGAGAAGGGCCAGGGCTACAACAAGGTACGCGGCGACAAGGTGATCGCCTTCGGCCGCGCGTTCCTCGACGAGGTCGCGCCCCTGGCGGCCGGCTCGCATGTGGACGCCAGCGCCTACCGCATCGACGGCGGCAAACTGATCGTCGCCCTCAAGGGCGGCAGCAACAGTGGCCTGCGCGACGACGACCAGCTGATCGGCTTCCAGGGCCCGGCCAATGCGCCGACCGCCGTGCTGCTCAAGCACAACGGCCTGCACTTCGAGATCCAGATCGATGCCGACACGCCGGTGGGCAGCACCGATGCGGCGGGGGTCAAGGACATCCTGATGGAGTCGGCCCTGACCACCATCATGGACTGCGAAGACTCCGTCGCGGCCGTGGACGCCGACGACAAGGTCGTGGTCTATCGCAACTGGCTGGGCCTGATGAAGGGCGATCTGGCCGAAAGCGTGACCAAGGGCGGCAAGACCTTCACCCGCACCATGAACCCGGATCGCGAATACAGCGCACCCAATGGGGGCACCGTCACCTTGCATGGTCGTTCGCTGCTGTTCGTGCGTAATGTTGGTCATCTGATGACCAACCCGGCGATCCTCGACGCCCAGGGTGACGAAGTGCCCGAAGGCATCCAGGATGCGCTGTTCACCAACCTGATCGCCCTGCACAACCTCAACGGCAACACGAGCCGGCGCAACACCCGCTCTGGCAGTGTGTACATCGTCAAGCCGAAGATGCACGGGCCTGAAGAGGTGGCCTTCGCCGCCGAATTGTTCAGCCGGGTCGAAGACCTGCTGGGCATGCCGCGCAATACCGTGAAGGTCGGCATCATGGACGAGGAGCGCCGCACCACGGTCAACCTCGCCGCCTGTATCCAGTCGGCCGCCGAGCGCGTGGCGTTCATCAACACCGGCTTCCTCGACCGCACCGGCGACGAGATCCACACCTCCATGGAGGCCGGTGCCATGGTGCGCAAGGGCGCCATGAAGAGCGAGAAATGGATCGGCGCCTACGAGAACAACAACGTCGACGTCGGCCTGGCTGCCGGCCTGCAAGGCCGCGCACAGATCGGCAAGGGCATGTGGGCCATGCCGGACCTGATGGCCGCGATGCTCGAACAGAAGATCGCCCATCCGATGTCCGGCGCCAACACCGCCTGGGTGCCTTCGCCCACGGCCGCCACCTTGCACGCTTTGCACTATCACAAGGTGGATGTGCAGGCGCGCCAGCGTGAACTGGCCAGCCGCACGCCTGCATCGGTCGACGACATCCTCGCCATCCCGCTGGCCAGCGATCCGAACTGGTCGGCCGACGAGATCCGCAACGAGCTGGACAACAATGCCCAGGGCATCCTCGGCTATGTGGTGCGCTGGATCGACCACGGCGTGGGCTGCTCCAAAGTGCCGGACATCAACAACGTCGGCCTGATGGAAGACCGTGCCACCCTGCGCATCTCCGCCCAGCTGCTGGCCAACTGGCTGCGCCATGGCGTGGTGACCCAGGAGCAGGTGCTGGAGAGCCTCAAGCGCATGGCGGCCGTGGTTGACCGGCAGAATGCCAGCGATGCCCAGTACCGACCGATGGCCGCGAACTTCGATGACAACATCGCCTTCCAGGCGGCGGTCGAGCTGGTGATCGAAGGCGCCAGGCAACCCAACGGCTACACCGAGCCGGTGCTGCACCGCCGCCGTCGCGAGTTCAAGGCGCGTAACGGGCTGTAACGAGCAAAGCCCCTGGGGACCCGGCCCACGCCGTGTCCCCAGGGGCTTGCTGCGGGCGCATCAGTCGATCCGCAATTCGCGCTTCACCAATTCCAGCAGCTTGCCCAGGTCCACCGGCTTGAGCAGGAAGTCCAGCACGCCCAGGTGCATCGCATCCACCGCCTCCTTCACATCGGTATCGCCCGATACCACGATGATCGGAATCTCCGCCCGCTCCGTTTCGCGCACCTTGTGGATCAGCTCCAGCCCGTCCACCGGGAGCATGCGCAGGTCGGTGATCATCAGTGCGATGCGCGGCTCGTAGTGCAGCTTGAACAACGCCTCCTCGGCGCCGTCGGCGGTCATGCAATCGATGCCCCGGCTCTTCAGATACAGGCTCAAGGCCTCGCTGTTCACCGGGTTGTCGTCCACCACCAGCACCACTGGCCGAGCTGCGGCAGGCGCACTGGTTCCGGCCAGGGCCTCGCGCTCGGCGTCACTCAGTATGTCGTCATGCTCAGCCATGGCCTTCTCGTCAAAAAATGTTCGTCTTAAACATCAGACCGGCAAAACCGTCCTAGCTGCCGGGCCTTTCGTCGGATTCTTGACGTGGCCCACACGGCCTAGACTTACGTCCAATGGGCACGCCATGCCGAGCGGTCGAACATGGGGCTGGACAACAACAAAACCGCCCCTATACAGACTATATATATAGATGGGCGTATGACAGATGGTCAGCCCATGAGCAAGAAGGACGCCTACACCCAGGCAGGCCGCACCGCCGTGCTGCAGAACGTTCAGGGTACCCTGCAGTTCCTGCAGCGCTTTCCGCCATTCAACCAGATGGAGCAGGGGCATCTGTCGTTTCTGGTCGAGCAGTGCCAGCTGCGCTTCTATGCCGAGGGTGAGAGCATCATCAAGCCTGCCGACGGGCCGGTCGAGCATTTCTACATCGTCAAGCAGGGCCGTGTGAAAGGCGAGCGTCAGCACGTCACCGGGCCAGGCGTGGACACCACCTTCGAGATCACCAGCGGCGAATGCTTTCCGCTGGCCGCACTGCTCGGCGAAAGGGCCACGCGCACCGAGCACCTGGCCGCCGAAGACACCTTCTGCCTGCAACTGAACAAGGCCGCGTTCATCCGCGTGTTCTCCCTGTCGGAGGTGTTGCGCGATTTCGCCTTGCGGGGGGTGAGCAGCCTGCTCGACCAGGTCAACCAGCAGGTGCGCCAGCGTGCCGCGCAGACCCTCGGCAGCCAGTATTCGCTCGATACGCCACTGGGCGAGCTGGCGATGCGTCATCCGGTGGTGTGCGCGCCTGACCTGCCGCTGCGCGAGGCCGTACGCCTGATGCACGGGCAACAGGTCGGCAGCATCGTGATCATCGACGAACGGCGCTTTCCCATCGGCATCTTCACCCTGCGTGACCTGCGCCAGGTGGTCGCCGATGCCAGCGCGGCCCTGGACGCCCCGGTCGCGCGCTACATGACCGCCGCGCCGTTTTCACTGCCGCCCCAGGCGAGCGCCTTCGACGGCGCGCTGGCCATGACCGAGCGGCATATCGCCCATGTGTGCCTGGTCGACCAGGGCCGACTCTGTGGCGTGGTGTCCGAGCGCGACCTGTTCTCGCTGCAGCGGGTCGACCTGGTGCACCTGGCGCGGACCATTCGCCATGCTCCCCGACTCGAAGCGCTGGTGGCCCTGCGCGGTGAGATCGGCCAACTGGTCGAACGCATGCTGGCCCACGGCGCATCCTCCACCCAGATCACCCAGCTGATCACCCTGCTCAACGACCATACGGTGTGCCGGGTGATCGAACTGGCCATGGCCGAGCAAGGTGACCCGGGCGTGGCGTTCAGCTGGCTGTGCTTCGGCAGCGAGGGCCGTCGCGAGCAGACCCTGCACACCGACCAGGACAACGGCATCCTGTTCGACGCGGCCGACGCCGCCGAGGCTGCCGCGATCCGCGCACGCCTGCTGCCCTTGGCGCAGCTGATCAACCAGAACCTGGCCCAGTGCGGATTCAGCCTGTGCAAGGGCAACGTTATGGCCGGCAACCCCGAACTGTGCCTGTCGCGCAGCGAATGGGCGCGCCGCTTCGCCGGTTTCATCCGCGAAGCCAGCCCGGAAAACCTGCTGGGCTCGAACATCTACTTCGACATGCGGGTGGTCTGGGGTGACGAACAGGGCTGCGAGCAACTGCGCCAGGGCATCCTCGCGCAGGTGGCGGACAACCGGCTGTTCCAGCGCATGATGGCCGACAACGCGCTGCGCCAGCGCCCACCGGTCGGGCGTTTGCGCGACTTCGTGCTGACCCGCCAAGGCAGCGACAGCACCGCCACCCTCGACCTCAAGGTCCAGGGCCTCACGCCCTTCGTCGATGGCGCGCGGTTGCTGGCCCTGGCCCATGGCATCGCAGCCAACAACACCTTCGAGCGCCTGCGCCAGCTGGTGGCCAGGGGTGTCATCGACGCCCTGGACGGCGCCGCCTTCGAGGAGGCCTACCACTTCATCCAGCAGACCCGCATGCAGCAGCACCAGCGCCAGAGCCGCGACAACCAGCCCTACTCCAACCGCCTCGATCCGGACAGCCTCAACCACCTGGACCGGCGGATCCTGCGCGAGTCGCTGCGCCAGGCCCAGCGCCTGCAGAGCAGCCTGGCCCTGCGGTATCAACTGTGAAGCTGTTCGCCCGCTGGCGGCGCGGCGTGCCGACGCTCGATGGGCACTTGCAGCAGCGGCTGGCGCAGCTACCCCGCCCGGTCGCGCTCGGCGTGCAGTCGCTGCGCGAGCAGCGCTGGGTGGTGCTGGACCTGGAGACCAGCGGCCTGAACCTGCAACGCGACCAGGTGCTGTCGATCGGTGCGGTGGCCATCGAGGACGGCGGCATCGCCCTGGGCAACCAGTTCGAGCGCACACTGCGGCGTCCCGAACAGAAGACCACCGCCAGCGTGCTGATCCATGGCCTGGGTCCCAGCGCGCTGGCGGCCGGCGCGGATCCCGCCGAGGCGTTGATCGAGTTGCTGGAGTTCATCGGCGACAGCCCGGTGCTGGCTTTCCACGCCCCGTTCGACCAGGCCATGTTGAGCCGTGCGCTCAAGCACACCCTGGACTACCGCCTGGCGCACAGCTTCATCGACGTGGCCGAGCTGGCGCCCATGCTCAACCCGCACACGGTGCTGCGCGAGGCCGGGCTCGACGACTGGGTGGCCCGCTTCGGCCTGCACGTGCAGGCACGTCATCACGCCAGCGCCGACGCCCAGGTGACCGCCGAGCTGGCGCTGATCCTGTTCAGCCAGGCCCGTCGCCAGCAGTTGGACAGCCCGCTTCAGCTCGAACAGCGCCTGCGCCAATGGCGCCGTCGAGCATTGCAGCCGCACGGTCTGTAAAGGCGTCCGCCAAAGCGCGATCATTCTGACAAGCGTCAATTGCGTCCCCTGCTGTCCCTCTGCCACAATCGCGAATCATTATCGTTATTCCACGCATTCTTTCCGGGGATCGCCTTTGTCGCCTGCGCACAGTCCACACGCCGAGCTGGTCGGCAGCCTGTACCGCGACCATCGCGGCTGGCTGATGGCCTGGTTGCAGCACAGCACCGCCTGCCGTCAGCGCGCCGAGGACCTGAGCCAGGACACCTTCGTACGCCTGCTGGGCCGTGACGAGCTGAACGCGCCCCGGGAACCGCGCGCCTTTCTCGTCGCCATCGCCAAGGGTCTGCTGTTCGACCACTATCGGCGTGCGGCCCTGGAACAGGCCTACCTGGCCGAGCTGGCGCGCCTGCCCGAGGCCGAGCAGCCGTCCCCGGAAGCCCAGCACCTGATCCTCGAAGACCTCAAGGCCATCGATCACAGGCTCGCCAGACTGTCGAGCAAGGCCCGTGCAGCCTTCCTGTACAATCGCCTCGATGGCCTGGGCCATGCCGAAATCGCCGAGCGCCTGGGCGTCTCGGTGTCCCGTGTGCGCCAGTACATCGCCCAGGGTCTGCGCCAGTGCTATGTGGCGCTGTACGGCGAGCCGACGTGACCAGCCTGCCGGTCTCGTCCAAGGTGCTGGAGGCGGCGATCGCCTGGAAACTGTGCCTGGAAGGCGGCGATGGTACTGCGCACGAGCGCGACGCCTTCGAGCGCTGGCATGCCGCCAGCGATGAACATGCCCGCGCCTGGTTCCAGCTCGGCATGCTCGACCAACGTGTGGCCACCGGCGCCGGCCCGGCACGCCATGCACTGCTGCAATCGCGCGCCGGCCTGCGACAGCGGGTCGGCAAGCTGGGCGGCGGCCTGCTCGGCATGCTGCTGCTCGGCGGGCTGCTGGCCTGGACCGGCGCACCGTCGCTGGCCCCCAGCTACTGGCTGGCCGATCAACGCACCGGCACCGGGGAACTGCGCACCCTGCGCCTGGAAGATGGCACGCTGCTCAGCCTGGACACCCACACGGCGGTGGACATCGACTACACCGGCGAGCACCGCGTGATCGTGCTGCACCAGGGCGAGATCTCGGTCGAAACCGGCCACCACGACCCGCGCCCGCTGTGGGTGCGCACCGACGACGGCCGTCTGCGTCCGCTCGGCACGCGTTTCCTGGTCAAGCGCGAAAGCGCCGGCACGCGGCTGGAAGTGCTGCAGGCACAGGTGGCGGCGCAACCGCGCGGACGCAGCGACGAGCAGGTCCTGCACGAAGGCCAGCAGGTGCTGATGAATGCGCAGGGCCTGGGGCTGATCGGACCGGTCAAGGCCGGTGCCGATGCCTGGACCCGCGGCATGCTGGTGGTGGACGACGTGCGCCTGGGCGATCTGGTGGCGGAACTGGCGCGCTATCGCAGCGGCTACCTGGGCATCGCCCGCGAGGTGGCCGACCTGCGCGTCAGCGGCAGCTTCCCGCTGACCGACACCGATCTCGCCCTGGCCTCGCTGGTCCCGGCGCTGCCGGTGAAGGTCGAGCGGCGCACCGCGTGGTGGGTCAGCGTGGAGCCACGCTGACCCACAGCTGAACCTCGATCCCCGACAGGCGCCGGATTTTTTTCGCTGCCTGCCCTGTCACTTTTCCATTCTCGCTCGGCAAGGAAGCAATCAGTCCTTATCCTGTCGAGGAGCCCTGCATGTCCCGCGCTGTCGAGTCCTACCTGCGTCCCAGCCTGATGGCCCTGGCCATCGGCCTCGCCACCCCGCTGCTCACCCCCCTGGCGTTCGCCGCCGAACAGTCCAGCGTGCATACCTACGACGTGCCGAGCGGACCGCTGGCCGGCACCCTCAACCGTATCGCCAGCGATGCCGGTATCGCCCTGGCGCTGGATCCGGCCCTGGCCAACGGGCGCCGCTCGGCGCCGGTCAAGGGGCAGTTCGACGGCGTCGGCGCCCTGCAGGCGGCGTTGCTCGGCACAGGTCTGCAATTGCAACAAGGCAGCGCCGGCAGCTACAGCCTGATCGCCGTGCCGGACGGCAGCCTGGCGCTGCCGGAAACCCGCGTGCAGGCCAGCGCAGAAGGCGAAAGCGCCTGGGGTCCGGTTCAGGGTTATCTGGCCCGGCGCACCGCAGCCGGCACCAAGACCGATACCGCGCTGGTGGAGGCGCCGCGCTCGATCTCGGTAGCCACTCGCCAGCAGCTGAACGACCGCAGTGTGCACAGCCTCGATGACGCGGTGAAATACATGCCGGGCATCGTTTCCTCCAGTTTCGGCAGCGACACCCGCTACGACTGGATGCGCGTGCGCGGTTTCGAGCCGACCCAGTTCCTCGACGGTCTGCCGTTGCCACGCGGGGTCTATGCCAACCCCAAGCCCGAGACCTGGAACCTCGACCGCCTGGCGCTGCTGCGCGGCCCAGCCTCCTCGGTGTACGGGCAGACCCCGCCGGGCGGCCTGCTGGACATGGTCAGCCGCCGCCCGCAAGCCGAGTCGCTGCACGAGATCGAAGTGCAGTACGGCAGCGACAACCACCGCCAGATCAACTTCGCCAGCACCGGCAAGATCGATGACGACGGCCGCCTGCTGTATGGGGTCAGTGGCGTGGTACGCGATGGCGGCACGCCGATCGATCATATCGATGACAAGCGCTACAACATCGCCCCGAGCCTGACCTGGAACATCGACGAGGATACTTCGCTGACCTTGCTCAGCCAGTTCACGCGGGACGATACGGGCGCAACCAGCCAATTCCGGCCGATCCAAGGCACCAAGATCGACATGCCGTTCGGCAAGATCTCGCGCCACAAGAACCTGGGCGACCCGGACTACGAGTATTACGACCGGACCTACTATGCCCTGGGCTACGCCTTCGAGCATCGCATCAACGATGTCTGGCAGTTCCGCCAGAACCTGCGCTACACCAAATCGGACCTGGCCTTCCAGACCATCACGCCCGGCAGCTACTACTCGCCAGGCGGGCCGGTGCGCGATGACGGCACGGTCAGCCGCCTGTCCACCAATACCGACGAAGACATCAGCCAGTTCGCCGTGGACAACAACCTCCAGGCCGACTTCGCCACCGGTGACGTCAGCCACACCCTGCTGATCGGTCTGGACCACCAGCGCGTCAACACCAACTACCTGTCGATCTTCGGTTTCAACGTGCCGGACAGCAATGTCCTGAATCCTGTCTACGGGTTGCCGATCACCCGTCCGGACCGCTCCACGGCCTTCTACGACTATGACCAGAAATCCCGCCAGACCGGCGCCTACCTCCAGGACCAGATGGCCCTCGGCAACTGGCGCCTGACCCTCGGCGGCCGTGAGGACTGGGTGCATACTGGCACCAAGTTCCACAACCAGGGCGATGCCACCAGCACCCGACGCGACAAGCAGTTCAGCGGCAATGCGGCGCTCAGCTATGTGTTCGATTCGGGCTGGGTGCCGTACCTGTCCTATGCCGAGTCGTTCCAGCCGGCGATCAATGCCAACGTGTCGGCCACTCAGTCCTTCAAACCGACCGAAGGCCAGCAGTGGGAGCTGGGTGTCAAATACCAGCCGCCCGGTTCGAACACCTTGCTGACCGCAGCCGTGTATGACCTGACGCAGAAGAATGTCTCGGTCACCAACAACATTGGCGGCATCACCGTCACCAGCCAGACCGGCGAAGTGAAAGTGCGCGGCCTGGAGCTCGAAGCCACCTCGGAAGTCACCAAGAACCTCAAGGTGATCGCGGCCTATACCCTGGCCAAGTCCGAAGTGCAGGATGGCGAGTTCAAAGGCAATCGCCTGCAACTGATGCCCAACCAGCAAGCCTCCCTGTGGGCCGACTACACCTGGCACGAGGGCCTGCTCGATGGCGCGGGCATCGGCGGCGGTGCGCGCTACACCGGCAACACCTACGGCGACCAGGCCAACACCTACCTGGGCAAGGCCAAGGCCTACACCGTGTTCGATGCCGCCGTGCATTACGACCTCGGGCGCCTGGACCGCAGCCTGGAAGGCGCCTCGGTGGCGGTCAACGCCACCAACCTGCTGGACAAGCGCTACCTCTCGACCTGCGACAGCTACTACTGCTACTACGGCGACCCGCGCAGCGTGGTGGTCAGCGCCAAGTACCAGTTCTGAGTGACGGCGCCCTCGCGGGCTGGTTCCGCGAGGGCGTTGCCCGTTCCCGCCAGGAGCTGTGATGAAAAGCCACACCATTCGCCGCTGGTCGGCGATCCACACCTGGAGCAGCCTGGTCTGCACCCTGTTCCTGCTGTTGCTGGCCGTCACCGGCCTGCCGTTGATCTTCCACCACGAACTCGAACACCTGCTCGGCGATGCGCCCACCTTGCGCGAAATGCCGCCCGGCACTGCGCACCTGGACCTGCAACGCCTGGTGATCGAGGCCGAACGGCATCGCCCGGGCGAGGTCATGCAGTACTTCGGCTTCGACGAAGACGAACCCGACGGCGTGGTGGCCATTACCGCCGCCACCGCCGGCACCGAGCCCAACGCGTCGCACACCTTCATGCTCGATGCCCGCACGGGCGAAGCCCTGGCCATGCCGGCCGCCAACGGTGGCATCATGATGGTGCTGTTGCGCCTGCATGTGGACATGTTCGCCGGACTGCCCGGCAAATTGCTGCTGGCCTTCATGGGCGTGTTGTTCGTGCTCGCCATCGTCTCCGGCACCGTGCTGTACGCCCCGTTCATGCGCCGCTTGCCCTTCGCTGCGGTGCGCACCGACAAATCCTCGCGCCTGCGCTGGCTCGACCTGCACAACCTGATCGGCATCGTCACCCTGACCTGGGCGCTGGTGGTGGGCGTGACCGGGGTGATCAGTGCCTTGTCCGACCTGGTGATCGCCGCCTGGCGCAACGACACCCTGGCCGCCATGGTCGCGCCTTACCGAGACGCGCCCGCCCTGACCGAGCGTGCGCCGGCCACCCGGCTGCTGGACATCGCCGAACAGGCAGCGCCAGGCATGCGCGCCGACTTCATCGCGTTTCCGGGTACCCGCTTTTCCAGCGAGCACCACTATGCCGTGTTCATGAAAGGTGCCAGCCACCTGACCTCGCACCTGCTCACCCCGGTGCTGATAGACGCCCGCACGCTCCAGGTGACGGCGGTGGGCGAGCGCCCCTGGTACATGGATGCCATGGGCCTGTCGCAACCGCTGCACTTCGGCGACTACGGCGGCCGCCCGATGCAGGTGCTCTGGGCGGTGCTGGACGTGCTGACGATCGTGGTGCTGATCAGCGGCCTCTACCTGTGGTGGGGCAAGCAGCGCAGGACGCGGGAGGCTCGGGCATGAGCCACAGGTCGCAAAGCACCCGAAGGATCTTCGCCTGGCCTGTACTGATCGCCGGCCTGGGCGCCGCCGGTCTGTTCGCTGCACTGCTGGGCGATGGCGCCTGGGACGTACTGGCCTGGGTAGGGCTCGGTCTGCCTGCGGTGCTGTCGGTGCGCGCTTTGAGCCGAAGGTGAGGTAGCCGGCTAATGCGCTTCGCCTCGCGAGGAGGACCAGGCTGCAACGCTCACCGACAGTGGAGCGCATGCCATGAGCCTGCAGCAGTTCGTTGCGTTCGATGCACAATTGAGCGTCCTTCTCGCGTCCCCACCCGTGCCGGACCGCGGGCGGCCCTGGCTGGCGTCACGCCAGCGCTACTTCGCCGACCTCGCCACCTATTGGCTGCAGGCCGACGAGCGTGGCGACACGCGCCAGGTACGCCTGGCCGCAGTGCTGCGGGCCCAGCTACTGGCTCAGATCACGCTGAGGGTGGGCGACCACACGCTGGGCTCGAACCACGCCGAGCTGATGCAGACCTGCGTGCAACAGCCGCTACCATGGCAGCGCCAACACCTGCCCGGTGCCAGCCGCCCGCAGATCTTCAAGCCGCTGCTGGACATCGGCTCTCCCCACTGGCGCTGCCACCTGCCCGGGGCGTTCGTCATCGTCGAAGGCGCCGTCGAAGGCCGCATGCCCGATCCGACGCAGCCCAGCGAGCATGCCCTGCTGTGCAGCCTGTCCCATGGCATCGAGGCGTTCGAGGACCTGGCCGAACTGCATGTCGAGCTGTGCGAACGGCTGGACGATCCGCAGCAAAGCCGGACACTGCTGCGCCATCTGACCGGGACTCAAGAGCAGGAGCGGGCACGCCATGCCGAGCGGCTGCGCTACGAGTGGTTCAGCGAAGACCTGGTGACCGCGCAGGTCCAGACGCTGATCGATGGCCAGCATGCTCGACTGACCCAGTGCTGGCAGGACAGCGCCACGTCCCCTGACGTGGATTGGACCGCCCTGGAGCAGCGACTGCAGCAGGCCTTCGACCTGCTGCCCTGGGCTGGCAGCCAGCCCGCCTTGCAGACGCGCTACGGCCTGCTGCTGGAGCGCAACTCGCCCGCCTGGCTGCGAAACGCCTCGGCGCAGGGCCTGACGCATATCATGCAGACGCTGCAGGAGCTGGTCATCGCCATCGACCATTCGGTAGCCCCGGGCATCCTGAGCCATGAGCAATTCGTCGACCAGCACAGCCTGCGCAAGTGGACCCGCGAGCGCCTGCGCAGCGCGCTGCGCCAGCGCCATGCGCTGGACATCGATCCCCTGCAGGTTCATGTCACCGTAACCCTGGCACGGCAACGGGGGCCGGTGCTGCACCCTGGGCTGACGACCGGCTACATCCCGGCAGCCAGCCGCCCGCAGGTGGGTGACACCATCGAGCTGGAGTCACGCACCTATCGACTCGATGAACTGGCGGCACTGAACGTGGCCTGGCTGGACGTGGACTACTGGTTGACGGCCCGTGTCCATCATCTGGACAACAGCCCGATCGACCAGGTCACGCCGGCGCAGATCAAGCAACTGGTCCGCGACCTGGACGTGGGTGACAGCTACAGCCGCTACCTGCGCAGCCACCTGCTGAACTCCCCCACCGCGCAATGGCGCCTGGAACGTTATGTCGAGGTCAGCAAGGCAAGAATGCTCGCCGAAGCCGCCAAGGCCCGTTACGCCGGCCACTATCTCGAGGATCCGTTCGAACGGGGCTACACCTGGACCCGGTCGGTGCTCGCTCATCCCCGCAGCGTGCAGCGCCAGGCCGCACTGGGCATGCACCTGAGCGTGCGCCAGTGGCTGATCGACGGCCACACCGTCCAGGGCGTACTGCTGATCACCCACGACATCGCCAGCTCGACGGGTTTCGTCGTCTATACCCCCGATGCGCCGGATCGGCGCGCCTGGCGGGAGTTTCGCAATGCCCGCCACCTGCTGCGTACGCTACGCGACAAACCGGCACTGCGCGACTACGTGTTCGATCGCATGCCTCTGGCCAGCCGCCAGACGCTGGAAGAGTACCTGACCAAGGGCCGGCTCGGCGCGCGCACCGTCACCGCGACGATCACCGAGCATTTCATCGAAGCCGGCTACCGTGCCGAGGTGCAAGCCGTACTCGCGGCGGTGGATGCACGCACCAACACCAAGCTCGAACTGGTCGGCGAGTTCGCCCTGCATGCGCTTGCCATCACCCTGGACCTCATCAGCCTGGCGTTGCCCAGCCGGGCGCTCACCGCGCTGGCCTTCGCCAGGAGCGTCCTGTCGGTGCTGGACATGGCCAAGGCCCGTGACGCCGATGACCGAGTCGAGATGCTCAAGCACCTGGTGGAGGCATTCACCCATATCAATGACGGCGTCAACAGCATCGGCGGCTCGACCGTGCTCCGGCGCGCGATCCGCGCACTGCCCCCCGCGCCGCCGCTGTCATTGCCGGCGGTGCTGAGGCGGCACACCGACACCAGCAAATTGCACTACCGCGTCGACGGTATCCACAAGGAAGGGATCTATGAGCAGAAGTCGCAATACCCCGGGATCTCGCTGTACTTCATCAAGGACAGCGAAGGCCAGACCTACCAGGTCGCTTTCGATGGCTATCGCTGGCGGGTAGTCGATCCACGTCAGCCGGACGCCTACACCAAGGTGCCGGTCAAGCGCTGCGCCGATGGGCAATGGGTGGTCGATTCGCCCGTGCGCTGGTTCGACGGCCTGCCCGACCTCGCGGCACTGTTCGAACATGTCAGCCTGCCGACGGTGCCCGTGGGCATTGCGCAACCTCCAGCGGGACTCTATCGCAGCGACCTGGGCCTCTACCTGCTGGCAGGCGGCAGAGCCCTGCCACTGCGCCCCCACCTGCTGGAGCACCACTACCACCTGCAACTGGACGAAACCAACGGCGCCGGTGCCTGGGCCACGTTGCGCTGGCAGGATGAGCAATGGCGCATCCGGGTACGCCAGGCCGGGCGCAGCAGCGATTGGCTGGCGCTGCCGCAGGCTTACGCGGTAAGGCGCGGCAGCCGTTGATCGAGGCGCTGATACAGGGCGCTGTCGGCCGGCCAGTTGCGCAGCAGTCGGGCGCGGTCGCGGGCATAGGCCGGGGCGAAGCTGAGCGCGCTGGCGTGCTGGGTCATGGCGTCCAGATCGATCAGCGACCACTGCCCGTCCTGCCAGAACAGGTTGTGGCCTTTGAAATCCCCATGGCTGATGCGTTCGTCGATCAGCCGCTGCATCAGCGACACCAGTGCCTGGACGTACGCCTCGGGCGCCTCGCCACTGTCGACGTGAGGTGCGAAGCACGCGCTCAGGTCCGGGCCGTCGACATACTCGGTCACCAGATAGGCGGTGCTGCGCAGCCCCATTACCCGGCGTTCGAGCACAGCGAGGGGACGTGGCGTGGCGATCTCCAGGAAGGCCAGGCGATTGCCTTCGATCCACGAGTGCCAAGCCCTGCTCGGGCGCCAGAAACGCTTGAACCAGTGCACGGTGTTCTTGATGTTGTAACGCTTGACCACCAGGGTTCGTCCGTCCACCTCGACCCGCGCGACGCTGGCCGCGCCGCCGGTCTTGTACAGGTGGCCTCGCTCGATCAGGGTGTCGGCCCGCTCCAGCACCGGCTGCAACGCTTCGACCTGATCGCGGCGCATGGCGCACAGGCCTGACAGGCTGCGCTGCACGCTGAACAGGGTGCAGTCGCGACCGGCCTTTTCCAGGTAGTCCTTCAGCCGCCACTGACGCACCTTCTGCACCTGCTTGAGCAGTGCCTCCAGGGGCAGCGCATGCTCGGCGTTGCCGAGCAGGTAATGCACCAGCACTTCCTCGATATAGGGCTGCAGACGCTGGGGCAGCTGGGCGAAGAATACGCCGAGGTTCTCCAGCACGCGCTGGCGCGACAACGGCTGGCCTGGCGTCTCGGCCTTGATGCCGGCGCCGTCGATCAGGTACAGGCGGCCGTCGTGGCGCAGCAGGTTGTCCAGGTGCAGGTCTTGCTGCCAGAGGCCCCTGGCGTGCATCTGCGCGACCGCCGTCAGCGCTTCGGCGAGCACCACCTGCTGTTCATCGGCGAGCATGGGCAGGCGCTCGACCGCCGCCCAGGCGTCGCCCAGGCTCTGGGCATGGTCCAGGAACTCGAACAGCAACCAGCCGCCCTCGCCTTCCTGCAATCCATCGGCAAGCAGGCGCGGCGTGGCCAGACCCTGGGCAGCCAGCAGGCGAACACCATCCAGCTCACGCTGGAAATGCCGCGCGGCATTACCCCCGACCAGCAGCTTGGCCAGCACTGGCGTGCCGCGCCAGACACCGGCGCCGACATAGCGCTGCCCCGGCAACACCCGCAGCAGGCTGATCAAATGCAATTCGGCTGGCCCGGCGGCATCTTCAAGGCTCAGGGTCAACGGCAGGCTCGGGCGACGCCCGGCGTTCTTTAACTCAGACAGGCGCATCAGCGGGCCTCTTTTCGACGACGGCGTTTGCCCAGGCGTTGCAACCAGTCGGTCACTGGCGCGCTGTCGGCGGGTTGACCGAGGTAGACGCCCAGCAGGTGGCGCAGGTCGGCCTCGCTCCACACCGGCGCCCGTCGCAGCAACGGCTCCAGGTCCCGGAGGCGATCACGGCGACCCAGCAGCAGCGGCCGGGTCTTTTCCAGGTCGATCAGCTGGGCCTGCCAGCCTTCACGGCGCTCACGTAGGAAGATGTGCTTGGGATAGAAACAGCCGTGCACCTGGCCGGCAGCGTGCAAGGTGCGCGCCAGCTCAGCGCAGGCAGCGAGAATGCCCTGGCGCTGCGCCGGACCGAGCTGCGGCCACTGTGCCAGCAGCGTCTCCAGGTCGCGCCATTCGTCCAGCGCTCGGGTCATGAGCATGGCGCGGTGCGCCCCGCCGGCCTTGCGCTCGCCGTAGAACACCGCCTGCAACGCCGGAATGCCGAGCGCCTGGTAGCGGCGAATGTTGCGAAACTCGCGGGCGAAGGTAGGTTCGCCCAGCGGTCGATGCAAGGTGTGGGTCAGGTAGTCGCGCTGGCGCTTGAGGTAATAACCCTTGCCTTCGAGTTCCAGGCGGAACACGCTGCTCCAGCCGCCACGGCCGGTGTTGGGTTCATCGACGGCGTCCAGTTGCAGCGCCCACAACGCCTCGAAGTCGTCCAGGCCGTGCCGTTGCAGCAGCGCCAGCTCGTCGCCGGCCAGGTAATCGCTCATTCCCTTCCCTCGAAGAAGCTCACCACCTGGCGAATGCGCCGCTTGTCACGGGCATTGAGCCGGGTGTGGCCACGGTATTGCAGATAGAAGCGCAGGCGCTGGGTGGCGGACAGGTGATACTTGGCCACCTTGTCCAGGCAGGCCAGGTCCTTGATCAGTCGATGACGCAGCATGAAGCCGCGCCAGAAATCGCCCGTCGGGCAGTCGATGAAGAACACCGTGGCCTGGTCGTCCACCAGCAGGTTGCGCCACTTCAGGTCGTTGTGGGCGAAATGATGGTTGTGCATCACACGGGTATGGCGAGCCAGCTGGCGACTGATGTGATCGACCCAGGCGCGATCGGCCAGGCGCGGATCGTTGCGCTCGGCCAGCACCGAGAGGTCCTCGGTGCGCGGCAACTCGCGGGTGATCATCGCCCCGCGACCGAAGGACAGGCCATTGCGCTCCAGGCCCCAGGCGATCACCTCGGCGGTGGGGATGCCCCATTTGGCGAACTGCTTGAGGTTCTGCCACTCGGCCTTGATGCGCGGCCGACCGAAGAAACGGCGCATGTGCTTGCCGGCACCGGTGTAGCGCTTGACGTAGTAGCTCACGCCCTCGCGCTCGACGCGGATGACCTCGCTGAGCGGGTCACGGGTCAGGTGTTCGCCTTCGAGGGCGAACACCGCGTCGATGCTACCGAAATCCGCTGCCAGCCGGCGGTAGTCCGCCGCCAGTGTCCAACCCGCCATCAGAGCGCGTCCCCATAGCGTTGCTTGCGATCGTAGAGTCTGCTCGCCTTGCGCTCGAGCCAGGCGAGCAGCGCGGCGTGCTCGGTCAGAACCTGGCGCAGCGGGCGCTGGAAGTAGGCCTTGAGGAAGCGCAATTTGTCGCGGCGCGTCAGGCCGATGTCCAACGCCGAAAAGTACAGCGCTGCCAGGTCCTTGTCGCGCCAGCGGCGGGTGATCTTCGCACGGGTCTGCGCGCGGTGCAGGTCGATGAGCGACAGTTTGAAATCATCGGCCGTCACCGGACGGTCGGTGTGCAGCAGGAAATGGCAGATGTAGCAGTCGCGGTGATTGACCCCGGCACGGTGCATGGTGCCGGTCATCTTCGCCACTTCGGCGATCAGCGCACGCTTGAGCCGTGGCGCTGGCGGCTGGCGAGACCAGTGGAGGCTGAAATCTTCCAGGCTGACGGTCGGCGCCAGCTCCTCGGTGACGATGAACGAATGCTGGGTCGCCGGGTTGCTGCCGCGCTCGCCGTAGGCGACGGCGGTCATGGTCGGGACGCCCGCCTGGTGCAGGCGCTCGATGGCGCGCCACTCCTGGCCGGCTCCAAGCACAGGCCACTTGGCGCTGAACAGGTTCTTGAAGATTTCGCCCCAGCCGATGCCGCGGTGGATCTTGACGAAGTAGCCTGCGTTCGCGACCTCGGTGCGCAAGGTACGGCGTCCCTCCAGCTCGCGGTACACCTCGCCTTGCAGGGCTTCGACGGCTTCGAAGGGATCACGCCCGGCCCACAGGCGCTTGAAGGGCTCGGCCAGCATCAGTTTCATGGGCGCTCCTGGCCGAGGATCACGTCGGCCGCGTACTGGGGCATGCTGTACAGGTCGGCGGTCTTGGCGAAGGCCAGGCCATTGCGCGACCAGCGCGCGCGGGCCTGGGCATCGATCAGCATGCGTTGCAGGTAATCGTCGAGCTGCGCCTGCTCGAAGGGCTCGTCGAGTACCAGGCCGCTGTCGGCCTCGGCGATGTAGTGGGCATAGCCGCACACCTTCGAGACCAGCACCGGCAGCCCTGCGACCACCGCCTCGAGCAGCACGGTGCCAGTGTTCTCGTTGTAGGCCGGGTGGATCAGCAGGTCGGCGCCCAGCAGAAAGCGCGGGATGTCGCTGCGCCCTTTGAGGAACTGCACCTGCTCGCCCAGCCCCAGGGACGCACTTTGCAGCTGGAACACCTTGGGGTCGTCCTGGCCGATGACCATCAGCCGGGTGCGCTTGCGCAGGCTCGACGGCAGCGCGGCCAGGGCCTTGAGGCTGCGGTCGACGCCCTTGGTCTTGAACCCCGAGCCGATCTGCACCAGCAGCAGGTCATCCTCGCCCAGGGCGAATTCCTGGCGAAACGCTGCCCGAATGTCGCGGGCGTTGGCCGGCGCGCGGCGGTCCTGGGAGATGCCCGGCGGCAGCAGGTGAAAGCGCTGCACGGGCGTGCCGTAGTGCTTGATGAACAGCGGCTGCTGCACTTCGGAGATCATCAGGATCTCGGTGCCGGCGTCCCTGGCGAACACCGCGCGCTCGTACTCGGCGAAGTGCCGGTAGCGGCCCCAGCGACGGTAGAGGCCGCCACGCAGGGTCTGGGCCTTGTCCTCGAAGCAACCGTCGGCGGCGTAGTACACGTCCAGCCCCGGCATCTTGTTGAAACCGATGAGCCGGTCGACCGGCGCGCGCGCCAGGTCCTCGGCCATCCAGGCACTGAGTTTCTCGTTGCGCCGGTGATTGAACAGCGCTTTGACCGGCGCCACTCGCACGTCGAAGCCGGGCGGCACCTCGCCTTCCCAGATCAGCGTGTAGACACGAATCTGGTGTCCCCGCTGCTGACACTCCAGGGCGATGCGCATGAAGTCGCGCTGCAGGCCACCGAAGGGGAAATATTTGTACAACACGAAAGCCAGTTGCATCAACGAACATCCTCAGCCAGCAGCAGCGCGCTCAAGCGGCTCGCCACATGCTCGGGATTCAGGCGAGTGAAGCACAGCGGCCACTCGCGTTTGAGATCGAACCGGCGCAGGTCCTCGGCGCTCGGCTTGTAGGTGCACTTCTTCTGCAGGCAGGGCGCGCAGGGGAAGTCGCTGGCCTGGTGAATCTGCGCGCGGCCGTAGGCGCCGGTGAGGCCAGGGTTGGTCGGGCCGAACAGCGAGAGGGTCGGCACGTCCAGGGCGGCGGCCAGGTGACCCAGGCCGGTATCCACCGCCACGCAGGCCTTGGCCGCCGCCAGTATGCGGGCGACCCCCGCCAGGTTCAATTTGGGCAGCACCTGGCAGTGCTCCAGGCCCTGGGCGATACGCTGCGCTCGTGCCTGCTCGTCGGCGTTGCCCCACGGCAACACCACCTTCATGCGGCGCCGGCCCAGACGCTCGGCCAGCTCGCGCCAGTAGGCTTCCGGCCAGTGCTTGGTGGCCCAGGTGGTGCCGTGCAGGAACACCACGTAAGGCGTGGTCGGCGGCAGGTCCAGGCGCGTGCGATCCAGGCCGTACTGGCCCAGGCCCTCGGGCAGGTCGTAGGCCAGGGCCAGGGCGAACAGCTGGCGCACGCGCTCCACCGCATGCTGGCCGACCGCCACCGACAGGCGTCGATCGTAGAAGCGGCTGGCCAGGCCTTCGCGCGCCGAGTAGCGGTCCAGGCCGGCCACCGGCGCCTTCACCAGGCGCGTCAGCCAGGCCGACTTGACCAGCCCCTGGGCATCGATGACCAGGTCGTACTGGCGTTCGCGCAAGCGCTGCTTGAAGGCCTTCCACTCGCCGCTCTTGTAGGTCTGCCAGAGGTTCTTGCGCCAGCGGCGGATGCCCACTGGAATGACGCGGTCCACGGCCGGGTGCCAGCTAGGAATCTCGGCGAAGCCTTCTTCCACCACCCAGTCGAAGCGGATGCCAGGGATGGCATGCGCCGCGTCGGTGACGGCCGGCAAGGTGTGGATCACGTCGCCCAGCGACGAGGTCTTGATGATCAGTACCCGCACTCAGTCGACCTCGGCTCGGGTGTCGATCAGGCCCGGCGCGGCCAGCCCATGCAGTGCGGCGATGACCTTGTGCGGATCGAGCAGGCGCAGGCAGTTGTAGTGGCCGAAGCGACAGGTGCGTTCGAAGCAGGGGCTGCACTCGATGCCCGTGCGCACCACCTCGACCCGATCGGCCAGGGGCGGCGTGAATCCTGGTGAAGTGGAACCGTACACCGCCACCAGCGGCCGATTGAGCGCGGCGGCCACGTGCATCAGTCCCGAGTCGTTGGACACCACGGCATCGGCGCAGGCCATCAGGTCGATGGCCTCGGCCAGCGACGTGTCGCCTGCCAGGTTGCTCGACTCCTCGCGCAAGCCCGGGATGAGGCGCTCGCGGATCTGCTCGCCGACCGCATGATCGTTCTTCGAACCGAACAGCCAGACCTGCCAGCCCTGGCGAATCATCGCCTCGGCCACGGCCGCGTAATGCTCCACCGGCCAGCGCTTGGCCTCGCCGAACTCGGCGCCCGGGCACAACGCCAGCACCGGGCGATCCAGTTGCAAAGCGAACTTGGCCAGAGCGGCATCACGGCTGGCGGCCTCGATGCGCAGGCTGGGGCGCGGATACGGCTGCGGCAGTTCGGCGCCCGGGGCATAGGCCAGCGCCATGAAGCGCTCGATCATCAGCGGGTAGCGCGCCTTGTCCAGCTTGCGCACGTCGTTGAGCAGCAGGTAGCGCATCTCGCCGCGCCAACCGGTACGCACAGGGATGCCGGCGAACCAGGGCACCAGCGCCGACTTGAGCGAGTTGGGCAACAGGATCGCCTGGTCGTACTGGCCGCTCAGCGACTTGCCGATGCGCCGACGCGTGGCCAGGTCCAGGGCGCCATGGCCGAGCGGAAAGCTCAAGGCCTGACGCACCTCGGGCATGCGCTCGAGGATGGGCCGGCTCCAATCGGGGGCCAGCACGTCGATCGCGCAGTCCGGGTATCGCTGGCGCAGGCACTGGAACAGGGTCTGCGCCATCACCATGTCGCCGACCCAGCTGGGTCCGATGATCAGTATTCTCATGCTTTATCCAGAAACAGTCGGGGAGGCTGCAGGCTGCGCTTGAACCTGGCCTCCCCTCTTTATATTCAGGCTGTTTGGCGAACAGTGTATCACTGGTGGCCAGGCCTGGACCGGCAGGCCTGCCCTCGCCTGCAGGGGCGACTCAGCTCAGGCCCAGCTGGCCCCAGATCCGCCTGACCTGGCGACGCTCCTCGACGAACTGCCCGGCATCGATCACACCCGCCTGCTTCTGCAGGGCCTGGCGGTGCGAGGCCGAGCGGAAGGTCTTGTACACCTCGCGCAGCAGCACGGCATCCTCGGCGGGCATCAGCCCGGCCTGCTCGAGTTCCTCGAGAATGCGGATGTTGTCGGTCCAGCGCAGCAGGGCCGGATGCTCGTGGGACCAGGCCAAAGCGGCGTATTGCACCATAAATTCGATGTCCACGATACCACCGGCATCCTGCTTGATATCGAACAACTGGCCGGGCTCGAAGGCATTCTCGGCGGTACCGGCGGCCGTGCCCTTGCTGCCGAGGCTGGCGCGCATCTTCGCGCGCATCTCGCTCACCTGCAGCCGCAGCGTGTCCAGCGCTCGGGCCTTGCCGAGCACCGCGGCGCGCACGCCCTCGAAGGCGCTGGCGACCTGCTCGCAGCCTACCAGCACGCGCGCGCGCACCAGCGCCTGGTGCTCCCAGGTCCAGGCCTCGTGCTGCTGGTAGCGCTCGAAGGCGCCCAGCGAGCTGACCAGCAGACCCGAAGCGCCGGAAGGCCGCAAGCGCATGTCGACATCGTAGAGCTGGCCGGAGTTGGTCTGGGTGGTCAGCAGGTGGATGATGCGCTGGCCCAGGCGCGTGAAGAACTGCGCGCCATCGATGGGCTTGGCGCCATCGGTCTCGGCATTCGGGTCGCCATCGTGGATGAACACCAGGTCCAGGTCCGAGCCATGTCCCAGCTCGATGCCGCCGACCTTGCCGTAGCCGACGATGATGAAGCTCGGCGCGCACAGGCTGGCGTCACTGCGCCTGGGCTGGCCATGACGCGCCACGGTATGACGCCAGGCCAGCGCCAGCACCTGGTCGAGGATGGCCTCGGCCAGCCAGGTCAGGTAGTCGCTGACCTTCATCAAGGGCAGGTTGCCGCTGATCTCCGACGCGGCCACGCGCAGGCTGTGGGCCAGCTTGAAGTGACGCAGCGCCTCCATCTGCTGCTCCAGGTCGTCCTCGGGGATGCGCGTGAGGCGCTCGCGCAGCTCCGAAGCCAGCTCGGGCGCCAGCGGCGGGCTGAACAGCCGTCCTTCGTTGAGCAGTTCGTCGAGCAGCAGCGGGAAGCGGGCGATCTGCTCGGCGATCCACGGGCTGGCCGCGCACAGGGTCAGCAGGCGGCGCAAGGCGCCGGGGTTTTCGCTGAGCAGTACCAGGTAAGCCGATCGCCGGGCCACGGCTTCCACCAGGGGCAGCACGCGCTCGAGCACCAGGTCCGGATCCTCATGCTCGACGGTCTGGGCCAGCAGCCGTGGGATGAAGGCATCCAGGCGCTCGCGACCGATGCGCTGCATCGAGCGCAGCGACGGGCTGGCACGCAGCGCGGTCAACCGCCGCAGGGCCTGGCCGGCGTGGCGAAAGCCGGCGTCCTCCAGCTGTCGACTGGCCGCGTCCTCGTCCTGGGCCTGCTCCCATAACGGCGACCACTCCCCGCCCACCACCAGTTCGCCCTCGCCTTCGTCTTCATCCGGATCGGCGATCACCTGGCGGAAGTGCCAGTCGACACGGCCCCGCCAGTGCGTCAGCCGCTCCAGGAAGGCCGGCCAGTCGGCGAACCCGAGCTGATAGGCGATGCGCGCACGGTCCAGTTCGCCATCGGGCAGCATCTGCGTCTGGCGGTCGGCGATCGCCTGGATGGCATGCTCGGTGTAGCGCAGGAAGCGGTAGGCCTCGCGCAGCTCGGCGACCACCGCCCCCGGCAGGTAGCCCTGGCCCTCCAGGGTGGCCAGCACCTTGAGCAGGGGCCGCTGCTGAAGGCTCAGGTCACGACCGCCATGGATCAACTGGAACGCCTGGGCGATGAATTCCACTTCGCGAATGCCGCCGGCACCGAGCTTGATGTTGTCGGCCATGCCTTTGCGCCGCACTTCCTGCTGGATCAGCTGCTTCATGGTGCGCAGCGCTTCGATGGCGGAGAAATCCAGGTAGCGCCTGTAGACGAAGGGTCGCAGCATGTCCTGCAACTGCGCGCCGGCCTGCCGGTCGCCCGCCACCACCCGCGCCTTGATCATGGCGTAGCGCTCCCAGTCGCGGCCCTGGTCCTGGTAATACTGCTCCAGCGCATTGAACGACAGCACCAGGGCGCCGGCCGAGCCGTAGGGCCGCAGGCGCATGTCGACGCGAAACACGAAACCGTCCACCGTGACCGGGTCCAGCGCCTTGATCAGGCGCTGGCCCAGTCGGGTGAAGAACTCCTGGTTGTCCAGGGCCCGCTTGACTCCTTCGGTCTCGCCGCCTTCGGGGAAGGCGAAGATCAGGTCGATGTCCGAGGACAGGTTGAGCTCGACCGCCCCCAGCTTGCCCATGCCCAGCACCACCAAGTGCTGGGGCTGGCCGCTGCGGTTGCCGATGGGCGTGCCGAATTGCTGGCAATGGCGTGGATACAGCCAGCCATAGGCTTCGTCGATCGCCGCGTCGGCCAGTGCCGAGAGGTCGGTGCAGGTTTCGTCCAGCGCCGCCTGGCGGGTGATGTCGCGCCAGATGATGCGCACCTGCTCGCGGTTGCGCGCCCGGCGCAGGTTGCGGGCCAGCTCGTCCTCGCTCTGGGCGGCCTGGGCAGCGGCCTTTATATGTGCGCGCAGCACGCCAGCGGCATAGCCACGCCCGAGCTCGCCGCTGACCAGCAATTGCAGGAGCATCGCCGGATCGCGCTGCACCTGTTCCAGCACGAAATCGCTGGCCGCCGCCACCTGGTCGAACTGATGCCAGTGAGCTTCGCTGAACACCTGCTGGTCCAGTTCGGCGTGACCGGCCAGGGCCTCGCGCAGGAACTGGCGGTTACGGGCGACGAGCGGTTGCAGGGCGGCAGGGAGATCGGCAGGCAAAGGCAGGCGCATGGTCTATCCTAGATCGGCGTGAAAGAGGGGGCGGGGGTAGTCGATGAACGAACCAGGTCCGGTTGGACTGTCATACAAAAGTGGTAAATAGCTGGAAAACCGCAATGTTTGGTACGATTCATCGAAAATCACAGCTCTGTACCCCCTCACGTACCACGAGGAACGATTTTCCACACAAGCCGAAAGACGGCCTACTGCCGTATTCCTGTAGTATTACTACTCTGCCTTTTGCTCAAAAGCATGAAATGCCAAAGCATTTGTAGTAAAACTACACGGCGCCGGATGACTGTCCGGCGAATCCAAGAATTCACGACGTCTGCCCACAAGGCCAGTCGCAAACTCAGGCTCCCGATTCTGGTTGCCTTTCCGCCCTGGAGCAAGCCATGCAAGACCTCGATCCTATCGAAACCCAGGAATGGCTGGATGCCCTGGAGTCGGTCCTCGACAAAGAAGGCGAAGACCGCGCTCATTACCTGATGACCCGTATGGGCGAGCTGGCCACCCGCAGTGGTTCGCAGCTGCCCTATGCCATCACCACGCCATACCGTAACACCATCCCTGTCACCCACGAAGCACGCATGCCTGGCGACCTGTTCATGGAACGCCGCATTCGCTCGATGGTGCGTTGGAACGCCCTGGCCATGGTCATGCGTACCAACCTGAAGGATTCGGACCTGGGCGGACACATCTCGAGCTTCGCCTCCAGCGCCACCTTGTACGACATCGGCTTCAACTACTTCTTCCAGGCGCCCACCGACGAGCACGGCGGCGACCTGATCTTCTATCAGGGTCATGCTTCGCCAGGCATCTATGCCCGCGCGTTCATGGAAGGTCGCATCAGCGAAGAGCAGATGAACAACTTCCGCCAGGAAGTGGACGGCAAAGGCCTGTCCTCGTATCCGCACCCGTGGCTGATGCCCGATTTCTGGCAGTTCCCTACCGTGTCCATGGGCCTGGGCCCGATCCAGGCGATCTACCAGGCCCGCTTCATGAAGTACCTGGAAGCGCGCGGCTACATCCAGCCGGGCAAGCAGAAAGTCTGGTGCTTCATGGGCGACGGCGAATGCGACGAGCCGGAATCGCTCGGCGCGATCTCTCTGGCCGGCCGCGAGAAGCTGGACAACCTGATCTTCGTCATCAACTGTAACCTGCAGCGCCTCGACGGCCCGGTTCGCGGCAACGGCAAGATCATCCAGGAACTCGAAGGCGTGTTCCGTGGCGGTGGCTGGAACGTCAACAAGGTGGTCTGGGGCCGCTTCTGGGATCCACTGCTGGCCAAGGACACCAACGGTGCCCTGCAGCGCCGCATGGACGAAGTCATCGACGGCGAATACCAGAACTACAAGGCCAAGGACGGTGCGTACGTCCGTGAGCACTTCTTCAACACCCCGGAACTCAAGGCCATGGTCGAAGACCTGTCCGACGACGAGATCTGGAAGCTCAACCGTGGCGGCCACGACCCGTACAAGGTCTACGCGGCCTACCACCAGGCGGTGAACCACAAGGAACAGCCGACCGTCATCCTGGCCAAGACCATCAAAGGTTATGGCACCGGGGCCGGCGAAGCCAAGAACACCGCGCACAACACCAAGAAGGTGGACGTCGACAGCCTGCGCAAATTCCGCGACCGCTTCGACATCCCGGTCAAGGATGCCGAGCTGGAGAACCTGCCGTTCTTCAAGCCCGAGGAAGGTTCGGCCGAAGCCAAGTACCTGGCCGAGCGTCGCGCTGCCCTGGGTGGCTTCGTGCCCCAGCGTCGCGCCAAGAGCTTCAGCGTGCCGACCCCGCCACTGGAAACCCTCAAGGCGATCCTGGACGGCTCGGGCGACCGTGAAATCTCCACCACCATGGCCTTCGTGCGCATCCTGGCGCAGCTGGTCAAGGACAAGGAAATCGGCCAGCGCATCGTGCCGATCATCCCGGACGAAGCCCGTACCTTCGGTATGGAAGGCATGTTCCGTCAGCTGGGCATCTACTCCTCGGTCGGTCAGCTCTACGAGCCGGTCGACAAGGACCAGGTGATGTTCTACCGCGAGGACAAGAAGGGCCAGATCCTCGAGGAAGGCATCAACGAGGCCGGCGCCATGTCCTCGTTCATCGCCGCCGGTACTTCGTACAGCTGCCACAACCAGCCGATGCTGCCGTTCTACATCTTCTACTCGATGTTCGGCTTCCAGCGTATCGGCGACCTGGCCTGGGCCGCTGGCGACAGCCGCACCCGCGGCTTCCTGATCGGCGGTACCGCCGGGCGTACCACCTTGAACGGTGAGGGCCTGCAGCACGAAGACGGTCACAGCCACATGATGGCGGGCACCATCCCGAACTGCCGTACCTACGATCCGACCTACGGCTACGAGCTGGCGGTGATCATCCAGGACGGCATGAAGAAGATGACCGAAGAGCAACAGGACATCTTCTACTACATCACCGTGATGAACGAGTCCTACCAGCAGCCTGCCATTCCGGCCGGTGCCGAGGAAGGCATCATCAAGGGCATGTACCTGCTCGAAGAAGACACCCGCGACGCCGCGCACCACGTGCAGCTGATGGGTTCGGGCACCATCCTGCGCGAAGTGCGCGAGGCGGCGAAGATCCTGCGTGAAGAGTTCAACGTCGGTGCCGACGTATGGAGCGTCACCAGCTTCAACGAACTGCGTCGCGACGGCCTGGCCGTGGAACGCGCCAACCGCCTCAAGCCTGGCCAGAAGCCACAGCAGACCTACGTCGAGCAGTGCCTGAGCGGCCGCAAAGGGCCGGTCATCGCCTCCACCGACTACATGAAGCTGTTCGCCGAGCAGATCCGCCAGTGGGTGCCGAGCAAAGAGTTCAAGGTCCTGGGTACCGACGGCTACGGCCGCAGCGACAGCCGCAAGAAGCTGCGTCACTTCTTCGAAGTCGACCGCCACTTCGTGGTGCTGGCTGCCCTGGAAGCCCTGGCTGACCGTGGCGAGATCGAACCCAAGGTTGTGGCTGACGCCATCGTCAAGTTCGGCATCGACCCGGACAAGCGCAACCCACTGGACTGCTGAGGAGTATTTTTAAGTGAGCGAACTCATTCGCGTACCTGACATCGGCAGCGGTGAAGGTGAAATCATCGAGCTGTTCGTCAAGGTCGGCGACCGTATCGAGGCCGACCAGAGCCTGCTGACCCTGGAGTCGGACAAGGCCTCCATGGAGATCCCGGCGCCCAAGGCCGGTGTCGTCAAGGAGCTGAAGGTCAAGCTGGGCGACCGCCTCAAGGAAGGCGACGAGCTGCTGGTCCTGGAAGCCGAGGGCGCCGCTGCGGCGCCTGAAGCGGCCGCCGAGGAGAAACCGGCGCCAGCGCCTGCCGCGGCCGCCGAGCAGCCCGCCGAACAGGCAGCGCCCGCGCCGGCTGCAGCGCCCGCCGCTGCCAGCGTGCAGGACATCCACGTGCCGGACATCGGTTCGTCCGGCAAGGCCAAGATCATCGAAGTGCTGGTCAAGGCCGGCGATACGGTCGAAGCCGACCAGTCGCTGATCACCCTGGAGTCGGACAAGGCCTCCATGGAGATCCCATCCCCGGCGGCGGGCGTGATCAAGGAAGTGATCTGCAAGCTGGACGACGAAGTCGGCACCGGCGACCTGATCTTCAAGCTGGAAGTCGCCGGAGCAGCCCCTGCCGCTGCGCCAGCGCCCGCTGCCCAGGCTCCGGCGGCTGCCAAGGCCGATGCCGCGCCAGCCGCAGCACCTGCGCCAGCACCAGCCCCTGCCCAGGCCACCGCGCCAGCCGCGGCCACGGCCCCGGCTGCCGGCAGCAATGCCAAGGTCCACGCCGGCCCTGCCGTGCGTCAGTTGGCGCGGGAATTCGGCGTGGATCTGGGTGCGGTCAGCGCGACCGGCCCGCACGGCCGTATCCTCAAGGAAGACGTGCAGGTCTACGTCAAGGCCATGATGCAGAAGGCCAAGGAAGCGCCTGCCGCTGGCGGCGCGACCGGTGGCGCGGGTATTCCGCCGATTCCGGCCGTGGACTTCAGCAAGTTCGGTGAAGTCGAGGAAGTGGCCCTCACCCGCCTGATGCAGGTCGGTGCCGCCAACCTGCACCGCAGCTGGCTGAACGTGCCGCACGTGACCCAGTTCGACTCGGCCGACATCACCGAGCTGGAAGCCTTCCGCGTGGCGCAGAAAGCCGTGGCCGAGAAGGCTGGCGTCAAGCTGACCGTCCTGCCGCTGCTGCTCAAGGCCTGTGCGCACCTGCTCAAGGAACTGCCGGACTTCAACAGTTCGCTGGCGCCGAGCGGCAAGGCGATCATCCGCAAGAAGTACGTCAACGTCGGTTTCGCCGTCGACACCCCGGATGGCCTGCTGGTCCCTGTGATCAAGAACGTCGACCAGAAGAGCTTGCTGCAACTGGCAGGCGAAGCGGCGGCCCTGGCCGAGAAGGCGCGCACCAAGAAGCTGTCGGCCGACGACATGCAAGGCGCCTGCTTCACCATTTCCAGCCTTGGCCACATTGGCGGCACCGGCTTCACGCCGATCGTCAACGCGCCGGAAGTGGCGATTCTCGGCGTCTCCAAGGCGACCATGCAGCCGGTGTGGGACGGCAAGGCCTTCCAGCCCAAGCTGATGCTGCCGCTGTCGCTGTCCTACGATCACCGGGTGATCAACGGTGCGGCCGCCGCTCGCTTCACCAAGCGCCTGAGCGACCTGCTGGCGGATATCCGCACCCTGCTGCTGTAACGCGGCACCCGCCTCCCCCCGGGGAGGCGGACATCGATTTCGAGCTGCCACGCTCGTACCTCAACCCCGCCCCTGGCGGGGCTTTTTTTGCGTGCGATCGCCAGAACGATGGACCACGGCGGGGCTGGATCGCATCGCCGTTGAACCCCTGAGCCTGCCGGGGGACTACAGAATCGGACAGCGCCGCCGAAAACCTGACAAGCACCGCCGTATGGCCGCTTGCCAGCCCACCGGACATGGTGCACCCTTGCCCAATGCGTCCACCGCCGCTGTGCGGCCTACCGCGCCAACCGCCTTGTTCAAGCGAGTTCTCGATGAATAGCCAACCCGATGTCGCCAGCAGTGTGGCGGCCGAGGTCGTGACGCAGCTCCCCGTGCCTTCGCGGCTCGGCATGCTGCGTTTCGAGCGGCTGAACGAAGCGAGCTGGGCGATGCTGTTCCTCGATCCGGCCTGCGACCGACAGTTCGGCTTGCCGGCCGTCGAGCTCTGCGCGCTGGTAGGCTCGCCGTACGCCAGCCTGATGGAGCCCGAAGCGCGCTACCAGTTGCACGACGACATCCAGCAGCAGTTGGCCCGCCGCAAGCACTACCGGGTACGCTACACCCTGCACGGCGCCCACGGTCCGTTGCGCATCCTGGAAACCGGTGAGGCCTACGCGCAGCATCACCGCCAGCTGTTGCGCGGCTACCTGACGGTGCTGGACGACCAGACGGACTTCAGCCGCCAGGACACCAACGCCCTGGAGTCGCGCAACAGTCATCTGCAACTGGCCCTGCAACTCAACCAGCACGCGCAGCAGGAGCAACTCGAACACCTCGAACGCGTGCGTGCCCAGCAGGACCTGATCCTGCGCCTGGCGCGCCAGCGCTACAGCGCCAGCAACTCGCTGCTCGAGGCCGCCGAGCTGATCACCCGCAGCGCCTGCGAGATCTATGGCCTGGACTGCGCGAGCATCTGGTACCTCAACGAGCAACGCCTGGAGCCGATCGCCGCCTGGTATCGATCCGAACAGCGCCACCGCCTGCCGCAACCGATCGATGCCGGCCAGTATCCCGATTATCTCGAGGCGCTGCACACCAGCCGCGCCATCGACGCCCATAACGCCAGCCACGACCCGCGCACCCGCGACCTGGTGCAGGACCTGTCGAGCACCAGCGACAACGCCAGGCTCGATGCCGGTATCCGTGTCGATGGCCAGGTGGTGGGCGTGCTGTGCCTGGAGCAGACCGCAGATCCCCGCGCCTGGCAGTCCGACGAAATCGCCTTCGCCGGCGAGCTGGCCGACCAGTTCGCCCAGGTCATCACCAACCACAACCGGCGCACCGCCACCAGCGCCCTGCACCTGTTCCAGCGCGCGGTGGAGCAGAGCGCCAGCGCGTTTCTGCTGGTCAACCGCGACGGCGTGGTGGAGTACGTCAACCCCAGCTTCACCGCCATCACCCAGTACAGCACCGAGGAAGTCCAGGGTCACCACCTGGCCGAACTGCCGGCGCTGGAGAACCTCAGCCAGCTGATCTTCGACCCTCCCTCGAGCCTGGCCGTGGGCAACAGCTGGCAAGGCGAGTTCAAGAGCCGGCGCAAGAGCCTGGAGCCCTACTGGGGCCAGCTGTCGATTTCCAGGGTATATGGGGACAACCGCGAACTGACCCACTACATCGGCATCTACGAAGACATCACCCAGAACAAACTCGCCCAGCAGCGTATCGAGCGCCTGGCCTACACCGACAACCTGACCAGCCTGGGCAACCGTCCCGCCTTCATCCGCAGCCTCGACGAGCGCTTCGCCCGTGACGGCGGCATTCCCATCTGCCTGCTGCTGGTGGACATCGACAACTTCAAGCGCATCAACGACAGCCTTGGCCACCAGACCGGCGACAAGCTGCTCATCAGCCTGGCCCGGCGCCTGCGCAACAGCCTGAACAGCAGCGGCAGCCTGGCGCGTTTCGCCAGCAACGAGTTCGCCGTGCTGCTCGATGGCACCAGCCTGGAAGACGGCCAGGCCATCGCCCAGCAACTGCTGCGTACCCTCGACAAGCCCATGTTCGTCGACAACCAGCTGATCAACGTCACCGCCTCGGTGGGCCTGGCGTGCGCGCCGCTGCACGGCGCCGACCCGCAGACGCTGATGAAGAACGCAGGCCTGGCGCTGCACAAGGCCAAGGCCAACGGCAAGCACCAGGTGCAGGTCTTCACCGAGGTGCTCAATGCCGAGGCCAGCTACAAGCTGTTCGTGGAGAACAACCTGCGCCGGGCGCTGACCCAGAACGAGCTGGAAGTGTTCTACCAGCCCAAGCTGTGCCTGCGCAGTGGCCGCCTGCTGGGACTCGAGGCGCTGCTGCGCTGGAACCACCCCGAGCGCGGCATGATCCGTCCCGACCAGTTCATCAGTGTGGCCGAGGAAACCGGCCTGATCATTCCCATTGGCAAGTGGGTGGTGCGCCAGGCGTGTCGCATGAGTCAGGAACTGCACGAGGCGGGCATGGGCAACCTGCACGTGGCCATCAACCTGTCGCCCAAGCAGTTCTCCGACCCTGAACTGGTCAGCTCCATCGGCACCATCGTCAAGGAAGAGGCGCTGCCCCCGCACCTGCTGGAGCTGGAGCTGACCGAGGGCCTGCTGCTCGAAGCCACCGAAGACACCCGCCGGCAACTGGACGAACTCAAGCAACTGGGCCTGACCCTGGCCATGGACGATTTCGGCACCGGCTATTCGTCGCTGAGCTACCTGAAGAAATTTCCCATCGACATCATCAAGATCGATCGCAGCTTCATCAGCGAAATTCCCGCCAACCAGGATGACATGGAGATCACCTCGGCGGTGGTGGCCATGGCCCACAACCTCAAGCTCAAGGTGGTCGCCGAAGGCATCGAGACCTCCGAGCAACTGGCCTTCCTGCGCCGCCACCGCTGCGATGTCGGCCAGGGCTACCTGTTCGACCGGCCGATCCCTGGCCGCGAGCTGGTCGACAAGCTCAAACGCTATCCACGAGGCCCGGTGGCCTGACAGGCGCACCATCCTCGGGCACTATAGAACGCATCCGGCCCTGATCGCCGCCAGCCCGCCCTTGCCGGAGCGGATTCAGGCACGATCGGCCCCCCGTACTCTCCCGTTGCCACACAGAGGAATGATCATGGTCCTGCGCTCGGAAATCCTGGTGAACAAAAACGTCCTGCCCACTGCCGAACAAGCCCTGCCGGGCCGCGAAACGCCGATGGCGCTGCCCGAATTCCACTACGTGTTCGAGGGCACCCCGCTGCTCGGTCCGTTCTTCGAGGACGTGGACTTCGCGATCTTCGGCCTGGGCTGCTTCTGGGGCGCCGAACGGCGCTTCTGGCAGCGCGAGGGCGTGGTCAGCACGGTGGTCGGCTACGCCGGCGGCTACACGCCGAACCCGACCTACGAAGAAGTCTGCTCGGGCCTGACCGGCCACACCGAGGTGGTGCTGGTGGTGTTCGACAAGGCCAAGGTCAGCTACCGCGAGCTGCTGGCGATGTTCTGGGAACTGCACAACCCCACCCAGGGCATGCGCCAGGGCAACGATGTGGGGACGCAGTACCGCTCGGCCATCTACTGCACCAGCCCCGAGCAGCTGGAACAGGCCGAGGCGAGCAAGGCCGCCTTCCAGGCCGAGCTGAACAAGGCCGGGTTCGGTGCCATCACCACGGAAATCGCCCAGGCGCCGACCGTGTACTTTGCCGAGGCCTACCACCAGCAGTACCTGGCCAAGAATCCCGAGGGCTACTGCGGCATCGGCGGCACCGGCGTGTGCCTGCCGCCCAGCCTGCAGGGCAACTGAGCCATGGGCATGGTGCTGTTCCATTCCCCCCTGTCACCCTTCGTGCGCAAGGTGATGCTGGTGCTGCACGAAACCGATCAACTCCAGCGGGTCACGCTGCATCCGGTCAACATCAGCCCGGTCAGCGGTGATCCGCACCTGGCCCAGGACAACCCGATCGGCAAGATCCCGGCCCTGCGCCTGGTCGATGGTACGGTGCTGCATGACAGCCGGGTGATCTGCGAATACCTCGACACCCAGCATGTCGGCCCTCCGCTGATTCCACGCGAGGGCTCGGCGCGCTGGCGGCGGCTGACCCTGGCCTCGCAGGTCGATGCCATTCTCGATGCGGCGGTGTCCAGCCGCTACGAGAGCTTCCTGCGCCCGGCCGACAAGCGCTGGGATGGCTGGTTGCAGGCGCAGGCGCAGAAGATCCGCAGCAGCCTGGCGAACCTGGAGCAGCAGCACCTGGCGGAAATCGCCTCGGGCTTCGACATCGTCGCCATCGGCGTGGCCTGCGCCCTCGGCTACCTGGACCTGCGCCAGCCGGACTTCGGCTGGCGTGAGCAGCAGCCGGGGCTGGCGGCGTGGTATGCGCAAATCAGCCAGCGGCCCTCGATGCGCGCGACCGAACCGGTGGCCTGATTCGCCCAGGCCGGCGCTGCCGGTGAGAGCGGCCTTAACCGCGGTGGTCGCCCCTGGTGTTCACCGCGAACAAGCGCTCCAGCCGCTGCGCCAGCCAGCGTCCGATCGCACGGTCCTCCCTCATGCGCCCCTCCCCACCCGCGACCAGTCCAGCCGCCGGGTCAGTACCATGAACACGCCCAGCAAGCCGAAGCACAGCAGCGAGCCCATCAGCAGCGCATAGTCCTCGGCACTCAGCAGCCCGTAGAGCAGCCCGTACAGGGCGGCCAATCCCGCCGCGAAGCCGATGCCACGCCCAGGACTGTGCAGCACGTGGCAGAGGTAGAAACCGATCAGCAGCACACAGGCGGCCGCCGATATCCCATACGCCAGGGCGAAGCCCAGGTGCTCGGAGAGCGACAGCAACAGCAGGTAGAACAACGCCAGGGCGACACCGACCAGCACGTACTGCACCGGGTGTACGCTGAGGTTCTTGAGCACCTCGAAGAGGAAGAAACCAGCGAAGGTCAGGGCGATGAACAGCAGCGCATACTTGATCGCCCGCTCGCTCTTGAGGTACTGGTCCACCGGGTCGATGAAGCTCACGCCGAAGCTGCGCGAGGTGAAGTCGGCGCAGCGCTCGGTGTCGGCGCACTGGCGCAGCGCATCCTCGAGGTTGGTGGCGAAGAACGAGGTCTGCCAGCCTGCGGTGAAGCCCTGGGCATCGATGTCACGGCTGGCCGGCAGGTAGTTGCCGACGAAGCTGGGATGCGGCCAGTTGGCCTGCATCCGAACCCGCGTACTGCGCCCTACCGGCAGCACATTGAACTGCCCCGTGCCCTGCAGGGCCAGGTCGAAAGCGTAGTCGAACTCGTGCGCCTGCCGATCGTCGAGACTGGGCAGGGGCACGTGCACGCCGCCGCTCATCCAGGGCAGGCCCGTGCCGGCTTCGAAGGGCAGGCGTCGCTCGCCGATGCTCAGCTCGGCGGCATGCTCGATGCCGCGGATATCGCTCACGCCCACCGCCAGAAATGGTGTATCGAAGCGGTAGTCGGCGTAGTCCTTGTCCACGCCCCAATGCTCGGGCACCTTGAAGCGGCCGGCCAGGTGGTTCTTCGCATGGAACAGGCGCGCCTGATAAATGCCGCGGGCACGGGTCTCGGTGTCCACGGCGCTGCGCACTTCGAGGGTTTCGGGAAGAAAATACAGGTGGCCGGCGATGCTGCGGGTTTCCTCCATCATCTGGCCGTCCTTCTCGATCCAGCGCCGTTGCAGCTTGTGGTAGGGCACCACCAGCAGCGGGCCGCTGATCTGCTGGTCGAAGCTCGAGCTCTGGGCGATGTCCTGCAGCACGCTGTCGCGCAGGACCTGCCGATCGCGGATCAGGCCGCCGATCATCAGCAGGGGAATCAGCAACAGCAGCATCAGCAGGGCGATCAGGCCGAGCTTGAAACTCAAGGTCTTGGTCATGGGGCGAAGCTCCGGATGGGATGCCCGAAGGTTGCGCCTGCTTCATGGAGCCTGTGTGGAGCCTGCATGGAGTGTGTGTGCAGAAGATGGGCGCGAGTCGGCGCCAGGTCCGGGTCAGCCAATCCGTCGCAACGGCAGCCACAGGCGCACGCATACGCCGCCTGGAACATTGTCCACGGCCAAGTGGCCACCGTGCAGCTGCATCACCTCGGCGACGAAATTCAGTCCCAGGCCCGTGCTCTTGCGCCCGGTGCCGGGCCGAGGCAGCGAATAGAACCGCTCGCTGACCCGCTCCAGGGCGTACTCGGGGATCGGCTCGCCCTGGTTGAACAGGCTCAGCGCGACCTGTTTGCCCGCGGGCTCCAGGGCGAACACCAGTTCACCGCCGTGGGGCGTGAAGTCCAGTGCGTTGTCCAGCAGGTTGGCCAGGGCCTGACGCAACAGGAAGGCATCGCCCAGCAGCCGGACGCTCTCGGCAACCCGCACCCTGACCTGCACGCCGGCCGCCTCGATCCGCACCACCTGGGCGTGCAGCAGCTCGTCGATCAACTGCGCCAGCGGCACCGGCTGCTCGTCCTCCAGCGCCTGCATCTGTTCCACGCGCGCCAGGTCCAGCAGCCGCTCGATCATCTGCTGCAACCGCTGGCTCTCGCGTTCGATATTGCCAGCGAAGCGCGCACGCTGCTCTTCGGCCATGGGCGCCTGCAACAGCTCGCTGGCACCGCGGATGGCCGCCAGCGGGCTTTTCAGTTCGTGGGTGAGGGTATGCACGTAGCGCTCGACGTAGGCCTTGCCCTCCAGCTGCGTGCGCATGCGTTCCACCGCCGAAGCCAGTTGCAGCAGCTCACCGCCCTTGTAGTACGGCAACGCGGCTCGCTCGCCCTCGCTCACCGCCTGGGCGTAGCGGGTGAGCCGGCGCAGCGCGCGCGTCAGCCACCAGGACAGACCTGCCCCCACCAGCAGGCCCAGCACGATCAGGCCCAGGCCGAGGGTCAGCAGGCGCCGTTCGGAATGGTCGATGTAGGGTTGCAGCGAGCTGTTGGGCTTGGCCACGGTGACCACGCCGATGATCTGGCCCTCGTCCAGGATCGGCGCGGCCACGTGCATCACCGAGGTGCTCTCGTCATTCGGATCGCTGCGGGTTGAGCGGGCGCCGTACTGGCCGCGCAGGGTCAGGTAGACGTCGTTCCAGCGCGAGTAGTCCTGGCCCAGCGCCTGGCCGCTGGAGTCGAGCAGCACGATGCCATGGGCATCGGTGACGTAGATGCGATGGCTGACCTGGTTCTTCGCCAGCCCCCAGATATCGGCACCGGGACGCCGCCGACCGTAAGCCTGCAACACCTGGGGCAGGCGGCTTTGCCCGAGGGTGCCGGCCTTGACGTCGTCGTGCACGATCTCCGCCAGCAGGTTGGCGGTGTCCACCAGGGTTTCCTCGGACGACTGCCGCACCACGGGGCGGATCTGTTCGCGCACGGTGGCGAGCAGGAAGTAGCCTGCCAGGCCGACGAACAGGAAATACACCAGGAAAATGCGGATGCCCAGGCGCATCAGGCGTGGTCCGGGCTGTAGCTGTAGCCCAGCCCGCGGTGGGTCTGGATCGGCTCGGCGTCGGCGGCGACCTGCCGCAGCTTGGCGCGCAAGCTCTTGATGTGGCTGTCGATGGTGCGTTCGTAACCCACATCCGAGGCCACGCCCAGGCCGTCGAGCAGCTGCTCGCGGCTGAACACGCGCCGCGGCTGCTCGATCAGGCACTGCAGCAGCCTGAACTCGTGGCGGGTCAGGGCCAGAGCCTGGCCATGGTAGAGAATGCGCATGGCCAGGGTATCCACCTCGAACACCGGCGTGGCGTCGGCCGGCTCGCTGCGCGGAGCCATGCGCTTGAGGATCGCCCGCACTCGCGCACTCACTTCACGCGGACTGAAGGGCTTGACCACGTAGTCGTCCGCGCCGATCTCCAGGCCCACCACCCGGTCGATCTCGCTGTCGCGGGCGCTGAGGAACAGCACCGGCACCTCGCTGAAGCGGCGCAATTGGCGGCAGGTCTCGAAACCGCTGATGTCGGGCAGGCCGATGTCCAGAATCACCAGGTCGGCAGGCCGCTGGCGCAGGTGCTCCAGCGCCTGGCCACCGAGGTTCACCCAGGTGGTGCTGTGCCCGTCGGCCTGCAAGGCATACACGAGCGTGTCGGCAATGGCGGATTCGTCTTCGACGATGAGGATGTGGGGCATGGTGGCGTCTCAAGCGGCAAGCTGCGAGCTTCGGAACAGCGCTCGGAGGTGAGCCTATACCGATCCGCTCGTTCTTGCAGCTTGCAACTTGGTGCCTGGCGCTGCTGAGTCAGCAGCTGGGCTTGTCGGCGGTGTAGCGGCGCGCAGGGTTCACCGCAGCCTTGAACTCGCGCAGGGCCTTGGCGCCGATCAGCAGCGGGTAGTTGAAATTGCTGCGGTCGGTGAGATTGACCTCGACCGTGCGCTTGACGTCGCCCAGGCACAGTTCCAGGTCCACCACCGGGCGGCGGGCCGCTTCGGCCGGCTCGTCCTCGTCTTCGTCATCGCCGCTGCGTGCCTTGATCTTGCTGATGCGCGAGACCTGGTGCTCGTAGACCTTGCCGTCGGCGTCCTTGGTCGCCAGGCGGAACCGCACCCAGTCCTCGCCGTCACGCTTGAACAGCTCGATGTCCTTGGCCGAGAGCGAGGCGGTGAGTGCGCCGGTGTCCATCTTGGCCTTGAGGGTCTGGCCGATCTCGGGAAGCTTGATGTACTCGTAGCGGCCATAAAGCGTCGGCTCGGCAGCCATGGCCGGCAATGCGAGCGCAGAAAGAAGGGCGAGCAGAGATTTCACGGGGCGCGGTTCCTTGAGCTGAAACAGTGTTAGGGCACGCTTGCAGCGAAGAAGTTGCGAGCGCCGGGGCAGCCTAACCCACACAATGTGAAACATTTGTCCGCTCCACCGGGCAGCGGGCATTTGGCGTAAGCCTTTGGCCTGCTTATCATTGCCAACCAGAAATTTCAGACAACAAGAGTCTTTCTATGCGTCGCCTGCTGACCGGCATTCTCACCACGACCCTGCTGCTGCTCAACACCCTGGTGTTGATCTGCCCGCTGCTGGTCTTCGCCCTGCTCAAGCTGGTACTGCCCGGTCGTGGCCGCGACCAGGCCTCCAGGGCGGTGATGTGGGTGGCCGAGACCTGGTCGGAAATCGACAAGGCCATCTTCGCCCTGTGCATCCCGACCCAGTGGGACATTCGCGGCGTCGACACGCTGGACCCGCAGACGTCCTACCTGTGCATCAGCAATCACCAGAGCTGGGTGGACATCCCGGCGCTGATCGAGAGCCTCAACCGCCGCGTGCCCTTCTTCAAGTTCTTCCTGAAGAAGGAGTTGATCTGGGTACCCTTGCTGGGCCTGGCCTGGTGGGGGTTGGACTACCCCTTCATGAAGCGCTATAGCAAGGCCTTCCTCGACAAGCACCCCGAGCTCAAGGGCAAGGACCTGGAGATCACCAAGGCGGCCTGCGAGCTGTTCAAGCGCCAGCCGGTGACCGTGGTCAACTACCTGGAGGGCACCCGCTTCACCGAAGTCAAGCGCGCGCAGCAGCAGTCGCCCTACCGCCACCTGCTCAAGCCGAAGGCTGGCGGCGTGGCCTTCGTGCTCGCCGCCCTGGGCGAACAGCTCGATGCCCTGCTGGACGTCACCATCGTCTACCCCGGTAACCGGGCGCCCGGCTTCTGGGCGCTGCTCGACGGCAGCATCGAACGGGTGATCATCGATATCCAGGTACGCGAACTGGATCCGGCGCTGTGCGAAGGGGACTACGAGGGCGACCCGGTGTTCCGGCAGAAGATTCAGGCCTGGGTGAACCAGCTCTGGGAGGACAAGGACCAGCGCATCGAGCAGCTACGCGCCGAGCTGCGCTGATTTGCACCTGTGGACCACCACCGCAGCCCTCACACCGACGGCACCGAGCTTGCCGGGGTGCCCCACAGGCTGCCCAGGTTCTGCAGCAATGAGCCGGCCACGCCCTGCTGGCCCAGGTACTGCAGAATCAGCGGGGCGAACTGGCCGATCATTCCGGTATCCATGCCGAGGGCCTTGAAGGCGCTGTTCAGGTCATTGCGATTCTTCACCTCGCCCAGGGCGCTGCTCAGCGCCGACTGGTGCCGGCCGTCCTTGCCCAGCAGTTGATCCAGCCCCTGCAAGCCACCCAGCGCCGACGCGCCGGTGAGCTGATCCAGACCGGGCACGGCCTGGGCCAGTTGGCTGTAATCAGCCTTGCTCAGGTTGTTGCGCGCCAGGCCCAGCATCGCGCCTGCGCCGCCGACGGCCTGTTCGGGCGAGACATTCAACTCGCGGCCCAGCTCACCGAGCAGGTTGCCCTGGTTCGCCTGAGCCTGGGTTTTCTGACTGGGGCCCTGCATGGCCGAGACGGCATCGGCCGCATCGCTCCAGTTGAAGGCGAACGCAGGGTTCGCCAGCAGGATCAGCAGGCTGGCCAGGGTGACGGTTTTCATCGGAGCTACCTCGTGGGCCGGGATGGCCAGGGAAACGAGGCGTTGGACTGGAGGGAGGGGGCTTTGTTCCGGGAGGGTCGAGCCGCTGATGGGCGGTCAGTGCCCGGTGCAGTGAAAGGGGCCGCCAGGCGGCCCCTGTGTGCCGTCAGGCCGCGCTGAAAGTCTTGTGCGGGTCGATGACGAATTTCTTCGGCACGCCAGCGTCGAACTCGCCGTAGCCTTCCGGCGCCTGATCCAGGCTGATCACCTGCACGCCCACTACTTCGGCGATGTTGATCCGGTCCCACATGATCGCCTGCATCAGCTGGCGGTTGTACTTCATGGTCGGGGTCTGGCCGGTGTGGAAGCTGTGCGACTTGGCCCAGCCCAGGCCGAAGCGGATGCTCAGCGCACCGATCTTCGCGGCGGCATCCACCGCGCCTGGGTCCTCGGTCACGTACAGGCCCGGAATACCGATGCTGCCGGCCACGCGAGTGACTTGCATGAGCGAGTTGAGCACGGTGGCCGGTGCCTCGTGCTTGGCGCCCTCATGGCCGTGGCCACGCGCCTCGAAGCCCACCGCGTCGACCGCGCAATCCACTTCGGGCTCGCCGAGGATATCGACGATCTGCTCGTGCAGCGGGGTGTCCTTGGACAGGTCGACCACCTCGAAGCCCTGGGCCTTGGCATGGGCCAGACGCGCCGGGTTGAGGTCGCCGACGATCACGCAGGCCGCGCCCAGCAGGCGCGCGGAGGCGGCAGCGGCCAGCCCGACCGGACCGGCACCGGCGACATACACGGTGCTGCCAGGGCCTACACCGGCGGTGACGGCGCCGTGGTAGCCGGTCGGCAGGATGTCGGACAAGCAGGTCAGATCACGGATCTTCTCCATGGCCTTGTCGCGCTCGGGTAGCTTGAGCAGGTTGAAGTCGGCGTACGGCACCAGTACGTACTCGGCCTGGCCGCCCGTCCAGTCGCCCATGTCCACGTAGCCATAGGCACCGCCGGCACGCGCCGGGTTGACGGTCAGGCACACGCCGGTGTGCATTTCCTTGCAGGAGCGGCACCGACCACAGGCGACGTTGAACGGCACCGACACCAGGTCGCCGATCTGCATGCGCTCGACGTCGCTGCCTTTCTCGACGATTTCACCGGTGATTTCATGGCCCAGCACCAGGCCGACCTGGGCGGTAGTACGCCCGCGGACCATGTGCTGGTCGGAGCCGCAGATATTGGTGGACACCACTTTGAGGATCACGCCGTGCTCAATCTTCTTGCCCCGCGGGTCCTGCATCTTGGGGTAGTCGATCTTCTGTACCTCGACCTTGCCAGCGCCGAGATATACCACTCCACGGTTACCAGACATGCTCTTACCTCGCTCGAATTGTACTTGTGCAGCGTTGGTTGAAGCGCCACCTTCCATGGGCGGCATGCGTTACCGGATGGGGGAATTGTGGGCCTGATGAGCGGCGTCGCAGTGACTGGATGCGACAGAGGGATGCCTGTTTACGGCAGGGGAAATGCGCTGCTGGCTATCGCGTGCATCGCAGCGGTGATCCGTCGCGCCCACTGAAAATACCGTGGGCGCGGCGAGGTCGCGATGGGGAAACTCGCAGTTAGAGCACCACGGTTCGGTTGGCGTTGAGGAACACCCGCCGCTCCAGGTGATAGCCCACGGCGCGGGCCAGGGTCAGGCATTCGATGTCGCGACCCTTGGCGATCAGGTCCTCGGGGTAATGGCTGTGATCCACCACTTCCACGCCCTGGGTGATGATCGGCCCTTCGTCCAGGTCGTTGTTGATGTAGTGCGCCGTGGCACCGACCATCTTCACGCCCTTGTTGTAGGCCTGGTGATAGGGTTTGGCGCCCTTGAAACCTGGCAGCAGCGAGTGGTGGATGTTGATCGCCCAACCGTCGAGGCGACGGCACAGCTCGGGCGACAGCACCTGCATGTAGCGGGCGAGGACCACCAGTTCCGCACCTGTCTGCTCGATCACCTCGATGACCTTGCGCTCCTGCCCCGGCTTGTCCTTCGGGTCCAGGGCGAAATGGTAGTAGGGAATCTTGTGCCACTGCGCCAGGGGCTCCAGGTCGGGGTGATTGGAAATCACCGCCACCACGTCCATGCCCAGCTGACCGATGCGCTGACGGTACAGCAGGTCGTTCAGGCAATGGTCGGCCTTGGACACCATGATCACTACCTTGGGGCGGTGATTGGGTGCGATCAGCTCGAAGGCCATGCCGAAGTCGGCGCCGCGCGCCTCGATCCCGGCGCGAAAGGCCTGCTCGTCGAAGCCGTCCGGGGCGCGGAATTCGACGCGGATGAAGAAACGCCCCGACAGTCGATCATCGAAGGAATGGTGCTCGGTGACGTAGCAGCTCTGTTCGAACAGATGCCGCGTCACCACATCCACCGTGCCGAGCTTGCTCGGGCAATCGGCGGTAAGGATCCAGGTGTCCGGTGCCCGACTCATGCGCAGCGCTCCTCAAGCCTCGATGGCCAGCCCGTATTCGGCCGACGCGTCCTGCAACCACAGCCACCAGTAGTCGGCGAAGCTGCGGCGGATCACCAGTTCCCAGGTGTCCTCGGCGGTGCGGCGAATCACCAGTTGCGACTTGGCGAACACGGTGCCGACCGCCTTGCCCACCGGGAAGTTGTTCGGGTGCACGTCGTAGCTGGTGGACTTCATCAGCACCTCGCGCACGTTCGGCCCGCGCAGCTCCAGCAGGCTCTGCCCGCCGCTGACATTGACCACCTGGATGTGCTGGCCGTCGAGGGCCTCGCGCAGCTTCTGCTCGGTGGCCAGCTCCTGGCCGCCTGGCACGATCAGCAGCCACTCGTCCGGACCGACCCATTGCAGCGAGACGTCGTCATTGGCGACCACGGTGAGGGCCACGGGCAGTTCCAGGCCCAGGGCCTTGTGCACGCCGGCCGCGAACTCGGGGTTGTGACCATCGCCGCGCAGGGTCAGGTGGCCGAGAAACTTGCGTTCACGCAAGGTCACGCCGGCGGCGTTGCGGCCCTTGCCCACCAGGCTGGCCAGGTCAGCGTGGTGCAGCGGCGACTGGGCCTTGGCCTCGGCGCCGGGGTTTTGCTGGAAGACGTTGATAGCGCTCATTTCTTACCTGCCTTGAATTCAGTGATTCCCTGAAACGCCGAGCCTGCGTGGGAGCGGGTTCACCCGCGAGGCGGCCACCCGGCCAACCTCGCATGGGTGATGCAGCCCGCGCCCACTGGCTCGGCGCAATCCGCGGGCCTTAAACGTTCTGCCGCTCACCCTTCGGATCGAAGAACACCGAAGACACGATTTCCGCCTCGATCACGCTGCCATCGGCCTGTGGCGAGTAGACACGCTCGCCCATGCGCTTGAGGCCACCCTTGACCACGCCCATGGCGAACGAATAGCCCAGGGAGTTGGCCTTGTAGCTGGAGGTGACGTGGCCGACCATGTCCATCGGGATCGGCTGCTTGGGATCGAGCACCAGTTGCGCTCCTTCGGGCAGCCACACGTTCGGGTCCACCGGCTTGAGACCGACCAGCTGCTTGCGGTCCTCGCGCACGCAGTCCTCACGGTTCATGCCACGCAGGCCGATCCAGGAGAAGGGCTTGTTGCGCCCGACGCACCAGCTCATGTTCAGGTCGTCCGGGTTCATCGAGCCGTCGGTGTCCTGGCCGACGATGATGAAGCCCTTCTCGGCACGCAGTACGTGCATGGTCTCGGTGCCGTACGGCGTCAGGTTGTACTTCTTGCCCGCCTCGATGATCTGTTCCAACACGCCCATCGCGTAGTTGGCCTGGACGTTGATCTCGTACGACAGCTCGCCGGTGAACGAGATACGGAACACCCGGGCCGGCACGCCGCCGACGTTGCCTTCCTTCCAGGTCATGAACGGGAAGGCTTCCTTGTCCATGTCGATGTCGGTCAGCTCGCTGAGCAGCTTGCGGCTGTTGGGCCCGGACAGGGTCATGGTGGCCCAGTGGTCGGTGACCGAGGTGAAGTACACCTTAAGGTCCGGCCATTCGGTCTGGTGGTACAGCTCCAGCCACTGCAGCACGCGCGCGGCGCCGCCGGTGGTGGTGGTCATGATGAAGTGGTTGTCGCCGACGCAGGCGGTCACGCCGTCGTCGAAGACCATGCCGTCTTCCTTGCACATCAGGCCATAGCGCGCCTTGCCCACGTCGAGCTTGGTCCAGGCGTTGGTGTACACGCGGTTGAGGAACTCGCGCGAATCCGGGCCCTGGATGTCGATCTTGCCGAGGGTGGAAGCGTCGAGGAAACCGACGCTGTCGCGCACCGCCTTGCACTCGCGGGCCACGGCGGCATGGATGTCTTCACCGGCCTTGGGGAAGTACCACGGGCGCTTCCACTGGCCGACGTCCTCGAATTCGGCGCCGTTCTTCAGGTGCCAGGCGTGCAGCGCCGTGAAGCGTACCGGTTCGAACAGGTGACCACAGTGACGGCCCGCCACCGCGCCGAAGGTGACCGGCGTGTAGTTGGGGCGGAACATGGTGGTGCCCATCTGCGGGATGGTGATGCCCATCGAGCGCGCGGCGATGGCCAGGCCGTTGATGTTGCCCAGCTTGCCTTGGTCGGTGCCGAAGCCCAGGGCGGTGTAGCGCTTGACGTGCTCGACCGACTCGAAGCCTTCGCGGGTGGCCAGCTCGATGGCGGCGGCGGTGACGTCGTTCTGCTGGTCGACGAACTGCTTGGGCGCACGGGCGGTGCCTTTGTCGTGGGGCACCTGGAACAGCGCCAGGGTGGCGTCTTCCTTGCGCGCCACGGTTTTCGGCAGGGTGCCCACGGTGGCCTTGAAGCCGGCTTCGGCCGCCGCGCGCACGCCGCCTTCGAAACCGTCGGCGATGGCATCGCCCAGCGGGTACACGCCATTGATGCCACCGACGCATTCACGCTTCTGCGGCGTATCGCTGGGGACGAAGCCCAGGATGTCTTCGCGCCACACCGGACGCCCGCCCAGGTGCGAGGCCAGGTGCACCACCGGGCTGTAGCCGCCGGAGGTGGCGATCAGATCGCAATCGAGGGTCTCGCCGGGGCTGGTGACCTTGTGCGCCTGCACATCGATGGCCGCCACGCGGGCACCACTGACGTGCTTGCTGCCCTTGGCTTCGATCACGGCGCTGGAGGTCAGGATGCGAATGCCCTTGGCCCGCGCTTCCTCGACCAGCGAGCCGCGCGGATTGTGGCGCGCATCGGCGATGGCGACCACCTGCAGGCCGGCATCGTGCCAGTCCAGCGCGGTGCGGTAGGCGTGGTCGTTGTTGGTCGACAGCACCAGCTTGCGGCCCGGCGCCACGCCATAGCGGCGCACGTAGGTGGATACTGCGCCGGCCAGCATGTTGCCCGGCACGTCGTTGTTACCGTAGACCAGCGGGCGCTCGTGGGCGCCGGTGGCCAGCACCACGCGCTTGGCACGCACACGGTGCACGCGGTGGCGCACCTGGCCGATCGGTGCGCGGTCGCCGAGGTGGTCGGTGAGGCGCTCGTGGATGGTCAGGAAGTTGTGGTCATGGTAGCCGTTGACCGTGGCACGCGGCAGCAGGGTCACGTCCGGCAGGCCTTCGAGCTCCTTCACCACGGCGCTCACCCATTCGGCGGCAGGCTTGCCGTCGAGGGTCTCGCGGGTGTCCAGCAGGCTGCCGCCGAATTCTTCCTGTTCGTCGGCCAGGATCACCCGGGCACCACTGCGGGCAGCGGCCAGGGCCGCCGCCAGGCCCGCAGGGCCGGCACCGACGATCAGCACGTCGCAGTGCTGGTTCATGTAGTCGTAGCTGTCCGGGTCGTTCTGCAACGGCGCACGGCCCAGGCCTGCGGCCTTGCGGATGTACTTCTCGTAGGTCATCCAGAACGACTTGGGGTACATGAAGGTTTTGTAGTAGAAGCCCGGCGGCATCATGCTGCCGCCGACCTTGCCGAGGATGCCCATCACGTCGTTGTTGACGTTCGGCCAGCCATTGGTGCTGGTGGCGACCAGGCCCGAGTACAGCGCCTGCTGGGTAGCCCGCACGTTGGGGATCTGGGTGGCTTCGCTGGAGCCGATTTGCAGGATGGCGTTCGGCTCTTCGGTGCCGGCGGCGATGATCCCGCGCGGACGCGAATACTTGAAGCTGCGGCCGACGATGTCGACGCCGTTGGCCAGCAGCGCAGCGGCCAGGCTGTCACCGGCATAGCCCTGGTAGGTCTTGCCGTTGAAAGTGAAGTTCAACACCTTGCTGCGGTCGATACGGCCGCCGCTGGCGAGGCGATAGGTCTGGCTCATACGTTGACTCCCCGTTCGTTGACGGCTGCCGAGCGCGCGGGTGTGTGTTCGCGGGCGCTGACCTGCGGTTTCTCGCCGATCTTGTAGGTTTCCAGGATCTCGTAGGTCTCGGTGTTGCGGGTGACGTTGAAATACTGACGGCAGCCGGCAACGTGGTCCCACAGCTCATGGTGAATGCCGCGCGGGTTGTCGCGGAAGAACATGTAGTCGCCCCACTCCACGTCGGAGCAGGAGGCCGGGTCCAGCGGACGGGCGATGTGCGCCTGGCCCGAGGCGTGGAACTCTTCTTCGGAGCGCAGCTCGCCGCAGTGGGGACAGAAGATATGCAACATGACGGTGTCTCCGAATCAGTGGGCGACGGCGGCAGCGCCGTGTTCGTCGATGAGCGCGCCGTTGTGGAAACGGTCCATGGAGAACGGCGCGGCCAGCGGATGCATTTCACCCTTGGCCAGACTCGCGGCGAAGACGTTGCCCGAACCCGGGGTCGCCTTGAAGCCGCCGGTACCCCAGCCGCAGTTGAAGAACAGGTTCTTGACCGGGGTCTTGGTGATGATCGGGCAGGCGTCCGGCGAGGTGTCGACGATGCCGCCCCACTGGCGGTTCATGCGCACGCGCGAGAGGTTGGGGAACATCTCCACGATGGCTTGCAGGGTGTGTTCGATCACCGGATACGAGCCACGCTGGCCATAGCCGACCCAGCTGTCGATACCGGCGCCGATCACCAGGTCACCCTTGTCGGACTGGCTGATGTAGCCGTGCACGGCGTTGGACATGATCACGCTGTCGATGATTGGCTTGATCGGCTCGGAGACCAGCGCTTGCAGCGGGTGCGATTCGAGCGGCAGGCGGAAGCCCGCCAGCTTGGCCATGTGCCCGGAGTTACCCGCGGTGACCACGCCGACGCGCTTGGCACCGATGAAGCCCTTGCTGGTTTCCACGCCGATGACCGCGCCGTTTTCCTTGCGAAAGCCGGTGACTTCGGTCTGCTGGATCAGGTCGACGCCCAGGGCGTCGGCGGCACGCGCGTAACCCCAGGCCACGGCATCGTGACGGGCAACACCGCCACGGCGCTGTACGGTGGCGCCGAGGATCGGATAGCGGGTGTTCTTCGAGCAGTCCAGGTACGGGATTTCGGCCGCCACCTGGGCGGTGTCGAGCAGCTCGCCGTCGACGCCATTGAGGCGGTTGGCGCTGACCCGACGCTCGGAGTCACGCATGTCCTGCAGCGTGTGGCACAGGTTGTAGACGCCACGCTGGGAGAACATGACGTTGTAGTTGATGTCCTGGGACAGGCCTTCCCACAGCTTCATGGCGTGCTCGTACAGGTGAGCCGACTCGTCCCACAGGTAGTTGGAACGCACGATGGTGGTGTTGCGGGCGGTGTTGCCGCCGCCCAGGTAGCCCTTCTCGATCACGGCCACGTTGGTGATGCCGTGTTCCTTGGCCAGATAGTAGGCCGTGGCCAGGCCGTGACCGCCACCGCCGACGATGACCACGTCGTAGACCTTCTTCGGCGTCGGCGTGCGCCACATGCGCTGCCAGTTCTCGTGGTGGCTGAGGGAGTGCTTGAGAAGGCCGAAGCCCGAATAGCGTTGCATGATGTGGGACTCCACTCAGCGGTAGACAGGGAAATCTGCGCACAGGGCCGCGACGTTCTTCGCCACATCGGCTTCGACGTCAGCGTCACCGAGGTTGTCGAGGATGTCGCAGATCCAGCCGGCCAGCGCCACGCACTGGGCGACCTTGAAGCCGCGGGTGGTGACGGCCGGGGTGCCGATGCGCAGACCCGAAGTGACGAACGGCGACTGCGGGTCGTTCGGTACGGCGTTCTTGTTGACGGTGACGTGGGCGCGACCGAGGGCCGCGTCGGCGTCCTTGCCGGTCAGGCCCTGGCGAATCAGGCTGACCAGGAACAGGTGGTTGTCGGTGCCGCCCGAGACCACGTCGTAGCCGCGGTCGATGAACACCTGGGCCATGGCCTGGGCATTCTCGATCACCTGCTTCTGGTAGCTCTTGAACTCAGGCTCCAGCGCTTCCTTGAAGCACACCGCCTTGGCCGCGATCACGTGCATCAGCGGGCCGCCCTGGGCGCCAGGGAACACCGCAGCGTTGAGTTTCTTCTCGATCTCTGGGTTGGCCTTGGCCAGGATCAGACCGCCACGAGGACCGCGCAGGGTCTTGTGGGTGGTGGTGGTGACCACGTCGGCGAACGGAAGCGGATTGGGGTACAGGCCTGCGGCGACCAGGCCGGCGACGTGGGCCATGTCGACGAACAGCAAGGCACCGACCTTGTCGGCGATGGCGCGAAAACGCGGGAAGTCCAGGGTCTTGGAGTAGGCCGAGAAACCGGCGACGATCATCTTGGGCTTGTGCTCGACGGCCAGGCGCTCGACTTCGTCGTAGTCGATCAGGCCGGTGGTGGTGTCGATGCCATATTGCACGGCGTTGTACAGCTTGCCCGAGGACGACACCTTGGCGCCGTGGGTCAGGTGCCCGCCGTGGGCCAGGCTCATGCCCAGAATGGTGTCGCCGGCCTGCAACAGGGCCAGGTACACGGCGCCGTTGGCCGACGAGCCGGAGTGTGGCTGGACGTTGGCGTAATCGGCGCCGAACAGTTGCTTGGCGCGCTCGATGGCCAGCGCCTCGACCTTGTCGACGTGCTCGCAACCGCCGTAGTAGCGCTTGCCCGGATAGCCTTCGGCGTACTTGTTGGTCAGGCCGCTGCCCTGGGCCTGCATCACGCGCTTGCTGGTGTAGTTCTCAGAAGCGATCAGCTCGATGTGATCTTCCTGGCGCTGCTCCTCGGCATTCATCGCCGCCAGCAGTGCATCGTCATAACCCTGGATCTGGTCTTGCTTGCTGAACATCGTGTCTCTCCCGGCAGCGATCATTTTTTGTGCGGAGGGTTCAGTTCGACCCTTTGCGGCGATGGTATGACCGGGCCGGGGCGCACAGATGCCTGCGCGCGCCTTGCAATGGCGCGTTTACGACATTGCTTCATCGCCCATCGACGGGCATGCAGGGGCGGCTGTCGGTCACCGGGCGCGGGCCCGCGTGAGCCCGTACGCGCCAGGCGCCAAGTACGCCGACGCCGATGGCCGCGAGCAGCAGCACAGACAGGCTGCGCGTCTGCTCGCCGAACAGATAGAGCGCCATGCCCACCACCGGCAGCACCCCCTGGTTCATCAACACCATCAGCGAAGACACGCCCGCCAGGCGCTCGACCGGCACCAGGCGGATGCGCAGGCCGCGACAGAAGTTGATCATCCACACCCTGCCGGCGATGTTCAGCGCATACAGCACGAGGAAACCAGGCAGGTAGGCCTGGGACAGGATCATCAGGGCACTGGCCGTGATCGTGAGCGACGCCGCCGCAGTGAACAGCCGCACGGGCGGCAGGGCCGCCGACAGGCGCGGATAGAGCACGGTCGCGGCCACTCCGCAGATCCCCGCGCAGACATCGACGAAGGCGAAATACTCGATGGGCAGTCCCATGGCCCGGTCGATCAGGCTCACCGCGCCCGCTTCCACCAGCCCGTCGAACGCATTGTTGCCAATGGACAGGATCACCGTGCTGAGCAGCAATGGGCTCGCCAGGATCAGCCTCAGGTTGCCCGGCCCCGGCCCGTCGACCTCGGGCGCGACAGCGCAGCGGTTGTCCGGAATCATTCGGCTGCGCGCATAGCACAGGGCATTGGTGGCATACAGCGCAGCCGCGAGCAGCAGGAGCGCTTCGACGCCAGCGCCGTAGCAGAGAAATCCACACAGCGGCCCGGTGACCATCGCCAGCTGATCGATGCGGCACAGCAGGTTGACGTCGCGGTCCACGTCGCGACTGACCAGGGCGATCATCTTTTCGTAGGCGATCAGGCTTTGCGCATTGCCGATGGCCACCAGCCCGCTCAACAGCCCACCGAGCACTGTCACCGTCAGTGGGCCTGGTTGCGCCCTGAGCATCAGCACCACGCACAGGCACCCTGCCCACTTCAGCACGTCCGACAGTACCGAAACCTTGCGCACACCCCAGCGGTCGATGGCGTTGCCCACCAGTGGCGTCACCACGATCCGCGGCAGCCACGTCATGGCGTACGCCAGGCCCGACCACGCCAGGCTTTCGGTGTGGGCGTAGACCATCACCGGCAGGAGGAACACCAGCAAGGCATCGGCGCTGAGGACCAGCAGCAAGAGCAGCGACAGCGACCGGTTCATGGAGCCGGTGAACTGCGCGCGGCCTGGGTCAGGATCACTTTGACCTGCCGTCCGCTGACCTCGTCGGTCACCAGCAGGGCCTTGGGCGTTTCGGCCGCAGGCGCGAGCGCGGTGAGCTGTTTCTGCACCTCGACCAGGGTTTCCAGGTATCCGAGCGAGGCGAGCGTTTCATTGGGCATGAGCACAGGGTACGGCCGGTCGTCCAACGGCCAGTCGATCACATCGTTACCGGGCTCGTAGGTGCGAGCGTCGTCGAGGTAAAACACCGGGCGGTTCAGGGTGTAGATGTGGGCCATGTCGAACAGTGCGTGCGCCACGCCGCAAGGAATGGTCAGTTCCATTTCAGGGTCTGGACGAAACTCATGCCATTCTTCCCGATGCAGGGTGGCAGACCCTGCGCGCACATCCACCAGTTTCAGCCTGATCGACTGGCAGGACGGACCGAGAAAGGTCAGGTGGTCTTCCTGGCCCAGGTGGATGCCGAACGAGTCGAAGCTGTACGGCTGGGCCCCATGATCGACGATGTAGAAAGGCGACGGCCCCATGACCGGAACGATACGGCTGTGCTCGCCTGTGCGCACCGATCCATGCCGCTTGAACTCGACCCCCGGGATGCCTGAGACGGGAAAGGCCGAAGCCTCTCGTGCAGCGTGCACGGCAGGTTGCAGCATGATGTGCACATGCTCGCCGGTGTCCAGCGTGAACTGCCGGGTTTCGGCGTGGGACAGCTCACTGGTCGACAGGATCGAGCGTTGCAATGCCGCCAGGTGATGGTAGACCCGGTTCGCGGCCGGCTCGCCCATGGGCTGGACCCCCTCGACGCTGGCAGGGTCGACCTCCAGGGGCAGATTGATGATGTCGTGTTCAGGCGTCCAGCCCAGTGTCGGTTGCAGCAACGAGGTCAGAGGTGGCAGGAACAGGTCGTAGGCATTGAGCGTCGTCACCCCCTCCAACCCACTGAAGGTATGGGCCACCCCTGGCGGGATGACCAGTGTCCGGCTGGAGGCCGGCGAGAATTGCAGGGACAGCGAAGTTCTAAAGCTGGGGGAAGCCTTGCGGCAGTCGATGAACCTGGCGTTGATCACCTTGGACGCATCGCCGAGAAACGTCAGAACATCCTGCTGAGCCAGATGAATGCCGAACTGCCCATAATCGAAGTGCGTGTCGCCATGCGTGACGATGTTCACCGGGCGCGTGGTGGCGAACGGCACCACGAACGATTCGCTACTGCCATTGCCCAGACGCCAGCGGTTGAACCAGTGCAAACCCTCGATAGTGATCCGCGCGTTCATCGCTTCGGTTTCAGCCTGCATGAGCCTTCTCCTGAAAAGCCAGGCGCCGAGGCTTAGTCTGAAAAGTCCTGAGACGAAGGTCAGGCAAGGCGAAAACAGCCGAGGAAGCGGAGTTTACAGGTTGTAAATGAGCATTCCGACCGGGCTGGCGCTCCAGGCTGTTTTCAACGCAGTATCACCGAGTATCAGGGCTTTTCAGACAGAGCCTGGCGACGCCTGGCAACTTTCTAGCCAATGACCCGGGCACTCAAGCCAGCCGCCTGTGCGCTGCGCAGCAGCGCTTGCAGGCTGGAAGTGTCGAGCGTTGCATACTGATCCTGGGCAGCCGCAGATTTTATCCCGGCCAGATAAGCCAGGGTGTCGCGAACTTGGCCCAGCGTGTCCTGGGTGGTTTCCATCAAGGTGATGAAAGGGTTGGCATGCGCAACTTGTCCATCGACTGCTGCAGGTTTCACTTCATAGAACTCAGCCACATCTGATGCGTTCATCATGAGCGTTCTCCAATACAGAATCATTATGGAAGTACCGGTTTCGGCATGATGATACTTGTGCAGGAACTGGAGTTCGTCAAACGCCATCTAGTTGGAAAAGAGTAGAAACAGCTGGATTTCCGCCAACTTAATTAACTTCCGAAAGAAAACTCTTACAAGCTTAAAAGATATTTCCTAATTATGTTTACGGCCAGCCGTAATCACCTGCGCGCCGCTGCTTATAGCTGCGTGGCTGAACACCGCTATAGCTTGGCAAGAAACTTCGCTACAGTACCGGGGTGCCTACGGTTTACAGGACCTGCCATGACAGACAAGAGCCAACAATTTGCCAGCGACAACTACTCCGGCATCTGCCCCGAGGCCTGGGCGGCCATGGAGCACGCCAACCAGGGCCATCAACGCGCGTACGGCGACGACGACTGGACGGCGCGGGCAGCGGATCATTTTCGCCGCCTGTTCGAGACCGACTGCGAGGTGTTCTTCGCCTTCAACGGCACCGCTGCCAACTCGCTGGCGCTGTCGTCCCTGTGCCAGAGCTATCACAGCGTGATCTGCTCGGAGACCGCGCACGTGGAAACCGACGAGTGCGGTGCCCCGGAGTTCTTCTCCAATGGCTCGAAACTGCTCACTGCCGCCAGCATCGCTGGCAAGCTCACGCCGCAGTCGATCCGCGACGTGGCACTCAAGCGCCAGGACATCCACTATCCCAAGCCGCGCGTGGTCACCCTCACCCAGGCGACCGAGGTCGGCAGCGTCTACCGCCCGGAAGAACTCAAGGCGATCAGCACCACCTGCAAGGAGCTCGGGCTGCACCTGCACATGGACGGCGCGCGCTTCTCCAACGCCTGCGCGTTCCTTGGCTGCTCGCCGGCTGAGCTGACCTGGAAGGCGGGGGTCGATGTGTTGTGTTTCGGCGGCACCAAGAACGGCATGGCCGTGGGCGAAGCGATCCTGTTCTTCAACCGCGAGCTGGCCGAGGATTTCGACTACCGCTGCAAGCAGGCCGGCCAACTGGCGTCGAAGATGCGTTTCCTGTCGGCGCCCTGGGTCGGCCTGCTGGAGGACGGCGCCTGGTTGCGTCACGCACAGCATGCCAATCAGTGCGCGCAACTGCTGGCGTCGCTGGTCAGCGACCTGCCTGAGGTCAAGCTGATGTTCCCGGTGCAAGCCAACGGCGTGTTCCTGCAACTGCCGGAGCCGGCCCTGGAGGCGCTGCGCGCCAGGGGCTGGCGCTTCTATACTTTCATCGGCAGCGGCGGCGCGCGTTTCATGTGTTCGTGGGACACCGAAGAGAACCGCGTGCGTGAACTGGCAGCGGACATCAGAGCGGTGTTGAACACCTGATCGGCGCCCTCACCGCCGCCCTGAGTCGTCCCGTCGCAACGCAGCACGGGCGAGCGCAGATGCACTTCACCCCAGAGCCTAGGTAGCCCTAGGCCTCGCCCAAGGTCCGGGCGATGGCATCGACCGCCGCGTCGACCTTGGCCTGGGTCTGCTCCAGGGTGCGCTGGTGCTCACGCTGCAGCTCGATCTGACGTGAGCACAGGTTCAGCGCCGCCAGAACCAGCAGCTTGTCGCCGATCAGGGTCGGAAACTTGCGCTTGGTTTCACCGAGGGCCGCGTTGAGCATGTGCGCCGCCTGCGACAACGTCTGCTCCTCGCCCACCGGCGCCTTGAGCGAATACTCGGTGCCCAGGATGCTCACCACGCTGATCGACTGCGAAGGCAGGCTCATGCGCCGACGGTACCTGCGCTGGCACGCTCGACCAGGGCCTGGATGCGCGCGGCGGTGGCGCCGTTCTGCTCTTCCTGCTCCATCAGCGAAAGCTGCAGGGTCTCGTTCTCTTCCTTGGCCTGGGCCAGCGCCTGATCGAGCTGCTGGTTCTGCTCGGTCAGTTGGGCGTTCTTGTGCATCAGGTCGGCGACCAGTTGCTCGAGTTGATTCAGGGAAGCTTCCAACATGCGTCTATCTCGGGTTGTTGCAAAGGGCGCACACGATAAAGAAAAGCACGCGCCCCCGCCATTAAAAAACAGGTACGAAAGGCTTTCGTTCCGGCACATTGACAGGGTGGAGGGGATCTTGTTCCGACTTGGATCAACCGCCTGTCCGCCCAGGCGATTGTAGAACGCTGAATTTCTACGCCCTTCCTAAAGACTCGTAGGGCATTACCGATAGGCTTGTAAGATCAATTTCTTCGCACGGACGCGAGCCTTCTCCGGACTCGACGTCATCTCATTACGCTCCCTCAATATCGCACCCCGTGCGCTTCTCGGTTTCTCGCTGATCGGCCTGCTGATGCTGGGCCTGGGTGTGTTCTCCCTCGTGCAGATGGGCCAGATACGCCAGGCAGGCCTGACCATCGAACGGATCAACGTGCCCAGTATCCAGCTGCTCGATGAGCTGACGGCCGACAACCTGCGCCTGCGCACCTTGTCGTATCGGCTGCTGGTCAACCGCGAGGCCCAGGACGAGACCCTGCGCCTGATGGACGAGCGCAACCAGCAATCGACCCGCGAAAGCGAACGCATGATCGGCAGTATCCAGGGGGCACCGAGCAGGTCGTGGCGTCCATGCGCACCAGCACCGAACGGGCCGAGTCGAGCCTGAACATCGCCCGCGGCGCCGGCCTGGCGGTGGACCTCAACGGCCTGGTGGCGCGCTTTCGCACTTGAGGCAGTTGCCCGCTTCGAGCGGCAATGAAAAACGGCCGATGCATGATCGGCCGTTTTCCTCAGACGTGCAGCAGGCCATGGACAGCCCGCGGCTCGCGCCTCAGTAGTCGATGCGCACGTCGCCCTTGGGCGTGCTGCAGCACGACAGGATGTAGCCTTCGGCTTCGTCTTCCTCGGTGATGCCGCCGTTGTGCTCCATCTCCACCTCGCCCCCGAGCTTGAGCACCTTGCAGGTGCCGCAGATACCCATGCCGCAGGCCTTGGGGATCATCAGGCCGACTTTCGCAGCGGCGGCATGCACCGTTTCGCCGGGGGCGATGCGGATGCTCTTGTCGCTGCCGATGAACTCCACCAGGTTCAGGTCGCTCACGTCCACTTCAGGCGCCTCGGCCGCCGCCTCGGCGTGTTCCACGGCATCGGCCTTGGCTTCGGGCGGGGTCGCGCCGAAGGATTCCTCGTGGTAGTTCTTCATGTCGAAGCCCACCGCTTCGAGCATGCGCTTGACCGCGCTCATGTAGGGCGTGGGCCCGCAGCAGAAGATCACGCGTTCCAGGTAGTCCGGCGCGATCAACTCCATCAGACGCTGGTTCAGGTAACCCCGATAGCCCGCCCAGGGCTCGCCCAGGCCATGCTTCTCGCAAATGATGTGCAGGCTGAAGTTCGGCACCCGCGAAGCCATCTGCTCCAGCTCGCGGTGATAGATGATGTCCTTGGGCGAGCGGGCGCTGTGCACGAAGACCATGTCGACATTGGCGTTGGTGTCGTAGAACCAGCGCGACATGGACATCACCGGCGTGATACCGACCCCGCCGGAGAGGTACAGCACCTTGGCCGCCGGATAGTCGATGGCGTTGAACAGCCCTACCGGACCGTGCACCGGCACTTCGGCGCCTTCGTGCATGGTGTCGTGAAGGAAGTTCGAGACCAGCCCGCCAGGCACGCGCTTGACGGTGATGGAGAAGCTGTACGGCACCGACGGTGAGCTGGAGATGGTGTAGGAACGCATCACCGGCTTGCCTTCGATCTCCAGTTCCAGGGTGACGAACTGGCCGGGCTTGAAGAAGAACATGATCGGCTGATCGGCCATGAAGCAGAAGGTGCGCACGTCCCAGGTCTCCTGGATGACCTTGACGCAGCGCACGATGTGGCGGCCGTTGGCCCAGGTCTGGGTGGTGACCGGGTTGAGGAAGGTTTCGGACATGTTCATCTCCAGCAGCCGACGATCGGCGTTCTTATGGCTGGGATGATGCTGCAAGGCGCAAGCGTCGCACATTCCCATCCGCGACATCGGCGTGCTTATCGCGACCAGCCCCGTGACACCGGGGTTGGAGCGTCGGAATTCGATGCGGCCATGTCGCCCGTGGATATGGCCCGGGCACGGCGCAAACGCACACTCCACCGCAAATAGAACGGCTGTTTTTCTGCCGACAGCCTTGCGGCAAACACAACAACGATTAGCCACCTTTCGCCGGCCGACAACGGCCTTGAGGATAAAACGATGGACGTCACCGCAACCCTGAGCCTGGGCGATCCACTGGAACCTGCACGCAAGGCCACCGCCGAGATGCTGCAGACCCGCGAGCGTACCTACTCGCTGCCGCAGCCCTTCTACTGCGACGAGCGCGTGTTCCAGATCGACATGCAGGAGATCTTCCACAAGGAGTGGCTGATCGCGGGGATGACCTGCGAGATTCCGGCGAAGGGCAACTACCTCACGCTGCAGATCGGCAAGAACCCGGTGATCGTCATCCGTGGCACCGAAGGCAAGGTGCACGCCTTCCACAACGTCTGCCGCCACCGCGGCTCGCGGCTGTGCGTCAGCGACAAAGGCAAGGTGGCCAAGCTGGTCTGTCCGTACCACCAGTGGACCTACGAGCTCGACGGCCGCCTGCTGTTCGCCGGCACCGAAATGGGCGCCGATTTCGACATGAACCAGTACGGCCTCAAGCCGATCAACGTGAAGACCGCCGGCGGCTACATCTTCATCAGCCTGGCGGAAAATCCGCCCGCCATCGACGAGTTCCTGGCCACCCTGGACCACTACATGGAACCGTACGACATGGAGAACGCCAAGGTGGCGGTGCAGACCACCTTGATGGAAAAGGCCAACTGGAAGCTGGTGCTGGAAAACAACCGCGAGTGTTATCACTGCAACGGCTCGCACCCCGAGCTGCTCAAGTCTCTGCTGGAGTGGGACGACACCAACGACCCGCGCGCCAGCCAGGAATTCAAGGACCATGTGGCGGCCTCCGCCGCCGCCTGGGAGGCCGAGAAGATTCCGTACCTGCACAAGAGTCATGGACTGCGTAACCGCATCGTGCGCATGCCGCTGCTCAAGGGCACCGTGTCGATGACCATGGATGGCAAGCAGGCGTGCAAGAAGCTGATGGGCCGCATCCAGAACCCAGACCTGGGCTCGATGCGCATCCTGCACCTGCCGCACTCATGGAACCATTGCATGGGCGATCACATGATCGTGTTCACCGTGTGGCCGATCAGCGCCCAGGAAACCATGGTCACCACCAAGTGGCTGGTACACAAGGACGCGGTCGAGGGCGTGGACTACGATCCCGAGCAGATGCGCAAGGTGTGGGACGCCACCAATGACCAGGACCGTCGCCTGGCCGAAGAGAACCAGCGGGGCATCAACTCCACTGCCTACCAGCCGGGGCCTTACTCCAAGACCTACGAGTTCGGGGTGGTCAACTTCATCGACTGGTACAGCGATCGCGTGCTGGCCAACCTGGGCGCCGAACCTGCGCCCTACCTGAAGGAAGTGAAGACGCAGTGAGCCTCTGGCGGGGCGAGTGAACGCCACGGCCGGGTGATCGGCCGTGGCGTTTTTGTGTGTTGTGCAGAGGGTTCGAACAGGTTATCCACAGATTTCATCAGACTGCCTTGTGGATACTAAAAGTTCGAGTTGGCGGCACTGATTGATCATTATTTGATCAAACCTCTGAAGGCCCTGACTAATAAGGCTTTCAGGGTTTATCGAACACCTTGTCCACAGGGACGCCAACAGAAAATGTGAGCACGGGATGCCGCGATTCCCACAGGCTGTGGATAATGCCCGCGACGCGCTGTATTTCGTGGGTTATGAGGCAATCGCGAACAGATTGATCAATATTTGATCAAATCCCTGTAAGCTGCTTGGATCGTGGCCTCCAGCGCTTACCCAACATATTATCCACAGAGGGATGAACAGCGATTGTGGGAAAGTTGGAGAGCGTGCGAAGTGAGTCACGCTGTTCCACTTCACGCAGGGCTGTACATTTTTTGATCATGGCGTTCTAGCCCGCGTCCGATCTGGTCTTGGGCAACCAACGAACACGTTATTCACAGGCTGGCGAACAATTTCGGGGGACAGTTTGCAAGCGGGGAACGCTTTGCGCTGATTCCACGTCGCCAGGTGGCGTATACGCTATACACAGCCCGCAAGAGCAGCCGGAAACCATGAAAAAGGGCCGCAACGCGGCCCTGGAGTTATTCACAGGCAGATGCCGCTCAGCGCAGCACCCCCTCCTCCACCAACAACTTCAGAATGGCCTCGGCGCCTTCCTGTGGAGAAACATCCTTGAGCACCTTGCCGCCACCGCCACTGGCCTTGGCGGTCGCCGCCTTCATACGGTCGGCACCGCTCTTGGCCTTGATCACTTTCAAGCGCTTGGGCCGCGGCCGCGCAGGTTGCAGGGCGTCACCTTCCAGGACCTCGTCCTCGACCACCGTGACATCGCGCGCCGCCAGCACTCCCCGGCGTGCTGGGCCGAACGCGCTCTGGCGTGGCTTGGGTGCGGCGTTATCCACAGTGGCCAGCAACGGCAGGCGAACCTTCAGGCGGCGCCGCTGACCGCGCGGCAAGGCCTGCAACACCTGTGCGGTGCCGTTCTCGATCGACTCCACCTCGGCCAGCCCCACCACCAGCGGCCAGCCCAGCTTCTCGGCCAGCAGAAACGGCAGCATGCCGGAGCCCTCGCCGGTTTCGGCCTGGCTGCCGGTCAGCACCATCTGGGCGCCAGCGTCGCGCAGGTAGTCGCCGAGCACGCCGAGCACATCGGCGCCAGCGGGTTGCTCCAGCACGTCCAAGTGCTCCAGGCCCATGCCCAGGTAGCCGCGCAGCGCCTGCTCGGCGGGGTTACCGGCATGCACCACCTGCAGGTCGGTGCCTGCCAGCTGCAGCCCGAGCTCGACGGCGCGCGAATCCTGCTCGGCGCGACGGGCACGACCAGAGCTGGGGTGGGCGCCGATGGAAACCAGGCTGATGACTTTCGTACTCATGTCGTGCCCTTATGCCGCGTCGCGCTGAGCGCCATTGCGGAAGTTGTCCACAGCCTCGATCAGCGCCTGGAGAATCGCCGCGCTGTCGCCAATCACCGACAGGTCGGCGCGCTTGATCATGTCGCAACCTGGGTCCATGTTGATCGCCACCACCTTGTCGCAAGCACCGATGCCTTGCAGGTGCTGAATGGCCCCGGAGATGCCCACGGCCATGTATACCCGCGCCGTGACCCAGGTGCCGGTGGCCCCGACCTGGCGGTTGCGCGGCATGAAGCCATCGTCCACCGCCACCCGCGACGCGCCTTCGGTGGCACCGAGGGCGGCGGTGGCCTGGTGGAACAGCGTCCAGTCCTTGACCCCATTGCCGCCGGAGACGATGAACTCGGCCTCGGCCATGGCGATGGCGGCCGGGTCCACGGCCACCGGGCCCAGGTCCTCGATGCGCGACAGACTGCGTGCCACACCTGTGGACAACGTCTCCGGCAAGGCCTCGTGCCGGGTTTCGCTGACCGGGTCGGCGCATTCGGCCGCCGCCAGGATCAGGCGCGGCAGCGTACGTTGCAGGTCCTGCTGGCCGGCGCCGGCGCGGCCAATGCACTGACCGTCCTTGATCTGCCAGACGCGTGTGGCGGGGCGTTCGCCCAGCGCTGCAGCGAACCGTCGGCCCAGCTCGCCACCACCGGTACGGCTGTCGGGGAGCAGCCAGTGGCGCGGGCCAAACTGGTTATCCACAGCGCGCAGGCCCTGGACCAGTTGTTCCGGGGCGTAGCCGCTGAAGGCTTCGCCTTCTATTACCAGCAGGCGATCGATGCCGGCTGTGGAAAAACTGCTTTCCTTGTGCTCACCGAACACCACGGCCAGCACTGCACCGTCGTTGCCCGCCAGGCTGCGGGCCAGGCCCAGCAGGTCGCGGTCGTGGCTGCCAAGTCGGCCGCCGATCATGTCCGGCACCACGGCGATGTAGAACGCCGGGTCGATCACCTGGTGCAACGGCAACTGGACCTCGGCCGCCGCCGAACGCCGCCCGCCGACGGCCGTGCCCTGCTGGGCACCGCTGCGGTCGATACGCTTGAGCCCGGCCGGGCCGATGAAACCGGCCGCCATTACATGGGGGTTCTTGCGCATGAGCCCGTGGGGGCCCATCCACTGGGTCTGTTGCGTCTGCATCGCGGCATGCAGCGGGTGCAGGCGGTTACGGGCGATCCACTCGGCGCGTGGATCTCGGCGGATGATTTCGCTCATCAGTGCACCTCCGCAGGTTCACGTCTGGCCGCAGCCGGCTTGTTGACCGCTGCCGGCGCCTGTTCTTCGATCAGCACGTCGGCCACCAGCTCGGCCAGGTCCTTGATCTGTGGACGCGGTTCGACCACGCCTTCGAGCATCGCCGTGCACTGCGGGCAACCCACAGCGACCAGCTCGGCTTCGGTCTCGCGGATGTCGTCCATGCGCATGTCGGGAATCCGCTGCTTGCCGGGAATGTCGGTGATCGGCGCACCGCCGCCACCGCCGCAGCAGCGCGAACGAAAGCCCGAGCGTTGCATCTCGCGCACGTCGATTCCCAGTGCCCGGAGCACCGCGCGCGGCGCTTCGTACTCACCGTTGTAGCGGCCCAGGTAGCACGGGTCGTGGTAGGTGACGCTGCCACCTTTGTGCTGGCCCAGGTTCAGGCGCCCGGCCTCGATCAGCTCGGCGATGTAGGTGCTGTGGTGCTGCACCTGGTAGTCGCCGCCCAGCGCACCGTACTCGTTCTTGAGCACGTGGAAGCTGTGCGGGTCGCAGGTGACGATGCGTTCGAAGGCGTACTTGCCCAGGGTCTGGATGTTGCGCCTGGCCAGTTGCTGGAAGGTCGCCTCGTCACCGAGTCGACGGGCCACGTCGCCACTGTCGCGTTCTTCCAGGCCGAGCACGGCGAAGTCGACGCCCGAAGCCTTGAGCACCTTGACGAACGCCCGCAGGGTGCGCTGGTTGCGCATGTCGAAGGCACCGTCGCCGACCCAGAACAGCACCTCGGTGCGCTTGACCTGCGAGAGCAGCTTGAGGTTGAGGTCCGCCGCCCAGTTCATCCGTCCGCCAGGGTTGAAGCCGCCGGGGTTGTCGGTTGCGATCAGGTTGTCCAGCACCTCGGCGCCCTTGTTCGGGGTCGCGCCCTTTTCCAGGGTGAGGTGACGACGCATGTCGACGATGGCATCGACGTGCTCGATCATCATCGGGCACTCCTCGACGCACGCCCTGCAGGTGGTGCAGGACCACAGCGTCTCGGCGTCCACCAGGCCGTTGACGATCGGCTGGTGCGGATGACCGCCGTGTTCGCCGAGCGGCTTGCCCGGATACGGGCTGCCGGCGAATTTGGCGTCGGTGCCGCCGGCCAGGCCGATGACCATGTCCTGGATCAGCTTCTTCGGATTCAGCGGTTGGCCCGCCGCGAAGGCCGGGCACATGGCCTCGCACTTGCCGCACTGCACGCAGGCATCGAAGCCCAGCAGCTGGTTCCAGGTGAAGTCGGCCGGCTTCTCCACGCCCAGGGGCGCGTTCGGGTCTTCCAGATCCAGCGGCTTGAGGCCCGTGGAGCGACCGCCGCCGAAGCGTTCGGCACGCCGGTGCCACGCCAGGTGCAGGGCACCGGCGAAGGCGTGCTTCATCGGTCCGCCCCAGGTCATGCCGAAGAACAGCTCCGACACGCCCCACAGCACGCCCAGGCCGAGGATGGCCACCATCACCCAGCCGCCGGTGTTGGCCGGCAGGATACCGGCCACCGGCAAGGTGGCGATGAAGAAGCTCGCGGCGAACACCAGCAGGCTCTTGGGCAGGCGCATCCACGGCCCCTTGGACAGCCGCGACGGCGGGTTCAGGCGGCGGCGGAAGACGAAGACCGCGCCGCTGAACATGATCAGCGTGGCCACCAGCAGGGCGTAGCCGAGAATCTGGCTGTGCAGGCCGAAACCGTGCACCAGGATCGCCAGCAGCGCCGACAGCACGAAGCCACCGGCGGTAGCCACGTGGGTCCTGGACATGTACTTGTCGCGCTCGACCACATGGTGCAGGTCCACCAGGTAGCGGCGTGGCATGGCCAGCAGGCCGCCGAGCAGATCGACCTTCGATGGCCGGCCGCGGCGCCACAGGTTCACGCGGCGCACGGCGCCGAGCACGGCCAGGCCGAGTGCGGCGAACAGCAGGATGGGTAGAAGGGTGTTCAACATGGGAAGCTCCCACAACAGCTGGATTCGTGCGCCGCTTTCAAGCGCAGCGCGGACCCTGCAGGCGCGTGCTCGCCCGCTCCCGCAGGGGGCCAATCCCGCCCCCAGGGGCGGCGTTCATGCCCGTGCGATCAGAAGTCCTTGCACAGGCGCAGGCCGTCGTAGATCGCCGCGTGCACGTTGCGCTGGGCCACGCAGTCACCGATGCGATACAGCAGGTAGCCTTCGCCCGGCTGGCTGAGGATCGGCTGGGGCTGGATCGCGAACAGCGCCTCGACGTCGATCTGGCCCTTGTTGCGCGAGCCTTCCTTGAGCCCGTAGTACAGGGCCTCGTCCGGCCGCACGCCGTTCTCGATCACCACCTGGTCGACCACCCGTTCTTCCTTGGCGCCGGTGTACTCGTTCTCCAGCACCGCCACCAGCTTGTCGCCTTCGCGGTAGACCTTCTCCAGCATCATGTCCCCGGTCATGATCACTTCCTTGGGGTACATGCTGCGGTAGTAGGTGGGGAAGGTGGTGCCGCCCATGGCCACGCCCGGCTTGATGTCGTCGGTGACGATCTCCACCTGGCTGCCCTTGTCGGCGATGAAGTCGGCCACCGACATGCCGGTGAATTCGCAGATGGTGTCGTACACCAGCACGTTCTTGCCCGGCGCGACCTTGCCGTCGAGCACGTCCCAGCTACTGACCACCAGCCCTTCGGCCGCGCCCCAGTGATCGTTCTGCTCGATGAACGGGTGGCCGCCCACCGCCAGCACGATGATGTCCGGGCGCAGGTCCTGGATGGTCGGGATGTCCGCCGCGGTGCCCAGGCGCAGGTCGATCTTCAGGCGGGCGAACTCCAGCTGATACCAGCGGGTGATACCGGCGATCTGGTCGCGCTGCGGCGCCTTGGCGGCGATGGTGATCTGCCCGCCGATCTGCTCGCGCTTCTCGAACACGGTGACGTCGTGGCCACGCTCGGCCGCCACGCGCGCCGCCTCCATGCCGGCGGGGCCGGCACCGACCACCACCACCTTGCGCTTGGGCCCGGTGGACTTCTCGATGATGTGCGGCACGCCCATGTATTCGCGGGAGGTCGCGGCGTTCTGGATGCACAGCACGTCCAGGCCCTGGTACTGGCGGTCGATGCAGTAGTTGGCGCCCACGCACTGCTTGATCTGGTCGATCTGGCCCATCTTGATCTTGGCGATCAGGTGCGGGTCGGCCATGTGCGCACGGGTCATGCCGACCATGTCCACGTAGCCGCCTTCGAGGATGCGCGTGGCCTGGTTCGGGTCCTTGATGTTCTGCGCGTGCAGCACCGGCACCTTGACCACTTCCTTGATGCCGGCCGCCAGGTGCAGGAATGGCTCCGGCGGGTAGCTCATGTTGGGGATGACGTTGGCCAGGGTGTTGTGGGTATCGCAACCCGACCCCACAACGCCGATGAAATCGAGCATGCCGGTGGCATCGTAGTAGGCGGCGATCTGCTTCATGTCCTCGTGGCTGAGGCCATCGGGGTGGAACTCGTCACCGCAGATCCGCATGCCCACGCAGAAATCGTCGCCCACTTCGGCGCGCACGGCCTTGAGCACTTCCAGGCCGAACTTCATGCGGCCCTCGAAGCTGCCGCCCCATTCGTCGGTGCGCTTGTTGACCCGCGGGCTCCAGAACTGGTCGATCATGTGCTGGTGCACCGCCGACAGCTCCACGCCATCGAGCCCGCCTTCCTTGGCCCGACGTGCGGCCTGGGCATAGTTGCCGATCACCCGCCAGATCTCTTCCACCTCGATGGTCTTGCAGGTGGCGCGGTGCACGGGTTCGCGGATGCCTGACGGCGACATCAGGGTCGGCCAGTGGAAGCCGTCCCAGCGCGAGCGACGACCCATGTGGGTAATCTGGATCATGATCTTGGCGCCATGCTTGTGCATGGCGTCGGCCAGGTTCTGGAAATGCGGGATGATGCGGTCGGTGGACAGGTTGACCGACGCCCACCACTGCTGCGGGCTGTCGATGGCCACCACCGACGATCCGCCGCAGATGGCCAGGCCGATGCCGCCCTTGGCCTTCTCTTCGTAGTACTTGACGTAGCGCTCGGTGGTCATGCCGCCGTCGGTCGCATAGACCTCGGCGTGCGCGGTGCTGAGCACGCGGTTGCGGATGGTCAGCTTGCCGATCTGGATCGGCTGGAACATTGCTTCGAATGCCATGACGCTCTCCCCGGCTTACAACGGCTTGGTGACGAACAAGCCATCTTCGTGGCCTTCTTCCGACCCGCCGTAGACCTGTTCGGCCACGGTGCGGAGCGTGCTGCCGCGGGCCGCGAGAATCTGGTCCATGGCGCCGGCGAACCAGCCGGTGAACATGTAGTCGACCTTGCGACCGCACTTGCCATAGACGTAGACGAACGCGGAGTGCTTGAGCTTGACGCTGCAGGTGCCTTTATCCAGGTCGATGTCCTGGATCTCGAACAGGCCCCAACCACGCTGGCTCAGGCGCTTCATGTAGTGCTCGAACACCGCGACGCCCTCCAGGCCGTGGCATTCGGCTTCCTTCTCGCACCAGTGCCAGGCGGACTTGTAGCCGGCCTTGTAGAGGATTTCGGCGTAGGCGTCGGCGCCCAGCACTTCCTCGATGCCCATGTGGTTGTTGACGAAGAAGTGGCGCGGTACGTACAGCATCGGCAGGGCGTCGCTGGTCCAGACACCGGTCTCGCTGTCGACTTCGATTGGCAATTGCGGGGCGATCTTGGCCATGGAAACTCAACTCCAGAAAAATTCTATCGGGTTGCCCCGGCGTTGCTGGCGGGGGCTTGAGGCTTGGAGAGCGGCTTACTCGCCCCAGACGTCTTTCAATACGTTGACCCAGTTCTCGCCCATGATCTTGCGCACCACGCGCTCGGGGTGACCGCGTTTGAGCAGGGTCTCGGTGAGGTTGGGGAATTCGCCGACGGTGCGGATACCCAGCGGGTTGATGATCTTGCCGAAGTTGGTCAGGCGACGGGCGTAGCCCTTGTCGTGGGTGAGGTACTCGAAGAATTCCTGGCCGTGACCCTGGGTGAAGTCGGTGCCGATGCCGATGGCGTCCTCACCGACGATGTTCATGGTGTACTCGATGGCCTCGGCGTAGTCGTCGATGGTCGAGTCGATGCCTTTGGCCAGGAACGGCGCGAACATGGTCACGCCGACGAAGCCGCCGTGGTCGGCGATGAACTTCAGTTCCTCATCGGACTTGTTGCGCGGGTGCTCCTTCAGGCCCGAGGGCAGGCAGTGGGAGTAGCACACCGGTTTCTTCGACTCGAGGATCACCTCTTCGCTGGTCTTGGAGCCGACGTGGGACAGGTCGCACATGATGCCGACGCGGTTCATCTCGGCGACGATCTCGCGGCCAAAGCCCGACAGGCCGCCGTCACGTTCGTAGCAGCCGGTGCCGACCAGGTTCTGGGTGTTGTAGCACATCTGCACGATGCCCACGCCCAGCTGCTTGAAGATCTCCACGTAGGCGATCTGGTCCTCGAAGGCATGGGCGTTCTGGAAGCCGAAGAGGATGCCGGTCTTGCCCTGTTCCTTGGCCTTGCGGATGTCGGCGGTGGTGCGCACCGGCATCACCAGGTCGCTGTTCTCGCGGATCAGCTTCTGGCTGGCGGCGATCTGGTCGACGGTGGCCTTGAAACCTTCCCAGACCGACACGGTGCAGTTGGCCGCGGTCAGGCCTCCCTTGCGCATGTCTTCGAACAGCTCGCGGTTCCACTTGGCGATGATCAGACCATCGATGACGATGCTGTCGGCGTGTAATTCGGCTGGGCTCATCAGGCTGTCCCCTTTTATCGTAAGGCTTGTAATGGGTCGCGCCGAACCAGGGCCGGCGGTTTGGGGCCAGCATATGCCTGCGGCCTGCGACGCCTCGGTGCAAAAACGACAGGGGGTTTGCCGAAAGCGTCAAGCGCACCAGGACAGGGTCATGGGCCGCGTTGGCCAAGATCTGTCAAAAAGCCATCAGATCAGCCAGAATTCCGGAATCCACTGATCGAGGAAAGGATTCTTTGTGTTGACGTCCATCGAAATACGAGGCCAACGCCTGACGCTGGCAAAAGCGGACAGTTACAACTTGTTTGACATCGACTCGGTGTCGCTGATCATAGGTCCAAATGGTTCCGGGAAGACTCAATTTATTCAAAAGACCATTGAGAAATTCTGGCCAGGCCGACATGAACATTTCGAATCCGACTGCCAGCTGCAATTCCATCATTCGAATTACTATGACAAAGCTAGGCTTAAACGCTACGGCCTGATTTACTATAGCCCTGTTCGCAATCAGCCCATTCTGGGCCGACAAGGCAACCTAATCAATGTTTCAAATCAGAGAAAACACGACCTCTTCGAACTTCACCACCATAGGAAAATTCTGGCTGAATTCGACCTCTCCCCCCAAATTTTTGCAGAGCTGAATGTCGACATCGGAAAAGTCGGTACTGCCCTGGCGCGTCTTGCGATCAGAAGGCTCCTACACTCAGATGATTCGCCATTGCATAATCTGGAGTACATGAAAAAGCTCGATCTGACTGTGCGACGAATGACCCGAGACCTGCAAAATATACCCGTTGACACGGCAGAAGAAAGGAAAGTTTCCCATATAGAAAAACTCACTGACATGGAGCGGAAACTGGACTATCTTTTGGGTGAAGCAGGCAAGCAGATATCAGCCCACATTTTATCTTGCACCGAGCCGTCGCCATATAAATCCATTGCAATCCACGCCACCATTCAACACATGCTAAAAAATAAAAAATTCCATGAAAAAGATATAATAAATCTCCTGGACATGTACAGCCCCAACCCTTTCTTCAAAACTCGAAGCTTTAAACCAAGGCTTGAGCGACTTGATAATCTATCATCTGTCGTGGAGGCTACGGCCGACGCGCTGAACACGCTCCCGTTCAAAGAAATCAACGCCGGCCGTTTTCGATACCGTGTCAAACCACATACCGATCGAGACTTATTCAGCAGCCCGCAGTTGACGCTGTTCACCATCTGCCTGCCCCACATGAGCTCCGGCCAGTGGGCCATCGTCAACCAGATCATATCGTTGCATGAGGGCATTCGTGCGCATGCAGAAAAAGGCCGCCGCAACCTGGTATTGTTTCTGGACGAAGGTGACGCCTACCTACACCTCGCTTGGCAACGAAAATATATTTGGCAATTGAACAAATTCTTTACGACCTGCAAGGAGAAATTCAAACTTGAAACACTCCAGCTGATCATCGCCTCCCATTCACCGTTACTGGCCTCCGATGTACCACACGACTTTATCTGCCGTCTGAGGCCACAGCGGCGAGGTACGATTCAGACCCCAGCAGCACAAAATGACGAAGTTTTTCTTCCCGAATCGCCTCCGGGGCAGATGCCAGCATTCGCAGCGCCTCTTCACGCTATCTTGAATAGGTCTTTCGGAGCAGTGACGATTGGCGAATTCGCTATTCGCAGGATCAACGAAACCATCGCATCCATCAGGAAAGGAATGTTCACCGAGAGAGATCAGTACCTCATGTCGGTGATCGACGACCCTTTGATTACCGCTGAACTGAAGCGTCTGCTGACCATGCATCAAGGATCTCAGTCTTGATCATCTCGATGCCTGATACCTGGAAGCACGCTAAGGATGAACACAAGGCTTATTTGTCAGCCATTATTCAGAACTTCATCGACCACGACATTCCCAAAGCGCAAAGCCCACACAGCAAAAACTTCGTGATATCGGTACGACGAGCGATCCTTTCCAACAGTCGCCGGCAGATGGAGTGGTCTATTCATAAACTTTTGCACCACAGACCGATATTGGGCGCTGCAAACTACGCGCTACTTATAAAGGACCTGAAGAAAATCTTCAATTACTCCAGGTTCAGAGACAAGCCCCACTCAAAGCTACCCTGCCCTCCATGGAATGCCTACGATCTCTGCAGAAAGTCCACGCTCACGACGTGTCCTTATTGCAACTACAATTATGCCCATACGGTCTTCAAAGACAAGAAGACCGGGAAGCTCCGGCCGACCCTGGACCATTTCTACCCGCAGTCTCTGTATCCTCACCTGGGTCTGAGCCTGGCAAACTTGATACCGAGTTGCTACTCATGCAACAGCTCATTGAAAGGGGATGAGGATTTTTTCAAAACCCAGCATCTGCATCCTTTCTTTGATAGAGAAGCAATTTCGTTTGCATGCGCCCATCCCACTCTCGACCTGCCTAGGGTACTAGCGGAATTTGAAAAAGTCAGGGATCAACTCCAGATAAAACTGGAGTCTGCTACAGGATGCATCCGTTCGAAAAACAGTATTGGAATTTTTGCGCTGACCGAGCGCTATGAGAAATTCACCAAAGAAGCAGTGGATTTCATAGGAGGCTACTTAGCCCTTGAATCACTCGTTGGCAACCTCGAAACTGCTACGGCGAAAAACCCGGGCGAACGCCTGAACTTAGACATACCCTATATCAAGAGTCACGTACTCAGATTCGATGCTCAATACTACAGGGGCTATCCACTCGGAAAGATGTTTGCTGATCTGCTCAATCAGTTCAACCGACGTACCAAGCCCTGATGCTGATCCTCCTATTCTGCTGCGCAGTGTCACTCTGGAACGTCGATAGATGATCATGAACATTTTCCGCCCCCCCTATCTACCGACACGAGGCTGAGCGAGAATCCTCGACGACTCGTCAGTGCGTTCAGGAGAAATCGGATGAAATCAAAGGCATGGCTGGTGCTGCTGTTCGTGGCGCTCGGCGCCCAGGCCGCCCAGGAAGACAGCACGCCCTGCGACAACGTCGAGACCGACCAGCAGGGCTATGCCTGCGCGGCCTACAACAAGCAGACCGCCGAGCGCGAGCTCAAGTCTGCCTATGACGACCTGATCCAGCGCATCCGCGATCAGTACGCCGACGAAAGCGACAAGGCCAGCGCCCTGAGCGCGCGCATGGACGCGGCGCAGAAACTCTGGACCCAGCTGCGCGATGCCGACTGCAAGGTCGAGACCTATGCCGAAAAGCCCGGCAGCAAGGCCTTCGAGGCCGCATGGAACACCTGCGTGGCGCAGCGCAGCGACGAGCGTTCGGAATACTTGCAGTCGGTCGGGCAGCAGTAGGCGCGCAGTCGGCGATTGGCTGACAGCGGCGAGCCGCTGTGGCTATGTAGAGGCCGCAGATGCGCCCGGGGAGCGGTCGTGTCGTGGGCAGCACTGGAATCGCGCCCGGTAGCATCGGGTGAAATACGACGACGACTCGAAGCCGCAGGCCAGCGCGACCTGCAGCACGCTCATGTCGGTCTGGCGCAGTAACTGGCGCGCCTTGTCCAGGCGCAAGCCCAGGTAGAAGCCGCGCGGGGTGTCCTGCACGTGCAGGCGGAACAGGCGCTCCAGCTGACGCCGGGTGACCTGCACCGCTTCGGCCAACGCACGGGTATCCAGCGGCTGCTCGAGGTCGCGCTCCATTTCGCCGATCACCTTCACCAACTTGGCGTTGCGGATGCCGTAGCGGCTGGCGATCGCCATGCGCTGGTGATCCTGGCGCGGACGGATACGCCCCAGCACGAACTGCTCGGACACCTGGATCGCCAACTGGCTGCCATGGGCCTGGGCGATGAGGTCCAGCATCAGGTCGATCGACGCGGTACCGCCTGCGCAGGTGATGCGCCGACGGTCGATCTCGAACAGTTCCTGGGTGGCGTGCAGGCGCGGGTAGCGCTCCCGGAAAGCGTCCAGCGCCTCCCAGTGCAAGGTGGCGCGATACCCGTCGAGCAGACCCGCCTGGGCCAACACCATCGCACCGGTATCGATGCCGCCCAGCACCGCGCCCTCCTGCGCCACCCGCCGCAACGCCTGCACCAGCTGCGGCCCGTGGCAGGCCAGCGGCTCGAAGCCGGCCACCACCAGCAGCATCGCGCCCCGCTCGGCTTCGGCCAGCCCCAGGTCGGCGTTGACCGACATGCCATTGCTGGCCAGCACCGGTCCGCCATCCAGGCTCAGCACGCGCCAGCGGTACAGCGCACCGCGAAAGCGATTGGCTACCCGCAACGGCTCCAGGGCGCTGATGAAGCCCAACGCGGAAAACCCTGGCAAGAGCAGGAACTGGACGGTTTCCGGCATCGTGGACTCCCGAAGGGTAGAGGGTCGCTGCAGTGCAATTGCGGGTCGCCAGCGTGCGATTGCCCACTGTGCCATGGGCGTAACGTTTTTCCCACGGCCCGCAGAGGCCGGACCCCATAACAATACGCCCTGCCGATGGAGAGCCATCATGCCTCGCCTGATCCGCCGCAGCCTGCTGTCCCTCGCCCTGAGCGGCATCCTCGTCACTCCGCTACTGGCGGCCGAGCCCGCCGCCTGCAAGACCGTACGCCTGGGCGTGGTCAACTGGACCGACGTCATCGCCACCAGCGCCGTGGCCCAGGTGCTACTGGACGGCCTGGGCTACCAGACGCGCCAGACCAGCGCTTCCCAGCAAATCATCTTCGCCGGCATTCGCGACAAGCGCCTGGACCTGTTCCTGGGCTACTGGAACCCGATCATGACCCAGACCCTCACGCCGTTCATCGAGGCGGGCCAGGTGAAGGTGCTCGACAAGCCCAGCCTGGACGACGCCCGCGCCACCCTGGCCGTGCCCAGGTACCTGGCCGACCAGGGCCTGAAGACCTTCGCCGACATCCACAGGTTCGAGAAGGCCCTGGGCGGCAAACTCTACGGCATCGAGCCGGGCTCGGGCGCCAACACCCAGATCAAGGCCATGATCGCGAAAAACCAGTTCGGCCTGGGCCGGTTCCAGCTGGTCGAATCCAGCGAGGCGGGCATGCTCGCCGCCGTCGATCGCGCCGTGCGGCGCAAGCAGGCGGTGGTGTTCTTCGGGTGGAAACCGCATCCGATGAACGTCAACCTCGACATGGTCTATCTGGGCGACAGCCAGGACGCGCTCGGCCCGGACGAAGGGCGTGCCACGGTCTGGACCGTCACCGCGCCCGACTACGCGCAACGCTGCCCGAACGCCAGTCGCCTGCTGGCCAACCTCACCTTCAGCGCCGAGGACGAGAGCCGCATGATGCAGCCGCTGCTCGACCACAAGGATCCGCTGGCGTCGGCGCGCCAGTGGCTTCAGGACCATCCCCAGGACAAGGCGCGCTGGCTCGACGGGGTGACCACCTTCGACGGCCAGCCAGCGACCGAGCACCTGAACCTCAGCGCCAACTGACAGCGCCTTTTCACGGTCGAATGCGCCCCTTCACACCGGGAGGAACGCGCTCACCCGTGAAAAAGCCACCGCAGATACTCAAGGACATGCCCATGAACCATGACGTCATCATCACTTGCGCCCTGACCGGCGCCGGCGACACCGCCGCCAAGAGCCACCTGGTCCCCGTCACACCCAAGCAGATCGCCGCCGCGGCCGTGGAAGCCGCCCAGGCCGGCGCCACCGTGGTGCACTGCCATGTCCGCGACCCGCAGACCGGCCGCTTCAGCCGCGACGTCGCGCTGTACCGCGAAGTCATGGAACGCATTCGCGAAGCCGACGTGGACGTGATCGTCAACCTCACCGCCGGCATGGGCGGCGACCTGGAGATCGGCCCCGGCGAAGCGCCGATGGCCTTCGGCGCCGGCACCGACCTGATAGGCCCACTGGAGCGCCTGGCGCACGTGGAGGCCTTGCTGCCGGAAATCTGCACCCTGGACTGCGGCACCCTCAACTTCGGCGACGGCAACTCGATCTACGTCTCCACCCCGGCGCAGCTGCGCGCCGGCGCCCGGCGCATCAGCGAGCTGGGGGTGAAGGCCGAACTGGAAATCTTCGACACCGGCCACCTGTGGTTCGCCAAGCAGATGATCAAGGAAGGCCTGCTGCACGACCCGCTGTTCCAGCTGTGCCTGGGTATTCCCTGGGGCGCGCCGGCCGACACCGCCACCATGAAGGCGATGGTCGACAACCTGCCGGCCGGTGTCACCTGGGCGGGCTTCGGCATCGGTCGCATGCAGATGCCCATGGCCGCCCAGGCGGTGCTACTGGGCGGCAACGTGCGGGTCGGCCTGGAAGACAACCTCTACCTCGACCGGGGCGTGCTGGCCAGCAACGGCCAACTGGTCGAACGCGCGGTTCAGATCATCAGCCGTCTCGGCGCCCGCGTGCTCACGCCGGCCGAGGGTCGGGCAAAGATGAACCTGCAACGCCGCTGAGCCCTTGTGCAGACCTTCGGAGAGACTGACATGCCCTTCATCACTGACATCAAGACCTTCGCTGCACTCGGCTGCGGCGTCATCGGCAGCGGCTGGATCGCCCGCGCCCTCGCCCACGGCCTGGACGTGATCGCCTGGGACCCGGCGCCCGGCGCCGAACAGGCCTTGCGCAGGCGCATTGCCAATGCCTGGCCCGCCCTGGAAAAACAAGGCCTGGCCGAAGGCGCCGCGCAGCACCGGTTGACCTTCGTCAGCACCGTCGAGGCGTGCGTGGGCGATGCCGACTTCATTCAGGAAAGCGCCCCCGAGCGCCTGGATCTGAAGCTCGACCTGCACGCCCGGATCAGCGCGGCGGCCAAGCCCGAGGCGCTCATCGCCTCCAGCACCTCGGGCCTGCTGCCCAGCGAGTTCTATGCCGCGTCCACGCACCCGGAACGCTGCCTGGTGGGCCACCCGTTCAACCCCGTCTACCTGCTGCCACTGGTGGAGATCGTGGGCAATCGCCACACCTCACCTGAAGCCATCGAAGCCGCCAGGACCGTCTACACCGCCCTGGGCATGCGCCCGCTGCACGTGCGCAAGGAGGTGCCGGGCTTCATCGCCGATCGTCTGCTCGAAGCGGTGTGGCGCGAGGCGCTGCACCTGGTCAACGACGGGGTGGCCAGCACGGCTGAGATCGACGATGCGATCCGCTTCGGGGCGGGCCTGCGCTGGTCGTTCATGGGCACGTTCCTCACCTACACCCTGGCCGGTGGCGATGCTGGCATGCGCCACTTCATGGCGCAGTTCGGGCCGGCCTTGCAACTGCCCTGGACCTACCTGCCGGCCCCCGAACTCACCGACCGGCTGATCGACGAGGTGGTCGAAGGCACCACCGAGCAGCTGGGCGCGCGCAGCATCGCCGCGCTGGAGCGCTACCGCGACGACACCCTGCTGGCAGTGCTGGCGGCGGTGAAGCACAGCAAGGCCGAGCATGGCCTGGCCTTCGGCGACTGAGGACAGCGACATGACGGCATCGATCACCTACCGCACCACCATCGCCCAGGACTGGGTGGACTACAACGGGCACCTGCGCGATGCCTTCTACCTGCTGATCTTCAGCTACGCCACCGATGCGCTGATGGAGCGCATCGGCCTGGACGCCGGCAGCCGAGGCCGTAGCGGCCACTCGCTGTTCACCCTGGAGGCGCACATCAACTACCTGCACGAGGTGAAGCTCGGCACCGAGGTCTGGGTGCAGACGCAGGTCCTCGGCTATGACAGCAAGCGTCTGCACGTCTATCACACGCTGCACCGCGAGGGCTTCGCCGACGTGCTCTCGGCGAGCGAACAGATGTTGTTGCATGTGGACCTGGCCGGGCCGAGGTCGGCGCCGTTCAGTGAGGGAAGTGTCGAGCGTTTGCAGGCATGGCTTGACCAGCAGCCGGCACGCGAAGCGGCCTGCTATGTCGGCAGGGTGATGGGGCTGCGTGGCTGACGCCCGTGACCCATGAAAAAACCCCGGAAGCCGTGAGCAACCGGGGCGGAGCGCGAGCATCATCCACTGCGCGTGAGTGAGGGTGACCAAGCCCTCGGTGCCGTGAATGGCTCCAGTGTGCTGATTTCCTCGACTGCGGATTTAGCCGGGAACGACCTGTTCTTAGCCATGGCAGCCATCGCCTGAGATCGGGCTTGCGGGGCCGTCGTGGGAATCACAGAATCGCTCGTACATCACCACAGCCGACAAGGGCCCCTTACCATGATGCATGCCGATTTGATCGATCAGGACGACCTGCTGGGCCACTTGCGCGCCCGTGGTTTCGACATTCCCGCTGGCGCCAGTGCCGACGAAGCCTGCGAGGCGGCGGTGCGCGGGCTCAACGAGCCCAACGCCCGGGCACTGAAGGGGATGGTGGAGCAGATGTACACCGGCAGCGCGACCATCCTGCCGGCGGTGCGCCAGGCCATCGACAAGCAGTTGTTGCCGGCGCTCGCGCAGTACACCCGGCGGGGATGAGTCGGCTCGGCGTCGAGCCAGTCACCGGCATCAGCACCGGCGACCGGCTCGACGCACGCTCAAAGCCTCACGCTGGCGAAGGTCGACTCGTTCCGCGCCTGGCTCAAGGCCGCCATCGGGCCGCTGTGCGGTGACAGCGCCATGGCCTGCGGAATCGGCATCATCGCCACCTGCTGGGCGGTATTGGAGCCCACGCGCTCGTCGCGTGGCGGGATGCCGAAGTACTCGCGGTAGCACTTGGAGAAGTGCGGCGTGGAGACGAAGCCGCACACCGACGCCACCTCGATGATCGACATCGGCGTCTGCTTGAGCAGTTGTCGCGCGCGAATCAGGCGCAGCTTCAGGTAGTAGCGCGACGGCGAGCAGTGCAGGTATTTCTGGAACAGGCGCTCCAGCTGACGCCGCGACACGTTGACATACACCGCCAGTTCGTCGAGGTCGATCGGCTCCTCGAGGTTGGCCTCCATCAGCGCGACGATTTCCTGAAGCTTGGGCTGATTGGTGCCCAGCATGTGCTTGAGCGGCACCCGCTGGTGGTCCTGTTCGTTGCGAATACGCTCGTAGACGAACATCTCGGAAATGGCCGCCGACAGTTCACGGCCGTGGTCGCGACTGATCAGGTGCAGCATCATGTCCAGGGGCGCGGTGCCACCGGAGCTGGTGAAGCGATTGCGGTCGAGGGTGAACAGGCGGGTGCTCATGTTGACCCGTGGGAACGCCTCCTGCATGGCGGCCAGACATTCCCAATGCACGCTGCAGTCGAAGCCGTCGAGCAGACCGGCACAGGCCAGCGCCCAACTGCCGGTGCACACGGCGCCGAGCCGGCGCGACTGACGCGCCTGTGCCTGCAGCCAGGTGACGTGCTCGCGGGTGACGGCGCGCTGAATGCCAACGCCCCCACAGACGATCACCGTGTCGATGGCCGGCGCGCTGTGCATCGCGGCGTCGGGGGTGATCTGCAGGCCATCGCTGGCCCACACCTGACCGCCATCCAGGGTCAAGGTATGCCAGCGATACAGCTCGCGACCGGACAACTGGTTGGCCATGCGCAGCGGTTCGACCGCCGACGCCAGTGAGATGAGGGTGAAGTTGTCCAGCAGGAGAAAGCCGATGGACTGGGGAGCTGTGCGGTTCTGGGATGGCCCGGAGGTGTACGACGTCATCGTGAATTCTCCTCACACAAATGCTGGATGTGCCTCAGGCGGGCACGGCTTTGTTGTCATGGCCCGCTGTTCGTGTGCAGGGGCTTTATCTATCGTTACGCAAAGGCCGTGCCCGAAATTGAACGGCCATCCAAAAAAACCTGAAAACGACGTTGGCGTGCGTCCTGTAGGGCCTTTCCGAGAGAGCGGGCTGATGAACGCAAATCGGCGTGCCAGCGCCCTTGCCTGTCACGGCTGAGCAAATCGGTAGCACTTGTGTGAAGGTTGCCCAGAAGCGACATTCATAAGTGTCACCGACAACGGCGACACCCATAACGACATCCGGGCCGTGTCCGGGCGATGCCCGGTGGCTGCACAACCATGCAGCACAGCGCACGGAAAAGAGTCAGGGCGGCGCATCAGCACTCGATGGCGTTGACGGCCAGGCCGCCGCGGGAGGTTTCCTTGTACTTGTCGTGCATGTCCGCCCCGGTGTCGCGCATGGTGCGGATGACATGGTCGAGGGAGATGAAATGCTCGCCGTCGCCGCGCAGGGCCATCTGCACGGCATTGATCGCCTTCACCGCAGCGATGGCGTTACGCTCGATGCACGGCACCTGAACCAGGCCACCGACCGGATCGCAGGTCAGCCCCAGGTTGTGCTCCAGGGCGATCTCGGCCGCGTTCTCCAACTGCGCAGGGGTGGCGCCGAGCACGTCGGCCAGGCCCGCAGCGGCCATGGCACAGGCCGACCCGACCTCGCCTTGGCAGCCGACTTCGGCCCCGGAGATCGACGCATTCTTCTTGCACAGGATGCCCACCGCGGCTGCGCCCAGGAAGAAATCGACCACGTTGGACTCGTCCACTGCATCGGAGAAGCGCATGTAGTAGTGCAGCACCGCCGGGATGATGCCCGCTGCGCCATTGGTCGGTGCAGTGACCATGCGCCCGCCCGCGGCGTTCTCTTCGTTGACCGCCAGGGCGAACAGGTTGACCCATTCCATCGCGCTCATGGTCGAGCCGATCACGTTGGGCTTGCCGATTTCCTGCAGGCTGCGGTGCAGCTTGGCTGCCCGACGGCGAACGTTGAGCCCGCCGGGCAGCGTGCCCTCGTACTTCAGGCCGTTGTTCACGCACTCCTGCATGGCGTGCCAGAGCTTGAGCAGGCCGGCACGGATCTCGGCTTCGCTGCGCCAGACCTTCTCGTTCTCCATCATCAATTGCGACACGCGCATGTCGTTTTGCTTGCACAGGCGCAGCAGTTCGGCGGCACTGTTGAAATCGTACGGCAGCACGGTCTGGTCGGCGTCCAGCACGCCGCTGGCCGCTTGCGCGGCATCGACCACGAAACCGCCACCGACCGAGTAGTAGGTGTCCTGGTGCAGCTCGCCCTGCTCGCCCTCGGCCACCAGGGTCATGGCGTTGGGATGGTACGGCAGGTTCTCGTCCAGCAGCCGCATGTCGCGGGACCAGACGAATTCGATCGGCAGGCGGTTGTCGAGCAGCAGCGTGTCGGTTTCACGCAGGTCGGCGATGCGCGGGGCGATCTGCGTCGGCTCGATGGAATCGGGCCACTCGCCCATCAATCCCATGATGGTGGCGTTGTCGGTGCCGTGGCCGATCCCGGTGGCCGACAGCGAGCCATACAGGCGCACCTCGACGCGCCGTACCTGCTCCAGTTCGCCGCGTTCGCGCAGCCCCTGGACGAACAGCGCGGCGGCGCGCATGGGGCCTACGGTATGCGAGCTGGAAGGCCCGACACCGATCTTGAACAGGTCGAACACGCTGATGGCCATTGTCGAATCACCTCTTGATGGGCTTGTTCCTGCGCGCCAGGGGGGCGGCGCAGCCAGCGGCTAGGCTGAGGGCGGCGGATGCCGCGAATGCAGGCATGATCGGGGTTTTAACCCAGCGCTCGCCGTCTGCAACCGACCTGATTTTGTCCGGCAGCGCCCTGGGGCGCGGCCATCATTTCGCCGCTTTTGCGCGAGGGGAGGATGCATTTTCACGGCTCGATGGTAGGAAGAATCCGTAAGCGACATTGCCCGTACTGGATGCGACCTGTCCTGCACTGGTTACGACCCCACCAGTAGGCGAGCGTCGAACGCTGGGGGATTATCGAAACCGACTCGTATTGCACGGCCTCGCAACCTGCCCTCTGCAGGCCTGGACGACCGACACCTCAGAACGTGGCGGCGGACTGCGCGAACCCGAAGAAAAAATCACAGGAGTCCACCCGAATGAACGCTTCGCCCAAGCTCTTACTGGCCGCTGTGCTCGCAGCCCCGCTGCTGGCCCAGGCCGCCGAACCCGAGCAGTGCCAGACGGTTCGCTTCTCCGACGTCGGCTGGACCGACATCGCCGTGACCACCGCCACCACCAGCGTGGTCCTCGAGGCGCTGGGCTACAAGGCTCGCACCACCATGATTTCGGTGCCGGTGACCTACAAGTCGCTGGCCACCGGCAAGGACCTGGACGTGTTTCTCGGCAACTGGATGCCGACCATGGAGAACGACATCAAGGCGTACCGCGACGCCGGTACCGTCGAGACCGTGCGGGCCAACCTGGAGAACGCCAAGTACACCCTGGCCGTCTCCCAGTCGCTCTACGACAAGGGCCTGAAGGACTTCAAGGACATCGTCCGGTTCAAGCAGGAGCTGGACGGCAAGCTCTACGGCATCGAGCCGGGCAACGATGGCAACCGCACCATCCAGAAGATGATCGACGAGAACGCTTTCGGCCTGAAGGACGCAGGCTTCAAGATGGTCCAGTCCAGTGAGGCGGGCATGCTCAGCCAGGTCGACAAGGACCAGCGCAAAGGCCAGGGCATCGTCTTCCTCGGCTGGGAACCGCACCCGATGAACACCCGCTTCAAGATGCAGTACCTCACCGGCGGCGACGCCTACTTCGGCCCGGACTTCGGCAAGGCCACCGTCTACACCAACACCCGCAAGGGCTACACCGAGCAGTGCAGCAACGTCGGACAGTTGCTGAAGAACCTGTCGTTCGAGCTCAAGGACGAAAGCACCATGATGGGCTATGTCCTGGACGACAAGATGAAACCCGACGCCGCTGCCAGGCGCTGGCTCAAGGACAACCCCGGCAAGCTCGATGCCTGGCTGGCAGGCGTGACCACCGTGGATGGCAAGCCGGGCCTCGAGGCGGCCAGGGCCAAGCTCGCGCAATGACACCGAACCATGCAGTAGCAGCAGTGGCCGGCGACGGCCGCTAGGCACTACCTCGGGGCGCGACCGTGACGCCCCGGACTGATGACAATCTTTGCAGGTGGAAGCTCGCTATCATGCTTATCGATCAGAAAATACCGTTGGGGCAGTACATGGCCTCATTCGTCGAATGGTTGACCCAGAACGGCGCCGACTATTTCGATGCGATCGCCCAAGGCCTGGAATTCATGATCCATGGCGTCACCAGTGCCCTGACCTGGTTCAACCCCTTCGTGCTCATTGCCCTGTTCGCCGCCCTGGCGCACCTGATCCAGCGCCGGGTGGGCCTGACCCTCTTCGTGGCGCTGTCGTTCCTGCTGATCCTCAACCTGGGCTACTGGCAGGAAACCCTGGAGACGCTCGCCCAGGTGAGCTTCGCCACGGTGGTCTGCGTGGCCATCGGCGTGCCGCTGGGCATCGTCGCCGCGCACAAGCCCATGTTCTACACCGCCATGCGTCCGGTGCTGGACCTGATGCAGACCGTGCCGACCTTCGTCTACCTGATCCCGACCCTGACCCTGTTCGGCCTGGGCGTGGTGCCAGGGCTGATCTCCACCGTGGTCTTCGCCATCGCCGCGCCCATTCGTCTCACCTACCTGGGCATCTGCGACGTGCCCCAGGAACTGATGGACGCCGGCAAGGCGTTCGGCTGCTCACGCCGTCAGCTGCTCACCCGCATCGAATTGCCCCACGCCATGCCGAGCATCGCTGCCGGCGTGACCCAATGCATCATGCTGTCGCTGTCGATGGTGGTGATCGCCGCCCTGGTGGGCGCCGACGGCCTGGGCAAGCCGGTGGTCAACGCACTCAACACCGCCGACATCTCGCTCGGCTTCGAAGCGGGCCTGGCGATCGTGCTGCTGGCGATCATGCTCGACCGCATCTGCAAGCAACCGGAACTGCCGGCCAGGAGTGAAGCATGAGCATCATTCGCTTCGAAGATGTCGACGTCATCTTCTCCAACAAACCCCGCGAAGCGCTGGGGTTGCTCGACCAGGGCAAGACCCGCGAGCAGATCCTCAAGCAGACCGGCCTGGTGGTCGGCGTCGAGAAAGCCAACCTAGACATCCAGAAGGGCGAGATCTGCGTGCTGATGGGGCTGTCCGGCTCGGGCAAGTCGAGCCTGCTGCGCTGCATCAATGGCCTGAACACCGTCAGCCGGGGCAAGCTGTTCGTCGAACACGAAGGCAAGCACATCGACATCGCCCATTGCACGCCAGCAGAGCTGAAGATGATGCGCACCAAGCGCATCGCCATGGTGTTCCAGAAATTCGCCCTGATGCCCTGGCTGACGGTGCGCGAGAACATCAGCTTCGGCCTGGAGATGCAGGGTCGCCCCGAGAAGGAGCGACGCAAGCTGGTGGACGAGAAACTGGAACTGGTGGGCCTGACCCAGTGGCGCAACAAGAAGCCCGACGAGCTGTCCGGCGGGATGCAGCAGCGCGTGGGCCTGGCCCGGGCCCTGGCCATGGACGCCGACATCCTGTTGATGGACGAGCCCTTCTCGGCGCTCGACCCGCTGATTCGCCAGGGCCTGCAGGACGAACTGCTGGAACTGCAGCGCAAGTTGAGCAAGACCATCGTGTTCGTCAGCCATGACCTGGACGAGGCGCTCAAGCTGGGAAGTCGTATCGCCATCATGAAGGACGGACGGATCATCCAGTACAGCAGGCCCGAGGAGATCGTGCTGAACCCGGCCGATGAATACGTGCGCACCTTCGTCGCCCACACCAACCCGCTCAACGTGCTGTGCGGCCGCAGCCTGATGCGCAGCGTCAACGACTGCAAGCGCATCAACGGTTCGGTATGCCTGGACCCCAGCGGGGACTCCTGGCTGGACCTGGGCGAAGGGGGTTCGCTGCAGCGCGCGCGCCAGGGGCAGAACGGCCTGGACCTGCAGAACTGGGCGCCGGGCCAGGACGTGGAGGCGCTGGGCCGTCGGCCGACGCTGGTGCATGCCGACATCGGCATGCGTGAAGCGCTGCAGATCCGCTACCACACCGGCAACAAGCTGGTGCTCCAGGAGAACGACAAGGTGGTCGGCATCCTCGGCGACACCGAGCTGTACCACGCCCTGCTGGGCAAGAATCACGGATGATCGGTCGCGGGTGAAGCCCTCGGCCAACTGACGGCCCGCACGGGGGCGGCGGTTGGCCGAGGCTTCACCCGCGAAGGCGGGCAACCTCTCTCAGCGCACCACGATTCCACGCGACGCCATGTAGGCCTTGGCCTCCGGCACCGTGTACTCGCCAAAATGGAAGATGCTCGCGGCCAACACCGCACTGGCATGCCCTTCCAGGATGCCGTCGGCCAGGTGTTGCAGATTGCCCACGCCCCCCGATGCGATCACCGGAATCCCCAGGGCGTCGCTGATGGCCCGGGTCACGCCCAGGTCGAAGCCATTCTTCATGCCATCCTGGTCCATGCTGGTGAGCAGGATCTCCCCCGCCCCCAGGGCTTCCATCTTCTTCGCCCACTGCACGGCATCCAGCCCGGTCGGCTTGCGTCCGCCGTGGGTGAAGATCTCCCAGCGCGGCGTCTCGCCCGGCGCGGACACTTTCTTCGCATCGATGGCGACGACGATGCACTGGGAGCCGAAGCGCTCGGCTGCCTCGCCGACGAACTCGGGGTTGAACACCGCCGCGGTGTTGATCGAGACCTTGTCCGCCCCGGCGTTGAGCAGGTTGCGGATGTCCTGCACGCTGCGCACGCCACCGCCCACGGTCAGCGGGATGAACACCTGGCTGGCCATGCGTTCGACGGTGTGCAGGGTGGTGTCACGGCCGTCGACGCTGGCGGTGATGTCCAGGAAGGTGATTTCGTCGGCGCCCTGCTCGTTGTAGCGGCGGGCGATTTCCACCGGATCACCGGCGTCGCGGATGTTCTCGAACTTGACGCCCTTGACCACCCGGCCGTTGTCCACGTCCAGGCAAGGGATGATGCGTTTTGCTAAAGCCATCGGGGGCTCCTGGTGGAACAGCGCCGAGCTGTCGGCGGCCAGTCACGGGTCGAAGCGGTGCGGGGTCCGGCTTGTTCCTGCGCTTGCCGCTGGCAGCGTACCGCTGTTCTTAGTAGTTGTCGCAGAAGGCCTGGGCCTCGGCCACATCGAGCGTACCTTCGTAGATGGCACGGCCGGTGATCGCACCGACGATGCCCGGCGCCTTGGCATCGAGCAGGGCCTTGATGTCACCCAGGTTGTGGATGCCGCCCGAGGCGATCACCGGAATGCGGGTGGCTTCGGCCAGGGCCTTGGTGAAGGGCACGTTGCAGCCCTGCATCATGCCGTCCTTGGCGATGTCGGTGTAGACGATCGCCGAAACGCCATCGGCCTCGAAACGCCTGGCCAGGTCGATGACCTGGACGCTGCTGACCTCGGCCCAGCCGTCGGTGGCGACGAAACCGTCCTTGGCATCCAGACCGACGATGACCTTGCCGGGAAACGCCTTGCAGGCCTCGGCGACGAATTCGGGCTGCTTCACGGCCTTGGTGCCGATGATCACGTAGCTGACGCCGGCCTTGACGTAATGCTCGATGGTCTCCAGCGAGCGGATACCGCCACCGATCTGGATCGGCAGATCGGGATAGCGCCGGGCGATGGCGGTGACCACCTCGCCGTTGACCGGCTGGCCTTCGAAGGCACCATTGAGGTCGACCAGGTGAAGGCGGCGGCAGCCGCCCTCGACCCACTTGGCGGCCATGCTCACCGGATCGTCGGAAAATACCGTGGAGTCGTCCATCCGGCCCTGACGCAGACGTACACAGGCACCGTCTTTCAGATCGATTGCAGGAATAATCAGCATGTTCTTTCCTTTGTTGAACGGCGAGCTGCGAGCGGCGAGCGACACGCAGTGCGCGTTGTAATACGGACGGTGGCCGGGGCGCGAGGGTGGAACCCGGCGGCGGCTCACAGCGGCCTCAGTTCTTCTCCAGCGCCCACAAGTCGCTCTCGATGGCGTCGAAGCGTTCCTTGAGGTGCAGTTGCACGTCGGCGACCGCCCGGTTGTAGTAATGCGGTGCCACTTCACGGGCGAACACCTCGAGCACCTCGGCCACTTCGAACGAACCCAATTGCAGTTCGAAGCGGTCTTCGAGAAAGCGCTGGAGCGTGTCGAGGGCTTCGCGCTCCTGCTCGGGGGCCAGCGTCAGGATCGGCGCTCGGGCCTTGGCGCGACCCATTACCAGCGACCGTCCCAGGCGACGAAGTTCTGCAGCAGTTGCAGGCCGTGGGTATGGCTCTTTTCCGGGTGGAACTGCACGGCGAAGCGCGAGCCGTCGGCCAGCGCGGCAGCGAAATCCACGCCATAGTGACCACGGCCGACCACCTGCCCCGGCTTGCCGGCCGCGATGTAGTAGCTGTGCACGAAGTAGAAGCGGGCACGATCCGGAATGTCGTGCCACAGCGGATGGTCGATGGTCTGGCTGACCTCGTTCCAGCCCATGTGCGGCACCTTCAGGTGCTCGCCATCCTGCGCCAGGTCCTTGCCGAAGAAGCGCACCTGGCCGGGGAACAGGCCGATGCAGTCCACGCCCTGGTTTTCCTCGCTGCGCTCCAGCAGGGCCTGCATGCCCACGCAGATGCCGAGGAAGGGCCGGTCCTGGCTGACTTCGCGCACCAGGCTGTCGAAGCCCAGGCGGCGGATCTCGGCCATGCAGTCGCGGATCGCCCCCACGCCCGGGAACACCACCCGGTCGGCTTCGCGGATCACCGCGGCATCGCTGGTGACCAGCACCTTGCCAGCGCCCACGTGTTCGAGGGCCTTGGCCACCGAGTGCAGGTTGCCCATGCCATAGTCGATGACGGCGACGGTCTGCATCACAGGCATCCCTTGGTCGACGGCATCTGGCCAGCCATGCGTTCGTCGAGGGTCACGGCCATGCGCAGCGCCCGGCCGAAGGCCTTGAACACGGTTTCGATCTGGTGATGGGTGTTGTGCCCGCGAAGCGTGTCGATGTGCAGGGTGACCAGCGCGTGGTTGACGAAGCCCTGGAAGAACTCCTGGAACAGGTCCACGTCGAAACCGCCGACCGAGGCACGGGTGTACGGCACATGCATCTGCAGGCCCGGGCGGCCGGAGAAGTCGATGACCACCCGCGACAGTGCCTCGTCCAGCGGCACGTAGGCATGGCCATAGCGGAAGATGCCCTTCTTGTCGCCCACGGCCTTGGCGAACGCCTGGCCGAGGGTGATGCCGACGTCCTCGACGGTGTGGTGATCGTCGATATGCAGGTCGCCCTTGCATTCGATGTCCAGATCGATGAGCCCGTGCCGGGCGATCTGGTCGAGCATGTGTTCAAGGAACGGCACACCGATCTCGAATCGGGCCTTGCCCGTGCCATCCAGGTTGATCGAGGCCTTGACCTGGGTTTCCAGGGTATTGCGCTCGACGGAAGCCTTACGTTCGACCATCACCAGCTCCGCAAAATCATTGGGCGAAAAGGGCTCCATTATAGGCCCAGAACGCCTCGGCCTAAAAGCAATCGCGGGTAAACCCGCTCCCAGGGATGCCAGACACCCCTGCGAACGCGTTTACCCGCGAAAGGCCCTGCCGCCGGTCGGTCCAACCGGCGCGGCGCACTGACCGTCAGTGGAACAGCACCGCGGTCTTCTGCAGGGTGATCCACACGCCCCAGGCCAGCGGAATCACCACCACGGCCCAGGCCAGCAGCACCAGTGGCAGGCTGCCAGGCGCCGCATGCCACTCCAGCGACCTGGTGCCATCGGCGCCCTTGTCGTGGCTCAGGGCACGCTCTGCGGCAAGCTCGGCGTCGGTCATGAAGTACTTGTCGGCCACCGGACGCACCAGCAGGTTGCAGATGAAGCCCAGAACCAACAGGCCGGCGAGGATGTACAAGGTCATGTCGTAGGCAGCGGCGCGCGGTACACCGGCGGCCAGTTGCGCTTCGCGCAGGTAGGTGATCAGCACCGGGCCGAGCACGCCTGCGGCAGCCCAGGCGGTCAGCAGGCGGCCGTGGATCGCCCCCACCATCTGCGTGCCGAACAGGTCGGCCAGGTACGCTGGAACGGTGGCGAAACCGCCGCCGTACATCGACAGGATGATGCAGAACGCCGCCACGAACAGCGCGACATTGCCGATGTGGCCCATGTTCGGCACCAGGGTGTACAGGCCCACGCCCAGGGCAAAGAAGGCGAAGTAGGTGTTCTTGCGCCCGATGTAGTCGGAGAAGGACGCCCAGAAGAACCGTCCGCCGATGTTGAACAGGCTCAGCAGACCGGTGAAGCCGGCCGCGATGGCGGCGATCTGCGCCAGTTGCGCAGCATTGAGCTCACTGAAGCTCAGGTCGTTGCCCAGCAGCTTGCCGCCGAACACCTCCTGCAGCAGCGGCGAGGCCATCCCGAGAATGCCGATACCGGCCGAGACGTTCAGGCACAGCACCAGCCACACCAGCGCGAACTGCGGGGTTTTCCAGGCCACGCTGACATGCACGTGACGGTCGGTGACCATGGCGTTGGCCTTCTTCACCGGCGGAGTCCAGCCCTCGGGTTTCCAGCCGGTCGGCGGCACCCGATAAGCCAGTGCACCGGCGGTCATGAACACGAAGTAGATGGCCGCCATGGCGACGAAGCTCTGCCACACGCCCACTTCCTGGCCGTTGGCGAAATGCCCCATCAGTGCGGTCGCCAGCGGCGCCCCTACCATCGCGCCGCCGCCGAAGCCCATGATCGCCATGCCGGTGGCCATGCCGCGCTTGTCCGGGAACCACTTGATCAGGGTCGATACCGGGGAGATGTAGCCCAGCCCCAGGCCGATGCCGCCGATCACGCCCGAGCCCAGCCACATCAGCCACAACTGATGGGTCTTGACACCGATGGCCGAAATCACCAGGCCGCCGCACCAGCACAGGGCCGATACCAGGCCGGCCTTGCGCGGGCCGGCGTGTTCCAGCCAGCCGCCCAGCACCGCCGCCGAGCAGCCGAGGAAGACGAAGAACAGGGTGTAGATCCAGCTCAGCATCGAGATCTGCCAATCGCAGTCGGCGCTGAACAGGCGGGCGATGAAGCCCAGGTCCGGCGAACAGGCCACCGGGGCGGTGATGCCGATGGCCTGCGACAGGGGCAGCCAGAATACCGAGAAGCCGTACGCCATGCCGATGCACAGGTGGATGGCCAGCGCCGCCGGGGGAACCAGCCAGCGGTTGAAGCCCGGACGGGCGATGATGCGCTCCTTTGACAGGAAGCTTGGCGTCGCTCCTGGCGTGTTGCTGCTGTTCATGGATTCGATCCTTTTATGAGTTGTCAGTGCTTTCGGATCGTTTCCCTGGCTTTTTCGCGGCACGCAAGGCGAATGTCGCGCCGTAATCGGCGTCGCTGCCCCGCGACATTAGGTCGCGGACACTCCGTAAGCTGGCGAAGATTACCAGCATCAGGTGACAGTGAGATCAAACTGACATCGTTATTTTTTCATCAGACGCCAAGCCAGGGCGCAAGCACGCAACCGTTTGCGAAAAATAGCCTGCTGTCATTCAGCGAAACCCTGCCCCCTCGGTGCGGTCACTGCATCGACAGTCCGGGCGTCGAGCGGTTCCGATTCCCCGAATACACCCTATCTCGCGCCGGCTACTGAGAAGCGCCGCTCACAGGGTTATACTCTGCGGCTCGAATTCACCTATCGGACTACAAGGACTCGCCCATGAAAGCGTTCGGCAAAATCCTGGGGCTGGGACTTCTCGGGTTGTTGCTGATCGTCGTGGCGCTGGGCTTCGCCCTGACCCACCTCTTCGATCCCAACGACTACAAAGATGAAATCCGCGACCTGGCCCGCAAGAAGGCCCATGTCGAGCTGACGCTCAACGGCGATATCGGCTGGAGCCTGTTCCCCTGGCTGGGCCTGGAATTGCATGAGGCGAGCATCGCCACGCTGAACAATCCCAAGCAGCCGTTCGCCGATTTGCAGATGCTCGGCCTGTCGGTGCGCGTGCTGCCGCTGCTGCGCCGCGAAGTGCAGATGAGCGATGTCCGCGTCGAAGGTCTGAACCTCACCCTGGTCCGCGACCAGCAGGGTCATGGCAACTGGGAAGACATCGGCAAGCCGCTGCCCGAGCAGGATGCCCAGGCGCCGGCGGCCAGCGAACCGAGCCAGGCGCCTGGCGCGGCAAAGAGCGACAACAACGAGCGCGCCGTGAAGCTGGACATCGACAGCCTCACCGTGAACAACGCCCGTGTGCAGTTCACCGATGAGCAGAACGGCAAGAGCTACGGCGCCGAGAGCATCCAGCTGAGCACCGGCCCGGTGCACGACGGCGTCGACACGCCGCTCAAGGCCAGTGCGTTCATCAGCGCCAGCGACCCCAACGTGAAGGCGCGTACCGAGCTGGTCGGCGACCTGCGCTTCGACCGCAAGCTCAAGCGCTACAGCCTGGGCGACATGCGCCTGTCCGGGGAAATCTCGGGCGAGCCCACCGCTGGCAAGAGCGTGACCTACGCAGCCCAGGGGCAGGTCCTGGTGGACCTGGCGGCCAACGTCGCGTCCTGGACCGGCCTCAAGGTTTCGGCCAACCAGCTGCGCGCCCTGGGCGAGCTGAACCTGCGCGATCTGAACGGCGCGGCGCAGCTGAGCGGTGGCCTGTCCGTAGCCCAGTTCGACCTGCGCACCTTCCTCGACGGCATCGGCCATCCGCTGCCGGCCACCGCCGACCCCAAGGCCTTCTCCAAGCTCGAGCTGGTCACCCGCCTGGAAGGCTCGCAGACGGCCATCGCCTTGCAGGACCTGGCGGTGAAGCTCGACGACAGCAGCTTCACCGGCCGGGTCGCCATCGAGGACTTCGCCAAACAGGCGCTGCGCGTACAGCTCAAGGGCGACACCTTCGATGCCGACCGCTACCTGCCGGCCAAGAGCGATGAAGCCAAGGGGGCCAAGGCGGCGCGCCAGGCCCAGGTGCAGCAGCAGGAGGCCGGCGCGCTCGCCGGTGCGGGCAGCTCGCCGCTGCCTGACGCCCCGACTCAAGTGGCCTGGAGCACCGATAAGCTGCTGCCGGTCGATCGCCTGCGTGCGCTCGACCTGCAAGCCGATTTGGCGTTCGGCGCCTTGACCCTGGATAAGTTGCCCATTACCGATGCGCGCCTGCAAGCCACCGGCCAAGGCGGCCTGCTGACCCTGCAGACCCTGCGCGGCGGCCTCTACAAGGGCAGCTTCGAGGCCAAGGGCACGGTCGATGTGCGTCCTGCGGTGCCGCAACTGGGCATCAACACCCAGATCACCCGGGTACCGGTGGAGCACTTCATCAAGCGCGAGAAACCGGACCAGGCGCCGCCGGTCAAGGGCCTGCTGACCCTGTCCAGCGACCTGACCGCCACCGGCAACAGCCAGAAAGCGCTGGTCGACACCCTCAATGGCACCGCCAACTTCACCATCAGCGATGGTGTGCTGGTCAACGCCAACCTGGAACAGCAGCTGTGCCAGGCCATCGCCACCCTCAACCGCAAGCAGCTCAGCGGCGAGCCGCGGGCCAAGGACACGCCGTTCCAGCAATTGAACGGTTCGCTGGTGGTGCGCAACGGCGTGGCCAGCAACCCGGACCTGAAAGTGCGTATCCCCGGCCTGACCGTCAACGGCCATGGCGACGTGGACCTGCGGGTGCTGGGCATGGACTACGGGATTGGCGTGCTGGTGGAGGGCGACCAGCGGGCCATGCCCGATCCGGCTTGCCAGGTGAACCAGCGCTACGTCGGCGTCGAGCTGCCGCTGCGCTGCCGTGGTCCGCTGGAGCTGGGCGCCAAGGCCTGCCGCCTGGACCAGGATGGCCTGGGCAAGGTCGCCGCCAAACTGGCCGGCAATCGCCTGAAGGACAAGATCGACGAAAAACTCGATGAAAAACTCGGCGACAAGGTGAGCCCGGAACTCAAGGACGCGCTCAAGGGGCTGTTCAAGCGATGACCCCGCAGCAGTTCTCCAGCGCCGTGCTGGACTGGTTCGACCGTCACGGCCGCCACGACCTGCCCTGGCAACAGGGCATCACCCCGTATCGGGTGTGGGTCTCGGAAATCATGTTGCAGCAGACCCAGGTGAGCACGGTGCTCAATTACTTCGAGCGCTTCATGCAGGCGCTGCCGACCGTGCAGGCGCTGGCCGAGGCGCCGGAGGACGAAGTGCTGCACCTGTGGACGGGCCTGGGCTACTACACCCGCGCGCGCAACCTGCAGAAGGCGGCGCAGATCGTCGTCGCCCGGCACGACGGCGAGTTTCCACGCAGCGTCGCCCAGCTCATCGAGCTGCCGGGCATCGGCCGTTCGACCGCCGGCGCCATCGCCAGCATCAGCATGGGCCTGCGTGCGCCGATCCTGGACGGCAACGTCAAGCGGGTGCTGGCGCGCTTCACCGCCCAGGCCGGCTATCCTGGCGAACCCAAGGTGGCCAATGCCCTGTGGACGGCGGCCGAGCGCTTCACGCCGACCACGCGGGTCAACGACTACACCCAGGCGATGATGGACCTGGGCGCCACGCTCTGCACCCGCAGCAAGCCAAGCTGCCTGATCTGCCCGCTGCAACGCGGCTGCGAGGCGCACTTGCTGGGCGAAGAGAAGCGCTACCCCGAACCCAAGCCGCGCAAGACCCTGCCCCAGCGCCGCGCGCTGATGCCGCTGCTGGCCAACCGGCAAGGCGACATCCTGCTCTATCGTCGCCCTTCCAGCGGCCTGTGGGGCGGCTTGTGGAGCCTGCCCGAGCTCGACGACCTGGCGCAGCTCGACGACCTGGCCTACCAGCATGGCCTGCGCCTGAACGGGCGCCATGCCCTGCCGGGCCTGACCCACACCTTCAGCCACTTCCAGCTGGCGATCGAGCCCTGGCTGGTGCAGGTCGACCCGGTCGAGTCCCACGTGGCCGAGCCCGACTGGCTCTGGTATAACCTCGCCACCCCGCCGCGCCTGGGCCTCGCCGCCCCGGTGAAAAAGCTGCTCGCGCGCGCGGCCGATGCCTTGAATGCAGGAGAAGCCCCATGACCCGCACCGTGATGTGCCGCAAGTACAACGAAGAACTCCCCGGCCTGGAGCGTCCGCCCTATCCCGGCGCCAAGGGTCAGGACATCTTCGATCACATCTCCCAGAAGGCCTGGGCCGATTGGCAGAAGGAACAGACCATGCTGATCAACGAGAAGCGCCTGAACATGATGAACGGCGAGGACCGTAAATTCCTCCAGGCCGAGATGGACAAGTTCTTCGCGGGTCAGGAGCACGCCAAGGCCGAAGGCTACGTACCACCGAGCGAGTGAGGTCGAGCACGGGCGATCTGTACAAAAAACAGTCAGTCACCGTAAGCGACGGAATTAATTTAGAAAATTTTCAAAAAGTCGTTGACGCAAGGTCTGAAAACCTTTTTAATTCGCCCCGTCGCCCAGATAGCTCAGTCGGTAGAGCAGAGGATTGAAAATCCTCGTGTCGGCGGTTCGACTCCGTCTCTGGGCACCACCTTCAAGCATCGGGTGGTTGCAAAGTTACCCGAAGCGACACAAGAAACCCGCCCAGTGCGGGTTTTTTGTTGCCTGGAATCTACCCTTCCGATTGTCCTTGACCGGTATCAAGCGGTCGCTGCGCCGAACCACATAGACTGCTTCATGGATCCCCGCCTCCCCCAAGGACCTCCATGACCGAAGACGCCCCC
>NZ_JACVTO010000015.1 GCF_016518545.1 Pseudomonas sp. S30
TTTAAACCATCGAGTCGCAGCCGACTGAATCGCACTCGCCAACGCGAGACCTCGTGCACGCCAATGCCGAGCCTGTGGGCGATCGACGTACCTGACTCTCCATCTGCGCACGCCAAGATGATTTCGGCGCGAATGCGGGATTCAGCAGGGCCTTTACGCTGTCGGGAGCGACGAAGCAATTCGGGGTTTTCTTCGTCGCTCAGTTCAATCGGGGCAGCAGGTCGGCCGGTTTTCATATCGTTGCTCCAGAGCATTTCTGATGCTGAAAGCCTAGACCAAAATATGAGTATTACTTGCGAAACACCACACTAGCCAGTGACATTGGCTACGCCCAACACTGGTGGACGAACTCAGCATTCCATTGAGCCAACGCGGTCTCTCGCGTAAACGCTGCAAATGGTTGCTTGCCGACAAGAGCTATGACGCAGTTGCGCTTAGCCTCAACTGCGAGCAACGTCGAATGCAGCGTGTCATTCCGCTGCGCTCAATGAACCGCAAGCCCAAGCCCGATCTGCCTCGTCTGTTTGATCAGCCATAGGCCGTCAGTCTTCGCGAGAGGAGCGACTTTTTACGGTATCTGGGCATTTCTATCGGATTTGGCTTCTTACCTTCGTAGCTATGGTGAATGTGTAGACTTTTCAAAAAAAAAGATATCATAATGCCATGATCCGGGAGCGTTAAGCCCTCCCTCCGCGATAGCCCGAATTTAGAGTTCCACGATGAGTAAGAGAAAAAAAACAAGCCTTAAAAAAAATGATGGGCCAAGGTCTATTACGGAAATGTTTAAGCGTGCTTACGGAGAGAGTGAGCGTGACGTAGTCAAGAGAACGCTTCGTATGGTTCGTGCTCTTGATAAAAAAAGAAACTGGGGTAAGTTGATGGAAATATCAGCTAATCCCTTTTTGCCTAAAATGCTTGTTCCGATATATTCCTGTGATACACCCTATAAGATATATGGCGTACAGGGCTGGATTTCGGAGGAAGGTTACACATACTGGCTGATTGGATTGCTTAAAGCTAATCATAGACGTATTAAGAACTTTAATTGTTGCAGACTTCAGTTTAATAAGTCGCTGTTGAGAGGAGATACAGATGCAGCGATCGCTTCGCTTGATGAAATAGATAGAATTAGTTTTAGTTGGTGGAGCATTGAAAGTCGAGTAAATCTTGAGAAAGAGCTCATAGGTAATGATACCAAGGAGCAAATCAATGAGTTGCTCAAGAAATTCAGTAGAGACGGTGTTGATTCGCGTATAATTGACCTTCTGGTTTTGTCTGAAAGTACATCTGTTCAGTTTTTTATAGATTCTATTAAAAGTAAGCTGAAAGAATATCGCGGATCCGATCTAAAGCATGCGATCTCTATCGGTGCGTGTTTGTCGACTTTGAGTTTGCCACTATCCGAAGATCCGGAGCGCCGTCTAATTTTTGAAGATTTGATGGCGTATAGAAACGAGTCTCTGCTTGATCAGTATGTTCTGTTAAAGGCGGTTGTCTCTGATATTGTCTCGCAGTCAAGGCCGCTAAACTCAGGGGTAACGAGCTTGCTGAAAGAGCTAGCTTTGCTTATTGATGATGCTGAGTTGTACAACCTTCTGTGGAATGAGAATGATGAAAATGTCAGCGATTTCGTTCAGTCAGTAGTATCTGACTATACTTACGGGCACTACAATAGAGTGGTAAGTGCGATTGACGAAAAGCTGCAGAGTGATGCCACCCAAGTGTTCGGGTTGATAGAGGTTTATGCTCGGGCCTCAATTTATTGTGGTGCCATGAATTGTGGTGGGACCTTTTTCAATAAGCTAGCCATGGAGTTTAAAGAGGTTTTGCTTGTTTCATCCGACAGTCGCGTTAGAATCGAATATCTTAAGAAGATTGTCGTGAAGTTCTCAAGCGAAATGTGGGCTAAATCCTTGATGTTCCACTTGCTGTCAATTATTGATGAGCAAACAAGTACTGACGCGGTAGAGCTGGCAAGGGCTCAAACAAAATGTTTAGGAGCCCTTAATACGCCCAAAGCCAAATGGAAAGATTTTTCACTGAGGCCAGTTAAAAATGGTGAGGTGGGAGGTATTCCAACGCAGCGGCTCGTTAGGTACACGCCGGGGTTGGTGGGCCCTGTTTCCGATAGAGAAATATTTCCGATTTTGTCAGATTATCTTAAGTTTCAGGCCAAGAACCACCTAGAACATGGTGAAGTAATCGAAGCAGTCAGGTTTTCAGTGTCCGAATATTATTCGAACCGAATGTCGGTTATCCACTTGCCTATACGAAGGCTAGTTGAGGCTGTTCTCAAAATCCAAAATCGTAATATAGAGTGCTGGGTTCTGATGCTCATAATGCTCGATATTTATGGTAGAGAAATAGGTGGTGCATACGACGAGGTAAAGGTTGAGCTGTTTGAAGAGTTCTTATTGGCTCATCATACTCATCGACCATCAGAGTTGTTTGGCGAAAACGACATAAGTGATAACGAGTTTTATTTTCTTCGATATATATGCTTGCCGGCCATGCTTGATAATTTGATTGACTATGAAAGTCATGATGAGGTCATTCATGAGCGGGTGGTTATACTGGATCGACTTATTGCTTTGCGTTCTGATGACGACTTAAGTAAAGAAAAGGATAAAGTAGTCGAGACAATTTTTGCGGATAAGCTAAGAGCGAAGATCGAGTCAGGTAAGCTTTTCGTAGACGTTCAAGCGTTAGAGTCCCACAAAAGCCATGTGTATCAGGCGCTGTTTGAACAGGCTAAGAGCGTCAAGGGATCCTCTATCGGATTACTAGACGGTGGCAGTGCATCTGATGGTAATAGTGCTCTCGACTATTATGAGCTGTCTACGGGGGCAGTTGCTTCAGATAAAAGAACAGGTGTGTTGCATAAAATATTTTTGCAAGCGGTAAATGATTTCGCACTTAATGATAATTATGGGCTCGATAAGTACCTCAGTGCTGAGGTTAGACATACGGTATTTGTTACGCAGTTGAGGTCGTGCTTTGAGCGCTCGAAACTAGTAACAGTACAAAAAGATGAGGGTTATGAATCAAATGTTTACTGGCATGGAGTTTATAACTACGTAAATCCAAGCATCTTGGATGAAATTGATGGTTATCTTCGAAAGTTTTCAGAGGTAGTTGATTTAATATTGAAATCCGTTAATAACCAGTTCAGGGTTGCAGTTAGCTCAAAGCATGATGGGTATATCTTTGACTTTAAGAGTTATTCAGTTCGCCTTGTTCAGGTCTCTGATATAATTAGCGAGAGTGATAAGTTTGAACAGTTCTTCAGGGGATTGATAGATTTGATGTGGCATATTGCTGCCGAGGGGGCGCAGGATGCTCAAAATTTAGTTGGTGGCCGTATGAAGTTTCAGATCGAGATAGCTATCAGGCAATTAGAAAGCGACATCATAAAGGCGAAAGGAGACGTCGCAATGCTTGATTTGATGCAGGAGATAAAAAATGCCACATCAAGTTTTAATAAAGAAGTCGAAGTAGTGCTTAACTGGTTCAGATTCGTAGGTGCAAACGATCTGGACAGCGTTGAGAAACTGGGAGTAGTTGTAGAGGCTTCCATTGCTTCTTTTAACTCAATCTATGGCCATAAAAATAAAGAAATTTCGTATAATCAAGTAAGAAGTGACTTGGTTCTGACGTACAGGGAGTCTAGGGCTCTTTTTATTAGTCTTTTTACGCTTTTGGAGAACGCATTCAGATATGGGGCTGAAGAAGAGGTTGTGCTTTTAAGGCATAATAGCGATGATCTAATGGATTATATATCGGTAAGCAATAAATATGATCGCTGCATGTTAGGTGATCCTGCTGAGTTTGTTCGCATTCAAAAGAGCAAGTGGTATGATGCCAGCCTTAAGCTTAGTCGAGAGGAAGGCGGGAGCGGCTTATTTAAAGTCAACAATTTTTTGACTAACTCTTCTAGAGGCTTTGCTTTTGATATAACGGTTGAAAAAGAATTTAAAGCGACCATAGGGATGCGTCATGAAGATTTTAATAATAGAAGATAATATATTTAAGCGTGAAAAAATTATTAATTTTTTAGACGAGCATTTTGATTTTGAAGTTGAGGCGGCGGCCTCTTATAATTCGGGATTGAGCCTTGCTATGAAAGGAGGATATGAATTTATTGTCCTGGATATGAGTATGCCCACTTTTGATCGAAGTGATACAGCTCAAGGTGGCCGTTTCAGGACTGTTGCTGGAAAGGAGATTGCTCTAAAGCTCAAACGGTTGAACAAACTGGTGCCTTTTGTTGTGGTTACAGGATACTCAGATTTTAGCGTGGACTCCAAAAGTTTGAGTATTGAACAAATTGATGATCTTCTTTCGGCGGTTGGCGATATGTATAAAGGGTACGTAAAGTTTGATTCGTCGAACTCGGTGTGGAAAGATCAACTGCTTGAGGTGGTAGTGAAGCTAAAATGATTAAAATTTTGATTGTGGATGACTCGGAGGAGCGGGCTTCGATCGTCAAGAAAGCGTTGAGTGAATCTCCGCATTCGTCCCTCATGACTTTGGACTGGTGCACTTCAGCTGACCAGGCTCGGGGAAAACTCCGTGAGTATTATGATCTGTTGATTTTAGATGTGTTAATACCTAAGAAACTGGGTGGTGTACCTCAGGCATTACATAGCATTCGGCTGCTATCTGAAATTTGTTCAGTAGACGAAAAATACGTCCGCCCAGGGCTGATAATCGGCCTTACGGCCGACGTAGCTGAGTTAAGTGTTTACAAAGAAGAATTTCTCAGTAGTGCCTCGGTTGTACTTGATGGCAGCCTGAGTAAGCGAGATTGGCTAGATAGCCTGCTCAAGCAGGTGGATGCTCTGGTAGGTGCTCGTATTAAACTTTCAAAAAGAGAAGAGGGAAAACTTCTAGTTACAATTCATGGGATTAGAACGTATGGGCACTGGCAGTCTGGCCTGCAACAGCGGGTTAACGAATACTCCAGTGACTTCAAAGGTCGTGACGTAAAGTATGGCTATTTCGATATATTTTCTTTCTGCGTTCCAATTCTGCGAAAAAGAAAAATCAGAAATATATCAAGTGACGTTGTGCGAATTTTAGATCAAGCCGGCGATAAAGATGTATACATTGTTGCGCATAGTTTTGGTACTTTAGTAGTAGCTTCTGCTTTAAAAGACGCCTCACTGAAGAAGAAGATTAAGCGCATAATTTTGTGCGGTAGTCCATTGCGGTCTGACACGGATATTGATTCTCTCCTCCAATGCAGTGAGTCGGTAGTTAACGACTGTGGAGTCAGAGATGGTATTTTGGTCCTAGCTAAAATGCTAGTTCTTGGTTTGGGAGACTCAGGGCGCACGGGTTTTTATCGCGTACAAGACGAATTTTTTATTAATCGTTTTTTCAAAGGTGGGCACTCAATGTATTTTAACTCATATGAGAATGAGCCTTTTTTCGAAAAATTCTGGCTTCCAATGATCGTAAGTGATGCCGCGCCACAGCAATATGATTGCCGGAAAAACTATATTGGTGAAGATCTTTTGGATATAGTTGTTAAGGCTTTTGATAAGATTAAGCCGTATGCCTACGTAACCGGTGCGGGTTTTGCGATTTTCAAGTCATTCACTACGTTTTTTGTGTAAGTCAAGCGACTTTAACATGTGGAGGATGTCTTGGTAGCCAGCTCACGTTGAGTAGAGAGGGATATTTGAGACCTGGGTCGTTGAATGGAGATCGGAGATACCGCAGAGAAGGAGTATCGCAAGCGGTACCGATAGTGAGCGCACTCGCAGTGCCATGCTGCGATGCGCACAGCACAACCTTGTTTATGCAGCAGACGGGCTCGGGTGGAGCGCTTGTGATCAATTGCATTACGTTTATGCCAATGCTTAGGTGTACGGTCCCGGAATGAGATAGTGCGGATTGATAGTGAATCGCTCTGGATTTTTCGTTCAGGCCTCACAGATCACTTTGAAGGGAGTGCGCCATCTCAAGGCCTTGAGGTGCCTGGCGAAGTTGTAAGCCATTACGAAGGTCAGCATGTGCGCTTTTAGGGCACCGAAGTCGGGATAGTGGAAGGCTTTGATCGTGGCGTCTTTGATCGTCCGGTTCATGCGCTAGACCTGGCCGTTGGTCCACTGATGGTAGGCCTTGGTCAGACGATGTTTGATGCCGTGCTCGTGGCAGACGCGATTAAAAATGTGCCCACCAAACCTGTTCGTCGCGCCGTTGCGATACCGTGGCTGCTCGGTGAAGGCCACGCCGTTGTCAGTCAGGATGGTGTGGATCTTGTATGGAAACGCCTGCACAACCTGACGTAGAAACTCTGCGCCGTTGCACTTGGTGGCGGACTCGAAGAACGCGACGTGGGTGAACTTCGTTACGCGATCAATCGCCACGAACATGTGCTGCTTGCCGCTCTCAAGGCATAATTCCGAGCTATCGATGTGCAGATAGCCCATCTCTGTCTTGTCGAATTTACCGCGTTTGACTGCGGCTGCGCTCTTGGGTGCTTGGCTGATCCCATGACGCACCAGGCAGCGATGGAAGGCGCTGCGGGTCAGTTGGGGAAAGTAATCAAGAATGGTTATGAGGCGTATGCTGAATATTCTGAGCCACGTATGGGCGCTCTGCCGGCTTTTATCAACTGTGTGGGGTTCATGCGTGACCACCGCGATGCGGTCTAAGCGCCCGCCCAGTGATGTGATGTAAAAAGGCCGCCCGAGCGTAAAGCAGAGGAGGCCTTTCTTTTACCGTCACAGTGATGAAAATCGCCCCGGGCTGGAATGCGCAGTGAATTTCCTGTCCCCGTAGCATGCGCATGGCTTTGAGCCTAAGCGCAAACCGCCCCTCATCTTTTCACGCGAGAGGACAGGTCATCGACACTTCGTAAACTGCCTAGTATCTCATTTTGAACAACCTACTAGCAAATGAGCAAGACCGCTGTTTAAACGGGCTTGAGGTTCATTTTTGCCTCAAAGATCAGCAGATCGCTCTCATTATTCTCGACCATCTTGTTGACCAAACGTGGACTCACTTCGATCTCCCCGCTGAGTGACTTACGTATCGTTTCTGGGTATTTTTCCAGCATCAGATCCGCCAGGCCATGGCTGTAGCCATCCCGAATCAGCTTGATTTTGTTGTCATCCGCAGTGCCGTATTTGATGAGTTTGTAGAACCCAGGATCGAGTGCGCCCACGCCATTCAGCACTTCTACGAATCTGAAGATCTTGTTGTCGAAGAAATCGTCCTCGTCTTTGAGGCGGACAATTGCCAGGTTGATCCGCTCGGCATCATCCTTCTTGGAGATCCTGACCCAGCTTTCATGCTTGCTCTCAAGGTAGGTCGTGTCCCCCCAGCGGCCCACGAAGACGAAGTCATTGCCGTTGTTTTCCACCAGTTTCTTCCAATACCTCAGCGTCAAACGAATGGTCTGCTTCACGCTGTACTTGTTCAGCTTCCAGTCCAGCAGCATGGCGTAGAAATTACGTGCAGCTTTTTCCTTCAAACGAAGGAGGTCGCTGTACTCCCGACTCTCATCGAAGTGGTCAATAAAGGATCTCGCGATCGCAAGCATCAGCCGCTCAACTGTGTTGATCTGCCCCTTGGCCTCAATGCCTCGCTGGATCTTTGCATCGATGGCCGCTTCCTCCGAGAACACGTCAATTTCACTGACGCTGTTCGCAATGAGTAGTTTACCCACCGTTGTCTGAACGTACCTGCAGTCGTGATCACGCACCACGCCAGGGTGCAGGTTTTCCAGACGGGCAACTGCATCGTCGTACAGCTCAGACACCTTACCCTCAACGATGTTGGTGGCCTCAAGCAGGACGTTACTGACAGTGTCCTTGTCTTTCTTGGAGACGTTGACAGCCTTCTGGTAGTAGGAATTCAGATCCGCACGCTTGCTGGTGTAGCCATCCACGCCCAAGAGATAAATGCTGGATTCCAGCTTCTTCAGCGCAGCCTTTGCACCAGGCGCAAACACCTCACTGAAACGGTTGACTCGTCCCACCAGGTTCTTGAACTGGGAAGACGTCAGGTAGCTTCGCCCCTTGGTAAAGTCGAAGACGAACAGCCGCTCAATCGGCAAGTTTACCCCTTCAAGAAGGGTCGAATTGCAGACAAGGAACTTCATTTTCTTGGAGCTGCTGAAGAGGTTTTCCAGGTAAAGGCGAATGGTGTCAGGAATTGAACCGTGGTGGTACATAACCCCCTTACGCAGGCAATCGATCAGCTTGTAGCGCCGGTCAAAGATCTCCTCTAACTCCTCGCACGCTGTCTGAATAAGTGGGCACTTCACAGGCGGCAGTACTGCGGCCAGCTCGACCGCGAATGACTCAATGCTTTTCTTCTTATTCCCGTAGACGATATTTTTGGACAGTGCCTCACCCTTGATGAGCTCGAAGCAGTTGGCATACCTGCGATCAAGCTCCATCGAATCATTGAGGAAATGATCGTAGAGCGTGAGCTTGGACTCACCCCTCCCTGCTCTGAAATCCCGGATGTAAAAACGCTCAGACTTGATGTACTCGTCGATTTTGAATCCGGTGGGGGTCATGTCCAAGAATCGCACCTTGATACTGAGTTCATCGCACAGGAACGGGGTTAGGAATTTGAAGGACGTATTGGCATTGCGAGCGCCGAGGATGCAGAGCATAGCCGCGAGCAACTCGCTCCTGCGGTCGCCCTGGAGCAGGTTATGCGCCTCGTCCACAAAGACCATGTCGAACGTCAAACCGGCGTTCTCATTGAGAAGCCTATTGAGTCGCTCCTGGGTCAGCACAAAGGCTCTATTGTTCCGCTCAACTGAATACATTTCAGGGTGAGTAACCACCTTTCCCAGGCCTTCGATGTCTGCGTAGATCAAACGCTTCTTGGTCTGCGCCAAGAGTGCTTTCGACGGCACAAGGATCAGTACCCGCTTGTCCGGGTTGTCCCTCACTGACTGAATGATGAGCTCGGACTTCCCGTAGGAAGTCGGCGCGACCACAACGGAGGATTTCCGGTATTCCGATTGAATAAACGTACGCAAAGCATCCTGCTGTTCAGTCAGCACAATGCCCTGGTCGCGGAAGGTGTCGACGTAGCTGCTCACGATGTTTCGGATGAATGATTCGCTGCGTGGATCATCTTGGGAGAATTGGCTGCTGATCACTGCCGAGACAGGGTGCAAGCCGCTGTTGAGCGCGACGTCATACAGTGCCTGATACTGTCCAGTCGCGTTGCCGTAAAACAGGATGATGCGGTAACCCAGACGCCGGATCTCGGGCCTCGTGTGATTCAAGAATACCACGGCTATGGCCAGAAGCTTGACGATCTCCGAATCTGCCAGCTTATCACCCTTGAGGAATTGGAAATACAAGCTTTTGAATTTCGTATTGGCCAGCTTCCTGATAGTCAACTCTTCCATGTCAGTGCCCCGCTTCCGTCTTCAAAAACGCTTCCAACTTTTCCATGGTTCCCTTATGCATGGAGAGCACCCACACCGTCTTGAACACCGAATCCTTTACCAGCTCATTGGTGAAAGTGGACACCGTCTTCTCGGCAATGGGCTCTGATACATCGCTGAACAGCGCTGCAACGAGGAACACATTGTTGTCCGAGGCGGTAGCGTCGTCCCCTTCAGCCAAGTCGCCTTCCAGCTCCAGAAGCTCGATGACAGCGTCTCGGTATTTGGCCTTGTTATGGATGGCATTTCGGGCAGCGTTGATCGCATTCAGCCAGTGATTGAGCTCAGGCTCCGCCAAGCGCTTCTTGAGGTCGTCCCTCGCAAGGCGCAACAGCGCACTGGTGGCGGTACATGAGGTCTTGCCGCTCCCTCTGCCGCCCGACTTCACCTCGGTGATCCAGACGCTGTTATTCGACGCCTCATAGAGCAGAAGATCGAACCCTTTACGGATGCTCTTTTCTTCCATGTTGAAGAACGGAGAAACGACGTCGAAATCCGGGAAAAGCTTCAGGATTATGATATGGCTGAGGAGCTCGCCCAGCATACCAATCCTGGTTTCCCAAGGTTTTGTGGAGTAGCGCTCTTTCCAGAAATGCTTGATCGTCGCCGGGTATCTGTATATCGCCCTGTCTTTGCTGGCTTGTTCAGCACCATGGCAGATCCTTGAGAGGTTCTCCCTCAGCGCCTGCTTGAGCTCATCAGAAAAATTTTCGACACAGCACAGGGCATACTGGTCGACTTGGTTGAAGCTGACGCCATCCATAACACTTCCCACAAGAGCCACACCGCAGAATCCTCATGCGGATGCTAAGCACGATCAATGATCCCGCCCCGATTAAGGGAGGGCACCAGCTGGGCAGCGGTGCGCACATGTGTGGGGCATTCGGGAATGCCCAATAGCGGCACTGTGCCAGCAAAGTAGAAAATTAGCCTGATCGTGGGGAGTGGTAAACAACGCCGATGAAAATTGTTAGTTAATTCGTCGAAAGTAGCGTTATTACTGGATAAATATACAGAAACTCATGAAAATTATGCTATTGACCGGCTCAGGGCCTTTCGCTAATCAGTTGAGCCATTCCCGATGGGAGATGCGGGGAGAATCGACCAACCAGCGCATGACACAAGGCTATGGCCATGGTACCGGGTACCACCTTTTGTTACAGAATGGCCTTGTGACATCAATCATCACCTTCTACCGTCATTTACTTGTCTATCGATTGGAGCACGGCAGATGTCTCAAGGCGTTTTCACTGTGAAATTCGATTCCAACATCCCGGACTTCGGCGATGGCCTGGTGTTCATCAAGGACGGCAGCGTGAACGGGTGTGACCCACATTTCCTGTACCAGGGTGTCATCCCGCGTGAATCAGGGCCATTCAAGTCGCAGATCACGGTGCAGCAATGGCGTGCTGGGAACACCCACGTGTTCGGCGGCACGGGCTCGTACATTCTGGAAGCTAACGGCACCATCGACTATGAGCGTGGCGAGTTCATTCTTTACGGCCACAAGCAGGATGAACCCGGCTTGAAGCTCACCGCCAAGGGTACGCGCCTGGCCGACGTCGCGTGATCTATTGGGCGCGGCAAGCACTTCCCAGTGCCGCGCCCATCTTGAACCGGAACAGAGCCCTACTCCCCCAGTGACGCATACGACTGATCAGCGTCGTACCGCAAATCTTCCCATGCCCCTCGCGAGGCTCCGTTCGAGGGTCGAAACACTTGGCTCAATCTTGTGGCGACAGGATCGACCAGGGCAGCAGCCCGAGGTCGTAGAGGGACAACCACCTGCTGCCCCAAGCTCGACCATACAACCTCAAAGATGACGGTTGGAAAGTAGTCTTACCCAAAACCAACAGCCTCCGTCACAGCGATCGAACGACCACACCGTATTCAGATAACTCGCTAACTAGTTTGTTGCGCCCCAGCATTTTTGATCTTGAGTATGGCTATGTGAGCGTAAAACAGGCCCAGCGGAATAACTAATAATCCGACACCAAAAGTAACTCTCACAGCAACAACCTTCGCCGGAACAGCTGCGAGCGCTGCAATAACACCTTTGATCATACTAGACCTGGCGACGAGCCGCATGTGATCCAAATCATATTCAACCTTGCCTGCCCCGGTCTCAGATGCAACGAGAACAATTGAATTTATAGAAAGGTGCTTATAGCACCAAGTGCGCGAAGCATCAGTCACAATCGCACCATATCTCTTCAAATAGCTCAGCACAACTATTTGCTTGAAATGAAAAGTTACCCTACCGATACTCACAGCGGACATTACTGTAAAGTGAATCAAGATCACCACCACCTTGCAGGTGATAACTTTTTAAAGTATCAATTACCCCTGGTTTCCTAGACACTCGCCAAGCTCAAAAAATAGCGTTTCTCATACTCTAATGGAGACAGCTGCATAACACTGCTGTGTCGGCATTTAGGATTATAGAAAATATCGATGTAATCGAATATATCACTCCGGGCTTCGTCACGTGTCGCGTAGATTTTTCGTCAAATCCGCTCCTGCTTCAAAAGCTGGAAGAAATTCTCGGCTACGGCGTTGTCATGACAGATTCCCCGCCGGCTCATGTTGCTGATCACACTGTTGGCCTTCAGGAAACTTTGGCAATCTGGGCTACTGAACTGACTGCCTTGGCCTGAATGAATCATTACTTGATGCTGTGGCTCGCGGCGCCACACGGCCATCAGCATGGCGTCGATGGCCAAGTCGCTGCACATCTTGGGCTTCATTGACCAACCAAACACTTGGCGAGAAAATAAGTCCAGCAGTACCACCAAGTACAGCCATCCTTCATAGGTGCGGATGTAGGTGATATCGGTCACCCAGACCATATTCGGCTCGCTGACCTTGGACTGCCGGGCAAGGTGGTTCGGCGAGGCGGCAGTTGGTTTTCCGCCATAAAATCCGGGACGCCGCCGATAGGCCGCCTGGGTACGCAGTGCCTCTACCTGCATCAAGCGCCCGACTCGATTTCTACCGCAGGTCTCGCCTAGCTCACGCAGGTCATCGTGAATCTTGCGATAGCCGTATACTCCTCCGCTTTCCAACCAGGCATGCTTGATCAAGCCAAGCAGGCGCTGATCTTCTTTGGCTCGGGCACATTGAGCCTTGGCCAGCCAAGCGTAATAGCCGCTGGGATGCACCTTGAGGGTTTGGCAGAGGTGGCGCACACGCGGCGGCCTTCTTTAAGATGTCTCGCTCTCGCGTCACCCGCTTGAGTTCAGCGCGTAGCTTGCGCAGTTCGGCCTGCTGGTCATCGTCTTGCTGACGCTGCTCTTGGGGCTCGCTGTAGACCTTAATCCAGACGAAAAGGCTGTGCACGGACATCCCTAGGCGCTGGGCAACATCGGCAACAGGTTTGCCCTTCTCGATCACTTGCTTGACCGCTTCTATCTTGAAGAGTCCGGGGTAACGCCGACGACTCATCGCACCTCCTATCTGGGCCTCATTATGAGGCTTGGAGATGTCTGCGAAACTAGGGGCTATTCAGTCACCTGCAGATTGCGGCAGTTCCTGAAGAGCCGGCTATAGAGCAATCCATTGATGTGCTTTACGAACGAGGTCTTGAATTGCAGCCCTCCATCCTTGTAGATGCGCTCCTTTTCCACGACCACGAAATAGAGCTTGATCGGAAGTTTCGCCAAGTCGTTTAGAATGCGAGCACGTCGGTCAGCATCCTTCGAACGCACTTTACTAGACTTAATTTCACCTGTCTGAAAGTGCTGCCGACGGAGTTCCTCGGCACGCTGGTAAGCGTCCTGCAGATCTTTCTCTGCCACAAGGATGGAGCAAACCACGAAGAAGCCAGAGCTCCCAGTCTTGGATGTGTCTAGGTCAGAATTACCCGACTCATCAACATAGGCATACATTCTGTCCAATCAGGAGTTCTCCCTCATCAGTAGGTGGCTGTACTGCTACCTGGTGCGGGGCCTTCACTGAAGGTGTAATTGATTACCACATCATCGCGGATCAGGACATCCAAGGTCTTCTGCGTGCCTGTGGTGGTGACCTTCATGGTCACCACATAGCTCTGAGCATGGGCAGAGCCGTTTGTGTACGTGTACACCCATTTCTCATCGGTCTCGCTCACGGCGCTTTTCGTGTAAGGCTCTCCAAAAAGCGCTTTTAGCTCAGTCGTCGTTGTCTTCCCTTTGATGATGCTCGTTACACTTGCCGATGGGAAGTCGCGCCCTGCAGTGTAGTGGGAGGTCGCACAACCCCCGAGTACGAAGCAGATACCCACAACAGCCATGAGTCTTTTCATCTCTCTTCCTTGATCTGAAAGCGCTAAGCTTATCCCGCAAAGAGGCTAAACGCCATCATTACGAATATCGTTTGTAGTGGTCAACAATCCCCGGACATAGAATTGAGTTTTTCTTCCGTACCGCCGGTGGCTTGAGGCCGTTGTGCTGGTGCGGCCTTATCCAGTTGTACCGCTGCATGAGGTAGCAGCCTTGCAGCAGTGAACTGCGCCTGGAGTGTAAGCATTCCGAGAACACGCCTTCAAAAAATCTCCAAGCAGCACTGAGCACCATCACAAGAGGCAACTGTGCTCAGTACTGGGGTGCGAGTAATTCATGCCCCGTCACATCGGCATTTTCTCAAACGCTGCCCGCCAACTGTTCCAAGCTCTCTCCGGCCAACCGGAAACGAATCCATTCCGGTTGCGCTTTTGCACCGATTGACTCGTAAAATTCTATTGCGGGCGTATTCCAATCCAGGACGCTCCACTCCAGACGCCCACATCCTTTTTCCACGGCCAAGCTGGCGAGATGCTTCAGCAGCGCTTTACCTGCCCCCAGGCCCCTGTGCTGGTTGGAGACATACAGATCCTCCAAATACATGCATTGGCGTCCGATCCAAGTGGAATAGCTGAGAAAGTACAGTGCAAATCCCACCGGCTCATCACCGTGCATGCAAATCAAGGCTTTTGCTGGGGACGCCTCATCGCTCAGATCACGCTCGATATCAGCGACGTCGGCTTTCACCTCGTGCTCAGCTTTTTCGTATCGGGCAAGCTCGGTGATGAAGCGGAGGATCAGTGTCGAATCGCTGGCGGTCGCCGGTCGAATGTATAAACTCATAAAGATCCTTCTAGGGAATAACGTCTATCAATTAGTTTGGTGCACTGAGCTGACAAGGCATAGTGAGTTGGGTTAGCGCAGTTCGAGCGAGCGTCTACCGAAGCGAACGAGACCAGAAGCAGGCGCCCCAGACGCCCACTGCCCAGCACAGCACCACGCAGGCCAGAGCATGCCCGATCAGGAAGGCGCAGGCCACACCGTAGGCGCGACGAGCGCATCGAAGATCAGGGCCAGGGGCTTGCCCTGCCGTCATGGCAATCGTCATCCATCCAATGCGTGTCATTGCTCTGTCGGGAATCCGAACCCTCTGGCACACTTCCACCCCTCGATCTAACGGACAATGCTCGCCAGAGCAGCCCAGATTCAGGAAGAAGTTCAGATGTTGATGAAACTCGCGCCGAAAAAGCGGCGCAACCCGCGCAATTTCTATATCAGTATCGCCGCGACGATCGTGCTCGCCTGCATCGGACGCTATTTTTCCCTCTCCGCCGAGCGGGAAAAGGAGCTGCAGATGGGGAAACTCACCGACAGTCTCGCGCAGATCAACAGCACGCTACCCCGGCAGGTCGACGCCATCACCACCTTCGATTCGATTGAACTGTCCAACGCCAACACCATTTACTATCGCTACAGCGTTGATCTCGACATCAAGAATCTGCGGACTCAGCAGAAGGCGCAGATGGAAGATCGGGTGCGCGCTGGGCTGGAGCAGATGATGTGCAAGGAAAAGCCACTGCTGGAGGCGATGCGACGGTTCAAGATCCACCAGCTGCACCACTATGAAGCCGACGGGCGCCTGCTGTTCAATGTCGAGATCTATCCCGATAAGTTGGACTGCACTGGGCACAAAGACCACGCGGACGCCAGCGCTTGAGTAGCGCCCGACGAATGAAGACCTCAACACAAGCCGTGGTACAGGCGAGACTGCAACTGCAATGAACAGCTTCACATTGGAGGAAGTCAAGAAGATCGCCATCAGCTTCAATCGCGTGTTTGGCACTTCGACGATCGTCTCCGGCCCCAAGACGACCACCTACAAGCTGTCACTGACGGCTTTTGCGCTCACTCTGATATTGATGCTTGTCGCCATTCTGACGCCTGCGGCGTCGTCTGCTTTCGTGCTCGCTTCGAATTTCACGGCCGCCGCGTTCGAATGCATCGGGATCTACCTGTATGCGGGCAGATACGAGCGGCAGTACCGGGATTACATGCTCAGAAGATCAGGCGTCCTGAGCCATGAAGGGCGTTACGAGCCTAGTAAACTCAACCTTTACAAGACCCTGTGGCTGAAAAAGCACTTCAAGGTCGACCAGGCGTCTTACCTGGAAATCGTCGAGAACCTCGACAAAGTGATCAGCATCAGTAGACGCTTTCAGAATGACTCGATTTCGAAGGGCGAAAAAATCATCGATGACCTCTTCAGCATGAGGCCATATCGAAGCCTGTTCACCTTGCCATTCCTGGGCATCGCTTTGAACCTGTTGTACAAGCTCATGGAAGTCAATGAATCGCTGAAAACGCAGGTCAAGCTGCATCTGAACGATCTCCCAGGCTACGGACTTGCCGCGCTCGTGGTGATGGTCGGCCTGTCGATGCTGGTGGGATTGTTTGCCCTAGGCTGGCGGCTGCTGCGCGACCTTTACCTGGAGCGGCGCAAAGGCAAGTGTTCGAGGAACAGCTTGAATGTGTTCGTTCAGGCGCTGCTCGAACGCGCGCCCTTGCCGATCCATGAGACACGCGCTGCAGCGGTGTCCGCGCAGGCTCGCGAGCCAGTCGCCTAGGCTCGGACAGCGCCCGGTCCTCAGATCGAATCCGTGGGTTCCAGCTCCGGCCACGACACCCGCGCCACTACCACCCGATACCCATCATGATCGACGAAGCTGACGCCGTTCTCCTGCCAGTACGGGTTGAACGCCGCCACCCGCGCGAACCCGCTGTCGGCCAGGCGTTCGCACAGCGCCTGGAAATCCGCAGGGTCCGCCACGTAGAGCACCAGCAGGTCTTCTACCGAATGGTGCGGCTCGATTTCATGCCGATGGCAATGGGTGAACTCCAGGTGCCAGTCCAGCGCCGGGTCGCCGAGCATCACGCCGTCGAAACCTGCGTGGTTCTTGAATCCGCCGAGCACTTGCAGTCCCAGGCCCTGGCAGTACAGGGCCTTCGAGCGCTCCAGGTCGGATACGGGGCGGGCGATGCGTAGGTGATTGATCGCGACGGGCATGCAACCTCCTGAATCTCACGGTATGAAACACGCCGGCGCAGACTGGGTATTGCGCAGGCAGATCCTGACGTCGTCCCCCAGCGCCTGCACACCGGTCAGCTCGAAGGCCGCAGGGGCGTCGAGCGCCGTTGGGAAGGCGCCCAGCAGCAAGGGCCGCGCGTCGCTGCCCAGCAGTTTAGGCGACACATAGGTCACCAGGTCGTCGACCAGCCCTTCGCGCACCAAGGCCCCAGCCAGGGTGGCGCCGGCCTCGACCAGCACCCTGTGCAGGCCCCGCTCGCTCAACGCTTGCAGACAACTGTGCAGGGACACATGGCCGTGGCTGGGTTCGACCTGGATTGCCTGAACGCCGTCGGGGAGCTGATCGTGGCCGCCCGCGACGCGGTGCACGAGCAGCGTCGGGGCCTGCTCGTCGAACACCTGGGCGGTGTGCGGCAAGCGCAGGTCGCTGTCCAGCACCACGCGCCAGGGCGTGACGAAGGCTCGGTCCTCATCCAGGCGCACGGTCAGCGACGGATCGTCTGCCAGCACCGTGGCGCTGCCGGTGAGAATGGCGCAGTGCTCGCGGCGCAGGCGGTGCACGTCGGTGCGCGCGGCGGCGCCGGTGATCCATTTCGAGCGGCCGTCGGCCAACGCCGTGCGCCCGTCCAGGCTCATGGCCATTTTCAGGGTCACCCAGGGTCGGCCACGACGGGCACTGCTCAGAAAACCCTTGTTCAATTCCTGCGCCTCGCGGCGCATGACGCCCACGTCTACAGCGATTCCGGCCTCGCGCAAGAATGCGATGCCGCGGCCCGCCACCTTGTGGAACGGATCTTCGCAGGCCACCACCACCCGTTCGATCCCGGCCTGGAGTAGCGCCTGGTAGCACGGAGGCGTACGCCCGTGGTGCGCGCACGGTTCGAGGGTGACATAGGCGGTGGCGCCTCGGGCTGCCGCAGCGGCCCGTTTCAGCGCGTGAACTTCGGCATGGGGCTCGCCCGCCCGCTCATGCCAGCCCTCCCCCACCACATGGCCCTGGTTGACGATGACGCAGCCGACCTGGGGGTTCGGCCGGGTGGTGAAGCGGCCGCGCGCGGCCAGTTCCAGCGCGCGAGTCATGTGACGATGATCAGCGTCGGTGTGCATGGCTGTCCCTCGGCAAGTGCCCGCGTCGCCCGAGGGGCGCACGCGGGTCGGTTGGTTTCAGGCACTGACGCTGATTGGGTACAGCTGGCCGTCGTAGGAACTGGCCAGGAACGCCCCTTGCTGCGCACTCCAGGTGATGCAGGAGATGCCGCTGGTGGTGGGCTTGACGCGACGGGTCCAGCAGCGCTGCTTGAGGTCGAACAGCGCGACGGTGCCGCCATAGCTGCCGGTGGCGATCACCTGGCGATCGGCTGAGGCGGCGATGCACTTGACCGAATGCAGGTGCGGCGTCTCGTACACCTGCGACTGTTCACCCGCCCAGATCCGCAGCTTCAGGTCGCGCCCGACGCTGGCGAAGCCGCCGTGGACCGTGGCGCAGCCATTGGAGATGCGGTCGTGGGCCTGCTCGACGTGGCGAGCCAGGGAGAAGTCGCTGATGCGGTGGAAGGCCGCCGCCGCCGTGGCGCAGACGCTGAACAGGTAGTCCTCGTCGGCGGAAATGCCCTTGATCGCATTGTCGTGCATGGCCACTTCGCGGACGAACTCGGCCTGGCCCTGGGCATCGCGCCTGAAGATCAGCGCCTCTCCGGTGTAGGTGCCCACGGCTGCATGGGGCACGCCGTCACGGGTGAAACAGGTGGCGCAGTTCAGCGGCGAGCGATGCTGGTGGATCAGCCGGCCGCTGACGGCATCGTAGACCTGCCCCATCTGCCCGCCGGTGAGCACTTCCTCGCCGAACGGCAGGAGGAAGTTGCACAGGCTGCCGATCAGGGTGCTGGGCGTGCCGTCGATCAGCAGCTTGCCGGCGTCGCCGATGGCGTAGGTGTGGCCGTCATGGATCGACACCGCGTTCAGGCTGATGGCGTGGTCGATACCGTCCAGGTTCCAGGCGTCGGCGACGTGGTCCCAGATGGCGTAGGTGGAGCCGAAGGTCACGAAGGCGATGCGCCGGTCGCCCAGGAACGCGCAGCTGCGCGGCCAGATGACACTGGGCAGCGAGCTGTGCGCCAGGCGCACCAGGGTGCCGCCTTCATAGCGCCACAGCACCACGGAACGGTCGTAGCTCAGGCTGATCAGCCAGCGCTTGCGCTCGTCCCAGACCACCCGTTTGACGCCGGCAGCGTGGGCCTGGATGCTGGTCTTGCCTTGCGCGTCGATGACCGTCAGGCGGCCGTCATCGTCGCCGGCGAAAATGGTGCCGTCGCTGGCCAGAGCGATGGTGTCGGTCTCCACGCCGCCGAGGTCGATGCGCTCCACTTCAGCGCCGGTGTGCACGTTCCAGCGGCGGATGCTGCCGTCGTCGCTGCTCGACACCAGCGTGTGGCCGTCGGCGCTCCAGCTCAGGGAGATGACGTCGGCGTCATGGCCTTCGAGGATCTGCAGGCAGGTGCCGTTTTCGGCGTCGAACACGCGCAAGGTGTGGTCACGCGAGCAGGTGGCGACGCGTTCGCCGGATGGGTCGAAGGCGGCCATCTCGACGTCGTCGCGGTGCCCGACCAGCGCCGTTCTCAGGCGCATCGACGGCACGTCCCAGACCCGTGCGGTGTAGTCGCTGCTGGCCGACACCAGGCGGGTGCCGGCGGCGTTGAACGCGCATTGGTTGGCCAGGTGGTCGTGGAACACCCGGTGCACGGCCTGGCGGGTCTGCGCGTCCCAGAGGATGACCTGGTTGTCGTAGCCGGCGGTGGCGACGTACTGTTCGGCAAAACTGGCGATACCGCTGATGGGGGCAAAGTGTTTCATCTCAACGCTTCCTTATGCTGAGTAATCCAGGTCCAGATCGATCGCGTGCTGTTTCTTGGCGATTTTCGCCGTGAGGTAATGACGGTTGTGCTCGGTGAGGAACACGCCGGTGGCGATGACTTCATCCACCTGGATACCGTGCTGCCTGAGGGTGGCGACCTTGTCGGGGTTGTTGGTCATCAACCGGCAGCGCGAAATGCCGAGGCCGCGCAACATGCCGGCGGCGATGGCGAAGTCGCGTCCGTCTTCGGGCAAGTCGAGTTGGCGGTTGGCCTCGAACGTATCCAGACCGGTGTCTTGCAGGCGATAGGCCGCCAACTTGGCGTACAGGCCAATACCCCGACCTTCCTGCCGCAAATAGAGCAGCACGCCGCCTTCATCGGTCATGCGCTGCAGGGCTTCGTTCAATTGCGCGCCGCAGTCGCAGCGGTGCGAACCGAAGATGTCCCCGGTCAGGCATTCGGAATGAATGCGCACCAGCGGCGAGTGCTGTTGCACATCGCCAACGACGATGGCGATGTGTTCTTCGCTGGGGGAAAACCCTTCGAAGGACACGAAACTTCCGACATGCCCGCCACTGAGGATGGGAATTTCCACGGTGTTTTTAACTTTGTACGCTTGCATATGAGCAACCCTCTTCTGATCACACTTCATGACGCATCCTTGTCATTGCAAGTCTTCAGCGAGACGAAAACCCATTACGTAGATGTCTCTTGGAAACTTCCCATGACGCCGGGTGGTTCTTGCCAGGTCGCGAAACCGCGAGAAACTTCCGCCTCTGGCGACGCGGTGGCTGCCGACGGCCGACACCAGGTCATCTTTGATCGCCGTGCCGCCGGGATAGGCGTGGTAGTCGTCGGCGACGAATTCTTCGACGTTGCCGGCCATGTCCAGGCAGCCGAAAGGCGACGCGCCATTGGCGAACAGGCCGACCGGGGTGGTCTGGAACACGCCCAGTTCCGCCGTGTTGGCGTGATCGGGCAGGAACTCGTCACCCCAGGGGTACTGCAGGCCCTGGGGACCTGCCGCGGCGTACTCCCACTGCGCTTCGGTGGGCAGGCGGAAGCTGCGCCCGGTCCTGGCCGACAGCCATTGCGTGTAGCACTGCGCATCTTCGGCGGTGATCCCCGAGACCGGATGGTTGGCGCGCTCCAGCGGATAGCGCCCGAGAAACCAGTCGGTGGGAATGCGCGGCTCGCCCGAGTCGACCAGGAAGGTGCGGTATTCGAGATTGGTCACCGGATAACGGCCGATCCGGTACGCGGCCAGGGTCACCGGATGACGAGGCGTCTCCTTGGCGATCCAGTCCGGGTCGAGGTTCAGGTCCGCCAGGTCATGCAGTACGGCCGGCAGATGTTCGCTCGGCAAGCCGATGTGCGGGGTGGCGGCCGGCACATCGATCATGTTCGGGGTCAGCGCGTTCAACCGCGGATCGCCGACGCAGGCCAGGATCTGCCCGGCATTGAAGCGGTAGCTGAGGTCGCACTCCTTGCTCTCCAGCGAATCCACCCAGTGCGCCACACCGCCTGCGACCAGCGCGCAGAAGGTGTCCGGCGTCAGGCTCAGGGGCCTGGCCGGGGTGTAGGATCGGGGCAGACCGAGCAATTCGCGATCGCTCTGTTCAGGACAGGCTCGACGCATCCGCTCTGGAGAATGAAAGCTCATGAGTCCCATGGACCAACTCCATTTTCTCTGGGCAGCGCCTTACAGCGTGCACACCAGGCCTGTTTGCAGGCAGTTGTTCTTGAACACTTCCCAGAAACCGGGGGTGTATTTGCGTTCGTCGCTGTCGAGCAGCAACGGCTTCTGCCAGGTGAAAGAAGTGAAGCCGGCCTTCTTCAGCGCGCGCTCGTAATCGGCACGGCCCCAGCGGTAGAACGTGAAGGGGCTCGGTGGCTGGGTGACGAATTCGGCCTGATGGCGGTAGCCGGCGCCCCAGGCTTCTTCGGTGAGCACATTGACGCCATACACGTCGAAGTTGCCCAGGCCCAGTTCGAAGTCCGGCTCCACGGTGTAGGCCACCAAGGTGCCGCCGGGCTTCAAGTTCCGGGCGACGCAGGCGAACATGTTCTCCAGGTCTTCGAGGGAGGACGCATAGTTGAACAGCCAGGCGGCGACGACCATGTCGAAGTTGCCCAGTTTCTCCATCCTGGAGGCATCGCGGACATGGAACTCGAGATCGTCCCCAACGCGTGCGGACTCGTCCCTGGCGAGGGCGATCATCTTTTCCGATATATCGACACCGACCACCTTGCTGGCGCCGCGCTCGCGCAGCTGCCGACCGAAATAGCCGAAGCCGCACGCCACGTCGAGCACCGACTTGCCGCTGACATCGCCCACCATGTGCAGAATCGTCCGCACTTCCACCTCACGTTGGGCGGCCGTGTCGGTGAAACTTTCGAATCGATCTCCAATGACATTGTATTCGGCGCTTTGCACACTCATCCGACTCTCCTTAGTTCAAGAAAAAGTATTCGACAGCGTCTCGTCCTTCAGACCGATCGGCAATTCGATAAACATCATCAACGACACGAATATGGTTAGGCGGGCGTTTGGCGAAATCCAATTCTTTGTTCGCATTCAGAGTATTCACGCAGCGAATAACTCTATTAGAAAGTTACAAAAAGTGAACTTTTTCACATAACGAAAAAACGCCTCCCAGAGGGGAGGCGCTTTAATGGCACTTAACTTTTGGAGTGCATTTCAGACGCTGCTCTCGACCTATAACACCTTGGTATCAGGCCGTAGGATGTACGATGACAGAATTCATTTGGTGCTCATTGTTCATTCGCCACGCGCATGATCATCTGTCGCAACCAGGCATGTGCCGGGTCCGATTCACGTCGCGGATGCCAGATCATGTTGAAGTCGAACCGAGGGATCTCGAAGGGCGGTTCGAACAGGCGCAGGCGCTCGTCGCTGTCGACCGCATCGAGGCTGCGTCGGGCGACGGTGAGGATCAGGTCGGTGCCGGCGATCAGGTCACTGGCCACGCTCCAGTGGGGCAGCGAGACGCTGATCTGGCGCTGCACCCCCAGCTTGCCCAGGGCGCGATCGACTTCGTTGTCCGCACCGGCGCGCATCGCGACCAGCACGTGGGGGCGCTTGAGCCAGCCTTCGAGGTCGGCGATGCCCTTCTCGGGAATGCTGGAGGCGTCGGCCACGCAGACGAATCGCTCCGAGAACAGGGTGTGGCGCTTGAGTTCATCCAGCTGTTTGCCGGGAAATACGCCCAAGGCCAGATCGACCTCGCCCTCTCGAACGTCTGCCAGCATCGACTCGCGACTGGCCTGGCTAACCAGCAGTTCGACGCCGGGCGCCATGGCCCTGAAGGCGCGGATCAGGCCCGGCAGGAGTACGCGCGAGCCGTAGTCGGACATTGCCAGGCGAAACACTCGCCGTGCCTTGGTGGGGTCGAATTGCGGCGGTTCGAACAGCGTGCCGATCTGTCCGAGGGCATCGTTGAGCGGGTGCAGCAACTCGGACGCTCGCGCGGTGAGCTCCAGTTGCCCGCCTCGCCTGATTAGCAAGGGATCGTCGAACAGACGGCGAAGGTGTGCCAGCGCATGACTGACCGCCGGCTGGCTCTTGTGCAAGCGAGACGCCGCGCGGGTGATGTGCTTTTCGACCAGTAGCGCCTGAAGAGTCACGAGAAGATTGAGGTCGACGCTTCTGAGATTATTCATCCGTTGAATACCATCGCTTGGTTATACGAATTTCCATTCCCTTTATTCATATTTCAAAATCAAGTGCAACACAACTCTGGGTGAAGCGACGGCCATGACCAACCCCCTTTCGATGTCCACTGCAATGCTCGTCGGTGCCGCACTCGCGGCCGGTGCGGTAGTTCCCTTCCAGGCGGCAGCCAACGCCTCGCTGGGCCGCGCCATCGGCCACCCGCTCTGGGCCACCGTGGCGTCGCTGATCATCAGCCTGATCGCCATCGCGCCGGTGCTGCTGGCGATGCGTACCCCGGCTCCGCAACTGAGCGCCGTCAGCAGCCTGCCGGTGTGGGCCTGGATCGGCGGCATCGCCGGGGTCATCTACATCACCGCCGCCCTGCTGTTGTCCCCGCGCATGGGCACCACCAGTTTCATGGCCTGCGTGATCGGCGGTCAGCTGTTGACCTCGATCATCATCGATCATTTCGGCCTGATGGGCATGCCGACTCGACAGGTCACGCTGTTCAGGGTACTCGGCGTGGCGTTGATCTTCGCCGGGGTCCTGCTGGTGCAGTTCTCCAGCCAACCTGTGATCAAGGAATGATCCGCCCATGCGCACCAGGACGGCTGTGCTATCGATCACCCTGCTGATGCTCATCGCGCTAGGCGCGTGGGCGTGGTCGAGCAGACCCTTCGGCGAACGGACGAGCGCACCAGCCCCTGCGCCCACCCAGGTGCAGGTGGCCAAGGCCGTGAGCCAGCACCTGCCGCGCTACCTGGACAGCCTGGGCACGCTGGAAGCGGGCGAGCAGGTGCTGGTGAGCGCCGAAGTGGGCGGCAAGGTGGAGCGACTCGACTTCGATTCCGGCCAGTCCGTCACCCGAGGGCAGGTCCTGGTGTCGCTCAACAGCGCACCGGAGCGCGCCGAAGCGGACCACCAACGGGCCCTGCTGGCCAATGCGCAGAAACGCCTGAAGCGTATCCGCGAGCTGATGCCTGCCGGCGCAGTCGCCAAGGAAGACCTGGACAACGCGCAGATGGACCTGGACGCTGCCAAGGCGCTGCTGGCCAAGACCGAAGCGGTGATCGCGCAGAAGACCATCAGGGCGCCGTTCAGCGGCGAGCTGGGCATCAGGAAGGTCCATGTGGGCCAGTACGTCAACGCGGGAGACCCGGTGGCGAGCCTGATCAACCGGCGCGAACTGCGGGTGAATTTCTCGCTGGACGAACAGGCCAGCGCGCAGGTGGTCAAGGGGCAGGAGGTGCTGTTGAACTTCAGGGCGCTGCCGGGCGAAGACTACAAGGCGCGCATCCTCACCCTCGATCCGCTGCTGGACAACACCCGCATGAGCCGAATACAGGCCGTGCTGAGTACCCCCGGCGACACCCTCAGGCCGGGGATGTCAGCCGATGTGAGGGTGGTGCAGGCCACCCAGGCAGCGACGCTGGTGGTCCCGGCCACGGCCATCGTCAGCAGCGCCTACGGTGATGTCGTCTACCGCATCGAGCGAACCGAGGCAGGCGCGCAGGTACACCGGGTCGCGGTGAAGGCCGGCACGCGGGCCGACGGCTGGCGAGTGGTCAGCGAAGGGCTGGAGGAAGGCGACGAAGTGGTGGCGGTGGGACAAAATCGCCTGAGCGACGGACAGGCGGTCCAGCCGAGCGCCGCCGCGGCCCAGGCGCATGGCCGCGCGCAGGCCGAGGCCCAGGGAGCACGCCATGCATTTCACTGACCTGTTCCTGCGCCGCCCGATCCTCGCCCTGGTGGTGAACGCCTTCCTGGTGCTGGCGGGATTGCTGGCATTGAGCAACCTGCCGGTGCGCCAGTATCCCCTGCTCGACAGCGCCACGGTGAGCGTCACCACCGAGTACCCCGGCGCCTCGGCCGAGCTGATGCAAGGCTTCGTCACCCAGCCCATCGCCCAGGCGGTGGCCAGCGTCGAAGGGGCCGACTACGTTAGTTCCTCCACCGTCCAGGGCCTGAGCACGGTGCAGGTGCGCTTGAAGCTGGGTACCGACAGCACCCGGGCGCTGGCGGACGTCATCGCCAAGGTCAGCCAGGTCAAGTACAAACTACCGGAAAAAGCCTACGATCCCGTCATCGAGCAGTCGGCCGGCGACTCCACGGCGGTGGCCTACGTCGGCTTTTCCACCACCACCCTGTCGCTGGCGCAGCTCACCGACTACCTGGCCCGCGAGGTGATCCCGAGCCTTTCCGGCGTCACCGGCGTGGCCAAGGTGCAGACCTTCGGCGGTCAGCAGCTGGCCATGCGCCTGTGGCTGGACCCGGCGCGGCTCGCCGCGCGCAACATCACCGCCGCGCAGGTGGCCGAGGCGATTCGCAGCCAGAACTTCCAGACTGCGCCGGGCAATCTCAAGGATGCCCTGACCGTCACCAACATCCAGGTCGATACCGACCTCGAGAGCATCGAGCAATTTCAGGACATGACCCTGCGCAGCGCGGGCGACGAGCTGATCAAGGTTCGCGACATCGGCACCGTCGAGCTGGCGGCGGCCGCCCGCGAAACCAGCGCGCTGATGGACGGCAAGCCGGCCGTGCACCTGGGGCTGTTCGCCGCGCCCGCGGGCAACCCCCTGACCATCGTCGAAGGGATCAAGCAGGCGCTGCCGGCGATCGAGAAAACCCTGCCGCCCGGCGTCGAGGCGCAAATCGCCTTCGAAACGGCGAAGTTCATCCAGGCCTCGATCGACGAGGTGTCGCACACGCTGATCGAGGCCTCGCTGATCGTCGCGGTGGTGATCTTCCTGTGCCTGGGTTCGTTGCGCACGGTGCTCATTCCGCTGGTCACCATTCCCCTTTCACTGCTCGGTGCAACGGCGCTGATGCTCGCCTTCGGTTTCAGCATCAACCTGCTCACGCTGCTGGCGATGGTCCTGGCGATCGGCCTGGTGGTGGACGATGCCATCGTCATCGTCGAGAACGTTCATCGGCACGTCAACGAGGGCACCGCCCCTTGGCAGGCGGCGCTGATCGGTGCTCGCGAGATCGCCGTCCCGGTGGTGACGATGACCTTGACGCTGGCGGCGGTGTACTCGCCCATCGCCTTCATCGGCGGGCTCACCGGCGCACTGTTCAAGGAGTTCGCCCTGAGCCTGGCCGGGGCGGTGATCATCTCCGGGGTGGTGGCGCTGACACTGTCGCCGGTGCTGGCTGCCAAGCTGATCAAGCCGCACACCGACAGCCGCGCCGCGCGCTTCTCCGAGACCCTGTTCGCCAAGGCCCTGCAGGGTTACGAGCCGGTACTCGTGCGGGTGCAGAAACATCGCGCGCTGGTGGCGGGCAGCAGCGTGCTGATCCTGCTGGCGATTCCCTTCCTGTACCTGCACGCCCAGCACGAACTGGCGCCCTCGGAGGACCAGGCGTCGATCCTCACCGCAATCAAGGCGCCACAGTACGCCAACCTCGACTACACCGAGCGCTACGCGGCCGAACTCGATGACGCCTTCAAGCAGATTCCAGAGGTGACCAGCCGCTGGATCATCAACGGCACCGATGGGCCGGCCAACAGCTTCGCCGGCGTCAACCTGAGCGCCTGGGACCAGCGCTCACGCGATGCGGCTGGCATCCAGGCGGACCTGCAACAGCGGGTCGGCGAGATCCAGGGCACCAGCATCTTCGCCTTCCAGCTGCCGCCCCTGCCCGGCTCCACGGGAGGCCTGCCGATCCAGATGATCCTGCGCGCCAGCGAAGATTTCGCCAGCCTCTACGAGGCCATGGACGGGCTCAAGCGCAAGGCCAGGGACAGCGGGCTGTTCTCCACCATCGACAGCGACATCCAGTTCGACAGCCCTGGGGTCGACCTGCACGTCGACCGCGACCGTGCCAATGCCCTGGGCGTGTCGATGAAGGACATCGGCGACTCGCTGGAAACCTACCTCGCCGAAAACTACACCAACCGCTTCCAGTTGCAGGGCCGCTCCTACGACGTGATCGCGCAGAGCACGCCGATGGCACGCTCGAAGATCGAGCACCTGGGGCAGCAGTACGTGCGCAGCCGCAGCGGCGAACTGGTGCCGCTGTCGGCGCTGCTGAGCGCCGAACCCGCCACTCGACCCAATGCCCTGAAACAGTTCAACCAGCAGAACGCGATCACCTTCCAGGGGGTGCCGGCGGCGGGGGTGAGCCTGGGCGCGTGCGTCGCTTTCCTGCAGCGCGAAGCCCAGGGCCTGCCCGACGGCTACAGCCTGGACTGGGCCGGCGAGAGCCGGCAGTACGTGCAGGAGGGCAGCTCGCTGGCGATGGCCTTCGTGATGGCGATCGTGGTGATCTACCTGCTGCTCGCGGCGCAGTTCGAAAGCGTGCTGGACCCGCTGATCATCCTGGTGACCGTGCCACTGTCGCTGCTCGGGGCGCTGTTGCCCCTGGCGCTGGGGCTGGCCACCGTCAACATCTACACGCAGATCGGCCTGGTCACCCTCATCGGCCTGATCAGCAAGCACGGCATCCTGATGATCGAGTTCGCCAACGAGTTGCAGGCCCGTGAGCACCTGAGCCGGATCGCGGCGATCGAGACGGCGGCGAAGATCCGCCTGCGCCCGATCATCATGACCACTGCGGCCATGGTCTTCGGCTCGCTGCCGCTGCTGCTGGCGAGCGGCGCCGGGGCCAACAGCCGGCATTCACTGGGAATGGTGATGGTCTGGGGGATGCTGGTGGGCACCCTGTTCACGCTGTTCGTGCTGCCGGCGATCTACGCGCTGCTGCCCGAGCGCCGCCAGGCGACGGATCGGCCAGGCGAGCCGGTGACACGTTGAGCCTGCCGGTCACGCCCGGCGCAGGCGAGCAGGCCCGCCCCGCTCGCCCAACCGGCTCAGCCACACCGACGCCAGAATCACCGCGCCGCCGATGAACAGCCGCCCCAGCGGTTCGTGCTGGTTCCAGATCAGCAGGTTGAGCAGCAGGCCCACCGGCACGTGCAGGTTGTTCATCACGGCCAGGGTGGCACCGGAGACCAGGCAAGCGCCCTTGTTCCACCAGTACAGCCCCAGGGCGGTGGGACACAGGCCGAGGAACAGCAGCACCAGCCACTGCACATCGGTACTGGGCAGGCGCTGGGGGTTGCCGAACAGCGCGAAGGCGGGCAGCACGATGATCAGCGCCCCCAGGTAGAAATAGCCGAAACGCCGGTAATGCGGCAGGTCGCTGGGGTGGCGGGCGATCAGGTGGCGATAGAGTACCTGGCCGGCGGCGTAGGTGAAGTTGGCCAGTTGCAGCAGTAAAAAGCCCATGAAGAACTCGCCGCTGATGCGATCGAAGCGGATCACCGCCGCACCGGCCACCGCCACCAGCGCTGCCAAGAGGGCCCAGGCGTTGAAGCGGCGGTTCAGGGCGTCTTCGATGAGCGTCACGTGCAGCGGGGTGAGGATGGTGAACAGCAACACTTCGGGCACGCTCAGTACCCGGAAGCTCAGGTACAGGCACACGTAGGTGATGCCGTATTGCAGCGCGCCGATCAGCAGCATGGCCCGCAGGAAGCGTGGCTCGACCTGACGCCAGCGCGTCAGCGGCAGGAACACCAACCCGGCCAGCAGCACGCGTGCCAGCACGGCGAAGTAGCTGTCGACGTGTCCGGCCAGGTATTCGCCGATCAGGCTGAAGGAAAACGCCTGGATCAAGGCGACGATAATCAGATAGCCCATGGTGGCTCCTCATCAGACAAGGCGGCGACCTTAGCCGTTAGCCTCGGTTCGGGCAACCTCGAGTCCGCATAGAAAATCCTCGCTCATGCATAGGGCTGTCGATGCAAATGATTCTCGATCAGGCGCTACAATGCCGGCCGTCGCGTACCCGTCCGGGGTGCGCATTGCAGGCATCGGGGAGCGGGCATGGCAAGGACATCGCTGGTGGGGGTTTTCACGGGACTGGTGGTCGCAGGCGGTGTCACGCCGACCAGCGCGGTCGAGCGGCTGGTGCTGGAGGACACGGTAGTGGTCAGCGACAAGCTCGAACAGGCCCGCGACCAATTGCCGGCCAGCCTCTCGGTGATCGACGCCAGAACCCTGCAGAGCCCCCCTGTAGATTCCCTGGAACAGCTGGTGCGGCGCACCCCGGGCTTCACCTTCCAGCCCTTCGGCCAGTCCGGCACGCAACTGCCGGTGGTGCGCGGCCTGACCTCCAATGCCACGGCCTTCTCCAACTCGCTGCTGATGCTGGTCGACGGCGTGCCGGTGTTGCGCGGGCAAGGTTTCGACAATGACCTGGTCGGCGTCGAGCGCGTGGAGATCCTGCGCGGCCCGCAGTCGGCACTCTACGGGCGCAACGCCGAGGCGGGCGTGCTCAGCGTGTTCACCCGCCAGCCGGGCGACGCCGACTATGCACGGGTGGAGACGGGCCTGGGCAGCCGTGACCAGCGCCGGATCAGTGCCGACTTGAGCACCGCGCTGGTGGAAGGCACGCTGTATGCGGGGGTCGCCGGACAATGGACGCGCCAGGACGGCTACCTGGACGACGACCTCGCCGGCGGCAAGGCCGATGACCGCGAGCGCCAGAGCGGCCGCCTGACCCTGCGCTGGACACCGGACGCGCTCACCGATGCGACGCTGCGCTACAGCACCCTGAAATACCGCGACCAGGCCTCGCAGTGGGGCAGCCGCACCGGCCCCGACCGCGCGGTGAATTCCGGACTGGCCGGACGCAATCACTCCAGCGGCGACACCTGGTCGCTGGACCTGCGCCGACAACTGGACGACGATTTGGAACTGCGCTCGATCACCGCACGCAGCGTGTTCGACGACCGTCTTCGCCAGGACACCGATTTCCAGCCACGTGAGCTCATGCATCTGGCCCGCGACTACCATTTCGAGACCCTGAGCCAGGAGCTGCGCCTGAGTGGTCGCCACGGGCAAGGTCGCTGGCTGCTGGGCGCCTATGCCGACCGCGAGGACCACGACCTGGATTACCAGCAGAAACTACCCCTGGGGCTGAGCCGCACCCAGGCGGGCCTGGGCGGCAACACCGCTGCGGTATTCGGCCAATGGCTGCAGCCGCTGTCCCAGGACTGGTCGCTGACCCTGGGAGGACGCTATGAATACGCACGTGCCTGGATCGACCCGGCGAGCAACCGCAGCCAGTCCGACAGCTGGCAGCACTTCACCCCCAAGGTGGCGCTGCAGTATGCGTTGAGCGAAGACGCCCAGGCCTACGTCAGCTACACCGAGGGCATGCGCGCGGGCGGCTTCAATGCCTTCGCCAGCAGCGCCGGCAACCCGGCCTACGACCCGGAGCAGGTGCGCAGCTACGAAGTCGGCCTGAAGGGCCTGACGGCGGATCAGCGACTGCGCTATTCGGCAGCGCTGTATCGCATGCAGGTGCGTGACATGCAGGTGCAGCAACTGGTGCAGCAGGGCCTGGTGTACATCACCAACGCGGCGGCGGCGACCTCCACCGGCCTGGACCTGGACCTGGAATACCTGCTGGGCGAGCGCTGGACCCTCACGGCGGCGCTGGGACTGAACCGCACCCGCTTCGAGCGCTTCCGCGAAGGTACCAACGACTACCAGGACAACCGCAACCCCTTCGCCCCGGACTTCACCGGCCACCTGGGCCTGCGCTACGACGCCGATGCCGGCTGGTACGTGCAGGGCGCCCTGAGCGCGGTGGGCAAGGTCTACCTGGACGCGGCCAATACCTATCGCCGACCCGGCTACGGCCTGGTGGACCTGGGCGCGGGCTACCGCTTCGGGCAGTACACGGTCAGTACCTACGTCGACAACCTGCTGGACAAGCGCTACGACGCGCAGGGGCTGCTCAATGGCGCGGTGACCGTGTACAGCCCGCCGCGCGAAGTGGGGGTGAGGGTCAGCTTCGAGCTGTAGCCGCGGCGGTTCGCCGTTGCGACTGGCACACAAGGGAGAAGCGAGGCAGCCCCAAATCCTCTCAGCGCTTGCGCCCGAAGATCGACTTGGGCGACCGGCCGAAATAGCGGGTGAACGCCACGGTGAAGTTGTTCGGATACTTGTACCCCACCTGCCACGCCGCCTGCGCCACCTGCTGCCCGGCCTCCAGCAAGGTCATGGCCTTGCGCATGCGCAGCTCCAGCAGCATGCGTGCCGGGGTGGTGTCGAACAGATAACGAAACCCCTCCTTGAGCTTGTGCTCGTTCATGCCCACCGCCGTGGCCAGATAATCCACGGTCAACGGCTTGTCCAGTTGCTCGCACAACAGGTTGCGCGCCCGCTCGATGCGCTGCACGTCGCTGGTGCTCAAGGCCGCAGCGCTACTCGGCGGCGGCGCCAGCAGGTTGAACTGCTCGGCCAGCAGGCTGAGGGTATGGATATGCAGATCCAGTCGATGGGCCGGATCCAGGCCGCCCGGTTGCAGGTAGCGCACCAGCGCGGCGGCGTGGGCCTGCGCGGCCTGGGAGCTGGGCCGAAAATCCAGGCGGTGCAGGCGGCCGCTGCCCAGCACCTCGGTGGCACGCGCCTCGCCCACGTACTTGCACAGCGTCGCCTGGTCGATCACCACCCGCAGTTGCGAGGCGGTCTCGTTGGCCTGGTAGCGGCGCTCGCCGGGGGTGGCGCGAAAGGCGGTGATGGTGGTGTGTCCGGCCTCGAAGGCCAGGGTGCTGCCGTCCTGACCGATGAAACCGGATTTTCCCTGCAACCCGACCGTCACCACCATCACGTGGCCGTCGTGCGGCCCGCAGGTCTCTTCCACCAGGGTGCGCGTGGGGTGGTAGTGAAGGCGGCCCAGCGACAAGCCCTGCTCCAGTTGCAACAGGTCGGTATGGCACTGCCCGTAGGCTTCGTCCAGTTGCAGGCGCAGGCGCCCGTCGGCGCTCAGTGAACGGTGCCGGGGCTGGTCCAGGCCCAGGCGGCAGGTGGCGTTGCTCGTGTTCATGGCGACATCCCTGAGGATCGGCGGCCATCGCACCGCATAGAAACGGCTCCGGCTCGCATATTTTACGTGAATGATTCTCATTTAATATATACCACCCTTTGAGCTGATTCGGCCATGCCCCGTTTCGTTCCCTATCCGTGAGCCGCCGACGGCCACGGACGAGTCAACAACAGGAAGTTAACGTGACCCGACCTGCAACCCGACCACAGCCCCACGACCTGCACCTGACCACCGCCCACCCCTTGCAGGCCTGCTGGGACCTGCAACTGGGCGGGCTGGGTGCCGACGCCCTGCACCTGGCCCTGGCCCACGGCCTGTTCGACCACCTGCAGCAGTTCAAAGCCGCTGCACAGCTGGCGCAGGCCCTGGACTGGCACGTCGAGAGCGCCGACTACTTCCTGGAACTGCTGTGGAGCCTGGACCTGCTCGAGCGTGATGCACAGCGCCCAGCGCGCTATCGCAACCGCCCCCTGGCCGACCGCCATCTGCGCAGCAGCGCGGCCCAGTACTGCGGCGATGCCCTGATGTTCCGTCACCGGGTGCTGCGCGAAACCGGCGCACAGCTGGACGACTACCTGCGCAATGGCATGCCGCGCCGCTCGCCGACCACCGCCCAGCTCGACCAGGGGTGGGCCAATGCCGCGCGGTTGCAGATCGCCCAGGAACAGCGTGCGGTCACCTGCGACAGTGCCTGCGCCTTGCTGGCCAGCCTGCCGGAGTACCCGCGTCTGCACCGCCTGCTCGACCTCGGCGGCGGACCGGGCCTGGTGGCCATCGCCCTGGCCCGGCAACTGCCGGCGCTCGGCGGCGTGGTCTTCGAATACCCCGAGACGGCCCGAGTGGCGGCCGCCAACATCGACGCCGCTGGCCTGGGCACCCGCCTGAGCGCGCGCGGCGCGGATCTGGACAGCGACGACATCGGCAGCGGCTACGACCTGATCTGGTGCTCCTCGGTGCTGCACTTCGTCCACGACCTGCCTGCCACCTTGCAGCGCCTGCACGCCGCACTCGCGCCCGGCGGGGTGCTGGTGTGCTGCCAGGCCGAAGTGCCTCAGGCCCGCCACATGGCCGCCCAGGTGCTGCCGTACTACCTGCACATGCGCCTGCAGGGCCGCCACGTGCTGGCCGAGGGCGAGCTGGCGGCGCTGCTGCGCGACAGCGGCTGGCGGGGCGTCGAGCAGATCGACGGGGTGCGCTATCCATTGACACCGGTCACGGCGGTGATCGCCCGCAAGGCCAAGGAGTGACGCCATGACCCGCACCCGTCTCGTCGGCCTGCAACTGCTGTTCGGCTGGCTCAACCTGGCCCTGGCCGTGCCGAGCATCTACCTGATGTTCGGCCTGCCGCTGGTCATGCGCCAATACGGCTGGAGCGGGACCGAGATCGGCCTGTTCCAGTTGGCCGGGCTGCCGGCCGTGTTCAAGTTCCTCATGGCCGTGCCGGTGCAGCGGCTGCGCCTGGGGCGCTCGCCGCTGGCGCACTGGCTGGCGCTGCTCGGTGGCGTGCTGATCGTGCTGTACGCGCTGATCGCCCGCGACAACCTCATCGAGCAGCGTCTGGCACTGTTCGCCATGACCTTCGCCATCAGCATCGTCGCCACCTGGATGGACATTCCGCTCAATGCCCTGGCGGTGCAGTGGCTGCCGCGCCACGAACAGGTGCGCGCCGGCAGCATCCGCGCGGCCGCCCTGTTCGTCGGCGCGATCGTGGGCGGCGGCGCGATGCTGCTGGTGCAGTCGCGCCTGGGCTGGCAGGCGCCGTTCGTGATCATGGGCGCGGCGCTGGCGCTGGGGGTGCTGGCGCTGCTGATGGCCGCCAGGCGCCTGCCGAGCCTGCCGACGCCTGCGGCCACGGCACCCGGCCTGGTAGCCGATTGGGCCGGCTTCTTCGGCCAGCCGGCGGCGCGGCAATGGACCTGGCTGCTGCTCAGCGCCTTCCCGTTCATCGGGGCGGCCTGGCTGTACCTGAAGCCGCTGCTGCTCGACCAGGGCATGGCCCTGGAGCAGGTGGCCTGGCTGGTGGGCATCGCCGGGGGCACGCTGGGCGCCATCGCCAGCCTGGTGGGCGGGCGACTGATTCCTCTGCTGGGCACGGCGCGGGCGATCGTCCTGTATCTGCTGGCGGCCCTGCTGGCCCTGCTGGTACTGGGCCTGGCGGTGGGGCTGCGGCTCGGCCAGGGCTGGTTGATCGCCGGCGCGCTGCTGCTGGCCGTGGCCATGGGCGCGGTGTCGGCACTGATGTTCGGCCTGACCCTGTTCTTCAGCCGCCAGCAGCGCAGCGCCAGTGACTACGGCCTGCAATCGAGCCTGTTCGTGCTCACCCGACTGGCCGCGCCGGTCTTCGCCGGCCTGTTGCTCGACCGACTGGGCTATGGCGGCCTGCTGGCCTGCCTGGGCGCGGGCCTGACCCTGGCCCTGCTGCTGGCCTGGCGCGTGCGCCACAGCATCGCACGCAGCACCGACGCACTGCTGGACACTCCCGGCGACGCCGTCCCAGGCACCGCTTCCATCCCTCTGGAGGGCAAACCATGAAGCCACACCGCTACGGCATCTGCCTGATCAGTCGCGATGGCGCACTGCGCGCCGACGTCAGCGCCGTGCTCGACCGGCTCAACCACTGGTTGGGCCATGAGACCCCACACGCCAGCCAGCACTGGCCCGACGCCCAGTTGCAGAGCCTGTACCACCAGGTCGCCGGGCAGGCCGAAACCTACCTGCGCCAGCAGGCCGAGCCGGGCGCGCTGGCCCTGGAGCTGCTGGCCTTCGACGACCTCGCCCAGGCCCAGGCCGCGCTGGCTCAGGCCTGCCCCTGCGATCACGTGCTGCTGGACACGCGCCACCTGGACCAGCAACCCGAGCACGATCCCCTGAGCGCCTTGCTCGAGGCCCAGCCCGAGGCGCGCCGTTCGCCCAGCAGCGCCGTGCTGCTGTGCCATGGGCAGCACCTGCAGCACTGGCTGACACGCCTGGGCGGCAACCGCTTGCTGCGCGTGCCCCATGAAGACCGCGCACTGCGCCGTGCCGACCTGCTGCGCCTGTTCGTCGACCACCTCGAGCACGCCTACTGCAATCGCCTGCTGGCGCGCACCACCCAGCAATCCGCCGAGCCGGTGAGCCTGGCCCGCGACATTCAGCAGCGCATGACCCAGCGCTGGGGCCAGGCCTGGGATTGCCATTTCTTCACCGGTTCCATGGTCGCGGGTTTTCTCGACTCGCTGGGCGAACTGCTGCGGCCCACCGCCTGCGGCTTCCACAGCGCCTGCAACGAGCACGCCCTGGCGGTCAGCGCCCTGGCCGGCTGGCAGCTGTATCGACGGGCCTACGTGATCGTCATGACCTCGGGCATGCTCGACGAGATGCGCGGCACCCTGGCCAACCTCAAGCGCGCTGGTGCGCCGGGCCTGGTGATCTGCGCCGACTCGCCGGAGTCGGTCTGGTTCGCCTTCCAGGGCAGCCTGGACGCGGATAATGACGGTCACCAGGTGATCGCCGCCCGCGGCCTGTGGCAGCGCTTCATGCGCCGTCCGGACGAAGCGCCGGGCTGTGTCGAACAGGCCTTCGCCGCCTTGGACCAGCACCCGGCGCCGACCTTCCTGTTCGCCACCCAGGCCGTGCTCGAATCCCGCGCACAATCGCCGAGCCAGCCCGCACCCGTGCCCGCCCCGGCCACCGAGCAGGCGCTCACGGCGCCGCAGCAGGCCGCCCTGGAGCAATTGCTGGAGGTGATCAACCACAGCCCTTCGCGGCTGCTCTGGCAGTGCGGACGGCTCGCGGCCGACGAGCGCCAGCGCGTGGTCGGACTGGCGCGCCGCGCGGGCATCGCCCTGGCCGACAGCATCGTCGCGCCCGGCAGCGTGTGCGCCTACCAGGACCAGGAACCAGTGCCCAATTACCTTGGCCCACTGTCGATGTACGGCTTCAGCCGCCGTGTGCACGCCTTTCTCGAAGGCACCGAGGGCGAGCCGGACAAACCTTGGCTGATGTTCCTCAAGAGCAAGATCGACCAGTCCGCCACACCCTACTCCGAGGGCCGCCTGCCCAGGCTGTTCCACATCGCCCAGATCAACCGCCAGCCCGGCCATATCGCGCCGTTCTGCGAACTGCCGGTGCCGCTCAGCCTGGACCGGGTGCTCGATTACCTGGAGCCGCGCCTGGCCGTGCCAGCGGCGCTGCTGCAGACCCGCCGCGAACGCCTGCAACGCTTGCAGCGCACCCGCGAGGTGCTGCCGAGCGACCAGATCGAAACCCTGCCGATGACGCCGAACTTCTTCTTCCACCGCCTCGGCCAGTTGCTCGGCGAGCTGATCGAGCGCGACGGCTACCGCTACACCGGCGTCTACGACGTCGGCCGCTGCAGCCTGTCGGCGCTGCGCAACCTGCCGCGTACCGATGCCGGCTTCTCCGGCTGGTACGGACGGGCGCTGATGGGCGATGCGCTGGTGTCGCTGCCCTACATCGCCCTGAACGACGAACGCCATGTACTGGCGTTCATCGGCGACGGCGCCCGCGCCCTGGTACCGGACATCGAGCAACGCCTGGCGATGAGCCTGGCCAGCGCCGCCGATGCCGGCCAGCGCAACGTCACGGTGATGTACCTGGCCAACGGCGTGCTGTCGATGATCCAGACCTACCTGGACAAACGCTATGCCTGCCACGGCGCCAGCCAGGTCAACGTGCCCCTGGCCGAGGGGCCGCTGTGGGAGGAACGCGCCTTCGGCCCGATCCAGGTCTGCCGCGCCCGCCTGCTGCACTTCTGTCCCGACACCCTGCGCCAGGCGCTGACCGCGCCGGGGCGACTGAACTTCTTCGACGTCTGGCTGGGCCACAACTCCGAGGGCGATGGCTTGAGCCTGGTCTCGGAAACCGCCTGGAGCCGCCTGAACATGGAAAACTGCTGATGAAATTCGGATTCATTGCCCACCCCACCTCCACTGGCCTGCTGCACCAGGTCAAGCTGGTGGACATGCTCGAGCGCACGCTGGAAGAACAGGCCTGGGGTTATCAGGCCGAACGCTGGCAGCAGCGCAACCTGGTGCCGTTCATCGATTTCGGCCGCATCGTCAGCGCCTGTGGCGCCGAGTGCTCGGGGATGCTGCAGTTCATGCCGCTGACCGCCGAGCAGATGCTGCGCCAGCCGCGCGCCATCGCCGAACGGGTGCTCCAGGGCGTGGCCGCGCTCAAGGCCGAAGGCGCCGAACTGGTAGGCCTGGGCGGTTTCACCGCGATCGTCGGCAACCGCGGCGTGGCGACCATGGAGCAGGCCGAGGTGGCGGTCACCACCGGCAACTCGCTGACCGCCTTCGCCGCCTACGCCAACCTGATGGACAGCCTGCGCCTGCTGGGGATCGCCGCGCAGGATGCCGAAGTGGCGGTGCTTGGCTACCCCGGCTCGATCGCCTTGGCCGTGGCGCGCTTGCTGGTCGAACAGGGCTGCCGGCTGCGCCTGATACACCGGGGCAACGCCCAGCAGGCCCAGGCGCACCTGGAATACCTGCCCAGCCAGTACCACGCCCAGGTCAGCCTGCACGACAATCTCGAAGCCTGCTATGCCCAGGTGCGCTTCTACGTGGCCGCCACCTCCAGCGGCGGCCTGATCGACCCGCGTCGGCTGCTGCCGGGCTCGGTGGTGCTGGACGCCGCCTTGCCCAAGGACGTGATGGACGTCCCTCACCAGCGCCGCGATATCCTCCTGGTGGACGCCGGCCTGGTCTCGGCCAGCCCCGCCGTGCACCTGGGACTGCGCAGCCTGGGCCTGGAGCCCAAGCGCAGCCTGAACGGCTGCCTGGCCGAAACCATGATCCTGGCCCTGGAGGGCCGCGCCGAGCCCTTCTCCCTGGGCCGCGAGCTGCCGGTGGACAAGGTGCTGGAGATCGGCCGCATCGCCGAGCGTCATGGCTTCAGCCCCTCGCCCATGACCCACGACGGTGAAGTGCTCGCTGGCGAGGCCTTCGACCGCCTGCACCGCCACCACCATCCGCGTCGTGCGCTGCGCGCCAGCGACGCCCGCCACGAACCCCTGGCCTTGCGCCGCGAGGTGCTCAACAGCTTCGCCGAGCACATCAACCCGGTGCTGCGCGAGTTCTACCGGTTCAACCACATCGAACGGGTGTTCGCCCATGGCCAGGGCTGCTGGCTCACCGACCTGGACGGTCGGCGCTTCCTGGACTTCGTCGCCGGCTACGGCTGCCTCAACACTGGCCACAATCACCCGGCCATCAGCCAGGCCCTGCAAGGCTACCTGCAGGCGCAGTTCCCCACCTTCATCCAGTACCTCTCGGCGCCGCTGCACGCCAGCCTGCTGGCCCAGCGCCTGGCGGCCCTGGCCCCCGGGGGACTGAACCGGGTGTTCTTCAGCAATTCCGGGACCGAGGCGGTGGAGGCGGCGCTGAAGCTGGCCCTGGCCGCCAGCGACAAACGCCGCGTGCTGTATTGCGACAACGGCTACCACGGCAAGACCCTCGGCGCGCTGTCGGTGACCGGCCGGGCCAAGCACCGCACGCCGTTCGAGCCCCTGCTGCCACGCTGCGAAAGCCTGCCTTTCGGCGACCTGCACGCCCTGCGCAGCCGCCTGGAGCAGGGCGACGTGGCGGCCTTCATCGTCGAGCCGATCCAGGGCGAAGGCGGCGTGATCCTGCCACCGCCGGGGTATCTGGCCGGGGTTCGTGCACTGTGCGACGAGTTCGACTGCCTGTGGATCCTCGACGAGATCCAGACCGGCCTGGGCCGCACCGGCAAGCTGTTCGCCTGCCAATGGGACGACACTGCCCCGGACATCATGGTGCTGTCCAAGTCGCTGTCCGGCGGCCTGGTGCCGATCGGTGCCACGCTGTCGCGCGACGCCGTGTGGCAGCGCGCCTATGGCGATATCGACAGCTTCGCCCTGCACACCTCCACCTTCGGCGGCGGCAACTTCGCCGCGGCTGCCGCCCTGGCGGCGCTGGACGTGCTGGAGCAGGACGGCCTGTGCGCCAATGCCGCCGAGGTCGGTGCCCACTTGCAGGACGGCTTGCAGCGACTGGTGGAGCGCTATCCGTTCCTGGTGGCGGTGCGCGGTCGCGGGCTGATGCTGGCGATCGAGTTTCGCCAGGACATGAGCGGCGGCGTGCAGGCGCTGGTCAAGGAACTGGCCGGGCGTATCCCGGGCCAGGCCATGGCCACCTACCGCATGCTCTCCGGCGCTGCGCGCGCGCACCTGGAGGCTGCCGCCCAGGCGCTGGAACAGAACCTGGAAGACATGTTCGTGCTGCGCTTCATGACCAAGCTGTCCGAGGAACATGGCGTGCTCACCTTCGTCACCGCCAACAACAACCGGGTGATGCGCATCCAGCCGCCGCTGGTGCTCACGCGTGAAGACGCCGATCGTTTTCTGGGCGCCTTCGCCAGTGTGTGCGAGGACCTGGCTACCTTCCAGTCCTGAGGCGCCGGGCTACCGAGCAGCCGCTGTGCGGACGTGACACCCTTGGGGCTGCCTGGCAGCCCCTTTTCAGTCGTGGAGCCCGGGCGGCTGCTCAGTAGCGCCTTTTCAGTCGTGGAGCCCGGGAAGGCTGCCCAGCAGCCCTTTGCCGCCCGACCGACCCCATTCGACGAAACCCATAGTTTTACCGCGCTTTGCCATACGAATCGGCCCGCTCGAAGGATTGAATCAACGGTCAGCGCAATTGAAAATGGTTCCAGTTCGTATCTACTGAATGGAAGAAAGCGATATGACCTTACCGCCTCTGGTCGAGCCCGCAGCCGAGCTCAGCCGCGAAGAAGTGAACCGCTACAGCCGTCACCTGCTGATTCCCGACATCGGTGTGCTCGGCCAGCGCCGCCTGAAGAACGCCAGGGTGCTGGTCATCGGCGCCGGCGGGCTGGGCTCGCCGACCCTGCTCTACCTCGCCGCCGCCGGCATCGGCACTCTGGGAGTGATCGATTTCGACCGGGTCGATGAATCCAACCTGCAACGCCAGGTGATCCACAGCGTCGACACCCTCGGCGAGCTCAAGGCCGAAAGCGCGCGCCAGGCCATCGCCCGTCTCAACCCGCTGGTGAAGGTACGCACCCACACCGAACGCCTGGAAGCGGACATGGCCGTGGAGCTGTTCAGCGGCTACGACCTGATCCTCGACGGCACCGACAACTTCGCCACGCGTTACCTGGTCAACGACGCCTGCATCCTGGCCGACAAGCCCTACGTGTGGGGCTCGATCTTCCGCTTCGAAGGCCAGGCCTCGGTGTTCTGGGAAAACGCCCCGCACGGGCGCGGCCTCAACTACCGCGACCTCTACCCGGAACCGCCACCACCGGAGTTGGCGCCCTCCTGCGCCGAGGGTGGGGTGCTGGGGGTGCTGTGCGCGGCCATCGCTTCGATCATGGCCACCGAAGCGATCAAGCTGCTGACCGGCATCGGCGAACCGCTGCTCGGTCGGCTGATGGTCTACGACGCCCTGCAGATGAGCTATCGCGAGCTGCCCTTGCGCCGTCTGCCGCAGCGTCAGCCGGTCACCGCCCTGGGCGACTACCAGGCGCTGTGCGGGCTGGACCGACCGGCCGCCAGCGATGCCGCGCCGGTGCCGCAGATCAGCGCGGTGCAACTCAAGTCGCTCCAGGATGCCGGACGCGCGCCGGTGATCATCGACGTGCGCGAGCCGACCGAGTGGGACATCGTGCACATCGACGGCGCGGTGCTCATGCCCAAGTCCGCGCAGGTGGCGACGCAGATCGTCGAGCGCTACGGCCACGACACCGACCTGGTGATCACCTGCAAGTCGGGCATGCGCTCCAGGGCCGTGGCCGGCGATCTGCAACGGCTCGGCCACGACAAGGTGCGCGACCTGCAAGGCGGCGTGCTGGCCTGGGTGCGCGAAGTCGAACCGGCCCTGCCGAGCTACTGAGGACGCCCACATGGTTCTGCGCATCAGTGCCCAGGCCTTGGAGCAGGTACGGCACCTGGCCCAGGCCGCGCATCCGATCGAAGCCTGCGGGCTGATCGCCGCCGCCAGCGGCGAGGCACTCGCGCACAGGGTCGTGCCGATGCGCAACCAGGCCGCCAGCCCCACCTGGTTCAGCTTCGACCCCCGCGAACAGCTGCAGGTCTGGCGCGAGCTGGATCAGCGCGACGAAGACTGCCGGGTGATCTATCACTCGCACACCGCCAGCGAAGCTTGGCCGAGCCGCGAGGACATCGCCCATGCCGGCGACGCCCAGGTGCACTACCTGATCGTCTCGACCTGGAGCCAGGCGCGGCATACGGCACGCAGCTTTCGCATCATCGACGGACAGGTGTTCGAAGAACCCTTGTCCGTCCAGCCCTGACCCTGCCGCCACGGCGGCCCAACCCGCAACACAAGGAGACACGCATGTCGGTTTCAGTGATGGTCCCTACCCTGCTGCGCCCGCTCACCGACGGCCAGAAACAGGTCCAGGCCCAGGGCGACACGGTGCGCCACATCATCGAGCACCTGGACAGCCGCTTCCCCGGCATCAAGGCGCGCCTGGTGAATGACGACCAGGTGCACCGCTTCGTCAACATCTACGTCAACGACGACGACATCCGCTTCGCCGACGGCCTGGCCACGGCGATCCGTCCGGGTGACCAGCTCACCGTGCTGCCCGCCGTCGCCGGCGGCTGATCCGTCGTCCAGCGCTTCGCGGGGCCGCCCGCGAAGCCTGCTCGCCCGTCCCCTGTCCGCGAGATCCGCCATGTCCCGTATGCTCGATGACGCCAGCCTCGGCTGGCGCAGCGGCCCTTCCCTGCCCGGTTGGCAGGGCCTGAGCCGCGCCCTGCAACACCACGGCCAGTGCCTTGGCCTGCAAGCGCTCGACGGCCTGGCCGAGGGTTCAGCGCTGCAGTTGATCCACCCCGATCTGCACCCTGTGTACACCCGGCTGGTCGCACCGCCCGGCCTGCCCCTGGAAAGCACCAGCGAGTTCACCCAGCAAGCGGCCTGCGGCCTGATGTCGGTGCACGGCCGCGCCAGTGGCCGGCCGCAAGCCTTGGGCGTGGATTACCTGGCCGCCCTCAACGCCGCCCTCGCCTGGCAGGCCAGCCTCGCCGCTGCCGTCGGCCAGTTGCGCGGCGGGCAGTTCACCGAGGTGAGCCTGGATCCGCTGCGCGGCGGCCTGTTGAGCATCGGCCAGTACCTGGCTGGCGCGACCGCACCGGAGGATGCCGAGCGGCTGCTGCCCGGCGAGTACGACGCGTTCGCCCGTCCACCTTTCGTGTCGATCGAAGGCACGGCCTTCGAACTGGAGACCCTCGACAGCCAGCCCTGGCGCCACTTCTGGCACGCCCTGGGGGTGCCCGACAGCCTTTCAGGCAAGGCCTGGCAGCACTTTCTGCTGCGCTATGCCAAGGCCGTGGCAGCGATGCCGGCCGAGTGCCTGGATGCGCTGGCGCGCCTGCCGCTGGCGCAGATCCAGGCACAGGCACGGGCCAGCGGCGTGGCGCTGGTGGTCCTGCGTAGCCCGGCGCAGCGCCAGGCCGATGCCGACTACCCCGCCAGCCTGGGCGGCCCCTGGCGCCTGACACCCGGCCCGCAGGCGCCGCTGCGTCCAGCCCCCCGCCCTGGGGCGCTGCCGTTGCAGGGTATACGCGTGCTGGAATCCTGCCGGCGCATCCAGGGTCCGCTGGCTGGGCACCTGCTGGCCCTGCTCGGCGCCGAAGTGATCCGCCTGGAACCGCCGGGTGGCGATCCCCTGCGGCACATGCCGCCCTGTGCCGAGGGTTGCTCGGTGCGCTTCGATGCGCTCAATCACCTGAAGACGGTGCGCGAGGTGGATATCAAGTCCGCCGCCGGTCGCGCCGAGATCCATGCCCTGTGCGCCGACGCCGATGTGTTCCTGCACAACTGGGCGCCCGGCAAGGCCGCCGAGCTGCGCCTGGACGCCGCCGACCTGCAGCGCACCCAGCCGAGCCTGGTGCATGCCTACGCCGGTGGCTGGGGCGACGCGTCGGTGTCGGCGCCCGGTACCGACTTCACCGTGCAGGCCTGGTCCGGGGTCGCCGAGCGCATCGCCCGCGCCAGCGGTACCCGCGGCGGCACGCTGTTCACCGCGCTCGACGTGCTGGGCGGCGTGATCAGCGCCCAGGGCATCTGCGCCGCGCTGCTCGACCGCAGCCTGCACGGGCGCGGCAACCAGGTGCACAGCTCGCTGCTGAGCGCCGCCGACCTGCTGCTGGCGGCCGACCACGACAGCGCCGCCCCGCCCAGCCTGCTGCAAGGGGTGTTCGAGACCGGCGACGGCCTGCTCGCGCTGGATTGCCAGACCCGCCAACAGTGGCAGGCGCTGGGCCGACTGCTGGGCAGCACCTGCGCGCCCGAAGACCTGCCCCGGCGCCTGGCCAGCGCCGACGCCCGGCACTGGCAGACACGTTGCCAGGAAGCCGGTATCGCCGCCAGCCAGGTGCATCAGGACCTGGCGGGCCTGGCCAACGACCCGCGCCTGGCCGACTGCTTCGGTCGACGCGCCTACCGATCCGTTCAATCACCCTGGAGTTTCACATGAACACTGCCGGCATCATCGACCTGGTACCCCAGACTGCCCGTCGCCGCTGGCGCGAGGACGGCAGCTACCCCAATCGCGACGTGTTCGACCTGTTCCGCGAGCGCGCCCGGGAAACCCCGGACAAGCCCGCGGTGCTGTCTCCCGAAGGCGACGTCAGCTACGCCGAACTGCTCGGTGCAGCCCTGCGCCTGGCCGGCAGCTTGCGTCAGTCGGGCATCGTCGCTGGCGACGTGGTGGCCTATCAACTGAGCAACAGCTGGCGCTGCTGCGCCATCGACCTGGCGGTGGCAGCCCTGGGCGCCATCGTCGCGCCCTTCCCGCCGGGGCGCGGCAAGCTCGATATCCAGTCGCTGGTGCGTCGCTGCGATGCCCGTGCGGTCATCGTGCCGGCCACCTACGCCGACATCGACCTGTGCGAGGTCATCGAATCGCTGCGCCCGACCCTGCTTTCGCTGCGCGTGCTGATCGTCGACGGCGCGCCACGGGCGGGCTGGTCGACCCTCGACAGCCTGCTGGAGCACGCACCGATCGACAGCACCAGCCTGCCAAGGGTGTGCCCGGACTCGCCGGTGCGCCTGCTGGTGTCCTCGGGCACCGAGTCCGAGCCCAAGCTGGTGGCGTATTCGCACAATGCGCTGATCGGTGGCCGAGGACGCTTCCTGCAACGCATCAGCGACGACGGCGCCGAATTCCGCGGCCTGTACCTGGTGCCGCTGGGCTCCTCGTTCGGCTCCACCGCCACCTTCGGTGTGCTCAGTTGGCTGGGCGGCTCGCTGGTGGTGCTGCCGCGCTTCGAGGTCGGCGAGGCGATCAAGGCCATCGCCCGCCTGCGCCCGAGCTTCATCCTCGGCGTGCCGACCATGCTCCAGCGCATCGCCGCCGACCCGGCCCTGGCGCAGATCGACACCTCCAGCCTGCGCGGGCTGATCTGCGGCGGTTCGCTGATCGACGAAGCCACCGTGCTGCGCTGCACCGAAGCGTTCGGTTGCGGCTTCATCAGCCTGTACGGCTCGGCCGACGGGGTGAACTGCCACAACACCCTGGACGATCCGCTGGAGGTGGTGCTGGGCAGCGTGGGCAAGCCCAACCCGGCGGTCTGCGAGATCCGCATCGTCGACGACCTGGGCCGCGAAGTGCCCCACGGCAGCGTGGGTGAAATCACCGCACGGGGGCCGTTGAGCCCGATGCAGTACGTCAACGCGCCCGAGCTGGACGAGCGCTATCGCGACGCCGAGGGCTGGGTGCGCACGGGCGACCTGGGTTTCATCGACGCGGCCGGCTACCTCAAGCTGGCCGGGCGCAAGAAGGACATCATCATCCGTGGCGGCGCCAACATCAGCCCGGTGCAGATCGAAGGCCTGGCCATGGCCCACCCGGACGTGGTGAGCGTGGCCTGCGTGCCGGTGCCCGACGCGGACCTGGGCCAGCGCGTGTGCCTGTGCGTGACCCTGCGCGACGGCGCGCCGCGCTTCGCCTTGCAGGACATCACCGGGTTCCTGCGCGAACAGGGCCTGGAAGTGAACAAGCTGCCGGAATACCTGCGCTTCTATCGCCACCTGCCGCTGACACCGGCCGGCAAGGTCGACAAGCGTGCCCTGGCCGCCGACGCGGCCGGGCTGGGCGAACCCGTGCGGCAGGTGGGTTGAGCCATGGACGAGGAGCCCATCACCGAGTTGGCGCAGCGGGTGCGCCACTTCGTCGACCAGCACATCCTGCCCCGTGAGGCCGAGCTGGGCCGCTGCGACGCGGCGGCAGCGCGGTTGAGCACCGAACTGCAAGCGCAGGCCAAGGCCGCCGGGGTCTTCGGCAATTTCTATCCGGTGGCCGACGGCGGTCGCCTGACGCACCTGACGGACTATCTGGAAGTGGCCGCCGAAGAAGGCCGCAGCGAGTTCGCGCCGGCGATCCTGGGCTGCGACGCGACCCTGGACTGCCACATGCTGGCACGCCACGCCAACCCGAGCCTGCGCGAGCGCGTCTACCTGCCGCTGGTGCGTGGCGAGCAGGTGCCCTGCTATGCGATGTCCGAGCCCGACAGCATCGGCTCGATCCCGGCCACCCTCAACAGCCGCGCCCACTGGCAAGGCGACCACTGGCGGCTGACAGCGCGCAAGTGGTTCATCTGCCGTGCCGAGCGGGCGGACTTCGCCACCGTCATCGCCCGCAGCGACGACGGCCCGTTGCAAACCGGGCTGTCGATGCTGGTGGTGCCCAGCGACAGCCCGGGCTTTCGCTTCGTGCGGCCCCTGGCGCTGCTAGGGCGTCAGCAGGGCCAGGGCGAATTGCACCTCGAATCGGTGCGGGTCGAGCCAGACCAGGTGCTGGGCACGCCCGGCCAGGGCCTGATGCTGATGCAGCAGCGCCTGGGCCTGGGCCGCCTGCTGCGCGCCGCCCATTGGCTGGGCCTGGCCCGACGCTGCTTCGACGACCTCTGCGCGCGGGTGCACTCCACCCGAGGCGCCCAGGCACGGCTCGCCGACAAGCAGCTGGTGCGTGCCCGGGTGTACCGCTGCTACCGCGAGATCGCCGCCGCCCGGGGCCTGCTGCGCGACGCGGCGGCCTCCTTCGATCGCGGCCAGGCCAGTGCCATCGAGGTCAACCTGGCCAAGCTGGCGGCCTCCGATGCCCTGTCGCTGGCCGTGGATTCGGCGATCCAGGTGATGGGCGCCGAAGGCCTGAGCGAGCTGTCGCCGCTCTCGGGCATCTACCGCGGCGCCCGCACCACACACATCCTCGACGGCACCGACGACGCGCTGATCAGCACCCTGGGGCGCGACCTGCTCCAGGCCACCCGTCGCGGTCGCGCCTTCGATGTGCTTGCACCGTACGCGCCTTCGACGGCCCAGGAGGTCCCATGAAGCGTCATATTCCCCTGGCCGCTCTGCTCACCTGCGCCATGGGCCTGCCGATGATGGTGTTCTATGCCCTGGGTGTACTCGGCCCGCAGTTGATCGAAGAACTGGGTCTGGACCGCCAGCAACTGGGCTGGCTGACCACCAGCGCCTTCGGCCTGGCGGCACTGCTCTCGCCCTGGGCCGGGGCGCTGGTGCAGCGCATCGGCTCGCGCCGTGGCTTGCAGGCGCTGTTCGTGCTGGTGGCGCTGTCCTTCGCCCTGGTGCTGGTGCTGCCAGGCTTCGCCGGGCTGGTGATCGCCCTGGGCTTCTGCGGCGTGGCGCAGGCCCTGGCCAACCCCGCCACCAACCAGGCCATCGCCCAGACCGCAGACGCCCCCCGCGCCAGCCTGGTGGGCATCAAGCAGGCCGGGGTGCAGGCCTCGGCGCTGCTCGCCGGCCTGGCCCTGCCGACCCTCAGCCAGGCCCTGGGCTGGCGCCTGGCGCTGGCCTGCTGGGCGCCGTTGGCGCTGCTGCTGGCGCTGCTGGTCGCTCGGCAGATCGCCCCGGCGCCCCAGGCGAATCGAGCACCGCTGCGCGTACAGCGCCCCAACGGCTGGCTGCTGCGGCTGATGGCCATCCAGGGTTGCGCCGGGCTGTGTCTGTCGGCTTTCATCACCTTTTTCGGGGTGCATGCCAGCAGCCTCGGCGTGACGCCCGCGAGCATCGGCCTGATGATCGGCGCATTCGGCGTCACCGGCATGCTGTCGCGGCTGTTGCTCACGCCACTGGGCGCGGCCTTCAAGGACGAGACCGTGCTGCTGGGCGGCCTGTTCCTGTTCGCCCTGGCGACGATGGCGCTGATGCAGCAGGCCACGCCCGCGCGCCACTGGCCGCTGTGGGCGGCGGTGGTCGGCATGGGCCTGAGCCTGGTGGCCAGCAACGCGGTGGCCATGAGCATGCTGCTGCGCGAGCCGCGCTTCGGTGGCGTGGCCAGCAGCGCCGGGCTACTGTCGCTGGGGTTCTTCGGCGGTATCGCGCTGGGTCCACCGCTGTTCGCGGTGCTGCTGCGCCAGCCCGGTGGCTTCGCAGCGGGCTGGACACTGTTGATGATCGCCCTGTGCCTGGGCGCCGGGCTGTGTCGCAGCCTGTACCGGGCGCGGCGGGTGTCGGGGGGCTGCGCCGATGCCGGAACAGCGTAAACGCGAGGCGATCGTCCACGCCCTGCTGGCGCCCCTGCCGCGAATATCGCAGCAGTGCGATGGGCAGTTCCCGCTGTACCGACCTGATCGGAACACGCCCTGGAAACTGTCGCGTCGCGGTTCCTGGCTGGGCGGCTTCTGGGCCGCATTGTGGTGGCGGCGCGCCCAGGCCACCGGCGACGCGGCGGACGTGGCCCAGGCCCGGACCTGGAGCGCACGGCTGGCTGCACAGCTGGGCGAGCCGAGCATCAACCGCAGTTTCGTGTTCTGGTACGGTGCCGGCCTTGCCGCCCGTCATCCAGAGGGCGAGCAGGCCGGTGAGCTGGCGACCCAGGCCGCCGCTGCAGTGGCCGCCGATTACGATCCGCAGTTAGGCGGTTGGTGGCTGGGCACCGGCCTGGGGGCCGGCGAGTCTGGCGCCAGGCGCCTGGACATCGACGCCCTGGCCCCGACCCTGGCGCTACTGCATGCCAGCCCGGACGCCGACCACGCGGGGATGGCGCGCCAGCACCTGCAACGCTGCCTGCACAGCCTGTCCGAGCCCTCGGGCGCCTGGGCCAACCAGGCCCTGTGGCTGCCGGACGGTCGCTGGCAGCGACACGCGCCGGGCAACTGGGCGCGTGGTCAGGCCTGGGCCATGCTGGGCCTGGCCGAGGCCGTGGGCCGTTACGGCGGTGAATACGCCGAAGCCGCCAGCCGGGCCTGCGAGTACTGGACCCAGCGCTGGGGCGCTGCGGCGGCCAGCGGCCGCCCAGGCGCCGACGAGGCGGACCCCTGCGCCATCGCCATCGCCTCGCTGGCCCTGCTGCGCCTGTGGCAGTGCCTGCCAGGGCGCAATGCCTGGTGCGAGCTGGCCTGCCGACAGATCGCCGGACTGCTGACTGCGGCCGTACGGCGCGGCTGCTTCATCGGCCACCGCTATCGCCTCGATGCGCAGCGCACCCGCTTGGTGGAAACGCCCTGCGCAACCTTCTTCCTGGTCGAGGCGCTCCGCGCCCAGGGCCAGGTGCTGGCCGGCGACGGCGGTGTGGCGGGGTGGTGAGCGGCGCGGGTCGACGGGTGTAAAAAAAGCCCGGTCACGATCATGACCGGGCCGATACACCCAAAGGAGCGACAGGTGTCAGGGGTTGGGAATAGGTTCGCCCACAGGCTTCAGGCCACTGCGGCCAGCCTGGCCTTGGCCTGGTTCAGGCCTTTTTCGTGGAAATCACCACTCATGTTCAGGCCTTCGGCGTGGATGAATTCCACCTCGTGGATGCCGATGAACGCCAGTACCTGGCGCAGGTAGGGCTCCTGGTGATCGCTGCTGGCGCCGGCGTGGATGCCACCTCGGGCAGTCAGCACCACGGCACGCTTGCCGGTCAGCAGGCCCTGGGGGCCGGTGGGGGTGTACTTGAAGGTGATGCCGGCGCGCAAAACGTGGTCGAGCCAGGCCTTGAGCGTGCTGGGGATGGTGAAGTTGTACATCGGCGCCGCCAGTACCAGCACATCGGCGGCCAGCAGTTCGTCGGTGAGCTCGTTGGAGCGTGCCAAGGCCTGGGCCTCGGCGGCGCTGCGCTGGGCTTCGGGTTTCGTCCAGCCGCCGAGCAGGTCGGCATCCAGGTGCGGCAGCGGGTTCAGCGCCAGGTCGCGCAGGGTGACCTCGTCGCCAGGGTGCGCCGCCTGCCATTGCTGGACGAATGCGCGGGTGAGCTGGCGCGACACCGAGTCCTGCTGGCGGGCGCTGCTTTCGATGATCAGTACGCGGGACATGGCTGCCTCCATCGGCAAACGTAAATGCGGTTCGATGGAGGTGAGACTAAAGCTTGACCTATCGATAAAAAAGCGTAAAAAATCGCTTCAATCTATCGAGAAATCCGTTTCATTTAGGCTGACAATTCATGTCGATGCGCAGCTTGATGATCTGACGATGGAACTTGGCCGTCACGTCGACGCTTCTACCGGCCGGCACGTTCACCCGTCGTACCCGAGGCGCCTCCGGACCGTTGCGAAAGATCACCTTGCAGGCAGCAGGCAGCTGTCCATAGTTGTTCAGGGTGACACTGCCGATATCCGGCGCCGTGTCGTACGAGGTGAAGTCGAGCTTCACCCCCTCGATCTGCTTCTGCACCTCGATCGGGTACGCCATCGCCGCCACCGGCAGCAACGACAACAGCATGGCCAGGCATTTCTTCATCGCGCGCGCTCCTTGGAAGTGCGCAGCTTAGGACAACAGGAGCCGAACATGAAAGCGCCACGCGTGACCCTGGATCAGTGGCGAACGCTGCAGGCGGTGGTCGACCACGGCGGCTTCGCCCAGGCCGCCGAAGCCCTGCACCGCTCGCAGTCGTCGGTGAGCTACACCGTGGCGCGCATGCAAGAGCAGCTTGGCGTGCCGCTGCTGCGCATCGACGGGCGCAAGGCGGTGCTCACCGAGGCCGGCAGCGTGCTGCTGCGCCGCTCGCGGCAGCTGGTCAAGCAGGCCAGCCAGCTCGAGGACCTGGCCCATCACATGGAGCAGGGCTGGGAGGCCGAGGTGCGGCTGGTGGTCGATGCCGCCTACCCCAGTGCGCGCCTGGTGCGCGCCTTGAGCGCCTTCATGCCCCAGAGCCGCGGCTGCCGGGTGCGCCTGCGCGAAGAGGTACTTTCCGGGGTCGAGGAAGTGCTCAACGATGGCGTCGCCGACCTGGCCATCAGCAGCTTCAACATTCCCGGCTACCTGGGCGCCGAGCTCAGCGCGGTGGAGTTCGTCGCCGTGGCCCATCCCGAACACCCCCTGCACCGGCTCGGTCGTGCCCTCACCTTCCAGGACCTGGAAAGCCAACTGCAGGTGGTGATCCGCGATTCGGGCCGCAGCCAGCCCCGCGACGTCGGCTGGCTGGGCGCCGAACAGCGCTGGACGGTAGGCAGCCTGGGCACGGCGGCGACCTTCGTCGGCAGCGGCCTGGGCTTCGCCTGGCTGCCCCGGCACATGATTGAGCGCGAACTGGGCGAAGGGCTGCTCAAGCCCCTGCCGCTGGATCAGGGCGGCAGCCGCCACCCCTTGTTCTATCTTTACGCCAGCAAGGAAAAAGCCCTGGGCCCGGCCACGCAGATCCTCATCGAGCTGCTGCGCAACTTCGACACCGCGCCGCTGGACGTGCCTTTCGCCGCGCCACCGCAAGCCTGAGAGGACCTCGCCCATGGCCAGTTTCGAACGTCACGGATGCCGCCTGCACTATGAAGTCCACGGCCAGCAAGTCCATGGCCAGGGCGAGCCGCTGGTGCTGCTGCACGGCCTGGGCTCCAGCAGCCAGGATTGGGAGCTTCAGGTGCCAGCGCTCAGCCGCCATTACCCGGTGATCCTAATGGACATCCGCGGCCACGGTCAGTCGGACAGGCCCCGCGACGGCTACCGCATCGACACCTTCAGCGACGACCTGCTCGCCCTGCTCGACCACCTGGGCACCGGGCCAGTGCACTTGGTCGGCCTGTCCATGGGCGGCATGGTGGGCTTCCAGTTCGCCGTGGACCACCCACAGCGGCTGCGCAGCCTGTGCATCGTCAACAGCGCCCCCGAAGTCAAGCGCCACACCCTGCGTCACTGGCTGTGGTGGGCCCAGCGCTGGAGCCTGGCACGCCTGCTCAGTGTGGAAACGGTCGGCCAGGCGCTGGCCACGCGACTGTTTCCCAAGCCCGGCCAGGCGGTACTGCGCCGCACCATGGCCGAACGCTGGGCACGCAACGACAAGCGCGCTTACCTGCGCAGTTTCGATGCCATCGTCGGCTGGGGCGTGCAGGAACGCATCGGCCAGATCCAGTGTCCGACCCTGGTGGTGGCCGCCGACCACGATTACACCCCGATACAGACCAAGCAACACTATGTCGCGCTGATGCCCAACGCGACACTGGCGATCATCGAGGATTCGCGGCACGCTACGCCGTTGGATCAACCCGAGGTCTTCAACCAGACCCTGCTGCGGTTTCTCGCAGCCCACGCACGCGCTCAAGGATCATCGAACCCATGCTGAAGAAACTGCTGCTCACCGCCTGCTCGCTCGCCCTCGCCACCAGTGTCGTGGCATCGGACAAAACGCCCCACGTGCTGCTGGACACCAGCTTCGGCCCGGTCGAGATCGAACTCAACGCCGAGAAGGCGCCGATCAGCACCAAGAACTTCCTGGCCTACGTGGACAGCGGCTTCTACAACAACACCATTTTCCACCGGGTCATTCCAGGCTTCATGGTCCAGGGCGGTGGCTTCACCGAACAGATGGTGCAGAAGGACACCAAGGATCCCATCCGCAACGAGGCCAGCAACGGGCTGATGAACACCCGTGGCACGCTGTCGATGGCGCGCACCTCCAACCCCAACTCGGCCACCAGCCAGTTCTTCATCAACGTGGCCGACAACGATTTCCTCAACCCTGGCCGCGATGCCGGCTACGCGGTGTTCGGCAAGGTCACCAAGGGCATGCAGGTGGTCGACCAGATCGTCAACTCGCCCACCACCGTCAAGAAAGGCATGCGCGACGTGCCCGCCGACCCGGTGTTCATCAAGTCGGCCAAACGTATCGACTGATCGCAGGTCTCACAGGCTGTGACGCCGCTGGCGCGCGCGACCGACAGGAGCCCCCATGCTGTACCGCCGTTTCGAGCAACTGATCGACATCTTCCGCGAAGCGCCCAGTGCGGCGCCGCCGAGCACCGTCTGGCCGTTCTACCTGTACTACCTGCGCCAGGTCTGGCCGAGTTTTCTCGCCCTGCTGGTGGTCGGGCTGGTGGCCTCGCTCATCGAAGTGGCGCTGTTCAGCTACCTGAGCCGGATCATCGACCTGGCCCAGGGCGCGCCCAACGTGAACTTCTTCAGCGAGCACAGCGGCGAGCTGATCTGGATGCTGGTGGTGGTGCTGGTGCTGCGGCCGCTGTTCTTCGGCCTGCATGACCTGCTGGTGCACCAGACCATCAACCCCGGCATGACCAGCCTGATCCGCTGGCAGAACCACAGCCATGTGCTCAAGCAGAGCCTGAACTTCTTCCAGAGCGACTTCGCCGGGCGCATCGCCCAGCGCATCATGCAGACCGGTAACTCGCTGCGCGACTCGGCGGTGCAGGCGGTCGACGCCCTGTGGCACGTGCTGATCTACGCGGTGAGCTCGCTGGTGCTGTTCGCCGAGGCCGACTGGCGGCTGATGGTGCCGCTGCTGGTGTGGATCCTCGGCTACATCGGCGCGCTCTGGTACTTCGTGCCACGGGTGAAGGAACGCTCGGTGGTGTCCTCCGACGCGCGCTCCAAGCTCATGGGCCGCATCGTCGATGGCTACACCAACATCGCCACCCTCAAGCTGTTCGCCCACACCGACCATGAACAGCAGTACGCCCGCGAGGCCATCGCCGAGCAGACCGAGAAGACCCAACTGGCGTCGCGGGTCATCACCAGCATGGACGTGGTCATCACCACCCTCAACGGCCTGCTGGTGGTCGCCACCACGGGCCTGGCGCTGTGGTTGTGGAGCCAGTCGCTGATCAGCGTCGGCGCCATCGCCCTGGCCACCGGCCTGGTGATCCGTATCGTCAACATGTCCGGTTGGATCATGTGGGTGGTCAACGGCATTTTCGAGAACATCGGCATGGTCCAGGACGGCCTGCAGACCATCGCCCAACCGGTGACGGTGACCGACACGCCCGGCGCCCCGGCGCTGAAGGTCGACCGGGGCGGCGTGCGTTTCGAGCACGTGGACTTTCACTATGGCAAGGGCAGCAAGGTCATCGACACGTTAACCCTGGACATCCGCCCGGGCGAGAAGATCGGCCTGATCGGTCCGTCGGGCGCAGGCAAGTCGACGCTGGTCAACCTGCTGCTGCGCCTGTACGACGTGCAAGGCGGGCGGATCCTCATCGACGGTCAGGACATCGCCCGCGTCGACCAGGCGAGCCTGCGTGCGCAGATCGGCATGATCACCCAGGACACCTCGCTGCTGCATCGCTCGATCCGCGAGAACCTGCTGTACGGGCGCCCCGAAGCCAGTGACGACGAGGTCTGGGAAGCCGTGCGCCGGGCTCGCGCCGACGAGTTCATTCCGCACTTGTCCGATGCCCAGGGCCGCACCGGCTTCGACGCCCATGTGGGCGAGCGCGGGGTGAAGCTCTCCGGAGGCCAGCGCCAGCGCATCGCCATCGCCCGGGTACTGCTCAAGAACGCGCCGATCCTGATCATGGACGAGGCCACCTCGGCGCTGGACTCGGAGGTCGAAGCAGCGATCCAGGAAAGCCTGGAGACGCTGATGCAAGGCAAGACGGTGATCGCCATCGCCCACCGCCTGTCGACCATCGCGCGCATGGACCGGCTGGTGGTGCTGGAACACGGCCATATCGTCGAAAGCGGCAGCCATGCCGAGCTGCTGGCGCAACGGGGTCTGTACGCGCGGCTATGGCAGCATCAGACCGGCGGCTTCGTCGGCGTGGACTGAGTGCGATTGCGGGCGGGTCCAGCGCGATGGCCACCATGGCCGTGACGCTGCGATTCACCCGCGCGGGGCCGCGCAAGGCGGCCCGATGCCCTGTGTCATTCGCAGCGATACGGCAGCATCGCCCGCGCCTGCTGCGCATAAGCCTTCACCCCTTCGCGCTCCTGCAGCAGAAACTCGTCCACCGCACGGTGTAGCCCAGGATGGCGCAGGTAATGCCAGGAATGGGTCAGCACCGGTTCGAAACCGCGAATCAGCTTGTGTTCGCCCTGGGCGCCGGCATCGAAACGCTGCAGGCCCTCGGCGATGGCATGGTCCATACCCTGGTAGAAACAGGTCTCGAAGTGCAGCCGATCGAATTCGTCCAGGCAACCCCAGTAGCGACCGTACAGGCTGTCACCGCCTATCAGGCTCATGGCCATGGCCACATCGCGCCCGCCCTGGCGCGCGATCACCACCCGCAGCGCCTCGGGCATGCGCTCGGCCCACAGGCTGAAGCACTCCCGGGTCAGGTAGGGCGCACGTCCGCGCACGGCATAGGTGTTGGCGTAGCAGCGGTAGACGAAGTCCCAGCGCGCCTGGTCCAGTTCCTCGCCGCGCAGCCACTGGAAGTCGATGCCCTGCCCGGCCACCTGCTCACGCTCCTTGCGCATCTGCTTGCGCTTGCGCGAGGCCAGGGTGTCGAGGAAATCCTGAAAATCCCGGTAGCCGCGGTTGCGCCAGTGAAACTGGCAACCCAGGCGCTCCAGCCAGTGCGGCTGGGTGAGCATCTGCTGGTCCAGCGCGCTGTCGGTGAAGTTGATGTGCGCCCCGGACAGTTCGGCCTTGGCCAGGTACTCGGGCAACGCCTTGAGCAGCAGCAGGCCATCATCGGCTGCCGCGCTGAGCAGCCGTGGTCCGCTGACCGGGCTGAAGGGCACTGCACCTAGCAACTTGGGGTAATAGGCGATGCCGGCACGCTCACAGGCATCGGCCCAGCCATGATCGAACACATATTCGCCGAACGAGTGCCACTTGCGGTACGCCGGCAGTGCCGCCCGCAACTGCCCCTGGTGCTCGAGCAGCAGATGCTCGGCGGCCCAGCCGGTCTTCTGGCTGACACTGCCGCTGTCCTCCAGGGCGCTCAGAAAGGCATGGCGCAGGAAGGGCTGGCCGTCCGGCACCAGTGCGTCCCACTGCGAGGCGGGCAACTCGCGCAAATGGGCGAGGCTGTAGAGGCTGGTCACGGTGTCGACTCCTGGGCACGAGCCACCAGTATCTCCAAAGCCGACCACTCGCTCAAATTTCGCTGAAAAGCCTTATAGCCAAACGAAGTATCAGTTAACCGCAGCGCCATCAAAAAGACATCATTCTGTCATGCCCCCTCGCAATACTTGCGCCTGTTTTTCGGAAGCCGAGAACCTGTCTATTCAGGCCGTTTCCGGGGACATGCCAACTTGGGGGCAGGCGCCTGAAGGCCTCCCCACATTTTCCAACAGGGAGAACCTTATGCGTCTTGTTTCTACACTTACCGGAGTTAGCCTCACCGGCATGATGCTGGCACTGAGCGCCCCGGCCAGTGCTGCAGTCGACGCCAAGCTGCTCGAAATGCTCCGCGCCAACGGCTCGATCAACCAGGCGCAGTACAGCGAACTGCAGGCCGACCTGGCGAAGGAAACCAAGGAAAAGGTTGACCAGAAAGCCCAGGCCGACCGCATGAGCTCGTTCGAACAGAAAGTCGCCTGGGCCGCCAAGACCCAGGTCAAGGGCGACGTGCGCCTGCGCTACGAAGACGTCAACGTGGACAATCCGCGCAGTGGCAGTGGCAACCAGGACCGCGAGCGGGTGCGTGCCCGCGTCGGCTTCTACAGCGAAATCAACCCGCAGGTCGACGCTGGCGTGCGCATCGCCACCGGCAGCAGCGCCGACGGTCGCTCGACCAACCAGAGCCTGGACAACTACTTCGAGAAGAAATCCCTGTGGGTCGACCTGGCCTACCTCGACTGGCACCCCACCGCCATCCCCAACCTGCACCTGATCGGCGGCAAGATGCAGCAGCCGTGGGTGAGCATGGGCGACATCATCTGGGACAGCGACCTGAACCCCGAGGGTGTAGCAGTCACCTACAAGACCAACCTGGGTGGCACCGAGCTGTTCGGCAGCGCCGGTCACTACACGCTCAAGGACAACGTCGACGGCGACGGCGTGCAGTTCAAGCATGACGCCCAGCTGTACCACGGCCAGTTGGGTGCGCGCTTCGCACCGGCCGACACCCTCAAGCTGACCGTCGGCGGCAGTGTCTACGGCTACGACAACGACAAGGAATCGGCAGCCCTTCGCCAGTTCGGCAACACCACCAACGAGTTCAACCTGGTCGAAGGCTTCGGCCAGATCGACTTCACCGGCTTCGCCATCCCGCTGGCGGCCTATGGCCAGTTCGTCAAGAACACCCAGAGCACCGACGGCGAAGACAAGGGCTGGCTGGCAGGCCTGAAGAGCAAGATCGGCGCCTGGAGCCTGGACTACAACTACCGCGACGTGCAACGCAACGCGGTGGTCAGCGCCTTCACCGATTCGGACTTCGGCAACGGCTTCACCGGTGCCCGTGGTCACAAGTTCAAGGTCGGCTACGAGATCGACAAGAACTTCGCCGTCGGTGCAGCCTACCTGATGGCCAAGACCGACCGTTCGCAGTTGCCGAACACCGACGCCGACGTGGACACCCTGCAGGTGGACCTGGAAGCCAAGTTCTAAGCGTTCATTCACCTCTGCGTCACTTGACGGGAACCGCCGCTACCCATCCGGCGCTTCCCGTTTTTTTCATGGGCGGGTCACCCGCTCACTCAGCGCTTGCGTAAGATCACGCTGCCGATCGAATAGCCCGCGCCGAACGAGCTGAGCACGCCCACCGATCCGGCTGCCAGGTCGTCCTGATACAAATGGAACGCGATCACCGAGCCAGCCGAACTGGTGTTGGCGTAGCGATCCAGGATCACCGGCGCCTCGTCCTCGTTCACCTCGCGCCCCAGCAGCTTCCTGACGATCAGGTGGTTCATGCTGAGGTTGGCCTGGTGCAGCCAGAAACGCTTGACGTCGGTCGGTTGCAGGTCGTTTTCGGCCAGGTGCTGGCCGATCAGCTCGGCGACCATCGGGCACACTTCCTTGAACACCTTGCGCCCTTCCTGCACGAACAGCTTGTCGGCCGCGCCTTCGCCCTCCTCCGCCGCCCGGTTGAGGAAGCCGAAGTTGTTGCGGATATTGTTGGAGAAGGTGGTCAGCAGCTTGGTGCTGACCACGTCGAAGCCGTGCACCGACGTGGCCAGGTCGGCGCGTTCGAGCAGCACGGCGGTGGCCGCGTCGCCGAAGATGAAGTGGCTGTCGCGGTCACGGAAGTTCAGGTGGCCGGTGCAGATCTCCGGGCTGACCACCAGGATCGCCCGCGCCTGGCCCAGCTGGATGGCGTTGGCAGCGTTCTGGATGCCGAAGGTGGCCGAGGAACAGGCCACGTTCATGTCGAAGCCGAAACCCTGGATGCCCAAGGCCTGCTGCACCTCGATGGCGATGGCCGGGTAGGCGCGCTGCAGGTTCGAGCAGGCGACGATCACCCCGTCGACATCGGCCGCGCTGCGACCGGCACGCTCCAGGGCCTGGCGGGCCGCCGCCGTGGCCATCTCGCAGAGAATCGAAGGCTGGTCGTTGCTGCGTTCGGGCAGACGCGGCTTCATGCGCTGGGGGTCGAGGATGCCGGCCTTGTCCATGACGAAGCGACTCTTGATACCCGAGGCTTTCTCGATGAATGCAGGGTCGGACAGCGGCGCCGCTTGCACTTCGCCGCGCTCGATGGCCTCGGCGTTGTCGTAGTTGAACTGCTGCGACCAGGTGTTGAAGGACTCCACCAGTTCTTCGTTGGAAATGCTCTGGGCCGGGGTAAACAGGCCGGTGCCGCTGATCACGACGTTGTGCACGGTCGTTCCTCTGGTCGATGGCCGGTGCCGCTAGGGCGCAGGCCGGGATGGTCTTGGGTGATGGCACTTTCGTACCAATTGCAACATGTAAGGGTGTGTCACGCCCCTTGCTAGCGGGTCAGCCCGCGCCCTGCTGGGTGCGGGCCCGCCGTGACAGGCCATGGCGCAATCATGAAAATTTCCGCCAGTGTGCCACAAAATCGGGCCGAATCAGCCCTCCACCAGCCCCCACTGCTTGCTCAGACGCTTATCGGAAATCGGCAGCTTGGTGCCCAACTGCTGGGCGAACAGCGAAACCCGGTATTCCTCGAGCAACCAGCGGTACAGCACCAGCTGCGCATCGCGCTTGCCCTCCTGAGCGTGTTTCTCGGCACGGGCCTGGTACTGGTTCCACAGGTTGCCCAGCTCTGCGCTCCACACGCGATCCTTCTGCACCTGGCTGCCGAGCTTTTCCAGGCGCAATTCGATGGCCTTGAGATAGCGCGGCAGTTCCTTGAACCACGGCGCCGGTGTCTGTCGGACGAAGCCCGGGTAGACCAGATGGCTCAATTGCTGACGGATGTCGTTCAAGGCCACCGCCTGGCTGAGGTCGATCTTGCCCTTGAAGCGCTTCTGCAAGCCGTGCCACAGCTTCAGCACCTCCAGCGTCTGACGCGCCAGGCGCTCGGCATGCTCGGTCCAGGCACCGCGCTTGCGCTCGGCCAGCGAGGCCAGCGCGGCGCCGTCGCGCGGCAGGCTGTCCTCATCCTCCAGAATGCAGCTGTCCAGGCTGGCCAGCAGGATGTCCTCCACCAGCGATTCGACACGCCCCAGCTCGCGGTACAGCAGCCCCAGCTCGGTCAGCCCCGGCAGCTTGCCGCGCAGGAACTTGGCCGGCTCGGCCAACTGTTGCAACAGCAGACGCTGCAGGGCGCGCCGGTGCTGGAACTCGGCCTCGGCCTGGGTCGAGAAACGGCCCTCACGCACGCTGCCGGCGTCTTCGACCAACGCCGGGTACACCGTCAGCGACAGGCCTGCGATCTTCTGCTGGGCGGTCTGCGCCACTTCGGCGAAGGCCTTGGCCTGCACCGGCTGTTCGGTCTTGTCGGTGCGCGGCAGCGCCAACGCCGCCTGGCTGGCGGCCGCAAAGCGCGCCGTGAGTTCGGCCAGGTCGCGGCCTTCGCCAAGGAACTTGCCCTGGCCGTCGACCACCTCGATGTTCATCCGCAGATGGCCTTCGACTTCGCTGGCCGCCTCGGCCCAGGCTTCGTCGGACACCCGCGCACCGGTCATGCGCAACAGTTCCTGACCCAGGGCCTGGGGCAGCGCCCCCTGGCCGAAGCTCAGGCGCGCCAGCGCGGCCTTGACGAAGTCCGGCACCGGCACGAAATTCTTGCGCAGGGCCTTGGGCAGGTTGCGCACCAACGCCACGCACTTGGCTTCCAGCAGCCCCGGCACCAGCCACTCCAGGCGCTCGCCCGGCAGGTTCGGCAGCAAGGGTGCCGGTACCCGCACGGTGACGCCGTCGCGCGGGTGATTGGGTTCGAAGTGATAGCTCAGTGGCAGTCGCAGATCACCCACCTGCAGATGGTCCGGATACTGCGCGGCAGTGACCTCGCTGGCCTCGCGGGCCAGCACGTCCTCCTCGCGCATGATCAGCAGGTTGGGGTCCTTCTGGCTGTTCATCCGATACCAGCTGTCGAAGGTGGCCGTCTGGTGGATCTCCTGCGGCAGGCGCGCCTCGTAGAAGCCGTACAGGGTCTCTTCATCGGCCAGGATGTCGCGCCGACGCGCCTTCGCCTCCAGCTCGTCGAGCTGTTCGAGCAGGCGCTTGTTGGCGGCCAGGCACTTGGCCCTGGACTGGATCTCGCCGCCGACCAGGCCCTCACGAATGAACAGCTCGCGCGAGGTCGCCGGATCGATCGGCCCGAAGTGCACCGGCCGGCGACCGACCAGGATCAGCCCGTACAGGGTGATCTGCTCGAAGGCCACGACCTGGCCACGCTTCTTCTCCCAATGGGGCTCGAAGTGATTCTTCTTGATCAGGTGACCGGCCAGCGGCTCGATCCACTCGGGTTCGATTTTCGCGACCATGCGCGCATAGAGCTTGGTGGTCTCGACCAACTCGGCGGCCATCAGCCACTGGGGGCGCTTGCGGCCCAGGCCCGAGGACGGATGCACCCAGAAGCGCCGCTGCCGTGCGCCTTGGTAGTCACCCTCTTCGGCCTTGTGGCCGATCTGGCTGAGCAGGCCGCTGAGGATCGCCTTGTGCAGCGGCTGGTAGTCCGAGGGGTCCTTGTTCACCGTGAGTTGCAGGTCGCGGCAGATCAGCGACAACTGGCGATGGGCATCGCGCCACTCGCGCAGGCGCAGGTAGTTGAGGAACTGCTTGCGGCACCAGTTGCGCAACGGATTGGCGGTCAGCGCCTGGCGCTGTTCCTCGAAACCGCGCCACAGGTTGACCAGCGCGGCGAAGTCCGAATCCACGTCCTTCCATTGCGCATGGGCCTGGTCGGCGGCCTGCTGGCGCTCGGGCGGTCGCTCGCGGGGGTCCTGCGCCGACAGCGCACTGGCGACGATCAGCACCTCCTGCAGGCTGCCCTGGCGTGCGCCTTCGAGCAACATGCGCCCCAGCCGCGGGTCGATCGGCAGGCGTGCCAGTTGCCGCCCCAAGGGCGTGAGCTGGTTCTCGCGGTTGACCGCCGACAGCTCCTGCAGCAGGTTGAAGCCGTCGCTGATGGCCTTGCCGTCCGGTGGCTCGATGAACGGGAAAGCGTCGATGGCGCCCAGGCGCAGGTGCAGCATCTGCAGGATCACCGCCGCCAGGTTGGTGCGCAGGATTTCCGGATCGGTGAACGCCGGGCGGCCGTTGAAATCGTCCTCGCTGTACAGACGAATGCAGATGCCCGGCTCGACCCGCCCGCAGCGGCCCTTGCGCTGGTTGGCGCTGGCCTGGGACACCGCTTCGATGGGCAGGCGCTGGACCTTGGCCCGGTAGCTGTAGCGGCTGATCCGCGCCGTGCCGCTGTCGATCACGTAGCGGATGCCGGGCACGGTCAGCGAGGTCTCGGCGACGTTGGTCGCCAGCACCACGCGCCGACCGCTGTGGGACTGGAAGATCCGCTGCTGCTCGGCCGGGCTGAGACGCGCGTACAGCGGCAGGATTTCCGTATGGCGCAGTTGCGCCTTGCGCAGGATCTCCGCGGCGTCGCGGATCTCACGTTCTCCCGGCAGGAACACCAGCACATCGCCCGGGCCTTTGCCCTGGCTGCGCTCGTACTGGGCGATCTCGTCCAGCGAGGCAAGAATGGCCTGGTCGACCGTGAGGTCGTCCTCGACCTGATTGCCTTCCTCGTCCTGCTCGCTGGTCAGCGGGCGATACCAGGTCTCGACCGGGTAGGTGCGACCGGACACCTCGATGATCGGTGCTCCGTCGAAGTGCTGAGAGAAGCGCTCCAGGTCGATGGTCGCCGACGTGATGATGAGCTTGAGATCCGGGCGGCGGTGCAACAGGGTCTTGAGGTAGCCGAGCAGGAAATCGATGTTCAGGCTGCGCTCGTGGGCTTCGTCGACGATGATGGTGTCGTAGCGCTCCAGGAACCGATCATGCTGGGTCTCGGCCAGCAGGATGCCATCGGTCATCAGCTTGACCAGGGTGTTGGAGTCGCTCTGGTCCTCGAAACGCACCTGGTAGCCGACCAGCGCTCCCAGCGGCGTGCCCAGTTCCTCGGCCACCCGTGCGGCCACGCTGCGCGCGGCGATGCGTCGTGGTTGGGTGTGGGCGATCAGGCCGTGGCTGCCGCGGCCCAGTTCCAGGCAGATCTTGGGTAACTGGGTGGTCTTGCCCGAGCCGGTCTCGCCAGCGATCACCAGCACCTGGTGTTCGGCCAGGGCCTTCTTGATTTCCTCGCGCTTGGCAGCGATGGGCAGATTGTCGTCGTAGCGGATGCTCGGCACGCTCTGCTGACGGGCAGTGACTTGCGCGCATGAGGCCTGGACCTTCTGCGCCCACTGCGCCAGCCGGGCCTCGTCGGGACGCTTGCGCAGCTCGTGGAGCTGGCGCCGCAGGCGGTGACGGTCGGCGATCATGGCGTGGTCGAGGTTGTGCAGCAGCGTATCGATGGCGGTGTCGGTCATGGGGCTTCTGGGTGGCGCAGGCGGCCCTGCTTTGTCTTGATCGGCATGGGGAAAGGCCACGATTGTCGCAGATTTGCCAGGCATTTGCTGCCCAGGCTCGAGGATCGCCGGTCAGCGACGCCGCCACTCGAACAGCGCCGAGCGCTCGAACAGCAGGCGCGTGCCGATCAGGGCGAAGAAAATGGTCCAGTCCAGGCCATCGAGCAGCAGGATTTCGCGGTCGCCCAACTGGGTGCAACTGGTGACGCTGGCAATCATGAACAGCACGCAGACACCATCGCGCAGCCGCGCCGACCGACAGAGCCAGTCCAGCAGGCAACCGGCGACGAGGATGAACGCCAGCGTGGACAGCGTCGACATGAGTACTCCTGCGGATCGAAGGGAAACCACCCCGAGGCGCTTCGCGGCGTGAACTCGATGGCGATCCTGCTCCGCACATCGAGCGCTTGGCAGATTAGGGTAAACACGATCCTCCCATCCCACTCACCCGCCCACCTGTGTAATCCCAACTGGCAGTAGGAACATTCCCGAAGCGCACGCAAGAAGCGGCTGAATGTTTAGTCGATAGCGGAGTGAACGTCGCCACTGGCCGCTTTAATCACCCTTGCCGGGCGTGTGAGTATCCGTGCCATGGCCTCCGAGACCCTTACCGCGCCCCCGTCATCAAGTCCTTCGCTATCGAAGGTCCGGGCCCGTGTCGGTGAAAACCCTCTGGTTCACATCATCCTCGCGTTCTGGGCCCTGTGGCACTGCCGCCACGCCCGCCCGCCCGACGGCTCGCCTACGCTTGACTGACGCCCATCGCAGCCGTGCGGCTGCCTGAATCCGTCCGAACGGCCGCCTGACGCGCGGCGGTTACATGTGGCCCTGTCCGACACGGTCGCGAGCGAGCATCCCATGCACTTTGCCCAACCCGAGCAAGCCCGTCGCTTTCTGAGCGACAATCCCGATATCGAACTGATCGAGCTGTTCATCCTCGACGCCCACGGCGTGCCCCGCGGCAAGCTGCTGCACCGAGAGGAACTGCTGGCCGTGTATGAAAACGGCCGCCCCTTGCCCGGCACCCTGCTGGGGCTGACCATCAACGGCGATGACGTCGAAGATTCCGGCCTGGTGTGGGATGTCGGCGACGTCGACTGCCGTGCCTACCCACTTGACGGCAGCCTGGTACGCCTGCCCTGGCGGCGGATCCCTACCGCTGCCGTGCAGGTCAGCATGCACCCAGACCAGGGATTGCCGGCGAGCGTCGCCGACCCGCGACACGTGCTGCTGCGAACCCTCGAGGCCCTGGAAGCCGACGGTTACCACCCGGTGATGGCCTGCGAGCTCGAGTTCTATCTGCTCGACCAGCAGCGCGACGCCCAGGGACGCCCGCAACCGGCGCGGGACAACGACGGCGGACGACCGCGCAACACCCAGGTGTATGGCCTGCGCGAGCTGGAGCAGATCGAACCCTTTCTCGCCGACCTCTATGCGGCCTGCAAGGCGCAGGGCATTCCTGCCCGTACCGCCATCTCGGAATATGCCCCCGGCCAGGTGGAAATCACGCTGGAGCATGGCCCGGCCCTGGCGGCCATGGACCAGGCGGTGCGCTATAAGCGCCTGGTCAAGGGCATCGCCCACGCCCACGGCATGCAGGCCTGCTTCATGGCCAAGCCGTTCGCGCACATCGCCGGCACCGGCCTGCACATGCACCTGAGCCTGGCCGACAGCGCAGGTCGCAACCTGTTCGCCAGCGATGACCCTGCCGGCACGCCGCTGCTGCGCCAGGCGGTGGCCGGCATGCTGCGCCATCTACGCGAATCGCAGTTGCTGTTCTGCCCCCACGCCAACTCCTACCGTCGCTTCCAGGCCAACAGCTATGCCCCACTGGCGCCCACCTGGGGCGTGGACAACCGTACCGTGAGCCTGCGCGTGCCGGGCGGGCCGGCGACCAGCCGGCACATCGAACACCGGATCTGTGGCGCCGATGCCAACCCCTACCTGGCAGCCGCCGCGATACTGGCCGCCACCCACACAGGCATTCTCCACCAGCTCGACCCCGGCGCACCGGTGCAGGGCAACGGTTATGCCCAAGCGTCGGACCCTCTGCCCACCGACTGGCTCACGGCACTTCAGGCCCTGGAAGTTTCCAGCTGGGCACGCCAGGCGCTGGGCGAGGCCTTTCTCGGCGTGTACCTGAAGGTCAAACGCGCCGAATACCGTCAATTCATGGCAGAAGTGGGCGAGCAGGACTGGCGCTGGTACCTGCACCAGGCCTGACCCTAACGAGAAGGACGTTTCATATGAATGCAACGATCGATTCAGGCGCCAGCGCGCGTGCGCCGTCCTACTACACCGCCACCCTCAACGACGCCCACGACTATCCGCGCCTGCAGGGCCGGGTCGACGTGGACGTCGCCATCATCGGCGGCGGCTTTACGGGCGTGGCGACGGCGGTGGAACTGGCCGAACGCGGCCTGAAGGTGGCCCTCGTCGAAACCCACCGCATCGGCTGGGGCGCCAGCGGGCGCAACGGGGGCCAGGTCACCGGCAGCCTGTCAGGCGACGAGGCCATGCGCAGGCAGATGCGCGCGCGGCTGGGCGCCGATGTGGATGACTTCATCTGGCACCTGCGCTGGCGTGGGCACCAGATCATCGAGCAACGCGTGGCGCGCTACGGCATCCAGTGCGACCTCAAGCGCGGCCACCTGCACGCCGCCATGAAGCCCTCGCACCTCGAGGAACTGAGGGCCTTCGAAGCCGAGGCGCAACGCCGGGGCATGGGCGATCAGGTGCAACTGCTCGACCGCCACGGCGTCGAGGCGCACCTGCAGAGCCCGCTGTATCTGGGTGCGCTGAAGAACACCCGCAACCTGCACTTGCACCCGCTCAACCTGTGCCTGGGCGAAGCCCGCGCCGCTCACGGGCTCGGGGCGCTGATCTACGAGCACTCCGAAGTGCTGGACATCGTCCATGGCGCGCGCCCCGCCGTGGTCACTGCTCAGGGCCAGATCGAGGCGCAGCAGGTGCTGCTGGCCGGCGACGTGTACCACAAGCTCGAGCCACGCCAGCTCAAGGGCAAGATCTTCCCGGCGATGGGCGGCATCGTCACCACCGCGCCGCTGGGCGAGCTGGCCGAGCGCATCAACCCCCAGGACCTGGCGGTGTACGACTGCCGCTTCGTGCTGGACTACTATCGCCTCACCGCCGACAAGCGCTTGCTGTTCGGCGGCGGAGCGAACTATTCAGGCCGCGATTCGCGCGACATCGCCGCTGAGCTTCGCCCCTGCATCGAACGGACCTTCCCGGCGCTCAAGGGCGTGCCCATCGAATTCCAGTGGAGCTGCGCGATGGGCATCGTGGTCAATCGCATCCCGCAACTGGGCAAGCTCTCGGACAATGTCTGGTATTGCCAGGGCTATTCGGGACACGGCATCGCCACCAGCCACATCATGGGAGAGATCCTGGCCGAGGCGCTGACCGGCACGCTGGAGCAGTTCGACACCTTCGCGCAGTGCCAGCACATCAAGGTGCCCCTTGGCGATCTGCTGGGCAACCCGCTGCTGTCAATAGGCATGTGGTACTACCAGATGCTGGAAAAGCTGCGCTGAACGCCAGCCCCTTCGCGGCTGAATCCGCGCTGGCCAGCCTCTGGGCAGGCGCGGATTCAACCACGAAGGGGACGGCGTCGATCAAGCGCTCTTCTTCAACCCCAGCTTCTTCAGCTCTTCATCGCGCAGCTCCCGGCGCAGTATCTTGCCGACGTTGGTGGTCGGCAGCGTGTCGCGGAACTCGATGGCCTTGGGCACCTTGTAGCCGGTGACGTTGGCACGCATGTGCGTCATCACCTGCTCCTTGGTCAGGGTCACGCCCGGCTTGGCGACGATGAACACCTTGATCACTTCCCCGGATTTCTCGTCCGGCACCCCGATGGCCGCGCATTGCAGCACGCCTGGCAGGGTCACCAGCACATCCTCGAGCTCGTTGGGGTACACATTGAAACCCGAGACCAGGATCATGTCCTTCTTGCGATCGACGATCCGCATGTAGCCATCGGGCTGGATGACGGCGATGTCACCCGTCTTCAGCCAACCGTCGCTGTCGAGTATCTCGGCCGTGGCCTCCTCGCGTTGCCAGTAGCCCTTCATCACCTGCGGGCCTTTGATGCACAGCTCGCCGACCTCGCCCAGGGGCAGTTCCTGACCGCTGTCGTCGATCACCTTGCACAAGGTGGACGGCACTGGAATGCCGATGGTGCCGATCTGGTTGGCTTCGGACGGATTGACCGCCGCCACCGGGCTGGTCTCGGTCATGCCGTAGCCTTCGCAGATGGCGCAGCCGGTCACCGCTTTCCAGCGCTCGGCCACGCTCAGTTGCAGCGCCATGCCACCGGACAAGGTGACCTTGAGCGCCGAGAAGTCCAGGCGGCGGAAGCCGTCGTTGTTGCACAGGGCCACGAACAGCGTATTGAGGCCGACGAAGCCGCTGAACTTCCATTTGCCCAGTTCCTTGACCATCGCCGGCAGGTCGCGTGGATTGCTGATCAGCACGTTATGGTTGCCGATCAGCATCATCGCCATGCAGTGGAAGGTGAAGGCATAGATGTGGTACAGCGGCAGCGGCGTGATGATGATTTCCGAGCCTTCCTGCAGGTTCGAGCCCATCAGTTCCCGGCATTGCAGCATGTTGGCCACCAGGTTGCGGTGGGTCAGCATGGCGCCCTTGGCCACACCCGTGGTGCCGCCGGTGTATTGCAGCACCGCCACATCGTTGGGCTGTGGGCTCGCCTCGCTGACCGGCAGGCCCCTGCCCTTGTCCAGCGCATCGTTGAAGCGCACGGCCTGCGGCAGGTGGAAGGCCGGTACCATCTTCTTCACGTACTTGATGACGCTGTTGATCAGCAGGCGCTTGAGCGGCGGCAGCAGGTCGGCCACCTCGGTGACGATGACATGGCGCACCTGGGTCTTGGGCAGGACCTTCTCCACCAGATGGGCCATGTTCGCCAGGCACACCACGGCCTTGGCGCCGGAGTCGCTGAACTGGTGCTCCAGCTCGCGGGCGGTGTACAGCGGGTTGGTGTTGACCACGATCAGGCCGGCACGCATGGCACCGAACACCGCGACCGGGTACTGCAGGACGTTGGGCAGTTGCACGGCGATACGGTCGCCGGGCTTGAGGTCGGTGTGCTGCTGCAGCCAGGCGGCGAAGGCGCCGGACAGCGTGTAGAGCTCACCGTAGGTCAAGGTCTTGCCGAGGTTGCTGAACGCCGGTTTGTCGGCAAAGCGCTGGCAGGATTGCTTGAGTACGGCCTGGATGTTGGGAAATTCATCGGGATCGATCTCTGCCGTGATACCGGCTGGATACTTATCCTTCCAGAAATGTTCGATCATGGAACCCCACTCCTTTAGCAACAGCGAATGCTCTGTGCGTCGATGCGCTTATTATTGATATGGGATGAGGGCTCAATGCAAACCGCATCATCCGAAGCGCGCCGAGAGTATCAGCTTTGCCAGAAGTCGCCTAGGCCCGCAGCAGCCCGATCAGTCATAAAATTGACTAAACAAACACTTTTGGTCACTTAATGAATGCACCTGCCTAACGCCGGGCTTGCTGCAGTTCCATTCCACCCGATCTTGCGAGTCGGGCGCCACGCGCCGGATGGCGCCGCAGACCAGCGGCGCCGGCCGAGTCGCTATGTGCAGGTGGGCACAGAGGTCATCGGCACTTACGCCGTGTCACGCAGCTCGCGCCGCAGGATCTTGCCGACCGGCGTCATGGGCAGCGAATCGCGCAGCACGATCTGCTTGGGCACCTTGTAGCCGGTGAAGTTGGCCTTGCAGAAGGCTTTCAACTCCTCGACGCTCACGCCCCCCGCGCGCGGGACCACGAAGAGCTTCACCGCTTCCCCGGAGCGCTCGTCCGGTACTCCGATCACCGCACAGCTGGCCACCTGTGGATGGCTCATGACCACGTCTTCGATCTCGTTCGGGTACACGTTGAAGCCCGAGACGATGATCATGTCCTTCTTGCGATCGACGATTCGGGTGTAGCCGTCGGCGTCGATCACCGCGATGTCGCCGGTCTTGAACCAGCCGTCGGCATCCAGTGCCTCGGCAGTGGCCTCGGGCTGCTGCCAATAGCCCTTCATCACCTGCGGCCCCTGGATGCACAGTTCGCCACGCTCGCCCAGCGGCAGCGCCTGGCCCTGCTCGTCGATGACCTTGAACGCGGTGCCCACCACCGGAATGCCCACCGTGCCGAGCCGTGCCAGCGCGCCATAGGGGTTGGTGCTGGCCACCGGCGAGGTCTCGGTGAGGCCGTAGCCTTCGACGATGCGACAGCCGGTCAGCGTCTCCCAGCGCTCGGCAGTGGCCGTGACCAAGGCCGTGCCGCCGGAATTGGTGACCTTCAGCGCCGAGAAGTCCAGCGCCTTGAAATCCGGGTGGTCCATGAGCGCGACGAACAAGGTATTGAGCCCGAGCAGCGCCGAGAAGCGCCATTTGCCCAATTCTTTGACGAAGGCCGGGATGTCCCGGGGATTGGTGATCAGCACGTTGTGATTACCGGTGGCGGTCATGCACATGCAGTTCGCGGTGAAGGCATAGATGTGATACAGCGGCAGCGGCGCGATCATCACCTCCTGCCCTTCCCTGATCAGCGGCTGGCCGTCCGGACCCTGCTGGGCGAAGCAGGCCAGCACCTGCAGCATGTTGGCGACCAAATTGCGATGGGTCAGCATCGCCCCCTTCGCCAGGCCCGTGGTGCCGCCGGTGTATTGCAGCACGGCGACCTCCTCGAGCGTGCACGGCACCTTGCTGTAGTGCAGCTCACGCCCTTGGCGCAGGGCCTGCCTGAAAGGCACCGCCTGGGGCAGCCGATAGGCCGGTACCATTTTCTTGAGCTTGTCGACCACGGTATTGACCAGCCAGCCCTTGAGCGCCGGTAGCAGGTCGCCCATGCGGGCTTCGATCAGGTATTCGATGCCAGTGTCGGCCAGTACCTTCTGCACCCGCTGGCCGAACAGGTTCATATATACCAGCGCCCGGGCGCCGGAATCCCTGAACTGGTGGCGCATCTCGCGCTCGGTGTACAGCGGGTTGGTGTTGACCACCACCAGCCCGGCACGCAAGGCGCCGAATACGGCAATGGGGTATTGCAGCACGTTGGGCATCTGTACCGCGATGCGGTCGCCCGGTTGCAGCGAGGTATGGCGCTGCAACCAGGCGGCAAAGGCGGCAGACTCGCGGTCCAGGTCGGCGTAGGTCAGCGTGACGCCGAGGTTGCTGAACGCGGGCCTGTCGGCGAAGCGCGAGCAGGCGCGCTCGAAGACGTCGACCACCGAGGCGTAGGCGCTCAGGTCCAGGGTGCTGGGAACGCCCGGCGGGCGCTTGTCGTTCCAGAAGTCGGCTCGCATTTATTATTGTTCCTCGGTCCGAACGGTGCAGGCCCCGATTGCCCGCGGCAACCAGGTATTCACCCGAAGTTAGCAGGTCGATCGCCCCCCGGCGCTGCCATTAACATCGTGAATCTTATTTGTGCCCTGTCTGCAATTTCCCGCGCCGGGCATACACTCGACTCGACCGCCACCTCAAGGACAGGCCATGCCAGCGCAACCGTTCTGGTTCACCAGCAGTCACGCCCACCGCCTGCATGTGCATCGCTGGCTACCGACCGCGCCACCCAGAGCCCTGGTGCTGCTGGTGCATGGCATGGCCGAGCATGGCGGACGCTACGAACGGCTGGGCCAGGCGCTGTCCGAGGCGGGCATGGGCGTGGTGGCCCCGGACCTGCGCGGCCATGGTCTCACTGCGCGCGCGGACCGGCTCGGCCTGCTGGCCGAAGGCGAAGGCTGGCGGACGATGATCGACGAACTCGCAAGGCTGGCGCAGCACCTGGGCGAGCAGTTTCCCGGCACGCCGCTGGTGCTGTTCGGCCACAGCATGGGTAGCTACCTGGCCCAAGGCTACCTGCTGCACCACAGTGCCAACGTCCGGGGCGCGGTGCTCAGTGGCTCCACCTGCCGCCGCCCCGGCGTGTATCGAGCAGCGCGGCTGATCGCTCGCCTGGAAAGCTGGCGTCAAGGCCCGCAGGGGCGCAGTGCACTGATCGACTGGCTGTCCTTCGGCACCTTCAACAATGCCTTCGCGCCCACTCGCACAGCGTTCGACTGGCTCAGCCGCGACCCGCGCGAGGTGGATACCTATGTCGCCGACCCCCTGTGCGGTTTTCGCTGCTGCAGCCAGCTGTGGCTCGACCTGCTGCTAGGACTGGTGCAGATCAGCCAGCCAGGGCAACTGGCACGCATCGATGCGAACCTGCCGATGCTGGTGATCGGCGGCGAATGTGATCCGGTGAGCGCCGGCGGACGTCTCACCCACCTTGCCCAGGCCCTGCGCGCGACCGGCCATGGCCGTGTACACTTGCGCGTCTACCCGGATGCCCGGCACGAATTGCTCAACGAACTCAACCGCGACGAGGTCATCCGCGACATCATCGCCTGGCTGGAACGGACCCTGGCCCTGGGCCGCCCGACCGACGAATGACCGCACGCCTCGCCCTTTCAAGGAAGCCCTGATGACCCAGGTCAGCAACACGCCCTACGAATCCCTCGAAGTCGGCCAGAAGGCCAGCTATGAAAAGTCGGTGGAAGAACGTGACATCCAGCTGTTCGCCGCCATGTCCGGCGACCATAACCCGGTGCATCTGGACGCCGAGTTCGCGGCCAAGAGCATGTTCCGCGAGCGCATCGCCCACGGCATGTTCAGCGGCGCGCTGATCAGCGCCGCCGTGGCCTGCACGCTCCCAGGGCCTGGCACCATCTACCTGGGCCAGCAGATGAGTTTCCAGAAACCGGTGAAGATCGGCGACACCCTCACCGTGCGCTTGGAGATCCTCGAGAAACTGCCGAAATTCAAGGTGCGCATCGCCACCAATGTCTACAACCAGAACGACGAGCTGGTGGTGGCCGGCGAAGCCGAGATTCTCGCCCCACGCAAGCAGCAGACGGTCGAACTGGTGTCGCCGCCGAACTTCATCGCCAGCTGAGGCTTGCGCAGGCCGACGGGCACGCGCTCAGCCCGCCAGCACCTGCGCGTAGCGCGCACGGTCGACGTTCGCCCCGCTCAACACCACGGCCACGCGACGCCCGGTCTGGCGCTCGCGCTCCTGCAGCAGGCCGGCCAGGGCGGCGGCACCGGCGCCTTCGGCGGTGTTGTGCGTGGTCTCGTGGTACAGCCGCATGGCCTGCGCGATCTCTTCATCGCTGACCCGCAGGATACGTGCGGCCTGTTCGCGCACCAGGGCGAACGCCTCGGGATGAGGTATGCGGCAGGCCATGCCGTCGGCGAAGGTCTCGGCGCTGGCGGTGGTGACGATGCGCCCGGACTCGAAGCTGCGGGCGTAGGCGTCGGCCTCGGTGGATACCACGCCGACGATCTCGGTGCGCAGCCCCAGCAGGTTACGCGCCTGAATCAGCCCGCAGATACCCGACCCCATGCCGATCGGCACATAGACCGTCTCCAGGTCATGCACCGCCTCGAACAGCTCCAGGGCGTAGGTGGCCACACCCCGCACCAGCTCGGGGTGAAAGGACGGCACCATCAGGTAGCCACGCGCTTGGGCGATCCGCGCCGCCTGCTCGCGCGCCACATCGAAATCGGCACCGAACTCGACCAGCTCGGCGCCCAGCGCCCGCATCGCCGCGTTCTTCTCCCGGGAATTGCCCTCTGGCACCACGATCACCAGGGGCAGGCCCGCCTGGCGCGATGCCAGGGCAAGGCTCTGGCCATGATTGCCACGAGTGGCGGTGACCAGGCCAGTTGGCCGCTCGGCAGCGGTCAGCAGCGAGCGCACATAGACCAGGCCGCCACGCACCTTGAAGGCACCGGTCGGCGCGTGGTTCTCGTGCTTGACCCACACTTGGCAGCCCGTCCGCTCGGCCAGCAGTGGCCAGGCCAGCTGTGGGGTCGGGGCCAGGTGCTGGTGGACGAACGTGGCGGCTTCGCGCAGCGCGGTGAGGTCGAACATGGGAGCATCCTTCGATCTGACGGGTTGCCTGCATGCTCTCGCCGATGCATTGTATGGGTCAAACCCTATATTGCATGGGCGACAATTCTCGTGTGGCTCCCTCGACTGGCCGATGACGATCAGCCACGCTATCTGGCCCTGGTGAAGGCCATCGCCGCCGCCATCGAATGCGGTGAACTGAAGGTCGGCGAACGGCTGCCGCCCCAGCGACGCCTGGCGTGGAAACTCGGCCTGAACCCCAGCACCACCCAGCAGGCCTACCGCGAAGCGGCAGCCCGGCATCTGGTCGCCGGTGAAGTCGGGCGTGGCACCTACGTGCTGGCCAGCAGCAAGGAGGCGACGCTGTTTCGCCTCAAGCAGCACGCCCGGCCAGCCACCCTCATCGACCTGTCGACCAATGTCCCGGTCGCCGACCTGGCGCCCGAGGACCTGCAGCGCAGCTTGCAGCACCTGCTGCAGGCCGATGACTTCAACCTGCTCGATCATTACCTCGATCACGACCAGCTTCTACTGGGCCGGCAACACGGCGCGCACTGGTTGAACCGGCGGGGCCTGAAGCTGCAGGCCGATCAATTGCTGTTGTGTGCCGCCGCCCAACAGGGGTTGCTGAGCGTGTTGCAGTCCCTTTGCCAGCCGGGCGAGCCGGTGATGCTCGAAGCCTTGAGCGCCCCGGGCATCAAGGCCGCCTGTCGCCAGTTGCGCCTGCCCGTGCAGGGCGTGGCGGTGGACGGCCAGGGCCTCAGGCCCGAGGCCCTGGATCGGGTGGCGCGGGCCAGCGGCGCACGGGTGCTGGTGACCACGCCGACCTTGCACAACCCCACCGGCGCCTGCATGGACGACGCCCGGCGCCAGGCCATTGCCGACGTGGTTCGCCAGCATGAGCTGCTGGTCATCGAAGACGATGTGTACGGCGCGCTCAGCGACTGCGCACCGCTCTACCCGCTGCTCGACGACCACGGCATCCTCATCACCAGCCTTTCCAAGACCGTTGCGGCAGGGCTGCGAGTAGGCTGGATCGCTGCATCGACTCAGCTGCTCGAACGCATCGATCCGCATACCCAGGCCACCCACTGGCCCGTTTCTCCGCTGAACCTGCACATCGCCTGCCAGTGGATCGCCGACGGCACCGCCGCACGTCGAGTGAGTCGCCAGCGCGAGGAAATCGAACAGCGCTGGCTTCTAGCTCGGCGGCTGCTGGGCGATGCGCTGCTGACCATCGGCGCGCCCTCACCGCACATCTGGGTCGCGACGCCGGGCTGCGCGCAAGGGTTGGCGAGCGCAGCGCGCCAGCGCGGGGTGGAAGTGGTCCCGGCGAGCGTATTCGCGGTAGGAGGCGACGACATCCACGCCGTGCGCATCAGCCTCTCGGCCGCTGCCGGCCGCGCACAACTCAAGCAGGGGCTGGCGATCGTCCGCGCGCTCCTGCAGGAAGGCTCGACCTAGTTCTGTCGGCAGCCTTCGCCCAAGACCCGATAGCCAATGGTGTGGACCTGACCTTGATGGTCTTCGTAGGTCATGGTGGCAGGGACCACCGCGCAGACATTGGGAATGGTCGACAGATGGATGACCCGCTTGATGTCGAGGTTCGTCGAGTACGTGTATGGGGTGGCGGCGGGCGCCTGGGCAGGGGCGGCTTCGTCGGCGAGGGCGAGCGAAGACATACCGACCAGGGCGAGGATCAGTAGGGGTTTCATGATGCAGTCCTTGAAGACAATCGAGTTGACCGACTTCTGGCGCCGGGAGCGGCGGGGAGAAGTTGCCACCATCGAGGTGACACGAAGCGTAGCCCGAGGCCGAAGGACCTGGCGGGGTAACGTTCATTCTACGTACCCTCTGGCCGGTGTGAAGACGCTGGCCCGGGTTACACCCTTGCTCTATCCGTAACAATCTGCGAAAAAGCGGGCCATGAATGCCCCTGATTATCTGCGGTTGAACACTGGCGAACGACGCCTGCTCGACCACTTCTACCGCCAGCATGGCTCGCGCATGCGCGCCTGTGCGAACGGCGAGCACTGGGTAGCCCGGCAGCCGACCATCGTCGCAGCAGTCAACCTGACCGAGGTCGACCAGGGACGATGGCTGACCGGGTTGTTCGTAGCAGCGCCCTATAGAAATCGGGGAATAGCCGCAGGCCTGGTCGAGGCAGCACTGCATCAGCGCAGCGGCCCTACCTGGCTGTTCTGTGATCCGAGCCTGATGGGGTTCTATGAGCGCCTGGGGTTCGTGCTTGCCGAACACCTGCCGAGCGAACTGGCCTCGCGCCTGGCCCGCTACCAGCGCAGCAAATCACTGAGCGCGCTGGTGCGAAGCTGAAGGGCCTGGCGAGGTGCCACGTCTACCCTTGGCGAGGATGGGGCGGAGCGTGCGCGGGCTGCTGATGGCCCAGCACACTGATGGTGTCCTTGCGCTCGGGCTGCTCCTCGTCGAACTCTTTATCGCCTGGGTCCTTGCCTTCGGCCGACATGTGCTCGATCACCGCATTCATCTCGGCACCCAGCAGCAGCACGGCCGAGGAGATATAGAAATACAGCAGCAGCACGATGATCGCGCCGATGCTGCCGTACATCGCGTTGTAGTCTGCGAAGGTCTTAACGTAATAGGCAAAGCCCAGAGACGCGGCGATCCACACCACCACCGCCAGTACCGACCCTGGCGTGATGAAGCGAAACTTCTGCTGCACGTCCGGCATTACGTAATACATCAAGGCCACTGCCACCATCATCAGCAGGATGATCACTGGCCAGCGCAGCACGGTCCACAGCGTGACGATGAACTCTTCCAACCCCACGTGCGCAGCGATCCATTCCATGACCTGCGGGCCCAGCACCATCAGCGCGGCTGCCATCAACAGCATGGCCGCGATGCCGATGGTGTAGAAGATCGACAGCGGGATGCGCTTCCATACCGGACGTCCTTCGGGCACGTCGTAAGCCGCGTTCATGGCGCTCATCATCAGGCGCACACCGGCCGAGGCGGTCCACAGGGCAATCACGATACCCACTGAAAGCAGCCCACCCTTGGACTGCTGCAACTGGTCGATCACCGGGTTGACCTGCTCCAGCGCCTGGGGCGGCAGCACCAGCTCCGATTGCAGGCGCAGCCAGGAGAAGAAGTCGGGCAGATGCAGGAAACCGATGAGCGCAATGAGAAACAGAATGAAGGGGAACAGCGAGAACAGCATCTGGTAGGCCAGTGCCGAGGCGTAGGTGGACATCTCGTCGTCAAGAAATTCCTGGACGGTGCGTATCATCACACGGTGCAGGGGCATACCCTGCAGGGCGGGAAAAATCATAGCGTCTCCTTTCGCCGCTCGATCATCGTGGTTGCAACAATGCAGTGAAGTCTAATAGACCACGCGGCCGGTGTACTGCTCCCCGCCTCCTTCAGGAAAAAACCTGGTGAAGATGCGACGATTCCATGAAAAAGACCGCCTTGTGAATGAGCCTGCACGTCCATCCACTTGGCGGCCTTGAGTGTCACCAGACGATCACTTGTCCAGCTTGTCCTTGACCTTGCCTACCTTCTGTTGCGCTTCGCCCTTGAGTTCCTGGGCCTTGCCTTCGGCTTTGAGCTTGTCGCTGCCGGTGACCTTGCCAACGCCCTGCTTGATGTTGCCAGCCGCTTCGTTGGCCAGGCCTTTGGCTTTGTCTTTAGTGCCGCTCATGGTGAATCTCCAGATAGAGACACGTGAACCGTGCCGACAAAGGGTTGACCCCTGGGCCTGTCAGCGAGTTTCAAACTTTTTCACCCGCACGCACCAGTCCGCAAACAACGGGCGAATATCGCCCTGAATCAACGTGTCGGCCTGCCGGCAGGCGGTCGTCGCCTCTAGAATCGAACGCTCATAAAAACAACAGCTTGCGGAATGAACTGCCCATGCGTCCGATCACCCTGCTGGCGGCCCTGCTGCTGCCGCTGTCCGCCCTGGCGGCGGCCCCCACCCCTCCCGAAACCCTGCGGGTCGACCGCTACAGCGACGATGGTCAACCTGGCACCCTGCGCTGGGCGCTGGAAACCAGCAACGCGTCGCCCGGTCGCTACCACATCGACATCGCCGCGGTCGGCCAGCCGCCTTACGTGATTCGCCCACAGCGGGCGCTTCCAGAGATTAAGGGCCCGGTGCGCATCACCGGCCTGTCGTGGGCCCGCGACGGTCAGTACATCGCTATCGACGGTTCGGCCTACATTCCCGACCGGGGCGTGCGCAGTTGCCCCGGCGCCATCGCCGGCCAGTTCGGCACCAACGTGCGCACCACGAGCTATCCAGGCCTGGTGCTGCGTGACACCCAAGGCGTGCACCTCAGCGGCCTGGAGGTGCGCAACTTCTGCATCGGCATTCTGCTCAATCGCGCCAGCGGCAACGTCATCGAGGACAACCGCATCGTCGCCAACAAAGGCGGTGCGGGCATCATGCTCACCGGTGACGACGGTGCCGGCAACCCCACCGCCACCACCACGATCAACAACAAGGTGCTGCGCAACCAGCTGATCGACAACGGCGATGGCCTGGAACTGACCCGGGGCGCGGCCTTCAACCTGGTGGCCGACAACCTGCTGCGCTCCACCGAGCGCAATCCCGAACCGTCCCAGGGCATCGAGATCCTGCTGGGCAACGACAACACGGTGGTGCGCAACCGCTTCGAGAATTATTCAGATGGTGTGCAGATCAACTGGGGCCATCGCAATTACCTGGGCGCCAACACCTTCACCGGCAATTCCATCGGCATCAGCGTCACCGGTGACGGCAACGTGCTCGACGCCAACACGATCCAGGGCAACCGTATCGGTGTGGCACTGCGCCCGGAACCCCAGCTGACGGCGACCCGCCTGAGCGCCAACCGCATCTGGGGCAACGGCCTGGACATTCGCCGCTGCGAGGCCGGTGGTTCGTGCGTGCCGAATCAACGCACCGGGGCGATCATCTTTGGCGTACCGGCCCAGGCCCATGCGCTGTATGTCGGGTCGCGCGGGGTCGGCGCCACGCTGGCCAAGCAGGACCAGGCGACCATCTGCGACGGGCAGGGCCAGCCTCAGCCATGCCAGCCACTGCCCAACCACAACCAGCAGCCGCCGCGGTTGCTGAAGCTCGAGGGCAACGTGCTGCACGGTGAGGTCCGCGGGCCGGCCTCCAGCCGCCTGCGCGTGGAGGTGTTCGGCAATACCGCCCGGGATGCGCGCGAAGCGCAGTATTATCTGGGAGCGGTAGTGGTCAACAGCGACGACCAAGGCCAGGCGCGATTCGACAAGACGCTGGAGGACGGTGCAGCACTGGGCAGCTTCACCGCGACCGTGACCACCGCCGATGGCGCCACATCCGAATTGAGCCTGCCGCTGGCACGGTGATCAGGGTGCCACTACGCCGTGGAGCGGGGACCACGGCGTTTTCCTGAGCCTTGCCGGTGTTCGCGAGCGAGCCCGCTGCCCCGGGCCCTGCGGCAGCGCTTCGATGACTCGTCGCAAGCATTGCCGCCCGACCCACCGCAGCCGCGGCGCCTGGTCCTTGCCGCACCCCGGCCGGCCCCGGCACAATGGTCGACCTTTCTGGCGTCAACCCGCAGGAACCTGCATGAAACTCGACAAACCCACCGCCATCGCCCGGCGCAATCAAGCGCTGGCCCGGCCGGTGCTCGACCGCGACAACACCCTGTTCGCCATCCTCGACAAGAAACGCAACCTGTGGTGGTTCGAAGTGCCGGTCGCACTGCTGCGCAAAGGCCAGCCCGATTGGGTCAACCTGTTGCTGCACACTCCCGACAGCGACGCACTGCAACACTTGAAGGTGCCAGTGAATTTCCTGCGTGCTCACCAGGAGCAGATGGAAGTGCGCAACCCCGGCAAGCGCCGCTCCACCATCAGCCTGGCGCTGAGCGCCGACCGCGACTCGCTGCTGCGCGATACCCGCCCCGGTGGCGAACAGCTGGATTTCAGCCCTTTCGTGCAGGCCTGATCAGACCCGCTCGATGCGATCGTCATGGATGACGATCAGTCCCTGCTTGAACAGCCCGCCGATGGCTTTCTTGAAGTTGCCCTTGCTGACGTTGAACAGCTTGGCGATGACCTCTGGCGCGCTCTTGTCGCATACCGGCAACACCCCACCGGCCTCGTCCAGGCGCTTGAGGATCTGCCCAGGCAGATCATCGGCCAGGGCCGCGCCGACCGGTTGCAGGCTCAAGGCGATCTTGCCGTCGTGACGCACTTCCTTGATGAAGCCCTGCTCGTGCATGCCCGAGCGCAGGAACTTGAACACCTCGTTCTTGTGGATCAGCCCCCAGTGGCGATTGTTGATGATCGCCTTGAAGCCCATCGGCGTCTCGCCCGCTATCAGCAGCTCCACTGGTTGACCGACCTTGTACTCTGCCGGTGAGCGGTCCAGGTAGCGATCCAGGCGAGAGGTGGCGGTGATGCGCCGGGTGCGCTTGTCCAGATAGGCGTGGACCACGCAGTAGTCGCCGATCTTCAGCGGCTGCGCTTCTTCCGAGTAGGGCATCAGCAGGTCCTTGGACAGCCCCCAGTCGAGGAAGATACCTGCGCCATTGATGTCTTTGACCTTCAGGCTGGCGAACTCACCGACCTGCACCTTGGGCTTTTCCGTGGTGGCGATCAGCTGGTCTTCGCTGTCCAGGTAGATGAACACGTTGAGCCAGTCGTCCAGCTCCAGTTCCTCGCCCTTGGGGAAATAGCGCCTGGGCAGGAGGATTTCGCCGTCGGCACCGCCGTCCAGGTAAAGACCGAACTCCACGTGTTTCACGATTTGCAAACTGTTGTAACGCCCCAGCAGAGCCATTTCCGATGTTCCTCCAGACAAGGCCGCTATTCTACACCCGATGCGCGCGGGCTGCCGATCCGGTGGAACCGTCCAGCACCGCGCCGCGTCTACCCCAGGCCAGTCACCTGCAAGGATCCGCACATGCCTGCCTCCCTGACCCGCGCCCTGCTGCTCATCGTCGGCCTTGCCCTGACGCTGGGCGCCTGCACGCGCATCGACCTGGCCTATCGCAACCTCGACCGCCTGGTGCCCTGGTCGCTCAACGACTACCTGGACATGAACCGCGAGCAGAAGGCATTGCTCGACCAACGGCTGCGCGACCACCTGACCTGGCACTGCAAGACGCAACTGCCGGGCTACCTCGACTGGCTCGACAAGGTACAGCGCATGGTCGCCGAGCAGGCGGTCACCGACCAGGCCCTGCAACAGCGCACCGCCGAAGCGCGCGACGCCATCGGTCGGGTAGCCGAAGCGATCACGCCATCGGCCGCCGAACTGCTGCGCGACATGAGCGATGCCCAGGTGGCCGAGATGCGCAGGGCCTTCGCCGACGATATCGCCGAGCGCGAGAAAGAATACGTCGACACGCCCCTGCCCCGGCAGATCCAGGAACGCGCGACGCGCATGGAAAAACGCCTGAAACCCTGGCTGGGCGAGCTCAGCGACAGCCAGCGGCAACGGGTGGCGAGCTGGTCGCAGGCGCTGGGCGATCAGAATCGCGAATGGATCGCCAACCGCCAGGCCTGGCAGCAGCAACTGCTGCAGGCCATGAGCCAGCGGCAGACAGCGGCGTTCGAGCCACGCCTGGCACAGCTGCTTCAGGACAAGCAGAGCCTGTGGTCGCCCAGTTACCGGGTGGCCTTCGAGAATACCGAGCGCCAGGCGCGCGGCCTGTTGGTGGATCTGCTGCAACAGAGCAGCCCGGCGCAACGGCAACGGTTGCTTGATCGGCTGGCCCAGGTGCGCAAGGACTTCAGCGAGCTCAAATGCCTCAAGGGCTGAGGCGCGCGACGCAAGAAACGACAAGAAACCCCTACCCGGCTCACGTACACTCGCGCCCCTGTCTTATCGCTGGAGATGCCCGTGAGCCCCATCGCCCTCGTCCGCCTGCTGACCCTCGCTGCTGTCTGGGGCGCCAGCTTCCTGTTCATGCGCATCATCGCGCCCGAGCTGGGGGCCGTGCCGACGGCTTTCTTTCGCGTATCGATCGCCTGTCTCGGGCTGATCGGGATGCTCGCGGCCGCGCGGGTGCGCTGGCACTTCCAGGGCAAACTGGGCGCCTGCCTGGTGCTGGGCATGATCAACTCGGGCATTCCGGCGACCTTCTACGCGCTGGCCGCCCAGGTGCTGCCGGCCGGCTACTCGGCCATCTTCAACGCCACCACGCCGCTGATGGGCGTGCTGATCGGGGCGCTGTTCTTCCACGAGGCCCTGACCTTGCCCAAGTTGTGCGGCATCTTCCTGGGTCTGTTCGGCGTCGCCGTCCTCAGCGGGGCCGGCCCGGTAGCGCTGGACCTGGCCCTGCTGCAGGGCGCACTGGCGTGCCTGGCCGCTACCACCTGCTACGGCTTCGCCGGCTTTCTCGCCCGACGCTGGGTAGGAACCCTGGATAGCCGCCTGTCGGCACTGGGCAGCATGCTCGGCGCCACCCTGCTGCTGACGCCGTTGTTCGCCTGGAGCGTGCTGACCCAGCCACCGGCGAGCTGGGGCGGGTGGCCGGTGTGGGGCTCCTTGCTGGGGCTGGGACTGGTATGCACGGCGTTCGCCTACATCCTGTACTTCCGCCTGCTGAACGAGATCGGTCCGGTCAAGGCGACCACCGTGACCTTCCTGATTCCGGCGTTCGGCGTGCTGTGGGGGGCGTGGCTGCTCGATGAGCCACTGTCCCTGGCGCACCTGTATGGCGGGATGATGATCGGCGCGGCGCTGTGGCTGGTGCTGCGCCCGACGCGCCGCTGAGAGAGGCGCCTGCACCGCTGCTGCAGGCTCGAGCAATGCAGGCGTGGCCGATCAGAACAGCCAGCGGTACAGCAGGTACGCTACCAGTACGGCCAGCACCGGGCGCAGGATGCGGTAGGCCTTGGGGTTGGCGCGTTTGAACTGCTTCACATGAGTGCTGATGCGGTTGCTGAAGCGCTTGCTCCAGGCGTAGGCCTGGTTGATGCCGCCGACGCGTTCGTCGTCGGTGTTCTGCGGTGCAGTGGCGCGCCCCAGGAAGGCGCTGACCTTGCGATTGATGCGGGTCATCAGCGGGCTGGTCAGCGGTCGCTCGACGTCGCAGAACAGGATCACCCGGGTTTCCTGGGTTTCGTTCTTGACCCAGTGCACATAGGTCTCGTCGAACATCACGTCCTCGCCGTCGCGCCAGGCATAGACCTGACCGTCGACGTAGATCCGGCAGTCGTCGGAGTTGGGCGTGGACAAGCCCAGGTGATAGCGCAGCGAGCCGGCGAACGGGTCGCGGTGCGGGTTCAGGTGGCTGCCGCCGGGCAGCAGCGCGAACATCGCACCCTTGACGTTGGGGATGCTGTTGACCAGCTCTACGGTGCGCGGGCACAGGGTTTCGGCCGACGGCAGGGCCTTGTCGTACCATTTGAGGTAGAAGCGCTTCCAGCCTTTCTTGAAGAACGAGCCGAATCCGGCGTCGTTGTCCTTCTCGGCCGCGCGGATGTAGCCCTCGTCGAACAGGCGCATGGCCTCTTCGCGGATTTCCTGCCAGTTGTTCTTCAGGACATCGAGTTCCGGAAAACGCTGACGATCCAGGTAGGGTTTGGACGGCACGCCGGAGAAAAGGTACATCAGGCTGTTATAGGGGGCGAACAGCGCCGAGTGGTTGACGAACTGGCGCAGTACCGGCAGGCGGGCCTTGCCACGCAGGTGCACGAACAGCACGCTGCCGAAGAACACCAGCAGCACACCGGCCTTGGCGAGGAAGGAAAAGGTCATGCAACACTCCTTGGGGGGATACGAGCCGTCCCCGAATAGCCGCCCATGATAAACCCATCCCGGGCCGCTGCAAGCGCCAACCGGCCAGCTGTACGTTGATCTGGGTCAAGCTCGGGGCGGCACGCTGCCGCCGGAGCCTGAGGCCCCAGGCGCAACGCTCGCCACTGCGCCTATACCTGAAGCTCCTGCTCGGTGAACAGGTCGCTGAACAGCATGCTCGACAGGTAGCGCTCGCCCGAGTCGGGAAGAATCACCACGATGGTCTTGCCCTGCATGTCCGGCTTTTCCGCCAGCCTCACTGCGGCGGCCATGGCGGCACCACAGGAGATGCCGCACAGAATGCCCTCTTCCTGCATCAGGCGAATGGCCATGGCCTTGGCTTCTTCGTCGGTGACCTGCTCGACCTGGTCGACGATCGACAGGTCGAGGTTCTTCGGCACGAAACCGGCGCCGATGCCCTGGATCTTGTGCGGGCTGGGCGTGAGCGCCTGGCCGGCCAGGGTCTGGCTGATCAGCGGCGAGGCGACAGGCTCCACCGCCACCGACAGGATCGACTTGCCCTGGGTGTGCTTGATGTAGCGCGACACCCCGGTGATGGTGCCGCCGGTGCCCACGCCGGCCACCAGCACGTCCACGGCGCCTTCGGTATCGTTCCAGATTTCAGGGCCGGTGGTCTTTTCGTGGATCGCCGGGTTGGCCGGGTTCTCGAACTGGCCCGGCAGGAAATACCGCTGCGGGTCGGAAGCGACGATTTCATCGGCTTTGTCGATCGCCCCCTTCATGCCCTTGGCCGGTTCGGTCAGCACCAGCTCGGCGCCCAGTGCCTTGAGCACCTTGCGCCGCTCCAGGCTCATCGACGCCGGCATGGTCAGGATCAGCTTGTAGCCACGGGCCGCTGCGACGAAGGCCAGACCGATGCCGGTGTTGCCCGAGGTCGGTTCGACCAGGGTCATGCCCGGCTTGAGCCTGCCGCTGCCTTCGGCATCCCAGATCATGTTCGCACCGATGCGGCATTTGACCGAATAGCCGGGGTTGCGCCCTTCGATCTTGGCCAGGATGGTCACCCCACGCGGGGCGAGGCGATTGATCTGCACCAGCGGCGTGTTGCCGATGGAATGGGCATTGTCGGCGTAGATACGGCTCATGGCAGCGGTCCTTGAATCGTGGAATAGGCGCAAAGGGTTCAAGGGTAAGCCTGCCCCCGCCCGGGCGTAAAGCCCGTTCGAACCAAGGCGGGCAGCAGACGGTCAACCGCACGACCCGACCTGGAGAGCCTGGGATGAAAGCTCGCTATCGCTGGCCGCTGATCGGCCTGGGCAGCCTCGTGATACTGCTGGTGGCCCTGCACTTCGCACTGCCCTACCTGGTGCGCAACTACCTCAACGACAAGCTGGCCGACATGGGCGAGTACCGTGGCCAGGTGAGCGATGTGGACCTGGCGTGGTGGCGCGGCGCCTACCAGATCAACGGCCTGAAGATCGTCAAGACCACGGGCAAGGTACCGGTGCCCCTGCTCGAGGCGCCCCTGATCGACCTGTCGGTCAGCTGGCACGCCCTCTGGTACGACCAGGCCGTGGTCGCCGAAGTGGCGTTCGTGCGTCCCGAGCTGAATTTCGTCGACGGTGGCAGCAAGCAGAATTCCCAGACCGGTCAGGGCACCGACTGGCGCGCACAGCTGGAAAAGCTGCTGCCCATCACCCTGAACGAAGTACGCATCGAAGATGGCACCCTCACTTTCCGCAACTTCAACTCCAAGCCGCCCGTCGACCTCAAGGCCACCCAGCTGCAGGCGAGCATTCGCAACCTCACCAACGTGCGTGATGAAGCAGGTCGGCGCGATGCCAGCTTCCAGGCCCAGGCACTGGTGGCTGGCGACGCCAAGGTGGAGAGCCGTGCGACCTTCGACCCCTTCAGCGATTTCGACGACTTCGAATTCCGCCTGCGCGCCACCGGCATCGAGCTGCGCCGCCTCAACGATTTCGCCAGCGCCTACGGCAAGTTCGATTTCAACGCCGGGCATGGCGATGTGGTGATCGAGGCACAGGCCGAGAAAGGCCGGCTAAACGGTTACATCAAGCCGCTGCTGCGCGATGTCGATGTGTTCGACTGGCAGCAGGACGTGCAGAACAAGGACAAGGGCTTCTTCCGTTCCATCTGGGAAGCGGTCGTCGGCGCCAGCGAGACGGTGCTCAAGAACCAGCCCAAGAACCAGTTCGCCACCCGCGTGGAGCTCAGCGGCAGCGTCCACCAGCAGGACATCAGCGCGTTCGAAGCCTTCCTGCAGATCCTGCGCAACGGCTTCGTCCAGGCCTTCAATGCGCGCTATGAGCAGCCCGCGCCGAAACCGGACTGACGCACCATTCAGGGACTGAATGGCGGGTCTGCATTTGCGCCCGCCGCCCCCGCGTTATAGTCGGCCATCGCTTTTCCAGCCTACCGCTGGCGTTACGGTGCGGACATCTGCGCGCACCGTCCTGCGCCACCACTGCACCGAGGAATCGATCCATGAAGTTCGAAGGTACCCGCCACTACGTCGCCACCGATGACCTCAAGCTGGCGGTCAACGCGGCCATTACCCTCGAACGCCCCCTGCTGGTCAAGGGTGAACCGGGCACCGGCAAGACCCTGCTCGCCGAGCAACTGGCCGAGTCCTTCGGCGCACGCCTGATCACCTGGCATATCAAGTCCACCACCAAGGCGCACCAGGGCCTTTACGAATACGACGCGGTCAGCCGTCTGCGGGACTCGCAGCTGGGCGTGGACAAGGTCCATGACGTGCGCAACTACCTGAAGAAAGGCAAGCTCTGGGAAGCCTTCGAGGCGCAGGAGCGGGTGATCCTGCTGATCGACGAAATCGACAAGGCCGACATCGAGTTCCCCAACGACCTGCTGCAGGAACTCGACCGCATGGAGTTCTACGTCTACGAGACGGACGAGACCATCAAGGCGAGACATCGCCCGATCATCATCATCACCTCCAACAATGAGAAGGAACTGCCCGACGCCTTCCTGCGCCGCTGCTTCTTCCACTACATCGCCTTCCCTGATCGTCAGACCCTGCAACGCATCGTCGACGTGCACTTCCCGAACATCAAGGCCTCGCTGGTCAGCGAGGCGCTGGACCTGTTTTTCGACGTACGCAAGGTGCCGGGGCTGAAGAAGAAGCCCTCCACGTCGGAACTGGTCGACTGGCTCAAGCTGCTGATGGCCGATGACATTAGCGAGGCCGTGCTGCGCGAACGCGACCCGACCAAGGCCATCCCGCCGCTGGCCGGTGCCCTGGTGAAGAACGAGCAGGACGTGCAGTTGCTCGAGCGCCTGGCCTTCATGAGCCGGCGCGGCAACCGCTGAGGACCTGGCCATGCTGCTCGACCTGTTCAACGAGATGCGCGCGGCCAAGGTGCCGGTGTCGGTGCGCGAACTGCTCGACCTGCTGGAGGCCGTGCAACGGCGAGTCACGTTCGCCGACATGGACGAATTCTACTATCTGGCCCGTGCGATCCTGGTCAAGGACGAGCGGCACTTCGACAAGTTCGACAGAGCCTTCTCGGCCTATTTCAAAGGATTGGAACACCTGGACCGACACCTCGAGGCGCTGATTCCCGAAGACTGGCTGCGCAAGGAATTCGAGCGTTCGCTGAGCGCGCAGGAGCGCGCGCAGATCCAGTCCCTGGGCGGCCTCGACAAGCTGATCGAGGCGTTCAAGCAGCGCCTGGCCGAGCAGAAGGAGCGTCACGCCGGCGGCAACAAGTGGATCGGCGCCGGTGGCACCAGCCCGTTCGGCTCCGGCGGCTACAACCCCGAGGGCATCCGCGTGGGCGACGCCGGCGAGCGCCAGGGCAAGGCGGTGAAGGTGTGGGACCAGCGCGAGTACCGCAACCTCGACGACCAGGTGGAACTGGGTACCCGCAACATCAAGCTGGCCCTGCGCCGCCTGCGCAAGTTCGCCCGCCAGGGCGCGGCCGAAGAACTGGACATCGACGGCACCATCGACCATACCGCTCGCGATGCCGGGCTGCTCAACATCCAGCTGCGCCCGGAGCGGCGCAATACCGTCAAGCTGCTGTTGCTGTTCGACATCGGCGGCTCCATGGATGCCCACGTCAAGGTCTGCGAGGAACTGTTCTCGGCCTGTCGGACCGAGTTCAAGCACCTGGAGTACTACTACTTCCACAACTTCGTCTACGAGTCGGTGTGGAAGAACAATCAGCGCCGCAGCGCCGAGCGCTTCGCCACCTTCGATCTGCTGCACAAGTACGGCGACGACTACAAGGTGGTGTTCGTCGGCGACGCGGCCATGGCGCCCTACGAAATCACCCAACCAGGCGGCAGCGTCGAGCACTGGAACGAGGAAGCCGGGTATGTGTGGATGCAGCGGTTCAGGGAGAAATTCCGCAAGATCGTGTGGATCAACCCGTACCCGCAGGACACCTGGCGCTACACCGGCTCGACCCAGTTGGTGCGTGAACTGATCGACGACCACATGTACCCGCTGACATTGCAGGGGTTGGAAGATGCCATGCGCTATCTGTCGAAGTAGCGCAGGGTTCGCCGCATCGGACTCCCGCGCGACCGCCTCACCGCCAGCGTTGCAGGTAGGCCTGCTGCTCGCGCCATGCCGACGTCTGCACCACCGCACGCAACCGTATCGCAGTGCCCGGCAGGCACTGCGCCAGTTGCGCCAGAGCCAAGGGTGTCAGCGCCCCTAACCGCGGGTAGCCGCCGATGGTCTGGCGGTCGTTGAGCAGCACGATCGGCTGGCCATCGGGGGGCACCTGCACGGCGCCCAGTGAAATGCCTTCGGAAATCATCGGCCGCCCCTGATACACCAGTGCTGGCCCCAGCAATCGGCAGCCCATGCGGTCGGCACGGCTGTCCAGTATCCAGTCACGGTTGAACGCCTCGAACAGGCTGGTACCACTGAAGTCGGCGATCTGCGCGCCCATCACCAGGTCCAGCACCGGGGTGTCGGAATAGATAGGCCTCAACGCCTCGGGGACTTCGCGCAGGGCCGGCGCAGCGTCGCCCACCCGCAAGGCCTGACCTTTGCCCAAGGGCGCACCGCTGCCATCCACACCGCCCAGCTGTTCGCGGACCACGGTCGAGCAACTGCCCAACAGCGCCTCGCCCTCGAAGCCACCCGGCGCCGCCAGGTAGGCGCGCGCACCCTGCCGGGGCTGTGTCAACGCCAGCCGTTGTCCCTGGCGCAACAGCACGCTGCGCCAGGGTGCCAGTGGCTGGTCGTCGATGCGGGCCTGCAGGTCGGCCCCGGCCAATGCCAGCACGCAGTCCTGCTCGGCCAGGAGGGTGAACCCGCCCAGCGCCACCTCGACGACCGGGGCGTCCAGTGCGTTACCCAGCAGCCAGTTGGCCCAGTTCATCGCCACCCAGTCCAGCGCGCCGCCTTGTGTGACGCCCAGGTGACGTACGCCCATACGCCCGGCGTCCTGCAACTGGCACAGGGCCGTGCTGGCCTCGATCGTCAATTGTTTCATGCCCAGGCCTCCTGAGGACTGTCGTCACCGCCCTGGGCGACGAACTCGGCGTGCGAGATCGCCACGAAGCGCACCCGATCACCCGGCTGCAACAGGCTGTAGCCATCGCCCTGGCGGTCGAACAGGCGTACCGGCGTACGCCCGATCAGGTTCCAGCCGCCTGGCGAGACCGCCGGGTAGGCCGCCGTCTGCCGCTCAGCGATCCCCACACTCCCCGCAGCCACGCGCTTGCGCGGGGTACTCAGGCGCGGCGTGGCCAGCCGCTCGTCCACCAGTCCCATGAACGCGAAACCGGGAGCGAAGCCCAGGGCGAACACCGGGTAGTCGCGCTCGCCGTGCAGGCCAATCACCTCCTCCTGGCTCAACCCGGCGCGCGCTGCCAGCACGGGCAGTTCCGGACCGACACTGGGGTGATACCACACCGGGATCTCATGACGACGGCCATCGTAGCCAGCATCCGGCTGCACATCCTGCAAGGCCTCGGCGATACGCGCCCGCGCCTGCTCCGGCGCCAGGTCGGACTGCACCATCACCGTGGTGTAGGACGGCACGATATCGATCAGGCTATCGCCGAACGTCGTCCGCAGCCGCTGGCTGACGGCCAGGATCCACGGCATGTTGCGCTCATCGATGGTGTCGAACAGCCGGACCATGAAGCTGTCGATGGCCACCACCTCGATCCGCGGCCTCATGGCTCGCGCCTCATGCCTGCAAGGCATCCAGCGCCTGGCGGATATGGCGCACGGCAGCCACCGAGCTGTCGTTGTCGCCATGCACGCACAGGGTCGAAGCGTTCAGGCGCAAGGCGCTGCCGTCGTCGGCCACCAGCGCCTCGCCACGTGCCAGGCGCAGCGCCTGCGCGACCACCATGTCCGGGTCGTGGTGCACGGCGCCGGGCAGGCGCCGCGACACCAGGTGCCCCTGCGCGGTATAGGCGCGATCGGCGAACGCCTCGAACCACAAAGGCACGCCGAGCTCCTGGCCCAGTGCCTGGGCCGCGCTGTCGTCGGCGGTCGCCATGAGCATCAGCGGCAGGCCAGGCGCATAGGCGGCCACCGCTTCGAGCACCGTGCGCAGCTGACCTGGGTTGGTCATCATGTCGTTGTACAGCGCGCCATGGGGCTTGACGTAGGCCACGCGCCCGCCCAGCACCTTGCAGATACCTTCCAGCGCTCCGATCTGATAATGCAGCAGGTCGCGGATCTCCTCGCTGCTGCACGCCATGGAGCGCCGCCCGAAGCCATTGAGGTCCGGGTAGGCCGGGTGAGCACCGATGGTCACGCCGTGCTGCAAGGCAAGGGCCACCGTACGGCGCATGATGCCGGGATCGCCCGCGTGAAAGCCGCAGGCGATGTTGGCGCAGTCGACGAAGGGCATGACGTCGGCATTCAGGCCCATGCGCCAACTGCCGAAACTTTCGCCCATGTCGCAGTTCAGCAGCAGGCGCCGGGGAGGTGAAGGGGCTGTCGAGGGAGCTGTTGAAGTGAGCATCGCGGCCTCGTCTGGTGGATATGATCGGTCAGGCACAGGCGCCAGTTAGCGCCAGCTTTCCTTCACCGCACTGCGACGCCCGCCCAGTGCCAGCCAACCGAGGCCGAGCAGCAGGCTCTCGACCAGCAGGGCCAGCAGGAATCCACAGCCCAGGCCCCAGCCGATCGCCTCGGGCACCAGCAGGATCTGGTAGCTGTAGCCGTTGAGCGTTTCCTGGCGCAGCGCCGGATCGGCCTGGACCAGTACATGCCAGGTGCGCGCCGCCCAACTGCCCTGAAGGGACTGCCACTCGTTTTCCAGCAATTGATTGCGCACCATCAGGCTTTCGATGCTGTTAGCGTCGCTGACGAACACCGGATCGTCACTGCCGCGGTAATGACGCAGCAGGGCCTGGAGATCGCCGTTGAAAAAGCGCTCGGCGGTTTCCTGGAAGCCCGACAACGCCTCGCGCGATTCGAGCAGGTGCGCCTCGACTCGCTGGCCGTAATCCTTGACCAACCCTGGCACCTGGACCCCCACCAGCAGGCCGACGGTGAACAGCAGCAACCGCAGGTAACCTCTGAACATGCTCGCTCCTCAGCCGCTGGCGACGCACTCGCCATGGCGCCACAGGGCCCACTGGCCGGGCGCATAACGCAGCCAGGTCTCGTTTTCGGTCAAGGCCTCGGTGGCGATCACCGTGACCACGTCATTGGGGGTGGTTTGCGACTGGAAGTCGACGATCAGGTCGACGTCCTTCAGACGCGCCGCCCCGAAGGGCGCACGCCGGGTAATGTGCACCAGCTTGGTGGAGCAGAAGCAGAACAGCCAGTCGCCGTCGCTGAGCAGGCAGTTGAACACGCCTTTCTCGCGATAGTCGGCGCAGGCCTGCACCAGCACCGGCAGTAGCGTCTCGGCCTCGACCGGCTCGGGAAAGGCTTCACGCACGCGGTTGAGCAAATCGCAGAAGGCCGCCTCGCTGTCGGTATCGCCCACTGGCCGGTAGAAGGTCTTCTCGCCGACCAGCCCTGCCAGTTGCCCGTTGTGCGCGAAGCACCAGTTGCGCCCCCACAGCTCGCGGACGAACGGGTGGGTGTTGGACAGGCAGACCTTGCCGACGTTGGCCTGGCGGATGTGACCGATGACCACTTCGCTCTTGATCGGGTAGCGCTGCACCAGGCTGGCCACCTCCGATTCGCTGCTCGCGGTCGGGTCCTGGAACAGTCGCAAGCCGCGCCCTTCGTAGAAGGCGATGCCCCAGCCATCGCGGTGCGGGCCGGTGCGTCCGCCGCGCTGCATCAGTCCGGTGAAACTGAAGACGATATCGGTGGGGACGTTGGCGCTCATGCCCAGCAGTTCGCACATCGACCAGCGCTCCTGGCTAGAGCCGTGGTTCGACGCGGCCGGCGCCAGGGCCGGGGCGACGCGCCGTGGCGGCTAACGGCGGGACGTCGCGGTAGCGGTCGCGAGGGTCCGCCTGCGGCGCTTCGGTCACCAGCGCCTGGTCTTCGGCGGCGCTGCGGGCAGCGGCCGCATCGCGGCGCGCCCGGCGCTCGCGCGCGCGCCGCTCCAGCGGCCAGCGCACCAGGACGAACACGGCGTACAGCACGAAGGCGATGAGCGCGTACATGGCCAGGTCCGATGCCGCGCGCCAGGCGTTGTTGCCCACCTTGAAGGCCAGGTCCAGGGCCGTGATGGCGATGGCCGGGGCGAAGCTGTCCTTGACCGGATCGACGATGGTGGGGCTGAACAGCAGCACGGCGACGATCACCCGCAACGGCTCGCGCAGCCAGCGCCACATCCAACCGGTGAGCTTGAAGGCCACCAGCAGGCAGCCCACTGCGGCAACCGCATAGAGGCCCCAGGCCAGTGTGTAGTCTTGTTCGATCATGGTGTCCGTGCAAGGCAGGCGAAGAGATGCCTATGATAAACACTTTTAGGGGCGCAGGCGCCCTTTCCATCTCGGGAAACCACATGCATACCGGACTCACGCCCCCCATCGCCCGCCAAGCCCCAGGCGAGGATCCCTACGCCTGGCTGCAGGAACGCGGCAGCCCTGAAGTGCTGGCCTACCTGGAGCAGGAAAACGCCTACCAGCAAGCGTGCCTGGCCCATCAGGCGCCGCTGCGCGAACAATTGTTCGAGCAGATCAAGGGCCGCATCCTGGAAACCGACCTGTCGCTGCCGTCGCCCTGGGGCCCGTATCTTTACTATACGCGCACGACTGCCGGCGACGAGTATCCGCGCCACTACCGCTGCCAGCGCCCCGCCGATGACAGCCTCACGGTCGACGAGCAGACCGAGCGACTGCTGCTGGACCCCAACGCCCTGGCCGAAGGCGGCTTCCTCTCCCTCGGTGCGTTCAACGTCAGCCCCGACCACCAGCGCCTGGCCTACAGCCTCGACACCTCGGGCGATGAAATCTACACCCTGTACGTCAAGGAACTGGACACCGGCGACATCGTCACCCTGCCCTTCGACGGCTGCGACGGCAGCCTGACCTGGGCCAACGACAGCCGTACGCTGTTCTTCGCCGAACTGGACGACACCCACCGGCCCTGGCGCCTGCGTCGCCTTACCCTGGGCGAGCGCGACGCCGTGCAGGTCTTCGAGGAGCCGGACGGACGCTTCTTCCTGCACTGCTACCGCAGCAGTTCCGAACGCCAGCTGGTGCTGCTGCTCAACAGCAAGACCACCAGCGAGGCCTGGGTGCTCGACGCGAACACGCCGCAGGAACACTTCACCTGCCTGGCGCCACGTGTCGAGGGCCACGAATACTTCCCCGACCACGGCCAGTTGGACGGCCAGTGGCGCTGGTTCATCCGCAGCAATCAGGACGGCATCAACTTCGCCCTGTATCAGGCCCCCACCGAACAGGTGCCCCAGCGTCAGCAGTGGCAGGTACTGGTGGCGCACCGCGATGAAGTCATGCTCGAAGGCTTGAGTCTGAATGCCTCGGCGCTGTCGCTGAGCCTGCGCGAAGGTGGCCTGCCGATCATCGAAGTGCGGCCCCACGGCCTGCCGGCCTACCGCGTCGAGCTACCCGACGCCGCCTACAGCCTGTACGTCCAGGACAGCCTGGAGTTCGCCAGCCCCTGTATTCGCCTGCGCTACGAAGCCCTCAACCGTCCGGCCCAGGTACGCCAGCTGAGCCTGGCCGACGGCACGCAGCAGGTGCTCAAGCAGACGCCCGTGCTGGGCCGCTTCGACCCCGACGACTACGTCAGCCAACGCCTCTGGGCCACCGCCGGTGACGGCACCCAGGTGCCCATCAGCCTGGTGCGTCGGCGCCAGGACCTCGACCGCTGCGTGCCCCTGTATCTCTACGGCTACGGCGCCTACGGCGAGAGCCTGGATCCCTGGTTCTCCCACGCACGCCTGAGCCTGCTCGAACACGGCGTGGCCTTCGCCATCGCCCACGTGCGCGGGGGCGGCGAGCTGGGCGAAGCCTGGTACCGTGCCGGCAAGCAGGCCCACAAGCAGAACAGCTTCGATGACTTCATCGCCTGCGCCGAGCACCTGATCGCCCAGGGTGTGACCCGCACCGAGCAGTTGGCCATTAGCGGCGGCAGTGCCGGTGGGCTGCTGATCGGCGCGGTGCTCAACCAGCGTCCGGACCTGATGCGCTGCGCCATCGCCGAAGTGCCCTTCGTCGATGTGCTCAACACCATGCTCGACCCGGAACTGCCGCTCACTGTTACCGAGTACGACGAGTGGGGCAATCCCGAAGACCCGCAGGTGCATGCGCGGATCAAGGCCTACGCGCCCTACGAGAACGTCAAGGCGCAGGACTACCCGGCCCTGCTGGTGGTGGCTGGCTACAACGACAGCCGAGTGCAGTACTGGGAGGCGGCGAAGTGGGTGGCGCGCCTGCGCACGCTCAAGACCGACACCCGTCGGCTGCTGCTCAAGACTGAAATGGGCGCCGGCCACGGCGGCATGAGCGGGCGTTATCAAGGGTTGCGCGATGTCGCCCTGGAATATGCCTTCGTGCTCGAAGAACTGGGCGTGCAGCCCTAGTCTCAGCCGTCCTTGCCGGGTGGCGCCGGCGACAATCCCGGCAGGGGTTGATCCTTCGGCGGTCCGGGCCTGGGCATCGGCGGCAGCAGCGGGCCACCGGCCTCGCTGCCGCCGGCCTTGGGCGGTGCCGCGGGGGTGATCTGCGGATAGGGCGTGGGCGTTGGCGTGCCGGGCGCGCCAGGCGCCGGGGCCAGGCCGCTCGACGGCTGCGCGGCGAGCGCGACCGGTGCGCTGGCGAGCAGCACCAGCGTAGCAAGGAGCATGGGCAACATCATCGATCTCCTGTCGGGAAACTGCCTACAGACTACGCGCAATCTCGCCCGTTCGCCTGTGCGCAGAGTGCCCGGCGCGCTAGACTCGACCGCAGAACCGTCACAGCCCTGATAACGACAAAGGTAACACCATGAGTTCGGCCACCCCCTCCGCCGCCACCGCCCGCCTCGACCGCATCCTCGCCGACGCCAAGCGCGACAAGGAAATGGGCTATCGCGACAAGGCGCTGAAGATGTACCCGCATGTGTGCGGCCGTTGCGCCCGCGAGTTCTCCGGCAAGCGTCTGTCGGAACTCACCGTGCACCATCGCGACCACAACCACGACAACAACCCCCAGGACGGCTCGAACTGGGAGCTGCTGTGCCTGTACTGCCACGACAACGAACACTCGCGCTATACCGACCAGCAGTATTTCGGCGAAGGATCGCTGAGCACGCCCAAGGCCAACGTCGCCACGCACAACCCCTTCGCCGGGCTGGCCGCGCTCATGAAGAAGGACTGAGCGTCGAATCCTGCCCCGTCCGGTCGGCGAGCCCGTATAATCGCGCTTTTTTTGCGAAGGGCTCCGCCTCGTGGCGAACAAACGGTACAGCTGCATCGGCCTGTTCAACCCCAAATCGCCGGAAAACGTCGGCTCGGTGATGCGCGCCGCCGGGTGCTACGGCGTGAACTCGGTGTTCTACACCGGTAAACGCTACGAGCGCGCCCGTGACTTCGTCACCGACACCAAGCGCGTGCACTACGACATTCCGCTGATCGGTATCGACGACCTGCAACGCATCATCCCGCTGGGTTGCACCCCGGTGGCGGTGGAACTGGTCGAGGGCGCCAGACCGCTACCGGAATACACCCACCCTGACCGCGCCCTCTACATCTTCGGTCCTGAGGACGGCACCCTCGACGACAGCGTGCGCGCCTGGTGCGAGGAGACCATCTACATTCCCACCCAGGGCTGCATGAACCTGGCGGCGACGGTCAACGTGGTGCTCTATGACCGCCTGGCCAAGGGCTTGAACACCCGCTCGGGACCGAAATTCAAGTAGCCTGTGCCGCTGGGACGCACTCCGGGCGCAAGCGACTACAGAGCCGGTTGCTCGAGGGCAAGCCCGCTTCTCTGGGACTGACGCACGATGCTGTCAGAACAGCATCCTGTCGCTCACATCATGAAGCCTTGATCCTGAAGGTCTCGGCTCCGGGTGTCGATCCTCGGCCGTGGCGGACTTGAGGCGCCAAACAGACCCCGTGTCCATGTACCACCAGACAGCGTGGTCATATCCCCCTTGCCGAGGCATTTGATGGTCGTCAGGCCCGCGTATTTCACGCGACGGGCGCGGCGCGTCACGCAGGCTACCTGTGTGGACCCAAGACCAAATCCGCTGGCAGGTCGGCCTCAGCCAAGGGCCTCACGATCACACCACGCGTGGGGGTCCGAGCAAGGCAACCCGGAGTTCCGACGGGCCTCGACGCATCGTATACACAAAGAATACAATCGCCGCGCGCGTTTTCCCTCTTACTCCGCGAGGCGTCCCGTTGACCGCCAAGAGAACCTTCGGCCCGGCCCTGCACGGCCACAACTCTCGCTTCATCCCAGCCGACCTGGAAAGCGACGCGCCCGGCCTGCGCGTGGGATTCCTGCTGCTCGAGCATTTCTCGCTTCTGGCCTTCACTCAGGCCCTGGATGCACTGGTCACTGCCAACCTTATTCAGCCAGGCGCCTCGGCCCACATCACCTGCAGCGTGGATGGCGCTGCGCTGTCCAGTGACCTGGATATCCAAATCGGCCCGGCCATGACCCTGGAAGACTGCGTCACCCAGCCGCTGGATCTGTTCGTGGTATGTGGCGGGTTGCGCACGGTGCTGAGCCTGCCCGAGCGGGCGTACGCCAGCCTGCAAACCCTCGCCCAGCGCGGTGTGGCCCTGGCCGGGCTGTGGAATGGCGCCTGGTTTCTCGGCCGCGCGGGGCTGCTGGACGGCTACCGCTGCGCCGTACATCCCGAGCACCGCGCGGCCGTTGCCGAAATCGCCCGGCATGGTCAGGTGAGCAGCGAGGCCTACTGCGTCGATCGCGACAGGCTCAGCGCGGCCAGCCCGGGTGGCGCCCTGAGCATGATGCTGGAGTGGATCGGCCATCGTCGCGGCCCCGCCCTGGCCGAAGGCATCACCGCGATCCTGGCCTTCGAGTCGTCGCGCTACCGGCGTACCACGCCGGCGGCGCAGGCCAACATCAGCGAACCGCTGCGCGAGGCGATCACGCTGATGAGCGCCAACCTCGAGGAACCCTTGAGCCAGGATCAGCTGGCCGCCTACGTCGGCCGCTCCAAGCGCCAGATCGGCAGACTGTTCCAGCGCCAGCTCGGCACGACCCCAGTGCGCTACTACCTGGAGTTGCGCATCACCGAGAGTCGTCGCCTGCTACAGCACTCGGACCTGCCGATCATGGAGGTGGCAGTGGCCTGCGGCTTCGTCTCTGCCAGCCATTTCAGCAAATGCTACCGCTCATTCTACGGCTACGGGCCGTCGCAGGAAAAACGCCTGGGCTGCGTGAAAGGCGCTCGGCGCGAGTCGGGCGCCCCCCATTGAACGACCCGCACGTTCGCCAGGCCCACTCGGCGATTGCACTGAACGTCGCCCGCCTCCCCCGGGTCAGCTGTTGAACCCATCCATCAGGAGATTCAACATGCTCGATATTCATTCAGGCACATCCCAGGACGAGCAGAACGTCACCGGCTGGGAGCGCCTAAGCTCCCTGGCAGGCGGTGCATTGATGGTCACCAAGGGCATGCGCCGGGGTGGTGTGATCGGCCTGCTGGAAGTGGCCATCGGCGGCCTGGCGCTGGCCCGGGGTGTCAAGGGTCGATGCGAGGCCAAGGCCTGGCTGCGCAAGCAGCGCGCGGATTACCGGCGCCTGAATGCCGACATCGAGCGCGGCGCCGCCGAACTCAAGGCACTCAAGGACAGCGCCGAATCAGCGACGCGCACCGTGACCGTGACGGGCAAGGATCCACTGAGCGACGTCTGATCTTGCAGCTGAGGCCAAGGCTTCAGCGCAGCAACTGGCGGGTCTGCAGCACCTCGGCCTCACGCCCCAGCACCTGCTCGCTGATGTGCACGAGGTCGTCGGTGCTAATCTTGGACAAGCGCATCAGCGCACGCGTCACGTCATCCAGCGAGCGCTGATCGTGGCTGTGCAGGCGAATCTCGCGGTCCAGCGCCTGTAGCACCAGTACACCACGGGCCACCTGCGCGGCATTCACCTGATCACCGCGCAAGGTGGTGACCTTCACGCCCTCGGATTGCAGGCGACGCTGCAACAGCTGATAGCGGTCATCACCGATGCCCCCCGCGCGACGCAGCAGCTCGCTGGCGTAGTAGTCCGTCAGGCTCTGGACCACCCACTCGCTGCGATCCCGTGACTCGAGCTGGGTGAACACACGCACCAGCTGGCGCAAGAGTGGGCTGCTACCGTCCTCGCCAATCAGCGCCCGTGAGCTGTGCAGATAGAGCGAGTTGCGCGGCGTCTGGGCACCACGCCCCAATTCGTCGCGGCTTCCCACCACCAGCAGCTTGCCAGGGGCACGCGCAAACACTGCTTGCAGTTGCGGCCAGACGAATGTCATCAATGTCAGCGTGTCCATGCGGCGCATGCCTTGCCCCAACGGGGCGGCAATGGTCACTTGCGTATCGCCCATCTGGGCACGTCGACTGCCCAGGGTGCCAGCCAGCATCCAGCCGGTGGGCCGATCGAACAGGCGCGAGACATCATCGATACGAAAGCGGTGCTTGCCTATACGTGGCCAGGCAGTCTCGACGCTTTTCCAGCCCTGCGGCAATTCGAACTGCAGACGCGCGACCAACTCGCTGCCGTCCTGCTGATCGAGCCGCGCCGCCGGCACCAGTCGCTCGCCGCGCAGCAGCGCCCAGTGCGCGGTGATTCGCGACTCGGGCCGGCCGCGGGCAGATTGTGTATCCAGCTGCACACGGTAGCTCAGGCTGGACTTGCCCGCTGCCGGATGCCACATCCCACGCGAGCCCTGCACTTGCCATTGGCCGTCGGCCTGGAATCCGCCATAGAGGCCCTGGCGTCCCAGATCGAAATCCAGGGTCCGCACGGCACTGCCTTCGGCCAGGGTGATGCGCACCTCGGCCTGGCCCGAGTCGGGCAACAAACGCACAAGGTAATCCAGATCGACCTTCTTCGCCCACGCCGGCACGGTCACCAGCAACCCCAGAAGCAGCAACCACCGGCATCGCATACACAGGCCCCTCATTCGGCTACAGGACAGCGTCGGTATCAGCCGGCGCGAAAGATCAGGTGGTCTTCCCAGTCGTCCTCGTCCACCTCATTCTCGCTGAGCATCCGGCCGGACTGGGAAATGCGCTGCTCGTGCACCTGCTCGCGATCACCGCAGACCAGCGGGTGCCAGGCAGGCAAGTCCCTGCCTTCGCTGATCAAGCGGTAGCCGCACGTGCTCGGCAGCCACTTGAATTGCTCGGCCTTGCCCGGCGTGAGCTGGACGCAGTCGGGCACCTGGGCGAAGCGGCCGGGATAGTCGCTGCACTGGCAGGTGTGCAGGTCCAGCAGCTTGCAGGCTATGCGCGTGTAATAGATGCTGTTGTCGTCCTCGTCCTCGAGCTTCTGCAGGCAGCACAGCCCGCAGCCGTCGCAGAGCGACTCCCACTCCTGGGCATCGAGCTGGTCAAGGGTCTTGCGCCGCCAGAAGGGCGCGGTGTCGGCGATCATTGCACAGGTTCCTGCAGTCACGGGAAAGCGCCGCAGCGCGGCGGCGCAAGTCTAGGGCCTGGCCCGACGCAATGCCAGACCGCCGGTCAGCACCTGGTCATGGGGCCACTCACCTCGCCGAGTTCAATAGCCGCGAGCGAAATCCACTTCACCGGCCAGGTTCGGCTGGTCCTGGACGTGGGCACGCAGGTTGTCCAGAAACAGCCCGACCATGGCGGGGGGCGAGGTTGGCGCCGCACTGTGACCGGTCAGCAACAGCCCCCACGCGGTCCAGAAGGGATGACGCTGAGGCAGCGGCTCCTGCCGGCAGACATCGATGACGGCGCCGGCCAGATGGCCGCTCTTGAGCGCCTCCACCAGATCGGCATCGACCACCGCCACGCCGCGCCCGGCATTGATGAACAGCGCGCTGGGCTTGAAGCGCTGGAACAACGCGGCGTCGTACAGATCGTGGGTGGCCGGTGTATCCGGCAGCAGGTTGAGCACGTAGTCCACCTCGCCGACCAGCCGCGGTAGCGCGTCCAGCCCGGCCACTTCCACGAACGGCGCCTGTTCGCGCGCCGAGCTGGCGATGCCATAGAGGGTCATGCCGAACGGGCGAAGGAATTCGGCCACCTGATGGCCGATGTCGCCAATACCGACGATCAGCACCTTGCGCCCCTGCAGGCTATTGCCGGGGCGGCCATCCCAGCGCCGCTCGACCTGGCTGACCAGCCGCGACAGCACCTCGCGCTCGTGAATCAGCATGTAGCCGAGCATGTACTCGGCCATGACCTGACCGAAGATACCCACGGCACGGGTCAGGCGGTAGGTACGGGGCAAACCGTCGGCCAGCAGCGGCGTGATGCCCGCCCAGGTCGACTGCACCCACTGGGGCCTGTGCCCCTGGCGCAGCAGGCTGGCGACCAGGTGCGGCTCGCCCAGCCAGATGGGACAATCGGGTGCATGGCGCGACAGTTCGGCGGAATCGCCACTGGTCAGAACCTCCAGGTCCGGTGCCTGCTCGCCCAGCAGGCGAGCGTAAACGGCATGATCCTGTTCTGCGATCAGAACACGCATCTCGAGACAACCTTGACAGACGACGCGCGCGGCCACAGCGGGCCGCCACGCCGGGTGATGATCGAATTCCGGTCAGGCCGGGTCGTTGCGGCGCAGTAGCTCTTCGGGCAGGTGCTCGATGTACTCGTCCTGGGGCGGCGGCATCTGCAGGTGGTAGCCCTGGCTGTCGAGGTTTTCCAGCACCTTGGCGATGTCCTCGCGGGCCAGGGTGCGCTCTGGCGTGAGCACCAGATCGAAGGCATGCACGGGGGTGCCGAAGAACGGCAGCAAGGCCTGCGGAACGCGCTCCAGGCCCTCGGCCTTGAGCACGTAGAGGTACATCTCCTGCTTGCGCGGGCTTTTGTAGATCGAACAGATACGTTTCACAGGGTTTCTCCAGCACCTGCCAGATCGCTCAGCAGGGCCTGGCCCATGCGCTCGCGGCGCCAGCCACGCAGCGACTCGGGCAGGCTGTAGGGGCCGTTGGGGTAGCCGCTCTTGAGCAGCGCCTCCAGGGATTTCTTGCGCAGCATCAATTCCGGCGCGATGCCCAACCGCTCGCCCTCGGCCTGGCCGATGGCGCGCAGGCGCTTGAGCAGCGCGGCGGCCTCGATCGGCAAAGGCTCGGGCAGCACGGCCGGCCACTGCTCGGGCGGCTGGCTGGCGGCGCTCTTGATCAACTTGAGCAGGGTGTCGCCATCCTGGCGCAGGGTCCGCGGGTGCATGTCCTCGATCTTGGCCAGCGCCGACAGCGTCTCCGGCTGCCCCTTGGCGATCGGCCACAGCGCATGCTCCTTGAGAATGCGGTTGCGCGGCACGTCCCGGCTGCGCGCTTCGCGCTCACGCCAGGCACACAGCTCGCGCAGCACCGCCAACTGTTGCGGACCCAGCTTCCAGGCCAGCTTCACGTCGCGATAGAGCGTGGCAGGATCGACTTCACGGCGCATCTGGGCGACCAGTTCGGCCCCATCCTCCAGCACCCAGGCGTACTTGTCGGCGGACAGACGCGGGCGCAGCGCGGCGAACAGCTCGGCAAGGTGCGCGGCGTCCTCGGCGGCGTAGCTCACCTGGGTGTCGGACAGCGGCCGCTGCAGCCAGTCGGAACGGGTCTCGCCCTTGGGCAGCTCGATGCCCAGCACGTCCTGCACCAGGCGCGAGTAGCCCATGGAAAAACCGATGTTCAGGTAGCCACCGGCCAGCTGCGTGTCGAACAGCGGTTGCGGCAGCTTGCCGGTCAGGCGCAGCAGCACTTCGAGGTCTTCGCTGCAGGCATGCAGCACCTTCACCACCGCGCCGTCCTCGAGCAGTTCGCCCAGGGGCTGCCAGTCGCGAATCAGCAGTGGATCGATGAGGTAGGCACCCTGCCCGTCGCCCACCTGGATCAGGCCCGCCTTGGGGTAGAAGGTGTCGACCCGCATGAATTCGGTGTCGACGGCCACGAAAGGCAGTTCGCGCCAGGCCCGGCAGCGTTCTGCCAGGCTCTGGTCGTCACGGATCCAGTGTATTTCGATAGCCACGAGGCTCTCCCACAAACATTGGCGCGCAGTATATACGGCGCGGGCACTGCGGGTGAAACCCGGGCCACGCGCGGTGGCGATCAGCGGTCGGGTGAAGGCGTCAATTGTTCGCCGTCATCGCCGGCCGGCAGCCGGCGAACAGGTCCAGCGACGCATCGTAGACCTGGGTCTGCACACCCAGCAGGCCGAGCATCGAATGGAACAGGTTGTCCTGACTCAGCGGCAGGTCGCGCCGTTTCGCCAGGCAGTCGGTGTCCACTGCGAAATCTTGCCGGTAGCTGTCGGAGAACCAGGCCAGCAGCGGGATGTGCTTCTGCTGCTCGGGCGCCAGCATATAGGGCGTGCCATGCAGGAAGACGTTGTATTCGCCCAGGGATTCGCCATGGTCGGACAGGTAGATCATGGCCGTGTCGACCTTGTCCTGATGCTTGCGCAAGGTATCGATCAACGAGGCCAGCACCGCGTCGGTGTAGGTCAGGGTGTTGTCGTAGCTGTTGACGATGTCCTCCCGGCTGCACTGGTTCAGGGCATTGCTCCTGCACACCGGCGTGAAGTGCTCGAAGCCCTCGGGATAGCGCTTGTAGTAGTCCGGCCCATGGCTGCCCATCTGGTGCAGCACCAGCACGGTATCCTTGTCCAGGGAGTCGAGCAGGCTGTCCAGGTTCTGCAGCAGAATCTGGTCATGGCATTCGCCGCCGGCGCACAGCACGGGGTCCTTGGCGCTGGTCAGGTTGACGTAGTCCAGGCGCGAACAGGTGCCCTTGCAGCCAGACTGATTGTCGCGCCACTTCACCTGCAGGCCGGCGCGGGCAAGGATGTCCAGCAAGCCTTCGCGACGGCTGGCCAGGCTCGGGTCGTAATCCTTGCGGGCCATGCCGGAGAACATGCACGGCACCGACACGGCGGTCTCGGTGCCGCACGAATGCACGTCGGTGAAACCCAGCAGACCCGGCTCCCTGGCCAGGCGCGGGGTGGTGTCGCGGGCATAGCCCAGCACGCCGAAGTTTTCCGCACGGGCACTTTCACCGACCACCAGCACGGTCAGCGACTTGCGCGCATGACCCTGCCAGGCCGGGTCGCGCCGTGCATCTTCGCCATAGGTCTGGAACGGCCGCGCGGCACTGCCGAGTTTCTCGCTGGCGTAGCTGAAAGAAGCCCCGACGATGTTGCTCGGGGTGAGCATCAGGCGCAGTTCGTGGTGGTTGCGAAACAGCGAGGACAAGCCCTGATAGTTGATCAGCGCCACCGATGCCAGTGCTGCGACGCACGCCCCGCTAACCACCAGCTTGCCGAGCACTTCGCGGTGCCAGGGGCGATAGTCGATCGGCGCTTTCCACACCAACCACGAGGGCAGTACGCCCAGCCCCAGCATATACAACGCAAACTTCAGCGAGAGCAAGTCTCTAACTTCTTCGACATTGGTCTCGACGACATTGCGGAACATACCGACATCAATAAGTACGCCATATTGATTCATGAAGTAGGCGACGCCCGCACCGGACATGAACAACAGGATCAGTACCGGTTTCAATACATACTTGAAGGCCACCAGGGTCAACAGCAGATTGAACGCGAACAGCATCATCACGGCGAACGCCAGGCTCAGCCACAGCCCAACCATGCCGGGCGGGACGATGCTCTCGAGGTGATTCCAGAGAAACACGTTGAGGCCGATCAGCAGGTACAGACTGGCCAGCAGCGTGACCCATTCGGTCCGCAGGGATCTGATTTTAATCATGGCGTTCGCCGTCAAAGTTGATAAACGACCAGGCGCATCCGAACGAGCACCTTGGCGGGGTGGCCGAACAGTAGGAAAGTTACCATCAATTTTTCGTGAAAACCTTCGTATTATTTAGTTATGAATTGTATTTCATCATTAACAAACTTTCACAGTTTGCGCGTCGGCCTGCGCGGCCAGGGGCGATCGCACTCGCGCGCGCCCATGGGGTCGATGAAGACAGCTATCCTGATCCATCAGACGTTGTACTCAACCACTCGAACCGAGGTGAAGAGATGCCAGTACCCCACGATCTGCTAGCCGACCTGCACACCAGTGCCGAGGCCTTTCAGGCGCTCATCGACCAGGACAAGGACCTGCACCGGCTGCACAAGGAATACAACGCCAAGGACAAGGAGGTGGTGAGCGCCGAGGGCAACGGCACCAGCGATGAGCTGGTCAATCGGCTGCGCAAGGAACGCCTGCAGCTCAAGGACCAGATCGAGCGGATCGTCCATCCGCCGAAGTCCTGAACCACCGCGAGGGCGCCGCACGCTCGGCGCCCTGCACCCACCCAGGGGGCAGCGTCAGCGCTGGACGGCCGCGGCAGCCCGAAAACCCGTCTCCAGGTCGTCGATCAGGTCAGCGCTGTCCTCGATGCCGACCGACAGGCGCAGCAGCGTTTCGCCAATGCCCATGCTCGCCTTCTGCGCCGGGCTCAGCGAGTTGTGCGACATGCTCCAGGAATGGTTGATCATGCTTTCCACGCCGCCCAGCGAATCGGCCAGCACGAAGATCGAGAGTGCCTCGACCAGGCGATTGACCGCGGCCCGATCGCCCTTCACCCGCAGTGCCACCACCGCCCCGCCGCTGCGCATCTGGCGCTGACACAAGGCATGCTGCGGATGGCTTGGCAGCCCCGGGTAGAACACCTGCTCGACCATCGGATGCCCCTCGAGGTGCTGCGCCACGCGCAACGCATTGGCGCACTGACGCTCCATGCGCACATCGAGGGTCTTCAGGCCGCGCAGGGCCAGGTAACAGTCGAACGGCCCCTGGATCGCCCCCACCGCCATGCTGATCCGACGCAGGCGCGCCAGCAACTCGGCATTGCCCGCCACCACCACGCCACCGGTCAGGTCGGAGTGGCCGCCGATGTACTTGCTCGCCGAGTGCATGACCAGATCGACGCCCAGGGTGAGCGGGCGCTGGTTCCAGGGCGAGCAGAAGGTATTGTCGATGCAGGTGAGAATGCCCCGCGCACGGGCCAGCTCGCACAGCGCCGCGATGTCGACCAGGTGCAGCAGCGGATTGGTCGGCGACTCCAGCCAGATCATTCGTGTCTCGGGGCGAATGGCCGCGGCCACGGCGTCCAGGTCGTTGAGGTCGACGTAGGTCGTGGTCAGCCCGCTGCTGTGCGACCGGTAGTCTTCCATCAGACGGAATGTGCCACCGTAGACACCATTCATCACCACCACGTGGGCATCCTTGGGCAGCAGTTCGAGCACCGTGGCGGTGGCGCTCACACCCGAGGCGCAGGCTACGGCGCCGACACCCTCTTCCAGCGCCGCGACGCAGGTTTCATAGGCATGGCGTGTGGGATTGGAGACACGGCTGTAGGCATATTCGGGGTTGTCATCCAGGCCGCGCTTGATGAACGAGCTGGAGGTGACGATGGCCGGAAAGATGGCGTTATCGGCCACACTGGACTGCTCGCCGGCATGAATGGTACGGGTAGCGAAACTGCGCGGTTTGTCGGCCATGATCGGAGGCTTCTGCGGGGGTCGGAAAAGAGCGCCACTATGGCATAACCGGTCCCGACACGCCGCTACCTTTGCCCAATGGCGAGCAGGCCAGCGAGTGCGTTAGGCTGCACTTCTCCCACGATTGCAGACGAACGGCACGAACGCGATGGACAGTTTCGACCAGCACATCCTCACCCTGCTCCAGCGTGACGCCTCGATCTCGCTGAAGGACCTGGCGGAGGCCGTCAACCTGACGACCACGCCATGCTGGAAACGGGTCAAGCGCCTGGAGGACGACGGCTACATCCGCAGCCGCGTCGCCCTGCTCGACCCGCAACGCCTGAACCTGGGCCTGAGCGTGTTCGTCCAGCTCAAGACCCAGCGCCACGACAGCGTCTGGCTCGAAGAATTCGCCCGCACCGTCACGGCCTTCGAGGAAGTGATGGAGTTCTATCGCATGTCCGGCGACTGGGACTACATGCTGCGGGTGGTGGTGAGCGACATCGCCGCGTACGACCGTTTCTACAAGCGCCTGATCACCTCAACCGAAGGCCTGTCGAACATCACGTCGAGCTTCGCCATGGAGCAGATCAAGTACACCACGGCCTTTCCGGTCTCGCGCTGAGCACCTAGGGCTCAGGCGATAGAGCAGACCTATCGCCCAGTCGGCGAAAGCGATTTGACGTGCCGCTGCACAGGTTATAGCGTGGACTCCATGTGCGGCGCGATTGCCGTCTCCTGCCTCGAGCGCGAACGTGGAACAGCACCCTGCGGCCCTGATCGACGATTTCAACCGGAAAATCGACTACCTGCGGATGTCGGTCACCGACCGCTGCGACTTCCGTTGCGTCTACTGCATGGCCGAAGACATGCAGTTCCTGCCGCGCCAGCAGATCCTCAGCCTCGAGGAGCTGTACCAGGTCGCCGAGCGCTTCGTCGCCATGGGCACCCGCAAGATCCGCCTGACCGGTGGCGAGCCGCTGGTGCGCCAGGGCATCGTCGAGCTGTGCGCACGCATCGCCGCCCTGCCCGGCCTGCGCGAACTGTGCCTGACCAGCAATGGCTCACAGCTCGTGCGCCTGGCCGACCCGCTGTTCGCGGCCGGCGTCTCGCGCTTGAACGTCAGCCTGGACAGCCTGGACAGTACCCGTTTCAAGGCCCTCACCCGCACTGGCGACCTGGACCAGGTGATCGCCGGCATCGACGCTGCCCGCAGTGCGGGCTTTCGCCGCACCAAGCTCAACTGCGTGGTGCTCAAGGGGCGCAACGACGATGAACTGGTGGATCTGGTGCAGTTCGCCATCGACCGCGAGCTGGATATCACGTTCATCGAGGAAATGCCACTGGGGGTGATCCAGGAGCATGAGCGGGGCGAGTCGTTCTACTCCAGCGACGAAGTGCGTGCGCGCCTGGCCGAACGCTTCACCCTGATCGAGTCGGCCGAATCCTCGCAAGGCCCGGCCCGCTACTGGCGCCTGGCCGAGGCACCGCACACCCGTGTCGGCTTCATCTCGCCCCACAGTCACAATTTCTGCGCCACCTGCAACCGCGTGAGGCTGACCGTCGAAGGCCGCCTGCTGCTGTGCCTGGGCAACGAACACTCGCTGGACCTCAAGCAGGTGCTGCGCAGCCATCCCGGCGACCGCGACCGCCTGGACCAGGCCATCCGCGACGCCTTGCACCTCAAGCCCTATCGCCATCATTTCGAAGTGGGCGGCGAGGTGCAGATCCTGCGTTTCATGAACATGACCGGTGGCTGAGCGGCCGCCTCTGGAATCGCCTTGATCGTCCATACCCACACCGACATGCTGCGCATGTTGTTCACCTTGCGCGGCTCGGTGGTCAAGCGCATCGCATGGCGCTGCCTGATGGTGACCCTGCTGGCAGCGCTGATCGTGCTGGTGGAACGGCATTACCCGGCGTTTTTCTATCCGGTCAGCGCCACGCCTTTCACGCTGCTGGGCCTGTCGCTGTCGATCTTCATGAGCTTTCGCAACAACGCCTGCTACGACCGCTGGTGGGAAGGACGCAAAGCCTGGGGACGAATGATCATCGAAGTCCGCTCGTTCGTGCGCGAGAGCGTTGTCATCACCGACCCCGCCCAGCGGGCCAGCTTGCTGCGTAGCCTGTGCGGCTTCGCCCACGGGCTCAACGCGCGCCTGCGCGGCGAAGACGACGCGCAGGCAGCTGCGCCTTGGCTGGCGCAGGGCGCAGCGATCTCGCCGCACAACGTGTGCGACGGCATCCTGCGCCATATCGGCGAGCAGTGCGCGCGCCTTGCCAGCGAGCAGCGCATTGGCGAGTTTCGCTACATGACCCTCGAACAGCGGCTGGTCGGGCTGTCCGAGGTGCAAGCGACCTGCGAGCGGATCAAGGGCACGCCCCTGCCGTTTCCCTACACCTTGCTGCTGCACCGCACCATCTACATCTTCTGCCTGTTGCTGCCGTTCGCCCTGGCCGAGCCGCTCGGCTGGCTGGCGCCACTGTTCACCACCATCGTCAGCTACACCTTCCTGGGGCTGGATGCGATCGGCAACGAGCTGGAAGACCCGTTCGGCCGCGACGAGAACGACCTGCCCACCGACGCCCTGGTCCGCATGATAGAACGCGATGTGCTGTCGGCCCTGGGCGAACCATTGCCTGCGGTACTGGAGCCGGTCGAGCACGTGTTGAGCTGATGACGAGCGCGTCGATTTGTCACGCTGGGCCTTTTGCGTCACCCTAGCCGTGCGGCGCGAGCGTCCTGTATGGGCGACGTACGGTCCGCCCCCTTCCTCGCCAGGCCGGACCATGGACATCAAGCAGCTCAAGTTCCTCATCGCCCTCGACCAGACCCGCCACTTCGGCCAGGCCGCCGAGCTGTGCCATATTTCCCAGCCGACCCTGTCGATGCGCCTGCGCAATCTGGAAGAAGAACTCGACCTGGTGCTGGTCGAGCGCGGCCAGCGCTTCGAAGGTTTCACCGAAGCCGGCGAGCGTATCCTGGCCTGGGCCAAGACCCTGCTGGCCGCCCACGATGGCCTGCATGCCGAAGCCGCCAGCTGCCGTGGTCAGGTGGTGGGCAACCTGCGCCTGGGCAGCGTGCCGCTGGCCAGCTTCGATCCCATGACGCTGCTGCTGCCCTTGCGGGAGAAGTACCCGGAACTGCATCTGCAACTGAGTTCGCTGAGCTCGCAGCAGATCGTCGCTGGCCTGAGCCGCAACCAGCTCGACCTGGGCCTCTGCTACCTGGACCAGGTCGACTTGAGCTTCTTCGAAGTGATCGAGCTGGGCACCACCACGATGGGCCTGTTGCACGACACCCGGCACTTTCAGTTCGAAGGCGAGCGACTGCAGTGGGAGGCACTGGCCGACGTGCCGCTGGGCCTGCTGAGCAAGGGCATGCATTATCGCCAGTCGCTGGACCTGAGCTTTCGCAGCCGCGCGCTGGAGCCTCAGGCGGTGCTGGAAAGCGACTCCACCTTCCATCTGATCCAGGCCGTGAACGCCGGCATCTGCTGCGCGGTGATGCCGCTGGACTGTGGACTGGAGGCGCTGAACGAACACCTGCGCATCGTGCCAGTGGACGACGCGCGCATCCACAGCCCGGTCGGCCTGCTTCTGCGACGCAGCGAGCCGCGCCCGGCCATCGCACAGCAGTGCTTCGACCATGCGCGGGCGTTGTTTGGTTGCAGGCAGTGATTAATATTTGATCAATGCGAGTAGGGCCAGGTTGCGCGGACGCATAATCCCCGAGTAACCGCGGTCTTGGGCTAAACCTGGGGAAGAGTAGTTTACGGTAGCATCCCCCCCCCCAGGGCCACGCTGGCATAGTCACTGGTCGAATATGCATCGACCCCCATCGCCACCTGTGAAGCGGCGCCGCCGTTTTGAGTGGTACTGGCACTCCAGATACCATTGGGCTTGCTTTGAGTTGTGTCGTAGGCCAAAAGACTGCCTTTTTGCAGAGTACCGAACACGCGATCCTTGTCGACACCCCGGCTATCGTCGAAACCACGGATGAACTCACCGCGCAAGTCTGGAACATTGAAGGTAGTCGAACTGTCACCTTGTCCGAAGGTAGTGCCAATGGCCTCGAACAGCGCACTATAAGTACTGCGCGAAACCTCGGCTCCATCGGCTTTGAGCCAGCCTCCCGGGACGCTTCTGGCGGCGCTGTACTTGATGTCCCCAGGTGTCGCCCCCGCGTAGCCAATCAGTTGCCCAAGAGTCACCGCATGCTGGCTACGGGTCGCATCAGCGACTTGCTGGGTACCGCCCTCACATTCCAGAAGTATCCAGCACAGCGCACCATCATTGAGTGAACCACCGACATGCGACACTAGCGTGACATTGCCCCCGCTCACGATCTCATCGCCCTGCAAAGGCTGGCTGGCCAAGCCATAAATAGGCGCCTGCGCCAGACCATCTGGGGAATAAGCAGCTATCGCGGAGTTGGTAGCAGTCGCTCGGAATCGCTGTATCACACCATTGGTAGTTGGCAGCGCCGCGAACGGGATAGCGTTTTGTGCGGAATAAAGAGTTGTCATTGAAACGTTTCCTCTTGAGTGGGTTGAGGGGCCTGATAAGAGGCCTCTCAAACAATCTATGCGCAGATGCATTTTTATTCAATGCATTAATGCATATTCTTGTTGCATCATCCTTTTCGCAACGCCCACAAAAAAGCCACGCGTTCGTCGATGACGAAGCGCGTGGCTCGGTGTAGCGCCAACCGGCCCGCCAGAAGGCGGAACGGGTGCAGTGCAGCGCCTTACAACGCCATGTCGTTGGAGGCCTTGCTCTCGACAGGTGCGCTCGGCTCGGTGCCGGTGCTGGTGCCGACGCTCTGGTCGATCACCGGCGGCTTGTCCAGCTGCAGCACTTCGGCGGTGTAGTTCCACTCTTTCTGCACGGCGGCAGGCGAGTCGTTCAGCTTGGTGCCATAGCTCGGCACGATCTCGTGCAGACGCGCTTGCCACTCAGGAGTGGCGACCTTGTCCTTGAACACGTTTTCCAGCACGTTCATCATGATCGGCGCGGCGGTCGAGGCGCCTGGCGAAGCACCCAGCAGGGCCGCCAGGGTACGGTCATCGGAGGTCACCACTTCGGTGCCCAGCTTCAGCACGCCACCCTTCTCCGGGTCTTTCTTGATGATCTGCACGCGCTGGCCAGCCTGCCACAGGCGCCAGTCTTCTTTCTTGGCGTGCGGGAAGTAGGTGCGCAGGGCTTCCATGCGCTCGTCGTCCGTCAGCATCAGCTGGCCGGCGAGGTATTCGACCAGCGGGAATTCATCCACGCCAACCTTGGTCATCGGCCACACGTTGTGCACGGTGGTGCTGCTGAGCAGGTCGAGGTAGGAGCCGTTCTTGAGGAACTTCGACGAGAAGGTCGCGAATGGCCCGAAGAGGATCACGCGCTTGCCGTCCAGCACGCGGGTGTCCAGGTGCGGTACCGACATGGGCGGTGCACCGGTGGAGGCCACGCCGTAGGCCTTGGCCATGTGCTGCATGGCGATGGTAGGGTTCTCGGTGACCAGGAACGAGCCGCCGACCGGGAAGCCGCCGTAATTCTGCGCTTCAGGAATACCCGATTTCTGCAGCAGCTTCAGCGCGCCGCCGCCGGCACCGATGAACAGGAACTTGGCATCGGTGGCGGCAGTGTCACCGGTCTTCAGGTTCTTGTACTCGACGTGCCAGGAGCCGTCCTTGTTGCGGGTGATGTCGCGCACTTCGCTGGACAGCTTCAGCTTGAAGTTGTCGCGGGTCTGCAGGTGGCTGACGTACTGACGGGTCACTTCACCCCAGTTGACGTCGGTGCCGATCGGCGTCCAGGTGACCGCCAGCTTTTGGTTGGGGTCGCGGCCTTCCATCATCAGAGGCACCCACTTGGCGATCTGCGCGTGGTCCTCGGAATACTGCATCGGGCGGAACAGCGGGCTGGCCTGCAGCGCCTCGTAGCGCTTCTTCAGGTAGGAGATGTTGTCATCGCCCCAGACGAAGCTCATGTGCGGGGTGCTGTTGATGAACGAGTGCGGGTTCTTCAGCACGCCCTGGCGCACCTGCCAGGCGAGGAACTGACGGGTCACCTGGAAGGCTTCGTTGATTTCCACCGCCTTGGTAATGCTGACGTTGCCGTCTTTGTCGATCGGGGTGTAGTTCATCTCGGCAAGGCCGGAGTGGCCAGTACCGGCGTTGTTCCAGCCGTTGGAGCTTTCTTCGGCGACGCCATCGAGGCGCTCGACCATTTCCATCGACCAGCCCGGCTCCAGCTCGTTGAGCCAGACGCCCAGGGTGGCGCTCATGATGCCGCCGCCGATCAGCAACACGTCGACTTTCTTGGCGTCTTCGGCGTGGGCCTGCATGAAGGACGCCGCGACAGCCAGACTCAGCAAGGTCTTGCCAGCTTTCTTGAACATTGATCACTTCCAGTCAGTAGAACGGAGGGCCTGTGGCTGGCCCGGGTGTAACTTGTTCTTCAGCGCAGGCTTTTTGTGATCATTGTTCGGCTGCCAGAGAACCCGTGAGCGCGACAGCCTTTGGTCTGATTGACGTGGATCGGCTGAAACGGTTGCGGATTGTAACTGAAATGCCAGCACAAACAAATTGCCGTTCCATCCGTCAAGGTGGCGCTTTGTCCCAGGGACAAAATGCCCGGCGCCTGGCCGGGCAGGCGCCGATTACAACTGCGGGTCGATGTCGCCAGCGTACATGTCCGACTCTTTATAGAGATCATGGGCGTGGCGCAGCAAGACCATGATCACCGCCGCCACCGGCAGCGCCAGGAGCACGCCAGTGAAGCCGAACAGCTCGCCACCGGCAAGAATGGCGAAGATCACCGCCACCGGGTGCAGGCCGATGCGATCGCCCACCAGCAGGGGCGTCAGCACCATGCCCTCCAGGGCCTGTCCGACCATGAATACCGCGACGATACCGAGCATGGGGTACAGGTCGCCACCGAACTGGAACAGCCCGGCAATCAAGGCCGCGCCAATGCCGACGATGAAGCCCATGTACGGCACGATCGCCGCCAGGCCTGCCAGCAAGCCGATCAGCAGCCCCAGTTCGAGGCCCAGCAATGACAGGCCCGCCGCGTAGATCACGCCCAGCGCCAGCATCACCAGCAACTGGCCGCGGACGAACGCCCCCAGCACTTCATGGCACTCGCCCGCCAGCTCCACCACCTGCGCCTCGCGCTGGCGTGGCAGCAGGCTGCGCAGCTTGGCCATCATCAGGTCCCAGTCGCGCAGCAGGTAGAAGCCCACCACCGGGATCAGCACCAGGTTCGCCAACCAGCCGATCAGGGCCAGGCTCGAGGCGGTGGCCTGGGACAGCACCACACCGACGATGTCCGTGGTCTGCCCCATGTGCTCGCCGATGGCCGCCTTGATCTTGTCGAACTTCCAGAAGCCGTCCGCCAGCCCCAGGCGACTCTGCACCCAGGGCAGCGCCACATGCTGCAGCCAGTCGAGCATCTGCGGGGTGAGCTCGTACAGGCGCACCAGCTGTTTGGCCAGCATCGGCACCAGCACCAGCAGCAAGGCCAGGAAGATCAAGGTGAACAGGCCGAACACCACCACCACGCCCCAGGTACGAGACAGCCCCCAACGTTCCAGGCGGTCGACCAAGGGGTCGGCCAGATACGCCAGCAGAATGCCCACCAGGAACGGTGAGAGGATGTTGTGCAGCAGGTACAGCAGCACGGCGATCAGCAGGGCAACAACCAGCCAGACCCAGCGGCGCACATCGGTCATGAACGACTCTCCTTACCAGTGGAAGCGCAGGCCATCGAACGGCGCCGCTGGGGCCGGTGGTGCCGAAGGTTGGCCAGGCGCCCCCTCCACCACAGGTGCGGGTGCGGCGACCGGCGCGGGCTCTGACGGCGCCTCTTGCAGGTGCGCCAGGCCCAACTGGGCACGCAGCTGCTCTCGATTGCCGCTGACGGTATAGGTCAGCGTGTCGCCTTCAGCGCTCTGCAACCGCGGGCCGTAAGGTTCGAGCACCCGTCCCAGTTCCGCGTAGCGCTGCAGGTTCATGCCCTGCACCTGAAGCTGCAGGTCGCTGCTGGCGCCTGGACGAATCACGTAGCGTGGCGCCAGGCGGGTGCTGATCGCCAGCATCACCGCGTCGGCCAGCGACGCCTGGTCGGCGCCTTGGGCAGTGCCTTGTTCGCGCTGATCGCCCAGCCACAGCTGCCACTTGCCCTGCCACTTGCCGTCGGCTTCCTGGGCGTGCACCGCCAGCAGTGCATCGGCGCCATAGCGGTCGGCGGCCTCACGCAACGGCGCCGGGTCCTTGCTTTCAAGCTGCTTGGCATTGGCCACCAATTGCTCCTGCAGGTCGGCCAGCGGCAGTCGCAGCGGCAGTCCGCGGTGCTGAGCGGCCTGGCGCAGGGGCTCGGCGCTGCTCTGGCCATCGCCCACCAGGCTGCTGCCGTCGACGTTGTCGTTCAGCCACCAGCCGAGAATCGAAGGCCGATTGCTGCCCCACAACGCCAGGCCGCCCTGGCGCAAGGCGCGCTCGGTGCTGCCGGGGTCGAACTCGACCACCACGGATTCGGGCGGTCCAGCCTCGCTGCCCACCTGGTTGATGATCTGCTGAGGGTTCTTGCGCAGCGCAGCGACCGCCGGGTTTTCAATCGCCTTGGGATCGCCGGTCAGGCGCAGTACCAAGGTGTCCAGCGCCTTCGCCGTGGCCTGGGTGCGGGCGTCGCTGCCCTGGCCATCGACCGGCTCGCGGACCTGATAGAGACCGGAAACCGTTTCGGCCTGGGCCGTCGCGGCGATCAACCCTGCACAGGCCACTGCCAGGTACTGAATAAAACGCATGGAGAATTCCTGTCCAGATGACTGTCCTCGCAGAAACTACAAGCTGCGAGCGGTCAGCGGCAAGCAAAAGCGCGCGGCGCCACCGCCTGTCTTTTCTTATAGCCTGCCCATCGCCGGTTGCCACCGCCGGCGCAATGGAGGATGGCCGCTGCCGGGCAACCCTGATAAAATCGCGCGCCTTCGCCGACCAGTCACGTACAGGCAGCCGCCGCCCTTGGAGCCGGGCTTGACCGCGCTGGTCGTTTTCCTGAATCCCTCCCTCTAAAGGCCTGGATCAATGAGCAAGCAACCCTCCCTGAGCTACAAGGACGCCGGTGTAGACATCGACGCCGGCGAAGCACTGGTCGAACGCATCAAGGGCGTGGCCAAGCGCACCGCACGCCCTGAGGTCATGGGTGGCCTGGGCGGCTTCGGCGCCCTTTGCGAGATCCCGGCCGGTTACAAGCAGCCCGTGCTGGTCTCCGGCACCGACGGCGTCGGCACCAAGCTGCGCCTGGCGCTGAATCTGAACAAGCATGACAGCATCGGCCAGGACCTAGTCGCCATGTGCGTCAACGACCTGGTGGTGTGTGGCGCCGAGCCGCTGTTCTTCCTCGACTACTACGCCACCGGCAAGCTCAATGTCGACGTGGCCGCCACCGTGGTGACCGGTATCGGCGCCGGCTGCGAACTGGCCGGCTGCTCGCTGGTCGGTGGCGAAACGGCCGAGATGCCGGGCATGTACGAAGGTGAAGACTACGACCTGGCCGGCTTCTGCGTCGGCGTGGTGGAAAAGGCCGACATCATCGACGGCTCCAAGGTCGTCGCTGGCGACGCCCTGATCGCCCTGCCCTCCTCCGGCCCGCACTCCAACGGCTACTCGCTGATCCGCAAGATCCTCGAAGTCTCCGGCACCGACATCGGCAACACCCAGCTCGACGGTACGCCGCTGGCCGACCTGCTGATGGCCCCGACACGCATCTACGTCAAGCCGTTGCTGGCGCTGATCAAGCAGACCGGCGCGGTCAAGGCCATGGCCCACATCACCGGCGGCGGTCTGCTGGACAATATCCCGCGCGTGCTGCCCAAGGGCGCCCAGGCGGTGGTCGACGTGGCCAGCTGGCAGCGCCCGGCGGTGTTCGACTTCCTGCAGCAGCAGGGTAACGTCGACGAACACGAGATGCACCGCGTGCTCAACTGCGGTGTGGGCATGGTCATCTGCGTGGCACAGGATCAGGTCGACAACGCCCTGAACGTCCTGCGCCAGGCTGGCGAGCAACCGTGGGTGATCGGTCGCATCGAAGTCGCCGCCGAAGGCGCGGCCCAGGTCGAGCTGCACAACCTCAAGGCACACTGATGCCCAGTGACACCTGCAATGTGGTCGTACTGCTGTCGGGCTCCGGCAGCAACCTGCAAGCGCTGATCGACAGCACCCGCGCCGAGGGCAGCCCGGCACGGATCCGCGCCGTCATCGCCAATCGCACCGACGCCTACGGTCTGGAGCGTGCCCGCGCCGCTGGCATCGACACCGCGGTGCTCGAGCACGCCGGCTTCGAGGGCCGCGAGGCCTTCGACGCGGCCCTGATGCAACTGATCGACGGCTTCGCCGCCGATCTGGTGGTGCTGGCAGGGTTCATGCGCATCCTCAGTGGCGACTTCGTGCGCCACTACCAAGGGCGCCTGCTGAACATCCACCCGTCCCTGCTTCCCAAGTACAAAGGCCTGCACACCCATCAGCGCGCACTGGATGCCGGTGACACGGAACATGGCTGCAGCGTTCACTTCGTCACCGAGGAACTCGATGGCGGGCCCTTGGTCGTACAGGCTGTGGTGGCGGTCGCGCCAAGCGACGATGCGCAGAGCCTGGCACAACGGGTCCACCGACAGGAACACCAGATCTACCCGCTGGCCGTGCGCTGGTTCGCCGAAGGCCGTTTGCGCCTGGGCGAGCGAGGGGCACTGCTGGATGGCCAACCGCTGGCGGCCAGCGGTCACTTGATTCGACCCTAGGAGAACATATGCGTCGCGCCCTGCTACTGGCTCTCGCCGTACTCGCCCTGCCACTCCAGGCAGCCGACCTCAAGCCCTTCTCGGCCAGCTATACCGCCGACTGGAAACAGCTGCCCATGAGCGGCACCGCCGAGCGTAGCCTGGTCAAGAATGCCAACGGCACCTGGGACCTGAATTTCAAGGCCTCCATGATGATCGCCAGCCTCACCGAGCAGAGCACGGTGCGCATGGAGAACGATGCCCTGCTCCCGCTGAAGTACCACTTCGAACGGGGCGGCCTGGGCAAGGCCAAGAAAGTCGACCTGGACTTCGATTGGACCAGCAAAAAAGTCACCGGCAGCGACCGTGGCGATGCCATCAGCCTGCCGCTCAACCGCGGCGTGTTGGACAAGTCCACCTATCAGCTGGCGCTGCAGCATGATGTGGCCGCCGGCAAGAAGAGCATGACCTACCCGGTGGTCGACGGCGATGAGGTCGACAACTACGATTTCCGCGTGCTGGGCACCGAGAAAGTCTCCACCAAGAGCGGTCAGGTGGAGGCGGTCAAGGTCGAGCGCGTGCGCGACCCGAGCCAGAGCAAACGTATCACCGAGCTGTGGTTCGCCAAGGACTGGGATTACCTGCTGGTGCAGTTGCGCCAGGTCGAGAACGACGGCAAGGAGTACGTGATCGTGCTGCAGGACGGTACGGTCGACGGCAAGACCGTCAAAGGCAACTGAGGCCTCGCGCCCCATTGCTCCAGCCCCGCCTCAGCGCGGGGCTTTTTTGTGCAGCGACGATTCTGGCGCGCCTGTCAGTCGCTGTAGGCGCAATGGGTTCCATGAACATTGTTTCATCGTCCGTTTATTTACTTAGTCTGCTATCTAACTCTATAAAGGAGGTGTGCGACACAGTGTCGCAGACCAACCAAAGTGGAGTTTACCGATGACTGTTCAAGTGACCGAACGCGATGAATCGAAAATGTCCCACGAAGGCCTTGCCGCAGGCGTGCGGATCTGGGACGTGCACCAACAGGGTGAACTGGTCGGCATGTTCCACAACGAACACGAAGCACACCAGTATCGTCAGGAACTCGAAACACTCGAGAGCCAGCGTCGCACGCAGTAAGCAGCGCCCACGAAAAACCCCGCCTTCGCGGGGTTTTCGTCGTTTACCACATCAGATCGTCGGGGATCTTGTAAGCGGCGTACGGATCGTCCTCGTCGGCTTCCTCGACATGGGTGTTGAGCAGCAGAATACGCCTGGCGTCGCGCTCCTGGATCTTCACCGCCGCCTCGCGCGGAATCACTTCATAACCCCCGCCATGGGCCACGATGGCCAGCGAGCCATTGCTCAGCTTGCTGCGCATCAGGGCATTGACCGCAATGCGCTTGACCTTCTTGTCGTCGACGAAGTTGTAGTAGTCCTCGGTGGTCAGCTTGGGCAGGCGGGTCGCCTCGATCAATTGCTTGACCTGGGCAGCACGCGCCTTCTGCTCGGCCTTCTCCTGGACCTGGCGGTTGAGCTCCTGGTCCTTCCTGGCTTTGTCGGCGAGAGCTTCCTTGGCCAGGCGCTGCTGGCTGTCGTCTACCTCCACCTGGCCCTTGTGCTGCAGGCGCTTCTGTTTCTTCTCGGCCTTGTTGGTCTGGGAGACCTGCTTCTGGTTGACCAGACCGGCCTTGAGCAATTGATCGCGAAGGGAAAGGCTCATGGGTGTTCACTCACTTATGCATCGGCTCAGCCGCAGCTGGGCAGGTTCTTTTCCTGACGCTTGGCTTCGCCCCACAGGGCATCCAGCTCGTCAAGGCTACAGGCTTCGATCGGCCGGCCCGTGTCGCGCAGGGCCTGTTCGATGAAGCGAAAACGTCGCTCGAATTTACGGTTGGCGCGGCGCAGGGCGTCTTCCGGATCCTGCCTGAGATGGCGGGCCAGATTGACGGCCGCGAACAGCAGGTCGCCGATCTCGTCCTGCACGGCCTCGGCATCGCCTTCGGCCATGGCCTGCAAGACCTCGTCCAGCTCTTCGCGAACCTTGTCCAGCACCGGCAGCGGATCGGACCAGTCGAAACCGACGGTCGCCGCGCGCTTCTGCAGTTTGGCCGCGCGCGACAGCGCCGGCAAGGCGCCAGGCACATCGTCGAGCAGCGACAGCTGCTGCGGTTCGCACTTCTCGGCGCGCTCCTGGGCCTTGATCTGCTCCCAGCGCGCCTTGACCTGTTCCTCGCTCAACCGCGGCGCATCGGCCGGTGCGTACAGATCGCCGGTGGGAAACACATGGGGGTGACGACGGATCAGTTTGCGGGTGATCGAATCGACCACGGCGGCGAAGTCGAAGCGGCCTTCCTCCCGCGCCAGTTGGCTGTAGTACACCACCTGGAACAGCAGATCGCCGAGTTCACCACGCAGCTGGGGAAAATCGCCCTGCTCGATGGCATCGGCCACCTCGTAGGCCTCCTCCAGCGTATGCTTGACGATGCTGGCGTAATCCTGCTCCAGGTCCCACGGGCAACCGTGCTGCGGGTCGCGCAGTCGGGCCATGAGGTGCAGCAGGTCGTCGAGGGTGTAGGTCATGTCGTGTACATCCATTGGCCCCTCTGGCGGTCCGACCGGCAGAAGGGCACACAGTCTCAGGGCGTCCGGTTGCGCCGCGTCTCGATGATGTTCGGCAACTGCGAGATGCGCCCCAGCAGACGACCCAGGGCATCCAGCCCGGGAATCTCGATGGTCAGCGACATCAGCGCGGTGTTGTCCTCCTTGTTCGAGCGGGTATTTACCGCCAGCACGTTGATCTTCTCGTTGAGCAGCACCTGCGAGACATCACGCAGCAGCCCAGGACGGTCGTAGGCGCGGATGACGATGTCGACCGGGTAGGTCTGCACCGGGATCGGCCCCCAGCTGACCTGGATCATGCGCTCGGGCTCCTTGCCCGCCAGTTGCAGCACCGAGGCGCAGTCCTGACGGTGAATGCTCACCCCACGGCCCTGGGTGATGTAGCCGACGATGGCATCGCCCGGCAGCGGCTGACAGCAACCGGCCATTTGCGTGAGCAGATTGCCCACGCCCTGGATCTGGATATCGCTGCGCTTGCCGGAGCGGATACCGCGCGCCTGACGCGGAATCAGCTCGACCTGCTCGATTCGCTCCGGTTCGAGCAACTGCTGGGCAGCGTTGACCAGGTGCGCCAGGCGCAGGTCGCCCGCTCCCAGGGCGGCGAACAGGTCCTCGGCGGTCTTGACGTTGGCCTTTTCCGCCAGGCGCTCGAAGTCGACCTGGGGCAGACCCAGACGGCTGAGCTCGCGCTCGAGCAGGGTCTTGCCGGCGGCGACGTTCTGATCGCGGGCCTGCAACTTGAACCAGTGAACGATCTTGGCCCGCGCGCGCGACGTGGTGACATACCCCAGGTTGGAGTTGAGCCAGTCGCGGCTGGGGCTGCCGTGCTTGCTGGTGATGATCTCCACCTGCTCGCCGGTCTGCAGGCTGTAGTTCAGCGGCACGATGCGCCCGTTGATCTTGGCTCCGCGGCAGTTGTGGCCGATCTCGGTGTGCACGCGGTAGGCGAAGTCCAGCGGCGTGGCGCCCTTGGGCAGGTCGATGGCATGGCCATCCGGGGTGAACACATAAACCCGGTCCGGCTCGATGTCCACCCGCAGCTGCTCGGCCAGCCCGCCGATGTCACCCAGTTCCTCGTGCCATTCCAGCACCTGGCGCAACCAGGAGATCTTCTCCTCGTAGTGATTGGAGCTGGACTTGACGTCTGTGCCCTTGTACTTCCAGTGCGCGCACACCCCCAGCTCGGCTTCCTCGTGCATGCCGTGGGTACGGATCTGCACTTCGAGCACCTTGCCCTCCGGGCCGATCACGGCGGTGTGCAACGAGCGGTAGCCGTTCTCCTTGGGGTTGGCGACGTAGTCGTCGAACTCCTTGGGAATGTGCCTCCAGAGGGTATGGACGATACCCAGCGCGGTGTAGCAGTCGCGGATCTCCGGGACCAGCACGCGCACGGCACGAACGTCGTAGATCTGGCTGAATTCCAGACCCTTGCGCTGCATTTTGCGCCAGATCGAATAGATGTGCTTGGCCCGACCGCTGATATCGGCCTTGACCCCGGTGGCCAGCAGCTCGTTCTGCAGTTGGTTCATCACATCGGAGATGAAGCGCTCACGGTCCAGCCGGCGCTCGTGCAGCAACTTGGCGATCTGCTTGTACTGATCCGGCTCCAGGTAGCGGAACGAAAGGTCTTCCAGTTCCCACTTGATGTGGCCGATGCCCAGGCGATGGGCCAGCGGCGCATAGATGTCGAACACCTCGCGGGCCACACGCAGGCGCTTTTCGTCGTCGGCGGATTTCACCGCGCGGATGGCGCAGGTGCGTTCGGCCAGCTTGATCAGCGCGACACGCACGTCGTCGACCATGGCCACGAGCATCTTGCGCAGGTTCTCGACCTGCGCCTGGGAGCCGAGCACCAGCGACTGGCGCGGGCTCAGGCTGGCGCTGATGGCAGCCATGCGCAGTACACCGTCGATCAGCTTGGACACCACCGGGCCGAAGCGCTGGCCGACTTCGGCCAGGGTCACCTTACCCTCGCGCACCGCCCGATAGATCACCGCGGCCACCAGGGAGTCCTGGTCGAGCTTGAGGTCGGCGAGGATCTCGGCGATTTCCAGGCCCGCCTGATAGCTGGACGTGCCGTCGGCCCAGGAATGCTTGGCCGGATTGCCTTTCTTCTCGACCGCCTGGGCGAAATCGCACGCCTCCTTGAGCGCCGCACGATCCAGCGCCGAATCGACGCTCACCACATGATCCAGCCATGCATCGAGGTTGATACTGCCGTCGGTGTTGACCGGCTGGTGCACTCTCACCTGTACCATGTTTCGTTTACCTTTCCATACAGCGCGCCCCACGGGCGCCCTGGCCATCAACCGTACCGCCTCCATTCCCTGGAAGCCGTACCAAGGGACCTGAAATCACTGGTCCGCTTCGAATAACGCCATGGCCTCGACATGCGCCGTCTGAGGAAACATGTCGAGAATCCCGGCCCTTTTTAACCGGTACCCCTGGCCGACCAGCACCTGCGCGTCTCGCGCCAGCGTCGCGGGGTTGCACGATACATATACCAGACGCTTGGCCCGGAGACGGGCAATGCCCTGTACCACCTCATGGGCACCGTCGCGAGGTGGGTCCAAGAGTACCGCAGAAAAGCCCTCGGTGGCCCACTCGGCGTCGCTCAGCGACTGTGCCAGATCGGCCTGAAAAAACCGCGCGTTATGCACATCGTTGGCCTGCGCGTTGGCCGCGGCGCGCGCCACCATCGCCTGCACGCCCTCCACCGCCACCACCTCGCGCGCGTGTCGCGCCAGCGGCAAGGCGAAATTGCCCAGGCCGCAGAACAGGTCCAGCACCCGCTCGTGGGGTTGCACATCCAGCCAGGCCAACGCCTGCTCGACCATCAGTGCGTTGACCGGCGCATTGACCTGGACGAAGTCGCCTGGCCGCCAGGCCAGTTCCAGCCCCCAGGGATCCAGGGTGAAACCCAGTTGCGCGTCGGGATCCTGCGCCGCCGGGGCGCCTTCTCCCTGCAGCCACAGCTGCGCCCTGGCCTCATCGCAGAACGCCCGCAAGCGCGCCTGATCCTCGTCGGGCAGCGGCGCCACATGCCGCACCAGCACCGCCACGGCAGTCCCGCTGAACAGCTCGACATGGCCCAGCGCCTGAGGCTTGCTCAGGCTGCGCAGCACGGTGGGCAAGTGGCGCAGGATCGCCTGCAAAGGCTGTACCAGCACCGGGCATTCGTCGATGGCGACGATGTCCTGGCTGGCTTCGGCACGCAATCCCACGTGCAGCACACGCGCCTTGGCCTCCCAGCGCACGGCGATGCGCGCCCGGCGGCGGTAGCCGAATTCCGGCCCACTGAGCGGCGCGGCCCATTCCTGCGGCTGGATCCCCGCCACGCGTTGCAGTTGCTCGGCCAGTTGACGCTGCTTGAGCGCCAACTGGGCCTCGTGCGGCAGGTGCTGGAGCGTACAGCCGCCGCAGCGGGCGTAGTGCCGGCAGGGCGCCTCGCGGCGCTCGGGACTGGCCTGCAACACGCGCTCCAACCCCGCCTCGACCACCTTGCCGCGGGCGTTGAGCACCCGCGCCTCGACCGTCTCGCCGGCCAGTGCGCCACTGACGAACCAAGTGCGCCCCTCGTTGAAGACGATGCCGCGGCCGTCGCCAGCCAGGCGCTCGATCTGCAGTCGCTGTTTCTTGCCGACCGGCACCTGCGCACTGCGCTCGCCGCCGGCAGGCTGGAAGCGCAGCCCGCTGCCATGGGTTTTCTTTCTGGACATCAGGTCGCGTCGAACAGGCCGGTGGACAGGTAGCGGTCGCCGCGGTCGCAAATGATCGCGACCATCACGGCATTCTCCACTTCACGGGACAGCCGCAGCATCGCCGCAACCGCACCGCCAGAGGACACGCCACAGAAAACGCCCTCTTCGCGGGCAAGCCGGCGCATGGTGGCCTCGGCCTCGTCCTGGGACAGATCCACTACCCGATCCACGCGAGTGGCATCGAAGATCTTCGGCAGGTACTGCTCAGGCCAGCGGCGGATACCCGGAATGGCGGCGCCTTCCATCGGTTGCAGCCCGATGACCTGGACGGCCGGATTCTGCTCTTTGAGGTACTGCGAGCAGCCCATGATGGTGCCCGTGGTGCCCATCGAACTGATGAAGTGGGTGATGCTGCCCTGGGTCTGCTGCCAGATCTCAGGGCCGGTGCTGGTGTAGTGAGCCACCGGGTTGTCGCCGTTGGCGAACTGGTCCAAGACCAATCCACGGCCCTCGGCCTGCAGACGGTCGGCCAGGTCCCGGGCACCCTCCATGCCCTGCTCCTTGGTCACCAGGATCAGCTGCGCGCCATAGGCAGTCATCGCCGCCTTGCGCTCGGCCGTGGAGTTGTCCGGCATGATCAGGATCATCTTGTAACCCTTGATCGCCGCCGCCATGGCCAGGGCGATGCCCGTGTTGCCGGAAGTCGCCTCGATCAGGGTATCGCCAGGCTTGATCTGCTGGCGCAGCTCGGCCCGCTCGATCATCGACAGCGCCGGGCGATCCTTCACCGACCCGGCAGGGTTGTTGCCCTCGAGCTTGAGCAGCAGGGTGTTGCTGGTCTGCCCGGCCATGCGCTGCAGGCGGACCAGCGGGGTGTTGCCGACGCAATCGGCGATGGTGGGGTACTGCAAGGTCATGGGCGTCTTCGCAATCAGGACGGCAGGGGCGCCTATCATACCGGCAAAGCCCGTTCGGCCATATCACGCAATCGTCGGGAGATATAGCGTTCGGCTATATCGATTCATCTGGCCGGGTAGTCCCCGCCACCGCTCGCGCCCATCCGCACAAACCCGTGCAATGCGGCCCAGCGCAGGTTAACGTTCAGCCAGGTCGCCGTCCTGTCCGGACGGACCGCCCGCACATGACAGGAGACCAGTGTGCTCGATCGTTTGGGAATCAGAAGCCGCGTACTGCTGCTGGCCCTTCTGCCTGCAGGGCTGATGGCGCTGGTCCTGGGCAGCTACTTCACCTGGTTGCAACAGAACGAACTGCGCAGCCAACTGTTGCAACGCGGCAAGATGATCGCCGAGCAACTGGCGCCCCTGGCCGCCCCAGCCATGGCGCAGAACACCCCGGCGCAGCTCGAGCGCATCGCTGCAGAGGCCCTGGAGCAGGCCGACGTGCGCGCCGTGGCCTTCCTGGCCCCGAACCGCTCGCGCCTGGCCCATGCCGGCCCGAGCATGCTCAATCCACCGCCCAGCGGCGGCACCGGCACGCAGTTGCTGCAACGCAGCGGCAACGACGCCACGCGTTACCTGATGCCGGTCTTCGGCCACCACCGCGACCTGGCCACCGAGGCAGTGCCGAACGAAAGCGAGCGCTTGCTGGGCTGGGTCGAAATCGAGTTGTCACACGACGGCACCCTGTTGCGCGGCTATCGCAACCTGTTCACCAGCCTGCTGCTGATTCTCGCCTGCCTGAGCCTCAACGTACTGCTGGCGCTGCGCATGAGTCGGGCGATCAATGGGCCGATCGGGCGTATCAAGCATGCGGTCACCCAGCTCAAGGAAGGTAACCTGGAGGAACGCCTGCCGGCGATGGGCAGCGTCGAGCTGGACGAGCTGGCCGCCGGCATCAATCGCATGGCCGAGACTCTGCACAGCGCCCACGAGGAATTGCAGCACAGCATCGACCAGGCCACCGAAGACGTGCGCCAGAACCTGGAGACCATCGAGATCCAGAACATCGAGCTGGACATGGCACGCAAGGAGGCACTGGAGGCCAGCCGCATCAAGTCCGAGTTCCTCGCCAACATGAGCCACGAGATCCGCACGCCGCTCAACGGCATTCTCGGCTTCACCCACCTGCTGCAGAAAAGCGAACTCACGCCCCGCCAGCTCGACTACCTGGGCACCATCGAGAAGTCGGCCGACAACCTGCTGGGCATCATCAACGAGATTCTCGACTTCTCCAAGATCGAAGCCGGCAAGCTGGTGCTCGACAGCGTGCCGTTCAACCTGCGCGACATCATCGAGGACACGCTGACCATCCTGGCGCCCGCCGCCCACACCAAGCACCTGGAGCTGGTCAGCCTGATCTACCGCGACACGCCGCTGTCGCTGATCGGCGATCCGTTGCGCCTCAAGCAGATCCTCACCAACCTGGTGAGCAACGCCATCAAGTTCACCCGCGAAGGCACCATCGTCGTTCGCGCGATGGTCGAGGACGAGCACGAGAACACCGCGCAGTTGCGCATCAGCGTGCAGGATACCGGCATCGGCCTGTCACCCCAGGATGTGCGGGCCCTGTTCCAGGCGTTCAGCCAAGCCGACAATTCGCTGTCGCGCCAGCCGGGCGGTACCGGCCTGGGGCTGGTGATATCCAAGCGCCTGATCGAGCAGATGGGCGGCGAGATCGGCGTCGACAGCACGCCGGGCGAAGGCTCCCAGTTCTGGATCAACCTCAACCTGCCCAAGGCCCACGACGACAGCGAAGTCCTGCCACTGCAAGCGCTGGCAGGCCGCCGCGTGGCGATCGTCGACAGCCATGAACTGGCGCGCCAGGCCTTGCAGCATCAGCTCGAAGACTGGGGGCTGGGCGTCAGCGCATTTACTTCCTTCGAGCAGCTGCTGCAAGGGGTACAGGCGGCCAGTCAGGCGGGTCAGCCGTTCGAGCTGGCCGTGCTCGGCGCTCACCTGGGCAACCTGGCGCCCGAACGCCTGGGCCAGTACCAGCAGCAGCTCGATCGCCTGGTCTGCCAATGCGTGGTGCTGTGCCCGACCACCGAGCAGGCCCAGTACCATCCCTTCCTGCCCAATGGCCACGGTCAGTTGCTGAGCAAGCCCGTCGGCACCCGCAAGTTGCGGCGCCTGTTGCTGGACCTGATGCAGCCCAGCCGTCCCCCTGCCGAGGTGCGCCAGGGTATCGGCAGCCGTGCGCCCAGGATCCTGTGCGTGGACGACAACCCGGCCAACCTGCTGCTGGTGCAGACCCTGCTCGAAGACATGGGCGCCAGCGTGGCGGCGGTCGACAACGGCTTCGCGGCCGTGCAGGCGGTCCAGGACGAGACCTTCGACCTGGTGCTGATGGACGTGCAGATGCCGGGCATGGATGGTTGCGCCTGCACCGAGCAGATCCGCGACTGGGAAACCCGACACGATGGCGCGCCCATGCCGATCGTCGCCCTGACCGCGCACGCCATGGCCAACGAGAAGCGCGCCCTGCTGCACAGCGGCATGGACGATTACCTGACCAAGCCGATCAGCGAGCGCCAGCTGGCACAGGTGGTGAACAAGTGGACCGGCCTGAGCCTGGGCACGCCGTCGCCAGAGCGCGGCACCGAGCGCCTGGCCGACAGCAGCGAACCGGTGGTGCTGGACCACGAAGAAGGCCTGCGCCTTGCCGCAGGTAAGCCGGACCTGGCCGCCGACATGCTCACCATGCTGCTGGCATCGCTGGAGGGTGATCGCCAGGCGATCGCTGCTGCGCGTGAAATGGGCGATCGCACGGCCATGATCGAGCGGGTGCATCGCCTCAATGGCGCCTCGCGCTACTGCGGCGTGCCGCAACTGCGTGCAGCCTGCCAACGTGCCGAAACCCTGCTCAAGCAGGACAGTCCGCAAACCCCTCAGGCCCTGGACGCGCTGGACGACGCCATCGAGCGACTGGCGCAGCAAGCGCACCTGGGCGCCTGATGCTCACCGAAGGAGTCCTCGCCATGCGCGTTCTGTTGTTCAGCAGCCAGCACTACGACCAGGAGAGCTTCACCCAGGCCGCCGTCGGCAGCGCTCTGGAGCTGCACTTCCAGCCTGCCCGCCTGACCCTGGATACCGCGCCCCTGGCCCAGGGCTTCGAGGTGGTCTGCGCGTTCATCAACGACGAGCTGGACGCCGCCGTGCTGACCTGCCTGGCCAGTGCCGGCACGCGCCTGATCGCCTTGCGCTCGGCGGGCTACAACCATGTCGACCTGGCGGCGGCTGCACGCCTGGGGCTGACCGTCGTGCGGGTGCCGGCCTACTCGCCCCATGCCGTGGCCGAGCATGCCGTGGCGCTGATCATGGCACTCAATCGCCGCCTGCACCGCGCCTACAATCGCACCCGCGACGGGGATTTCACCTTGCACGGCCTGACCGGTTTCGACCTGCACGGCAAGACCGTCGGCGTGGTCGGCACCGGACAGATCGGCGTGGCGTTCGCACGGATCATGGCCGGCTTCGGCTGCCAGCTGCTGGCCTACGATCCCACGCCGAACCCCGAGCTGCTCGCCCTGGGCGGGCGCTACCTGCCGTTGCCGGAGCTGCTCGGCCAATCACGGATCATCAGCTTGCACTGCCCGCTGACCGAGGCCACCCGCCACCTGATCGACGCCCGCAGCCTGGCCACCCTGCAACCCGGCGCCATGCTGATCAATACCGGTCGCGGCGCGCTGGTGGACACCCCTGCGCTGATCGATGCGCTCAAGAGCGGTCGGCTTGGCTATCTCGGCCTGGACGTCTACGAAGAAGAGGCCCAGTTGTTCTTCGAGGACCGTTCCGATCAGCTGCTGCAGGACGACGTGCTGGCGCGGCTGCTGACCTTCCCTAACGTCATCGTCACGGCCCACCAGGCCTTCCTCACCCAGGAGGCCCTGGCGGCGATCGCCACCACCACGCTGGACAATGTGCGCCACTGGGCAGCAGCCGATGCGCGCAACATCGTCACGGGGTAGGATAAGCGGCATTTCTGGAGGACCCATGGTCGAACACGATTTCCGCTACACCCTTTTCAACCCGCAACACACCTTGATCGAATGCCGCGCCCTGGTACCCGGGCGCTACCAGGTGACCGGCAACGGTGGCTCGATGCACAAGGGCGACGCCCTGCTGGTCACCCTCAAGGGCAGCAAGGACCTGTCCATGCGCTTGACCGTCGAAAGCGTGCGCCACCTGATCAACCCCCGCGGCCAGTGGGTGGCCGTGGCCAGCGGACCGGTGTTCAACGAGCTGGAAATCCTCACCTGGCAGGTCACGTGCGATCAGTGCGATGCGGTGCTCGACTTCGAGTTCGCGGTCGACGCCAAGCTCGGCAAGAAAGCCCGGCAGCCGGCCGCCAACGCTCGTATCACCGAGCTCGGCTGGCGCAGCGAAGGCGAACGCCATCTGTGCCGCCGCTGCCAGACGGAGGCCCAGTGAAATATCTGCTGACCTGCGCCGCCGTGCTGGGCGGTCTGTCGGGCTGCGCTGCCGAGCCGTCGAAGCTGCAGCAGGAACGCAGCTATATGCTGGAATGGATCGGCGAGCGACCGCTGATCGACAACAGCCATCTCACCCTGACCCTGGCCAGCGACGGTCGCGCCTATGGCAATGCCGGCTGCAACCACTGGTTCGGCCGCTACACGCTGGACGGCGAACACCTGGCATTCGACCAGATCGGCAGCACCCGCAAAGGCTGCGCGCCGGCCTTGATGGAACAGGAAACACGTTTTCTCAAAGCCTTGCAAGGCGTGCAGCGCTGGGACGTGTCGGCCACCGAGCAACTACGGTTCTGGCCGGCGCAGGGCAAGCCCCTGCGCCTGTGGCCCGAAGAAGACTGAGCCGCACTGGCGGCTCAAGCGCCGCTTTTCAGGGCCTTGATCTTCGCTTGCAGACCCTCGCGGGTCTGCTCGCCGAGCAACTGCTCACGGACCTTGCCCTTGTCGTCGATGATGTAGGTCACAGGCAGGGCTTCACTGCGTGGCAGGTCGTAGCGCTCGGCCGGATCCTGCGCCAGCACGGTGAAGTCGATGCCCAGGGCCTGAGCGGCCTGCTTGAGGTCATCGCCCTGCAGCCCATCGAAGTTCACCCCTAGCACACGGATGCCTTCGGCCTGCCACTGTTTGGCCGCCGTGTTCAGCTCGGGGACTTCCGTGCGGCACGGTCCACACCATTCGGCCCAGTAATTGAGCACCAGCCAGTGCCCGTCGATCTGCTCGGCCTTCACCGTGTTGCCGTGCTGGTCCACGCCGTAGTCCGCACCGCAGCCGCCGAGCAGCAGGCTCGCGGTGATGGCCAGTGCAGCTGCCAAACGCCTTGCCATGGGTCAATCCTTCTCGAAGTTTAAAGCATGAAATGTCGTACGCAGCGGGTAGAATAGCCGCCACACCCAGCTGGATGCGACCCGTCATGCCCGAATTGACTCTCTACCACAACCCACGCTGCTCCAAATCCCGCGGCGCCCTGGAACTGCTGGAGGCGCGCGGCCTGACGCCGACCGTGGTGCGTTACCTGGAAACCCCACCCGACGCCGCCACCTTGCGCAGCCTGCTCGCCAAGCTCGGCATCGGTGCTCGCCAGCTGCTGCGCAGCGGCGAGGACGAGTACAAGGCCCTGAACCTTGCCGATGAGACCCTCGGCGATGCCCAACTGATCGAGGCCATGGTCGACCACCCGAAACTGATCGAGCGACCGATCCTCGTGGCCGGCGACCAAGCGGTGATCGGCCGTCCACCGGAGCGTGTGCTGGAGATCCTGCCATGAGCGAGCCCTACATCCTGATTCTGTACTACAGCCGTCACGGCGCCACCAGCGAAATGGCCCGGCACATTGCCCGTGGGGTGGAGATGGCGGGCCTGGAGGCGCGCCTGCGCACCGTGCCGGCGATCTCCACGGAGTGCGAAGCCGTGGCGCCGGACATTCCGGCCAACGGCGCGCTCTACGCCACCCTGGACGACCTGCGCCATTGCGCAGGCCTGGCCATGGGTAGCCCGACGCGCTTCGGCAACATGGCCGCACCGCTCAAGTACTTCATCGATGGCACCAGCAGCCTGTGGCTGGGCGGCGAACTGGTCGGCAAGCCTGCGGCGGTGTTCACCTCCACCGCCAGTCTGCACGGCGGCCAGGAAACCACCCTGCTGTCCATGCTGCTGCCATTGCTGCACCACGGCATGCTGATCACCGGCCTGCCCTACAGCGAATCGGCGCTGCTGGAAACCCAGGGTGGCGGCACGCCGTATGGCGCCAGTCATCATGCCGGGGCCGATGGCAAGCGTGCCCTGGACGCGCACGAAATCGCCCTGTGCCGCGCCCTGGGCCAGCGCCTGGCAAACACCGCCAAGGCCTTGGGTGGCTCGCGTGGCTAGAGCGGCCAAGGTGCTACCGAGCCTGGAGTGGCTGGCCCCTCGGTTGCGCTTGACCCGCGCCCTGGCCCTGGCCTGCTTCTTCGGCCTCATCGCCCTGTTGCTGGTCAACGACCTGTGGTTCGCCGACCTGCACGGCGCGCGGGTAGCAGTGATCCTGGCCATCGAACTGCTGCCCCTGTCGTTGCTGCTGCCCGGCCTGCTGATGGGCAGCGCCCGGGCTCACGCCTGGGCCTGCTTCGTGGTGAACATCTATTTCATCAAGGGTGTGCTGGCCGCGTTCGACCCGGCCAGGGTGCTATTGGGCTGGAGCGAGGTGGCGATCAGCCTGGGCCTGTTCGTCAGCGCCTTGCTGTACGTGCGCTGGCGCTTTCAGTTCGAACGCCGCCAGGCCGGCGAAGCCTGAGCGCGAGGCGGGCTGCCAGGCAGCTCGCGTACTCAGTGATTGACCGTATGGGCGAGCATCACCGACAGTTGGCACAGCGGCCGGCCGCTCTGCTGGTGCCACTGGTTGAACACGTCCTGCACCCGTGCCAGATCACGCTGGCTGGTGGGCGCCTTGTCGATCACCTTCTGGGCGATCAGCGCAGCCGCCATGTCCTCGGTCGGCACGAAGGTATCCTTGCCGACCATGCGCAGGAACCGCGGTGCCGACAGCCCGCCGAGCTGGTTGCCATGCTTGGCCAGGTATTTCCACAGGCCGACGATGTCGGTCTCTGGCCAGTCGGCGATGAAGGCACCGAAACTGCCATGTACCTTGGCCAGGTCGAGGACCATCTGCGCATTGCGCGGCACGCTCTTGAGCTTGCCCAGATGACGGATGATGCGCGTGTCCTGCATCAGGCGCTCCAGATGTTCGGCACTCATCAGCACGACCTTCTCCGGATCGAAGCCGAAGAACACCTGCTCGAACGCCGGCCATTTGGCATCCACCAGGCTGTGCTTGAGCCCCGCGCGGAACACCCGCAGGGCCAGGGTGGACAAGTAGCGGTCGTCCGGCATGGCGCGCAACTGCGCTGCCGTGCGCGGTTGCGGCAGGAAGGCCTCGAGCGCCTTGGCCGAGCCGAAGCGATTGAGGCAGAACTCATGCAGCCATTGGTAATCGCGCATGGGCTCAGACGTTCAGCACGTCGAGAAAACGCGGCGTGGCGCTCTCGTCGATCTTCAGGCCGGTGAAATCGAACAGGTTGCGGTCGGCCAGTTGCGACGGCGCGACGTTCTGCAGGGCACGGAAGATGCTGTCGGTACGCCCGGGGTGCTTGCGCTCCCACTCCACCAGCATGTCCTTGACCACCTGACGCTGCAGGTTCTCCTGAGAGCCACACAGGTTGCACGGAATGATCGGAAATTCCTTCATGTCCGAATACGCCTGGATGTCCTTCTCGCTGCAATAGGCCAGCGGCCGGATCACCACGTTGCGTCCATCGTCGGCACGCAGCTTGGGCGGCATACCCTTGAGCGCGCCATTGAAGAACATGTTGAGGAAGAAGGTCTCGACGATGTCGTCGCGGTGGTGCCCCAAGGCCATCTTGGTCGCGCCGATCTCGTCGGCGAAGGTGTACAGCGTGCCACGGCGCAGGCGCGAGCACAGCGAACAGGTGGTCTTGCCCTCGGGAATCAGTTCCTTGACCACCGAGTAGGTGTCCTTCTCGACGATGTGGTACTCCACGCCGAGCGTCTTCAGGTAGGCCGGCAGCACGTGCTCGGGGAAACCCGGCTGCTTCTGGTCCATGTTCACCGCGACGATCTCGAAGGAGATCGGTGCCACCTTCTGCAGGTGCAGCAGAACATCGAGCATGGTATAGCTGTCCTTGCCACCAGACAGGCAGACCATGACCTTGTCGCCATCTTCGATCATGTTGTAGTCGGTGATGGCTTCGCCGGCCAGGCGGCGCAGGCGTTTTTGCAGTTTGTTCTGATTGACCGAGAGGGTGCCCATAGCGCTTGAATCCGCGAGGTGTGACAAAAGCCGACTATTTTACCTGCAAACCGGGTCCGCGCGTAGGGCATTCTGATCAAGGGCCCGTAGCCGAGGGTGACAGGCGGCTCGGCAGGTCCCGCCGGCTTGCGGCATAATGATCGGCCAGGAGACTTGCCCCGCCATGCCCGAGCTGCTCAAGCAACGCGTCGAAACCTGTTACCAGCATGCCGAAACCTTTTTCAAACGCCTCTTCCCACGCCCGGAGATCAGCTTCAAGCTGCGCGGCCAGAAAGCGGGCGTCGCTCACCTGCACGAGAACCTGCTGCGCTTCAACCTGCAACTGTACCGCGAGAACCAGGAAGACTTCCTGCGCCAGACCGTGGCCCACGAAGTCGCCCACCTGATCGCCCACCACTTGTTCGGCGACCGTATCCAGGCCCACGGCGAGGAATGGCAACTGATCATGCGCGGCGTCTACGAGCTGCCGCCCAATCGCTGCCACAACTACGCCGTCCAGCGCCGCACCGCCACCCGCTACCTGTACCGCTGCCCATGCCCGCAGGGCGAATTCGCGTTCACCGCACAGCGGCACAAACTGGTGCTCCAGGGCCGACGCTACCTGTGCAAGCGCTGTCGGCAGACGCTGCTGTATACCGGCGAAACCCGGGTGGAGTGAGCCGGTTTCCCAGGCACGAAAAAGGCGACCCGCAGGTCGCCTTTTTCAGGGTGCCATCAAGGCTCTCAGCGGGTTGCCGGACCTTCGGCCACACCCAGGTCGTCGGTCGGACGGGTCTCGACCAGCGGCGAGCCACCGGAGGCCAACTCCGATTGCAGCTTGTCGGTGTCCAACTCCTTCACCCACTTGGCCACCACTACGGTAGCCACCGCGTTACCGACCAGGTTGGTCAGGGCGCGGGCTTCGGACATGAAGCGGTCGATCCCCAGGATCAGCGCCAGGCCAGCCACCGGCAGATGGCCGACCGCCGACAGGGTGGCGGCCAGGACGATGAAGCCTGAACCGGTCACACCGGCAGCACCTTTGGAGGCGACCAGCAGCACCAGCAGCAGGGTGATCTGGTGAGTGATGTCCATGGTGGTGTCGGTGGCCTGGGCGATGAACACCGCAGCCATGGTCAAGTAGATCGAAGTACCGTCCAGGTTGAACGAGTAGCCGGTCGGGATCACCAGGCCGACGACCGATTTCTTCGCGCCCAGGCGCTCCATCTTGGTCAGCATGCGTGGCAGAGCCGACTCCGAGGAGGACGTGCCCAGTACGATCAGCAGTTCTTCACGGATGTAGCGGATCAGCTTGAGCACGCTGAAGCCATGCGCACGGCAGATGGCGCCCAGCACCACCAGCACGAACAGCAGGCAGGTGATGTAGAAGCAGACCATCAGGTAGCCCAGCTGCACCAGCGAACCCACGCCGTACTGACCGATGGTGAAGGCCATCGCACCGAAGGCGCCGACCGGTGCCAGCTTCATGATCATGTTGATGATGTTGAACATGACATGGGCGAAGCGATCGATCATCTCCAGCAGCGGCTTGCCGTAGCTGCCCAGACGGTGCAGGGCGAAGCCGAACAGCACCGAGAACATCAGCACTTGCAGGATATCGCCGTTGGCGAAGGCACCGACCACGGTGGCCGGAATCACGTTGAGCAGGAAGCCCACGGTGGTCTGCTGGGCACCAGCCGTAGCATAGGCTGCAACGCTGCTGGCGTTCAGAGTGCTGACGTCGACGTGCATGCCGGCGCCCGGTTGCACCACGTTGACCACGATCAGGCCGATGATCAGGGCGATGGTGGAGACGACTTCGAAGTACAGCAGAGCGTAGCCGCCAGTCTTGCCGACCGACTTCATGCTCTGCATGCCGGCGATGCCGCTGACCACCGTACAGAAGATGATGGGCGCGATGACCATCTTGATCAGCTTGACGAAGCCGTCACCCAGGGGTTTCAGGGCGACGCCGGTTTCAGGGTAGAAGTGGCCGAGCAGAATACCGATGGTGATGGCGACGATCACCTGGAAATACAGGGACTTGTACAGCGGCTGACGTTTCGTCATGGCGTGGGTTTCCTCGAGTGTGCCCATTCACCCTTCCCAGGGCGAGGCACCTAAAGCGCGAACCCTCCTGCACCTGGAGGGATTTGTCATTGTGTTAGAGCTGCCGGAACAGGTCTCTGCCGATCACTAAAGCAAGGCTGATGCCAAAGTGCCCGTTATGGGTGCAAGGCCCGTGATTACTGGGTATTTCTGCCCAAGGACAGGGCGCGCGATGGGTGCGAGATGGCGGATTTCCGCCCAGTGGCGAAATTCGTACAGGGTAGATGGCGGGATTCCGCCCTTTGTATCGATTACTCCGTTTGGAACTCGATACGGAAAGCTGCGCCCCCAAGCGGCGAATCCTCGAGGGTCAGACGAGCCTCGAAACTGTCGATGATGTCCTTGACCACCGCCAGCCCTATGCCCTGCCCCGGGTGCTGGCGGTCCAATCGCTCGCCGCGCTGGAGGATACGCTCGCGCTGATGGACTGGCACTCCCGGGCCATCGTCCTCCACGCACAGCACCAGCTCGCCCGGCAATTGCTGCAGGCTCACCCGGATCTGTCCCAGGCACAGCCGGTAGGCGTTCTCCAGCAGGTTGCCGAGCAGCTCGAGCAAGGCGCCTTCCTCGATCGGCACTCGTGCCTGCGCGGGCACGTCCAGGGTGACGGCCACGCGCTTGTCGCGGTAGACCTTGTCCAGGGTCGAGCACAGCCTGTCGAGCACCGGTGCCAGTCGCACGCTATGGCGCACCAGCCCACTCTTGCGCAGGCTGGCCCGCTGCAACTGATAGTCGATCTGCTGGCTCATGCGCTCGATCTGACTTCGCAGCACACGCGCCTGTTCGCGCTCGCCACTGCCCCGGCCCATGCTCTCGCCCACGCCCTGAAGCACGGCGAGGGGCGTCTTGAGACTGTGTGCCAGATCGTCCAGCGAATCACGGTAGCGCTGGCGTTGCTCGCGCTCGCTGTGCAACAGGCGGTTGAGCGAGCCTGTCAGGCGCAGCAATTCGCGCGGATGCTCGCGGCTGAGCCCCTCGCGGGCACCGCTTTCCACCTCGTCCAGTTCACGACTGAGCCTGCGCAATGAACGCAAACCCCAGGTCAGGCCGGCCCAGAGCAGCACCAGCAAGGCCAGCAACGCGGCGCCGAAGCCCAGGTAGAGCTTCTCGCGCAGGCCGTCGAGGGTATGTTGATACTCACGCACCGGCTGCAACGCGACGATGCTGAAGGCCGCGCTTCGGCCGCCGAGCAACTTGACCTCCACGTCGTAGACGAAGAACTCCTCGCCGTTGTCCTGGCGGATGCGCGCGAACTCGTTGCCATGGCCATCGTAGCGCGGCTGGTAGTTGATATGCCGGTCGGTAGTGGCGCGCGAGCGCCAGACCAGATTGCCTTCACGGTCGAAGATGTAACCGAGCAGGCCCAGGCTCGGCAGGTTGTAGCGCTCGTCCGGCAGCAGGTCGGGCATCTGCAGATGCCCATGCTCGACACGGGCGGCGGAGATCAGCGTGGTGATATCCGAGGCCAGACGCTGCTCGATCGACTCCTGCAAGGCCAGGCTGAAGGCTTTCTGCAAGGCTGGCAGCAGCGCCAGCATGAACAGCAGGGCCAACACCGCGGCGGCCAGCATCAGGCGCACGCGCAGCGATCGGATCATCGGCAACGCTCGGTGAACAGGTAGCCCAGACCCCGCACGGTATCGATCGGCTTGAAGCCGTCCTCGCCCTCGAGCTTGCGCCGCAGCCGGCCGACCAGCACCTCGATGACGTTCGGATCGCGCTCGTCGTCATCGGGATACAACTGTTCCATCAGGCGGTCCTTGGACACCACCTGCTGGTGATGGCGCATGAGGTATTCCAGGATGCGGTATTCGAAGGCGGTCAGCGCCAGGGGCTGCTCTTCGAGCACCGCCTGCTTGCGGTTGATATCCAGCACCAGAGGCCCGGCGGCGATGGTGGACTGGGTGAAGCCGCTGGAGCGACGCAGCAGCGCATTGAGCCGCGCTTCCAGCTCCTCGAACTGAAAGGGCTTGACCACATAGTCGTCGGCCCCGGCCGCCAGGCCTTCGACCTTGTCCTGCCAGTTGCCACGGGCAGTCAGGATGAGAATGGGGAAAGTCTTGTCCTGGCTGCGCAACTGGCGGATCAGGTCGAGGCCGCTCATGCCCGGCAGCCCGAGATCGATCACGGCCAGGTCGTGATGGTACTGCCCAGCCTGGTACAGCGCCTCCTCGGCATCGCCCACCGCCTGGACCACGTGCCCGGTTTCGCCCAGGCGCGTGTAGAGGTGGTGACGCAGCAGCGCTTCATCCTCGACCACCAGCAGCTTCATGTCGTTCTCCTCGCTCCCTCTCATCGCACCTGAGTGTGCTCGGCACCGCCACAGCATAACAGCGAACCGGCCAAGGCATTGCCCGGCCGGCTCATCGCGTCAGTGACTTCAGAATTTGTAGGTAGCGGCCAGGTAGGTCTGGGCGCTGCTGGTCAAGCGCAGGGAGCCCAGCTTGGGGCCTCCGTGCGGCGACAGCTCGGTGGAGGCGTTGGTGCGCAGGTAGCGATAGCCCAGCTCGACCGAGGCGTTGTTGGTGATCTCCTGGATCACACCAGCCTGCAGGCCCGCTGCATAGCCATAGTTGCTGTCGCGGCTGTAACCGGAGGATGTCTGGGTCATCTTGGTCATGCCCAGGCTGGCGCCGCCGAACAGCTTGGTGGTATCGGTCACGGGCAGGAACAGGTCATAGCTGCCGAGCAGGTTTTCCTGGCGCACCTTGATGCCACTGTGGTCGTTGGACACGTTGTCGTAGGTGACGTAGTAGCGACCCTGGTCGTTCATCTGTCCGACCCGTACGCCCCAGGTGCCGTTCTTGTGGATCACGCCGTCGGTATTGAGGTGGCCAGTATTGCGTTGCAGCAGGCCGGACTTGCGGATCTTGTCGCTGGTTTGCCCGTAGGTGATGCTGGCGAAAGTGTCGTCAGCCTGGGACGTAGCGGCGAAGCCGGTGGCGCAGACTGCCATGGCGACCATCAAGGTATTGAGTGCTTTCATGCTTTGTTTCTCCAGTGAGGTGCGCTGTGTGGGTGTGAGGGCTAGAGTAAGCAGGCCGGCCTGAACGCCCCCTGAACCCCGACTGAACCTGCGCTGAACGAACCGGACTCGGACAGCCTTCGCCCTGGAGATCCATCATGCGTTTCCTGCTTGCCCTGGCACTGATGTGCAGCGCCGCCTTCGCTCAGGCGGCGGTACAGACCCGTGAAATCCGCTATCAGGATGCCGATGGCACCCCGTTGGTCGGCTACTACGCCTATGACGACGCGGTGAGCGGCAAACGCCCGGGTATCGTCGTGGTGCATGAATGGTGGGGGCTGAACGACTACGCCAAACGCCGCGCCCGCGATCTCGCGGCGCTGGGCTACAACGCCCTGGCCATCGACATGTACGGTGACGGCAAGCACACCGAGCATCCCCAGGATGCCCAGGCATTCATGGCCGCCGCCCTCAAGGACCCGGCCGCCGCCGCGCGACGCTTCGACGCCGGGTTGGCGCTGCTCAAGTTGCAGCCCAACACCAACAAGCACGAACTGGGTGCGGTGGGTTACTGCTTCGGCGGCAAGGTGGTGCTCGATGCCGCCCGGCGCGGCGAGAAGCTCGATGGTGTGGTGAGTTTCCATGGCGCGCTGGTCACCCAGACCCCCGCCCAGCCGGGTCAGGTCAGGGCCAGGATCCTGGTCGAGCATGGCGAGGCCGACAGCATGGTCACGCCCCAGCAGGTCGAGGCGTTCAAGCAAGAAATGACCGCCGCCGGGGCAGACATGACCTTCGTCAGCCTTCCCGGAGCCAAGCATGGCTTCACCAATCCCGACGCCGATCGCCTCGGCCATGGCGAACATGGCGGCCCCGACATCGGCTACGACAAGGCCGCCGACCAACGCTCGTGGCAGGACATGCAGACCTTCTTCAAGCAGGCGTTCAAATAGGCGATCGCGGCGCCAGCCTGCTCAGCGTCGACGAAACTGGCACAATGACCGCCATGAACAGACTACCTGCCTGCTGCACGGCGCTGCAGCACCACTGGCCACTGCCCCAACCGGTCCCCGGCGCGGTGCTGGTCAGTTGCGCCTTCGATCCCGGCAACCTGGCCGCCGATGATTTCCAGCGCGCGGGTGTGGCGCAGAGCGCCAGCCTGCACCGCTCGGTGGCCAAGCGCCAGGCCGAATACCTGGCTGGCCGCGTCTGCGCGCGCGCGGCCTTGCTCAGGCTGGATGGCCGGGACTACATCCCGGACACGCAAGCCGACCGCTCGCCCCTCTGGCCCGCCGACATCCGCGGCTCCATCACCCACAGCCAGGGCTGGGCGGCAGCCGTGGTGGCCCACGACACGGCGTGTCAAGGCATCGGCCTGGATCAGGAATGCCTGCTCGAGGATGAGCGCGCCGAGCGGCTGGCCGAGCAAATCCTGACGCCGGCGGAACTCGAACGCCTGGATCGCTCGCAGCTCGGGCTGGGCGTCACACTGACCTTCTCGCTGAAGGAGAGCCTGTTCAAGGCCTTGTATCCGCTGACCCTCACGCGCTTCTATTTCGAGCATGCCGAGGTGCTGAGCTGGAGCCCCGAGGGCCATGCTCGCCTGCGCCTGCTCACCGACCTGTCGGCGCAGTGGCATCAGGGCCGCGAGTTGCAGGGCCAGTTCTGCCTGCAGGACGGGCACCTGCTGAGCCTGGTCAGCGTGTGAGGGCTACCGGGGCGCCTGGTTTCTCGGCCAGGTGAGGCTGAAACAGGCGCCGCCCAGCGTCTCGCTGCGCCCCACCAGTGCACGCCCGCCGTGCCAGTGAATGATCCGGCGCACGATGGACAAGCCCAGACCATGCCCGCCCGAGGCGCGGGTACGGCTGTCGTCCAGGCGGGTGAAGGGGATGAAAATGCGCTCCCAGTAACCCTCGGGAATACCCGGCCCGTCATCCTCCACAGCGATCCGACACATCCTGGCATCGCACTGCACGCTCAGGCGAACCTCGGATCGTGCATGGCGCAGCGCGTTGCTCACCAGATTCTGCAAGGCACGGTGCAGGTAGCGGGGCTCGGCCTCCACCTGCACCGGTGCCGACTCGCCGTCCAGGTCGCTGACACGGGTGACGCGGATATCGGCGCGCAACGGTGCCAGTTCGGCGATGATCCGCTCGACCAGCCGCTGCACATCCACCTGCTGGAAGTGCAGCGCCGGTGCGCCCTGTTCCAGCCGGGCGTAGGTGAGCATTTCGTCGACCAGCTCGTCCAGGTCCTGGATGTCGCTGTCCATGCCTTGCAGATGCTTGGCCCGCCCCTGTTCGGTGTTCGCCGCTTCCAGCATCTCCAGGCCGAAGCGCAGGCGCGCCACTGGCGTGCGCAGCTCATGGGACACCGCGCGAACCAGTTCACGCTGCATGCCCAGCGAGCGCTGCAGGTGTTCGGCCATGCCATTGAACGCTGCGGCCAGTCGCCCCACCGAGTCGGCGTCGCCGTCCGGTACCCGGGTCTGCAGGCTACCCTGGGCGATGCGCGAGGCGGCCAGCTCCAGCCCGCAGATACGCCGCTCCAGCTGACGCACCAGCAGATAGACCACCAGCCCGATCAGACACAGCCCCACCAGCGCAATGGCGATCAGCAACGCAGGCGGATACGGGTCGAACTGATGCAGCGGACCGATCTCCAGCACCCAGGGCGAGCCCGGCAAGCCGGCGAACACGCGAATCGCGTCGCCTTCGCGGTCAAGGGCCATGACGGTATCGCCCTCCTCCACGCGTCGACGCTGATCGTCGTCCAGCCCTGCACGCTCGATCCGCTGCAAGGCCACCGCGAACGCGAAACCCTTGCTCTGGTGCAGTTGCGCCAGGCGCTGCGGTTGCTCGGTCACCGGGTAGCGCACCAGCTCATCGGCCAACAGGTACAACGTGGCGCGCGCCAGTTGCTCGCTGATCTGCTTGACCTGCGCCACCAGCAGCCAATCCTCCTGGCCGACCTGGCGCAGCACCCTGGCGGCGTGGGCGCCGGTCTTTTCCACCACCACCCGCCCCTGTGACAGGCGGCTGCGCTGGCCCGCATCGAGTGGCTGCGCGGACAACGGCAGCAACTGCAACGGCACGCCGAGCAGGCGCGTCCAGATCAGCAGCGCGCGCTTGCGCTCGATCTCGCTCTGCAACGCCAGGTTATCCGCCATCAGGCTGAAGGTGCCTTGGGCCAGGCCCTCGCGGTACTGGCTGGCGCGCACCTGGTTGACCACCTGCAGGCTCAGCACGCCCAGCACCGCGACCAGCACCAGCACCCCCAGCATACCGCCGTAGATACGCAGGAAAATCGAGTTCATGGCGCGACATCGCCGACGAACAGGTAGCCTTTGCTGCGCAGGGTCTTGATCAGGCGCGGATGCAGCGGATCATCGCCGATCTTCGGCCGGATCTTGGAAATGCGGATATCGATGGACCTGTCCTGACCATCGTGACCGACGCCGCGCAGGGCGGTTGAAATCTGCTCGCGCGACAAGACCTGCCCGGCATTGCTGGCCAGCAGCCATAGCAGGTCGAATTCAGCCCCCGTCAGCTCGATCGGTCGCCCGTCGAGCCAGGCCTCGCGCAGACGGTGGTCGACACGCAAGGCGCCGAAGCTCAGTTCATCGGCCTTCACCGCGCCCGCCTCGCCACGGCGCAGCAGGGCATGAATGCGCGCCAGCAGCAGACGCGGGCGCACAGGCTTGCAGACATAGTCGTCAGCGCCGAGGTCCAGCCCCTGGACCTGATCGAGCTCGTCGGTGCGGGCCGTGAGCATCAGAATGGGCTTGGCGAACCCACCTCGCACACGACGACAGATACTCAGGCCATCTTCGCCCGGCAGCATCAGGTCGAGCACCACCAGGTCTGGCTGGCTGTCCAGAATGCGTCGGGCCGCCCGCGCACCGTCGCGCTCCACGGCCACCTCGAAACCGTTGCTGTGCAGATACTCCGCGGTAAGGTCGGCCAGGCGTGGATCGTCCTCGACGATGAGGATGCGGGGGCGGAGCAGGTCCATCGCCTTCACCTTTTGATCAGGGATATTCGCTTGCGGCACGTGTACGGGCGCCCGTCGGGCATCGCCCCGGCGCGCACAGCGCATCTCGGATACTACGTTCAGCCTGTCGAACTGCCAACCGCTCGGCGCCTGCGCTTCGAGCCCTGATCAGGGGTGAAAACAGGTCCGCGCCTGTAGCGACAAGGGCTACAGCGAACCACCCAATTTCACTCACAAAGTACCCACAAGATATCCACAGCTGCTCGCCTTGCAAACACCCCGATACCGCATTATCTTGTATCCCCAGCGCGGAGAACCACTACATATTGTGGATCCACCCAGAATCACAAACACAAGTCCACGCCGAAACTCAAGCGATTTTTCTGCCGGAACTTCCAGTGATTTCAGCAGCCAAACCGCTCCTGCACAGGCGCGACCGAGGCAAGCCACCATGGCCTTGTTCGGGTATGGGTGACACAGGCATCGCCTGGCACCTGACAGCAACAGTTCCTGGGCGAACCCAGGATCTTTGACTTCGGCCAGGGAGCGGCGAGCCATCGTCCCAATTCCTGAGTCTGTCCCGAAGTCGGCAATCCCGAGTGGGCGAACGCACCTGTGCGTGCCGTTCGCCCCCGGGCCTGCCCACCGATGGATGGAACGGTGGGCGTCCACAAGACGCCCGAACACTATAGAAACTGTGGAGACACCCACCCATGCACACCGACACGACTCGCGAGAACTCGCAGGCCGCAGCACCGCAGACCGCCGATTCCAAGCAGGATCTGGCTGCGACCGCTCCGGGCCAACTGCGCGTGATCAAGCGTAACGGTACCGTCGTTCCCTACACCGACGACAAGATCACCGTCGCCATCACCAAGGCGTTCCTCGCAGTCGAGGGCGGCACCGCTGCCGCTTCGTCGCGTATCCACGACACCGTCGCGCGCCTGACCGAGCAGGTCAGCGCCACGTTCAAGCGTCGCATGCCGTCGGGTGGCACCATCCACATCGAAGAAATCCAGGACCAGGTCGAACTGGCCCTGATGCGCGCCGGTGAGCAGAAGGTCGCCCGCGACTACGTGATCTATCGCGAGCAACGCGCCAAGGAGCGCGCCACCCGCGTGAACACCGACAGCGTGGTCGAGCCGCACCCGAGCATCCGCATCACCCTGGCCGATGGCAGCCTGGCGCCCCTGGACATGGCGCGCCTGAACACCATCATCAGCGAAGCCTGCGAAGGCCTGGCCGAAGTCGACGGCGACCTGATCCAGCGCGAGACCCTGAAGAACCTCTACGACGGCGTAGCCCTCAAGGACGTCAACACCGCGCTGGTGATGACCGCCCGCACCCTGGTCGAGCGCGAGCCGAACTACTCGTTCGTCACCGCCCGCCTGCTGATGGACACCCTGCGTGCCGAAGGCCTGGGCTTCCTGGGCGTGGCCGAGAGCGCCACCCACCATGAAATGGCCGAGCTGTACGCCAAGGCCCTGCCGGCCTACGTCGAAAAAGGCGTGGAGTTCGAGCTGCTGGACTCGGCCCTCAAGGGCTACGACCTGGAGCGCCTGGGCAAGGCCATCGATCACGAGCGCGACCAGCAGTTCACCTACCTGGGCCTGCAGACCCTCTACGACCGCTACTTCATCCACAAGGATGGCGTACGTTTCGAGCTGCCGCAGGTGTTCTTCATGCGTGTGGCCATGGGCCTGGCACTCCAGGAGAAAGACCGCGAAGCCCGCGCGATCGAGTTCTACAACCTGTTGTCGTCCTTCGACTACATGGCCTCGACCCCGACCCTGTTCAACGCCGGCACCCTGCGTCCGCAGCTCTCCAGCTGCTACCTGACCACCGTTCCGGACGACCTGTCGGGCATCTACAAGGCCATCCACGACAACGCCATGCTGTCCAAATTCGCCGGCGGCCTGGGCAACGACTGGACTCCGGTACGCGCCCTGGGCTCGTACATCAAGGGCACCAACGGCAAGTCCCAGGGCGTCGTGCCGTTCCTCAAGGTGGTCAACGACACCGCCGTGGCGGTCAACCAGGGCGGCAAGCGCAAGGGCGCGGTCTGCGCCTACCTGGAAACCTGGCACCTGGACATCGAGGAATTCCTCGAGCTGCGCAAGAACACCGGTGACGACCGTCGCCGTACCCACGACATGAACACCGCCAACTGGATTCCGGACCTGTTCATGAAGCGTGTGTTCGACGACGGCAAGTGGACGCTGTTCTCGCCCTCGGAAGTGCCCGACCTGCACGATCTGACCGGCAAGGCCTTCGAAGAGCGCTACGAGTACTACGAAGCCCTGACCGAATACAACAAGATCAAGGTGTTCAAGACCGTCCAGGCCAAAGACCTGTGGCGCAAGATGCTGTCGATGCTGTTCGAGACCGGCCACCCGTGGCTGACCTTCAAGGACCCGTGCAACCTGCGCTCGCCGCAGCAGCACGTGGGCGTGGTGCACAGCTCGAACCTGTGCACCGAGATCACCCTGAACACCAACGCCGATGAAATCGCCGTGTGCAACCTGGGTTCGATCAACCTGCCTAACCACATCACCGACGGCAAGCTGGATACCGCCAAGCTGGCGCGCACCGTCAAGACTGCCGTGCGCATGCTCGACAACGTCATCGACATCAACTACTACTCGGTGCCCCAGGCGCAGAACTCGAACTTCAAGCACCGCCCGGTCGGCCTGGGCATCATGGGCTTCCAGGACGCGCTGTACCTGCAGCACATCCCCTATGGCTCGGACGCTGCCGTCGAGTTCGCCGACAAGTCCATGGAAGCGGTCAGCTTCTATGCCATCCAGGCCTCGTGCGATCTGGCCGACGAGCGTGGCGCCTACCAGACCTTCGACGGTTCGCTGTGGTCCAAGGGCATCCTGCCGCTGGATTCGCAACAGATCCTGATCGAGGCCCGTGGCGCCAAGTACATCGACGTCAACCTGGAAGAGTCGTTGGACTGGGCACCGGTGCGCGAGCGCGTCAAGAAGGGCATTCGCAACTCGAACATCATGGCCATCGCGCCGACCGCGACCATCGCCAACATCACCGGCGTGTCGCAGTCGATCGAACCGACCTACCAGAACCTGTACGTCAAATCGAACCTGTCGGGCGAGTTTACCGTCATCAACCCGTACCTGGTCCGCGACCTGAAGGCTCGCGACCTGTGGGACTCGGTGATGATCAACGACCTGAAGTACTACGACGGTTCGGTGCAGCAGATCGAGCGGATCCCCCAGGAACTGAAGGACCTGTACGCCACCGCGTTCGAAGTGGACACCAAGTGGATCGTCGACGCCGCCTCGCGTCGCCAGAAGTGGATCGACCAGGCTCAGTCGCTGAACCTGTACATCGCCGGCGCTTCGGGCAAGAAGCTGGACGTGACCTACCGCATGGCCTGGTACCGTGGCCTGAAGACCACCTACTACCTCCGTGCCCTGGCCGCGACCAGCACCGAGAAGTCGACCATCAACACCGGCAAGCTCAACGCCGTTTCCAGCGGTGGCGACAGCGCCCCGGTCCAGGCCGCCGGTCCGGCACCTGTGCCCAAGGCCTGCGCCATTGACGAGCCAGACTGCGAAGCCTGCCAGTAAGGTGCCACTGAGGCTTCCCCCGGGAAGCCTCAACCTTCTGTGCCACGGCACAGTCCTGTAGGCGAGCTCATCACCGCTCTACAGCCCTATAAAAGAAAGCCGAGGCATTCGCCTCGGTCAGCCTCATCGGCACTCCAGATTTGCGTGCACGGCAGTACCCCACCCGGGGCCCAAGCAGCGCAACCAAGATCCACCGGCCATACTCCACCCATGGCCCTCGAGCAGGAGAATCTCATCATGCTGAGCTGGGACGAATTCGACAAAGAAGACGACGGCGAAGTCGCCGCCAAAGGCAACACCACCGCACAGGCCAACGCCAGCGCCGCCCTCGATAAACTCGACAGCGCCGGCGGTGCCGCCGCCCTGGAAGCCCGTGCCGCCACTGCTGCCGACTCCGATGCGGTCAAGCGCGCCAAGGCCGCCCTCGACGCCCTCGACATCGCCGAAGGCCTGGCCGAGCTGGAGGGCTCCTCGGCCCGCGTCGCGGTCGACGAGAAGCGCATGATCAACTGCCGCGCCGACCTCAACCAGCTCGTGCCCTTCAAGTACGACTGGGCCTGGCAGAAGTACCTCGACGGCTGCGCCAACCACTGGATGCCGCAAGAGGTCAACATGACCGCCGACATCGCCCTGTGGAAGAGCATGGATGGCCTGACCGAAGACGAGCGCCGCATCGTCATGCGCAACCTCGGCTTCTTCTCCACCGCCGACTCGCTGGTCGCCAACAACCTGGCCCTGGCCGTGTACCGCCTTATCACCAACCCCGAGTGCCGCCAGTACATCCTGCGCCAGGCCTTCGAAGAAGCGATCCACACCCACGCCTACCAGTACTGCATCGAATCGCTGGGCATGGATGAAGGCGAGATCTTCAACATGTACCACGAGATCCCGTCGGTCGCGAAGAAAGCCGCCTGGGGCCTGAAGTACACGCGCGCCATCTCCGATCCCGAGTTCAACACCGGCACCGTGGAGACCGACAAGGAACTGCTGCGCAACCTGATCGCCTACTACTGCGTACTGGAAGGCATCTTCTTCTATTGCGGCTTCACGCAGATCCTGTCCATGGGCCGTCGCAACAAGATGACTGGCGTCGCCGAGCAGTTCCAGTACATCCTGCGCGACGAGTCGATGCACCTGAACTTCGGCATCGACGTGATCAACCAGATCAAGATCGAGAACCCGCACCTGTGGGACGCGGCGATGAAGGAAGAAGCGACCCAGATGATCCTGCAAGGGACCCAGCTGGAGATCGAATACGCCCGCGACACCATGCCTCGCGGCGTACTGGGCATGAACGCGGCCATGATGGAGGATTACCTCAAGTTCATCGCCAACCGTCGCCTGACCCAGATCGGTCTGAAGGAAGAATACCCGGGCACCACCAACCCGTTCCCGTGGATGAGCGAGATCATGGACTTGAAGAAAGAGAAGAACTTCTTCGAGACGCGAGTGATCGAGTATCAGACTGGCGGGGCGTTGAGCTGGGACTGATGAGGAAGCCACCGAAAGGTGGCTTTTTTGTGCCCGATGATTGGCATCGAGTGGCTTGGTAGAGTTTCAGGGCTATGTCGCCGCCGCCTCGACCCGCTCCACCATCACCTGCTGCTGCGTCTGCAGATCCGTCAGAATGACCTGGTGCTCGTTGCGATCAGGCGTGATCATTATCGAGCGAATGAGGCGGACGTCTCCCTTGTCACGCGTCTGGATGTTCTCGAACGTCACGATGATGGACTGGTTGCGCCAGTGACCGATGTCGAAACCGCCCGCGGCCAGGAACACCTCGATGTTGCGCTGGTCGTTGAATGTCTTGGCCGGTAGCACCAGCGGCCGGTCGTTGAGGAAGACCTGGTAATACTGGTGCGTACCAGCCGGGAAGTTGTGCTGGACCACGTGCTCGATTCGCCAGTGATGGACCGTGTTCTCGTACACCACGGTACGCTCGGTCTGCTGGCCGCTGCAGGCGGCCAGGAGCGGCAGGGCGAGCAGGCCCAGGCTTTTACGGAGTGTGCGCAGGATCATCGTGTGGGTTCGCTATAGGTCAACATTACCGGGGACCTAGCCTACGCATTCTGCCTACCGGCGCGCAATGCACCGAAGATACCGGCGCTGGCTTCGACAGCCTGCACCAGGGTGGCCTTGTCCGCCCACAACGAGTCGTCCACGTCCTCGGAAAAAATCTCCAGCACATAATTGCCGTGGTAACCGCAGGTGCTGAGCTTCTCCAGTAGTGGGCCGAACGGCAGGCGGCCCTGACCCAGGGCGCGGCGGTCATGCAGGGAACGCGGGCGGCGCCAGTCGGCCAGTTGCACCAGAAACAGCCCTTGGGCGCAGATGCTCTCGAGCAGCCCAGCGTCCTGCCAGCTGTTGTACAGGTCAAGGCATACACCGAAGCTTGGATGGTGCACCTGCTCGGCCATTTCATGGGCCTGGGAATAGGAGAACAGCACCGAGTTGCGATTCATCAACGACGGACCCAACGCCTCCAGCGCAATCAGCATGCCCTGAGCCTGGGCATGACGAGCCAGCGCACCATAGTGCTCGACGCAGCCGTCCCACACCTTGGCCTCGTCACCGCCTGCTGCGCCGGTATTGGTGACCAGGGGCACGCCCGGCCAGTAGCGGCTGAAACGGCTGACCGACGCCATCAACGCGTCCAGGCGAGCTTCGGGCGCCGCCGGTTCGGGGTCGGACGCAGAAGGAAAGATCGTCAGGGTTCGGGGCTGGATGGACGTCACCCGCACGCCGCTACCCTGGATGAACGCCAATTGCTCATCGGCTTCGCCGGGATCGAGCGACAGCTTCTTCTCCGCGATCTCAAGGCCCGCGCCCAGGCGCAGGCAGAGGTCGATGTCCTCTTGCAGGGTCAACGGAGCGGTGGTGATCTGGCTGATGGCCAGGTTGCGCATGGTGCCTCCAGGTTGCCGTGGATGAACGAGGTGATGACCTCACCTTTCACAGGCAGCTGGGCAGGCTCATTGGTTCAGATTACCCGGGAGCACTCAATTCAGATAACGGTGGCAGCGCAGGTGAGCCGCCAGATGATCGATGAAGGTGCGCACCTTGACCGAGCCATGCCTGCTCTCCCGGTGCAGGACATGGATAGGCCAAGGTGACTCCTCGAACGCCTCCAGCACCACCGTCAACGCGCCCTGTGCGATCTGGTCTGCAACCTGGTAGGACATTTGTTGGGCAATGCCCAGCCCCGCGCATGCCGCGGCGATGGCGCCGTCGTTGCTGGTCACCGACAGGCGAGGCTTTATACGCAGTGCCACAGGCTCGCCAGACTCGCTGAAACGCCAGACAGCACCTGAGCCTGCGCTACTGCTGGCGATCAGGACATGACTGGCGAGGTCGGCTGGCCGCCGCGGTGTGCCATGCTGCGCCAGATACCCCGGCGAGGCGCAGAGCACCCGTCGCACCTGTCCTACACGCAAGGCGCGCAGCCCGGAGTCGGGCAGATGGCCGATGCGCACGGCTACGTCCATCCCCTCCTCCACCACATTCACCAGGCGGTCGAGAAAGAAGGCGCAGACGTCTACCTCGGGGTGCGCCTGGAGAAAGTCGACGATACACGGCATGACGTACGTCCGGCCGAACAATACAGGCGCGGTGATGCTGAGCGTGCCCTTGAGCGAGGCGTTGACGCCGGCAGCCGCCTCGTCAGCCTCCACGAGGCTCGCCAGAATGGCGCGACTGTCGTCCAGATAGCGCCGGCCAGCTTCGGTGACGCGCACGCTGCGGGTAGTGCGCTGCACCAGCTTGACTCCCAGACGCGTCTCCAGCGCACTGACCGCGCGTGTCACCGCAGCCGGCGAGATGCCCAGGCGACGTGCCGCAGCGGCAAAGCCTTCGAGCTCGCCGACAGCGACGAACACTTTCATCAAATGGAACGGGTCCATGGTCGCTCTCGGCAGCGCAGGTCAGAGGACGTCGCTCAGGGCTGGGCCTGCAAGCCCGCAACGGTACGTGGCATCCCCACGAAGCCCGGCAGCGCTTCGATACGGGCCAGCCAGGCTCGTACATGGGTGTACGCCTGGAGTGAGACATTACCTTCGGGCGCGTGCGCCGTGTAGGAATAATTAGCGACATCGGCGATGGTCGGCTTATCACCCGCCAGGAAGGCCCGATTGGCCAGTTCGCCATCCATCACCTTGAGCAGGTTGTGCGCGCGGGTGATGACCTCATCGGCATCGAACGCGTAGCCGAAGACGGTGATCAGCCGTGCTGCGGCCGGGCCGAACGCCAACGGTCCGGCCGCCACCGTCAACCATCGTTGCACCTGTGCCTGGCCGTAGGGATCCTGCGGCAGCCAGCGACCGTCGCCGTAGGTGGTGGCGAGGTACACCAGAATCGCGTTGGAGTCCGCTATCACCTTACCGTTGTCGTCGATGACGGGCACTTGCCCGAAAGGATTCATCGCCAGAAAGGCGGGCTGCTTGTGTTCGCCCTGTGCCAGGTCCACGGCGACGATTTCGGTCGGCAGGTCCAGCAGTGAAAGCATGAGTTTGACACGGTGAGCATGGCCGGAAGTGACGAAGTCATAAAGCTTGATCGGGGCCGCAGGCATGGCGTTTCTCCAGGGTATCAGCGATGGCGCGCAGGACTGATCCTGCGCCCGAATGTCCAATGCGAGAATGCCCGCGTCAGGCAATCAACCGTTTCGCCTGGAGAAATGATCATCCAAGCCAGCACTGCTGCATCACTGCGTGGGCTGGTGATGATAGCGATACAGCACACGTACGGCCTCGATCAATTGCGGTACGCAGGCTTCACGGTCCGCCGCGCTCATTGCGTCGAGCAATTCATAGTTGTCTTCGAGCCCGTGCAGGGAGATGGCCTTGAGCTGAGCGTCGCACTGAGGCGGTAGCACCGGCCATTCGGCCACTTGGGTGCCGCGCATGTAGCCGAAGCACCATTCCTCAAGCACGACTACGGTGCCCTCGTCGGTCTCGCTTTCCTCCAGCAGGGGCTGGAACTGGTCGAGATCATCGGCCAGCTCATCGGCGATCTGACTGGCATAGCGCAGCATCAGTGCAGTATAGGCTTCTTCGTGGGCAGGCTTCTTGAACTTGGGCACCTTGCCACCGGCGACGGCCGGAAGCCAGTGCTCGGGGGTGACCTTGACCGGCGAGCTGGCAAGGGCGGTGAAAAAGCCGTTGAGTTCAGCGAGGTTGATCACCGAGTAGTCGTTGCCATAGGTGATCAGCAGGTCTTCGAGACGATCGAGTTCTTTTTCGCTCAGAGTGGGCAGCATGGGGCAGTCCTGGATAGGGAGAGGTGCACCCTAGCACAGGCTTGGCGAAGGAAGGACGTTACGAGGCTCTGTCTGAAAAGCCTGAAGGGCGGGTATCGACCGGTGGGTGGCCAGGTCAGAAGCCCTGGACGTGGAAAACCAGTTGCAGCGGCCCGCTTGCATCACCCTAGGCAATGCAAGCGGCGCTGGTCACGGCATCAGACAGCCAATGCGCGCTCACGCAGTTCGCTGTTGAGGATGCGATCGTTCTCGCTGTAGTCGACCGGGCAGTCGATCACATGCACACCCGGGGTTTTGATGCAGTGCTCGAGCAGTGGCAGCAGTGCCTCGGCGCTTTCCACACGGTGTCCATTGGCACCGTAGGCTTCGGCGTACTTGACGAAGTCCGGGTTGCCGTAGTCCAGGCCGAAATCGGTGAAGCCCATGTTGGCCTGCTTCCAGCGGATCATGCCGTAGCCATCGTCACGCAGAATCACCACGGTGATGTGCATGCCCAGGCGTACGGCAGTCTCGAGCTCCTGGCTGTTCATCATGAAACCGCCATCGCCGCAGACCGAGATCACCGGACGCTCCGGGTAGACCAGGTGCGCGGCCATGGCCGATGGCAGGCCCGCGCCCATGGTGGCCAAGGCGTTGTCCAGCAGCACGGTGTTGGGCTTGTGGGCCTTGTAGTTGCGGGCGAACCAGATCTTGTAGATGCCGTTGTCCAGAGCAACGATACCCTCGGAAGGCAGCACGCGGCGGATATCGGCGACCATGCGCTGGGGGTAGACCGGGAAACGGTCGTCGTCTGCGCCTTCGACGATCTGCGCCTCGTTAGCTTCGCGGATCGTCATCAGGCGAGTGAAATCCCAATGCGAGGTATCTTCCAGCGCTTCACCGATCTGCCAGACGGCGTTGGCGATATCACCAATCACTTCGATCTGCGGGAAATAGACGGCGTCCACTTCGGCGGAGCGGAAGTTGATGTGGATGACCTCCGTACCGCCGCGCACCATGAAAAAGGGCGGTTTTTCGATGACGTCATGGCCGATGTTGACGATCAGATCGGCCGCTTCCACGGCGCGGTGCACGAAGTCGCCCGAGGACAAGGCAGCGTTGCCGAGGAAGCGCGGATGACGCTCGTCGACCACACCCTTGCCCATCTGCGTGGTGATGAAGGGGATGCCGGTCTTGTCGATCAGTTGCTTGAGGACCTTGGCGGTCATCTTGCGGTTGGCTCCGGCACCGATTACCAGGATCGGGCTGCGCGCATGCTTGAGCTTCTCCACAGCAGCTTCCACGGCCTTGTTCTCGGCCAGCGGGCGGCGGTGCAGGCTGGGCGGGATCGGCAGGGAGTCGGTCTGCTCGGCAGCGATGTCCTCGGGCAGTTCCAGATGCACGGCACCGGGCTTCTCTTCTTCGGCCAGACGGAAGGCTTCGCGCATGCGCGCAGGAATGTTGTCGGCCGAGGCGAACTGGTGGGTGTACTTGGTGATGGGATCCATCATACCGCACACATCGATGATCTGGAAGCGACCCTGCTTGGACTTCTTGATCGGCTTCTGGCCGGTGATCATCATCATCGGCATGCCGCCCAAATAGGCGTAGGCGCTGGCAGTGACCAGGTTGGTGGCACCAGGGCCGAGGGTGGACAGGCTGACGCCGGTCTTGCCGGTGAGACGGCCATAGGTGGCGGCCATGAAACCTGCAGACTGTTCGTGACGGGTCAGTACCAGCTTGATCTTCGACTTGCGCAGGGATTCCAGCAGGTCGAGGTTCTCCTCGCCAGGAATGCCGAATACATACTCGACACCTTCGTTTTCCAGGCATTGCACAACGACATCGGCGGCCTTGGCCATCTTGCTACTTACCTCACATGGTCGGACGGTGGTGAAGCCCAGGGGCGTGTCCCACATCGGGTGGGCACGAAGGCGGAATGTCTTGTCCCGCTTCTAGCTTGACGCAGGGGGGCTGGGGGGAGTCACGTGAGATCAAGGTATTTAGTCGACTGCTGGCAGATACTGTGCGCTTGTCGCGCTGCTGGACGGTCGATAGGCCCGGGAAGAAACGCAATCGCCAAAAAGACAAAACCCCTACCTGCGCGAGCAGATAGGGGTTTTG
>NZ_JACVTO010000016.1 GCF_016518545.1 Pseudomonas sp. S30
TTTGTCGCGCCTGATGGGAAGCTGTATTTCTATAGCGAGACGGCGCTGGTGCCCAAGGAGGGCGGGAACCTGGCGCAGTTGGCGGCGGCGGAGCGGGGGGTTGCGGATCGGAAGGGGGAAGAAGTAGTAGGTGCAAAAAGGGCTGGAGATTCTCTAGCTACGCTGAGTCAGGGCCAAAAAAGAGCTGTCGGAAAAATTGATAATATTCTCAATAATTTCAAGTATAGTGATATTACAGGTACCTTAAAGGATATGGCTGGTAATCCTGTTCCGAAGCCTGGCGGTGGTTATTGGGATCACTTAAAAGAGATGAATGACACTCTTCGAGGTTTACGGAACCATGCGGCAACCCTAAAGGGCGTGAACGAACCGTCAGCGCAAGTTGCACGCCAGCGAGCGTTGGATACTATTGATCGTATTGAATCAGCTTTAAATGGTGCCGGGATATGACGTTTCGTGAGTTGGAAAGTCTTACTCAAATCGGTTGGTTGCCAGAAGACAGCCCTTCGTCTTTGACCGAATGGTATCTTTTGGTGCGCGATACTCCACTTGATCAGTTATGTGTAGGAGATGTGTGCCGCGCAATCAGGCAAAATCTCTTCGTTAATGAGTTATTACCCTTTGCTGTGATATTGATAAAAGATGATGTATTGGCAGGAGAGAGATACGACGGTGAGTTACTCGCGGCTCTTGCAAGTGTGAGCGCAGAGTGTTGGAGGGGAAACGCAAGTGCGGCGAAAAAGGCTGCTTGCGCTTTGGTTGACGTTAAGAGTTTGAGCCAAGATCCCGAGCTGTTAAAGGATGCTTCGACTTTGATGAGAGCGCTTGGCTCTTAAGTAAATTATAGGTTAGTGATAAAACAACTGCTGGCGCTGCCGGTAGGGTAGATGATCTTGCGTCAACTAAGCTCTGTACGAGATTCGTAGAAACCCAATCATCGCCTCGCCATCGCAAGGATTTTGTCGATTCCTCAGCTACCAAAGGAACGAAATTTTTTAGGGAAGTGCCATAACGGGTAAGATTTTTAGAACAGGACATCTCTTTTCGTACAGAGCCTCGTATAGAAAAACGATGGGGCAGAAAGCTGGCTTTGAATTGCTTGGGCATGAGATTTTTTAAAAACCTGAGGATAGTCGGTGCAGAAGCTACAGAAATATGGAATGGTCACCGACTTTCGCACCACCAGCGACCACATGTCGAATGGATTGCTACAGTGTCTCAGAGTCCCGGTGCCGTCGTGCGCGAATGACAGTACATGCAGGCCAAGGCCATGCTCTATTGGCTGCAGGACAATCCCACCGCAGCGGCTGAGGTTCAGACGCAATGATATACCAAGTTCGCGGCGAGCTTGGTGTTGGCGGAAAGTGAGGCATACTTGATGGCGGGCAGTTTACTTGATCTGCTGGCGGCCATAGGCAGGGAACTCCTTACGACAATAGCCTCATGGCGGCCGGTCAAATACTACCACCGCTCACCGATGACCACTATATATACGGCTACACGCGCCCGGATCAGTTTTTTGAGTCGCGACATTGATCACGATATTTTGCGCGTTGAACGTCAGTGAAAGAATGCATTCATGATTGGTGACGGACGTATATTCCGTTGGCGTCACCATCGTCGATCCGCCAGGTCCTGCGCTCAACTGATTGACTTGAGATACGTACGTGTAGGAGTAGGCATCATCCCATTTCGCCACCGAGAGACCATTGGGCAGCTTCCCGACTTGGTCTGGTGGGCCAATTTTTCGGTAAGCTTCCTTTATATCTGCCCCCTTCAACTGATGCTCGGCGTACAAGTCGTTCAACGTGGGTGCGCCGCTGCCCATCAGTGCGCAACCCGACAGCGTCAACAAACTGGTGTAAGCGGTGCAGGAGCGTAGCAGTTTTATAATGTTCATCGAGGTGCTTTTCAGTCTTTGATTAGAGGGCAGGTGGGTAGGCAGGTGAGCATGAGCTGGTTTGCAAAAATAGTAACTACTCGAAGGATGAAGGCAGAATGAATTGCTTGTCTCTGCGTCTCAGCTTTTTGTCTGTGCGTCTCAGTCGGTCCCGTTTTTCACTATTGGGGTTGAAGGCCCAAGTCGGAAAGGGTATCTGTGTGCTACACGTGCCAAGGACATGAGCCTTAGAATGAAAACAGTAGCAATCGCCCTGACAGTAGCTGTATTCCCCCTCTGGGCGCAGGCTGCTGGCTGTGCCAAACCCCGTAACGCGTTCGATCAGGTTTACTGTGTAGGTAGCCTATTTTCACAAGCCGACCGCGATCTGAACCAGCAATACTCAGCCTTGCGTAAGCATCTGACTCCAACACAGCAGGCCTCTTTGAAAAATGGCCAGATCGCCTGGATCAAACAGCGTGATAGCCAATGCAGCGAAGAGAAGTCCAATGGCTACTTTGTAAATCTGGGCTGTGCGGTAGATATGACTCAAGAACGAATGACGTTTCTGCAGGAGCGCGAGAGAGAGTGCACCAGTACTGGCTGCATGGCGTCGAAGCTTGGTGAGTGAGCCGGCCCTGCGCGCGCCATAGCGAGCGCTTGACGCTTTCGCTTTGCTGCGAAGCGGTGGCTGGAAACTAATTGGTGAAGAGATCAGGTAACCTGCCGCTAAACAATGGAACGACGAAAATAAAATCATGAAAAATATGATGCTGGCCGTATCTGCAATCTGTGTTTTAGCGGGGTGTGCATTGAACGATAACAATGCAGCTGCCGTCCGAAGAGCTCAACCGCTCGATGATCACCTGTTGAATATCGAAGGCGATAAAAGAATGGTTGCCAATGGTTTCCTTCCCGCAGCGGTCATTGAGATCGATGAGGAAATGGAAAAGGTGCCGGTGAACAGCCCCAAGTACCTACAATTGATGCAGAAAAAGCTCCGGGTTACCCAGGAATACGGGAGAGTGGCTGAGGAGCGGCTCAGAAAAGCGCAGGCGGAGCGCGCCAAGTACCCGCCAACTCAAGTTCGTCCTCAGCCTGTAGAGGATGGGCAACGGATGTGTTCCGTGAATAATGGATCCGCGACGTACCTGGTGCCCTGCTGAGAAAACTGCCATATGATTGAAAAGGGCGAAGGGGTTAGCATTTTCCAGGAACTACGCACAACGCCTTGGGATTTGATCGAGTCGTTGGAAAGAAGGCGCTATGCATCGCCGCCATCTCCATGGCGGGATCGTAGTAGACGACTGCACTTGGCATAACCCCCTGCAGCGTTCATCCTGCATCGTCGTGATGAAGTACAATCACGGGCTCTCCTGAACCTTCGCAGCCGTAACCGAAGAAGGTGTTGAACCTATGAAATTGATCCACAAAGTCGGGGCACTCGTCGCTTTGCCGTTATCGATGCTCAGCTCCGGGGCCATGGCCGACGGGACGAAGGGTGTTCAGGAATTGCTGAAGCTTGGCTATGAAATCAAGGGTGCTTACCAGGCGCCCGGCCCGGGCGGTAGGAGGATCGCTCACTACCTGATCCTGCAAAAGGGCTCGTCTGCCTATCAGTGCTCCAATGTCAGCAATGGCGCAACACTTTATTCCAATACCTATTCCTGCGACGACATAGTCGACTTGAAGGAATAGTCTGTGCACAAAGTGCCGGAGCCCTGGCAAATTCCATGAAAAAATCTCTGTTACTCACAATGATGGTTTTTTTCCAGGTGGTGGGTTTTGCATATGCAGAGGGCGGTTGTCCCGCTGGTGAGTATCCGCAACAGGGTAATGGATGGCAAAACTGCGTGCCGATACCTGGCGCGGATCAACAGAGTCAGCCAGTAGCGCAACCAAGCCCCGCCGAATCCTGGGGGGCCTTGGCTACTTATGTTCCCAAAGGAATCATCGGGAGTTCGAAAGGCCTTTCCAGCAAGGACGCAGCCACCCGAAGGGCGCTGGATAATTGCCAGATGAAGGCTGGGCACTCGTGCAAGCTTGAGGCTTACTATCAGAATGCCTGCGTGGCGCTTGCGGGAAGCGATACAGGCTATGCCGTAAACAGCAAACCTGCACTTGATCTGGCAGAAAACAACGCGCTCTCGACGTGCCGTGGTGCGGGATATAAAAATTGCATTATATTTTTCTCGGACTGCAGCAAGGGTGAGGAGTAGCGTGCACCGGCGTTTGTCCGAGGGCTGTCTGAAAATCTCGAGATGACTGCCGGATACTCCAATAGTCGCCAGCAGCCCATCAACAGCTCAAGGTCACGCGCTGGCTGGCGAACCCTGAACTCTTCGATGGACCAGGTCGCGAACACCTGGACGCCTGGCACCACCGTCGTCAGGCAATTCTTCAACCTATGTCACTCTCGGGCGAGATCAACCAGCGGCGTCTGCCGCACTTCAGTCTCGCGCCCATCCTGAATCTCGCTTACCCGCTTCAAGGCCTTGTTCACGGCTGCTTTATCCGCTAACAAGCTGTAGCTGATGCGGAACTGCTTGTGTTCCTTGGGCCCGATCGTCGGCACCAGATTCAGTGGTCGCTGGTAACGGCGGTTGTAGGAAAAACTGGTCCCTGGCTCCAGCCCCGTGACATAGCCCTGGCCTTGGGTATCGGTGTTTTTCCACAGGGAAAAGACGGGCAGGGTCTGGGTGTTGAAGCCAACAGAAACGCCGAGGTTGGCGGCCTTGTTATGCAGTACGGTCAAGGTATCGCCCTTGGCATCGGCATACGGCACCACGTTGTAGACCGTTTCGTCGTAGTCCTTGGTCGGTGCGCGGTAGATTTGCCAGTCGGGCAGGTCGATTTTGGCCTTGTCATTGAACGGTGACACCTGTTTCACCGGCGCAGCGAAACGAGCGCCCTGTTCCAGGAACGGGGTGCTGAAGTTGCTGTGATACAGCGCCTGGTATTCCTTTGGATAGTCGCCGTTATTGGTCAGAGTATCATTGAGAGCGAACATGACGCTGCCGGGTTCGGTGACCAGTTCGGTCGCGACCGAGAAGTCGACCTTCTTGAACGCCTGCTCTTTCAATTCGCCGCGCAGGGTGATGGCGTAAGGTGGTTTTTCATCGATATGCAGGGTGACCTTGCTGGCAGGAATGTTGGCGGCCCGGCCGTGCAGGGTAAGCAGTTCGCCGTTGTCGACGCCTGGATGGCCGACCCATTCGTATCCGCAACGGGCGACCAGTTCATTGAACCCTTCCAGCCAACCCAGGCCACTGCGGCCATTGAGTTCGATGAATGCCGGGTTGACCACTTCCTCGACCGGAGAATCCCAACCCATGCGCACCGTGCTGACCGAGGCCTGCAAGACATTCATTCCGCGAGTGGGCACCACCGAGAGTTTCATCGTGCCGTTATCGATATCGACGATGCTGACACCCTCCTGGCGACCGCCGTGCAAGGTGCGCAGGGTGACGCTGAAGGGTTTTTCGGTCTTGATTCCGAGTTGCTGGCTGGTGATCTGCCAGCTCTGGGCGGCTTTGTCGGTGTCGAGCAGAACGTAATCCCAGGCCAGGGCGTGGGAGGCAGCGGACATCGCGCTAAGCGCGACGAACAGTTTCAGTGGGGTCATGGCGACAGCCTTTCTTGGAGTTGTGCCATTTTTATAGACGGGGTGAAACGTTTCATCAAGGGAAAAAAAACGATCCACCCCGGCGAGGTTCACGGTCTGCAATGCTCTAGGCGGCGTGGTTTCCGTTCGGCCACAGAAGAGTGAAGATCCCGCCCAGCGAAGGCCCCTGGGCGTTGAATTGACCTACATCAGTAGGCCACAAGCCCGGCGCCTCACCGTACGGGCCCAGCGCACCACTACTGCGACCAGGACCTGACGATACCGTTCTTGTCGAACGTGACACTCAGATAGTTGCTGTCATGATCCTTGTTGCCCGACAGCTCCTTCAACGAGCTGCTGGCCTTGTCCAGGTCATACGTCTTGTTGCTGGCCTGGGCCAATGCCGACTTCGCCGAGTCGGCCCCCGGGATGGCGTCCACCAGGTTGTAGAGAGACTTCAACTGGTCCCGGGTCGTGCGCTTTCTGTAGGTCAGGCTCGAACTGCCGTCACTGTAGTTGTTGCGTGACTCCGGTTCTCCATAAAGGCTCGCCACCTCGGCCAGGGTGGTCTTGTCCTTGATGAGGTGGGCGCGCACGAAACTTTCCGAGAAGCGCTCATCGCCCGTGATGGATGACATCGACGGCGTGGAACTGCAGGCGCTGAGCAGGCAGGTGCTCAACGCGATCGCCAATACACTCTTGTTCATACAGGTGCCTTTTGATCTGACGTGCGCACAACGGCTCGCCGCGCTCCAGAGCGTCGTCTGTGCGAACGAAGGTTGTTGATGTGATGTGCGCGAGGTTGACGTAGACGCGGCACGGCAGGATCAGGCCGGTGTTTTGCGTACCCGTCGCAAACCCTGGTTCGAATGCGACGGTATTGCTTTAGTGCGGCCACCCAAACCCGCCGAGTGCGTGCAGACGATTATAAAAGGCGACATTCAACTGGCCGGCTGATTCTCTTGACCGGGCGTCTCCAACTTTTAACAGTACGTCTCAGCCGCTGTTCATACGCTCGAGCAGCGCCTTGAGAGAGAAGCCGGTGTGCATGTCCTGGTGCTTGGTGGCGCTCGCCGGCTGGGCAGCCGTCTGCTCTCGCGCCTCGGAAGGGGTGTAGCCGAAGGCTGCCTTGAAGGCACGGCTGAAGTGCGCCTCGCTCTTGAAGCCGCACGCGTAGGCCAGACTGGAGATGCGCGGTCGATCGACATGGCCGTTGCGCAGCAGCTCCCGAGCCTTGATCAGGCGGCGTCGCTGGATATAGGCCGCCACCCCCGAGTCCGCCGCGAACAGCCGGTACAGCGCGGCGCGTGACACGCCCAGTTGTCGTGCGACGGATGCCGGATCGAGGTCCGGCCTGGACAACTGCTGCTCGATCAGCTGACGGGCGCGGGCCAGCAGGCGATGGTCGATGTGCGGGGCCGCGTCGTCGAGCGTGGCGGCGCCGGGCGCCAAGGCTGCGGCGACCATGGCCAGGGTCGCCTGGTACACATGGGGCAGTTCCTCGGGCGTGAGGTCGGGCAGGCGATGGCGCAGGGCGCGCATGTGATCGGCCAGCAGCCCGCCCAATGCGCCTTGCACCACCAGGCCATGCAGGTCCTTGTGGCCCAGGCGGGCGCTCAACACGTCTCGCGGGATGGTCAGGATGATGGTGTCGCCTGCGACGATTTCGCTGTCCAGCTCGCGTGCCAGGTCGAGCACGTAGATCTGCGAGGCCTGGGTCGACAGCGGCTGACGACCCGCCGATCCGCAGATGGCATGGGAAAGGCCCAGGCAGATGTAGTAGTGATCCAGCCCATCGCGACGGAGCATGCGCTGGCCGCGCTTGACCGCATACTGCACCGGCGCCTGTTCGCCTTCCCAGGTGCCGCAGCCCATCAGCAGGTCGCCGACGTAGGCGGTGGCCAGGCTGTAGTTGAACGTGGCACGGGCGTGGGTCCCGATATCGATCTCGAACAGCGCGTTGACCTCGTCGCGCCAGGCTTCGAAGCGCGATTTGGGCGGCAGTGCCTGAGTGCTGAATCTGAAGATCGGATGACTCATGAAGGTCCTCGCCTGAAGTCAATCGTCCGGGAACGGATCATAGGCGAGGCGCTGGCGCCGGGCGAGAGGCACGGCACCCACTTTCATCATCAGTTCTTGGCAGAGGAGTATCGACGTCCCTGATCGCACAGGGCGAACACCACCACCAGCACGCCGGCCACTGCCAGGATCACCGCCACGCCGTCGGTGGAGTGAGTGGCCGAGCTCGCCACCAGTGCCAGGCCGCCCAGGGGCGCCAGCCCGCCGGCCACCGCGGTGCCGATTTCACGGCCGGTGCCGAAGCCCGAAGTGCGGGTTTCGGTAGGGAACTGGCGGCTGAGGAACGAGCCCTGGGGGGCGAACATCATCGGTGCCAGCAGGCCGGTGCCGAGGGCGATCGCCACGTAGATCGACAGCGGTTCGCCGGTCTCGAGCAGGTGCAGGAACGGATAGGCGAACAGCGCCGACAGCAGCCCTCCGAGCATCAACACGGTCTTGCTGCTCCAGCGGTCGCACAGCCAGCCGAAGAACGGCACGGCGAAGATCGCCACCAGGCTGGCGATGGTCACCGACAGAGACGTTACGTGCGCGTCCACGCCCTTGAACTGGGTCAGGTAGGCGAGAGAGAAGGTCTTGAAGATGTAGCTCAGCGCGTTGTAGCCCACCGCCACGAAGAACACCACAGCCAGGCCTTTGCGATCCTGGCGCAGCAACTGTTTGAGCGGTGACACCCGAGGCGTCTCCTTGGCGGTATCGAGGGCCTTGAAGTCCGGGGTTTCAGGAATGCTCCTGCGTACCCACAGGCCCACCGCCACCAGGGCGATGCTGGCGATGAAGGGAATCCGCCAGCCGCCGGCCAGGAGGAAGTCGTTGCCGTTCATGGTCAGCAGGTACACCGTCAGCGACGACAGCAGCAGGCCCAGGTTCAGCCCCAGCGCTGGCCAGGCGCCCTGGCTTCCGCGCTTGCCCTCGCTGGCATGCTCGTAGGAGGTGACTGCCGCACCGGACAGTTCCGCGCCAGCGCCCAGGCCCTGGATGACACGGATCGTCACCAGCAGGATCGGCGCCCACAGGCCGATGCTGGCATAGCCGGGAATCAGGCCGATGAGCATCGTGCACACGCCCATCAGGCAGAAGGTGATCACCAGCACGTGCTTGCGGCCGAAGCGGTCGCCCAGGTAGCCGAACAGGATGCCACCGAAGGGGCGGGCGATGAAGCCGATGGCGAAGGTGGAGAATGCCAGCAGCGACGCCACCGCCGGATTGCTGGCATCGAAGAAGATCTTCGAGAAGACGATCGCCGCCATGGTCGCGTAGAGGTAGAAGTCGTACCACTCCAGCATCGAACCGAAGATGGTCGCCGCCGCGACCTTGCGCAGGCGTTTGCGTTGCTGTTCCGGAGTTTCCGTGGCGGCGGGCGCCGTTTCATGTACCGACATCATGTGTTCCTTATTATGTTTGTAGTGGGAAGGTGCAGCAGCATTCAGCGGGACTTGAGGATGCGTTCGGCGATCATCCGGCCGATGGGAATGGCCGAGGTGGCAGCGGGCGAGGGCGCATTGCACACATGCACCATGCGCGGCGTTTCGGCGAAGAGGAAATCGTGGACCAGGGTGCCGTCGCGCATCACTGCCTGGGCGCGGATGCCGGCCTCGTGGGGCAGCAGGTCTTCCACCGTCAGCGACGGGCAGTATTTTCGGCACTGCTCCAGATAGCCGCGCTTGAACAACGAGTTCTTCATTTCCCGGGTGCCGGAACCCAGATGATTCCAGAGGGTTTTCCAGAGTCCGGGGAAACGGGCGTATTCGGCCACATCACGCCAGTTCACCGAGAACTTCGGGTAATTCTCTCGGCCCAGGCCCAGTACGGCATTGGGGCCGACGGTCACGCTGCCATCGATCATGCGGGTGAGGTGCACGCCCAGAAAGGGCAGGTCCGGATCGGGAATGGGATAGATGAGGTGGTTGACGATCTGGTTCTTGCTGGCGGGCAGGCGGTAGTACTCGCCGCGGAACGGAATGATCTGATGGTCGATCTTCACGCCGGCCATTCGGGCCAACCGGTCCGATTGCAATCCGGCACAGGCGACCAACTGGCGCGCGCGCCAGGTGTTGGCATCGCTGGTCACGGTGACGTGATCGGCGTGTTCCTGGATCGCCCACACCGTGGTGGACAGACGCACCTCGCCGCCGGCGCGCTCGATCACCCGCGCCATGGCCTTGCACACCTCCTTGTAATCGACGATCCCTGTGGAATCGACGAACAACGCGCCCTGGCCGACGATGTTTGGTTCGCGCCGCGCCAGCTCAGTTGCATCCAGGCGCTCGACCTTCAGCCCGTTCTCCTGGGAGCGCTGGTGCAGCGCCTGCATGCGCTGCATCTCCAGGTCGTTGGACGCCACCAGCAGCTTGCCGCACACCTCGAAGGCGATGCCGTGTTCACGGCAGAACGCCTGGGTGGCCTGGGCGCCACGCTTGCACAGCTCGGCCTTGAGGCTTCCAGGGGCGTAGTAAATACCAGCGTGGATCACACCGCTGTTGTGGCCGGTCTGGTGGCGGCCCAACTGATCTTCCTTCTCGAGTATCAGCAGCGAAGCGCCCGGCCGCTGCTCCAGCAGCGCCATGGCCGTGGCGAGGCCGACGATGCCGCCGCCGATGATGCAGTAATCGTGTGTCATGCAGGTTCCTTGAATTGTTGTCGGTAGATCTGCTTATCAGGTTGTCAGACTAAGTGGCGCGAAGAAAAAGTCGTGATGAGTGATCTCCAGGATTCAGTCGAGGGCGGGCAAGTCGAGCTTCAGGCGTTTTGCCGAGGCGTGCAGGTGGGCTTCGGCGCAGCCGGCTGCGGCCTGACGGTCACCGTCGGCGATGGCCTGATACAGCGCCTGGTGCTCGCGCCGGGCGTCGGCGGAGCCGCCTACGGCAGGACGGGCCGAGTTCTCCCATGCGGTGCGCCGGGCATGGGCCAGTTGGCCGCCGATGAAGTCGTGGAAGGCGACGAAGTAACCGTTCTTGCTCGCCTCGGCGATGGCCCGGTGGAACGCCACGTCTGCAGCGGCGGCGGTGGCCAGGTCGCTGCGCGGATCGAGCATGACTTGCAAGGCCTCGGCCATGCGCGCCAGGTCGGCGTCATCACGGCGCCGCGCGGCGATGGCCGCCGCCTGGGTCTCGATCCACAGGCGCATCTCGAACATTTGCACCAGGTCGGGCGAGCGGCTGCCACTGCCGGGAAAGCGGAACACGGTGCCGCCGGGCGTCTGCGAGATGTACGAGCCCAATCCACGGCGGGCGATCAGCACACCATCGGCCTTGAGCTGGGCCACCGCTTCACGCACTACCGAACGGCTGACGTTCAGCTGCTCGGCCAGCTGCTGTTCGGTGGGCAGCCGCGATTCGGCCGCCAGCCGGCCCGAATCGATCTCGCCACGTATGGCGCTGACGACGCGATCGACCAGGGTATCGGGGCGCTGAAGCTCTAGCATGGAACGTGCTGCCTAGTAGTCAGGTTGTCAGACAATGCCTGGTTGCACCGGTATCTGTCAATCGGCAGGCGAGTCGTGCTCACAGTTCGCAGACGAAGCTACCCGTACCGTCGAGAATGTTGCGCAGGGTCTGCGCCACCTCATCCAGGTCGGTCCCCGCACTGGTCAGGAAGATTTCCAGCTGTTCGTCACCCCTGAGCGCGTCACGATCGCCCGCGGCCACTTCGATCAGCAGGCGCTGGGCACTCAGGGTCGCCTTCAACCCGTCCAGCGTCGACGGTTCGTCGTCCAGCGTCAGGTCGACGGTGTCCTCATCGGGGTAACGGGTCAGCAGGAACATCTGGCCCTTGTCGCTGTGGCAGCACAAGGTCGCCATGTCGTCTTCTTCCTCGTCGCACGGGGTGGCGAAGAGCAGGGCGGTTTTCAGTTGCATGGGCGGCTCGGTTCAAGGAAGTGAAATGCGATTGTGCCAGCCTTGGGGCACGGCATAAACCGCGCGATTACCGGCCCTTGACCGAATATGTCGCAGCGCTGCAAGCCGTGGTGACCGTGCAGTCGTTAAGCTGCCCAGTCGATGGATATCCGTTGAGTCACTGCCTTTGTGATCGTCTTTGCAGATACCCATCCATGGAACACGGTCCGGAACGCCGACGCGCAGGACCTGTCCCACGCCTTGATTCCATCGTTGCGCTGCCTCGGGTTGGCTATGGTTGATCCAGAGACGGCGGAGCCTAACGACGCTTCACCAAAAAAACAGCCCAAGCGGAGTACCACAGATGGCGTTTTTCACCGCAGCCAGCAAGGCCGACTTCCAGCACCAACTGCAAGCGGCCCTGGCGCAGCACATCGGCGAGCAGTCCCTGCCACAAGTGGCGCTGTTCGCCGAGCAGTTCTTCGGCATCATTTCTCTGGACGAACTCACCCAGCGTCGGCTGTCCGACCTCGCCGGCTGCACGCTTTCCGCCTGGCGCACCATCGAGCGCTTCGACTCGGCCACGCCGCTGGTGCGGGTCTACAACCCCGACTACGAGCGCCACGGCTGGCAGTCCACCCACACCGTGGTCGAAGTGCTGCACGATGACCTGCCGTTCCTGGTGGATTCGGTGCGTACCGAGCTCAACCGCCGCGGCTACAGCATCCACACCTTGCAGACCACCGTGCTGAGCACTCGCCGGGGCGCCAAGGGCGAGTTGCTCGAACTGCTGCCCAAGGGCAGCCAGGGTGAGGGGGTCAACCACGAATCGCTGATGTACCTGGAAATCGACCGCTGCGCCAACGCCGCCGAGCTCACCAGCCTGAGCCGCGAACTGGAGCTGGTACTGGCCGATGTGCGCGTGGTGGTGGCCGACTTCGAGCCGATGAAGGCCAAGGTGCGCGACCTGCTGGCGCTGGTGGGCGAAAACGCGTTCGGTCCGGCGCAGAACGACAAGGCCGAGGTGCAGAATTTCCTCACCTGGCTGCTGGACAACCACTTCACCTTCCTCGGCTACGAAGAGTTCGTGGTCGAGTCCGACGCCGCCGGCGGCAGCCTGGTGTACGACGAATCCTCGTTCCTCGGTCTGCCCCGAGTGCTGCGCAGCGGCCTGAGCAGCGACGACCGGCGCATCGAGGACTACGCCGTCAGTTACCTGCGCGAGCCGCGCCTGCTGTCGTTCGCCAAGGCCTCGCAGCCCAGTCGCGTGCACCGTCCGGCCTACCCGGACTACGTGTCGATCCGCCAGATCGACGCCGAGGGCAAGGTGCTCAGGGAATGCCGCTTCATGGGCCTGTACACTTCGACGGTGTACGGCGAGAGCGTGTACACCATTCCCTACATTCGCGAGAAGGTCGCGGAAGTGGAGCGCCGCTCGAACTTCGACCCCCAGGCGCACCTGGGCAAGGAACTGACCCAAGTCCTCGAGGTGCTGCCGCGCGACGACCTGTTCCAGACGCCGATCGACGAACTGTTCAACACCACCATGTCGATCGTGCAGATCCAGGAGCGCAACAAGATCCGCGTGTTCCTGCGCAAGGATCCGTACGGGCGCTTCTGCTACTGCCTGGCCTATGTGCCGCGTGAGGTCTATTCCACCGAGGTGCGGCAGAAGATCCAGCAGGTGCTGATGGAGCGCCTCAAGGCCTCGGACTGCGAGTTCTGGACTTTCTTCTCCGAGTCGGTACTGGCGCGGGTGCAACTGATCCTGCGGGTCGACCCGAAGAACCGCATCGACATCGACCCCCAGCAACTGGAAAACGAAGTGATCCAGGCCTGCCGCTCCTGGCAGGACGACTACTCGGCGCTGGTGGTGGACAACTTCGGCGAGGCCCAGGGCACCAATATCCTCGCCGACTTTCCCAAGGGCTTCCCGGCCGGCTACCGCGAGCGTTTCGCCGCGCACTCGGCGGTGGTCGACCTGCAACACGTTCTGGCGCTGTCCGAGGCCAAGCCTTTGGCCATGAGCTTCTACCAGCCGCTGACCCAGATCGGCGAGCGCCTGCTGCACTGCAAGCTGTACCACGCCGATACACCGCTGGCGCTGTCCGACGTGCTGCCGATCCTGGAGAACCTGGGGCTGCGTGTGCTCGGTGAGTTCCCGTACCGGCTGCGCCACGCCAATGGCCGCGAATTCTGGATCCACGACTTCGCCTTCACCTACAGCGAAGGCCTGGACCTGGACCTGCAGCAGCTCAACGACACCCTGCAGGACGCCTTCATCCACATCGTCCAGGGCGAAGCCGAAAACGACGCCTTCAACCGCCTGGTGCTCACGGCCGGCCTGCCATGGCGCGACGTGGCGCTGTTGCGCGCCTATGCCCGCTACATGAAGCAGATCCGCCTGGGCTTCGACCTCGGCTACATCGCCAGCACGCTTAACAACCATACCGACATCGCCCGCGAACTCACTCGCCTGTTCAAGACCCGCTTCTACCTGGCACGCAAGCTCGGCCAGGACGACCTGGACGACAAGCAGCAGCGCCTGGAGCAGGCGATCCTCAATGCCCTGGACGACGTGCAGGTGCTCAACGAGGACCGCATCCTGCGGCGCTACCTGGACCTGATCAAGGCCACCCTGCGCACCAACTATTATCAGACCGACGGCAATGGCCAGCAGAAGGGCTACTTCAGCTTCAAGTTCAACCCGCGCCTGATCCCCGAACTGCCCAAGCCGGTGCCCAAGTTCGAGATATTCGTCTATTCGCCACGGGTGGAGGGCGTGCACCTGCGCTTCGGCAACGTCGCCCGCGGCGGCCTGCGCTGGTCGGACCGCGAAGAAGACTACCGCACCGAAGTGCTCGGCCTGGTCAAGGCCCAGCAGGTGAAGAATTCGGTGATCGTGCCGGTCGGCGCCAAGGGCGGCTTCCTGCCACGGCGCTTGCCCCTGGGCGGGGGCCGCGACGAGATCGCCGCCGAGGGCATCGCCTGCTACCGCATCTTCATCAGCGGCCTGCTCGACATCACCGACAACCTCAAGGACGGCGGCGTGGTGCCCCCGGTCAATGTGGTCCGTCACGACGATGACGACCCCTACCTGGTGGTGGCGGCGGACAAAGGCACCGCGACCTTCTCCGACATCGCCAACGGCATCGCCAACGACTACGGCTTCTGGCTCGGCGACGCCTTCGCCTCGGGCGGCTCGGCCGGCTACGACCACAAGGGCATGGGCATCACGGCGCGCGGCGCCTGGGTCGGCGTGCAGCGCCACTTCCGCGAGCGCGGTATCAACGTGCAGGAAGACCCGATCAGCGTGGTCGGCATCGGCGACATGGCCGGTGACGTATTCGGCAACGGCCTGCTGATGTCCGAGAAGCTGCAACTGGTGGCCGCCTTCAACCACCTGCACATCTTCATCGACCCGAATCCGGATACGGCTACCAGCTTCGCCGAGCGCAAGCGCCTGTTCGAGCTGCCGCGTTCGGCCTGGACCGACTACGACACCACGATCATGTCCGAGGGCGGCGGCATCTTCCCGCGCAGCGCCAAGAGCATCGCCATCAGCGCGCAGATGAAGGAACGCTTCGCCATCCAGGCCGACCGGCTGACCCCGACCGAACTGCTGCACGCGCTGTTGCAGGCACCGGTCGACCTGCTGTGGAACGGCGGCATCGGTACCTACGTCAAAGCCAGCAGCGAAAGCCATGCCGACGTCGGCGACAAGGCCAACGATGCGCTGCGCGTCAACGGCAACGAGCTGCGCTGCAAGGTGGTGGGCGAGGGTGGCAACCTGGGCATGACCCAGCTCGGCCGCGTCGAGTTCGGGCTCAACGGCGGCGCCACCAACACCGACTTCATCGACAACGCCGGTGGCGTGGACTGCTCGGACCATGAGGTCAACATCAAGATCCTGCTCAACGAAGTGGTGCAGGCAGGCGACATGACCGAGAAGCAGCGCAATCAGCTGCTGGGCAGCATGACCGAGGAAGTCTCCTCGCTGGTGCTGGGCAACAACTACAAGCAGACCCAGGCCCTGTCGCTGGCGGCGCGCCGTGCCCGCGAGCGGATCGCCGAGTACAAGCGCCTGATGGCCGACCTGGAGGCACGTGGCAAGCTCGACCGTGCCATCGAATTCCTGCCCAGCGAGGACCAGCTGGCCGAGCGCCTGGCGGCCGGCCATGGCCTGACCCGCGCCGAACTGTCGGTGCTGATCTCCTACAGCAAGATCGACCTCAAGGAGCAGTTGCTCAAGTCCCAGGTGCCGGACGACGACTACTTGACCCGCGACATGGAAACCGCGTTTCCGCCGTCGCTGGTCAGCAAGTTCGCCGAGGCCATGCGCCGTCACCGCCTCAAGCGCGAGATCGTCAGCAACCAGATCGCCAACGACCTGGTCAACAACATGGGCATCACCTTCGTGCAGCGCCTGAAGGAGTCCACCGGCATGAGCCCGGCAAACGTGGCCGGTGCCTACGTGATCGTGCGCGACATCTTCCACCTGCCGCACTGGTTCCGCCAGATCGAGGCCCTGGACTACCAGGTCCCGGCCGAAATCCAGCTGACCCTGATGGACGAGCTGATGCGTCTGGGGCGTCGGGCCACCCGCTGGTTCCTGCGCAGCCGTCGCAACGAGCAGGACGCGGGCCGCGATACCGCCCACTTCGGGCCGAAGATCGCCCAGTTGGGGCTCAAGCTCGACGAACTGCTCGAAGGCCCCACCCGCGACCGCTGGCAGACGCGCTACCAGGGCTTCGTCGAAGCCGGCGTGCCCGAGCTGCTGGCACGCATGGTGGCCGGCACCACGCACCTGTACACCCTGTTGCCGATCATCGAGGCCTCGGACGTCACCGGCCATGACCCGGCGCAGGTGGCCAAGGCGTTCTTCGCCGTGGGCAGCGCGCTGGACCTGACCTGGTACCTGCAGGAAATCAGCAACCTGCCGGTGGAGAACAACTGGCAGGCCCTGGCCCGCGAAGCGTTCCGCGACGACATCGACCTGCAGCAGCGGGCCATCACCATCTCGGTCCTGCAGATGGCCGATGCCCCGGACGACATGGACGCCCGGGTGGCGCTGTGGGTCGAGCAGCATCAGGTGATGGTCGAGCGCTGGCGCGCCATGCTCGACGACCTGCGCAATGCCAGCGGTACGGACTACGCGATGTATGCCGTGGCCAACCGTGAGCTGGTCGACCTGGCGCTGAGCGGGCAGGCGGTGGTCGTACCGTCCTGATCCTGACGCTGAAACGAACGAGCCCCGGCCATGCTGCCGGGGCTCGTTTTTTTGCGCTGCAGAGCGAGGTTGGGGCTACTTGAAGCGCCGCTCCACGCCTTTCTCCACGAGGATCTTCGCGGAAATCTCCTCCACCGAGAAGTGCGTGGAGTTGATGTTGGGGATGTTCTCGCGACGGAACAGGTTCTCCACCTCGCGCACTTCGAACTCGCACTGGGCGAAGCTGGAGTAGCGGCTGTTGGGCTTGCGTTCATGGCGGATGGCGGTCAGCCGATCGGCATCGATGGTCAGGCCGAACAGCTTGCCGTGGTGCTTCTTCAGCACCGGCGGCAGTTGCAGGCGCTCCATGTCGTCTTCGGTCAGCGGGTAATTGGCGGCGCGAATGCCGAACTGCATGGCCATGTACAAACACGTCGGCGTCTTGCCGCATCGCGACACGCCCACCAATATGAGGTCGGCCTTGTCGTAATAATGGGTGCGTGCGCCATCGTCGTTGTCCAGGGCGAAGTTGACGGCCTCGATCCGCTCCATGTAGTTGGAGTTGCCGCCAATGGAGTGGGACTTGCCGACCGAATAGGACGAATGCGCTGTCAGTTCCTGCTCCAGCGGCGAAAGAAAGGTCGAGAAGATGTCGATCATGAAGCCGTTGGACGTGGCCATGACCTCGCGGATGTCCTGGTTGACGATGGTGTCGAAGATGATCGGCCGCACGCCGTCGCGCTCGGCCGCCGCGTTGATCTGCTGGACCATGGCCCGCGCCTTGTCCAGCGTGTCGATGTAGGGGCGAGTGAATTTGGCGAAGGGAATGCTATCGAACTGCGCCAGCAGACTCTGGCCCAGGGTTTCGGCGGTGATGCCGGTGCCGTCGGAGATGAAGAACGCGGATCGTTTCATTTGCGCCAGGGGCCTTAAGCTGCCGAATGTTTCTGGATATGATAGGTTCGGTTTGCCGAACGCGGACGTTCGGCATTCTCACTTATTTTCCAGGTCCAGGCCACCAGCGTCCCGGCCCAGCCGCAGCGTCGACAGGCGGGCGCCCTTGAGCTTTTCCAACACAGTCAGTGGAGAGATCACCTTGGTAGAGTACGTAGTTTCCCTCGATAAGCTCGGCGTCCATGATGTGGAGCATGTGGGGGGCAAGAACGCATCCCTGGGCGAGATGATCAGTAACCTCGCCGGTGCCGGCGTCTCGGTGCCGGGCGGCTTTGCCACTACGGCTCAGGCGTACCGTGATTTTCTCGAGCAAAGTGGCCTGAACGACCAGATTCACGCGGCCCTCGACGCCCTGGACGTGGACGACGTCAACGCCCTGGCCAAGACCGGCGCGCAGATCCGCCAGTGGGTGATGGACGCCCAGTTCCCGGCGCGCCTGGATGCGGAAATTCGCACGGCCTTCGCCGCAATGGCCGCCGGCAACGACAACATGGCCGTGGCCGTGCGCTCCTCGGCGACCGCCGAAGACCTGCCCGATGCCTCCTTCGCCGGCCAGCAGGAGACCTTCCTCAACATCCGCGGCGTGGACAACGTGATCCGCGCGGCCAAGGAAGTCTTCGCCTCGCTGTTCAACGACCGCGCCATCGCCTACCGCGTGCACCAGGGCTTCGACCACAAACTGGTGGCGTTGTCTGCCGGTGTGCAGCGCATGGTCCGTTCCGAAACCGGCACCGCTGGCGTGATGTTCACCCTGGACACCGAGTCGGGCTTCCGTGACGTGGTGTTCATCACCGGTGCCTACGGCCTGGGCGAAACCGTGGTGCAAGGGGCCGTCAACCCTGACGAATTCTACGTCCACAAGCAGACCCTGGAGGCCGGTCGCCCGGCGATCCTGCGTCGCAACCTGGGCAGCAAGGCGATCAAGATGGTCTATGGCGACGAAGCCAAGGCCGGTCGTTCGGTCAAGACCGTCGACGTCGACCGCGCCGAACGTGCGCGTTTCTGCCTGAGCGACGAAGAGGTCAACGAGCTGGCCAAGCAGGCCATGATCATCGAGCAGCACTACCAGCGGCCGATGGACATCGAGTGGGCCAAGGACGGTGACGACGGCAAGCTGTACATCGTCCAGGCGCGCCCCGAAACCGTGAAGAGCCGCTCCAGCGCCAACGTCATGGAGCGCTATCTGCTCAAGGAAAAAGGCAAGGTGCTGGTCGAAGGCCGTGCCATTGGCCAGCGCATCGGGGCCGGCAAGGTGCGGGTGATCCACGATGTCTCGGAAATGGACAAGGTCCAGCCGGGCGACGTGCTGGTCTCCGACATGACCGACCCGGACTGGGAGCCGGTGATGAAACGCGCCAGCGCCATCGTCACCAACCGCGGCGGGCGCACCTGCCATGCCGCGATCATCGCCCGTGAGCTGGGCATTCCTGCGGTGGTCGGTTGCGGCAACGCGACGCAACTGCTCAAGGACGGTCAGGGCGTGACCGTGTCCTGCGCCGAAGGCGACACCGGCTTCATCTTCGAGGGCGAGCTGGGCTTCGACGTCAAGCAGAACTCGGTCGATGCCATGCCCGAACTGCCGTTCAAGATCATGATGAACGTCGGCAACCCGGATCGCGCCTTCGACTTCGCCCAGCTGCCCAACGCCGGTGTCGGCCTGGCGCGCCTGGAGTTCATCATCAACCGCATGATCGGCGTGCATCCCAAGGCGCTGCTCAACTACGACGGCCTGCCGCCGGAACTCAAGGACAGCGTCGACAAGCGCATCGCCGGCTACGACGACCCGGTCGAGTTCTACGTCGAGAAGCTGGTCGAGGGTATCAGCACCCTGGCGGCTGCCTTCTACCCGAAAAAGGTCATCGTGCGCCTGTCGGACTTCAAGTCCAACGAGTACGCCAACCTGATCGGCGGCAAGCTCTACGAGCCGGAAGAAGAGAACCCGATGCTGGGCTTCCGCGGCGCCTCGCGCTACATCAGCGAGTCGTTCCGTGACTGCTTCGAGCTCGAATGCCGTGCGCTCAAGCGCGTGCGCAACGTGATGGGGCTGACCAACGTCGAGATCATGGTGCCGTTCGTGCGCACCCTGGGCGAGGCCAGCCAGGTGGTCGACCTGCTGGCCGAGAACGGCCTGGCGCGCGGCGACAATGGCCTGCGCGTGATCATGATGTGCGAGCTGCCGTCCAACGCCATCCTCGCCGAGGAGTTCCTGGAGTATTTCGACGGCTTCTCGATCGGCTCCAACGACCTGACCCAGCTGACCCTGGGCCTGGACCGCGACTCAGGCATCATCGCCCACCTGTTCGACGAGCGAAATCCTGCGGTCAAGAAGCTGCTGGCCAATGCCATCGCGGCCTGCAACAAGGCCGGCAAGTACATCGGCATCTGCGGCCAGGGGCCTTCGGACCACCCGGACCTGGCCAAGTGGCTGATGCAGCAGGGCATCGAAAGCGTGTCGCTGAACCCGGACTCGGTGCTCGAGACCTGGTTCTTCCTGGCCGAGGGCCAGGGCGCCGCCTGATGCGTCGAACCCGGGGGCGATCACTCGCCCCCTCGCAGAAGCGGGCTTGCATCGCGGCGGAAATCACGACCTGAGGGTCCAACCGTCGCGATACTCGCCCGCTTCTGTGTTTTTCTCCCTCTTTCATTGCCGTGAATCCATGCAAAGCAGCAGTACCCTTTTTCCCGTGGCCCTGCTCAGTGCGGAGCGGCGCGGCGACCTCAGCGAAGACGTCTACCGAATCAAAGCCGCCAACAGTCCCGATCCCAGCGTCGAACTGGCCGTGACCCGCCTGGGCCTGGCCGATCGGCCGGTCGCTCAGGGCGTGCCGGTGATCCTCGTGCATGGCAGCTTTTCCAACCGCCGCTTCTGGTATTCGCCCAAGGGCCTGGGCTTGGGCGCCCATCTGGCGCGGGCCGGATTCGACGTATGGATCCCCGAAATGCGTGGTCATGGCCTGTCCCCGCGCAATCGTCAATGGCGCACCAATCGAGTGGCGGACTACGCCGCTTTCGACCTGCCGGTGATCGGCGCCTTCGTGCGCGAAACCAGCGGCCAGGTGCCGCATTGGCTGGGCCACTCGCTGGGCGGCATCACCCTGGTGGCCGCCCTGGGTGGCGGTCACCTGGACAGCGCCAGCGTGGCCAGCGTGGCCCTGTTCGGCACCCAGGTCAGCCGGCGCTACTGGCCATTGAAGCTGCCGCCGCTGGAGTGGGGCGCGCGCCTGTTGCTCAAGCGCCTGGCCCAGCTGTCCGGGCCGCGGCTCAAGCGCGGTCCGGAAGACGAGCCGATCGGGCTGGCCCTGGAGGCCTTGCGCTGGCATGGCCTGTTCGGGCGCTTCGGTGTCAAGGGGCGGGACTGGTGGGCCGGGCTGACCGAGGTCCGCGTGCCCCTGCTCGCCGCAGCCGCGACGGCGGATACCCAGGCTCCGCCGTGGGCGTGCCGGGCGTTGTTCGAGCAATGGGGCGATACCCGCAAGCAGTTCCTGCGCCTGGGCCGCGAAGACGGCTTCGAGGCCTTCGGCCACGTCGACATGCTGATCAGCAGGGCGGCCCAGGTGCAGGTCTGGCCGTTGGTCGAGCGCTGGTTTCTCGAAGCGCAGCAGCTCGCCGGCAGCGTACCGACTGACTGCACGGTCTCGGATGACTGCACGGGCCATGAAGGTGTAGCCTTGCCCGACACCCGCCTTCGTTATGACTGACAGGAGTTCCCCATGCAGCATTACGTCACCCCAGACCTGTGCGATGCCTATCCCGACCTGGTTCAGGTGCTCGAGCCGATGTTCAGCAACTTTGGCGGGCGCGATTCCTTCGGTGGACAAATCGTCACCCTCAAATGTTTCGAGGACAACTCGCGGGTTCGGGAGCAGGTCGAACTCGACGGCCGGGGCAAGGTGCTGGTGGTCGATGGTGGTGGCTCGCTGCGCCGGGCGCTGCTGGGCGACATGCTGGCGGAAAAAGCCGCCAGCAATGGCTGGGAAGGCTTGGTGATCTACGGCTGCGTGCGTGATGTCGACGTGCTCGCGCAGACCAACGTCGGTGTGCAGGCGCTGGCCAGCCATCCGTTGAAGACCGACAAGCGCGGCATTGGCGATGTCGATGTCCCGGTCACCTTCGCCGGCGTCACCTTCCTCCCCGGCCACTATCTATACGCCGACAACAATGGCGTGATCGTCTCGCCCAGCCCGCTGACCCAGCCGCAGTGACGCGCCGCGAGCGCTGATGGAGTGTCGATGTTCGAGGAAGAAAACGCGCAGTGGGGGCTGGTGCATGCCCTGGTGCTCGACGGCAAGGGCGGCGCCCGTGCGATTGCCCGTACCGAGTTGGATCATCTGCAATTGCAGGAACAGGAGAGCCTCTGGCTGCACTGGGACCGCAGCCATCCGCAGACCCGCACCTGGCTGCTGCAGGACAGCGGCCTGAGCGAGTTCGCCTGCGAGCTGCTGCTGGAGGAAAACACCCGCCCGCGTTTGCTGCCGCTGCCCCAGGAGCAGATGCTGCTGTTCCTGCGCGGGGTCAACCTCAACCCGGGGGCCGAGCCTGAAGACATGGTTTCGGTGCGCATTTTCGCCGAGCCACGACGCCTCATCTCCCTGCGCCTGCGGCCGCTGCGCGCCAGCGACGAGGTGCTGCAGCAGCTCAGCGAGGGGCGTGGACCCAGGTCGGTCTCGGAACTGTTGCTGCTGATGGGCGAGCTGCTCACCGAGAAGGTCCAGGCTCTGGTCAGCGATCTGTCCGAAGCCGTCGACCTGGAAGAAGAAAAGGTCGAATCCGACGAGCGGTACAGCCCGGCCCAGGGCAGCCTGCAGCAGATACGCCGCCGTGCAGCCGGCCTGCGCCGGTTCCTGGCGCCGCAGCGAGACATCTATGCCCAGTTGTCGCGGCACAAGTGGAGCTGGTTCGCCGACGCCGATGCCGATTACTGGAACGAGCTCAACAACAGCCTGATCCGTTATCTCGAGGAGCTGGAGCTGGCACGCGAACGCGCCGCACTGGTGCTCGAAGGCGAAGACCGGCGGCGCAGCGAGCTGATGAACCGGACCATGTTCCGCTTCGGCATCATCACCTGCATCTTCCTGCCGATGAGTTTTCTCACCGGCCTGCTGGGGATCAACGTCGGCGGCATACCCGGTGCCAGCAATCCCTACGGGTTCCTGGTGGCGTGCCTGGTCGTGCTGGCCCTGGCCGTCGGTCAATGGTGGCTGTTCAGACGGCTGCGCTGGGTGTGAAGGCAATGCCGAACGTCCAACTGCAGCGCTGCGCCGGTCTGCGTCATCATCGTGTTGTGACCCGCCGGGCAGAGCCCTCGTCTCTGAGTGACATCACGCGAGGTGCCCATGCACGATCCGTTTGAAGAATCCTTGCGCGACCTGCTCAAAGCGTCGCCGTCCGGCCATGACCGAGACGACGACGCTTGCCTGGGTCGTGTGCTCAAGACCGCCAACCGTCAGGTCGGCGCGGGCGATCTGTTCAGTCTGCTGGGACGCTGGAGCCAGGCGCTGCTGATCGCTGTCAACAATGGCTCGGCGCACGTGGCGCCGGTGCGTCGTACTCCTGCCGCTGGCAGACCGCAAGCTGATAAGGCCGAATGAATATGGAACTCGATCTCTGGACCCAGAGCCTGGTCACCGCCATGACGGCCCTTTGGACCAAGGTGGCGAACTTCATCCCCAACCTGTTCGGCGCGCTGGTGGTGGTGCTGCTGGGCTTCGTCGTGGCCAAGCTGCTCGACACCCTGCTGTCCAAACTGCTCGCCAAGTTCGGCCTGGATCGCCTCATGAGCGGTACCGGCCTCACCAAGATTCTCGGCCGGGTCGGCATCCAGGTGCCGATCTCGACGCTCATCGGCAAGATCGTCTACTGGTTCATCCTGCTCATTTTCCTGGTGTCCGCCGCCGAGTCCCTGGGCCTAGAACGCGTCTCGGCCACCCTCGACATGCTTGCCCTGTACCTGCCCAAGGTGTTCGGTGCGGCCCTGGTGCTGCTGGCTGGCGTGCTGCTGGCACAGTTGGTCAACGGTCTGGTGCGCGGCGCAGCCGAAGGCATCGGCCTGGAATATGCCGCCGGGGTAGGGCGCATCGCCCAGGGCTTGGTGATCATCATCTCGATTTCCGTGGCGATCAGCCAGTTGGAGGTCAAAACCGACCTGCTCAATCACGTGATCGTGATCGGCCTGATTACCGTTGGTCTGGCCGTTGCCCTGGCGATGGGCCTGGGCAGCCGCGAAATCGCCGGGCAGATCCTCGCCGGCATTTATGTGCGCGAGCTGTATCAGGTGGGGCAGCAGGTGCGTATTGGCGAGGTCGAAGGGCAGATCGAGGCGATCGGTACCGTCAAGACCACCCTGATGACCGACGAAGGCGAACTGGTGTCGCTGTCCAACCGCGAATTGCTCGAACAGCGTGTGAGTAGTCGCTGACGGTACAAGCTGTTAATGTATGCCGCCGCTGAACACTGCCCTCGGGGCCGCGCGGCGACATTGACCTGACTGTCGGCCAGATCCGTTTTGAATAAAGTGCACACGCCGCCCATGCGCTACGAACCCCGCGACCTCACCGACGAGGAACTGGTGGCGCGTTCGCATGAGGAATTGTTCCACGTTACTCGCGCCTATGAAGAACTCATGCGGCGTTACCAGCGGACTCTGTTCAACGTCTGCTCGCGTTATCTCGGGAACGACCGTGATGCCGATGATGTCTGTCAGGAAGTCATGCTCAAGGTGCTGTACGGGCTGAAGAACTTCGAGGGAAAATCCAAGTTCAAGACCTGGCTTTACAGCATCACGTACAACGAATGCATCACCCAGTACCGCAAGGAGCGCCGCAAGCGTCGATTGCTCGATGCCCTGAGCCTGGACCCCGTCGAAGAGGCGTCCGAGGACAAGGCACCGAAAGCGGAGGAGAAAGGCGGGCTGGACAAGTGGCTGGTGCATGTGAACCCGATCGATCGGGAGATTCTGGTACTGCGCTTCGTCGCCGAACTGGAGTTCCAGGAGATCGCAGACATCATGCACATGGGCCTGAGCGCCACGAAAATGCGTTACAAGCGTGCGCTCGACAAGCTTCGTGAGAAATTTGCTGACTCAGCTGAAACTTAGTCCTACGCAAATGGCTCAAACGAATCGGCAAGGTCTGCTAGACTTGCCGTCGAGTTGTCCTACGGCTATTGGTGGGACGGCTTAACTATCACTAGATGGGGATTTAACGGATGAAATTGAAAAACACCTTGGGCTTGGCCATTGGTTCGCTCGTAGCCGCCACCTCGATTGGCGCTATGGCACAAGGTCAAGGCGCCGTCGAAACCGAGATCTTCTACAAGAAGGAGTTCTTCGACAGCCAGCGCGACTACAAAAACGACGGCAACCTGTTCGGCGGTTCGATCGGTTACTTCCTGACCGACGACGTTGAACTGCGTCTGGGCTACGACGAAGTTCACAACGCTCGTGGCGACGACGGCAAGAACATCAAGGGCTCGAACACTGCTCTTGACGCCGTTTACCACTTCAACAACCCGTACGACGCCATCCGTCCGTACGTGTCGGCCGGTTTCTCCCACCAGTCGATCGGCCAGAGCTTCCGTGGCGGTCGTGACCACTCCACCTTCGCCAACATCGGCGCTGGCGCCAAGTGGTACATCACCGACATGTTCTACGCCCGTGCTGGCGTTGAAGCTCAGTACAACATCGACCAAGGTGACACCGAGTGGGCACCAAGCGTCGGCGTTGGCCTGAACTTCGGCGGTAGCCCGAAGCAGACCGCAGCCCCTGCTCCTGTTGCAGCGCCTGAAGTGTGCACCGACAGCGACAACGACGGCGTTTGCGACAACATCGACAAGTGCCCGGACACCCCGGCCAACGTCACCGTTGACGCCGACGGCTGCCCAGCTGCCGCTGAAAACGTCCGCGTCGAGCTGGACGTGAAGTTCGACTTCGACAAGTCGGTCGTCAAGCCTAACAGCTACGGCGACATCGAGAACCTGGCTGCCTTCATGAAGCAGTACCCACAAACCACCACCGTGGTTGAAGGTCACACTGACTCCGTAGGTCCAGACGCTTACAACCAGAAGCTGTCCGAGCGCCGCGCCAGTGCCGTCAAGCAAGTTCTGACCCAGCGGTTCGGCGTAGACTCCAGCCGTGTTAGCTCGGTTGGCTACGGTGAGACCCGTCCGGTTGCCGACAACGCTACCGAAGCTGGTCGCGCTGTCAACCGTCGCGTTGAAGCTCAAGTAGAAGCCCAAGCCAAGTAATTGGTCTGACGCTTCATGAAAAACCCGGCCCCGGCCGGGTTTTTCTTTGCCTGTGAATCCGTCAGTACCCAGGCTATGCCAAAGGCCTGTCGCCGCAGCGACGCGCTGGCTATAATTGCCGCCTCATTCTTCCCCCGGTTCTCTCTGCCCATGTATACCCTGGCCCGCGAGCTGCTGTTCAAGCTTTCCCCGGAAACCTCCCACGATCTGTCTCTGGACCTGATCGGTGCGGGTGGCCGTCTTGGCCTCAATGGTCTGCTGAGCAAGCGTCCGGCATCGCTGCCGACCACGGTGATGGGCCTGGACTTCGCCAATCCCGTAGGTCTTGCCGCTGGGCTGGACAAGAATGGCGCCGCCATAGACGGATTCGCCCAATTGGGCTTCGGCTTCCTCGAGATCGGTACCGTCACCCCGCGCCCGCAGCCCGGTAACCCGAAGCCTCGGCTGTTCCGCTTGCCTGAAGCGACGGCCATCATCAATCGCATGGGTTTCAACAACCTGGGGGTCGACCACCTGCTGTCACGTGTGCGCACGGCACGTTACCGGGGTGTGCTGGGCATCAACATCGGCAAGAATTTCGATACGCCCGTCGAACGAGCTCAGGACGATTACCTGATCTGCCTGGAAAAGGTCTACGGCCACGCCAGCTATGTCACCGTCAACGTCAGCTCGCCCAACACCCCAGGCCTGCGTAGCCTGCAGTTTGGCGACTCGCTCAAGCAGTTGCTGGACGCCCTGGCAGAGCGCCGCGAGCAGCTAACGCTCGAGCACGGCAAGCGTGTCCCGCTGGCGATCAAGATCGCGCCGGACATGAGCGATGAAGAAACCGCGCTGGTCGCCGCTGCCCTGGTCGAGTCGGGCATGGATGCGGTGATCGCCACCAATACCACCTTGAGTCGCGAAGGGGTCGAGGGTCTGGCGTTCGGGGGCGAAGCCGGCGGACTGTCCGGGGCTCCTGTTCTGCACAAGAGCACGCACATCGTCAAGGTATTGGCCGGTGAACTGGGGGGCAAGCTGCCGATCATCGCCGCCGGCGGTATCACCGAAGGTGCGCATGCGGCGCAGAAGATCGCGGCAGGCGCGAGCCTGGTTCAGGTCTATTCAGGGTTCATCTACAAAGGGCCTGCACTCATCCGCGAGGCAGTGGACGCCATTGCGGCGCTGCGTCGCTGACTCTAGCGTACCAGTCGAGGCCAGTCGTGGTTAAAAGAAGGGCCCCTCTAAGGGGCCCTTGGGCCTTGGCCCGACGCCCGGATGGGGCGTTCATGGTGAATCGAATTCAGAAACCTCTTTCAGCCAACCGCGTGATTTTCGTTGAGTCTGTGGATGCCAGCGGTGCCGGTCATGCCGTCCCAGTTGTCGCCGCGACCCTCACGCCAGCCGTTTATCCATGCCTGACGTACGGAAGGCAGTGTGAAGGGGCAAAGTTCGCGGGATTTTCCGGTGACCCCATATTGGTAGCCACGTGAATATGCTCGTTCCAACGGATCACGCTTAAGTCTTCTCATAGGGTGTTGCCCTCACTTGTTGACTGTAATGTCCCGTCGGCCTCTCCGAGGCCGGGCAGAATCTTTCTGCCGGTTTGCGCTCGCTGCCGGCGTGGCGAGCTGGAAGTGTCACCCCGTTGCAAGGTGACCTGCCGTCAGTTCTAACCAATGAAAGTCACACTGTGAATGACCGATTTGTCATAAGAAAGTAACCTTTTTCAAGCTGTAAAGGATAAGTAAGTAAATGCGACTCAACCTTGTCGCGGCAAGATCCCGTGCTTACTGGGTTTTGAGGTCGACTGAAATCATTTGGCCATTGGCGCCAGGGATCTGACGTAATATTCAGTAATTCGACGAAGGGTCACGGACGTCCTTCAGCTCCACGAATTTTTCATACTGCTCGACGACTCAACTCGCGCCGTCCCAGACGAGCCCGACGCGTCGAGTGGCCCGGCCTGCCGCTCAGGCAGTCCACCCGAATGCCTAATCAGAGGGCAGGCGGTAAACAGAGCAGCCGCGATGCGTCGCGCTGCCAGGCAATCATCCAGAGGCTCTGCAATCGACATGTCGGATTCATTCGAACTCTATCTCACCTGCCCCAAAGGCCTGGAAGGCCTGCTTGCCGAAGAAGCCCGCAGTCTGGGGCTGGAAGAGGTGCGTGAGCACACCTCGGCCATTCGTGGCTCGGCCGACATGGAAACGGCCTATCGCCTGTGCCTCTGGTCGCGCCTGGCCAACCGCGTGCTACTGGTAGTCCAGCGCTTCGCCATGAAGAATGCCGACGACCTCTACGACGGCGTGCATGCCGTCGACTGGCAGGATCACCTGGCGGCCGACGGTACCCTGGCCGTCGAGTTCAGTGGCCATGGGTCGGGAATCGACAACACCCATTTCGGTGCGCTCAAGGTCAAGGACGCCATCGTCGACAAGCTGCGCAACCGCGACGGCCAGCGCCCGTCGGTGGACAAGCTCGACCCCGACCTGCGTGTACATCTGCGTCTGGACCGCGGTGAAGCGATTCTTTCCATCGACCTGTCGGGTCACAGCTTGCACCAGCGCGGCTACCGCTTGCAGCAGGGGGCGGCGCCGCTCAAGGAAAACCTGGCCGCTGCCGTGCTCATCCGTGCCGGCTGGCCACGCATCGCTGCCGAGGGCGGTGCGCTCGCCGACCCCATGTGCGGGGTCGGGACGTTCCTGGTCGAAGCCGCCATGATCGCGGCCGACATCGCGCCCAACCTCAAGCGCGAGCGCTGGGGCTTCAGTGCCTGGCAAGGCCATGTACCTGCAGTGTGGCGCAAGGTCCGTGACGAGGCCCAGCTTCGCGCCGAAGCGGGTCTGGCCAGGCCACCACTGTGGATCCGAGGCTATGAAGCCGATCCGCGGCTGATCCAGCCCGGGCGCAACAACGTCGAGCGTGCCGGCCTGGGCGATTGGGTGAAGATCTACCAGGGCGAGGTCGCCAGCTTCGAGCCTCGCCCGGATCAGAACCAGAAGGGCCTGGTGATCAGCAACCCACCGTATGGCGAGCGTCTGGGCGATGAGGCGAGCCTGCTGTACCTCTACCAGAACCTCGGTGAGCGCCTGCGTCAGGCTTGCCTGGGCTGGGAGGCAGCGGTGTTCACCGGCGCGCCGGAGCTCGGCAAGCGCATGGGCATCCGCAGCCACAAGCAGTACGCCTTCTGGAACGGCGCGCTGCCGTGCAAGCTGTTGCTGTTCAAGGTTCAGCCCGATCAGTTCGTCACCGCCGAGCGGCGTCCGAGCGATCAGCAGGCAGATTCGATGCGCAGCGGCCAGGCCGTGGCGCCAGAAGCCGCACGTCTGTCCGAGGGCGCGCAGATGTTCGCCAATCGGTTGCAGAAGAACCTCAAGCAACTGGGTAAGTGGGCGCGACGCGAGCAGGTCGACTGCTACCGATTGTACGATGCCGACATGCCCGAATACGCCCTGGCGGTGGATCTGTATCAGGAATGGGTGCACGTCCAGGAATACGCTGCGCCGCGCTCGGTCGATCCCGAGAAGGCCCAGGCTCGACTGCTCGATGCCCTGGCAGCGATTCCCCAGGCCCTGGGCGTGGACCCGCAGCGCGTGGTACTCAAGCGGCGTGAGCGCCAGGGGGGGACGCGTCAGTACGAGCGCCAGGCGACCGAAGGTCGTTTCCAGGAAGTCAGCGAGGGCGGCGTCAAGCTGCTGGTCAACCTGACCGACTACCTGGACACCGGTCTGTTTCTCGACCATCGGCCCATGCGCCTGCGCATTCAGCGCGAGGCCGCAGGCAAGCGCTTCCTCAACCTGTTCTGCTACACCGCCACGGCAACCGTGCATGCGGCCAAGGGTGGAGCGCGCAGTACCACCAGCGTCGATCTGTCCAAGACCTATCTGGACTGGGCGCGGCGCAACTTGGCGCTCAACGGGTTTTCCGAGCGCAATCGCCTGGAGCAGAGCGACGTCATGGCCTGGCTGGAGGCGGCCCAGGACAGCTACGACCTGATCTTCATCGACCCGCCGACCTTCTCCAACTCCAAGCGCATGGAGGGAGTGTTCGACGTGCAGCGCGATCACGTGCGCCTGATCGACCTGGCCATGGCGCGGTTGGCACCCGGTGGAGTGCTGTACTTCTCCAACAACTTCCGCAAGTTCCTGCTGGACGAGCACCTGCTGGAGCGTTACACGGTCGAGGAAATCAGCGCGCAGACGCTGGATCCGGACTTCGCCCGCAACAGCCGCATCCACCGGGCCTGGCGCTTGCAATTGCGCTGATCGCAGTGCAGCGGTGCGCGCAGTTCATGGCGCACCGCTGTCCGGCGTTGTGATCAGTTGCCAGTATTTGGCTGGCGGTAGAGATCCAGCAACACCTGGTCCAGCACCTGCGATGCACCCCATGGCTTGGGATCGTTGAGGATGGCCGATACCGCCCAGGTATGGCCATTGCTGTCGCGGCTGAAGCCGGCGATCGCCCGCACGGTGTTCAGCGTGCCGGTCTTGATGTGGCCTTCGCCGGTCATGGCGGTGCGCTTGAGGCGCTTGCGCATGGTGCCGTCCATGCCCACCAGTGGCATCGAGCTGATGAACTCGGCCGCGTAAGGGCTCTTCCACGCGGCCTGTAGCAGCGCCGCCATCTCGCGCGTGCTGACCCGCTCGGCGCGCGACAGTCCCGACCCGTTCTCCATGACCAGATGCGGCGAGGTGATGCCCTTCTTGGCCAGCCACTGGCGAATCACACGCTGCGCTGCACGGGCATCATCGCCATCGGCATCGGTACGGAACTGGGCGCCCAGGCTGAGGAACAGCTGTTGGGCCATGGTGTTGTTGCTGTACTTGTTGATGTCGCGGATCACCTCGACCAGATCCGGCGAGAACGCGCGGGCCAGCAGGCGCGCACTCTTGGGTACGTTCTCGATGCGGTCGCGGCCCTGGATGCTGCCGCCGAGTTCGTTCCAGATCGCCCGCACGGCGCCAGCAGCGTAGGCCGGATGATCGAGCAGCGCGAGGTAGGTCTGGGAATTGCAACCCTCGCCCAGCTGACCGCTGACGGTAACGCTGACACCCTCCGGCTGCACCACCGGGTTGTAGCGCACATCACCGGTGCACTGTTTCGACGCCACCGCCTTGACCTGGTTGTCGATGTGGATACTGGCAATGGGCGGCTCGACCGACACGATCACCTTGCCGCCGTCGTTGCGCGCCACGAAGCGCAGCGCCTTGAGGTTCACCAGCAGCGAGTCGGGCCTGACCAGGAACGGCTTGTTCACGTCGCCGCCGTCGTCGTCGAAATGCGGCAGGTTGGGCTGGACGAAATGGCTGCGGTCCAGCACCAGGTCGCCGGTCACGGTGCGCACTCCGTTGGCCCGCAGGTCGCGCATCAGCAGCCAGAGTTTCTCCATGTTCAGCTTCGGATCGCCACCGCCCTTGAGGTACAGGTTGCCGTTGAGCACGCCGTTGCTCAGCGTGCCATCGGTGTAGAACTCGGTCTTCCACTGAAAGGTCGGGCCCAGCAGTTCCAGGGCCGCGTAGGTGGTCACCAGCTTCATCGTGGAGGCTGGGTTGACCGAGACGTCGGCGTTGAAAATGGTCGGATTGCCAGGGCCGTCGAGTGGCAGCATGACCAAGGACAGGGCGTTGTCCTGCAACTTGTTGGACTTCAGCGCCTGCTGGACTTTCGCAGGCAGGGTGGTGTTGACGACGGCAGCCGAGACGGGGAGGGCGATGGGAAGCAGCAGACCGGCGAAAAACAGTGGACGAAGCGTCTTGATCATAGGTGACCCTGCTTACGAGGGAAAAGGAAACCGGGGCTGTACAAGATGATTGCCCCTTGTCGAAAACAAGGGGGCATTATGCCCCAAGCGGGTCGTTTTTGCGCCTGTTCGAGACAAAAGCGCCGTTATGCTGCGGAAACTGGTAAAGTGCCGCGCGTAATTACTCAAGAGGATTGTTTCAATGGCTACCAACCGTTCCCGTCGTCTGCGCAAGAAGCTGTGCGTGGATGAATTCCAGGAGCTGGGTTTCGAACTGAACCTGGATTTCAAGGAAGATCTGTCCGACGAAGCCATCGATGCCTTCCTCGACGCCTTCCTGGCTGACGCCATGGACGCCAACGGCCTGGACTATGTCGGCGGTGATGACTTCGGCCTGGTCTGCTCGGCCAAGCGTGGCTCGGTCAGCGAAGAGCAGCGTGCCACGGTCGAAGCCTGGCTCAAGGGCCGCAGCGAGCTGACCAAGGTCGAGGTCAGCCCACTGCTGGATGCCTGGTATCCGGACAAGCCGATCAACCCGGCTTCCTGATCCCGCGTCAAGGGGCTTTGGCGGGCTGGCCTTCCTGGCCCGCCAGCGCCCTCTGGACCCGGCGCATCTGTCGGGCCAGCGCCTGACGGCGCAGCTTCACCTGGGCCAGCGGCAGCGCCCGCTCCTCCAACGCCTCGCAACGCTCCATCAGTGACTTGGCGCCCAATACTCGGGCGACGCCGAGGATCTTGTGCGCCTGCTCGGCAAGTGCCGGCCTGTCCTGCTGCGGGTCCAGGGCCATCAGCGTCGCCAGGTCTTCGTTCAGGCTCGTCTGCAGCGTGCTCAGCATCCGCTGACGATTGTCCTGGCCATTGCCGATCAGGCTGTCGAGCACCATCAGGTCCAGAGGCGAGGAGCCGCCAGGCTCGTGCATGGGGTGCACGTCCGCCAGGTGTCTGCCCAGGGTGTGCAGGCTGATGGGCTTGAGCAGGCAGTCGTCCATGCCGGCATCCAGGCATCGCTGCCGCACTTCGGGCTGGGCATTGGCGGTGTAGCCCAGGATAGTGCAGGGCGCCAGGCCCAGGCGCTGTTCCTCGCTGCGCAGCGTCTCGGCCAGTTGGTAGCCGTTCATGCGAGGCATGTTGCAGTCCAGGATCAGCACGTCGAACCGGCCTCTGCGCCACTTCTCGAGGCCTTCACGGCCATCCCGGGCGCTTTGCGGCGTGAGCCCCAGGTACGCCAGTTGCTGGGCCATCAGCAGCAAGTTGGCAGGGTGGTCGTCGATCACCAGCACCTTCAAGCGCTTGTCCGGCGCATCGACATGAGGTGCCTGCTCGAAGCTGCGGGGCAGCGCCTGGACGCACTGCAACGGCATCTGCAGGCGGACCTGGGTGCCGACCCCTTGCAAGCTCTTGAGTACCAGTTGGCCGCCCATCATTTCGCACAAGGTCCGACAGATCGCCAACCCGAGCCCCGTTCCTGCGCGAGCATTTTCGCTCTGCGGATTCACCTGGACGAACGGGTTGAACAGCCGGCGCAGATCGTCCTCGTGAATACCGATCCCGCTGTCGCGCACCTCCAGTTCCAGCTGCGCCTGTTCCCCGGCCTGCACCGCGGCCTTGATCCGCACGTGCCCTTCTTCGGTGAATTTGATCGCGTTGCTGACCAGGTTGGACAGCACCTGCTTGAAGCGCAGGGGGTCGAGCAGTGCATGGCAGCGCGCCGACGGCTCTATGCACACCTCCAGCAGCAAGCCCTTCTCCCGAGCCTGGCCCTCGAAGATGCGCCCCACCGACTCGATCAGCGCCGCCAGGTCCACCGGCTCGGGCGCAAGCGACACCCGTCCCGATTCGATCCGGACGATGTCCAGGATGTCGCCGATCAGGCCCAGCAGGTCCTTGGCCGAGTGGTAGGCGACTTCGATCGACTGCTTGTCCAACTGGCCCTGATCGGCACGCCTGACCGCCAGCTCCAGCATGCCGATGACCGCGTTCATCGGCGTACGGATCTCATGACTGATGGTGGCCAGGAAGGTGCTCTTGGCGCGGTTGGCGTCGTCGGCCTGTTGTTTGGCCAAGCGCAGGTCCTGGATCAGTTCGCGTCGCTCGCTGATGTCGATCCAGCCGCCGATGATGCCCTGTACCTCGCCCAGCGAATCGCGGTAGGGCAGGATCCAGTGATAGATGGTCAGCTCGCGGTCTTTCAGGCGCAGCGGGCGGTCGATGATCAATGGCGTACCCGCCGCCATCACCTGCTGGTAGTCGGCATGGATCTGGCGCGTGTAGTCGCAGTTGCTGAACAGACTGTCCTGCAGGCGTTTGCCCATGACCTCCTCGGCCGTGGCGTCGACTGCTTCCAGGTAGCTGTCGTTGCAGCTCTGCAGCATGCCTTCGCGGTCACGCACGTACATGGGATGCGGTGTGCCGTTGAGCAGTGCGCGCATGAATTCGAGCTGGTCGTTCAAGGCTCGCTCGGCCTGGCGCCGCTGACCGATCTGATGCCGCAGGTAGGCGTTCCAGGCCAGCGCCATGAGCAGCAGGATGCCGATTCCCAGCACTACCTGAATGACCAGGCGCTGGTACTCGCGCCATTGGCCACCATCGTGCAGGGCATAGCCCCGCCAGCGGCTATTGATCACGCCCAGTTCTTCCGGGGTGATGCTCAGCAGCGCTTTGTCCAGGATCGAGGCCAGCACGGTTTGATCCTTGCCACTGGCCATGGAGAAGGACGCCGGCTCGGTGCCCAGGCTGGCGCGGATGACCAGGTTGGTGTTGGCGGCGATGGCGTGGTTGGCGTCGAGCAGGGTGGTGATGGTGGCGTCCACGGCGCCACTGCTCAACAGGGCCAACGAGTAGAACGTGCTCTCGGTCTCGATGCGGCGTACCTGCGGATAGCGCGTTGCAAGAGTAGCGGCTGACGGTGTGTGCCGCGTGACGGCCACGCGGCGGCCCTTGAGCTGTTCCAGGGAGGTGAAGGGCCTGCCACTACGTGTGACGATCACGTAGGGACTCTCCAGGTAAGGCCGACTCAGGCGCAGTTCCGGCGTATCGGTATCGCCAAGGGTGACGGCTGCTATCAGGTCGGCCTGGTCGGTCTCGACCTGCTCGATCATTTCTCCGATGCCGCTGGCACGCTGGATCTTGAACTTCAGCCCGGTGCGCAGGCGGATCAGCTCGAGCAGGTCGGCAGTGATGCCGCGAAAATGGCCGTTGCTGTCGAAGAACGACAGGGGCGCGGAGGTGTCGGTCACCACCACGCGCATGCTCGGGTGTTCGCTCAGCCAGCGTTTCTCGCGCGGGGTGAGTTGCAGCCTGCGATCGGTCAGCAGCACATCGCTGCCTGCGCCCCAGCGCTTGAAGATCGAATTCGCAACGCTGCCAGGCTGGCTCTGCAGTGTGGCATTGACCAAGCTCGCCAGTATGTGGTCTTCACGGCGCAGGGCAAAGCTGAAACCGGTGGCTTCGTGCTTGCCGAAGTTGGCCATGCGCAGGCTTGGCAAGTGCCCGCGGTTGAGCTGGAAATGTGTGGAGATAGTGTCACCGAGGTAGACGTCGGCCTGACCGAAGGCAACGGCGTTGAGCGCCTCGGAGGTGGACGCGTAGGTCTTCAGGCGGGCCTGGGGATAAAGCGCGCGCACTTCGTGCAGCGGCAGGTAGTGATAGAGCATGCTCAGGCGCAGGTTCGCCAGCCCCATGTCCAGGGGACGCGTCTCGTCCTCGCGTGTCACCAACACCGGTTGATCGACCGCGTAGGGGCGCGACAGCGTGATGTCCGGGTCCGCGGCCTCGTAGCCGTTGGCGCTGCCCAGCAGGTCGATCTGCCCGGATTTGAGTGCCTGCACAGCTCGCTGGCGGCTGGTGAAGTGCAGCACTTGAACCGGTACGCCCAATCCCTGGGCGATGAGCCCGGCGTAGTCGGCGGTCAGGCCCTGGTATTCGCCGCTGCTGGTGACATCGAAGGGCGGGTTGTCGGCAGCGGCGGTGCCCAGTACCAGGTGCGTGCGTGTGCTCAGCCACTGGCGCTGCTCGAGGGTGAGGGCCGGTCGGGTAGCCTCGGCATTCGAACGCGTGAGCAGGTGCAAGGGCTTGGCGGTGGGCGTCTGCGTCTGAGCATGGCTGACAGGGGCCAGCAGCACCAGCAGCAGGCAGATAAGAGACCTCGACATGCTACCCCTCACACCAAGGCGTTACGCTTGGCCGCTTCGATCAACTCGACCAGCGTTGAAACCTGCAGTTTCTGCATCAGACGCTTCTTGTAAGTGCTGACCGTCTTGTTACTGAGAAACATGCCTTTGGCGATATCCTTGTTGCTGCGCCCCATCGCGAACAATTGCAGCACCATCAACTCCCGGTCATTGATCTGCTTGAACAGCTCCAATTCCTGCGATGAAGACTGCGGGGCGGGTTTCATCGCTTCGTTGGGGAAATAGTTGTAACCGCTGAGGACCGCCTTGACCGCACTGAGCAGTTCGCTCAGGTCCTCCTGTTTGCACACGAAACCCGCTGCTCCCGAGTGCATGCAGCGGATGGCGAACAGCGCCGGCGACTGCGCGGTGAGGACCAGTACCTTCGGGGGAAGGCCGATGGCCTGGAACCGCGAGAGCACCTCCAGGCCGTCCAGCCTGGGGATGCTGATGTCCAGGATGACCAGATCCGGCAGGGTTTCGCGGATCATCTGCATGGCGTCGACGCCATTGCCGGATTCGCCGATTACCGTGTAGTTCTGGTTTTCCAGAAGCATGCGCACGGCCAGGCGAATCACCGGATGGTCATCAACGATGAAGATAGTGCTCATATAAGTTTCCCGGGCGATGAGTGTCGAAGGCGAGCGAGACCTTATCGCAGATAACAGTCATCGGGCATATGAGCGTGCACTAAACTCTATATATGGGAAAAAGCCTACAGCAAAGTACTACACATGTTTCTAATGTTTACAAAAGATGAACAATGAAACTGTATGTAAAAAACTTCCTGGTGTACGGCTTCAGGGTCCGGAGTTAATGAACGAGTGAAGAGGATGACTCGTTCGACTGACGCGCAGCGCTCGCCCCGCGGCTGTCTGCCTTTCAGCGAGGGGTGGAGCGTCCGGTCATTTCACTGGCCATTTCGCTGGCGTAGCTGTCGGTCATGCCTGCGATGAAATCGATCATGCGCAAGTAGGCGTTGTACAGCGAACCGTGAGGGTCGGGCGCGGAGTTGCCGATCAGGTCCAGGACCCGCCGACTCTTGAACGAGGGAGTGCGTCCGCCGTGCTGTTCCAGGGCGGCCTCGCAGAATGCATTGAGGAGAATTTCCAGGGTGGTGTAGGCGCCGATTTCATGCAGCGTCTTGCGCTTGTCCTGGAAAATCTTCTTGCGGGCGATTTCCTTTGCCTGCACCACACAGCGCTTGGCGGGGCCGTGCATGTGTTCTACCAGATCGCCACTGAGGGTCCCGGTGAGCAGGGCAGGCTGCTGCTCGACGAAAGCCTGGGCCGCGGCATTGGTGAGGTGTTCTATCGCCTTGCCGCGAAGGATCGCCAGTTTGCGCCGGCGCGAATCGGCTGGCCCCAGTTGGCGATAGGTCTCCGGCAGGTCGTCGCCGACTAGATCCAGCAGCAGCGCCTCGACCTCCGGATAGCCGAGCAGCTCCATTTCCACGCCGTCTTCCAGGTCGATCAGGGCGTAGCAGATGTCATCCGCGGCTTCCATCAGGTACACCAGAGGGTGACGTGCCCAGCGTTGTTCCTCGAGTTGCGGCAGGCCCAGTTTGCGGGTGATCTGCTGCAACAGGGGCAGCTCGCTCTGGTAGCAGCCGAACTTGTGTTTCTTGTAGCCCAGCGCATCGGCATGACGCGCGCTCCAGGGGTACTTCAGGTACGTGCCCAAGGTGGCGTAGGTCAGTCGCGTGCCGCCATCGAACTGGTGGTACTCCAACTGGGTCAGTACACGGAATCCCTGGGCATTACCTTCGAAGTTGAGAAAATCGGCCCGCTGGTCGTCGCTCATGTCGTCCAGCCAGCCGCGGCCGGCGGCCTGCTGGAACCAGTGGCGGATGGCATCTTCGCCGGAGTGGCCAAAGGGCGGATTGCCGATGTCGTGAGCGAGACACGCCGACTGCACGATCATGCCCAGGTCGCTGGGATCGCACCATCGCGGGAGCGCGTCGCGCAGGGTCTGGCCGACACGCATGGCCAGGGAACGCCCCACGCAGCTGACTTCCAGCGAATGGGTCAGGCGGGTATGGATGTGATCGTTGCTGGTGACCGGATGAACCTGCGTCTTGCGTCCCAGTCGGCGAAATGCGCCCGAGAAGATGATGCGGTCGTGGTCTTTGTGGAACGGGCTGCGCCCGAGTTCCTCGGGGCTCGATAGCGTCTTGCCGAGGCGTTCGCGGTTGAGCAGGGTGTGCCAGTCCAAGGCGTGGTCTCCGTCATGGTGTGGCCATAGCTTCCCGTGTCGCAAGCGCCCGCGCAAGCGGCGGGCGCTGCTGGATCAGCCTCGACGGCCGTTCTTCAGGTACAGGCGTACCAGCGGAGCCAGGCTGCCACCCAGGCGCACCAGGCGGCCGAGGTTGCCGCTGCGCACGCCCTTGCCGGTGAGAAAGCCCAGTGCCACCACGGCGCCGATACCCCACAGGGGCGCATGCTTGATCCCCAGGCCGTCCTGGACCGAGGCGCCCATGCCCCGCAGGCGGCGCACAGGTTCGAGCAACTGGCCAGATTCGTGGCGGATTTCCTGACGATGCATTTCCATGCGCAGGCGCAGCAGCGCCTTGCGCAGTTCCCGAGGATTACGGCTGACAGGCAATTCAGGCAGGCTCATGGCAACAGGCGCTCCCGGTCTTTGGCAAGTTCTTCGAGGGTGCTGTGGAACGGCGAGGACTCGTCGAATACCGCCGCTTTCAGGCGCACACCGCAGAACACGGCAGCCAGACCATAAAACACGCACAGGCCGATGATGCCCGCCAACCGGTAGCTGTCCCACAACAGCACCAGCAGCAGGCCCGACAGCGCCGTCAGCAGCAGCAGTGCGAACACCAGTGCCAGGCCTGCGAACAGCAACAGCCTCAAGGTGCGGCCTTTCTGCTCCTGCAGTTCGATGCCGAACAGTTCGATATGGCTGTGCAACAGGCCCAGCACCGCGGCCCCAAGGCGTTTGCCGGTAGCGCCCGTGCCGATGGCGTCGTTGTCCATACGTCCTCCTCAGCGGCGGCTGGCGAGCAGGCCGATGAGTAGCCCGACGCCGGCAGCGATGCCAATGGCCTGCCAGGGATTTTCCTGCACGTACAGCTCGGCACTGCCCAGGGCCGCCTCGCCGCGCTCGCGTACCGACTCCTGGGTCTCCTGCAGGCTTTCCCGGGCTTGCAGCAGGCGGTCGTGGATCTGCGCGCGCAATTCATCGGCCTGATCGCCGGCGAGGTTTGCGGTATCGGCAAGCAGCCGCTCGGTGTCGCGCACCAGCGCCTGGAAGTCAGCCATCAGGATCTCTTGCGCATTCTTTGCGGATTTGCTGGCCATGGGCCTCTCCCTGTCGATGTATGTGGGTCTTTCGAGTGATGAGTGTGGCGGAAGGTTCAGCCGTTGTCGTCCAATGTGTGCAACGCCGAATGACAATTGGGCGGGGCCTGGTGAGTGCACGTGATGCCCATGATGCCTAGAATGGCGGGGTCCTTGAAGGGATGAGGAATCCGTGATGCTGCCAGAGTGCCAGTTGTACGGCACCTTAGGGTGCCACCTGTGTGAAGTGGCCGAGGCGCTGCTGATGCCGTTGGTCGAACATGGACTGTGGGTCGAACTGGTGGACGTCGCCGACGACCAGAGCCTGTTCGAGCGCTATGGGCTGATCATCCCGGTGCTGCGGCGTTGTGACGACGGTAGCGAACTGCCCTGGCCGTTCGATCAGGAGCAGGTCGTCGCCTTTCTGCAATGAGCCCAGTGCCAGGTCAGGCGTACCGTCCGTCGACATGACCGCTCGCAGCCTGTGGAGAATTGACGGGGCAAGGCCAGCTTCGTATGCTGTATAAAGATACAGTACCCAGAGTCAGGTCATGCACAACGTCGGGCAATTGAAGTACAGCGTCAACCGCATGTCGCCGGAATCGGTTTGCGAGGCCGTGCTCGAACTGCGCATGGAGGGCCTGGTGACCGATGACCGCACGCCATTCGGCAAGGTGCATTTCAACACCTGCTTCGCCGAAATCGAAGCGCTGTTCCAGCGTGCGGGCTTTCACCGCCCGCTGGATGTCGTCGGCTACGAGGGCATGGCGTACGCACTGTACGATGCCGGGCGCTGGGAAGCCGTCCAGGTGTTGCGTTGGCTGAAGGCGCGGTGCGAGGTGGCTCACGAAGCTGGTTGAGCGCATGGGCATTGGCGATAATGCCTGCCCGCCGATAACCGAGCCCGCCATGTCCACCCCGTTCGACCCCGCCCTCCAGCAAGCCAGTACCGTCTGCCTGCCGCCAGGCCACTGGCCTACCGTGCTCGATTGCCTGTGCGATCACTTCAAGGGTATCACCCGTGACCAGTGGCTCGACCGCTTCGCTCGGGGTCGTGTGCTCGATGCCGATGGTCGACCGGTCGCCGCCGATCTGCCCTACCGGCGCGGTCTGCGCCTGCATTACTTCCGCGAGGTCGCCAATGAACAGCCCATCCCGTTCGAGGAAACGCTGCTGTACTGCGACGACCACCTGGTGGTGGCCGACAAGCCGCACTTTTTGCCGGTGACGCCGACGGGCGAATACGTCGAGCACACGCTGCTCAGGCGCCTGATTCGCCGTCTGGACAATCCGCATCTGGTGCCGCTGCATCGGATCGATCGGCACACCGCCGGCCTGGTGCTGTTCTCGTGCAATCCGCAGTCGCGCAGTGCCTACCAGCAGCTATTTCCGCAACGGCGCATCGACAAACGTTATCAGGCGATCGCCGCCGCCTTGCCGGGGCTCAGCTTTCCACGGGTGCACCGCAGTCGGCTGGTCCATGGCGAACCGTTCTTTCGCATGCAGGAAGTCGAAGGTGCGCCCAACACCGAGACCCTGGCCGAGGTGCTGGAGTGCAACGGCCAGTGGTGGCGTTATGGCTTGTCGCCGGTGACCGGCAAGACTCATCAGTTGCGGGTGCACATGGCCGCGTTAGGGGCGGCGATTCGCAATGACCCTTTCTATCCGCATCTGCTGGACGCCCCGGACGACTACCAACGGCCGCTGCAGCTGCTCGCCCACAGCCTGCGCTTCGACGACCCGCTGACCGGCCAGGCGCGCTATTTCGAAAGTGGCTTGAGCCTGGCTGGTTGACCACCTGCGCGCCGCGCGCCCTGCAGGCCCGCGGCGCGGGACGGTTCAGCGGTTGAATCGCTCCACCAGGGAATACTGAGTGCCGGCCGTGCTGTTGAGCTCTTCGCTCAGCAGTGCAGAGTGCTGGGCCTGTTCGGCGGTCTGGTCGGCGAGGTCGGCGATGGTGCTGATGTTGCGGCTGATCTCCTCGGCCACTGCCGATTGCTCTTCGGTGGCAGCGGCGATCTGCGTGGCCATGTCGGTGATGTTGGCCACCGCCTCGCTGATGCCCACCAGCGCCTGGTCGGCCTGCAAGACCCGCTCGACCCCTTCTTCAGCCTGACGATGACCGCTTTCCATGGTCTGTACGGCATTGCTGGCGGTGTGCTGCAGCTTGGCGATCAGGCCGTGGATCTGTCCAGTGGACTCGGCGGTGCGTTGCGCCAATTGGCGCACTTCATCGGCCACTACGGCAAAGCCTCGGCCCATTTCGCCCGCGCGCGCCGCTTCGATCGCGGCGTTGAGCGCCAGCAGGTTGGTCTGGTCGGCGATGCCCTTGATGACGTCGACCACGCCGCCGATTTCGTCGCTGTCCTTGGCCAGCTGGGTCACGGTCTGGCCAGTTTCACCTACCGCGATGGACAGGCGCTGGATCGCTTCGCGGGTTTCGCCGGCAATCTGCCTGCCCTCGCTGGTCAGCCGGTTGGCCTGCTGGGTGGCATCGGCTGTGCGCTGCACGTGGGTGGCCACTTCCTGGGTAGTCGCGGCCATCTGGTTGACGGCGGCGGCCACCTGTTCGGTCTCCACGCGCTGGCGCTCCAGGCCCGAGGAGCTCTTGTGGGCCAGTTCATCGGATTGGCGCGCCTGGTCGCTGAGGTGCTCGGCGCTGTCCTGCAGCCGGGTCAGGCAGGTCTTCAGGCGTGATTCCTGGCTGAGCATGGCCATTTCCAGGCGTGCCTGTACGCCGCGGCTGTCGGTGTACATCTGCGCGATGAGGGGGTCGGAGGTGGTTTGCTCGGCCAGGCGTAGCAGGCGTTTGAGCCCGCGCTGCTGCCAGGTCAGGCCGAGCAGGCCCAGTGGCACGGAAACGGCTGCCGCCAGGGCGAAGCCCCAGGAATGGCCGAACCAGTTGCCGATCAGGAAGCCCACCTGGCTGATGAGGATGAACGGCACCCAGTCCTGCAGCACCGGAAGCCATTTGTCGCGCCGCGGCACGGCTGGCTTGCCCTGGTTGATGCGCTGGTAGAGCGCTTCGGCGCGCCGGATCTGCTCTGCACTGGGCTTGACGCGGACCGACTCGAAGCCGACCACCTGATCGTTGTCGAAAATCGGCGTGACGTAGGCATTGACCCAGTAGTGATCGCCGGATTTGCAGCGATTCTTGACGATGCCCATCCAGGGCTGGCCCTGCTTGAGCGTCTGCCACATGTGGGCGAACACGGCCGCTGGCACGTCGGGGTGGCGCACCAGATTGTGCGGCGCGCCCATCAGCTCCTCTCGCGAGAATCCGCTGATTTCGATGAAGGCGTCGTTACAGTAGGTGATGACGCCCTTGGCGTTGGTGGTGGAAATCAACCGCTGCTGTGCAGGGAAAGTCCGTTCTCTCTGTGTAATCGGTTGGTTGTTGCGCATGGCGTGCTCGACTGGCGTGGCTTTCATCCAGTATCGGCAGGTCAGGGAATTTGTTGAGTCGATATTTGTCTGGCTTGACGTGGCGCAATCAGGAAGCAGTACGAATCAGCTAGTGAGATGCGGTCGATAGCGCATCTTGAACGATTTTTTGCAGTTTTTTGACGTATTTGTTGGCATATGACGATGTATTGTTCGCGCCGCCACGGGTGCATGAGAGGGCAGGCCGGTCAGGCCAGCCCCCTCATAGGCTCATCGATGCGTCATCCCGCGATCAGCTGACGCAGGACATAGTGCAAGATGCCGCCTGACTTGAAGTATTCCACTTCGTTGAGGGTGTCGATGCGGCACAGCACCTCGATGTCGCGCTGCTGGCCGTCCTCGCCGATAATGCGCAGTGGCAGGCTCATGCCAGGGCGGATCTGCGCGCCGCCAAGCCCGGTCACTTCGATTCTTTCCCTGCCAGTCAGGCCCAGCCGCTTGCGGTCATCCCCGGCCTTGAACTGCAGCGGCAGCACGCCCATGCCCACCAGGTTGGAGCGGTGGATACGCTCGAAGCTCTCCGCCAGCACGGCTTTGACGCCCAGCAGGTTGGTGCCTTTGGCGGCCCAGTCGCGACTGGAGCCGGTACCGTATTCCTGACCTGCGATGACCACCAGTGGCGTGCCCTCCTGCTGATAGCGCATCGCCGCGTCGTAGATCGACAGCTTTTCACCGCTGGGCACATGCAAGGTGTTACCGCCTTCCTCGCCGCCGAGCATCTCATTGCGGATGCGGATGTTGGCGAAAGTACCGCGCATCATCACTTCATGGTTGCCTCGGCGCGAGCCGTAGGAGTTGAAGTCGCGTGGCTCCACGCCCTTGTCGCGCAGGTAGCGACCGGCAGGGCTGTCGGCCTTGATGTTGCCGGCCGGGGAGATGTGGTCGGTGGTGACCGAGTCGCCCAGCAGGGCGAGGATGCGCGCCTGGCGGATGTCCTCGATGTCCGGCAAGGGGCCTGCGATATCTTCGAAGAAGGGTGGATGCTGGATGTAGGTGGAGTCATCCTGCCAGACATAGGTAGCCGCCTGGGGCACTTCGATGGCCTGCCATTTGTCATCGCCGGCGAACACCTCGGCGTATTCCTTGTGGAACATCGCCGTGTTCACCTTGGCCACTGCATCGGCGATCTCCTGCTGGCTGGGCCAGATGTCCTGCAGATACACCGGCTGGCCATCCTTACCCGTGCCCAGGGCGTCGCGGGTCAGGTCCACGCGCACGCTGCCGGCCAGGGCATAGGCTACCACCAGGGGTGGGGAGGCCAGCCAGTTGGTCTTGACCAGGGGGTGAACGCGGCCCTCGAAGTTGCGGTTGCCCGACAGCACCGACGCCACGGTGAGGTCGGCGCGGGCAATGGCTTTCTCGATGGCCTCGTCCAGAGGGCCGGAATTGCCGATGCAGGTGGTGCAGCCGTAGCCGACGAGGTCGAAGCCCAGTCGGTCGAGGTAGGGCGTCAGGCCCGCAGCGTGGAAGTAGTCGGTCACCACTTTGGAGCCCGGTGCCAGCGAGCTCTTGACCCAGGGCTTGCGCGCCAGGCCTTTTTCCACCGCCTTCTTGGCCACCAGCCCGGCAGCCATCATCACGCTGGGGTTGGAGGTGTTGGTGCAGGAGGTGATCGCGGCGATCACCACGGCGCCGTCTCGCAAGCGGTGGCTCTGGCCCTGATGGGTGTATTCGATCTCGCCGGCCTGATCGGCATTGCCCACCGCTACGCCGCCTCCGCCTTCGCTCTCCAGGCGACCGACTTCCTTGGCCGCCGGCTTGGGCTGCAGGTCGAGGAAACCGTCGAAGGCCTGGCTGACCTGGGACAGGGCCACCCGGTCCTGCGGGCGCTTGGGGCCCGCCAGGCTCGCCTCGACCTCGTGCATGTCCAGCGCCAGGCTGTCGCTGAACGACGGTTCCTGGCCAGGGTGGCGCCACAGCCCTTGAGCCTTGCAGTAGGCCTGCACCAGCTCGACGGTCTCGGCCGGCCGACCGGACAGGCGCAGGTAGTCGAGCGTCACGTCGTCCACTGGGAAGAAGCCGCAGGTGGCGCCATACTCCGGCGCCATGTTGGCGAGGGTCGCGCGGTCGGCCAGAGGTAATTCGGACAGGCCATCGCCATAGAACTCGACGAACTTGCCCACCACGCCTTTCTTGCGCAGCATCTGGGTCACCGTCAGTACCAGGTCGGTGGCGGTGATGCCCTCGCGCAGTTTGCCGGTGAGCTTGAAGCCGATGACTTCGGGGATCAGCATCGACACAGGCTGACCCAGCATGGCCGCCTCGGCCTCGATACCGCCGACACCCCAGCCCAGCACGCCCAGTCCATTGATCATGGTGGTGTGCGAATCGGTGCCTACGAGTGTGTCGGGGAACGCATAGGTACGCCCCTCTTCTTCGCGGGTCCAGACCGTGCGGCCTAGGTATTCCAGGTTGACCTGGTGGCAGATGCCGGTGCCGGGCGGCACGACGCGGAAGTTGTCGAAAGCGTCCTGACCCCAGCGCAGGAAGGCATAGCGTTCGCCGTTGCGCTTCATCTCGATGTCGACGTTGTCGGCGAAGGCGTCTGCGCTGGCATAGTGATCGACCATCACCGAGTGATCGATCACCAGGTCCACCGGCGACAGGGGGTTGATGCGTTGCGGGTCGCCGCCGGCCTTGGCCATGGCCGCGCGCATGGCGGCCAGGTCGACCACGGCAGGCACGCCGGTGAAGTCCTGCATCAGGACGCGCGCAGGACGGTACTGGATCTCGCGGTCCGAGCGCCGCGCCTTGAGCCAGTCGGCCAGGGCCTGCAGGTCGTCGCCGGTGACGGTCTTGCCGTCTTCCCAGCGCAGCAGGTTTTCCAGCAGCACCTTGAGCGACATGGGCAGGCGCTCCAGGTCGCCCAGGTGGCGGGCGGCTTCGGTCAGGCTGAAATAGTGGTAGGCGCGGTCGGCCACCTGGAGGGTCTTGAGAGTGTTCAGGCTATCGAGCGAGGGCATTGCCAACTCCTTCTGCGCCGGTGTCCGGCAGTCGTCGATGCCGGTATCACCGCTCTGTATCGGCCCGCACGGCACGGGCCTGGCTGATCGATCGGGACAGCCCGCGTTGGCAAGGCTGACCCAGTTCTGGACCTGTAGGGCATGTCGCAGGTTCCGAACTTCCTTTATCATTCGCCGCCCTGGCACTGTCTGTGCCAGTGATGTGGAGTGAGAGATGAATACGCTGTTCATGCACTGCCGGCCCGGCTTCGAGGGCGAGGTCTGCGCCGAGCTCAGCGAGCACGCTGCGCAACTGGGCATTGCCGGCTATGCCAAGGGCAAGGCGCATGGCGCCTGCGCCGAGTTCGTCTGCCTGGAAGAAGGCGGTGCCGAGCGACTGATGCGTGAGCGCCGCTTCGAGCGGCTGATCTTCCCGCGGCAATGGGCCCGGGGCCAATACCTGGAGCTGCCGGAAACCGACCGCATCAGCGTGTTGCTCGACCATCTGGCGGCGCTGCCGGTCTGCGGCAGCCTATGGCTGGAGGTGCTCGACAGCAACGAGGGCAAGGCCCTCTCGACTTTCTGCCGCAAGTTCGAAGGGCCGCTGCGCAAGGCTCTAGAAAAGGCCGGTCGACTGGTCGACGACGCCGCCGCGCCGCGCCTGCTGCTGACCTTCACCAGTGGCCGGCAGGTGTTCGTCGGCCTGGCCGAGGCGGACAACTCGGCGCTGTGGCCGATGGGTATCCCGCGCCTGAAATTCCCGCGCGAGGCACCGAGCCGTTCGACCCTCAAGCTCGAGGAAGCCTGGCACCAGTTCATCGCTCGCGAGCACTGGCCACAGCGGCTGAGCGACGACATGACCGGTGTCGACCTCGGCGCGTCGCCGGGTGGCTGGACCTATCAGCTGGTCAAGCGCGGCATGCTGGTCACCGCCATCGACAACGGCCCCATGGCCGAGAGCCTGATGGACACCGGCCTGGTGCAGCACCTGATGGCCGATGGCTTCACCTGGAAACCGCGGCAGACGGTGGACTGGATGGTCTGCGACATCGTCGAGAAGCCCGCCCGCACTGCCTCGTTGATCGAAACCTGGCTAGGCGAGGGGTTGTGTCGCGAGGCCGTGGTCAACCTCAAGCTGCCGATGAAGCAGCGCTATGCCGAGGTACGCAAGTTGCTGGACCGCATGGACGCCACCTTCAAGGCCCGCAAGGTCAAGGTGTCGATCGCCTGCAAGCAGCTGTACCACGACCGCGAGGAAGTGACCTGCCACCTGCGCCGGCTCGACCTCAAGCCGCGCCGAGCCTGATCGGCGCCACACCCCATTTGCGCGGAGCACGCCATGTCCGACCTGACCCCAGACGCTACCCTAGACGCCACCGGCCTGAACTGTCCGGAACCGGTGATGATGCTGCACCAGCACGTACGCAACCTGGCCGCCGGCGGCCTGCTCAAGGTCATCGCCACCGATCCCTCGACCCGCCGGGACATTCCCAAGTTCTGCACCTTCCTGGGGCATGAACTGGTGCAGCAGCAGGAGCAAGCGGGCACCTTTCTCTACTGGATCCGCAAGAAGGCCGACTGACCCAGGCTGGATACCCTGCGTCACAGCGCCTACACTGCGCTCCCCCACTGGAGAGCGCCCATGCTGATCGTAGCCGACGAAAATATCCCGCTGCTCGCTGACTTCTTCGCCGGATTCGGTGAGATCCGCCGCTATCCCGGTCGTGCGATCAATGCCGACTGCGTTCGCGACGCCGACGTGTTGCTGGTGCGGTCGGTGACCCGCGTCGACCGGCAGCTGCTGGAGGGCAGTCGGGTGCGCTTCGTCGGCACCTGCACCATCGGCACCGATCACCTGGACCTCGACTATTTCGCCCAGGCCCATATCCACTGGAGCAGTGCTCCAGGCTGCAACGCCCGCGGCGTGGTGGACTATGTGCTGGGCAGCCTGCTGACCCTGGCCGAGCTCGAGGGCGTGGCGCTGGCTGAGCGCGTCTATGGGGTGGTCGGTGCCGGAGAAGTCGGAGGACGTCTGGTGCGCGTGCTGCGCGGGCTGGGCTGGCAGGTGCTGGTGTGCGATCCGCTGCGTGCGGCGCGCGAGGACGGTGAATTCGTCAGCCTGGACGAAGTGCTGGCGCGTTGCGATGTGATCAGCCTGCATACGCCGTTGCAGCGTGATGGCGATCATCCGACCTGGCACCTGCTCGGCGCCCCCGAGCTGGCTCGCCTGCGCCCCGGCGCCTGGTTGATCAACGCCAGTCGTGGTGCGGTGGTGGACAACGCGGCCCTGCGTGAGCTGCTGCTCGCGCGCGACGATGTGCACGCTGTGCTGGACGTGTGGGAAGGCGAGCCGCAGGTCGACCTGGCACTGGCCGACCTGTGCACCCTGGCCACCCCGCACATCGCCGGCTACAGCCTGGATGGCAAGCAGCGCGGCACCGCGCAGATCTATCAGGCTTTGTGCCGCGTACAGGGTGCGGCCGAACAGGTACGGCTGGCCGACCTGCTGCCGCCGCCGCCGTTGCTGCGCATCGAGCTCGATGCCGAGGCGGACCCTACCTGGGCACTGGCCATGCTGTGCCGTGCGGTGTACGACCCGCGTCGAGACGACGCGGACATGCGCCGCAGTCTCAGCGAAGATGTCCAGGTACAGCGCGAGGCCTTCGACCTGCTGCGCAAGCGCTATCCCCTGCGGCGCGAAATCGAAGGGCTGGCGGTGCGAGTGCCGGAGGGGGCGCCACGCCTGGCGCAGGTGGTCAACGCGCTGGGTGCGGTTCTGGCCTGACCCCTGTACGGCTTGGGCACGCCTGCCGGTGCCGAGGGTTCAGCCCGGCATCACCTGGACGAAGGCCTCGCGTAGCCGCTGCATGTCGTGCTCGCTGCCGACGCTCACGCGCATCCAGTTCGGCCAGCTGCGCCACACCCGTCCGACCAGGACGCCGCGCTCGGCCAAGCGCTCGACGACGGGCTGAGCCGGCGTGCGCAAGTCGATCATGAAGCAGTTGGTCTGGCTGGCCGTACACTGCCAGCCGCGGTCGCCAAGCCAGGCGATGGTGGCATCGCGCAGGCGCGCGTTGGCCGCCTTGCGGGTGGGCACCAGCTGTGGATCGGCCAGGCTGGCGAGCCCGCCGAGCAAGGTCGGTGCGGCTGCGACGTTTTCACCGTCGTACACTTCGAGTTGCCGCAACAACGGTGCCTGGCCGATGGCCAGGCCCAGGCGTGCGCCGGCCATGCCGTACAGCTTGGAAAAGGTCTGGAGCACCAGCAGGCGCGGGTGCTCGCGAACCAGCTCGATGCAGCTCGGTGCGTCGCTGAAATGAATGTAGGCCTCATCGACCACCACCACGCTGTCCGCCGGTGCGCGGCTCAGCAAACGCTCGATGGCGTGGCGCGAGGTGAGGGTGCCGGTCGGGTTGTTGGGGTTGCACAGGTAGATCATCCCGGGCTTTGCATCGGCGGCGAGCATGGCGTCGACGTCGTGGGCGTGCTGCCGGTCCAGCGGCACGGCATGCACAGCGGTGCCGCGGGCCTGGGCTGCCTCGACGGGGGCTTCGTAGGAGGGCTCGGCCAGTACCAGGCTGCCGCGCTGGGTGAATGCCATGACGGCGTGTTGCAGCGCCAGCTTCGAGCCGCAGAACACCTGGACCTGGTCCGCCTGCAGGCCATGCTGCGCGGCGAAGTGATCGATCAGCCGGTACTGTGCCTTGTAGGGGTAGCGTCCGCAGTTGGCGATGCCCTCTGCCATCGCCTGGCGTGCCGCGGCGCTGGGTCCCCAGGGGCTTTCGTTGAAGTTGATCTGCACCGGGCCTGGATCGGCCGGTGCACCATGGGCCAGGCGCAGGGCGCCAAGGGCAGGCAGGGCCAGGCCGAGGCCGACCAGGGAGCGACGTGACAGGGCAAGCATGTTCGACTTCCTTGTACTGATGGGCTACAGGGAAGACGAAGGGCGACAGAGCCGATTAATGGTGGCACTTGGTCTCAGCGGGATTCCAGGACCTGGCGCTGGTCGAGCCAGCGCTCGAAGCACTGGAAGGTGGCTACGGCGCACGCCACGCTGCGAGCCTGTCCATCCGCCGAATGCGGGGCCTGCTCCAGGCGCTGCAGAAAGCTGCGCCAGCGGCTGCCGGTGGCGCTGCCGTAGACATCCAGGAAGGCGCCGCCGGTATTGGTATCGACGCCCAGACGCTCGGCCATGGCGCGCTTGAGCACCTGGCCACCGAGCGTAGAGCCCTCCAGCACGTACATCACACCCAACGCGCTCGCCTGGTCGGTGATCGATGGCAGTCGCTCGCACAGCGGCAAGGCATCGATCTGCGCAGCACTTGCACCCAGGGCCAGCAGGTCTTGGCACAGCGCTGGGGCCTTGTGGCGCTCGCTGCCCTGATAACCCGACAGGCGCAGCTCCAGCGGTGCATGGAATCCGTAGTAGGCCTCGACCAGTCGACGGTAGGCCGCGTGGTCGAAGCTGTCGCTGAAAAAGGGCAGGCGTGCTTCCAGGGTCTTGTGGCACGCCTGCGTACCCTGGCGCAGGGCGAGCAGAAGCGGACTGGCGGAAGGGCGGGGGGCGTCTGGCATCGGATCGACTCTGCTGGCGGCTTGCCTGGGTTAGACTCGCCATCCTAGCGCAGGGCGCGTCAATGCCCTAATTCCGATTGTCTGAGTCCATCGACCATGAAGCCTGTACGCCTGACTCTGGTTTGCCATGCCTTGACCCGTTCCCAGCAGATCGGCCGGTTTCATCACCCCGGGGACGCGATACAGGCCGATGCGCCGCTGATGGCCGCTGCACCGGCGGGCATGCGCCTGCTTTGCGCGCCGGAGTTGCGCGCTCGCCAGACGGCCGCCTGGTTGGGGGAGCAGGTCCGGGTGGAGCCTGCGCTGGCCGACTGCGACATGGGCGATTGGCAAGGGGTGGCTCTCAAGCACTTGCAGCGCGAGAACGCCGATGGGTTGGCGTGGTGGCAGGTCGACGCACAGGCCACGCCCCACCGTGGCGAGTCCTTCCAGGCGCTCTACGCCCGGGTCGACGCCTGGCTGCAAGCGTTCGACGAACCCGGCGACTGGATGGCGGTCACCCACCCGAGCGTGATTCGCGCCGCCCTGCTGGCGGTGCTGGGCGCGCCGCTGCACAGCCATCCACCCATCGACGTGCTGCCTTGCGCACGACTGCACCTCAGTCGCACCGACCGCTGGCGCCTGCGCCTGACGACGGGGTGAGGCGCAGGGCTCAAAACGCCAGCTTGTAGCCGATCAGCAGCAGCATGCCTGCCAGGCACGGGCGCAACACGCGATCGGAGATGCGTCCGGTGAGGTGGCTGCCCAAATAGATGCCCGGCAGCGAGCCCAGCAGCAGGTACCCCAGTAGCGACCAGTCCATGTTGCCCATGCCGGCATGGCCCAGACCAGCCACCAGGGTCAGGGGCACGGCATGGGCGATCTCCGTGCCCACCAGGCGGCGAGTGACCAGGAAGGGATAGAGCAGGAACAGCGCCACCGTGCCCAGGGCGCCGGCGCCGATGGAGGTGAGGGTGACCATCACGCCGAGCACGATGCCGGTGATCACGGTGAGCAGGTTGAGGCTGCGCGGGCTGAGGTGATAATGATCGCCGGCATGTCGGTTGGCGAATGTCTGCAAGCGCGACTTGAAGAGGATCGCCAGTGCGGTGAGGATCAGCACCACCGCCAGGCCCTGCTTGATGATCGCATTTAAGGCGGTGGTGTCGGTGTGCAAGGTGCTCAGGAACCACAGGGTCAGCGCTGCGGCAGGTACGCTGCCCAAACTCAGCCAGCCGGTGATCTTCCAGTCGATGTTGCGGTTGCGGGCGTGGACCCAGACGCCGCTGGCCTTGGTGATGGCGGCATAGAGCAGGTCGGTGCCTACGGCCGTGGCGGGATTGATACCGAACCAGAGCAGGATCGGGGTCATCAGCGAGCCACCGCCGACGCCGGTCATGCCGACGATGAAGCCCACCACCAGTCCGGCGATGGTGAAACCAAAAGAACCTACATCCATACGCTACTCGATCTGCCTGCTAGCCCGTGGTCGGATGCTGGCCAGCATATAGATTGTTTTTTATAGCCAAATAGAATTCTTGGTTATGAGGTTATAACGGGCGTTGTTCATCTGCCCGCGTCCAGGCGGGCAGATGACAGGGGCGTGGTCAGATCCGGAAGCTGCCCACCAGTTGCTTGAGTCGGCCGGCTTGCTGAGTTAAGGCGTCGCAGTGGCGCAGGGTTTCATTGAGGTTCTGCACCCCTTGCTGATTGAGCGCGTTGATCTGGGTGATGTCCAGGTTGAGGCTCTCGACCACCGCGCTCTGCTCCTCGGTGGCGGTCGCGACCGACTGGTTCATGCCGTCGATTTCACCGATGCGCGCCGTCACGCTGGCCAGACGCTCGCCGGCCTTGTTGGCCACCTGCACGGTCTGTTCGCTGGACACCTGGCTGGCGTTCATGGTGTGCACCGCTTCGCGCGATCCGACCTGCAGGCCGGTGATCATGCGGTGGATTTCCTCGGCCGATTCCTGCGTGCGATGCGCCAGGTTGCGCACCTCGTCGGCGACCACCGCGAAGCCGCGACCGGCCTCACCGGCACGGGCGGCTTCGATCGCCGCATTGAGCGCGAGCAGGTTGGTCTGCTGGGAAATGCCCTTGATCACGTCGAGGATCTTGCCGATCTCGTCGGTACTGGCATTGAGCGTCTCGATCTGCTGGCACGACTCGCTGATCTTCTGCGACAGCGCCGTCATGGCGCCAATGGCATCGTCCACCACCTGGCGGCCATCGTTGGCCTGGTCGCTGGCACCGCTGGCGTGCTGCGAGGCGTCGGCGGCGTTGCGGGCGATTTCCTGGGTGGCGGCGCCCAACTCGTTGATCGCCGCGGCCACGCTGTTGGTGCGCAGGCTTTGCTCTTCAGAGCCGTTGATCGACGCGTTCGACGCACTCATCACCTGTTCGGAGAGGTCATGCACCAGACGTGTGGCCGACGCCACCTCGCTGATCGAGGCGTGGATACGCTCGACGAAACGGTTGAAGGCCGTGGCCAACTCACCGAACTCGTCCTTGTGCTGGACCTGCAGGCGGCGGGTGAGGTCGCCTTCGCCCTCGGCGATATCGTGCATCGCCCGGCCCATGGTGGTCAGCGGACGCATCAGCACGGGAATCAGCAAGCCCAGTACGGCAGCGATGGCGAGCACGGCGATGAGCATGGCGATGATGGCCGAGCTGCGGAACTGCCCGAGTGCGGCGTAAGCCTTGTCCTTGTCGACCGAAAGGCCAATGTACCACTGTGCCGAGGGCAGTCCCTTGACCGGCGTGAACGACACGATCCTTTTCTGGCCCGCCAGGGTAACCTTCTGCATCCCTGGCTCGACCCGCAGGCCGCTGTCGGGATAGAGGTCCTTGAGGTTTTTCATCAGCTGGTCCTTGTCCGGGCTGACGATCACCTGACCTTCTCGGTCGACCAGGAAGGCGTGACCGATGCCGCCGAAGTCCACGGCATTGATGATGTCGACCAGAGAATCAAGGCTGAGGTCGCCGCCGACCACACCCAGCAGTTCGCTGTTGCCACGGGCCTTGACCGGGATGGCGATGGTCACCACCAGGCCACCGACCGACGCCTGGTACGGCGGGGTGAGCAGGGTCTGGTTGGCGTTCACCGCCGCGCTGTACCACGGCCGCTTGCGCGGGTCGTAGTCGGCCGGCATCTGCGCGTCGGGGCGCTGGGTGAACGCGCCGGTGTTCTGGCCGAAGTAGGTGAACTGGAAGTTGCTGGTGTAGGAAGGCTGGTCGACCAGGCCGGCGACCTGCGGGCCGGTGCCTTGCTGGGCAATGTCCTGGGCCAGGTTCTCCAGCACCAGAATGCGTCCGCTCATCCAGTTCTGCACGCTGCTGGCGGTGAGTGCGCCGGCCTGCTGGACGGAAGACTCGATGTTCTGAGTGATGGTCTTGCGCTGTAGATAGTCGTTGTAGAGGGTGAACAATGCGAATGCCAGTACGACGACACCGCAGGCGCTGAGCAGAATCTTGTGGCGGAACTTCAGGTTCATGTTTCCAGACCTTGAGCCGTGATCGGGGGTGGCGGCCGTCCATCCATGGCGGGCTGGCGGTGCCGGTCGGAATCGGTATCGGCCTGGGGCGAGAAAGGTTGAGGGCTGTGCCGGGACATCCGACCGACGGTGGCTGCCTCAGCCGGCCGCCAGCCAGTCCACCAGCGTGCGCGCCGCTTTCCCGAGCGGCTGGCGCTTGCGCCACAGTGCATGTACCGGCAACTGCAGCTCGTTGCGGGTGTTGCCGAATGTCAGCTGTACCAGGCGACCGGCCGCGATCGCTGGCGCGATACGCGAGGCTGGCAGGTCGCCCCAGCCAAGACCGGCCTCGACCATGGCGATGGCAAGGTCGAGGCTGTCGGTGCGCCAGTGCGCGGTGCCGATCAGCGAGCGGGTATCGCGCAGGGGTAGGTCGCGGCTATGCACCAGGATCTGGCGCAGGTCCACCAGGTCTTCCAGGTCACGGATGCGACCGGCGCGCAGGGCCGGATGCTCAGGGGAGAGGGTGGCCACCAGTGACTCGCTGCCCACGTGCTGAAAACTGCGCTGTGGGTCGACCTGCAATTCGGCGAAGGCCAGGCACAGCCCCACGCGGCCGCTGTCGAGCAGGTGCAGGGCATCCTCCTGGGGAGCGCTGAGCAGTTCGATGTCCAGCAGGGGGTAGCGCTGGCCCAGGCGCGAGATGGCGGCGAGCAGCGGTGCCGGATCCAGATCCGGCACCACGGCGATGGACAGGCTGCTTTCCAGGCCACAGGACAGCTCCAGGGCATGGACCTGCAACAGCCCCAGCTGCTCGGCGATGAGCCTGGCATGGGGCTCCAGCGCACGTGCGCGATCCGTGGCGCGCACCTCGCGCGAACCGCGTTCGAACAGGGGATAGCCCAGCTCGGCCTCGATGTTGCCGATGGCCATGCTCACCGCCGAGGGAACCTTGCCCAGTTGCCGGGCCGCTGCGGAAAACGAGCCGCTGTCGAGCACGGCGAGAAACAGCTGGATGGTGTCCGTGGAAAAACTCATGGTTACTCCTTTCAGTAAATATGAAAGGAGCTGACTTTTGCTGTCAATAACAGTGACTCATCATCCACCCCTCGTTGAAGTTTCCAAGAGGCAGAACCGTGCAAGGCGTCAAACGTAAACTGGTCTATGTGACCTTCTACGAGCTGATCGGGCTGTGCCTGTCGACCCTGGGACTGGCGTATCTTTCGGGCAGCCAGGCCACGCACACCGGCCCCCTGGCGCTGATGATCACTACCGTCGCGGTGCTCTGGAACCTGATCTACAACACCCTGTTCGAACGCTGGGAAAGCCGTCAGTCCACGCGCGGTCGCGGGCTGGGCCGGCGGGTCGCCCATGCCATAGGGTTTCAGCTGACCCTGGTGGTGTACCTGATCCCGCTGATCGCCTGGTGGCTGGGCATGACCTTGTGGCAGGCGTTCGTGGTCGATCTGGCATTCATCGTGCTGGTGCCATGCTACACCTTCGTCTACAACTGGGCGTTCGACCGGCTGTTCGGTCTGCCGAGTTCGGCGCTGGCAGCGGCCTGAGCGTCTTATTCACGCGAGCCCTGACTTCGACGGCCTGCCCGGCGCTGCCGCTAGCTGTCGCGCAGCTCCAGCTTGCCCTCCAGGTGATCGAGGTGCTGATGCATCAGCGCCAGCGCTGCGCTGGCATCGCCGGCTTCCACAGCGTCGATGATCGCCGCATGCTCTTGCCAGGCACAGTGCTCGCAGCACGGCGTTTCATAACGCGCGATGATCAGCGACGTCATCGGCACCAGACCGTTGAGAAAGCGTTCGAGCGGTGCATTGTTGGCCACCTGCGCGAGCTTGAGGTGAAATTCGCCACCCAGGCGGATGGCCGTGCAGCGCTCGCCGCGCTCGTGGTGCAGTCGCTCGCGTTCGACCAGTTGGCGCAACTGGCGCACCTGGGCCGGTCGCGCCCGTTGCGCGGCAAGGCCGATCAGCGTGGTCTCGGCCAGCCGACGCGCGCTCAGCACCTGACGCGCCTGCTGCGGATCGGGCGCTGCCAGATGGGCGGTGTGGCTGGGCCGTTGCACCACCACCTGCTGGTCGGCCAGGCGCCCGAGTACCCGGCGGATCACCGTGCGGCTGACGCCGAAGGCCCGGCCCAGCGCCTGCTCCGGCAAGGCACTGCCCGGCGGCAGCCGTTGCTCGAGAATGGCGTCGAACAGGCGCGGATAGATCTGGTCGGCGCCCAGCCGTCCTTCGCCGTGGTGGATCAGCGGGGGCAGGCGCGTTGAAGGGGCCAAGGCGGTCATGATGGCACTCCTGGGTCAATGGTCCGGGGCCGGATGCTCGTCCGGGATATTCAGTTCGATGCCCATGCGCTGGCCTTCGGCCAGAATGTGCCGGCGCATCTGTGCGCTGGCCTGGGCGCTGCTGCGCGCGCGGATGGCGCGCACCACCGCCTCGTTCTCCGCCAGCCTGGCGGCGAAGTGTTCGGGGGAGGCGCGCAGCATGGCCGCGCTCTGCTTGAGCGCGTTGCCGGTCTGCTGCACCACGCTCTGGAAGATCGGATTGGTGGTCAGGGCGAACAAGGCCTCGTGCAGGGCGATGTAGGCCGCCACGCCCGCCTCGCTGTCGCCGGCTTCCACGGCCTCGCGCAGGTCCATCAGGGTCAGGCGCAGCTGGTTAATGTCCTGGCTGCCGGCCGCTTGTGCGACCAAACCGGCGATGAAGGGCTCGAGGGTGTAGCGCAGTTCCAGGACATCGGCCAGGCTGGCGGCGCCGACGGAGTCCGTGGCAGCGCTGGCGTCGGCGTCCAGTACCAGCACCCCTTTGCCCGGCATCGCGCGGACCAGGCCGAGGGTTTCCAGCACGGTCAGTGCTTCGCGCAGGGAGGGGCGGCTGATGCCCAGTTGCTCGGCCAGCTCGCGCTGGCCGGGCAGCATCTGGCCACTGCGCCATTGGCCACGGGCCAGGGCTGCACGCAGTTTCTCCACCACGCAGGTGACGACGGTCGATGAGCTGATCACAGGTGATTCCTCGATCCAGGCTTGTCACTGGCCGCCCGCCGGCCGGCGCGCTGCACCGGCCCCGGCGGGTTCAGATTTCCTGCTGCTGGACCGAGGTCCCGGCCTTGCGCGGCAGCGGCGCGAAGCCAGGCTTGCCGGCCAGCACGTCATTGGCCCGCTCCAGGTCGATGTCCTTTTCCCAACGGGCGATGGCCACGGTGGCGACGCAATTGCCCACCAGGTTGGTCAGCGCGCGGCCGATGCCCATGAACCAGTCCACCGCCAGCACCAGCACCAGGCCCACCACCGGAATCGCCGGCACGGCGGTCAGGGTCGCGGCGAGGATCACCAGCGCCGAGCCGGGGATGCCGTGGGCGCCCTTGGAGGTGACCAGCGAGACCAGCAGGATGGTCAGCAGGTCGGTCATGGCCAGCGGCGTGCCCGTGGCGTTGGCGATGAACACGATCGCCAGCGTGAGGTAGATGGAAAAGCCGTCCAGGTTGAACGAATAGCCGGTGGGAATCACCAGCCCCACGGTGGAGCTGCCGATGCCCAGGTGTTCGAGCTTGCGCATCACCTGCGGCAGTACGGCATCCGACGAGGCGGTGCCGAGCACGATGGTCAGCTCTTCACGCAGGTACTTCAGGAACGGGATCATCCTCAGTCCCGAGACACGCATCACCGTGCCCAGCACCAGCAGCACGAAGCCTGCGCAGGTGATGTAGAACAGCGCCACCAGGCCACCCAGGTGCTGCAGCGACTCCAGGCCGTATTTGCTGGTGGTGAAGGCGATGGCGCCGAACACGCCGATCGGCGCCAGGCGCACGATCATGCCCATGATGCGGAAGATCACGTGGCTCAGCTCGTTGATCAGCCGGGAGATGCCCGACGCCGACTCCCCAACCAGGTTCAGCGCACTGCCGAACAGTACGGCGAACAGCAGCACTTGCAGGATGTTGTTGTCCGCGAAGGCGCCGATCACCGACGTGGGGATCAAGTCCATGAAGAACGCCGTGGCGCCATGCAGGTGCGCACCGCGCTCGGCCAGCGCGCCGGCATCGGCGCCGGAGAGCTGGTCGAGGTGGATGTTGGCGCCCTGACCGATGCCGGTGGAGAAGGCCAGCACCAGGCCGATGACCAGGGCGATGGTGGTGAGCACCTCGAAATAGATCACCGATTTCAGGCCGATGCGGCCGACCTTCTTCAGATCGCCTGCGCCGGAAATGCCGCTGACCACCACGCAGAACACGATGATGCCGATCAGCATCTTGATCAGCTTGATGAAGCCGTCACCGAGTGGTTTGAGTTGCAGGGAAAGGTCAGGGAAGCTCAGACCGCAGACGACGCCGAGGGCCAGGCCCAGGACGACTTGGAGGAAGATCGAACGCGAGCACCATTTGAGCATGGGAGGGATCTCTGCTTCGGTGTCCCTGCTTCGATGCCCGACGAGAATGAGGGCCAAAGAGCGCGGGACTTAATTATTGTGGTCTTACCGGTTTGTCCAGTGCGGGGTCCAATGTAAGCGCGGATTACTGAGACTGGCAAGGCTTTTTGGTTTGACCGGTCTGACCAGTTACCAGATGTGTCCATCCACCCCCTCTAGCTCGCGGCTCGGGCCGAACCGCGTGCTTTTTTCACTGCCCGCCTGAGCGCGCGGGCGGAGTTTCAGCCCAGATACCGCTGGGCCATGGATTGCGTGAGGGTTCTGTTGAGGGCCTCCGTGGCCGCCGTTCGCGCCTGGAGCAGCAGGTCGCTGGCACGCCGGTAGATCTCGTTTTCGTTGGCATAGCGCCCCGACACCAGGTCGACCCGCTGCACCACCGTGCCTTCGCGCCAGCGAAGGCCGGGATGATCGCCCAGCTGTTGTTCGAGCAGCAGCAGATAGGTCTCCGGGACGGGGGCGCCGACGTACGCGCCTTGTCCGCTGCTGGCTTCGCTGAAGCTTGAGTGATAGTCGACGGCGCCTTCCCAGAGCTGATCCAGCGCCTGGAAGTCCGGTCGGTGCAGTCGCTGCAGGCAATCGCGCCACAGCGGCTGGTCGATGGCCCATTCGACGAAGCGCGCCTGGTCGAACTCTGCCAGAACGCCTGCACCCAGGCGGTCCAGGGTGGCATCGCTGAGTCGTGCCAGATACCCGAATGCCATTTCCTGAGGTTGAGCAGGCAGATTCAGGCGTGCCTGCAGTCGGCGACGGGCATCGAGCTGTATCTCGACTTCGTCGAGCAGAAAGTTCGGCGCCCCCAATGTCGCGTCGTCCAGATCGTCATTGGCATGCAGCGGCGCCGCCGCGACCGCTTCAGGGTTGGCCGCGCCTTCAGCCAAGGCTCGCCGTCTGGCCACACGTGCGTCGTACAGTCGGGCGATGCGCTCATCGAGCAGGTGCTGACGCAACACGCCAGCCGCGCTCTGCACCACGGCCTGGGTATCGCTGGCAGTCGGCGCCGCTGTGGTGAGCATCTGCCACATCAGGACATCGTTCTCGGTCTGCTGAAACAGTAGGCTGGCCTGATCGACGCAAGTCTGGGCGGCGTCCTCCAGACGTGCGCTGACCCGTTGCAGCAAGTCGCCCCGACCCCACGGCTCGGCGCCAGCCTGGCCCGGTTCGCTCAACAGGCGCAGCACGTGCTGCATGCGCTGCACGGTGAGTTGCGGGTGCTGCTGATATTCGGCGGTGTCCGGCAGGCGGGCGAAAAGCGCGTAGAGGGGGTGCCACAGGGGTTCTTCAGCGGTTTCCGAGACATGATCCAACAAGTCCATCGGCCAGTCGAAGAACCAGGCCTGTTCCATCGGCTGGCGCGCAGCTACCGCCAGCCCGGCCTCGCTCAGGCGCTGCAGGCTCGGATCGTCCAGCGGGTTTTCGTCGAAATTGTACCGCGTGTCCCCGCCTGCGGCGGCGGCCTCGGCGAACCGCGTCCCGGCCAGGGGCGGCACTTGGCTCAGAAGATTTTCACTGAGGTCGAGCTGACGCAGGCGCAAAGGGTCCTGGTCGAGCAAGGCGCTCAACCCTTCGGGCCATTCGATGATCTCGGTGTCCTGCAAGTCGAGTACTCGCAGGTGCACCCAGCCACTGACGTCAGGCGCCAGGTCCAGTGGATTGTCGCCCAGGTAGAGCTGCTCCAGGCGATTGAGGCGGGCCAGCGCCATGCGGGTCTGGGGTGTCAGGGTGATGTTGTTTTCGCGCAGGCTCAGGCCGCTCAGTGCAGGCCATTGCTCGAGCGCCTGCACGTGCTGCTCGAACAGCTCGAGTTCATTGGCATCGAGTTGCAGCGCTTGCAGCCTGGGCAACTGTGCCCAGCGCTGCAGTGCGCTGGGCGGCAGGCTGGGCAGGGTGTTGGTCAGGTTCAGTCGACGCAGGCGCATGAGGTTGGCGATGGTCTCGACGTTCTCCGGCACCTGCAGATCGATCAGATTCTGCGACAGATCCAGATCCTCCAAGGCGCTGAGTTGACCCAGCTGCGGCGGTAGGCGGCTGAGCGTGCACGCGGTAAGGTCCAGGTGGCGCAGCGCTGGGAAGGCTTCGAGAAAACCGCCCAGGTTCGCCGCTCCTCCAGCGTCGAGGTTGACCAGGATCAGTGCGCGGACATGGGGCATGCGGTCGGGCAGGGTGGGCAGCCGGCCGATGCCGCTGCCGTCCAGCTGCAGCGCCAGGCGGTCGAAGCCCAGGCTGGGCGGGACGGTTTCACGGCGCCATGCCTGGCGCAGGGCCTGGCTGAAGGCGATGCGCGCGCTGCGCCGCGTGGCGGCAGTGACCCCGGCCGACGGTGTTGGCGGTTCGTCCACCCACAGCTCCAGGGCGCTGTCGAGCCGGCGGTACTCGTCGCGAAGTGTCTGCAGCAGTCGTGAGAAGGCTTGCGGCCCCTCACCGGCCTGCCCACGCAGATGCTCGCGCAGTGCGTGACGATCGGTTTCGGGGCTGGCCGGGTACAGCTCGTCGAACAGTGCGTCGGGGTCGTCCCACCCCTGGCCGCGGCCGCTGAGCCGATAGCCGAGGCGGGCATCGCCTGGTGCGCGACTGGGAAAGCGCAATAGCGGGCGGATGGGCTGCATGCCCAGCGCCTGGGCCGAGCCCTCGCGATCGGCCGCGGCGAGCGCGAACAGCAAAGCGTTCAGGCGCTGCGGCTCATGGATGTCGACGCCAAGCGCCCTGCGCTCGGCGTCCGGCAGGGCTTGCAGGATCGCTTGAAACAGGTCGGTATCGTTGCTCAGTGTAAGGCCGGTTTCATCATGGGGACGATAACGGTCAGCGCGGCGCACGATGACTTTGGCCGGCACCCCATCCGTGCCCGCCTGGGCGAGCAGCGCACCGCCGGTTCGGTCCAGGCGCAACTCCAGGCGTGTGCGTGCGCTCCAGCCCGGCAGGCGGGTCAACTGCCTGAGCACGATCAGGTCGCGATCGGCTTCGGCCCCGTTGGCCACGTCGAAAGCGTCCAGTGCTCTGGTGAGGCGGGACGTTCTGACCGCTAGGCGCGCGGCCTCGGCGACGGCCAGGGGTATCCGCTGGGCGCGCTCCAGATAGCGCAAATCCTGCGTGCGGGCGGCGGCCAGTAGTTCGGCGCAAGCGCGGTCACCGAGCGAGGGAAACTGCCGCGACAGCAGGATGGCCGCCGGGCTGCGCGGTGGGGCGGTAGCCAGACCCCGCGCGCCGCGCGCCTGAAGGCTGTCGAGCAGCAAGGCTGGCAGCGGCTGGTGGTCGACCGCCCGTTGGCGCAATTGGGCCTCGCTGTAGCCGCTGCTGCGCAGCGCGCGTTCCAGTTGGTCATCCTGCAGGCCGGTCCTGGCAGGCGTCATGCGCCTGAGCAGGGTCTGGCCTGCCCAGCTCAAGGGATGCTCGTGTTCGAGTACCGGGACACTGCCCAGATGACCACGCAGGGCAGGGCTGGCGCGGTGGGTGGGGGTGGCCTGCAAGCGCCAGCGCGCGTCGGCGCCGCGTTGCAGCGGGTAGACCTGTTCGTCGATCTGCAGGCACGGACGACCCTTCCAGTGAATGAAGCCATCCGCCGCCGCGGGTTCGCCTTGCCACGGTATTTTACGGGCGAACGGGGTGATGTCGCCGTTCCACAGGCGCTGCGCGCCGTCCTGCTCGATCGGGTGCCACTGCTGGAGCGGCCCGGCGACCTCTGCATAGTGCGCACCCGCCCCGAGCGCTGCGAATACGATCAGGCTCTCGAATACCCCGAACAGGTGCTGCACGGCGGCATCGCCGTCGCCATCGTTCAGCGCGTGCACGCCTTCGAGGAACTCGTCCACCACCTGCGAAGCGCCCACCACCATCATCACCGCGCCCAGGGCCGGGATGAACAACGAGGCCACGTTGGCCACGTTCAGGCCCAGTTGCAGCCAGCCTGCGATGCGCGCGTCCTGTACTGCCTGATCGCGCTCGGCGACCGGCACCGCGATGGCGGCGGCGTCGCGCAGCGTGCGGATGATCCTGTGTCGGGCTCGCGCGGCGAAGGGATCGCCTGGCCAGGCGTCGTGGCTCCAAGGCAGGCGAGCGTTCTTGTCCAGCGTCGGCAACCAGATACTGCGGGGTGGGGGGAACGCACGCGCCAGCCAGCTGAAGCTCTGGCCTTTCTCGAGCACGGGGGTTTGCTGGAAGCCGCTGTAGGGATAGCGCGGATACAAGGTCTGGCGCAATCGGTCGGCGAACTGTGCGAATTGCGCATTGCTGACGAAGGCGCTGAAGTAGTGGCGAAACTTGTCGTCCCACAGATCGCGGGTCAGTGCCTCGCCCAGCGCTTGCAGCGAAGAATACTGGCGTACCGCGCCTTGACCGGCGCCCGGCAGGTACAGCAGGCAAGGTTCGGTGCTGTCGCGGGGTGCGAGCCTGATCAGCAGCGGCCCGTGCAGCGGGATGCCGAACAGGCTCAGGTAGGCGCACTCCACGGGTCTGCTGTGGCTCTCGGGCTGAGGCACCTCGAGCTGCCCGTTCAGCAGGGCCTCGCCCAACAGTTCGCCCTGGCTGTCGATACGCCCCTCGAGACGCGCCAGGGTCAGCTCGGCAGCGAAGGCGGCGCGGTCCTGCTGGTACAGCCGCTGCCGGCAGTCATCGGTATCCAGATGCTCACGCAGGTGGTCTTGATAGCGCCGGCCCAGGTCCAGGTTGCGTGCACCTTTCACGAAGCTGGCCGGATCCAGCGGCAGAGGCCGCAGGTCGCGGCTCGAGGCATGCAGGCGAATCGCTTCGCCGTCGTCGAAATTCTGCATCGCCGCTTCCAGCCAGCTGGCATCGCGCAATGGCGCGAAGCGGCGCAGCATGCCGTGGTCGGCATCGGGCAGGGCGGCAGCGGGGTACCAGCGGGCCATGGCCTGGATCAGCAACGGACGGCAGAAGGCATCGATCGGCTTGACCCTGGCGAGCACTTCGCGCAGCTGGCGAGTCGCCCGCAAGCTGTCGCGGATGCGCTGTTGCAGGCGCGCGCGCTGGTCCGCACTGGCGCTGTACAGCCAGGTCGGCATCCGGGCGTGTATCAGCGAGATGTGCGGCGAGGGATGAGGGCTGGACATGGACGGTACTCCTGCAAGTGAGGTGGTGCCGATGCTAGCGGGCGAGAGCCCCAGCCCGGGCGTAACCGACTACCACAGGCCCACCGAGCACGCGCGCCAGACCGTTAAATTTCCCCCGCCAGCCAACGTTCTAGCTTGGATAGAGGCCGCAGCATGGCTGTAACGGACAGAGGCGCAATGACCATTTCCCGACGAGGATTCATCGCAGGCCTGGCACTGGCGGGTGCTGCGGGCGGTGCGGCCTATCATGCGCAGCGGGTACTGACCCACGATCCGGAAGACGATATCGTCACCCCGGGCGAGGCGAGCGTGGAGCTGGCCGACCTCGCCGGGCAACTGTTGGCCGACCATCTGCGGGGTATCTGGGACATTCGCTTCGAAGGCACGGACGCGGGCCTGGAAGGCTTGCCGCGCGACGGGGTCGAGGTGTTTCTCGACATCGCCACCAAGGGGCGGGGCCTGCGCGGATTCGTCGACACCGGCGCGCGCCTGCGCGCCGATGGCACCGCTGCCTACCGGGTGTTGGGCGATCTGGTCGGCGCCTCGTCGGCGCAGGTGCGCTGGCGGCTGGTGGGGCAGGCTGGCGGCCCGACCTACCTGTGCGAGGCCACCCTCGACGAGGTGTGGGGCGCCTTCGCTAATGCCGGCAGCGGCACCCTCAGCGGCCGCCTGCAGCGTCTGGACCGTCCGCTCACCTTGCCGATGCAGGACAGCCGCTTCGTCGCCGTCAAGCGCCTGTTCCCCGAAGCGCGCGAGCGTCTGCCCTACACACCGGCCATGCAGGCCTGGGTGATCAGTCCCGAGCACCGGCTGTTCCACCAACTCTGGCATGCCACCCGTGATCAATGGCACAAGATTTCCGACGAAAAACGAGACGCGCTGCGCGGCCTCGGCTGGCAGCCCGGTCCGCGCGATCGTGAACGCGATGCCCGCGGACCGCACAAGCACCGCAACGGTTCGGGTGTGGATTTCCTGTTCATGCATCGGCACATGCTCGGCGCCGCCCGCCAATTGCAGGACCTGCCGTCCTGGCAGCAGTTTCCCCTGCCGCAGCCCAGCGTGGAGTTCGACCGCCAGGGCTTCGGCCGCTACTTCGACAATCATGACGGCTACCGGGTACCGCCTCCCTGGCAGGCGCCTGGCGACGACGAGTACGGCCAGTGGGTCTCGGCGATAAAGGCCGGTGAAACCTTCACCAGCAATTTCCAGGTGTGGGAGTCGCAGTACCAGGATCCGGTCTACCTGTCGAAACTGAGCCTCGGGGCATTCGGCTCGGAGATGGAGATGACCCTGCACGACTGGTTGCACATGTGCTGGGCCTCGGTGCCTCGCGACCCTGCCAGCGGGATTCCAGTGCCGTTCGCTCGGGCGCAGGACGACTTCGCCGGGCGCTGGTTCGAGCGCGAGAACGACTTTCTCGGCGATCCCTTTTCGTCCCACGTGCACCCGGTCTTCTGGGGCTTCCACGGCTGGATCGACGACCGCATCGAAGACTGGTATCGCGCCCACGAGCGCCATCATCCCGGCCAGGTGCGTCGTCTGCAGGTCAATGGCGTGCCGTGGTTCGCGCCGGGGCCGTGGGTGGAAGTCGCCGATCCCTGGCTGGGTCCCGACACCCATGGTTGCAGCACCCTGCCAGGGATTCGCCCCGGAAAGAGTGTCGAGATGGACCCCGAAGTGATGAAGCTGGCCCTGCGCATCACCTTCGGCGAACCGGACGCGATCGACCGGCTACTGCGCCGCGTACCGCAGCGGCCCTGGTACGCACGGCATCTGTCGATGAAGAACATTCTGTCTTGACCCGGGCGCGGCGACGGGCGCCCTGTGCGGTGGCCGCGCCGTGTACGAATCGCCTGTTCGTTTCGCTGGCTGGCGGGCCAGGCGCCACCTCGCTCGAACCGCCTAACCTCAGTCGGGCCACCGGGACGCGAGCGATGGCCCGCGCCGCGTCAACCTCTCAGAGCTTCCAGCCGCCACCCAGCGCCTTGTACAGCGCCACGCTGCCTTGCAGGCGCTCCAGGCGCAACTGGGCCTGCTGGTCTTCGGCCTGATAGAGGGTTCGCTGGGTTTCCAGCACCGTCAGCAAGGTTTCGGCCCCCGAAGCGTAACGCTGCTGGGCGAGTTCGAAGGCGATGCGCGCCTGCCCCACTTCCTCGTCCTGCCACTGGCGTTGCCGGTCTACGCCATCGATGGCGTTCAGCGCTTTCTCCACGTCGGCGAAGCCGGCGATGATCTGTTTCCGGTAGTCTTCCAGCAACTCCTGCTCGCGTGCCTGGGCGCGGTCGCGCTCGGCGCGGCGCCGGCCATGGTCGAAGATCGGTGTGACCAGGCCAGTGGTGAGGGTGTAGAACGGGCTGTCGAGCACACGGGCGAAGGTTCGCTCGCTGCTGCCCAGGTCGGCGCCGAGCACCACCCGCGGCAGCAGCGCCGCCCTGGCCACCTGCACATCGGCACTGGCGGCCGCCAGTCGCGCCTCGGCCGCGGCGATGTCGGGGCGCCGGCTGAGCAGCTCGCTGGGCACGCCACTGCCGATGCTCGGCCAGTGCAGTGCGCCCAGCGAACGGTCGCTGACGGCAAGCGCCTGCACCGGGTCGCCCAGCAGGGTGGCCAGGGTCACCCGATTGTCCTGGCGCCGCTGTGCCAGCAACGGCACCTGGCGTTCCTGGTTGGCTACCAGGCTGCGCTGCTGGGCCAGCTCGAGACGGGTCGAGGCACCCGAGCGCTCACGGGCCTCCACCAGACGCAGCACGTCCCGGGCATTGGCCAGGTTGAGGCGGGCGATGCGCAGTTGCTCGTCCAGTGCCAGGCCTTGCAGATAGCTGTCGGCCACGGCGCTGGTGAGTGTCAGCTCGACCGTCTGGCGATCGAAGCGGCTGGCTTGCAGCGTGCGCAGGGCGCTGTCGCGCGCACTGCGCAGGCCACCCCAGAAATCGATCTCGTAGCTGGCGCTCAGCCGGGTGGAGAACGCGGTGCTGGTACGCTCGCTGCTGGAGGCGTCCAGGCGATCGCTGCCCGGGCCGCGCAGCAGACGCTGACGACTGCCGTCCAGCCCCAGCTGTACCTCTGGTAGCAGCGGCGCGCCGGCCACCACTGCGCTGGCCTGGGCCTGGCGGACGCGCGCAGCGGCTGCCGCCAGGTCATGGCTGTTGTCCAGCGCTCGGGCGATCAGGCGATCCAGTTCGGGACTGGCGAACGCCTGCCACCAGGCTTGGGTCAAGGCGGCGTCGGCGCGCTGGGCGACTCCCTCCCAGGCACTGGGCGGCACGATGCGCGCAGGCGGTGGCGGCGCGGCGGAGCAGGCGGCGAGGCACAGGCTCAGGGTCAACAGGCTGATGCGGCTTGGCAATGTCATGGGCTACACGCTGGTAAGGGCTTTGACCGGGTCGAGTCGGGCGGCTTTGCGCGCCGGCATGAAGCCGAACACGACACCGGTGATCACGGCGCAGGCGAAGGCGCCGAGGATGGCGGGCAGGGCGAAGGCCACGGCGATGTCGGCCAGCAGCAGGGCACCGCCGATACCCAGGGCCAGGGCTATACCGGTCAGGCCGCCGACCATCGACAGCATCACCGCCTCGGTGAGGAACTGGCGCAGGATGTCGCGCTGGCGCGCCCCCGTAGCCATACGGATGCCGATCTCGCGGGTCCGCTCGCGCACGGTCATCAGCATGATGTTCATCACGCCGATGCCGCCCACCAGCAGCGAGATCGCGGCGATCGCACCGAGCATCAGCGACAGGCTGTTCTGCGTGCGTGCCTCGGCCTGGATCAACGCGGCGTCGTTGGTCAGGTCGAAGTCGCGCTTGCCCTGGTGACGCTGGCGCAGCAGGTGATCGATGGCCGCTTCGGTGTCCGCCACCCGGCTGGAGTCGGCAGCGGTGATGATCACGTACTCCGGGTCGCGGGAGCCGAACAGGCGCGTGGCGGCGGCCGAGTAGGGCACCACGATGCGTTCGTCGCTGTCCTGGTTGCCCGAGCTGGCGCCTTTGGCGGCCAGCACGCCAAGCACCTGGAACGGCACGTTTTCGATCAGCAGGTACTGGCCCAGGGGATCGCTGCCGGGGGCCAGCAGCTTGTCCCTGACCTTTTGCCCGATCACCGCCACGGCTGCGCCGCTGCGTTCGTCGGCCTCGGTGAAGAGGCTGCCATGCACCACCGGCCAGTTGAGAATCTGCGGAAACTCGGTGTTGTTGCCGCCCACGTAGAACGACTGGCTGTTGTTACCATGGCGCACCATCAGGTCGCCACCGATCACCGGCATGATGCGCTGCACCTGTGGCAAACCGGCGATCGCGGCGACGTCGTCGAGGGTGACCCGACCCGCTGCCTCGCGGGTGGTCGCGTGCTTGGCACTGACGTAGAGGATGTTCGAGCCGAAAGCGGCCATCTGCGCCATCACTTGGCGCTTGCTGCCTTCGCCCACGGCCAGCATCACCACCACCGAGGCCACGCCGATGACGATGCCGAGCAAGGTCAGCGCAGTGCGGAAGCGGTTGATCCACATCACCCGCCAGGCGGCCTGCAGCGACTCGATCATCTCGCCCTTCCAGGCGCCGCGCAGGCTGGCGCCGCGATCCAGGCGCCGACGCAGGTCATCGGCCTGCAGCCCCGGTACGGACGGCGCCTGGGCGCTGGCCGAGTCGCTGACGATCAGGCCATCGCGGATCTCGATGATGCGTCTGGCCCGCGCCGCCACTTCGCGGTCGTGGGTGATGAGGATGATCACGTGGCCCTGGCTGGCCAGTTCGTCGAGCAGGGTCATGACCTCGGCGCCGCTGTGGCTGTCCAGGGCGCCGGTGGGCTCGTCGGCCAGAATGATGTGGCCGCCGTTCATCAGCGCGCGGGCGATCGACACGCGTTGCTGCTGGCCCCCCGACAACTGATGAGGGCGGTTGCCGGTGCGGCTGGCCAGGCCAAGGCGCTCGAGCAATGCAGCGGCGCGGGCGTGGCGCTCCGCCGCCGGGGTACCGGCGTAGATGGCCGGCATCTCGACGTTCTCCTGGGCAGAGCCCGAGGGAATCAGGTGATAGCCCTGGAACACGAAGCCGAACGCCTCGCGGCGCAACCAGGCCAGTTCATCGCTGTCCAGTTCGGCGACATCGCGCCCGGCGAAGCGATAGCGCCCGCTGGAGGGGCGATCCAGGCAGCCGAGGATGTTCATCAGCGTGGACTTGCCGGAGCCGGAAGCGCCGACGATGGCGACGAACTCACCGGGCTGGATGCTCAGGCTGATGCCACGCAGCACCTGGACCTCGGGCGAGTCGATACCGCCATAGACCTTGTGGATGTCGTCAAGCTCGATCAGCGCTGCGTTCATTCAGCCTCCGCTGGCACGAGCCGCACCGATCACCAGGCGCTCGCCTTCCTGCAGGCCGTCGAGGATCTGCACGCGCAGGCGATCGCTCAGGCCGGTACGGACCTGGCGCTGCTCGATTTTGCCGTTGGCATTGAGCACCTGGGCCAGGCGCAGGCCATCGCTGGGCGCCTCGTCCAGTGCCGCCAGGGGGGCGGTGAGCACCTGGTGGGCCTGGCCGGCGACGAAGAACACCTGCGTGGTCATCTCGGCCATGAGCGCGCTATCGGGATTATCGACATCCAGCAGCACGGTGTACTGCACCACCTTGCTGCCGGTGGAACCGCTGCTGGCACTGGCCGGGCTGCCGCCACCCTGGCTGGTCTGCTCCAGGGGCTTGGGCGGAATCGGCAGGATCTGCCGCACCGTGCTGGTCCAGCGTCGCTTGCCGCCGGCGAGCGTGGTGAAGTACGCGCTCATGCCGGGCTTGACCTGGCCGATGTCCGCCTCCGACACCTGGGCCCAGACCGTCATCGGCGACAGCCGCGCGATGCGCAGGATCAGCGGCGTCTGCTGCTGGGCGTTGAGGGTCTGTCCTTCGCGGGCATCCACGGCCACCACGGTGCCGTCCATGGGCGCGTAGATGCGCGTGTAGCCAAGCTCGGCTTCGGCGCTGCGCAGGCTGGCCTGGGCTTCGAGGATCTGCGCCTGGTACATCGCGATGCGCGCCTGGGTGACTTTCAACTCGGCCTGGGCCCGTTGCACGTCTTCGGCGCGGGTGGCGCCGGAGCGCGCCAGATCGTCCTGCCGCTTGACCTGCTGCTGTGCCAGCACATGCTGGGCGCGCTGCTCGGCCAACTGCGCCTTGAGATTCTCGATCGAGTAACGGCCGGCATCCAGCCGGGCCTGCTGGGTGGAAGGGTCGATCTCGACCAGCAACTGCCCCTTGTGCACTTCATCGCCGGCTTCCACGTGCAGCGTGCGGATCTGCCCCGAGGCCTGCGCCCCCACATCCACGTAGCGTCGCGGTTGCAGCGTGCCCAGCGCGGTGACGCTGCTTTCGATGTCGGTGCGGGTGACCTGCACCGTGCTCACCGTCGGGGCGCCGAACGGCAGCGTCTTCCAAGCCAGCAGAGCGCCCAGTGCGAGCAGGCCCAGGGCGCCCAGGGCGAGGCGGCGGGGCAGTTGTGAGGTACGACTCATGCAGACTTCCGACCGGGGGAATGAGGGCGCGCCAGGGCAACGGGCACGCACGAACGTCACCGATAGACGAGCGCTGCGCGGCAAGATTTAGCCAGTCGTGCAGGCCGTGTTGCTGAGAATGGTTGTACTTTGTAAGATGCCAAGCTGATATCACTGATGCGCATTCTCAGCTGCATCGGTGTTGCCTGGGAGAGGCGAGGGCAGTGGTCGAACGTTACTATCGCGAACTGGTGGGCTTTCTCTGCACCCGGCTTGGCAGTCGCCATGCAGCAGAGGACGTGGCCCATGACGCTTGCGTGCGCCTGCTCGAACGCGGCGAGCTGCCGCCTATCGAACGCCCCAGGTCTTTCCTCTATCGTACGGCGCTGAACCTGGTGATCGACCGCCATCGCCGTCAGTCCGTGCGTCAACTCGAACCGCTGGAAGTCCTGGACGACGACGAACGCTGGCACAGCCCGGCGCCTGCGCAACTGTTCCACATCGATCAACGGCTGCAAAACGTGCACCAGGCGCTTGACGAGCTCAGTCGGCCCTGCCGCGAAAGCTTCCTGCTGCGCAAGATCGAAGGTCTGTCCCATGAGCAGATCGCCGTGCGCCTGGGCATCTCCAAGGCCATGGTCGAAAAGCATATCGTCAATGCCATGAAGCATTGCCGCCGACGCCTGCGGGACCTGGAGTCCTAGGTCGCCCCGGCGGCGGTTTTTGCTATCCTCCCAGGCTTTGCCCAATCAGCCGAACCTGAAATGACTGCCATCGATACCGCCTGCACGCCCCGTTTGAGTCGGGGCGATCACCGTACCTTGGGTCTCGCGGCGCTGGGGGGCGCGCTGGAGATCTACGACTTCATCATCTTCGTGTTCTTCGCCCTGACCCTGAGCCAGCTGTTCTTTCCGCCACAGATGCCCGAATGGCTGCGCCTGTTGCAGAGCTTCGGGATCTTCGTCACCGGGTATCTGGCGCGACCGCTTGGCGGCCTGCTGATGGCGCACTTCGCCGACCACCTGGGACGCAAACGGGTGTTCAGCCTGAGCATCCTGATGATGGCCTTGCCATGCCTGCTGATCGGCGTGATGCCGACCTACGCCGACATCGGCTATGCCGCACCGCTGGTGCTGCTGGCCCTGAGGATCCTGCAAGGCGCAGCGGTCGGGGGCGAGGTGCCCAGCGCCTGGACCTTCGTCGCCGAACATGCGCCGCCTGGCCGGCGTGGCTATGCGCTGGGCTTCCTGCAGGCCGGGCTGACCTTCGGCTATCTGCTCGGCGCGCTGGTCGCCACGCTGCTGGCGCGGCTCTACACGCCACAGGAAATCCTCGAGTTCGCCTGGCGCTACCCCTTCGTGCTCGGCGGCGTGTTCGGGGTGATGGGCGTCTGGTTGCGCCGCTGGCTGAGCGAAACGCCGGTGTTCCTGGCCATGCGCGAACGCCAGGCGCGGCCGGTGGCCTTTCCCTTGCGCACTGTGCTGACCGAGCATCGCGCGGCGTTACTGCCCGCAGCGCTGCTGACCTGCGTACTGACCTCGGCGGTGGTGGTGCTGGTGGTGATCACCCCGACGGTGATGCAGCAGCGCTTCGGTCTGGATGCCGGGCACACCTTCGCCCTGAGCAGCGTGGGCATCGTCTTTCTCAACATCGGCTGCGTGCTGGCGGGGCTGCTGGTCGACCGAATCGGTGCCTGGCGCGCCCTGACCCTCTACAGCCTGCTGCTGCCGCTGGGCATCGGCACACTGTATGCCGGCCTGGTCGGGCAGTGGGGCTCGATCTGGGCCGCCTATGCCCTGGCGGGCTTGAGTTGCGGGGTGGTCGGTGTGGTGCCGTCAGTGATGGTGGGGCTGTTCCCGGCGTCGATTCGCGTGTCGGGCATCTCGTTCACCTATAACCTGACCTACGCGCTGTGGGCCAGTGTCACGCCGCTGTTGCTGATCGCGCTGATGCCCTGGAGCCCGTGGGTGTGCCTGGGGTTCTGCCTGATCATGGGCGCCGTGGGCGCCATGACCGGTGCCGTCTATGGCCAGCGGGCCCCTCTGCGTGTCGAGGAGCCGGCGGGGTGCTGAGCGGGCGCGAATGAGCGTCAGGACTTGAAGCGTCCCACCAGCCCGTTCAGCTCTTCGGACAGTTGCGACAGCCGCCCGGAGTCCGACTGCGCCGAACTGGCCAGGCCCTCGACCAGCCGCGCCTCGTCGTAGATCTGTTGAATGTGCCGGTTGATCTCCTCGGCCACGCTGTGCTGTTCCTCTGCGGCGGCGGAGATCTGCAGGTTCTGGTCGCGGATCTCGTTCACCGACAGCTGGATGCCCTCGAAACTGTCGCGAGCGCTTTCGATGGACGACACGCTGGCGCGTGACAGGTCCAGGCAGCTTTCCATCTTGTGCGAGACTTCCTGGGTCTTGTTGCCCAAGGCACTGAGCAATTGGTCGATCTCGCCCGTGGAGTCGGCGGTGCGCTTGGCCAGCGCCCGCACCTCGTCGGCCACCACGGCAAAACCACGACCCTGATCGCCGGCACGCGCAGCCTCGATCGCCGCGTTCAGGGCCAGCAGGTTGGTCTGCTCGGCGATCGCGCGGATGGTGCCGAGGATCTGGTTGATGTTGCGGCTGCCTTCCTCCAGCTCGAGCATGGCCTGGGACGATTCGCTCAGGCGCGTGCCGAGGCGGTTGACGTTGTCGGTGGTCTGCTCGATCTGCTGCTTGCCCTCGGCGACCCGACGATGGCCATTTTCAGCCGCGCCTGCGGCACTGCTGCACGAGCGCGCCACCTCGTTCGCCGTGGCGACCATCTGGTTGAACGCGGTCGATACCAGCTCCACCGCCTCGCGCTGGCGCCCGGCCGCCTGGTTCATGTTGCCGGCCAGCTGGCTGTTGGCGCGCGAAGCTTCATGCAGGTTGCCCGAGGCTGCGCCGATGTGCTGGATCAGTTGGCGAATCGCGGCGAGAAACTTGTTGAACCAGCCGGCCAGTTCGGCGGTTTCGTCCTTGCCCTGAATCACCAGGTCGTGGCGCAGGTCGCCTTCGCCCTCGGCGATCTGTTGCAGGCCCGTGCTCACCTGGCCGATGGGCTTGACGATCACGCGCGAAAACGCGGCTGCGATCAAGGCGAAAATCAGCGCGAGCACCGCCACGATGATCGCGGTGAGGTAGGTCATGGAGGTCGCCGAGCCCATCACCTCCTTGTATTCGATCAGCCCTACGAAACGCCAGCCCAGGACCGGTGAGGTCCAGATATTGGCCATGTAGCGCGTACCGTCGATCACCACCTCGGTGGAGCCTTGCTCGGTGGCCGCCAGCTTGGCATACGGCTCGCCGAGATCCTTGAGCTGCTTGAAGCCATGGCTGGCGTCGCGTGGATCGACCAGTACAGTGCCGTCCTCGATCAGCATCACGTAGCCGCTGTTGCCCAGCTTGATGCTCTTGATCAGCTCGGTGAGGTTTTTCAGCGACACGCTCACCACGAACACACCCTTGGGCGCGCCCGCGGCATCGCTTAGGGTGCGGGCGGTGCCGACCAGGGCCACGTCGTCCTTGTCATAATAGTAAGCGGTGGTGCGCACGGTCTTGCCGGGCGTGGCCATGGCCGCCTTGTACCAGGGGCGCGTGCGCGGGTCATAGCTGGCCAGCTTGGGATCGTCCGGCCACTTGGCATAGGTGCCGTCTTGCAGGCCGATGGAGATGATCGCCGCTGCCGGGTGGGTAGCACCATAGCGGGCGAACGCATCGATGACTTGCTGGGCGGAAGCGGGCAGGGGGCGGCTGGCAGCGTCGGCTGCGGTGTAATCTTTCAGGCTGGTGACCGAGGCATAGATGGGGTCGGTCACCATCTGTTCGACGTTCTGCAGGGTGCCGTCGAAGAACTGTCGCATGTTTCCGTCGATCTGGCGTATCTCCCGGGTGCTGCCATCGAGGAACTGATCGATCGCCTCGTTGCGAATATTGATCACCGAAATCGCGCCTACCAGGGCGACCGGGATGAATGCCACCAGAACGAACGCAATCACCAGCTTGTTTTTTATCTTCATCGGGACGAACCATTCGTGGGGAATAACACGCAAGGAGCAGCCTGCACGCAGACATGGCCAAATGCTATTTACCCTGTTTCGGCGCGTACCTGCCAAAGCTTTAGCGCAGGACAGGCGCCACTACGGTCGTCAAGCGGCAACCGACAGTTTTCACCCGGCGCAGAAACGAAAAACCCGGCGCAAGCGCCGGGCATAATGGATTCGTTGGCATCAAGCCTGGTGGATCTTTTCGTCTCGGGTTTCTTCGAGTTCCTTGCAGGCCTTCTGGATCATCTGCTCGGTAATCGGAATTTCGCGACCCTGGGCGTCGATGATCGAGCCGCACGCCTGGTGTTGAGCGTAGTGGGGGGTGTTCGCGTTGCTGCTGCCATGTTGCAAGCTCATTTCCTGTCTCCTCTTCAGGTTGCAAGCTCAAGGTAAACACTCGCCGTGACTGCCCTGTGACAGTTCCTTTGGAATCACGACAGGTACAGTGCACCAGAAAGTGCAACAAAGCTCCAGCGCCGCTTAGACCGATAGGCGATAGGCACTGGGCATACCTGAATGCGAGTGCGGCGCAGGCATGAGAGTTCCGCGGACTTCGATGAGTGGCCGGATCTCTGGGCAGACGAAAAAAAACCCGCGCTGGGCGGGTTTTTTCAATAAGCTGGTCGGAGAGACAGGATTCGAACCTGCGGCCTTCTCGTCCCGAACGAGACGCGCTACCTGGCTGCGCTACACTCCGATGAGCGAAATCCTACTGCATCGTATTTTCGAGCGCAAGCCCTTGTTGTTAAAAGGGACATTGCTCGAAAATCGCTCCGCATCACAGCTCCTTGACGGTGCGCACCTGATCCTTGTTGATGCGTGCTTTCTTGCCATCGAGCTGCTCGAATTCGTAGAACCCGGAGTCCTCGTCATACGAAGGTTTGTCCACGGCCTGGATCTCGCGACCGTCGTTCAGGGTGATGACGGTCGGCGAAGCGCAACCGGCGACGGTAGCCAGGCCCAGGGCGAGCAGGAAGGCGGGAATAGTCCGTTGGATCATCGTGTATCTCCAGTTCGATGGTGCGGGATGTCCGTCAGACGCAACGCCTGCCTGCAAAGTTCCTCTCCACCTGCAGGGCATGACACAAACACCGGCTATGCAGGTCGGGGCGAGTGCCGGCCTGTGTTATAACGCACGCTTTACCGACTGCGTGACGGATTCCCATGAAAGCCAAGGCAGATACCCCGTTCGTTCCCCTGAATATCGCTGTGTTGACGGTCAGCGATACCCGCACGTTCGAAAACGACACGTCCGGTCAGGTCTTCGTCGACCGTCTCAGCGAAGCGGGCCATCGCCTGGCCGAGCGGGTGCTGCTCAAGGATGACCTGTACAAGATCCGCGCCCAGGTCGCCACCTGGATCGCCGACGACCAGGTGCAGGTGGTGCTGATCACCGGGGGTACCGGGTTCACCGGCCGCGACAGCACCCCCGAGGCGGTGGCTTGCCTGCTGGACAAGCAGGTCGATGGCTTCGGCGAGTTGTTCCGACAGATCTCGGTGCCTGACATCGGCACCTCCACCGTCCAGTCCCGGGCGCTGGCGGGCCTGGCCAATGGCACGCTGGTCTGTTGCCTGCCGGGCTCGACCAACGCCGTGCGCACCGGCTGGGACGGGATCCTCGCCGAGCAACTCGACGCCCGTCATCGCCCCTGCAATTTCGTCGCCCACCTGAAGCAGGCAGCGGCCTGTGACAGCCGTGGCTGAAAGCGCGGCGAGCCGGCCGCTGATGCCGGTGGAGCAGGCTCTGGAGCAACTGCTGGCGATGGCCGACTCGACGCCGATCCAGGACACCGAAACGGTCGTGCTGGCCGAAGCCCAGGGACGGGTGCTGGCCCAGGTGCTCGAAGCCAGCCTCGATCTGCCGCCCTGGCCCAACAGTGCCATGGACGGTTATGCCCTGCGCCTGGACGATCTGCAGGGTCAGCCGCTGGTGGTGAGTCAGCGGATTTTCGCCGGTCATGCGCCGGCGCCGCTGCAGGCAGGCACCTGCGCGCGCATTTTCACCGGCGCGCCGCTGCCCGAGGGGGCCGACTGCGTTGAAATGCAGGAAAACACCGAGGTGCTCGCCGATGGGTGCGTGCGTTTCCTGCAAGGGTTGATCGCCCAGCAGAACGTGCGTCCCCAGGGCCAGGAAACCCGCGCTGGCGAGCAGGTACTGGAAGCCGGCACGCGTCTGGGGCCGATCGAGCTGGGTCTGGCGGCCACCCTCGGCTACGGCGCACTGACGGTGCGCCGCCGTGCCCGGGTCGCGGTCCTGTCGACCGGCGACGAACTGGTCGAGCCGGGCCAGCCGCTCGGGCCAGGGCAGATCTACAACAGCAACCGCCAACTGCTGGTCAGCTGGTTGCAGCGTCTGGGCTGCGAGGTGGTGGATGCCGGCATCCTGGCCGACGACCTCGACCTGACCCGGCAGTGCCTGGAGAACCTCGGCGACGTCGACCTGATCCTGTCCACCGGCGGCGTCTCGGTCGGCGAAGCCGATTACCTGGGCATGGCCCTGCGCGAAGCGGGCGAACTGGCATTGTGGAAACTGGCGATCAAGCCCGGCAAGCCTCTGACTTTCGGCCACTGGCGCGGCGTACCGGTGATCGGCCTGCCGGGTAATCCGGCGTCCACACTGGTCACCTTCGCGCTGCTGGCACGTCCCTACCTGCTGCGCCGCCTGGGCGTGGCCGATGTCACGCCTCTGCAGTTCTCGATGCCGGCCGGTTTCGACTGGCCCAAGCCTGGCAACCGGCGCGAATACCTGCGCGCACGTATCGACCAGGGTCGGGTGATCCTCTATCCCAACCAGAGCTCTGGCGTGCTGCGCAGTGCCGCCTGGGCCGAGGGGCTGGTGGAGGTGCGCGAAGGTCGTACGGTGCAGTCCGGCGACGTGGTGCCCTTCATTCCCTTCAGCGAGCTGATGGGCTGATCCGGTCGCTGATGCGCAGTCGCAACAAATCCGCGTGCGCATGCAGCATTTGCCCTTCGCCGGTGGTCGAGATTGGATTGGCGTCTACCACGGAGTATTCGGGATGCAAGGGCAAAAGGCGATGTTGGTCCTGCACGGCAAGCAGGCGCTGAACGAAGAGGTCCGCACCGCGGTGAATGCGGTGCGCAAGGCAGGGCGACACCTTGACGTGCGCCTGACCTGGGAGGCCGGCGACGCCCGTCGCCTGGTCGAGGAAGCCCTTGCAGCCGGCTATACGCAGATCGTTGCAGGCGGCGGGGACGGCACCTTGCGGGACATCGCCGAGGCCATGGCGCAGAGCCAGGGTGAGGCCAGCCTGGTGCTCATGCCTTTGGGCACGGCCAACGATTTCGCCCGGGCTGCGGGCGTCCCCCTGGAGCCTGCCGCTGCCCTGGGTCTGCTCGAAGTACCCGCACGCTCGGTCGACCTCGGCCGCGTAGGCGAGCAGATGTTCCTCAACATGGCCACCGGCGGCTTTGGTAGCCAGGTCACGGCCAACACCTCGGAAGACCTGAAGAAGGTCCTGGGCGGTGCGGCCTACCTGTTCACCGGGCTGTCGCGCTTCAGCGAGCTGCAGGTCGCCTCGGCCACCCTCGACGGACCGGATTTCCACTGGCAGGGCGAGCTGCTGGCACTGGCCGTCGGCAACGGGCGTCAAGCCGGTGGCGGTCATGTCCTGTGCCCGGAAGCGCTGGCCGACGACGGGCTGCTGGATGTCGCGATCCTGCCGGCGCCCCAGGCCATGGTCGGGGCGCTGCGCGATCTGCTCAGCGGTGAGGAGCTGTTCGTCCGGGCACGGCTGCCCTGGGTCGAGATCGGTCAGGCCGAAGGCCTGGCCATCAACCTGGACGGCGAGCCGCTGGAGGGCGACAGTCTGCGGTTCGAGGCGGTACCCAAGGCGCTGAAGGTGCACCTGCCAAGCGACTCTGCGCTGTTCAGTCATCCAGACTGATGATCTTTTCTCTCACCGCGAACAGCACCAGCCCCGCCACGTCGTAGATCTGCAGGCGCTTCATGATCTGCGACCGGTGGGTTTCCACGGTCTTTATCGAAAGGCCCAGCCCTGAAGCGATTTCGCGCGTTGATTTGCCGCGCACGATCAAACGCAGGATTTCCAGTTGCCGCGTCGTCAGGCTGTGACGGTCGCAGACCGTCTCGCCGGAGTGCCGCGCCCGCAACAGCGCCTGGTTGATCACGGTGTGGGCGATGGCCGGGCTGAGGTAACGCTCACCGCACTCCAGCGCGGTCAAGGCATGCTCCAGTTCGCTGGCGCTGGTGTCCTTGAGCAGGTAGCCGTGGGCACCCTGTTCCAGCGCCCGCATGATCAGATCCGGCTCGGTGTGCATGGACAGAATCAGTACCTTGCACGCGCTGCCGCTGGCGCGCAGCTGCATCAGGGCGTCCAGGCCGCTGGTCGAGCGCATCGAAATGTCCAGCAGGACGATGTCCGGAGACAGCCGCCGAACCATGTCCAGCAGATGATGACCGTCATCGGCTTCGCCGACCACCTCGTAGCCGGGCAGGTCGCCCACCAGTGCACGCACACCCGCGCGGATCAGCGAGTGGTCGTCGATCAGCAGCAGCCTAGTCATGGCCGGATCCGGTCGCGGCACGTGGGTCGCGGCGAGGAGGCCAGGGCAGCACGGCCTCTATGCGGGTGCCATGGCCAGGCTGGCTGGTTACCCGCAGATGGCCCTGCAGCGCTGCGGCCCGCTCCTGCATACCGGCCATGCCGCGTTGTCCGATGGCCGCGGGGTCGTCCACCGGTACGAAGCCGACGCCATCGTCCTGGATGGTCACGCGCAATCCTTCGGCCGTGCGTGCCAGGTTCACCAGCAGATTGCGCGCCTTGGCGTGACGCAGCACGTTGGTGACCGCCTCCTGGGTGATGCGAAAGGCGGCCATGGCCATTTCGTCGCCAATGCCACCCAGGCGCTGCCGGCATTCCAGGCTCCAGCCCACGCCGCTGTTGTCCAGGGTGCGCAGCAGGTGCGCACGCAAGCTCGCTTCCAGGCCCAGGCTGGTGAGCTGGCGAGGATTGAGCAGCGCCGATACGTCACGCACGCTGCTCAGTGTTTCATCCAGGGTGTCGCGCAGCGCTCGGCATCGCGACTGCAGCGCTTCGGGCGCGCGCCGTTGCAGCCCTTCCAGTTGCAGCCTGGCGGCGGTGAGCGATTGACCGATGTCGTCATGCAGTTCCCGACTCAGGCGCTGGCGCTCGGCCTCCTGCACTTGCAGCATGCGCTCGGCCAGTTCCTGGGGCCGCAGGTTGATGGTGCCGGGACGACGCCAGAGCTGCCAGCCAATGCCCAGCAGGCTCGCCAGTTGCAGCAGCAAGGCAGCGGCAGACACCGGCTGGGCGTTGGCATACAGCAGCAGGTTGCTGGTGAGCGAGGCTGCGCACAGCAGGCAGATCGCCGTTGGCGCCAGAGCCATGCGCGCACGGCCATGCCGGGAAATCTTCGAGCGTGAAAGCATAGATTGGAAAGCCACCGGGTAATTGCCCACGCAGGTCGTCAAACGCTATGGCAGTTGAACGCGTCCGGCTCTCTGATCGGCGATATCTGCGATCAGCGTGCAAGAGGCAGGTGATGTTCGTTCATTAGTGCGCATGGTACCACTTCGAATGGCTCAGGTGGCGAGTGCTAGTTGCTGGGGGAATGAGGAATCTCGGGGCTCTCAAGCGCTTGGACAGATCAATGAAAACTGGCCAAGCGCTATTACCTAGTATCCAGCCATGAACTTTCGTCGGCAACTAGGCTGACGGGTTTTCCCGCCTTGAAGAAACTTGTACAACTTCTCAAGTTAGCGATTATTTACGCTGCAATATACGGTCACGTTCAGGTGTTTCACGGCATTTGGGCTCGAGCCATCTTCATCGCTTGGCCGCTGCCGCTGGCACTGCCGGAACAGCTTCGCCCTCCGGCGGCAGCCTGCAGAAAGTGCAGGGTCGAGGTACCGGAAGACCCATGGCGCTGGCGAGTCGGTGCAGCAACCGATGCTGTTCGCTGCAATCCAGAGCCAGGCCTCCAGAGCAGGGATCGACCAGTTGCAGGTGCCAGTCGAGCAGATGCAGGCAGCCTTCGAGGCTGGCCAGCGCTTGGGCTGAAGAAAGTCGAGACATGTGGCTATCCGGCATCATCGCCAGCACTGCTCGAATGAATTCGCACGTGGTGTGCATACCCACCGCGCTGGCTCCCCGCGCCAGGGTGTCGAGGCTCTGGGTCAGGCAGAGGCACGCGTCGCTGTCGTCGCCGAGCAGTTGCAGATGCTCCAGGCATTCTTGAGCGATTTCCAGCAAGGCCTGCGCTTGAGGCAGAAATGCCTGCAGCGCGACGCCGTTCGACGGCCCACGCTCCATCGTCAGGCTCCACTGTGCAAGGGTGGGGCAGGGTGTGAAGACTTCCTGATGTTCGCTGACAAAAGCCTGACTCCGTCCATGCACTGAGAATGGCGTCACATTAATGGCTATTGGATATTGCGAATATCAGGTTGCTCCTGATTGAGCCTAGGGGTTTCCCTGATGAAGATGGGCTGGCGAGTTGTCGCTGAAAGGAGATGTCTGCAGTAGAGCATGATGTTAAACTGATATCAATTCCCAAACCTCTCTGCGGCAGAGGTCAAGCTCGCCAGTCACCTGCCGATAAACGGGAAATATGTTCATTTGTAGCTTCGACGGCTGAGGGTTGTGCAATGGCTGGCATTCTCGACACGGTAGATCAACGTACGCAACTGGTAGGCGAGAACCGCCTGGAAATTCTCATGTTCCACCTGGCGGGTCGGCAGCTGTTCGCGATCAACGTGTTCAAGGTACAGGAGGTGCTGCAACTGCCCAAGCTGACCCTGATGCCGCAGCGGCACCAGTTCGTCTGCGGCGTGGTCAACCTGCGCGGACAGACCCTGCCGGTGATCGATCTTTCCCAGGCCATCGGCATGCGTCCTCTGCAGCCGGGGCCCGACAGCACCATCATCGTCACCGAATACAATCGTTCCGTTCAGGCATTTCTGGTCGGTGGCGTGGACCGCATCGTCAACATGAACTGGGAAGCGATCATGCCGCCGCCCACCAGCGCCGGCCGCCAGCACTACCTGACCGCCATCACCAAGGTGGACGACAAGCTGGTCGAGGTCATCGATGTGGAAAAGGTCCTGGCCGAAATCGTGCCCTACAGCGCCAAGGTCTCGCGCGACAAGCTCGAAGACCCGGTGCTGGCCCGGGCCCGTGGCCGTGAGGTGCTGCTGGTCGACGATTCCAGCGTCGCCCTGGCGCAGCTGCGCGACACCTTGTCGCAACTGGGCGTCAAGCTCCATGTGGCCAGCGACGGTCTCAAGGCGCTGAGGCTGCTCAAGGGCTGGGCCGACGCCGGGGAAGACATTTGTGAAAAGCTGCTGATGGTGTTCACCGATGCGGAAATGCCCGAGATGGATGGCTATCGCCTGACCACCGAAATTCGCAACGACCCGCGTCTGCGTGGCCTTTATGTTGTCCTGCACACTTCCTTGTCAGGAAGTTTCAACGAGTCGATGGTGAAAAAGGTCGGCTGTGACAACTTCCTCTCCAAGTTCCAGCCGGACCGGCTGGTGGACGTGGTGCGCGAGCGTCTTTCCCTGGACCACGCCGATGCCTGAGCAGCACGTTCCGTGCTGCAGGTGTAGGCTTGGAATTTGGCTGGGCGGGAGTCGGCAAGGATGTTTCTGAGCGCGCTGTATCGGTATCCGGTGAAGTCCGGCCAGGCGCAGAGCCTGGTCGAGTCGCGGCTGGATGCACTGGGGCTGGAAGGTGATCGGCGCTGGATGGTGGTCGAACAGGACAGCGGGCGATTCCTCACCCAGCGTGCCTGGCCACAACTGGGACGCCTGAAAGCGATCGAGGATGATCAGGGTGGGTTGATGCTGGAGGCGCCCGGCATGCCGCTCCTGCACGTGCCTGTGCCGGCGCCCGACGATGCCCTACGCGGTGTGACCATCTGGCGCGACACGCTGCGCGTGCCCGATGCCGGCGACGCGGCCGCCCAGTGGCTCAGCCGCTGGCTGGAAAAGCCCGTGCGGCTGGTGCATTGCCCGCGCCAGCGAGCGCGTCTACTGCCCAGCGGCTATGGCCTGGATACCGACCGCGCAGCGTTTCCCGACGGTTTCCCTGTGCTGCTGATCGGCCAGGCGTCCCTCGATGAACTCAACCGGCGTATCGGACGGCCCATGCAGATGCTGCGCTTTCGTCCCAACCTGGTGGTCGAAGGCGCCGCGCCTTTCGCCGAAGACGGCTGGACGCGTATCCGTATCGGCGCACTCACACTGCGAGTGCTCAAGCCCAGCGTGCGCTGCATCTTCACCACCCTGGACCCGGACACCGGCGAGCGCAGTCCAGACCGCGAGCCGCTGACCACGCTCAAGCGCTTTCGCGAGCGTGACGGCGACGTTCTGTTCGGGCAGAACCTGGCGGTCGATGGTCGCGGGCGCCTGGAAGTCGGCATGCCGGTCGAGATCCTCGACTGACGGCTCAGGGTTCAGGCGACGAGGCGCGCAGCGAGGTTCATAATCCTCTCTTAATCGCCTCTTGTTGCACTGTGAGCCCCTATCTGGAGACCGCCCATGCACGTCCTGCTCTGCGAGGATGATGACCTCATCGCCAGTGGTATCTGCGCCGGCCTTGCCGCCCAGGGCCTGACCGTCGATCGCGTGGCCAGCGCCTCGGCCGCACGGGCGCTGCTGCAGGCGGCGCAGTTCGACGTGATGATCCTGGACCTGGGACTGCCGGACGAAGACGGGCTCAAGCTGCTGCGACGCCTGCGTCAGCAGGGTGAGCTACTGCCGGTGCTGGTGCTCACGGCGCGGGACGCGATCACCGACCGGGTCGACGGCCTGCAAGCCGGCGCCGACGACTACCTGCTCAAGCCCTTCGATCTGCGCGAACTCGCGGCTCGGCTGCACACCCTGCTGCGGCGGGCCGCCGGGCGCGCGGTGAATGTCATCGAGCATGGGGCACTGATCTATGATCCCAGCAGTTGCGAGGCGACCCTGGGCGGGCGTCCGGTGGACCTGTCGCGGCGCGAGCAGGCCTTGCTCCAGGCTTTGTTGCAGAACCCCGGGCGGGTGCTGTCCGGCGAGCAGCTCAAGGATTGCGTGTACGGCTTCAGCGACGAAGTCGAGAGCAATGCGCTCAACGTGCACATCCACCACCTGCGTCGCAAGCTCGGCAACAGCATCGTTGAGACCGTGCGCGGCCTGGGCTACCGGCTGGGTGCGGCGCAGGCCGCCGAGGACCTTGCCCCATGAGCTTGCGCGTACGTCTGTCGCTGATTCTGGGCAGCGCCTTCATCCTGATCTGGATTCTCGCGGCCGCCTGGATGCTGCGCGACCTGCGCCAGCAGATGATGTTCTCCCTGGATCAGCGCCTGGTGGCTTCGGCACGAATGGTCGCGGGGCTGGTCGATCAATTGCCCCAGCCGCTCAGCGGCAAGGATCGCGAGGCGCATTTCGCCGCCGACCAGTTCAGTGTGCCGGACGGGATGGCCTGCCAGGTCAGTTCCCTGCGCGGCGAAATCCTGGCCAGCAACCACAAGCATGAAGGTGGCATGGACGACCAGCGCAGCGGCTTCCGCGATCAGCTCATCGATGGCAGCGCCTGGCGTACGTTCACCTACAACCATGGTGATGTGCGCATCACCACTGCCGATCGCCACCAGGAGCGCGAGGCGCTCAATCGGTCGATTCTGCTGGTGGCGTCGGCGCCGGTGTTGATGGCCTTGCTCGGCAGCCTCGGGTTGCTCTGGATCGGCCTGGGCAAGGGTCTGGAGCCGCTCAACCGCATGCGCGATGCGCTGCGCAGGCGTCGTGCCGACAGTATCGAGCCGCTGCAGGTGGCAGGCATGCCCAGCGAGCTGCAGCCCCTGCTGGAAACCCAGAACCAGTTGTTCCTGCGCATCGCTCAGAATCTGGAGCGCGAGCGGCGCCTGACCGACGATGCCGCCCACGAATTGCGCAGCCCGCTGACGGCCATCAAGACCCATCTGCAGGTGGCGCGCATGACTGATGGCGATGTGCGCGAGCAGGCCCTCGAACATGCCGAGCAGGGCGCCGACCGCATGCACCGCACGCTCGAGCAGTTGCTGATGCTGGCTCGGGTCGAAGGCAGCCTGTCGTTCGACGATGGCGTGCAGTGCAGCGCAGAACAGGTCGCTCGCCAGGCGATGCAGGATGCCGGGGTCGGGGTGGATCGGCCTGTGGTGCTGCGCCTGCCGCAGGAGGCCGCGCGCGTGTACCTGGGCATGCCGGCGCCGCTGGCGGTGGCAGCGCTGCGCAACCTGCTGGACAACGCGCTGCGTCACGGCGGCAGCGAGGCGGTCGAGCTGGATGTGCAGATGGCCGAAGGTCAGGTCGGGTTTCTGGTCCGCGATCACGGCCCGGGTATCGCCGATGAAGACCTCCAGCACCTCACCGAACGATTCTGGCGCAGCAGCAAGAGCCTGGGCAGTGGCCTCGGATTGGCGATCGTCCAGGCGATCGTCCAGCGCTGTGCCGGCAACCTGAGCTTCGACAGTCGCAGCGACGGGTTGCGGGTCTTCCTGCAGGTGCCTGCGCGTTCGACAGGGGCCTGAGCCCTCGCCACGCGCATCGAGTCCCCGTGCCGGCTAAATCGGCGCCAGGCTCAAGCGTCTCCCAAGCAATGAATTCCCGACACTTCCGGTTACAGGGCCGTGGCGGGCGTCTCCACCTGCTTGCGAGGGTTCGCCGATGTCGACCGTATCCAGTCTCGCCCAGGCACTGCCTGCCGCTGCGCCAGAGACCTTGTACCAATTCCACGATTCGCCCCTGCTGGAGCGTCAGCAGCAGCAGGAGTCCAATGCACGCAGCTATCCGCGGCGTATCCCGCTGGCGCTCAAGCGCGCCCGCGGTATTCATGTCGAGGATGTGGAAGGACGACAGTTCATCGACTGCCTGGCCGGTGCTGGCACTCTGGCGCTGGGACACAACCACCCGGTGGTGGTGGAGGCGATTCAGCGGGTGCTGGCCGACGAGTTGCCGCTGCACACCCTGGACCTGACGACGCCGGTGAAAGATCGCTTCGTCCAGGACCTGTTCGCCGTGCTGCCCGAGGACTTTCGCCGTGACGCGAAGATCCAGTTCTGCGGGCCGACCGGCACCGATGCGGTGGAGGCTGCGTTGAAGCTGGTGCGCACGGCCACCGGGCGCAGCACTGTGATCGCCTTCCAGGGCGGCTACCACGGCATGACCCAGGGCGCCTTGAGCCTGATGGGCAGCCTGGGGCCGAAGAAACCTCTGGGCGCCTTGCTGGGCAATGGCGTGCAATTCATGCCGTATCCCTACGATTACCGCTGCCCGTTCGGCCTGGGTGGCGAAGCCGGGGTGCAGGCCAATCTGCACTACCTTGAAAACCTCCTGCTCGATCCCGAGGCGGGTGTGCAGTTGCCCGCGGCGGTCATCCTCGAGGTGGTGCAGGGCGAAGGCGGCGTGATCCCCGCACACGTGCAATGGCTGCGCGGCGTGCGTCGCATCACCGAGCAGGCCGGAGTGGCGCTGATCGTCGACGAAATCCAGAGCGGCTTCGCCCGCACCGGGCGGATGTTCGCGTTCCAGCACGCGGGCATCGTGCCGGACGTGGTGACCTTGTCCAAGGCCATCGGCGGCAGCCTGCCGCTGGCGGTGGTGGTCTACCGCGACTGGCTCGACACTTGGGCCCCAGGCGCCCACGCCGGCACCTTCCGCGGTAATCAGATGGCCATGGCCGCAGGCTCGGCGGTGATCGACTACCTGGTCCGGCACCGTCTGGACGAACACGCCGAGGCCATGGGACAGCGCCTGCAGGGGCACCTTCGGCACTTGCAGCGCGACTATCCGCACTTGGGCGATATTCGCGGCCGGGGCCTGATGCTCGGCGTGGAGCTGGTCGATCCACATGGCGCGCGCGATGCGCTCGGTCACCCGGCCGCCCTGCCGGGCCTGGCGCCCAAGGTCCAGCGCGAGTGCCTCAAGCGCGGCCTGATTCTGGAGCTGGGGGGCCGACATGGCGCGGTGGTGCGCTTCCTGCCGCCGCTGATCATCAGTGCCGAGCAGATCGATGACGTGGCCGAGCGCTTCGCGCGCGCGGTGCAGGCGGCGGTAGCGGTCGCCTGATCGTCCATTTGCGCGTTGCCTGGCTGCATGAAAAGGGCGCCTCACAGGAGGCGCCCTTTTCATGCCAGCGCGTCACTCAGTTCATTTGTGCAGTTCTTCAGCTGCATACAGCGTGTTTTCCAGCAGGCAGGCACGGGTCATCGGGCCCACGCCGCCTGGCACCGGCGTGATCCAGCCGGCGCGGGGCAGGGCGGTGTCGTACACCACGTCACCTACCAGCTTGCCATCTTCCTGACGATTGATACCCACGTCGATGACGATGGCACCCTCCTTGATCCACTCGCCCTTGACCAGTCCGGGCTTGCCCGCGGCCACGACCACCAGGTCGGCACGACCGACGTGCCCGGCCAGGTCCTGGGTGAATCGGTGGCACACCGTCACCGTGCAGCCGGCCAGAAGCAACTCCATGGCCATCGGTCGCCCGACGATGTTCGAGGCGCCGACGACCACCGCATCCATGCCGTACAGTTCCTGCCCGGTGCTGTGCAGCAGGGTCATGATGCCCTTGGGTGTGCAGGGGCGCAGCAGCGGGATGCGCTGGGCCAGTCGGCCGACGTTGTAGGGGTGGAAGCCGTCGACGTCCTTGTCCGGGCGAATGCGTTCGAGCAGCAGCGAGGCGTCCAGATGCTCCGGCAGCGGCAGTTGCAGCAGGATCCCGTCCACCGAGGAGTCGTCGTTGAGGCGGTCGATCAGATCGGTCAGGGCTTGCTGCGTCGTATCGCTGGGCAGGTCGAACGCCTGCGAGATGAAGCCGACCTCTTCGCAATCCTTGCGTTTGTGCGAGACGTAGACTTGGGAGGCAGGGTCCGTGCCGACCAGGATCACCGCCAGGCCTGGCGTGCGCAAGCCCTGCTGGCGGCGTTGCGTGACACGTTGGGCGATCTGCTGGCGCAGGTTGGCGGCGATCGTCTTGCCATCGATAAGGTGTGCAGTCATAGACGGGTGATTAACCATCGAGAGGGAAACAATAAAGAGGCGGTATTCTCTCACGACCGTAGCCGAGGGCAAAGGCACGTGGTCGGGCAAATCCTCTAAGCCCTTCAATCGTTTCATTTTTTCTGAGAAAGTTGTTGACGGTCCCACGGGGGGCTATTAAGATTCGCCGCACTTGTCGGGCACAGCCTAGCACTGGTTGGTGAAGTCGGGCAGAATGGGCGGTTCGTTGAACGCTAGTCTGCTTGGGTTTCAGCTCATGCGCCCGTAGCTCAGCTGGATAGAGCATCCGCCTTCTAAGCGGATGGTCGCAGGTTCGAGTCCTGCCGGGTGCGCCATTAGGCAGCTTGGGCAAGCAAGTCGGTCTGTAATGCAATATGGTGGGCGTAGCTCAGTTGGTAGAGCGCTGGATTGTGATTCCAGTTGTCGTGGGTTCGATTCCCATCGTCCACCCCATATTCTACGAAGGCGCCTCGATGTCGTATCCGGCGCCTTTGTCTTGAGCGTTACGCGGACGTGGTGAAATTGGTAGACACACTGGATTTAGGTTCCAGCGGCGCAAGCTGTAAGAGTTCGAGTCTCTTCGTCCGCACCATGTTTATCTAGGCTTTGTCTGAAAAGTCTTGAGGCGAAGGTCAGGCAAGGCGAAAACAGCCGAGGAAGCGGAGTTTACGGGTTGTAAATGAGCATTCCGAGGCTGTTTTCAACGCAGCATCACCGAGTATCAAGGTTTTTCAGGCACAGCCTAGGCTGTACCGTTGCACGGCATTATGGTGGGCGTAGCTCAGTTGGTAGAGCGCTGGATTGTGATTCCAGTTGTCGTGGGTTCGATTCCCATCGTCCACCCCATATTTTCGAAGGCGCCTCGATCTTGCGATCAGGCGCCTTTGTCGTTTCCGATGGTCGCGCAGCAGGCGGCCACTGGCAGTTTCTGCATGAAAGCTGATAGATTTCAGCCGCTTGATAAATGCTCGCGGCCCCTTGGAGAGTTTGCCGATGATCGCCAGAGAAGCGCGCCAGGCCCTGGCGCTGCAACGCTTCCGTGAAGCCAATCCGCAGTTGCTCGACGAGGTGCGTGCATTGGCACCGCACGAGCAGGACCAGCAGATCGAGTGGACATTCGAAGATGCGGCCCAGGAGCAGGGGCTCGAGCCGTGGGAGCTGGCCCTGCAACTGATCGCGCAATCGCCCGAGTAGCTGCAGGCCATGCGTCTGGAGACCCATCGCGAGGTGGCTCAGGCCCTGGACATGTCGTGGGAAGAATACTGCAGCTTCAACGACATCGAGCCCAGTTGAAGGCGCAAGCAGGCGGCGGTCTCGCTGCCGTCGTTCGGATTTGGCCTGGTGTGCTCGCCCGATGAGCATGCCAGGCCCGGTTGGTCGTCCCCAGCCGTTATGGTACGGGTCTTTCAAGGAAATCGCCCGGCGTTGTGCTCGTCGCTCCAGGTGGGGTGACTTCTGGTGTTCGAGTCACTAGAATATTCGCCCTTGATTCTGGAGTCGGGCTTTCGCCGGCTAACGTCTGTGCAACGAGGAATATCCATGCAAGTTTCTGTTGAAAACACTTCTGCTCTCGAGCGCCGCATGACCATCGCGGTTCCGGCCGAGCGCGTCGAGAACGAAGTCAACAAGCGTCTGCAACAGACTGCCCGTCGCGCCAAGGTCCCGGGCTTCCGTCCCGGCAAGGTCCCGATGAGCGTGATCCGCCAGCGTTACGAAGACGCTGCGCGCCAGGAGGCGTTCGGCGATCTGGTCCAGGCGTCCTTCTACGAAGCCGTGGTCGAGCAGAAGCTGAACCCGGCCGGCGCACCGGCCGTCGAGCCGAAGTCGTTCGAGAAGGGCAAGGGTCTGGAGTTCGTCGCCATCTTCGAAGTGTTCCCGGAATTCACCGTCGCCGGTTTCGATTCGATCAACGTCGAGCGCCTGAGCGCCGAGGTGGCCGACGCCGACCTGGACACCATGCTCGAAGTGTTGCGCAAGCAGAACGTACGTTTCGAGACCGTCGAGCGCGCGGCCGAGAAGGACGATCAGGTTAACATCGACTTCGTCGGCAAGATCGACGGCGAAGCCTTCGCCGGCGGCTCCGCCACCAACACCCCGCTGGTGCTGGGCTCGGGCCGCATGATTCCTGGCTTCGAGGACGGTCTGGTGGGTGCCAAGGCGGGTGAGGAGCGCGTGGTCAACGTGACCTTCCCCGAGGACTACCAGAACCTGGACCTGGCCAGCAAGGCTGCCGAGTTCACCATCACCGTCAACAGCGTCAGCGCGCCTGTGCTGCCCGAGCTTAACGAAGCGTTCTTCGCCCAGTTCGGCATCAAGGAATCGACGCTGGAAGGCTTCCGCGCCGAAGTTCGCAAGAACATGGAGCGTGAGCTGCGTCAGGCCATCAAGACCAAGGTCAAGAACCAGGTCATGGACGGTCTGCTGGCTGCCAACCCGGTCGACGCCCCCAAGGCCCTGCTGGAAAACGAAGTGAATCGTCTGCGCGTGCAGGCCGTTCAGCAGTTCGGCGGCAACATCAAGCCCGACCAACTGCCGGCCGAGCTGTTCGAGGAGCAGGCCAAGCGCCGTGTGGTGCTGGGTCTGATCGTGGCTGAAGTGGTCAAGCAGTTCGACCTCAAGCCAGACGACGCCAAGGTTCGCGAGACGATCGAAGAGATGGCCTCGGCCTATCAGGAGCCTGAGCAGGTCATCGCCTGGTACTACAAGAACGACCAGCAGCTGAACGAAGTGCGCTCGGTTGTGCTGGAAGAGCAAGTTGTAGATACTGTCCTGCAGAAAGCGACTGTGACCGACAAGTCGGTCTCGTATGAAGAGGCTGTCAAGCCAGCTCAGGCTCCTGCCGAAGCTGAGTGATCTGCTACTTTGTAGGAACCGCACAAGCCAGCCTTCGGGCTGGCTTGTGCGTTATTAAAGCCATGACTATTTGGGAGTGAGTGCAGGACATGTCCCGCAATTCTTATATTCAGCAGAGCTCTGACATCCAGGCCGCCGGCGGCCTGGTCCCGATGGTTATCGAGCAGTCCGCCCGTGGCGAACGTGCCTACGACATCTACTCGCGCCTGTTGAAGGAGCGTGTGATTTTCCTGGTCGGGCCTGTAGAGGACTACATGGCCAACCTGGTCGTGGCGCAGCTGCTGTTCCTTGAAGCGGAAAACCCGGACAAGGATATCCATCTGTACATCAACTCGCCGGGTGGTTCGGTGACCGCAGGCATGTCGATCTACGACACCATGCAGTTCATCAAACCCGACGTCTCCACCATCTGCATCGGCCAGGCCTGCAGCATGGGCGCCTTCCTGCTCGCTGCCGGTGCAGCTGGCAAGCGGCACTGCCTGCCCAACTCGCGCGTGATGATTCACCAGCCCCTGGGCGGCTTCCAGGGCCAGGCCACGGACATCGAGATCCACGCCCAGGAAATCCTCAGCATCAAGTCTCGCCTGAACGAGTTGCTGGCGTTCCACACCGGCCAGGACCTGGAAACCATCAAGCGCGACACCGAGCGTGACAACTTCATGAGCGCCTCGCGCGCGGCCGAGTACGGTTTGGTCGACTCGGTCTACGACAAGCGGCAACTGGTGTCCTGAGCCAGGGTGCCGGAGCGGGTGGGCGCCGCAGGCGTCCGCCTGCGGACTTGAAAAAGCCCGCAATTGCCTTCATCTTGTGTTGCAAGCCTACCGGATTGGATCGATCGAATGACTGACACCCGTAACGGCGAGGACAACGGCAAATTGCTCTATTGCTCCTTCTGCGGCAAAAGCCAGCATGAAGTGCGCAAATTGATTGCCGGGCCCTCGGTATTTATCTGCGACGAGTGCGTCGACCTGTGCAATGACATCATCCGTGAGGAGGTGCAGGAAGCCCAGGCCGAGAGCAGCGCGCACAAATTGCCTTCGCCGAAAGAAATCAGCGGCATCCTGGACCAGTACGTGATTGGTCAGGAGCGCGCGAAGAAGGTGCTCGCCGTAGCGGTCTACAACCACTACAAGCGCCTGAATCAACGTGACAAGAAAGGCGACGAAGTCGAGTTGGGCAAGAGCAACATCCTGCTGATCGGGCCGACCGGCTCGGGCAAGACCCTGCTCGCCGAAACCCTCGCACGCCTGCTGAACGTGCCGTTTACCATTGCCGACGCCACCACCCTGACCGAAGCCGGTTACGTGGGGGAAGACGTCGAGAACATCATTCAGAAGCTGCTGCAAAAGTGCGACTACGACGTGGAAAAGGCCCAGATGGGCATCGTCTACATCGACGAAATCGACAAGATTTCGCGCAAGTCGGACAACCCCTCCATCACCCGTGACGTTTCGGGCGAAGGCGTGCAGCAGGCCTTGTTGAAACTGATCGAGGGCACCGTGGCCTCGGTACCGCCGCAAGGTGGGCGCAAGCATCCGCAGCAGGAATTCCTGCAGGTCGACACGCGCAACATCCTGTTCATCTGCGGCGGTGCCTTCTCGGGGCTCGAGAAAGTCATCCAGAACCGCTCCACCAAGGGTGGCATCGGTTTCGGCGCGCAGGTGCGTAGCCAGCAGGAAGGCAAGAAGGTCGGGGAATCCCTGCGTGAGGTCGAGCCGGACGATCTGGTCAAGTTCGGTCTGATCCCGGAGTTCGTAGGCCGCTTGCCGGTACTGGCGACACTCGACGAGTTGGATGAGGCTGCGCTGATGCAGATCCTCACCGAGCCCAAGAATGCGCTCACCAAGCAGTACGCCAAGCTCTTCGAGATGGAGAGCGTCGATCTCGAGTTCCGCAGTGATGCGCTCAAGGCCGTCGCGCGCAAGGCGCTGGAGCGCAAGACCGGCGCGCGTGGGTTGCGGTCGATTCTCGAAGGGGTCTTGCTCGATACCATGTACGAGATTCCTTCGCAGAAGGAAGTCAGCAAGGTGGTGATCGATGAAAGCGTCATCGACGGCACCTCGCAGCCGCTGCTGATCTACGAGAACAGCGAGCCACAAGCCAAGGCTGCCCCTGACGCGTGAGTCGGTCGCAGCATGGTGAAGTTTGAAGGGGCCTACGGGCCCTTTCTGCTTTTCTGGCGTCAGCGCTTGTATTTTTGCCGACCTACCCCCACATTAGCCCCAAGCACTATTTCCACCGGTTTCCGGCCGCAAGGCCGCTGTAGAGGCGAAATCATGAAGACCACTCTCGACTTGCCTCTTTTGCCATTGCGCGATGTCGTCGTTTATCCGCACATGGTCATCCCGCTGTTCGTGGGACGCGAGAAGTCCATCGAAGCCCTCGAAGCTGCGATGACGGGCGAAAAGCAGATCCTCCTGCTGGCCCAGAAGAACCCCGGCGATGACGATCCAGGCGAAGACGCCCTGTATCGCGTCGGGACCGTCGCCACCGTCCTGCAACTGCTGAAACTGCCCGATGGCACCGTCAAGGTCCTGGTCGAAGGTGAGCAACGCGGGTCGGTAGAGCGCTTCAGTGAGGTCGAGGGGCATGTTCGCGCCGAGGTCACGCTGATCGATGAGGTCGAAGCCGCCGAGCGCGAGTCCGAAGTGTTCGTGCGCAGCCTGCTCTCGCAATTCGAACAATACGTGCAGCTGGGCAAGAAAGTGCCCGCCGAAGTCTTGTCATCGCTCAACAGCATTGAAGAACCGGGGCGACTGGTCGACACCATGGCCGCGCACATGGCGCTCAAGATCGAGCAGAAGCAGGAGATCCTCGAGATCATCGACCTGCCTGCACGTGTCGAGCACGTTCTCGCCTTGCTGGATGCGGAGATCGACCTGCTGCAGGTAGAGAAACGCATCCGCGGTCGGGTCAAGAAGCAGATGGAGCGCAGTCAGCGCGAGTACTACCTGAATGAGCAGATGAAGGCCATTCAGAAAGAGCTCGGCGACGGCGACGAAGGCCACAACGAAATCGAGGAACTGAAGAAGCGTATCGACGCCGCTGGCCTGCCCAAGGATGCCCTGACCAAGGCCCAGGCCGAGCTGAACAAGCTCAAGCAGATGTCGCCGATGTCTGCCGAGGCTACCGTCGTACGCTCCTACCTCGACTGGCTGGTCCAGGTACCTTGGAAGGCCCAGAGCAAGGTGCGCCTGGACCTGTCCAAGGCCGAGGAGATCCTCGATGCCGACCACTACGGGCTGGAGGAGGTCAAGGAGCGTATCCTGGAGTACCTCGCCGTCCAGAAGCGCGTGAAGAAGATCCGCGGCCCGGTGCTGTGCCTGGTCGGACCGCCCGGTGTAGGCAAGACGTCCCTGGCCGAGTCGATCGCGGCGGCCACCAACCGCAAGTTCGTGCGCATGGCCCTCGGTGGCGTACGTGACGAAGCCGAAATCCGCGGACATCGCCGTACCTACATCGGCTCCATGCCGGGCCGGCTGATCCAGAAGATGACCAAGGTCGGGGTTCGCAACCCGCTGTTCCTGCTCGACGAAATCGACAAGATGGGCAGCGACATGCGTGGTGATCCTGCCTCGGCACTGCTCGAGGTGCTCGATCCCGAGCAGAATCACAATTTCAACGACCATTACCTGGAAGTCGATTACGACCTCTCGGACGTGATGTTCCTGTGCACCTCCAACTCGATGAACATTCCTCCGGCGCTGCTCGACCGCATGGAAATCATCCGTCTGCCGGGCTACACCGAAGACGAGAAGATCAACATCGCAGTCAAGTACCTGGTGCCCAAGCAGGTCAAGGCCAATGGTCTGAAGAAGGACGAGCTGGAAGTCGACGTCTCGGCGATCCGCGACATCATCCGTTACTACACCCGCGAAGCCGGGGTGCGCGGCCTGGAGCGGCAGATCGCTAAGGTCTGCCGCAAGGTGGTCAAGGAGCACGCCGGGCTCAAGCAGGTGAAGGTCAAGGTGACCGGCGAGCAACTTGAGCATCTGCTGGGCGTACGCAAGTTCCGCTACGGCCTGGCGGAAACTCAGGACCAGATCGGTCAGGTCACCGGCCTGGCCTGGACTCAGGTGGGCGGCGAACTGTTGACCATCGAATCCGTGGTGATTCCAGGCAAAGGCCAGTTGATCAAGACCGGCTCGCTGGGTGATGTCATGGTAGAGTCGATCACCGCTGCCCAGACCGTCGTGCGCAGCCGTGCACGCAGCCTGGGGATCGCCACCGATTTCCATGAAAAGCACGACGTGCATATCCACATGCCTGAAGGTGCCACTCCCAAGGACGGACCTAGCGCGGGTATCGGCATGTGCACTGCGCTGGTCTCGGCACTGACCCAGATTCCCGTACGCGCCGACGTGGCGATGACGGGTGAGATCACCTTGCGCGGGCAGGTGCTGGCCATCGGTGGGTTGAAGGAAAAATTGCTGGCAGCCCACCGCGGTGGCATCAAGACCGTGATCATTCCGGAAGAGAATGTGCGCGATCTGAAGGAGATTCCTGAAAATATTAAACAGGATCTGCAGATCAAACCGGTTAAATGGATTGACGAAGTCCTGCAAATTGCGCTGCAATACGCCCCGCAACCCTTGCCAGATGTGGCTCCGGAGATTGTCGCGAAAGAAGAGAAACGCGACAGCGATGCCAAGGAAAGAATGAGCAGGCACTAGTTCGTACCCCACTGGTAACCTCGTTGACACCTTTTTCGCCGCCTTGCTATAAAGCGCGGCGTCAATGTCACAGGGCCCCCAGTGGGCATTTCATCCGCTTCATTAAATACTTAGAAACAACTCAATCGAGATATAAGGGGACTTAGAGTGAACAAGTCGGAACTGATTGACGCTATCGCCGCTTCTGCTGATATTCCCAAAGCCGTCGCTGGCCGCGCGCTGGATGCAGTGATCGAGTCCGTTACCGGAGCCCTGAAAGCAGGTGACAACGTCGTGCTGGTAGGCTTCGGCACCTTCTCCGTCAATGAGCGCGCTGCGCGCACCGGTCGCAACCCGCAAACGGGCAAGGCCATCCAGATCGCAGCTGCCAAGGTTCCAGGCTTCAAGGCCGGCAAAGCCCTGAAGGACGCCGTCAACTAAGTCGTCTTTCACGCGAGGCCGATCTCTTCGGCTTCGAGCGCGTGAGGGCAGGGCCGTGCAACGTTCTTGCCGTCACGTTCGCTAGGAAAAGGCGCATCCTCGGATGCGCCTTTCTTTTATCAGGATTCTACCCACTCTCCGCGGTTGTCGATGCAGTGGTACGACCGTTTCTGGGGGACGCATGCTGCAGAATATCAGGGACAATTCACAGGGTTGGATTGCCAAAACCATCATCGGCCTCATCGTGGTACTGATGGCGTTGACGGGTTTCGAGGCCATTTTTCAGGCCGCCACCCATCGCCAGGATGCTGCCAAGGTAAACGGCGACACCATCAGTCAGGCTGAGCTGAGCCAGGCGGTCGACACGGGTCGACGCCAGCTCATGCAGCGCATGGGCAAGGACTTCGATCCAGCGCGCCTGGACGAAAAGATGCTGCGCGAAGCGGCTCTCAAGCAGCTGATCGATCAGAAATTGTTGTTGCAGGGCGCGGCGGATGCCAAGTTCGCCTTCTCGGAAACGGCACTGGATCAGCTGATCCTGCAAATGCCGCAGTTCCAGGTCGATGGCAAATTCAACGCCGAGCGTTTCGATGCCGTCATTCGGCAGATGGGCTATGGCCGCATGCAGTTCCGTGAGGTGCTCGGCCAGGACATGCTGGTGAATCAGCTGCGCATCGGTATGGTCAACAGCAGCTTCGTCACCGACCAGCAGGTCGATGCGTTCGCTCGCTTGGAAAATCAAACCCGCGACTTCGCGTCCTTGACGTTCAAGACCAACCCCGCGGCCGTGCAGGTCAGTGATGCCGAGGTCAAGGCGCATTACGATCAGCATGCCAAGGAGTTCATGACGCCCGACCAGGTCGTGATCGATTACATCGAGCTGAAGAAATCCGCGTTCTTCGACCAGGTGTCGGTCAATCCGGAAGAGTTGAAGGCCGAGTACGAGAAGCAGATCGCCAACCTCGCCGAGCAGCGCCGGGCGGCGCACATTCTCATCGAGGTCAACGACAAGACCGACGACGCCCAGGCCAAGGCCCGTATCGAAGAGATCCAGCAGCGCCTGGCCAAGGGCGAAGACTTCGCCAAGCTGGCCAAGGAGTTCTCGCAGGATCCAGGCTCCGCTGCCAGCGGTGGCGACCTGGGTCTGGCCGGTCCGGGCGTCTACGATCCTGCGTTCGAAGAAGCGCTGTACAAGCTGAGCAAGGACCAGGTATCTGCCCCGGTGCGTACCGAATACGGCTATCACCTGATCAAGCTGCTGGGCGTCGAAGCGCCTGAGGTCCCCAGCTTTGCCAGCCTCGAGGGCAAACTGACCCACGAGCTGAAAACCCAGCAGGTCGAACAGAAGTTCGTCGAAGTGACCAAGCAGCTGGAAGACTCGGCATTCGAGGCCTCGGACCTGGCGCAGCCTGCCCAGGAGCTAGGCTTGAAAGTGCACACCTCTTCGGCGTTCGGTCGCGAAGGTGGCGACGGCATCACCGCCAACCGCGCCGTGGTCCAGGCCGCTTTCAGTGAGGAAGTGCTCAACGAAGGCGCCAACAGTACCGCGTTGGAACTCGATCCGGAAACGGTCGTGGTGTTGCGCGTCAAAGAACACCGCAAGCCTGAGCAACTGGCGCTGGAGACCGTTGCGCAGAACATTCGCGACCACCTGGCCAAGGAAAAGGCCACGGCCGAGCTCAAGGTCAAGGCCGACAAGCTGATCGCGGGCCTGCGTGACGGCTCGATCGCTGCGGGTTCGGCACAGGATGGTCAACAGTGGAAAGTCCTGGAAGCGGTCACCCGCGATCAGGAAGGCATCGACCCGACCGAACTGCAAGCTGCGTTCCGCATGGCCAAGCCGGCGAGCAAGGACAAGTCGGTCTATTCCAGCGTCGTTCTTCAGGACGGCAGCCTAGCCGTGCTGCAGCTCAAAGGGGTCAATGAAGGTGCTGCGGCGTCCGACGACGAGAAGCAGCAGATTCGTCAGTACCTGGCTTCGCGCACGGGTCAGGAAGACTTCGCCGCTTACCGCAAGTATCTCGAAGAGAAGGCTGACATTACTCGTTACTAAGCGCTAGCCGCTCACGAGACAGGCCGCATCAGCGGCCTGTTTCGTTCATGCGGGTCGCCAGCCTGGCTGGGATCCGCTGCGGAGCCTTCAGCACTCTTCAGTGCTTCTGCGCTTCGTGGGCATCCAGGGTATCGTGCGCAATCTGCCGCCCGAGGGCGATCAACTCGGGCGCCTTGTAGAACTCGAAGAATCGGCATACCCGCTTTGGCACATTGATCAGCACGTCGGGCGGATAGCCCGCGATCTTGTATTGTGCCAGCGAGGTTTGCATCACCTCGAAGCTCTGGTTGATCAGGTCCAGCAGCGAAGCCGGGCCCACGTTGTCGATGATGAACGAACCTGTCGCCGACTTCGGTGCGCCCTCACGCTCCGGCGCGGCGGCCGACTGACCAGTCTCGCTCGGCTCACCCAGCCAGGGATTGCCCTGTGCCATGCGTTCGGTGACGATTTCCTGCTCGATACGCACTAACTGCTCGGCCGGCTTGCGTCGAAAAGGCATGCGTGAACCCAACGAGCTGATCACCGATTCGAATCGCATGCGAAAAGCCGCAGGCCGCTCGATCACCGGCAGTTGATACTGTTTCTGATTGGTGGCATTGAGGTTGACGGCGATGATCAGGTCGCAGTGACTCGATACCACCGGGACGATGGGCAACGGGTTGAGAATGCCGCCATCGACCAGCATGCGGTTGCCCTGCATCACCGGTGTGAACAGGCTCGGAATCGCGGCCGATGCACGCATGGCCTGATGCAGGCAGCCCTCCTGAAACCAGATTTCCTGCTGGTTGGTGAGGTCGGCGGCTACAGCGGTGTAGGGAATGCGCAACTGCTCGATGTTCATTTCGCCGACGATCTTGCGGATCTGTCCGAACACCTTGTCGCCGCGAATCGCACCCAGTCGAAAGCTCACGTCCACCAGCCGCAGCACGTCGAGGTAGTCCAGGCCCTCGATCCAGCGCCGGTACTCGCCCAGCTTGCCAGCCGCGTAGATCCCGCCCACGACCGCACCCATCGAGCAACCGGCGATACAGGCTATTTCATAACCCCGGCGTTCGATTTCCTCGATCACGCCGATATGAGCGTAGCCCCGGGCCCCCCCAGAACCGAGTACCAGTGCGACACGTTTGCTCATCATTTTCCCCGCATGATCTGGCGATGATCGTCACAATGCACGCATTGGTCGCTGCGCTTCAATGGTGTCGACAGTGCCACCAGCCAATGCGGGCACTTTTCATCGTGCCGACCGTCGAAACAGCGACTGTCTATCCCTTGTTGAGGTGTTACCGATGAAAGCGTGGATCCTGGCTCCGTTGATGGCCCTGGCGCTGGCCGGCTGTGCTGGCAAGACAGCCTACCGCGACACCTGCGCTTCGCAGCTGGACGCGGCATGGAAGGAGCTCGACCTGGCCAAGGCGGAAGGGTTCGCCGGCACGGTCAGCTACTCCAAGGCACTTTCGCTCTTGACCGGCGCCAAGACCCAGCAGCAATTCGAGGCCTTCGAAGGCTGCAGCACCAAGGCCGAACGCGCGCGTTTCTATATCCGTGAGTCCCGCGCCGGGCGCTGATCGAGGAATCCGTGATGTCAGCGATGATGAATCATGTTGTTGCTCAGGTCATGGCCTTGCACGTGCGGCTGCTGGCTTGCCGTGAGCGCCTGGCGGCCGATACCGACAGTGAAGCGTTGCACGACCTGCGCACCTCCCTGAGGCGTCTGCGCAGCTTGCTGCGGCCACTGCGTGGGCTGCCGGGTGTGGAGCAGATGGAGGACGCCGCCAGGTCTCTGGGCACCCTGACCACACCTCTGCGCGATCGAGAAGTGCTCGCTCTGCACCTGATCGCCCAGGGCCATGACGCAGCCGGACAGCGCCGCGCACAGGGCAGGGTCACGACCTTCGCCGGGGTCGCTGCCAGCGCGCAGCTGACCCGAGTGTTGGGCATACTGGATTCCCTGCCGCTGTTCCTGCGCGCTGCCGAGCGTGAAGGCATGGCGAACGACCTGCGCAAGCGGGTCGACAAACGGCTCGTCAAGCAATGGCACAGGCTGCAGGCCGCCATCGACGATCCCGACCACGATCGCCATCGTCTGCGCCTGCTGATAAAGCGCGTGCGCTACGGCGACGAAGCCTATCCACAACTGCGCCATGCCAAAAAGCCGCTCCAGCGCTTGCTCAAGCAGGCCCAGGCAGACCTGGGCGACTGGCACGATCGGCTGCAGTGGCTGGTTCAGGCTCGTGAGCATGCGGACCTGGCGCCTTGCGTGGCGCAGTGGCAGGCGCAACTGCAACGCGCCGAGCGCACCTGCGACGACACGCTCAAAACCCTGCGCAGAGCGGCTTCCCGCCGATAGCCATGCTAATCAATGGCCGATATACGGGCTGCCGACAGGTGTCCTTGCTGGCTACCATGGCCAGGATTTCTCCACGAAAGCCCTGGGTGAGGACAGCCGATGAACTTTGACCAACTCCTGCTCGCAGCCAGGACCACGCCTGCCAATTTGACCGTTCCGTCCAGCTGGGCTCAGGGCCGGGCATGCTTTGGCGGACTCATGGCTGCACTCGTCTATGAGTCCATGCAGGCGGCGCTGTCCGACGATCGCCCGGTACGCTCACTGGCCACCACGTTCGTGGGACCGGCCGAACCTGAACAGCCCATCCAGTTGGATGTTCAGGTGCTGCGCGAAGGGAAGGGCGTCACCACCTTGCTGGGTCGAGCTATCCAGAACGGTCAGGTGGTGACGCTGGTACAAGGCAGCTTCGGCGCCGGCCGCACCTCAGCTGTAGTGGTGGAGGCCGAACCCGCAGTGCCCTTCACGGCTCTGGAGCACGCCCAGCCTGAACTGCCACACATTCCAGGCGTCACGCCAGTGTTCATGAGGCACCTGGCGCTGCGCTGGTCGATCGGTGGTCTGCCGTTCAGTGGCAGCGACTCACGGGAAATGGGCGGTTGGGTTAGAATGCGCGATATCTCAGAGGGGCCGATGACGGTCGCTCACCTGCTGGCGCTGGTCGATGCCTGGCCGCCAAGCGTGCTGCCAATGTTGAGGCAGCCGGCGGCTGGCAGTACCCTCACCTGGACGGTCGAGTTCATGCAACCCTTACCTTCCCAATCGAGCCAGGCATGGTGTCACTACCGGGTGGATACCGAATACGCCCGTGACGGATATGGCCACGCCGCCGCCCGATTGCACTCGGCCGATGGACAGCTGCTGGCGCTCAGCCGCCAGACCGTGACCATCTTCGCCTGATCATGTCGGTTCAGTGGCGATGCCTGTGGCGCTCCAGCCAGGCCCGCCACCAGCCGCCGCTCAGAACAAAGCGCGGAAATGTCACGAACTGCTCGGTGAGCAGGCGCGTGAAGGCATCGTTGCGATCGCTGAACGGTTCAGGCTGCTCTTGCTCGAGGCGGTGCCCTTGGCGCTGCATACCAAGGGCAGCGATCAGGGCGATAGCGCCTACGGCCAATTGGGTGAGGTCCAGCGAAAAAACACCTGAGATCAGCAGCAGGACCGCCAGGATGAACAACGGCACGGCGATCAGGTGAAGCACCAGGTTGGCCGGGTGACGATGATGACGGGTGTAGCCCTGCCATTGCCAGGCGCGGAGATTGGGCAGACGTTTGCTCATGGACGGTTCCTCTTGCTCATGTCCATAGCGTAGTGCGGCCCCTGCTCAGGGGCCAATCGAGGCTGTGTATGGGCGCTATAGAGTCAGCTGGCCGATGGCCTGGTTCAGCTCGCCGGCCAAAGTGGCCAATTCGTTGCTGGTGCTGGCCGAACTCACGGTTTGGCGTACCGTGTGCTCGGTGACGTCGCGAATGCTCACCACTGCCCGGTTCATCTCTTCAGCCACCTGGCTCTGCTGCTCGGCGGCCACGGCAATCTGGGTGTTGCTTTCGCGCATCTGCGCCACCGCACGGGTGATCTCGGCCAGGGCATCGCCAGCCTCACGGGCCTGTTGTACGCAATCGTCCGCTTTGAACGAGCTTTCCTGCATGAAGTCGACGGCGTCGCGCGTGCCTGCCTGCAATGCCGACACCATGGTGGTGATTTCGTCGGTAGAGCTCTGCACTCGCTTGGCCAGGTTACGCACCTCGTCTGCCACCACCGCGAAGCCGCGGCCCAGATCGCCCGCTCTCGCGGCTTCGATGGCGGCGTTCAGCGCCAGCAGGTTGGTCTGCTCGGCAATGCTGTGGATCACGTTAACCACGCCGTTTATCTTTTGGCTGTCATCGGCGAGTCGTCGGATCATCTCGGCGGTCTGCTGCACGCCGCTGGACAGGCTGGCGATCGACGCTTGTACCCGAGTCACCACGACCTGTCCACTGCCGGCGAGGTGGTCGGCGCTCTGTGACAGATCGCGCGTGGCGCCAGCATGCTGTGCGATGTGATGCACCGTGGCGGACATCTCATTGATCGCCGTGGCAGCCTGGTCGGTTTCGCTTTGCTGACCGAGCATGCCATGACGCACATCGTCCATGCTGGCAGCCAGCCGCGCGGCCCCGGCGTCGAGCTGGGCGGCGGTGTGTGCGACGGTACCGACCACTCGGTGATAGGTGGCCTGCATGGCGTTGAAGGCGCCGGCCATCTGCCCCACCTCGTCGCCACATGCCAAGGGCACGCGGGCGGACAGGTCGCCGCTCTTTTCCACCCTGAGCATCACATCCTTGAGCGTGTTGAGTTGGCTCAGCAGGAAACGGATGAGCAACTGCGACGCCCCGAGCATCGCCAGCATCAGGACCAGCACGCATATCGCATACTGGCTGAAGCGGTCCAGCAGCACCTGGCGCAGACTGGGCGACTGGGCAACCACGGCGATGTGCCGAGCGCCTTGTTGCAGCACCTGGGCCCCGCGCACGGGATCGGTCCCCAGCAACCAGGCGGCCGGTACCTCCACCCAACCCGTCGCTTCACCCAGGGGCAGCAGAGGCTCGCCGGCGAAGGTAGGGGTCTGCCCGGTCTGCCACGTGATCAAGAAGGGCAAGGCTGGTACTGGCTGTTCGGCCGGCCAGCTCGCTAACAGATTGGCCAGCGCCCGCGCCTGCGCTCGCGCATCGTCCGCACGTGCCTGCTGCTCGAGGTTGACCGCATAGAGTACCAGTAGCAGGGTGGTGAAGAAGGCCACCGCATTGACGGCCCAGAATTTGTACTTCAATGAAACATTGCTAAGCCAGGCACCCATGGAAGGTCTTCTCTGAATTGAGCGGAAACATTATTGGCAAGGTGCCATTATTTTGTTCGCGCTGTCCCAGGGGTGTCATGACGTGCATCAAGGTAGCTTGAAAAAGGCCCTGGCTGTCGCTGTGACATGGGCAGCGCAGTGCTCCAGGCTCTCGCCACGGTGTCGCGCCACCTCGGCCAGTACGGCCGGCAGGAAAGCCGGCTCGTTACGACCATTCTTGGGCCTGGGTCTCAGGGTGCGAGGCAGCAGGTAAGGAGCATCGCTTTCCAGCATCAGGCGACCTTCGGCGATATTGCCGACCAGCGGATGCAGGTGAGTGCCTCGGCGTTCGTCGCAGATCCAGCCGGTGATACCGATATGCAGGTCCATGTCCAGGTAGGCGAACAACGCGTCGCGCTCACCGGTGAAGCAGTGCACGACTGCGGCGCTCAAGTGGTCGCGGTAGTCCTTGAGAATGGCCAGCAGGCGCTGGCTGGCGTCGCGTTCGTGAAGAAAGACGGGTAACCGGCATTCCACCGCCAGCGCCAGTTGTGCGTGCAGTGCGCGTTCCTGGAGTGGGCGAGGGGAGAGGTCGCGATTGAAGTCCAGGCCACACTCGCCCAGCGCTTTCACTCGGGGGTGGCGCATCATGTCTCGAAGGCTTCGCTCGCTGCCGGCGTCCCAGCCGCTGGCATCGTGGGGATGCACGCCGGCCGTGGCGAACAGGTGCTGCGCTTGGGCATCGAAAGTTTCACACAGGGCCACGGCCTGCTCGCTGGCGGCCACGCTGGTGCCCGTCAATACCATCTGCGCCACCCCGGCCGCTTGCGCGCGCTCGAGGATGGCTGACTCCTGACCTTGGAAACTGCTATTGGTCAGGTTGACGCCGATATCGATCAGTTGCATGGTGCGTTCTCTGGAGGCGGGGCCGACACCATAGCAAAAACCCTCTTTTCACGGGAAAACCCAGAACTTCATGGGTGTCTGCTGGTCTTTTGCCATCATCCATTCCCTTGTCAGGCCGGATCCCATGCGGCGATTATTGCTGGTCACTCTGCTGTCGCTCTGCCCGTTTACCGTGGGAACTTGCGTGGCTGCCGAGTCCGGCCCTTCGCATCACGGTTCTGCGAGCAAGGCTCGAGACCTCCCGCAGATTCGTGCCAGCAAGGTGCTCAAGGTCCTGGTCAACCAAAGCCGCAACAGCTCTGGTGAAGTCAAAGGCGAGCCGGTCGGCGTCGAGTACTATCGGCTACGCGCGCTCGAACATGCTCTCAATGCGCGTATGGACCCGCAGCAGCGGATCACGCTCGAAATCGTCCCGCGGGCCAAGGAACAATTGATCGGCGCGCTGCTGCGAGGCGAGGGCGACCTGGTGGCGCCGGGCGAGTTGGTCGATGCCGCTCAACTGCGGGATGTGGCTGCCAGCGCCCCGGTGCTCGACCAGGTCACGCTGCAACTGGTAGGTCGCCAGGGTGACCGAACCTTCACCCGCCCAGACCAGCTGTCCGGGCGTACCGTCGCATTGACCAGTGCCAGTGCGGCCGGGCCGGTGATCGAACAGATCAATCAGCAGTTGGCCTTGCGCAAGCGTGCGCCCATCAAGATCGAATGGGTCGATCCGACCCTGGCGGTGGAAGACGTCCTGGAAATGGTCCAGGCCGGTATCTACCCGCTGACCGTGGTCGAGCGCCCCATCGCCCAGCGCTGGGCGCGCGTGATGCCGAAGCTGCGGGTCAACGGCCGCGTGGCCCTGGGCCGGCCTCAAGCTGTGCGCTGGTATGCGCGCAAGGATGCCGTTGAGCTGATGCTCGGTGTGGATCGATTCCTGGCTAGCTACCGAGCGCCGGATAACCAGGACGCGGCGTTCGAGCGCATCTACCGCCGACAGTACCGTGTTCAGAACCCGCTTGCTCGACAGGATCGCCAACGTCTGGCGTCGGTCCGCGGGGTGCTGCAGAAACATGCGGCCGAACAACAGATCGACTGGCTCAACCTGGCGGCACTGGCTTTCAAGGAGTCGACCCTGGACCCTGGCGCACGCGGTATGGGCGGGGCCCACGGGCTGATGCAGGTGACACCGTCCGCTGCCCAGCGTGTGGGCGTCAGCGACACGGCGACGGTCGACGGCAATGTCCAGGCCAGCGCGCGCTACCTGGCGCTGATTCGTCGCAAGTTCTTCTCGAGTCCTCAGCTCAACGAGCGTGAACGCATGGCGTTCGTGCTCGCTGCCTACAATCTGGGCCCTGAACGGGTTCAGGCCATGCGTGCGCAAGCGCGTCGACGGGGGCTCAATGGTAATCAGTGGTTCTTTCAGACTGAACGCATCGCCATGGAGGAGGCCGGGATGGGGACAGTGACGTTCGTCAACAGCGTCAACAAGTATTTCCTGGCTTTCAATCGAGAGCGCTCCAGGCTCGAACAGCCGCTGAGGCGCTAAAGATTTCATTTTTTCGATATTTATAGTCGGAATTTAGCCGTTTTATCATTTCATTAATTGATTATTATGGCGGCACCACCTCTTCCTCAATCGGGAACCTTCGACATGCATCCAGCCCTTCACTCCCTTTTCGCCACCCGTGCCGGTTTCGGTATCAGTGTGCTGCGCATTCTGGTCGGCCTCATTTTCATGGCGCACGGCGCGCAGAAGTTGTTCGGTCTGTTCGGTGGCTATGGCCTCGAAGGCACTGGGCAATGGATGGAGAGCATCGGCCTCACTCCGGGTTACGCGATGGCGCTGCTGTCGGGAAGCGCTGAGTTCTTCGGCGGCCTGGCCGTTGTGCTGGGTCTACTGGCGCGACCTGCGGCGCTGGTGCTGAGTGTGACTCTCATCGTGGCGATCTTCACCGTGCACATCGGCAATGGCTTGTTCATGTCCAACAATGGCTCCGAGTTCGCCCTGGCGCTGTTGGGTGGCACGTTGGCAATTCTGATCGAAGGTGCAGGGCGACTGTCGCTGGACCGTCTGCTCGCTCGTTGACTGCCCGCTGCCGCGCTCGAACGTCACGCTGTGGGACAAGGCCTCTTGCAGCGTGATGCGCGACCCTCTAGGATAGATATTGCGCCGATTTAAACAGCTACTTGCGGGGCGCGGGAAAGGTGACAAGCCTCTCCGAAATACCGCTAAAGCGCTGGTTCGGTGACGCCTCCCACCGCTGCCCAGCGGGATTCGCGAGGCGGAGAGATACTCCATGAGTTGCCCACGTACCAGCGTCTGTCTGACTCCATTGCTTGCCGATTCGGCTGCGCGAACTCCACGTATCCTGCTTGGAGGCCAGCATCAACCGACGTTGCTGCGCAACCTGGACGGCTTCTCTCGTCGACGAGGTCAGGCTCGGGCGTTCCTCATCCAGTTCGCTGAAAGCGCGTGCAACTTGGCCCACTATGGCACTGACCGCTTCGATCTCGCCGTTATTCAAGCCCCGAGTGGCGAACAGGCGGCTGAAACCATCAGTCATCTGACCCGCATAGCGCGCCAGGGGTTGATTACCCGCGCCTGATGACCTGTCATGGATGGTTGTTTCTCCTCTCTGGCGCACACGTCCACCTGTGGTTCAGGCTCGGGGTGATACATGAATCCTTCGCTGTTCGTTTCCCTGGACGGCCCGAAAGGGGTCGGCAAGACCACCTTGCTCGAAGCGCTGGCGCTCAAGCTCAGGCGCGACGGCTACAAGGTGGTGCGACTCAGCGAACGCAATCACGATCCCTATCGCGCCGAAATCATGGCGTTGGTGAACGCCCTGGCCAGGCAGCCGGACATCGATCTGGAGAGGCGTGTGTGTGCCCGACTAGCTGACAGCCGTGCGTGGATCTCTCGTCATGTGCTCCCCAACCAGCTGCCCGGAAGCGTGATCTTGATGGATCGCTGGTTCGCCTCGGATGCCGCGTTCAGGCGGGGAGTGCCCTTCGAGGACATTCTGCGGTTCAATCTACAGCGCGCAGTGCAGGTTCCTGATCTGCAGGTGGCTGTGGTCACTCCCGCTCCAGTATCCTGGGCCAGGGCGAAGGCCAGGCGTGCAGGGCTACGCAGTACCGTTGTGCAAACGATGCAGGAGCATGAGGTGTGTACCGAGTCATTCGAGCGGGCGATGGTAGACCAAGGTTGGCTGGTGTGCCACAACGAAGGTCCGTTGGAGACGGTAGTCAGTCAGCTGGCTGCCCATGTTCTTGTACGCCTCCAGGCCGGAGCATTGAGCTCGAGAGCTGGCGGGCCGAAGGCGTCGAGCGCTGCTCAAATCAGCACGATGGCTGAACCTGACGCGAGGGCCGATGGATGAAGAAACGCGATTTGCCGGAAAAGACATGCAGCTGCTGCGGTAGGCCTTTTTCATGGCGCAAGAAGTGGGAACGGTGCTGGGACGAGGTCCGTTATTGTTCGCAGCGCTGCCGCCGACAGCGCGTGGCGGTGGATGCCACTGCGCTGACCAAGAGTGCGGCTCATCGCTTGCCTTTCAGGTGACGACCAGGGTGCTTCTAGTGGCGCCGCGAACTTCAGTGCTGACAGCCATCGTTCACCCCATAGGTGGCCGACTGCAGCATCATCTCTCTGTGCAAACGCTCGGCAATCCACATCACAATTCCGGCTTTGCGATACAATTCCGGGGCAGAGACGGGCCCATTTGCGCGCAATATAGCCAGGCTGCTGCAGCTGCCATTGCGCTGGACAGGTTGCAGCCAGCCATGGCGCAGATTACAGCCATGCAAGCTCGCCCAGCACTGCGGCGGCGCTGGGAGGCTCTGCTCGGCCCATAGCAACGGCAGCTCGTGAGTTCTCGTGGAGTCGGGTAGCGGGCAGGCGCAATAAAATCGCTGCACGCATGCTCGCTGATCGGACGACAGGCTGGAGTCGACGTACAGGCTGGGACCTGCGAACAGATAATGCTCGAACCCCAGCAGGTGAACCAGCCTGGGCAGACTCTCGAGGAGGTGTCGCAGGTCGCTCCCACTGGCCCAGCGCGCAGCTGCGGTCTCTAACATCATGCCTCCATGCCGGGTTTGCAAATATCAGCGCACGCTCGACGAGCTGGGCGTGCGATGCCTTCAAGCGTGCCGTATTCGAGTGTGACTGTATAGTCATTATGGATTGACGGTCAGATCCTGCCAGGCGACGAACGGTTGCGGCAGTAGATCCGAACGACTCCCACAATGGCGCAGGGTCAATGCTTTTCAACTATGAAGATGGAGCGCCCATGAAGCGATTGCTGCTGATCGGTATCGGTCCTGGCGATCCTCGACAGATCACCATCGAGGCCGTCGAGGCGATGCAGCGTGCGTCGGTGTTCTTCGTCTTGGAAAAAGGTGCGCAGAAGCACGACCTCCTGCGCTTGCGCCAGGACATGTTGGCGCGGTACGTGCCGCAAGGAGGGTATCGTCTGGTGCAGGTGGCCGACCCGGTCCGAAACGCGGCGGCGTCCGACTACATCGAGGGGGTTCAAGCCTGGCACCAAGCGCGGGCGAGCTTGTACGCGAAACTGATCGCGACCGAGCTGCAAGATCACGAAATCGGCGCTTTCCTGCTATGGGGAGAGCCAACGCTGTATGACAGCACGCTGCGCATCCTGGATCGAGTGCGCGACCTTGGCACCGCCCTGACCCTGGAGGTCATTCCTGGCATCAGTAGTGTGCAGGCCCTGGCGGCACGGCATCTCATCGCCCTCAACCGCATTGGCGAGCCGCTGACCGTCCTGCCCGGTCGGCGGCTGGCGGAACAGGCCAGGGTGGATAATGTGGTGGTGATGCTCGACGGCGCAGGGGCGCTGGAGGATCTGCATGACCCTGACATCACCATCTACTGGGGCGCCTACTTGGGGACGGATGATGAAGTACTGATTTCAGGGGCGCTGCCGGTGGTCAAGGAGCAGATTCTGACGCTCAGGGCACAGCTGCGCCAACGCAAGGGCTGGATCATGGATACCTTCCTGCTGCGCCGCGAGCCCTGAGCACTGTGCCGTGGTCAGGGAGTGGGTTACGGGGTGCCCAGGATGCTGACGACCTTGTCGCGCAACTGATCGATGCTGAAAGGCTTGCCGATCAGGTGCATACCCTCCGGCACCTCGACGTTCTCGGCGTAGCCGCTGGCGAACAGCACAGGAAGCTGCGGGCGTATCTGGCGCGCCTTGGCAGCCAGTGCGTCGCCACGCATGTCAGGCAAGCCGACATCGGTCATCATCAGGTCCAGGGCCTGACCGGCATCTTCGAGGATCGTCAAGGCTGCCGTGGCGTTTTCTGCCTCGATTGCGGTGTAGCCCAATTCGTCGAGCACTTCGACCATCAGCATGCGGACGATGTCGTCGTCTTCGACTACCAGAAGTTGCATGAGTTGAATCCTGTCGCAAGGGTAATGTTAGTGACTCAGTGCCTGTAAAAGGAACAGAAGTTCCCTCAGAATAACCAGCTCCGCACCAGTAGGGAACGATTGCGCGCGGCCGCCTTCAAATACTGGCTAAATGCCCCGTTGCGACGCCCCGATGCCGGGCCGGCAATGGACGCACAGGTGGGCGCGGCATGCCCAGTGCAGCGTATCGCCTACCTACCTTTAATGGACTTATCTCGCTCGGGCGTTATCAGATGATTCAAGCAGCCTCCATGGATCAACGCAGCTTCCGCAGACTGCTGGGCCGTAACATTGGCCTGCCGCTAGGTGTGGGGCTGTTGGGCGCCGTGGCGTTCGTCGTGGTGATCAACTACCTGTTGTCTGCCATGCAGTGGGTAGAGCACACCGATCGCGTGATCGGCAATGCCAACGAAACGCTCAAGCTGTCGATCGACATGGAAACCGGAATGCGCGGTTTCCTCATCACCGGGGACGAACGCTTTCTCGACCCCTACGAGGTGGCCAAGCCGCGCATCTTCGGCAGCCTCGACGCCCTAAAGGAAATGGTCAGCGACAACCTGCCCCAGGTCGATCGCATCGATCGCCTCATAGGGTTGCAGCGCGCCTGGAACGATTTCGGCGCCCAGCTGATCAGCATGCGTCGCGAAAAGGGTGATTTCCAAGGCGCCATCGCGGGGGGGCGCGGCAAGCGCATCACCGACGAAATTCGCAACGAGTTCCAGGACCTCATCGCCACCGAGCAGCAGTTGCGACAGAACCGCACCGAGCAGGTCAGCCGTGTCACGGTCATCTCGATCACCGCCTTCATACTGTTCATCGTTGGCCTGAGCGGGCTATTGGCCTACTTGGGCCGTCGAGATCTGCTGGCATTGTCCGATAGCTACGTGGGCAATCTTCAGGCCCAGCAGCGCGCCGCCGACCGCCTGGAGCATCAGGCATGGTTGCGCAATGGTCAGCAGCAACTGTCTCAGCAGGTGCTGGGACAGCTGACCCTCACGGCGCTGGGCGACAACGTGCTGCGTTTCTTCGCCAGTTACCTGGGCAGCGTGGTGGGCGCGCTTTACGTGCGCGATGCCCACGGGCAACTGGTACGGGTGGCGACCTATGGACTGGATGCCGAACAGCAGAATCGCGGCCAGATCCTGGGCGAGCACGAGGGCCTGCTGGCGCAGAGTGTGCGCGAGCGGCGCCTGATCCGCCTGGACGACCTGCCCCAGGATTACCACCGACTCAGCTCCGGCCTGGGCAGTGGACTGCCGCGTAGCGCGCTGCTGGTGCCCTCCAGCGATGAGGGCGAAGTCAATGGCGTGCTCGAACTGGGCTTCCTGCGCCCGCTGAACGAGCGTGACGGCGAGCTGCTGGAACGCATTGCCGACAACCTCGGCATGTCCATCGAGAGCGCCCGCTATCGCCAGCGCCTGCAGGAAGTTCTGGCTGAAACTCAGCAGTTGAACGAGGAGCTGCAGGTCCAGCAGGAAGAGCTCAAGACCGCCAATGAGGAGCTCGAAGAGCAGTCGCGGGTGCTCAAGGAGTCCCAGGCCTATCTGGAGACCCAACAGGCGGAGCTCGAGCAGACCAACGAGCAGTTGGCCGAGCGTACGGTGGCGCTGGATCGCAAGAACAGCGAGCTCAACAGTGCCCAGCAGCAGCTGCAGGCGCGTGCCGAGGACCTGCAGCGTTCCAGTCGCTACAAGTCCGAGTTCCTGGCCAACATGTCCCACGAGCTGCGCACGCCGCTCAACAGTTCGCTCATCCTGGCCAAGTTGCTTGCCGAAAACGGTCAGGGCAACCTCAGTCAGGAACAGGTCAAGTTCGCCGAGTCGATCTACTCGGCTGGCAACGACCTGCTCAACCTGATCAACGACATCCTGGACATCGCCAAGGTCGAGGCCGGCAAGCTCGAAGTCCGTCCGGAAACCACCCAGGTGGTGCGTCTGGTCGAGGGGCTGCGTGGAATGTTTCAGCCGCTGGCAGATGAAAAGGGCCTGCAGTTCGACGTGCAGTTGCAGGGCCAGGTACCTGCCACGCTGGTCACCGATCGCCAGCGGCTGGAGCAGATACTCAAGAACCTGCTGTCCAACGCAATCAAGTTCACCGACAAAGGCCAGGTCAGCCTGACCATCGGCCACGACACCCGCCAAGGTATCGTCTTCACCGTTCGCGATACCGGTATCGGCATTCCTGCCGATCAGCAGGAGGCCATCTTCGGTGCCTTCCATCAGGTCGACGGCACCAGCAACCGCCGCTTCGGCGGCACCGGCCTGGGCCTGTCGATCTCACGTGACCTGGCACAGCTGCTGGGCGGCAGCATCAGTGTCCAGAGCAGCGCCGGGGAAGGCAGTGTGTTCAGCCTCATCCTGCCCGAGCGCCACGAGCCGAACGAGCCCCAGGGCGAGGCGCCGGTGGCGCGACCACCGGCCGCCCAACTGTCCCGGTTGTCAGCGCCGCAGACGGTGCCCAGCCAGCCAGAGTCGGTCGTGGTCCCCAGCTTCGACGATGATCGTGCCCAAGCGCCTTTCGAGGGTCGCTGCATCCTGGTCATCGAGGACGAGCCGAATTTTGCCCGGATCCTCTACGACCTGGCCCACGAACTGGGTTATCACTGCCTGGTCGCCCATGCCGCCGACGAAGGCTTCGCCCTGGCCGCGCGATACCTGCCCGACGCCGTGCTGCTCGACATGCGCCTGCCCGACCATTCTGGCTTGACCGTACTGCAGCGGCTGAAGGAGCTGGCCAGCACCCGTCACATCCCGGTGCACATCATCTCGGTCGAAGACCGCGTCGAGGCCGCCATGCACATGGGCGCCGTGGGCTATGCGGTCAAGCCTACCAGTCGCGAGGCGCTCAAGGAGGTATTCGGGCGCCTGGAAGACAAGCTCACCCAGAAGCTCAAGCGCGTACTGCTGGTAGAGGACGATGATCTGCAGCGCGAGAGCATCGCTCGCCTGATCGGCGACGATGACATCGAGATCACCGCCGTGGCCATGGCCCAGGAGGCGCTCGAGTTGCTGCGCGAGAACATCTACGACTGCATGATCATCGACCTCAAGTTGCCCGACATGCTCGGTAACGAGCTGCTCAAGCGCATGACCGCCGAAGACATCCGCAGCTTCCCCCCGGTGATCGTCTACACCGGCCGCAATCTCACGCGCGACGAAGAAACCGACCTGCTCAAGTACTCGCGGTCGATCATCATCAAGGGCGCGCGCTGGCCCGAGCGGCTGCTCGATGAAGTGACGCTGTTCCTGCACAAGGTCGAATCGCAGCTGTCCCACGAGCGCCAACGCATGCTCAAGACTGCCCGCAGCCGTGACAAGGTGTTCGAGGGTCGCAAGATCCTGCTGGTGGACGATGACGTGCGCAACATCTTCGCCCTCACCAGTGCGCTCGAGCACAAGGGCGCGATCGTCGAGATCGGCCGCAACGGGCGCGAAGCCCTGGAGCGCCTCGAGCAGCACGACGACATCGACCTGGTGCTGATGGACGTGATGATGCCGGAGATGGACGGCTACGAAGCCACTCGCCTGATTCGCCAGCAGCCGCGCTGGCGCAAGCTGCCGATCATCGCCGTGACCGCCAAGGCCATGAAGGATGACCAGCACCGTTGCCTGCAGGCGGGCGCCAACGACTATCTGGCCAAGCCGATCGATCTGGACCGACTGTTCTCGTTGATCAGGGTCTGGCTGCCGCAACTGGAGCGAATTTGACTAGCGAGCGCAACACCGATATCGAGATCCGTCTGCTGATCGAGGCAATCTACCTCAAGTACAGCTACGACTTTCGCAACTACTCAGGGGCTTCGATAAAGCGCCGGATCCTGCACGCTTTGTCCCAGTTCGAGTGCCGCACGGTTACGGGGTTGCAGGAGCGCGTGTTGCACGACCCAGGCATGTTCATGCAGTTGCTGCAGTTCCTGACCATCCCGGTCAGCGAGATGTTTCGCGACCCTGGCCATTTCCTCGCGCTGCGGCGCGAGGTGGTCCCGCTACTGCGCACCTGGCCTTCGCTGAAGATCTGGATCGCCGGCTGCAGCACCGGTGAAGAGGTGTATTCCATGGCTATCCTGCTGCGTGAGGAGGGGCTGCTGGAGCGCACCATCCTCTACGCGACCGACATCAACCCCAGCTCGCTGGAGAAGGCCAAGCAGGGCATCTACTCGATGCAGAGCCTGCGTGAATACGAAGAGAACTATCGCAAGGCCGGCGGGCGTCGTGATTTCAGCGATTACTACACCTCGGCCTACGGTAACGCCATCATGGACGGCAGTTTGCGTGACACGGTGACCTTCGCCGACCACAGCCTGGCCACCGACAGCGTGTTCTCCGAGACGCAGCTGGTGTCATGCCGCAACGTGCTGATCTACTTCAACAAGGAGTTGCAGGACCGCGCCCTGGGACTGTTCCATGAGTCGCTGTGCCACCGTGGGTTCCTGTTTCTGGGCAGCAAGGAGTCGGTGGACTTCTCAGCCTACAAGGATCGCTTCGAGCCACTGGTGCGGCCCGAGCGGATTTTCCGCAAGTCATGAACAGCGTGCGCGCAGTGGTGATCGGTGCCTCGGCAGGCGGCGTGGCCGCGCTGTTCGAGGTGCTCGGTGGCTTGCCCAAGGGCTTCGAGCCCCCTGTACTGTGCGTGCTGCACCTGCCGGGAGACCGCCCCAGCCAATTGGCCGAGGTGCTGCAGCAACGCTTGCAGCGCCCGGTTCGCGAGGCATGTGACAAGGAACCTGTCGAGCCCGGCAGGATCTATGTGGCCGGGCCTGCTTATCACCTTTCTATCGAGCGCGACTTCAGCCTGTCGCTCAGTCAGGAGGCACCGGTGCATTTTTCCCGGCCGGCAATCGACGTGCTGTTCCACTCGGCGGCCGATGTCTATGGTGAGGGGCTGCTCGGCATAGTGCTCACCGGGGCCAACGAAGACGGCGCCCGAGGGCTGGCGTACATCAAGAAATGCGGAGGCCGGACGCTGGTCCAGGACCCCCGCGATGCACAGGTCGCGTCGATGCCGGAAGCTGCACTTGCCCTGCACCGACCCGATCACATTCTTTCTCTGAGCGGTATCGGGCAGTTGCTCGCCACCCTGGAATCCCGCCCATGCTAAGCCACATCATCGCCAAATTGCTGATCGTCGACGATCTGCCGGAAAACCTTCTGGCACTCGATGCGCTCCTTCAAGGTGAAGATCGCGAGGTACACCGCGCCCAGTCGGCCGAGCAGGCGCTGTCGCTGTTGCTCGAGCACGATTTCGCCCTGGCCATACTGGATGTGCAGATGCCTGGCATGGATGGTTTCGAGTTGGCCGAGCTGATGCGCGGCATGGAGAAGACCAAGAACATTCCCATCGTCTTCGTCAGCGCAGCTGGTCGTGAACTGAACTACGCGTTCAAGGGCTATGAAAGTGGAGCGGTCGATTTCCTGCATAAACCACTCGATACCCAGGCGGTTAAAAGCAAGGTCTCGGTGTTCGTCGATCTCTACCGGCAGCGACAGGTGCTTGGCCGTCAACTGCAGGCACTGGAGCGCAGCCGTCAGGAGCAGGAGCAGTTGTTGGCGCAGCTGCAGGTGGCCCGCGGCGAGCTGGAACGGGCCGTGCGCATGCGCGACGATTTCATGTCCATCGTTTCCCATGAAGTGCGTACTCCGCTCAACGGCCTGATATTGGAGACCCAACTGCGCAAGATGCATCTGGCCCGTGGCAATCATGCCGCTTTCAGCCCGGATAAGCTCCAGGCCATGGTCGAACGAGACGAGCGCCAGATCAACAGCCTGATTCGCCTGATCGAAGACATGCTGGATGTTTCGCGCATCCGTACCGGCAAACTGTCCATACGCCCTCGGTCGGTGGACCTGGCCACGCTGGTGGAGGACCTGGTCGAGCGCTTCGCCGCCCAGGCCACTGCCCTGGACACGCGTATCGAGCTCACGCGTTGCGAGCCCTTGCACGGTGAGTGGGATGAATTTCGGATTGAACAGGTACTGGCCAACCTGTTGTCCAATGCCCTGCGCTATGGTGATCGGCGTCCGGTGCAGGTCAGGGCCTTCGAGCAGTACGGCATGGCCTGCGTGCAGGTCCAGGATCACGGTATCGGTATCAGCGCGGCCAATCAGGCGCGTATTTTCCAGCAGTTCGAGCGGGTGTCCGCTCAGCAGGCCAGCGGAGGCCTGGGTCTGGGTCTGTTCATTTCCGAGCAGATCGTGCAGGCACACGGCGGACGTATCCGGGTCGACAGCGAGGAAGGCAGGGGTGCGACTTTCAGCGTCCTGTTACCGCTGGCGACGGCCGGGCAACAAACTGATCAGCCCCAGGCAACCTCTGCGTGACCCTGGGGTCACATAGCCAACTTTTTGAAATTCAAGGCATTGTCATGAGCGAAGATGCACAAGATGTAGTGCTGGTAGTAGAAGATGAACCGCTAATCAGGATGATCCTGCGCGATTACCTGGCCGGGCAGGGTTATCACGTGCTGGTGGCCGAGGATGGCGCCGAGGCATTCGCCATCCTGGCCAGCAAGCCGCACCTGGACCTGATGGTCACCGACTTCCGTCTGCCTGGCGGGATATCGGGTGTGGAGATTGCCGAGCCGGCGTTGAAGCTGCGCCCGGACCTGAAGGTGATTTTCATCAGCGGCTATCCTGCCGAGATTCTCGAGTCCGGCAGCCCCATCGCGCGCAGGGCGCCGATTCTGGCCAAGCCGTTCGACCTCGATACGCTGCACGAGCAGATTCAGGCCTTGCTGAAGTAACGGGCTCCAGGACCCGAAGTCCAGGTGCTTGGGGAGGAGCAGGCCTGGCCAAGGTGTTCCCACTGTGCCGTATCAGTTGTCTCGCTCGCGAACGCTGCTGATTTCCGCAGGTACCGAATCGCCCGCCATACGCTTGCGAAACAGTCCAGCCCTGGCTAGCAGCAGGGTGGTGACCGGCACGGTGATCGAAAGCAGGATCGGGATCAGCCAGGCGTGCAGCACAGGTGCTTGTTTTAGCTGTGAGAAGTACACAATGGACGCCAGGCTAACGCACCACGCGCCCAGGGTCGAGGCCAGCGCTGGGGGGTGCATGCGCTGGAAATAGTCCTTCAGACGCACCAGGCCGATCGCGCCGAGCAGAGCGAACAGACTGCCTGCCAGCAGCAGCGCCGCCACGACCACCTCAAGCCAGAAGGGCAACTCGACGGCGTCTATCATTCTATCACCTCTCCACGCAGCAGGAACTTGGCCAGGGCGAAGGAACCGACGAAGCCGAACAGCGCGATCAACATCGCGCCTTCGAAATAAGTATCGCTGCCATAGCGTATACCTAACACCAGCATCATCAGCATCGCCAGGATGTACAGGTAATCGAGCGCAAGTACGCGGTCCTGGGCGGAAGGGCCGCGAAACACCCTGATCAGTGCCAGTGCCATGGCGATGACGAAGATGAACAGGCTGGCCAGGATGGCATTGGCGAGCAGGCCGGTCATTCGAAGATCTCCATCAAAGGGCGTTCATAGGTGTGCTTGAAGTGCTCGATGAACGCCTTCTCGTCGTCCAGATCGAGTACGTGCAGAAGCAGTACGCTGCGATCCAGCGCCAGTTCCGACCAGACCGTTCCGGGCACCACGGAAGTAATCATCGACAGCGCCGCCAACCCGTGGGCATCTCGCAAAGCCAATGGAATGTGCACGAATGTCGAGCGCGGCGGTCGGCTGCCAGCACGCAACACTCCCCAGGCCACTTGCAGGTTGGAAAGAACCACGTCCAGCCCAACCCGAACGATCAGGCCGACGACCGCTCGCGGCCGCTTCACGTGGGCATGCTGAGGACGCAGGGGCGCCATCAGCAAGGGCGCGAGAATGCCCAGCATGGCGGCCAGCAGCAGGTTGCCCGGGCTCACCGAGAGATTCAGCACCAGCCACAGAACGAACAGCGACAGGGACAGCAGCGGGGCGGGAAATAGTCGGCTCATGGCTGCACCTGCGAGGCCGTGGTCGGCCCAGGCAGTGGGCGCGTCGACATCACTGCCTGGATGTATGCGTCCGGGGCCTGCAGCTCAGCAGCGGTGTCCTGGGTGTAGCGCAGCAGAGGCTCGGCTCGGGCGCTGAGCAGGATGCACAGTCCCAGCAGCAGCACGATCGGCAGGCATTCGTAGCGACGCAGTAGCGGCGATGGCCGCTCCTCCGGCTTCCAGAATCGCAGGATGCCCACCCTGCCGAAGGCGATCAACGAGGCCATGCCCGATAGCAGCAGCAACGTCACGAGGCACCAGCCTGCCGCCGACAGCGGCTGCTCGGGTGCGAAGCCCAGGCCCAGCGGATTGAACAGCGCGCTGATCAGATTGAGCTTGCCGATGAAGCCGGACAATGGCGGCATGCCGATGATCAGCAGGGCGCAGGCGATGAAGCCGAAGCCGAGAAACGCCATGGTCCATGGAATGATCTGGCCGATCACGGCCTTTTGCTGGTCGTCGAGGTTGATGCCTTTGGGCGGATGCAAGGATTCGAGCGGCGCCGGAATGGCATCCTCCTCTTCGTCGAGCGGCACTTCGTTGGCCGAGCGCGAGCGTTCGATCAGTTCGGCCAGGAGGAACAGCGCACCCAGGGCGAGGGTGGAACTGACCAGATAGAACAGGGCCGCACCGATCAGCGCCGCCTGGCCGAAGCCGACGGCTGCCAGCAAGGTACCTGCCGACACCAGGATGCTTAGCGCCGCCAGGCGCTCGAGCCGCTGGGCCGCGAGAATCGAGACGGCGGCGACGGCCAAGGTCACCAGTCCACCGTAGATCAGCCATTGGCCGCCGAAGTGCGCCGAGTCGCCGGCCTGCCCGGAGAACAGCAGGGTCCAGAGGCGCAGCAGGGCATACAGGCCGACTTTCGTCATGATCGCGAACAGCGCTGCCACCGGCGCACTGGCCGAGGCGTAGGCGGGCACCAGCCAGAAATTCAGCGGCCAGATACCGGCCTTGACCAGAAACGCCGTCGCCAGGATCGCCGCACCCGCGTGCAACAACCCACGATCAGCCTCCGCCACCAGAGGAATCTTCAGTGCCAGGTCGGCCATGTTCAGGGTGCCGGTCACGCCGTACAGCATGGCCGCTCCCACCAGGAACAGCGACGACGCGAACAGGTTGATGGCCACGTAATGCAGTCCGGCCTTGACCCGCGCACGACCCGAACCGTGCAGCAGCAGTCCGTAGGAAGCGGCCAGCAGCACTTCGAAGAACACGAACAGATTGAACAGGTCGCCCGTAAGGAAGGCACCATACAGCCCCATGAGCTGGATCTGGAACAAGGCATGGAAGCTGGCGCCCGCGCCGTCCCAGCGCGCCCGAGCGAACATCAGGGCGCTGACGCCGATGACGCCGGTGAGCGTCAGCATGAGCGCAGAAAGGTGGTCAAGCACCAGCACGATGCCGAACGGAGCAGCCCAGTTGCCAGGCAGGTACACGCCGATCGACTCCGCCTGTCCCTGGTCACGCACCCACAGCAGCAGGGTGATCGACAAGCCCAGGCCCAGGAGGCTGGAAACCAGGTTCAAGCGACCTTTGAACTGCCGGTGCTTCTCGCCGATCAGCAGCATGATCGCTGCGGTGATCAGCGGCAGCAGGATGGGCGCGGCGATCCATTGGTTCATCGTGCTCATTCCTCACGCTCCCGACCGTCTACGTGGTCGGTGCCGGTGAGCCCTCGCGAAGCCAGCAGCACGACCAGGAACAGCGCAGTCATGGCGAAACTGATGACGATGGCCGTCAGTACCAGTGCCTGGGGCAATGGGTCGGTGTAATTGAGCAGGTCCTGCGGGACACCATCCTTGATGATCGGCTCCTTGCCGATGAACAGACTGCCCATGCTGAAGATGAACAAATTGACGCCATAGGACAGCAGGCACAGGCCCATGATCACCTGGTAGGTACGTGGGCGCAGCACCAGCCACACACCTGAGGCGGCTAGTACGCCGATGGCCACGGCGATGACTTCTTCCATCAGGCCGCTCCTCCTTTGCTCGTTTTCAGATTGCCCGGGCGATAGGCGCGAACGGACTGATGCGCCAGCGCCGTGAGGATCAGCAGGGTCGAGCCGACCACCACGGTGTACACCCCGACATCGAAGAACAACGCACTGGCGACATGGATGTCTCCCAGCAGCGGCAGGTGCAGGTGCGCGGTATGGGTGGTGAGGAAAGGATAACCCAGCGCCATGGCGCCGACACCCGTGAGGGTAGCGCACAGCAGGCCTGTGCCCATCCAGCGCAAGGGCCGCAGGCTCATCTGCGCTTCCACCCACTGGGTACCGGCGACCATGTACTGGAGAATGAAGGCCACCGACATCACCAAACCGGCGACGAAACCGCCCCCTGGCTGGTTATGCCCGCGCATGAACAGGTACATCGAGACCAGCAGGGCGATCGGCAACAGCAACCGCACCAGCACTGCCGGCACCATCATGAAGCCCAGGGCGGTGTCGGCGACCTGCCGCGGATTGACCAGGTCGGTGACCAGGTCCGGCGCCAGATGGCGCTGCTGGGCCGGCAGCTGCATGCTTTCCTTCGGCGGCCGGAAGCGGCGCAGCAGGGCGAACACGGTCAGCGCGACCGCCACCAGCACGGTGATCTCGCCCAAGGTATCGAAGCCACGGAAGTCCACCAGCATCACGTTCACCACGTTGGTGCCGCCACCTTCCGGCAGGGCCCGACTGAGGTAGAACGAAGAGATGTCGTTGGGCGTTGCGCGGGTCAGCATGGCGTAGGACAGCAGGGCCATGCCACCGCCGACCAGGATCGCCAGCAGCAGGTCCCGCAGGCGTCGAATCCGTGCTCGATCCAGGCTGCCGGGCGAGGCGGTGACCCCCTCGATCCTTCGCGGCAACCAGCGCAGGCCCAGGAGTATCAGCACCGTGGTCACCACCTCCACGACCAGTTGGGTCAGGGCCAGGTCGGGTGCCGAGAACCAGACGAAGGTGATGCAGGTCATCAGCCCGCACACGCTGACCATGATCAGCGCGGCCAGCCGGTGATACTTGGCCTGCCAGGCTGCGCCAATGGCACAGGCGATAGCGATCAACCACATCGCCACGAAGACGCCAGAGCCTGGAATCTTCGGCCGATCACCCCAACTGATCCCGCTGTACAGCATGGGTGTCAGGCCCGCCAGGAAGGCAACTGCCACCAGCATGAACAATTGTGTTTGCAGGCGCCGGCTGGTCAGCAGGCTTTCGACCCTCCGCGCGATCAGCATCAGGCGCACCAGGCCATGTTCGAACAGGCGCTTGCCGTTGAACCGCTCGATCAGCGGAGGGTTGGAGAAGCGTCCGCGGCGCAGCTGTTTGCGCAGCGCCAGGTACAGGATGATGCCCCCGCACATGGCGATCAGGCTCATGATCATCGGTGCGTTCCAGCCGTGCCAGATCGCCAGGCTGTACTCGGGAAGGGTACCACCGACCACCGGCAACGCCGCGGCGGCCAGCAGCGGTCCCACCGACTGGGCAGGGAAGATGCCTACCACCAGGCAGGTGAGCACCAACAGCTCGACCGGTACGCGCATCCAGCGCGCAGGCTCGTGAGGCGTGTGCGGCAGATCCTGCGCCGTCGGCCCGAAGAACACGTCGACCGTGAAGCGCAGGGCATAGGCCACGCTGAAGGTGCCCGCCAGAGTGGCGATCACCGGCAGGGCGGCTTCCACCCAGGCCGTGGAGGAAATGAAGACCGTTTCGGCGAAGAACATTTCCTTGGAAAGGAAGCCATTCATCAACGGTACGCCGGCCATGGCCGCGCTGGCCACCATCGCCAGGGTGGCGGTATAGGGCACCAGGCGGATCAGGCCGCTGAGGCGGCGTATGTCGCGCGTGCCACTCTCATGGTCGATGATGCCGGCGGCCATGAACAACGAGGCCTTGAAGGTGGCATGATTGAGAATGTGGAATACCGCGGCCACGGCAGCCAACGGGCTGTTGAGGCCCAGCAGCAGGGTGATGAGGCCCAGATGGCTGATGGTGGAATAGGCCAGCAGGCCCTTGAGGTCATTCTGGAACATCGCGGCGAAGGCGCCCAGCAGCAGCGTACAGGCGCCTGCACCGCCGACGATCCAGAACCAGTCTTCGGTACCGGACAGGGTCGGCCACAGCCGGGCCATCAGAAAGACCCCGGCCTTGACCATCGTTGCCGAGTGCAGATAGGCCGAAACGGGTGTAGGGGCCGCCATCGCATGGGGCAGCCAGAACTGGAAGGGAAACTGCGCGCTCTTGCTCAGCGCGCCGATCAGGATCAGTGGCAGCAGCACCGGATACAGTGCGTGCTGGCGCACGGTGTCTCCGGCCAGCAGTACCTTGTCCAGATCGTAGCTGCCGACCACGTGACCGAGCAGCAGGGCGCCTACCAGCAGGCATAGCCCACCGGCGCCGGTGACCATCAAGGCCATGTAGGCCCCGCGGCGCGCATCGCTGCGATGGTGCCAATAGCCGATGAGTAGGAACGAGAACAGGCTGGTCAGCTCCCAGAAGAACACCAGTTGGATCAGGTTGCCGGAGATGACCAGCCCGAGCATCGCGCCCATGAAGGCGAGAAAGAAGGCGAAGAAGCGCGGGACCGGATCCTGCGGCGACATGTAGTAGCGCGCATAGAGCGAGACCAGGGTGCCGATTCCTAGCACCAATAGCGAGAACAACCAGGCGAAGCCGTCCATGCGCAGCACCAGGTTAAGCCCCAGGCTCGGCAGCCAGAGGAACTCTTCGCGAATGACGCCGCCATGTGCGATCTGCGGATACAACAGCGCGACCTGCACGGTACCGAGCAGAGCCACGAGTCCGGCGAGGATGGACTCGGCGTTACGCGCGTTGTGCGGCAGGACGGCTGCCAGGCAACTGCCGATGAACGGCAGAAGCAATAGCACTATCAATGACATAGCGTTCTAATCTACGAGAGTTGATCAAGGATCATACGTGCGCGCAGGGTTGATCACCAACACGTAACCTGTGGCAGAATCCTACAAAAGCGCAGATAAAAGCGGATTTTTTATAACAGTTTTTTTCAGAGCATAGTCGTTGCGCGAGAGTTCAACCGCTGCTGCGCTCGGCAACGGGCGGCTGAGGCTGCCCCGCGGTCGTCGCGGCCCGCGCGCGACCGATGCGCAGTTCGCTGATGACCACGGCGGCCACGATCAACCCACCGCCCAGCAGCGCCAGGCCAGGCAAGCGTTCACCCGCCAGGCGGCCGACGACCCCCGCCCAGACCGGTTCGCCAGCATAGATCAGGGTGGCGCGGGTGGGTGAGACGGATTTCTGAGCCCAATTCATCGCCACCTGGATGATCGCGCTCATGGCGCCCAGGCCAAGCGCGCTGAACAACAACAGCCAGGAGAAATCAGGCGCGCGCTCCTGCATCGGCAAGGTCATGGGAAAGGAGAGGGCGGAGGCCACGCCCAGTTGCACCACCGTTACCCGGCGGACATCGACCTTTCCCGCATAGCGGCTGATCAGAATGATTTCGCCAGCGATGGCCACGGCGCTCACCAAGGTCACCAGCTCACCCTCGCTCAGGTGCGGCATGCCGCCCTGGGGGCCGGCCAGCAGCATGAGGCCAACGAAGGCCAGGCCGATTCCGAGGCTGGGCATCAGGCCGGGGCGTCGACCCAGCACCAGCCATTGCAGCAGCGGCACGAACGGCACGTAAAGCGCGGTAATGAACGCCGACTGGCTGCTGCTGATGCTCTGCAGGCCCATGGTCTGCAACCCGTAGCCCAGCATGATCGAAACGCCGATGAGCGTGCCGGCCTTGAGCTCAGTCAGGGTCAATCCCGACAGGGTTTTCGCCGAAATCAGGGCCACGAACAACGCGGCGGCCGCGAAACGCAGCCCTACGAAGTACAGAGGGCCGCTCACGGACATGACGTTGTGTACGATCAGGAAAGTCCCGCCCCACAACATGGTGATGAACACCAGCACCAGTTCGGCCTTGTTCAGGCGAATGGACAGGGACGGCCGGAAAGGGGAAGTAGCATGACTCATCAGCTTGCGCACTCGAAACGGGCGGCGCACAATCGCCGCAAAGTGCGCAGTATACTGCGCACGTCACTTCTGTGAGCAATCCCCATCGTGCATCGAGACTCCCCCCATCGTGCTGGTGTGTTGCAGTACGTCAGTCACAACGTCCGTCGTTTGCGTACCGATCAGCGCCTGAGCCAGGCCGTTCTGGCAGAGCGCTCCGGGGTGAGCAGGCGCATGCTCGTGGCTATCGAGGCAGGCGAGAAGAACGTCAGCCTAACGACCCTGGACCGGATCGCCGAAGCGCTGGGTGTGGCGTTCACGACCCTTATCCAGGCGCCGGAGCGGTGCGATATGGCGCGTATCGACGAGGTGGCATGGGCGGGGCTGCATCCTGGCAGTCAGGCCGTGCTGCTTGGCAGCAGCACGGCCAGGCGCGAGGTGGAGCTGTGGGCGTGGACGCTGGCGCCCGGCGAGCATTATGCCAGTGAAGCCGATGCCGAAGGCTGGAGCGAACAGATCTACGTCGTGTCAGGCGTTCTGACCTTGCGGATCGAAGACAGCGAACGGCATCTGAAGGCGGGCGAGTTCCACATCTTTGCGAGTAACTGCCGTTATGCCTATCGCAATGACGAGCAGCAACCCACTCATTTCGTACGCAACGTCGTGATCTGACCTTGCCCAGGTGGCTCGCGGATCCATGCCTGGGCGGGGGCTGGCCTCAATCAGACAGCGCCTGATGCTCGAGCAGCGAATCGGTGCTGTGCACCGAGGCGAAGGCGAACGCCAGCGCCGCCATCGCCGCCCCCTGCACCTGGGCCGCGCTCACCGTCTGTTCACCGAAGGTCAGCGCCAGTGTGGCGCAGGCGTCATGCGCCACCTGCACCTCATAGCCGAGGTCGGCGGCGGCGCGTACGGCCGAGTCGATGCACATGTGGCTCATGGCGCCGGCGATGATCAACCGGCGGATCCCGTGCTGCTCCAGGATGACGCCGAGCGAGGTGTCCAGAAAGGCGTTGACCTTGTGCTTGAGCAGCACCGGTTCGCCCTGTGCGGGGCGCACGGTGTCATGGATAAAGGCGCCAGTAGAGCCGGGTGCGAAGAATGGTGAGTCAGCCGATTCGAATTCGTGACGAACATGGATGACCAGATGGCCACATTCGCGCGCCGCCGCGAGCAGGCGGGCGGCGTTGGCAGCGGCGCCTTCCATGCCGTCCAACGGCCAACGGCCGTTGCTGAAGTAATCGTTCTGGATATCGATGAGAATAAGCGCTTTGCTGCTCATGAGGCTTGCCTTCAGGCTGGATGGGAATGGGGCGAGAATAGCCCCGCCGCCGCCAGGCAGGGAGGGTCGCGATCGACATAAAGAGGGCAGAAACTGACATGCGAGATGAAGTGGAAATAGGCGTGCTGGTCTATCCCGAGGTCCAGGCCGCCGCCCTGTACGGGCTGACAGACCTGTTCGCCGTCGCCGACCGGGTCGCGGGCGCGCTGGCCGGTCAGCCGCTGCCGCGACTGCGTGTCAGTCACTGGCAACTGGATGAATCGGCCGGGGCCATGCAGGTGCTGCACGACAGCCGTCCGAGCGCCGAGCATCGCTTGAACGCACTGGTGGTACCGCCCAGTCTGGGCGGAGCACCCACGGCGGCGGTGCTGGAAGCGCATCGCGCGCACCTTCGTCAATGGCATGGAAGCGGTACGCTACTCGCCTCGGTCTGCATCGGTGCATTCTTCATAGCCGCCAGCGGCCTGCTGGACGAGCGCCCGGCGAGCACGCACTGGAACTACAGCCAGACGCTCGCACAGCGCTATCCACGTGTGCGCATCGAGGCGCATTTCGCGGTGCTGGATGACGGCGATATCATCACCTCGGCTGGCTTGATGGCCTGGACCGAGCTGGGGCTGCGGCTGGTCGAGCGCTTCATGGGCGCTGCGCTTGCCTGCGAGACAGCACGCTATCTGGCGGTACAACCTCTGCCCGCCGCGCTGCCCGGTAGCCTGTTCACGCCCAGGCTGGATCATGGCGATGAGGCGGTGCTCAGGGTCCAGCACTGGTTGCAGGGCAATGCCGGGCATTCAGTGAGCGTGACGGCCATGGCAGCCTGTGCGGGCCTGGAGGCGCGCACCTTTCTACGGCGTTTTCGCGCCGCCACAGGCCTGCGTCCTACACAGTACTGTCAGCAGATTCGAGTAGGGCGTGCCTGCCGTCAGTTGGAGATCACCCGTCGCAGCGTCGATCAGATTGCCTGGGAGGTGGGCTATCAGGATCCCAGGGCCTTTCGCAAGGTATTCCAGGCGGTCACGGGGCTTGCGCCCAGCCAGTATCGCCAGCGCTTCAACGTCTGCGGCTAAGTGTTACTCAATGCCTCGAGACTGGCGCAGGCGATTGCAGGTAGCGCCAGGCTGGCCCATTATCCAGGCCGGAAACCGTCGATGATCTGACCGCAGGAGTGCGCATGAGCAGTTCACCCCCCTCCCAGGAGTCCATTCCATCCCGCTTGGCGCGAGTTCGAAAGGCCATGCTCAGAGAGGGCGTGAACGCGTTGCTGGTGCCCTCTGCCGATCCTCACCTGTCCGAGTACCTACCCGAGCACTGGCAAGCGCGACAGTGGTTGTCGGGCTTCCATGGGTCGGTGGGAACGCTGGTGGTCACCGAGCAGTTCGCCGGGCTCTGGGTCGACAGCCGATATTGGGAGCAGGCCGAACGGGAGCTCGATGGCAGTGGTATCGAGCTGATGAGGCTGCTGCCCGGTCAACCCGGAGCGCTCGACTGGCTGAGTGAACAGGTTGTTGGTGGCGGCGCGGTGGCGGTCGACGGCCAGGTGCTGGCATTGGCCGCTGCACGTAGCCTTGGCGACCGCCTGAAGGCTCGTCGGATCGAGCTGATGACCCACCTGGACCTGTTCGGGCAGGTGTGGGAGCAGCGCCCGGCGCTGCCAGATGAAGCCGTCTACGAGCACCTGGCTCCCTATGCCACCCAGACTCGCCCCGAGAAGCTGGCTGCAGTGCGCCGCACGCTGGAAGAGAAGGGTGCCGAGTGGCACTTCATCGCGACGCTCGACGACATCGCCTGGTTGTTCAATCTTCGCGGCAGCGATGTGCCCTACAACCCGGTATTCGTTTCCTTCGCCCTGATCGGCATTGATCGGGCGATGCTCTTCGTTGGTCCAGGCAAGATCGCCGCCGACCTTGCGCGCCGGCTGGCAGACGACGGTGTAGAGGTGTGCGATTACAGTGACATAGGTCAGGCGCTGGCAGCCGTGGCTCCTGATCAGCACCTGCTGGTGGATCCGGCTCGGGTCACCCATGGGCTTCTGGCGCATGTCGACCAGCGCGTGGCGCTGGTCGAGAGCATCAACCCGACGACATTGAGCAAGTCGCGCAAGAGCGAGGCCGAGCTCGCTCACGTGCGCAGGGTCATGGAGCACGATGGCGCGGCGCTGTGCGCGTTCTTCGCCTGGTTCGAAGCGAATCAGGGGCGAGCCGGGCTCACCGAGTTGTCGGTGGACGAACACCTGAGTGCCGCACGGGCGCGGCGTCCAGGCTTCGTGTCACTGAGTTTCTCGACCATCGCCGCGTTCAATGCCAACGGTGCGATGCCGCACTACCGTGCCACCGAGCAATCCCACGCGACGATCGAAGGCGACGGCCTGCTGTTGATCGATTCGGGCGGCCAGTATCTGGGGGGTACCACCGATATAACCCGCATGGTGCCGATCGGCCAACCCAGTCAGGCGCAGAAACAGGACTGCACGCGTGTGCTCAAGGGCATGATCGCGCTTTCGCGGGCACGCTTTCCACGCGGGATCCTGTCGCCACTGCTCGACGCCATCGCCCGTGCCCCACTCTGGGCCGAGCAGGTCGACTACGGTCATGGCACGGGTCATGGCGTGGGCTATTTCATGAACGTGCATGAAGGCCCGCAAGTCATCGCCTACCAGGCGACTGCCACCGCACAGACGGCGATGCAGGAGGGCATGGTCAGCTCGATTGAGCCAGGTACCTACAGGCCAGGGGCTTGGGGGGTACGGATCGAGAATCTGGTGGTCAATCGCGCTGTGGGTAAAAGTGCCTTCGGTGATTTTCTCGAGTTCGAGACCTTGACGCTGTGTCCCATCGATACCCGCTGCTTGCTGCCCGAATTGCTGGATACCGCCGAGCGGCAGTGGCTCGACGACTATCACCGCACTGTGCGCCAGCGGCTCGAACCTCTACTGACCGGAGACGGGCTGGAGTGGTTGCTCGCGCGTACTGAGCCTTTGTGAAATGAATGAAAAGGGCAGCGCGAGCTGCCCTTCTACTTGCAGATGACGATCATGCTGCGGCTCGTGTAGCCGGCAGGGTTGATGCCGAACAGGTAATCGCCGGGTTCTTCCTGACTGTCCGTGGAGCGGGCGATGACCTTGTAGCCTTTATGACCGCAGGAGGCCTGGGCATTGGCGTAGCACTTGTCCCAGGAGGACGACAGGCCCGAGCAGTTGATATGGATGCCCTTCTTCCCTCGCTTGACCTCGGTCTTGGAAGTGGCGGCGCACCCGGCAATTGCCATGATGGCCAGGATAAGAAAAATACGTTTCATTCCTGTCCTTATCAGGGCTTGCGTGGGTTGGCCCTGTCGGTGGTGACTGCGGTTTTCCTGAAACCCCCTGCTTTCCGTGCCCGGCTCGGTAGATCCTGCGAACGTTCCAGCTGCCGGACAGCTTAAACAGCCTCGCTGAGCGGTACAAGGTGGGACCCTGTCCAAATGATACTATTTCTCAAATCAATCCACTGCAACCGGGGGATTGCTCTGCTTGCGCATCGACAGTGTCGCGCCTACCGATGCGCTGATGATCGCGAGAATCGCCAGTCCCTGGGTCAAGCTCAGGACCTCGCCCAGGAACAACAGGCCGGAGAGAGCGCCGAAGGCCGGTTCGATGCTCATCAACGTGCCGAAGGTGCGCGCGGGCATGCGCGTGAGCGCGACCATTTCCAGGCTGTAGGGCAGGGCGGTGGAGAGTACTGCCACGGCCAGGGCGACCGGCAGCAAGGCGGGGGTCAGCAGCGCGCTGCCGGCGTGAACGATGCCGATCGGAGCGATGAACAGCGCAGCGATCAGCACGCCGAGCGCGGCCGTCTGGATGCCGTTTTCGGCGCCTGCACGCTGGCCGTATAGAATGTACAGCGCCCAGCACACGCCAGCGCCCAAGGCGTAGGCGGCGCCGGTGAGGTCCAGGGGCGCGCTGGTCTGTCCGCTGGGTATCAGCAGCAGCAATCCCGCGACCGCCAACGCGATCCAGAGAAAGTCCAGCGGCCGGCGCGAGGCGAATAAAGCGACTGCCAGCGGGCCGGTGAATTCCAATGCCACGGCGATACCCAGCGGCACACTGCGCAAGGACATATAGAAGAGGAAGTTCATCCCGCCGAGCGCGAGGCCATAGATGATGACGCTGCGCAGGGTGCTGGCATTGAGTTTGGCGCGCCAAGGGCGCAGCAGGGCCAGCATGATCACGCTGGCGAAAATCAGGCGCAGCGCAGTGGTGCCCTGGGCGCCTATCACTGGGAACATGCTTTTGGCCAGCGATGCTCCTGTCTGGATCGAGGCCATGGCGATCAGCAGCAGGCCGACGGGAAACAGCGTAGCGGCCAGGCTGCGGGCGTTGGTTTTCATAGAAGAGTGCAGTTCCGAATGAAAAATAGCAGGGCATTTGCGCACTATAGTGCGCAAATGTGCCGACTGCATGCAATGCATATTGCGTCGGCGCACTGATTTTGATTTTTTTGCGTCAAGCCCTTGACCGGGTCTCGAATCCCCTTATAATGCGCCCCACTTCCGCAGCAAACGGAACGCGAAACTTCT